>JAJCXN010000054.1 GCA_029263415.1 Acidobacteriota bacterium
CCCCTTTGCCACCACGTCCCTAGATGGTCACGATCAGATGCGCCGCCCTGACGAGTTTCACTAGCGACGAAGGTGGTGAGGGCGTCCCCCGAGTCGGCAGCTCTCGAGGAGCCCTTCACGACCACGCTCGAGAAGCCCACCACGTTGCCGGCGACGAGTGCGCAGGCAAGGGCACGCCTACCCGCTCAAGAAGAGCCCGCAGCCGGTGCCTACGAGGGGGATCCCGATCCGCCGAAAGGAGCGAGGGCGAGCCTGCAATCGCCTGCCTCGTCAACGCGAAAGCCCTTTGCCCACAGCAATGATCCGCATCCTCCAGCCTCGCCAAGCTCATCTCGGTCTCCATCTCCACTCCCGCCTGTCAGTCGGCCACCCTCTCGTTTTCAGAGACGTCCCCGAATGAGGACACTTTGCCTGCGCATCCACTGTTCCAAAGCTGCCGCAGACTCTGCTTAGATCACCCCAAAACCACTGAAAACAAAGGCTTCAGTCCTCTCTGTGCACTCCGCAATCCAGGACTGGCACGACTGCTGCAACATCAGTTACCCGAAGGCCATTCGACCTTCACAGCAGACGAACCTTTAGGAGGTACCAATCATGAAAACGAAAACACTCGTTGTCTTCATTGCAACTTTACTTCTAGGGCTCGTCGGGACACCGGCGCTTCTGGCGAGCTCTGGCTCAACCAACTCGGAATACCGACGAGGCGGCCATGGCTACGATGCGGGGTACCGTGTGAAGCAGCTAGCTCGTGAGCTCGAGAACGCTTCTGAGCGCGTTTTGTACGAGCTCAAGAGAGATCGCTACGGTCGTTCGCGTCACGCAATTGAGGCGGTGTACAACTTGCACGAGTGTGCAGAGGTTTACGAGCGCAAGGTCCGGAGGTACTCAAGCCTCCGCCACAGCTACGACGACCTTCGTGGTCTGGCTGAGTTGTACCAAGAGGCCGACTACACGTTGAGCCGCTCGCGGAACCGTTCGGCCCAACACGAATTGTACAGAGTGGGACGGTTGATCGAGGCGCTCAACGCTGAGTACGCCCGGGCCTACCGGAACACTGGTCGCAACCGTGACCACAACAACGGCCGATACGACAACGACCGATACGGCAACAACCGGAACGACACAGGCCGGTACGACAGGCGAGACACTGGTCGCTCTAGCAGCGACTGGCGGTATCGCGAGCGAGGAGGAGCAACCATCGTCCTACCTCGCATCAGACTGAGGCTTCCTTTCTAAGGGATCTTGAGTCCTCGCCACCAAGCGGCGTTCATGAGCCGCCGCTGAACTCTTCGCCCTCCTTTCTTTGCGGATCGGAGGGCGTTGTTTCGTTAGCGGGAGGTTGTGCCGCCGGCGGCCCTACTAGCCCAACACGTCTTCATAGGCTTCTTCGTTGAAGCCCACAAGGATCTTCTTGCCCTTGCGAATCAGTGGCGCGCGAAGGTTCCCGGTGGGACCAAGGAGTGCGTTGACCACTTCGTCTGTTGGCTTGCCGCCAGCAAACTGTGTGATCTTCTTGCCCTTCGCAACCGTGATGCTGGTGGCGTTGGTGATCAAGTGTTTGGCTTCGGCTTTGCCTAGCTTCTTGCTGGCGGAGACGGTCTCTTTGGCTTCAAGGCTGCGTGCGTCCAGGAACTTGGACGCTTTGGTGCAGCTTGTTCAACCGTTGCGGTGGTAGTACCAGTCGACTTTGCTCATCTTGGATTCCTTGCGTTGGTTGTGGTCAGGGCTCTGCTGCTCAGGAGCGTCAGTTGCCTTAGGGCTGACGATCGTTTCGTACTCTAGCGCCGGATGAGCCCTAGCCGGACCAGGGTGCTCGTTCGGGCGTCAGAGCTTGGTACTGATCGAGGCGACGCTTGGCTGACTCCGCGGATGTGCCCTGTTCACTCAGCTGCTCGATCACCTTCTGCTGCCACTCCACGGCCTTCGCGAACTCACCCGATTCGGCGAGGGCCATCGCGACGGTTTCGCCGTGTTCGGGTGTTGGCAGGGCATCGAACAGCCGCATCGCGAGGTCCAGACCGATCTGGGCATCGCGCACCGCGTCGTCGCGCGATGCAACCAGGATCTGAGTCAACAGGTGCGCCAGAACGGGTTCGCTGGGGAGGACTTCGAGCGCCTGTTCGAGCGCTTGGCGAGCGTCGCCGTCCCTGCCTGCCAGGGCCAGAGCCATCGCATGGGAGAACCGAACCGCTGAGTTCTCCGGATCTTGCTGGATCAGCTCCTGGTACTCAGAGGCTGCGTCGCCGAAGCGCTCGAGCCGTCCGAACAGAGTGGCAAGGTTGAATCTTGCCTCGGCGAGTTCCGGGTCAAGTTCGAGTGCGCGTTGGTAGAGCATTACAGCTTCATTGTCGAGCGGGCTGGCAGTTGCTTCTGCGGTACTCGGTGAGTCCGATCTGGACTTGATGGCTGAAGCCTGAGCCGATCGTTGAGCCATTTCGTTGGCCAAATAGAGCGCCGCTCGGGCAGCGATCTTCGGTTCGATGTCTGGCGTGACCAGGAGAGAGCTCAGGCGCTGCCTGCCCGGGGCCGAGTCACCGAGTCTTAGTTGAAGCAGGCCCACTCCCAGCTCAAAGTCATCCCCCCACGATTCGCCGGCGGCTTGAATTCCACTGAGGAATTGGCTCAACGAGGCGCGTCCTTGAGCACCCCAGCTCTCGACCGGGGCGCCTGGAATTTTGGCTTGAACTGCGATGCGTTCGGCGATCGTCTCGGCTCTGTGGTAGTGCAGCTCGATCGCATCAGGATCGCGCGCGATGCCGGCAGCGTAGGTGGCGTCCGCACCGTCAAAACGGCCGGCCCGCCTTTGGGTGCTCGCCAACAACGCGCGACCCTCTGTGAAGTCCGGAGCCAGCGCTAACACTTCTTCGAGGTGCTCCAGAGCGCTAGCGATTCGCGCTGCTCGGTGCTCCTTGGTGGTGGCAGTTGTTGCGTCGACCAGAAGCTGTGCCACGAAGTAGCGCAGGCCGACGTCGTCGGGTGTCAGTACCACGGCCTGCTGAAGCAGATCGATGGCTAGAGCGGTTTCGCCGCGCCGCAGCTGCAGGCTAGCCAACGACTTGTGTGCCGCGGCACTGTCGGGCTGGATCTCGAGGGCTCGTTGGAAGCGCTGGAGGGCCGTGTCGATCTCTCCGGTGGCCAGTGAGATTCGACCCAGGGTTAGCATGGCGCCAGCGCCGTCAGCCTTGCTTTGCACCTCGGCCACGATCGGATCGGGGAACCGTACGGTGCTATCACCGCGGTTTTCCAGGTGAAACCGCGCCCGCTCGAGCTGACCCAGTTCGCGGTGCGAAAGACCGAGTGCATAGTGAATCTGATTGGCGGTGGGCTGAGCGGCGAGGGCCGCTGAAAGGTCCTGCACTGCGCGCTTGTGGTCACCCTGCGCAGCGGCAATGCGTCCGAGACCGTTGAGGCCGACTGCTTGAAAGTCTGGGAAGCCTTGCAAGTGTTGGTACTGGAGTTGAGCCTCTTCCAAGCGTTCACCTGCTAGGAGCGATCGCCCCAGGCGCGCTCGGATTGGATTGACCAGGTTGCCGGGCGCACCCGCCGCAGTGGCCAGTTCGAGTGAGGCTGTGTAGCTCTCGATGGCGCGCTCGGTGTCACTGTCCACCTCGTAGAGCGTACCCAGCAGGTAGGGCCAGCGAGGTTCCTGCGGTTCATAGGCCGCGGCGTTCGTCAGGGCAGCGCGAGCTGGCGCGGTGAGGTCGTAGAGCAGATAGAGCTGGCCGAGCTCACCGAAGGCGGTGCCGAGCCGCAGTGCGCCTGTGCCCTCAGTTGGACTTTGCGCGCCCTGGCTGGAGGCTGCTGCCTCAAGGGCTGTGCGCTGCTCTTCGAGTTGCGTCCGCACGGCAGGCTCCATCGCATCGAGCGATACTTCAGGGATCGGCACGAGGCCGCTCGGTTGAGCTGTCGCTGGATTGTGCACTGCGAGTCCTGAGAGGAAAAGCAAAAGTGCGATCGCTGAGGGCAGCCTCAACTGTTGAAGGCTGCGGACGGAGACTCTGGGCTGTACGGGCATAGGAGGAGACTTTCGCTCTTGGTCTGAAAGGGGCTTTGCGGGCTTAAGGGGTAGCAACGGGTTTGACTGCGGCACCTGTCCCTTGGACGATTCGGTGGTAGCGAGCGACTGTGTCGGGTCCGATAGGGATCGCGAAGTTCTCTCGCTTACCGTCGGGCCAGGCTACCGCGAACCGGAGGTGTTGAGCGGTCTGATCGGTGGTGTTGATCCTGCGCAGGATCCGATGATCGACCGCAGAAGCGTAGCCGCCGTCGTTGTGGACTCGCACGATGCGTGGTGGGCGCTGTTGTTTGGCCGCTCGAACGGCCGGCGGATCTGCGTCGAACATGACGGTTGCGCCCAGTGCAGGTCGGCCGCCGTGCTTGGCGGCCAGTCGTACGTCCAGTCCGAGCCACGTTCCTGCTGCCTCGCGCTCCCAGTTGTTGACCAAGACTTGGACCGCGCCGCTGTTGTTGGTGATCACCAGATCAGTGTCGCCGTCGTTGTCGAGATCTCCTGTGAGCACTGAGCGCGAGACACTCGGGATGCCACCGCTGAGAGCGGGAACAGTGGAAGAGGCGTCGACGTAGCGGCCTCCGTCGTTGCGAAAGAACTGGTTGGGCTCGCCGAGCGGGTATGGATCCTTGTCCCGGTCGTCACCGGGCTGGAGGGTGACGGCGCCATTGGCCACCACTAGATCAAGATCGCCGTCGCTATCAAGATCTGTGAAGCGGGTGCCAAAGGCGGTCCGCGGCCAGCTTGGCTGCGCAAGGCCAAACCTGGCGCTTTGATCGGAGTAGAACCCGCTCTCCTCGCGCACATAGAGGGTGTTGCTTTCACGACGAAAGTGAGTGGCGAATAGATCGAGATCGCCATCACCATCAAAGTCGGCGGCGTCGAGCCCCATGCTGGCCTCGGCTTCGCCGTCTTTGTTGAGAGCTGTTCCATAAAGAAGCGCCTCGTCCGAGAAGGTCGGGCCATCCTTGGCCAGCGTACTCAGTAGCATCTGGTTCGGATTGAGATCGTTCGCGACGTAGTAGTCGACACTACCGTTGGTGTCGAAGTCAGCGCTCAGTACCCCCATGCCAGCTCCAGCCGGAACGGGCAGGCGAGCGCTCTGGTTGCGGAACGTCCCAGTGGCCTGATTGATGAACAGGCTGTCGGCCTGTGGTTTAAAGGCGCCCGGGCCGCAGTAGTCCTTCTCGCCGCGAGCGGTGAGGCATTGCTTAGTGGTGACCAACGAGAAGTTGACGTAATTCGCGACGTAGAGATCGAGCCGATGATCCTGGTCGACGTCGGTGAATGACGCGGCCACTGAGAAGCTTGGGTCGTCGACACCCGTGTCTTTGGTCGCTTCAACAAACGTACCGTCCCCTTGGTTGAGCCAAAGGGTATTGCGGCCGAAGTTGAGAACGTAAAGATCGATGTCGCCATCGTTGTCGACGTCAGCTGCACTTGCGCCGATGCCGTAGCCGGTGCTGCTGATTCCTGAAGTTTCGGTGACGTCGGTGAAGTGCAAGCCGGCGGCTGCTGGTCGGGCGGGTTCGGCTGCGGCCCGGGCGTGGTGGTCATTGCGGAACAGCCGGTCGCGGAGCGGTTGACCTTCAGGCCACGCGATCAGCGCGTCACTCAGCTGCCGATCGCCACCCAGCAGGTGACCCTGGACGAGGAACAGGTCGAGATCGCCGTCGTTGTCGTAGTCGAGCAGTGCGCCGCCAGCTCCGACCGTTTCCGCGTAGTAGAGCCGGCCGGTCATGCCGTTGAAGTGCACGAAGTCGACGCCCGAGGTCTTTGTCACATCGACCAGCGACGGCGCTGCCATGACGGCACCAGCGCTCACCAGCAATCCAAGCGCAAGAAGTCTCAAGGGACTGAGCCTGGTGCGTCGTGGTCATGATTGGCAGCTGCATCCGCGGATGGGGAGCGTCTCAGCATGACGTGCGGGGCAGCCAGGATCCGTTGAGCCTGCGCCTGTCCTTGGTGGAGCAGGTAGATTGAATCGAGTTCGAGATCGGTGAACTTCTGGCTGGGGCCGCCGGGCCAGTCGACTTCGACGCTGAGGTTCCCCGTGGCTTGGCCAAGGCCAACTTCGAGTTGCAAGCTGCTGGCCCCGAACGAGCCACCCGTTCCGACAGTGCGGTGCAATGTGCGCTGCAACGTGCGCTGATTGACTATGACGCGGACTCGAGCGCCCACAGCGAATCGATTGGTGCTGGTGCCACGGAAGCGCAGAGTGACCCATCGATGCTTGCTTTCGTTTTGCTGGCTCAGGTTTTCGAACAATGCGTTGGCCCCAGGATCTCCCGGATAGAAGCCGCCAAGCTGGTGGAGTAGGTCCTGGTCGCCGTCATTGTCGAGGTCGCCGAAGGCGGTGCCATGACCCTTCTGGATGTGGGCTAGGCCCGAGTTCATGGTGATGTCTTTGAATCGGTCGCCTTGGTTGAGGTACGCCTGGTTGGGAAACTGGCTGGCGAGGTTCGGCTCGCCTGTGCCCAAGTAGAGATCGATCAGACCATCACCGTTGAGATCGCCGAAGTTCGCTCCCATCGGCATGGCGGGGCGCGTTATTCCAACTTCGCTGCTGACCTCGGTGAAGCTCAGCGTGCCGTTCTCCATTAGTTGGTTGAGATACATCAATGGTTGGCCGCCCGGTGTCGAGGCTCTGCCGATGCGTGAGGTTAGAGGGAAGTAGGACGCCGCGACGCGGTCGGCTTGCTGTTGGTAGTCGGCGACGAACAAATCGAGGTCGCCGTCGTTGTCGAAGTCGAAGAACCAGGTGGCGAAGCTTTGCACCGTAGGCTCGGTGACTTCCAGGGCTTGAGCTTGATCGCTGAACCTAAGCTTGCCGTCGGTCGCGGTCACATTGAGGTAGAGCCGGTTGATGCCAAAGTTCGAGACATAGAGGTCTTGATCGCCATCGTTGTCGACATCGCCTGCGGCCACCGCTTTGGCGTAGCGCAGGTTTGCGACCCCGGCGTCCTCTGTGACGTCGACGAACTGACGCAGGTCGGATCCTTGCACTGCATCGTTGCGGAGCAACTGTGAACGATGTGGAGAAGCGGCGGTGGCTTCGTTGCCGACATACAGATCAAGATCGCCGTCATTGTCGAAGTCCGCGAAGACCGCGGCTTGGGTGGGCTGCGGAGGGGTCGCGAGGCCAACCGCCGCGGTAACGTCAAGAAAAAGCGGTGGCGCAGCGCTCGATGATTCCCGGTTTGGGGCACTGGTATTGCGTAGCAACGAGTTGCTGATACGCCCGTGAGACAGGAGCCAGGCGCCGCGCGTAACGAACAGGTCCACGCGGCCGTCGTTGTCGTAATCAGCGCTCATCAGATTGAGTCCACCCGCGATCTCGCCGAGTCCCCACTGGTCGGTGACGTCCTGAAAGCCGGAACTGCCCCGGTTGCGAAATGCTGTGAGTCCGCCGCACGGATCCCAAGTGCTGGTCACTAGATCCAAAAGGCCGTCACCATCGAGATCCTCGACCACAGCGCCTCCAGCGAGATCGGTGATGTCGACGCCGAGAGCGGGTGCGATGTTGCGCCAGACTCGGGGGTCCGTTGCCCGCGCTTTGGGAGTTAGATCGAGCCGCACTTGGTCAGGCACGATCGACGGTTGGTTGGCCAACGACGCTGCAAGGTTAGCCAGCCAGGCCGCCGTCGGGTTACGCGGTTGACGGCGCAGGATGGCGAGGAAGTGTTGGGCGGCCTCTAGGGTCGCGGTTGGATCTCGGTGGATCGCATCGTTTTGTAATGGCAAGATGCAGGCTGCTGCAGAAGGCGAGTGTGGAGCAGGGTTCGCGCCGCCACCGGCGTCTAGTTCTCCATTGGTATGGCCAAGGCAGTTGGCGATTTCCCCAAGCCTGAGGTTGGCTAAGCCTGCGAGCCAAGCGGCCTGTACTTGATTGGCGGCGGACGATTGAGGATTGGCCGGGTCCAGTAGCAGAGCGGTCTTGGCGATGGCGTCTTGGAAGCGACCTTGCTGAAGGTCGATGCGGGCACCGCGCAGCAGGTCTTCCGGTGCAGCGTCGGTCGGGTTTCCAATGGTGGCCGCTGAACCGAAGTAGGGATTCGAACTGGCGGACAACTCCTCGCAAAGGGCTTGGCGAGAAGGCGGCTGCGGTGTTCGCGACTGAGCGCCTGCGAGTTGCTGGCCGGTCACAGTCAGCAGGGCGAGGAGCGAAGCAACTAGCGCGGCTCGCAATGGTGGAATAGCAGGTCTCATGGTGGGGAGTCAGCAGCGGTCAAGAAGGAGCCGCCATGGTTGATTCTAGTTGGAGGGGCCAGTGATGAGTATCACTGGCCCCTCCAACATCACTTGCTTGCTCCAAGCGCCTCTGGCGCGTCGCAAGGTGAGCTGATCCTTGATGCGCCGATGCAGAGCAAAGCCTCTGTGGTTTTGGTTGAGTGGTTGGCGCGAAGGGTTTAGGCGATTCGGGCGCTTGAGTGCTGCAGTGCAACGGGGGGCCATAGGCAAAAAGATGCCCTGGGGCTGTGCGGGCCGCAGGGCATGGAGGTGCTGCAACCGGTGAACGGGTGACAGCGAAAACTGTGTTGGTGGTTGCTAGGGCTGGTCGGTGCTCCCATTCGAAGCGCCCGCTCGGGTCAGGGTGAGCAGAGGTCGGATGGCGGGTCGAACCGTCTCGAAGACGATCGCCGACCCATGGGTCTCAGTCTCGGCGTCAACAAAGCGAAGGAGACGTTTGGCGGACAAATGCAGGCCGCGCAAATCGCTTCGCCCCATGATGTCGCCCAGGAGCTCCTGAAGTTCATTGAACTCGAGCGCCCGCAGCCGGTCCACCGCGCCGCGGTGAAATCGCGCAGGCATGCTCGCCTGGCGCTTCGGCCCCTGAGCTTCGAAATCCATAGCCCGCGAGTGATCGATAAGAACCACTTGGTAGCGGTCGTCGACCATGTAGTTGCCTGCGTTGCGGTCGGGATTGTCCAAGAAAGCGTCAAAGAACCGCATCAGCTCGATCTGGTCCGAGCGCTCGAAGTTAGTGGGTCTGGTCGCGGCAGCCTTCGCGAAAGTCCGGTGATCGTTGACCCACAACTGCAGTGAACCCCAACGTCGACCAATCTTACGCTTCACCGTCGGCGGCACCATGTTGAGGCCTAGATGCTTGCTCAGTCGATAAGCGGCGACCTCGGCTTCGTAGCTCTCGTGCTCCTCGAAGTGGCTGTTTATCAGTGGCTTCCACACAGCATGGATGCGTTGCTCCTCGAACTCGATCTCGGCTTTGAACGGGTTGGTGACGCCGGTTCCGATCAGCTCGGTGCGGAGCACGGTGCCGTTTGAGAGGGCTTCGACATACCAATCCTCAGACTCGGCCCAGGGAGCTGCAATGGGCGATCCGATTTGGTTGGGATCGAGATCGACTTCCCAAGCTGAAATTGAGGCTGGGTTCAAGGCGAGCGCGAACAGGGCAATGCACAAGGAAAGGGCAAATCCAAGGGATGAGGTGAATGCGGTTCGATTGGTGCTGCTCATCGGATTGTCTTTGGTGAAGGGCTCAGGGCCGATCAAAGTCCTATATTTTCGGTGGTTCTTGCTGGAGGAGGTGGAAGGCTGGTACCAAATTTATACGCTGTATAGATGGCGCCGTCATCCAAGTATACGGTGTGTACATTGAAAGAGTTTCGACGAACTGGAAGAATGTGCCTAAAATTGGGTGACGCATCACCGCAGGCGTTCTTCTGGCTGCGAAGCAGCGGAACATTTGCTCTCACTGCTTGGTTCTGTGTCTTATAGGGCATGAAGCTTCGAGCAAGTCTTCGCCGTCGATGCGGGGCCCAGTAGACACTTCGGCCTACACCAGTACTAAAGGAAAGCGCTCCGAGAGGTTTCACGGGCGACACAAAATGGTCATCAACGAGAACATCGCAGGGCAGAGGCCCAAATGAAGGCGAAGGCCAAGGCTCCTGCAGCCGCTGATTTGGCAGCCGCTGATTTGGTAGCCAGCGAGCTAGCGGCGGGCGCAGCCAAGGCCAAGCGCGGCGCTGTCAAAGCCGTAGTCAAGGTGTTCGGTTGTTGTATCGACGAGGCCAGCGGCAAGTGTCGTGGCTATCATCACGGCGATCTTCGCGAAAGCCTGTTGCGTGCGGCCCGCGGCCTACTCGCTGAACGCGGAGTGCACGGCACCAGCCTGCGGGCGATCGCACGTCGTGCCGGCGTCTCCAACCGCGCTCCTTATCACCACTTCGCCGACAAAATGAGCCTGCTCGCAGAGGTGGCTCGAGAAGGGTTCGAGGAGCTGGGCAGGCGGATGAGCTCGCACGAAGACGTCGTGGATCCAGACCAACGGTTGGGTTTGCTCGGCATCGACTATGTCGCTTTCGCAGGGGAGTTTCCGACCGATTTTGCCACCATGTACTGGCCAGAGTTGTGCGACCAGTGCAACTTTCCCGATCGAGAAGAGTGCTCAAGGCCCGCGTTTGATCCGCTGATCCGGGCGCTGTCAGAAATCGCGGGACCTCGCGCGAGTGAGGATGACCTTCAGCAGGTCGCCGTTGCCGGTTGGGCTGCAGTGCATGGCTTGGCAACACTGCGAGCACAGGGCGTGCTCAACCATATGGTGGAAGATGGTGGCGACGAGAGCACGATCCTCGGTGGCGTACTCAAGAGCACTCATCGGATGCTGGTGCGAGAGGCGGAGAAGGTTGGCGGTAGGCTCGGCTAGCGACAGGCTGCTAGCGGGTGATGACTGCCCACCGGCCGGTGCCAAGCTCTTCAAGAATTGCGGGCGATCTTCGTGCCCAGATCGGAAGATCAACGATCACCGCGTCACCACCGCCACTTTCCAAGGCCATCTCCTGGTAGCGGATGCTGCCAGCGGGACCGATCGCCGAGATCCGGACCCTAGGCCGTTCGTTAAGCGGTGTGAATTGCACAGCGGCTGGAGTATCGAGTTTGAGTGGCGAGATGTCCTCTTGGCTGGGTTCAGCCGGAGTGAACTCAAGGTCGCCCAGTAGATATCGACTGCGCTTGAGGGACCGCAGGCGAGCATCGGTGATGATCGTGGGGCTTGAATGGCGCGCCCAGCGCTGGACTCTAAGTGGCTCTTCTTCGGGGACAAAGCCGAGGCGCTTCTTGACCGAACGACGCTTCTGGAACGCCGACTGGTTGGGCCAGGTGACGCTGAGTGGCAGCACCGTGCCGCTGTCTGGGTGCTCATCCGCGGTTTCGGCTGCGGTTTCAGCGGCTGTTTCAGCGGCTGTTTCGACGCCGATTTCAGTGGAGGTCTCGGTGAGATAAAAAAGCCACCAGCGGTCGAGCAAGCGTTCGAGTTCGATCGACACTTGCTCTTGAACGCGCAGGGTAGCGCCTGCGGTTGCTGCTCCAAGAAGTCGCAGTGGTTCTAGTCTCGGATTGGTGTAGACCTCAAGTGCCTGGCTCGGCAGCCGATCATGGCGGTTGCCCCGTGAACGCGGAGGGCCGGTTTGAACGCCAGGAGTGGTCGCCTTCCAAGCGTCGAAGTCGGTACCCACATCGTGGGAGTTCTTGGTGCGCTTGGGATCGTCCACTGTTGGTTCAAGCGCCATCGAGATCACCGTCCAGCCGCGGGCAGCGAGGCCCATCTCGAGATCGGTCGCAATGTCGCCATGAGTGGTGCCACCTGCTCCCCTCGTCAGCTGAGTCAGCGGCACGCCGCGATACGCGGCACTGGGAGCCAGCTCGAACCCATTCGAGATGTTGAGCAGGAGACAGGGCGGCAAGGAACAAACAGACGCCGCCTGGACTAGCAGGCGATCGGCGCGCTCGCGGAGGAAGCTGAGTTCCTCTAAGAAGACATCCTCAATCGGACGGGTGTTGATGTCGCGTCGCAGGTGGGTGATGGTGTCGGTGCCGACTCTGCTGTTGGCGAGTTCCGTGAGTGCATTGGCGATCAGCTCGGGATCACGTTCTGCGTCCAGCAGGCTGCGATCATCAGACGCTGAAACCACCAGGGACACGTTGCCGAGTTCGGCCAGCATGTCGGCGGATTCGGACAGCGCTTGTGATGCCAGAGCAATGGTGCGGTAGTGGCTTTGTAGCGCGTCGGCGTAGATCAGGATGGTCCAGGGCTCAGATGCTGGGTCCAGACGCGCGATGCGGGTTGTTTGTAGCCGGCGATCAGCCTGAGAGACGGCAAGGTCGGTGGGTTGGAGTTTGGCGATGGCTGAGTTTTTGAGCCGAGGAAGGTCCAGCAGAACACCTGTTTCGCGAACCGCGAGGCGCTCGGTGACGTCGAGTTCGGGCGATGCAGGATCCTGGTCCTGGGCGTGAACCGGCTGACCCGCGCTGGTTGCAGCGGTCAGAAGGAGGCATAAGCCCAGTGCGTGGTGTCGCCGGTGACGGAATGAGTTGGTGTCGGTGAACATCGATTTGGCCAAAAGTAGATGAAAGAAAGCTGCGAGGCGGCGAGTGGAGCGAATTGTCGCTCGCAAAGGGCGCGCCCCTCGCTGCCAAGCTCGAGAATCGTCCTGAGCTCAGTGTATTCAGTTCAACGGATCGCTACCTTGGGTTGTTCCATTGCGACTTGAGCTATCGTGGCATCCGCTATGGATGAATTCTTTGCCGACTTAGACCGTTTGTTGCACCCCGACCAAGTGAAACGGGGCAAGGAGCAGCTGATTGCCTACGAGTCGGATGCGCTCACCGCCTTTGCGCAGCGACCATTGGCGGTGATAGCTCCGAGGTCCTCAGAGGACCTGGTCGAGGTGGTGCGATTGTGCGCACGGCATGGAGTACCGTATGTGGCGCGCGGGAGTGGGACCAGCTTGAGCGGGGGCTCACTACCGGTAGCGGAGGGGGTGGTGATCGCCCTGAATCGGTTGCGACGGATTGTCGAAATCGATGCGGAGCGCCGCTTGGCAGTGGTCGAGCCGGGGGTAGTAAATCAGTGGGTTTCGGATGCTGCACGCGACGTTGGGCTGTACTACGCGCCAGATCCTTCGAGTCAGTCCGTGTGCACGCTCGGCGGTAACGTCGCTTTCAATTCAGGCGGGGCGCACTGCTTGAAGACGGGTATGACCAGCAACCATGTTGTTGGTCTCAAGGTGGTCTTGCCCGACGGGGAGACAACCGAGTTGGGCGGCGGAGATTCGCTCGAACACGTGGGACCTGATCTCGCAGGCCTGTTCGTTGGCAGCGAAGGGTTGTTCGGAATTGCCTACGAGATCACGCTGCGACTGCTTCCGCTGCCAGAGTCGACCTATACGCTGCTGGCTGCATACGACTCGCTCGAATCAGCTGGCGATGCGGTGGCACAGGTGGTGTCTTCAGGTTTGCTGCCAGCCGCGATGGAGATCATGGACCGCCTAGCCATCGAAGCGGCTGAAGCCGCGGTTCAGGCTGGGTATCCCGACCAAGCGGCGTTGTTGATCGTGGAACTGGATGGTGAAGCGGCACTGGTCGATGCCGAGAGCGAGATGCTGGCTCAGGTCATCGAACGAACCAAACCGGTCGAAACGCGCCTCGCCGCCTCGCCAGCGGAACGCGCCACCATTTGGAAGGGACGCAAGGGAGCATTCTCAGCAGTCGGTCGGTTGAGCCCTGATTACATCGTTCAAGACGGAGTGGTGCCACGGTTACGCCTGGGCGAAGCGTTGTCGAAGATCGAGCAGTTCTCTAAAGAAGACGGTCTCCGTGTGGCAAACGTGTTCCACGCGGGCGATGGCAATCTGCACCCACTCATCCTCTACGACGGACGCAACGAGGGAGAACTCGAGCGTGCCGAGGCCTTAGCTGGAAGGATCTTGCGCCTGTGTTTGGAACTGGGCGGTTCGATCACCGGCGAGCATGGCGTGGGTGTGGAGAAGCTCGCCTACATGAGCGAGATGTTCGCGGCGGAAGATCTGGCGGTGATGGATCGCCTGAAGGCAGCGGTGGATCCAGGCGGGGTCGCAAACCCCGGCAAGATGTTGCCGGGAGAAGCGCCAGCCCTGTCGCACCAGGGCATCCATCCGCTCGAAGCCGCCGGTGTGATTTCGCGCGAATGAAGATTCGCGACACCAAAGATCTCTGCGAACTAGTGCGTGGCGATAGCGCACCAATCTTTGTACATGCAGGCGGTACCAAGAGCGTGCTCGACGTTCGCGATGCCTCTGATGTGAGCGGTATCGAGCTGTGTGACATCTCAGTGCTGACCGGCATCGCCGAGTACGAACCGAGCGAATACACCATGACCGCCGCAGCAGGTACACCGATCGCAGAGCTGCAGTCCGCCTTGCGCGAGCACGGTCAGTACTTACCCTTTGACCCACTACTAGTGGAAGCGGGTGCCACGGTCGGCGGGACGGTTGCGAGCAATGCTGCTGGACCAGGCAGGTTGCGACACGGCGGCGTGCGCGACTTCGTCTTGGGCATCCGCTTCGTCGACGGTCTCGGCCACCTCGGAACGCAAGGAGCGAAGGTGGTCAAGAACGCGGCTGGTTTCGACTTCTCGAAGCTGATGGTTGGCTCCTTAGGCAGTCTCGGCTGTCTGACCGAAGTCACCTTCAAGGTTTTCCCGAAGCCGCCCAACTACCGCACGGTGTTGGTCCACCAACTGGACTTGAGGGCGTCGGAGGCGTTGCTGCATTCATTGTTGCGAACGCGGACTGAGTTGCTGGCGGTTGATCTGCACAGTGTCGAAATCGGCTCTTCTGGTCGGCAGTGGACTCTCGCGATCCAAATTGGTGGCCCAGATGCGGGTCTCGATGAACGCGCCGCCAATCTAAGGAGCTGGGCGCGTGCTCGCACTGTGTCTGATCACGACGTCGAGTTGCTGGCGGACACAGCAGATGCGGCGTTCTGGAACCGCACACGCGAACTGAATTGGGTCGACACTAGACGCGTTGCATTGAAGGTGCCGATGACGATTCCCCGCTTTGTGGAGTTGGAAAAGATGAGTGTCTTCTCCGAGTTCGATCGTGTCTTTTCCGCTACCCAGCAGCTGCTTGTCAGTCTGCCGCTTGGCGAAACGGAGAGAGTTGACGAGGCGCTCATGCAGCTGGGCCTCACGGGCCAGCTCATGCGACGAGGTAGCGCGCGAAAGTCGGCGCGCGTGATTCTCGGTCAGAGGCACGGCGGCATGTTGCTTGACCGAGTAAGACAAGCACTCGACCCGAACTCGCGGTTCGTTCAACCGTGCTAGCGCGGAAGTTCTAGGCCTTGGTTTTGGTACCGGTGACTAGTTCGGATTGTGGGGCCGGGGCATGAAACTCTGCTCCTATTGCCCGAGGAATCGCGACGCCTGAGGGGTGTTTTTCCTACTGAGTCTTGGCGCTTGCCGAGGGCCTACGGTGGCACTCGCAGCGTGCTAGCTTCTTCCAACGATCTACGTCTCTTGATATCCCTTTTTGTCCCACCTTAGAGGTCCTCTTTGTACCGCATCCTCTTCGCATCCGGTGACTTCGTCATCTACAGCTATTCAGTGGCGCTGGCGCTCGCTTTCGCAGCAGGCCTGGCGATGGCGATCGTTCGCGCACCTCAGTATGGGATTGGCCGTCGGACCGCGTTTGACGGGGGCTTGATCCTCGTCCTTTCAGCCCTCGTCGGTTCGCACGTTCCCTTTCTGATTGGCAGGGGCCTGGGCACGGCGGGAGCGCAGGGCGCCACCGAACAGGCGGCACGGATCGCTGGCTCCGTGCTCAACTCAGGTGCCACGGTGCTGGCCGGTGTTGCCGCCGCGCTGCTGGCGGCGGTGATCTTCTATCGATTTTTTAGAGTAAGTTTGTTGAGTGCCATGGATCTTGCTGCACCGTCTGTGGCGCTTGGCCAGGGCGTTGGCCGGATCGGCTGCTTCATGGCGGGCTGTTGCCATGGAAATGAGTGCGCGTTGCCGTGGGCGGTCAGGTACCCGGATCCGAGTTGGGCGAACTCCGCCTTGGGAGATGTTCCTGTGCATCCTTCGCAGCTCTACGCGGTGGCGTTTGGCTTCGCTTTGAGCGGCTTCTTGTTGTGGCTGTCGAGCAAGGCTCTTCCGAAGGGCGCCTTGATGGCCACGTTCCTTCTCTGCGCAGGCAGTTTTCGAATACTTCTAGACACGACCCGCCACTACCCCGTGTCCAACTTCGTTGGCAGCTTCATCGGATTCGAGGTGACCAAGTACCAGCTGGGCGCGCTTGGATTTGTTGTGGTCGGTGCGGTTGGCCTGTTTGCCGCCTTCCGCTGGTCGTCGCGGCCAAAGCAGTGAACGTGCTTCGGCAGCGCCCTTTAGGAGCGATGCCGCGGAACGGAACTGCATACCACCGCTGGCTGCGTCGGCTGATTCTCCCAATCCACTGGGCGATTTGGAGCACCTCGGTCCGTGGGCTTGAGAACATCCCACGTTCAGGACCCTTCCTTATAGTGGTTAACCACATGAGCGCCCTCGATACGCCGCTTGTGTTTCTCTCGCTACCGTCGATCAACTGGCGTTTCTTGGTGGGAGAGCGCTGGGAACACCATTGGTTGTATGGACGTTTTCTGAAGGGCGCAGGTGGCATCTTTGTGGAGCGTGAGCAGGCTGACCTTGGTTCGTTGCGCAGCGCTCTGAAGGCACTCGAGAGTGGCGGAGTGTTGGCGCTTGCGCCGGAGGGACGGCGCAGTCGAAATGGGGCTTTGAACAGAGGGAAGAGTGGTGCGGCGTTCATCGCAGCGCGGGCCCGAGTCCCAATCCTGCCGATCGCTCTGATTGACACCGACACAGTCGGTCACAACCTCCGCCGCTGCAGGCGTAGCCGCGTGGAGGTTGTGGTGGGAGAACCGTTCGAGTTGCCCGACGGAGACTCTCGGCAGCGGGCCTCGGCTCGAGAACTTTTGGCTTACACCCACCTGATCATGGTGCATCTTGCAGTGCTATTACCCCAGCGACATCTCGGTGCATATGCCGAGAGTCCAGCGCTGGCTGCGCTCCTCGCCGGTCAGAATCCCTGGCCAGCTTGCCTGTGTGAGTCGGAACGCGAGACCAGACCCGAGTCCAGTCGCGCGTCGATCCGCGACTCGCGAACAGTGTAAGCCCCCGAAGCCTGAAAACCGGTCTCTCCCACCGGGCGCTGGTCTCGGCGGATTCGAAACCGTTGGTGAAGATCTCACCTGGGGCAACGATACTGGTGTGATGTGGAAGACGATACTGACCGGTGGATCGCCAACTCCGTGTCAGAGTTGCCGCCCGGTGGCATCGCCGGAGGCAACGGGTCCGGGTCGTTGGAGATCATCTCGACCTGTATGTCGTAGTCGCCGGACACTGTTAGGTTGGTGACCAGACCGCCGTTGAGAATCAGGGTGAAGGTTCGCTCGCCCTCGTTGGTACCGGTGGTTGGGTCACCAGTCACTCCAAAGGGAACTGACGGCCAAACGGTGAGCCGAAGAGTTTGATATTGCTACGGAGTGCAGGTCGCGTCGATCTCGTAGGTCCCGCTCGAGTCGTTGAAAGCAGAAACGCGGAACACGTAGTCGACTCCTGCCGTAGCGGCGAACGTCGCAGTGCTCTTGCGATTGAGGCCTTCGAGATCGCACTCTACGGGCGCCCCTGCCGCATCGTCATTGCAAGCGATTTCTGATGCGAGCATCTCACAACCGGCTTGCGGCCGCACAGACAAGATGGTGTCGAGGTCAGTGCCGGCGTGGCAGGTACTGACAGTGACTGTGCCATTGCAGGTTGCGGTGTAGGAGACCCACTCGTCGATCGTGTTGCCCGTGCCACAGCTATCAGTGGTGCCAGATGCGGTGTTGTTCAGCAAGCTGCCCATCAGCGTGCCGCCAGAGTAGTTGATCGCCGTTGTGCAGGTGTCTCCAGGAATGCCGGGAGGTGCTTGTCCGGTGGTGGACGACCATCCGGTGGTGTCACCCGACTCGAATCCGTTGACGAAGAGTTCTCCAATGGCAGCAATGCTGGCTGTCACTTGGAACGTGAGACTCACAGGAGGTGTACCTGCTCCATCGTCGTAGTTGCCGTTGTCTGGGTCGATCGAGATCATTCTGATTTGCAAGTCATAGTCACCTGAGACCGCCGGGTTTGACATCAACCCTGCGTTCAGCACCAAGGTGATTGTTCGAGACGCGCTATTGGTCAAGGTTGAGGGATCGAAGTCGCCCCAGGGGAAGGTGGCGGTCAGACGATGTGACGACGAGCTTTGGTATCCGAGCAAGATCTCGCTGGCCGGTTCGCCATCGTCATCGTGATCGACGAACGAAAGGCCCGAGTTGTAGGTCACGAGTGGTGCGTTGAGCACCTCGCTGCCCACCTCATCGATGATCACTCGGCCGACCTCCGTGCCAACCGGCCCCAGGCTTGAAAAGCCGTTCCAGCCGAAGTCATACGGATAGTGCACCACGAAGGCGTAGGTCTCGAGGTCGTCAATGGCGGTGCCAAAAGTGAAGGTGTGTCGAGTGGCGACGCCGGCATCTCCGCTGTCCAGGCTCAACATTGGGGCCTGGCCGTTGCCGAACGGTCCGGATGGCCCGTTGAAACTCATTGGCTGAGCCGATCGAGAGCCCGCAGCGATGCACTCGTCGTTGATACACATCTCGTCCATGCCGCAGTGACTGTTCTGGGTGCATTGAACGCACTCACCCAGGAAACTTCCCGTATTGGTGTAGATAGGAGAACCCTCGGGGGTGTTCATGGTGCCACGAGCTCGAGGAACATCGCACTGGAACCGATCCAAGACAAAGAGGATGTCCTCGTCGCCATCGCCGTCAAAGTCTGCGGCTTTCACCGCGGTCGTGTGGAGGCGCTCGCCCGGCACTGGTGGGGCTGCCGGATCTCTTGGAACATGCTGGTTGATGGTGAGCGTGCCGCCGTCGTTCAGATAGAAATCGTCTGGTCCCAATAGGTTGGTGAACCAGACGCCGATCCGGCCAACTGCACTCGTGACCAGCACATCGGTTGAGGCGCTGCTGCCTAGAGCGACCATGCTGTCTATGAACTCGCCTTCGGTTCCTGCTTGCGTGCCGCCTTGATTGATCCAGACCGTGTTGGGCGTCATTGGTGACGCTGCTCCGCTGCACACATCGAGGCCCGGTGCACCGTTTGCCAGGATGGCGTCGAGGTCGTCGTCGCCATCAAGGTCAGCGAAGGCGATCGCGGTGGCATAGGTGGTGCCAAGGTCAGAGGTGCTTTCTGTGAAGGCTCCCTCCGTACCCCCTTGCGTCCCGCCCTGGTTCAACCACACGACGTTCTTGCCCGTGGTGGTGCCACGCGGAGCAGCCGGAACCGCCTGGTGCGAGGTGATGATGTCTAGGTCGCCGTCACTATCCACGTCTTCAAGGGTGATCGCGTGGGTGCTGAAGCTACCGGCGAGACTCAGGTCAGGCCCCTGTGTGAATGTCAGAGTTTCCGCATCGCGGAACCAGATGCGGGCCTCGGCGGTCCCTGTGCCGACCTCTTGAGCAGAATGGCCGATGACCATGTCTTCGCGATCGTCTCCGTTGAGGTCGCCGACGGCACCAGCGGAAGCATGGGCATCGGCGGCGTCGTCGTTTCCGCTCCAGTCCTCGCGCGGCATGATCTCGCCCTCATGGATGAGGTCGGGGCTCTGGGAGGAGGCGTTGAGTTGTGCGCTGTCTTCAGTCAGCAAGATCAGGGGAAGCTCATTGAACAGTGCCGCTTTGGGAAAGATGATGTTCAATCCGAAGTCTGCAAGTTCGACGAAAGAGCCGTCGCCTTGATTGAGGAGGAGGCCGTAGGAGCCAGCAGATGTGACCAACACGTCAGGATCGCCATCAAGGTCGAGGTCGCGTAGGACTGCGTCGTTCGCAGAACCGAAACTGAACGACAAGGTCGAGATCATCTCCCCGGAATCCTCGTAGAGGTCAGCCGACGGGCCGCGATTCGCAATCAGGTCGGCGAAGGGATCCAGCGCGAGTCGTGCACGGGCCTGCGGAAAGTCGACCGTGCAAATGGGGATGCTGCCTCCGCACTCGCTGTCTTCGAAGCAAGTGGCCTCGGGCGCAGAGCAGACGTTGCTGGTGCCACATAAGGATCCGAAACTGCAGTCGCTGCTGTTTCTGCAGGCCACACAGTCGCTGTTGTCATCAGCAGGGTTCTCGCAGAATGGTCTGGTCGCGCCGCAGGGCTGGTCAGCGCCGCCGAAGTCGCTGTCGCAACTGTCGGTTGGACATTGATCCGACCCGTAGAGAAAGGCAGCGACAACTAAGCAACCGGCGATGCGTGCGGTCCACGCGAGCGCAGTCAGGATTCTGGTGGGCATAGGACTATCTCCGCTGCGAAGCGTTGGATGGGAGGGCCGCTAAGTGGCAGCCACGGAACCCGAGAGCAACTCCACAGAGCCTGTCATGGACCGAGACTCATGGGGTGGTGATCGCGCGAGTGATCGTGCGCGAGACTTGGGAGTGCTGTTCCGCTAGAAGTCGATCGAGAACCGCAGAATCAGAAAGTCCACCGAGCCGGTGGGTGCGACGTCGGTCGAGGCGTAGTTGAACATGACTCGGGTTGCCGAGTTCAAGTACCAGTTGACTGCCAGGGTGAGACCATCTTGCTCGCCGCCTGAAGCCAGACCATCTGTGAGATCAAGGTCGGCGTAGCGCACGGAGACTTCCCAAGCTCCGCTGCCGCCGTCTCTGAGAAACGGGTTCTTCGGCTTGATGCGATCCCAGACGGCTTCGCTCTTCTTGAAGGCGCGGCGCTCACCGGTGATGAACCAGCCGAGTTGGACGTTGAAGCCAGAGAGGTCTGCCGAGGTGGGCGAGTCGAGATCAGCTTGGATCTGCTCGGCCGAGGCCCAGAAGGGTCCGTGCGTGAACACAGCCTCGACGCCCAGTAGATCGACGCCCTCAGTCATCAGGCCGCGGGTGTCGACCAGACGCGGAGATAGGTGGCTCTGTGGTCGGGCGCGATAGCGAGCGCTGTCGTCGTTGGGGGAACGGGATGAGAGGCTCGCTCCAAGGTGAAGGAGGGGGCCGTTGTCCTTGTCGCCGTTCTTGCCGTCGAGGATGAGGCCGGTGAAGCGGCCGGTGACGTTCCATTCGTCGCCCAGGCTACGGCCGCGGTTGTCGGCTTCTTTGAAGGCGCCGGCTGCCCAAGTAAAGCGATCGTCCGCCACCGAATTGTGCAGCATCAAACCCATGTTGCGTGAGGGCGCGAAGGCCTCGACCGGCATCGAGCGCTCGATGAACGGCAAGTACTTCGACGAGCTCATCTCTTCGAAGCTAAAGGGCTCCTTGATGTGACCGACGCGAATGCCGCCGACGCCAGGCAAGTTGATGAGGCCAACGTAGACGTCTTTGACTGCGGTTTCTGAGCCGGCGAAATCGAGATTGACTTTGAACTCGACCCGTTCGTTGAGTTCGCCAGAGACGAAGAGGCGAGCGCGCCTGAGTTCGGTGCCGTCGGTGATGCCTGCGTCGGCGAGTGCCTCATCTTCATCGGCGAAACTGAAGTCGACGTGGATACGGCCGCCGATCTTGATCTTGAACTGACCGTCGTTGGATTCGATGCGGGTGCCGTTCTTCCAATAGGTCTTCCATTCGGGGTCTTCGGCTGAGGCCGAGCTGGCAGATATTAGGCCGGCAGCAAGAACGGTCGCGATCAGGACCCTGAGAGGAGCGAGGAGTGAGGAGGGGTTGGGTTGCATGTCGGATTCCTTGGTGGTTTCGTAGTTGGTTCTTGAGTTTGATCAGGGACGGCCGCGTTTCCTTGGTGTGACGCTAACGGTAGTCAGGGCCTCTTCCGCAAGGGCCTAACGGCCATGTAGTTCGAGAAGAGGCAGGTCTGCCCTACTGCTAGATCAGCAGGAACGTTTCGAAGACCCGCTGACTCTGGGGTCAGAATGTGAAGATTGCGTGAAGATGCTGAAGGAGATTGAGGAAGAATGGTGGCTCTTCAGCGAAGTTGGTTCAAGCTCCTGTTGCGGTCTGAAGATCGCATGTCGCACGCCTTGAGAACTGGCTAAGGAGAAACCGGTCCATGCCCGGAGAAAAGATATTTATCGTCGAGGATGAACCAGACATTCTGGAGGTTCTGACCTTCAACCTTCTAAGAGAGGGCTTCGAGGTCTCCACCGCGATGACCGGTCCCGAAGGGATTCGGGCGATTGAACGCGAACTGCCCGACCTGATTTTGCTGGATCTGTTGCTACCCGGTGTCGATGGGCTCGATATCTGCCGCCATGTGCGTGCGCACTCTCAGACTCAACACATTCCAATCGTCATGGTCACTGCGAAAGGCGAGGAGAGTGACGTGGTCCTTGGACTGGGTGTGGGAGCCGACGACTACGTGCAAAAGCCCTTCAGTCCAAAAGAGTTGGTGGCTCGGGTCAAGGCGGTACTCCGGCGGTCAGCAGCCAGGAACTCTGAGGAGCTGAGTCAGAGGATCATCCGGGGGCCGGTGGCCATTGATCCCGACCGCCACCGCGTGACGGTCGATGGAGATCGGCGCGAGCTCACTCCCACCGAGTTCAGGCTCCTTCACTGCCTGGCGTCGCATCCCGGCCGTGTTTTCTCCCGTGATCAACTGGTCAGCCGGGCAATCGGCGACCAAGTGGTGGTGATCGACCGCAATATCGATGTTCATGTACGCTCCGTAAGGCGCAAGTTGCAGCCCCATGGCGCCTTGATTGAGACAGTTCGAGGCGTGGGTTACTGCTTTCGTGAAGAGGCTACGGCATAGTTCTACCAAGGGCCCTCGGAGCGGTGCCGCTCGCAACCTCCCGTATTCTGAAAAGCATGTTTACTCGATTTTCATGGCGTCTCTTCGTTGGCATCGCGCTGTTGGTGCTGGGCCTTGCGGCCGCCCTCTTCATCATTGCTTTGCGAGCGCTCGAGGTTGCCAGCGATCCCGGCCTGGTTGAGAGCGCGCGCCGGGGGCTTTGGCTGTGGGGCTCGTCTGCAGTGTTGGTCGTGATGGCGGTGGCGCTCTACTTCTCTCAAAGGATTGCCGAGCCGCTCGGGCTGTTGGCGGTCGCCGGATCGAAGCTGTCCAGTGGCAAGCAAGGACACCGTGTCGTGGTTAGGAGCCAGGACGAGCTCGGCGCGCTGGCCGCATCCATCAACGCGGCCAGCGAGAGAATCGAGATGGAGACCCGTTCGAAGGCGCAGGATCGCACCCAGCTCGAGACTGTGCTGTCTGCGATGACCGACGGCGTGCTCGCGGTTGACGCTCAGGAGCGGGTTCTGCACATAAACCAGGTTGCGCAACGGTTGCTGAGCATTGCCAACGCGGAGGATGGCTTGAATGATCGCCCGATCGTGGAGGTGACCCGCGAACCGCACGTCCTGCAGGCGATCCAGGAGACCATCGAGACCGGCGAGGAGGTCCACCGGTCGTTCACGCGTGGGGCAGCCGGGCAGGAAGAGAGGACGTTGGAACTCACTGCCAATGTCCTGATGCGTCAGCGCAACCGCAGCGAAGACGATGAGTGTGCGGGAGCGGTGGTGGTGCTCCACGACGTCACCCGGATCGAACAGCTCGAAGGGGTCAGACGGGATTTCGTCTCGAACGTGTCCCATGAACTGAAGACACCGCTCACTGCAATCCGAGGCTTTGTCGAGACCCTGCTTGACGTTGATGACGTGGACGACGACACCCGCCGCCGCTTCTTGAGTCGAATCAAGATCCAAACGACAAGGCTTTCGGACCTGGTTGGTAACTTGCTCTCGCTGTCACGGATCGAGTCAGGCAGGGTGCAAACGCCAGACGCCCCCTTGGATGCTCGCGATGTGGTCTCCGATGTGCTCAACGCGCTCAAAACCGAGATCGATGCTCGCCGGATTCAGCTGTCTTTCGAACCAAGCGAGCAGGCGATTCCAGTGCTGGCTGAGGCTGAGCAGCTGCGGCAGGCGTTTTCCAATTTGGTGAGCAACGCAGTCAAGTACTCAGAAGCTGGTGCCAAGGTCGCTGTGCGGCTCTTCATCAAGCAAGACGAGGTCGTCTTCGAGGTCGAAGACAGCGGCCCTGGGATCGCCCAAGAGCAGCTCGCCCGCATCTTTGAGCGCTTCTACCGGGTCGACAAGGCGCGGTCTCGAGACCTGGGTGGCACCGGGCTTGGACTTGCGATCGTGAAGAACGTTGCCAATGCCCTCGGAGGTCGAGTTGAGGTTGAAAGTGAGGTCGGCGAGGGCTCTCAGTTTCGCATCGTTGTTCCCGTATCGAAGGTGCTTCCCGTATCGAAGAAAGGTCCAGCCCTCTTGTAGAGCGCGCTGCGGCAACGGGTTGAAGCGCTTGCAGAAGGTGATCTTCTCGAAATCTTCACACGAGCGTTGACGAAATCTTCACAGGGCTTGGCGAGTCTTCAGAAGACGAGATCGCTGAGGTTGGCAGACACCACCCTGGAGCGAAGCTCAGGTTGAATTCACAACTCTCAACAGCTCGAAGGAGTCCCGTTTCAATGTCTCTTCACACGACTCGCCTTCTGTCTTCGGATTTCAAGCTGCTCGCCTTGGTCTCGTTCTTCGCACTATTGACCTTCATCGGATGCGGCGGCGGAGAGACGACCGGCAATGCCTCGACAAACGCGGCTTCCGAGCTGTCGGGGACGGTCAGCGTTGATGGTTCAAGCACCGTGTTTCCGATCAGCGAGGCAGTAGCGGAGGAGTTCCGCTCGGTTGCGCCTCGAGTTCGTGTCCCCGTAGGAGCGTCAGGCACCGGTGGTGGTTTCAAGAAATTCATCAACGGTGAGACGGACATTAACGATGCGTCACGGCCGATCAAGGCCAGCGAACAGGACCGTCTGGCTGCTGCTGGTTTGGGCTTTATCGAGCTGCCCGTAGCGTTCGATGGGATTTCGGTGATCGTGCACCGTGAGAACACTTGGGTGGATGTTCTTTCGGTCGAGGAGCTCAACGCCATTTGGAAGCCCGAAAGCACCGTGATGAGATGGTCGCAAGTTCGCGCAAGCTGGCCGAACGAAGAGATCGCACTGTTCGGTCCTGGCCCTGACTCCGGCACGTTCGACTACTTCACTGAGGCAATCAACGGAGATGGCGGAGCTTCCCGTTCCGACTACACCGCAAGCGAGGATGACAATGTCATTGTCACCGGGGTGGCTGGGGACAGGCACGGCATCGGCTACCTCGGATACGCCTACTACGTCGAGAACAAAGACGCCATCAAAGTGGTCCCGGTTGATCCGGGTAGCGGGGCGGTAGCGCCCAGTGCTCAGAGCATCAATGATGGCACCTACGCGCCACTGGCGCGCCCGGTATTCATCTACGTCAGCACCCAATCGGCCGCGCGGCCTGAGGTAAAAAGCTTCGTTGAGTACTACCTCGATCAAGCTCCGAAGCTCGTGGCGGAAGTGGGCTACGTAGCTCTTCCGGCGGCCGCATACGACGTGGCCAAAAAGCGGTTCGCTCAAGGAGTCACGGGTTCTGTGTACGGCGGCGACAGGGCTGGTGTAGCCATTGACGAATTGTTCAGCCAGGGCGTGAACTAGCCGGAGACACGAGTCCGTCGCTGTTGGCCTCAACAAAGCGTTTGCTCTGAGCCCAAGCCGAATCGAGCACTGCTCATGAGCTCTCAGGTCGAATCTGCTTAGCCTCAACGACTAACTGTTACAGCCCCCCACTATGAACCCAAATGAACCCAAGAACCAGCTCGCGAGCAAGACGAGCCCGTGGCGTGACCGCCGCGAACGTGGCATCGGCTGGGTGCTTTTGGGCAGTGCATCCCTGTCGGTAGCGACGACGATCGGCATCGTAGTGGTGTTGTTTCGTGAGGCTTTCGAGTTCTTCTCAAAGGTGCCGGTGACGGACTTTCTGTTCGGCACTCGCTGGACCCCGTTGCTCGAGCCTCGTCATTTTGGGGTCCTGCCGCTGCTGTCGGGCACAATGATGATTGTGGTGGGTTCGGCGGTCATCGCGATTCCGCTGGGTCTTGCCTCGGCCATCTATCTCAGCGAGTACTCAACGCCCCGCATTCGAACCGTTCTAAAGCCGGTTCTCGAGATCTTGGCGGGCATTCCAACAGTGGTCTACGGGTTCTTCGCACTAACTTTCGTCACTCCGCTGCTGCAGGCCGTGTTGCCACAGACCAACGTGTTTAACGCGGCCAGTGCGTCGATTGTCGTCGGCATCATGATCCTGCCGATGATCGCCTCCTTGTGTGACGATGCTTTGCGCGCCGTACCAGACGAACTTAGACAGGGCGGATATGCCGTGGGCGCGACCAGCATGGAGGTCACCTTGCGCATCGTTTTGCCGGGTGCGCTGTCCGGGGTTCTGGCCTCCTTTGTACTCGCTCTGTCGCGAGCGATCGGTGAGACCATGGCAGTAACCTTGGCGGCAGGGATGACGCCCAAGCTCACTGCGAACTATCTCGAGAGCATTGGCACGATGACGGCCTACATCGTTCAGGTCAGTCTCGGCGACACCCCAACGGGCACCATCGAGTACAACACCATCTTCGCGGTTGGCGCCTTGTTGTTCTTGATCACCCTGGTGATGAATGTGCTGGCTCATCGGATTCTGCAACGCTACCGCGAGGTCTACGAGTAATGGAGGCCAGTCGCATCCAGTCGAGGGCGTCGCTCGCTACCAGCCCGCTCCTGCGTCGTCGTCGGATCCTGTCCACGATGTTTCAGTGGCTTTGTTTGCTGTTCACCCTGTGCGGGGTCCTGTTCTTGGTGGCCCTGCTCTATCAAGTGCTCCGCGACGGCCTGGGGCATCTCGACTGGCAGTTCCTTTCGAGCTTCCCGTCGCGCAAACCCGAACTCGCGGGCATCAAATCAGGGATCTACGGCTCGCTCTGGTTGATCTCCCTGACCGCCGTGTTCGCGGTTCCGATCGGCGTCGCAGCTGCGCTGTATCTCGAGGAGTACGCCAAACCCAGCCGTGTGCGAACACTGATCCAGATCAACATCGCGAACCTCGCCGGCGTGCCGTCGATTGTTTATGGCATTCTGGGACTCGCCATCTTCGTGCGTGCTCTGACGCTTGACCGCAGCGTCCTCGCGGGCAGCCTGACGATGGCGCTGTTGGTGCTACCGGTCATCATCATTGCTGCCCAAGAGTCAATTCGAGGAGTACCGGGTTCGTTGCGCCAGGCGGCATACGCGTTGGGTGCAACTCGTTGGCAAACGGTAAGGGACCACGTCCTACCGTCCGCGCTTCCGGGCATTCTGACCGGAGTGATCCTGTCGCTCTCTCGAGCCATCGGTGAGACCGCGCCGTTGATCATGGTTGGTGCATACAGCTACGTCGCCTTTGTGCCAACCGGCCCCATGGATGACTTCACTGCTCTTCCGATTCAGATCTACAACTGGGCCGCTCGGCCGCAGGCGGAGTTTCATGCGCTTGCGGCCGCGGGCATCATTGTTTTGCTCTGCATCCTGTTCTTAATGAACGGCGTAGCTGTGCTGATCCGCTACCGCTCAGCTAGGAGCCTCAAATGACGCCCTCGAATCATTTAGCCACTCAGGTCGACGAGGCCGCCGAGAAGGCTCCAAACGGTACTCCTGATTCCCTGCGGGACCACACGACAGTGCTCGAATCCAGAGACCTTGTCGTGCGCTATGGCACCACCGAGGCAGTGAAGGGAATCACCCTCGAGATTCCCGAAAAGATGGTGACCGCGATCATTGGACCGTCGGGTTGCGGCAAGAGCACCTTTCTTCGAACGCTGAACCGGATGAACGACTTTGTCCCGTCGGTGTCGATCAGCGGTCATGTGTTCTATCGCGGCACGGACCTCTACTCCAGGGATGTCGATCCGGTTGAGGCGCGCCGGCGCATCGGCATGGTCTTCCAGAAGCCCAATCCCTTTCCCAAGTCGATCTTTAGGAACGTGTCTTGGGGGCCGGCGATCAACGGGGTGCCAAAAAGACAATTGCCTGACTTGGTGGAAGACTCGCTGCGCAAGGCCGCGCTGTGGGATGAAGTCAAGGACCGGTTGCACGATTCCGCATTGGGGCTCTCCGGTGGGCAACAACAACGTCTGTGCATTGCGCGCAGTTTGGCCATGGAGCCCGAGATCCTGCTAATGGACGAACCGTGCTCGGCACTTGACCCGGTATCGACCGGCAAGATCGAAGACCTGATGTTCGAACTGAAGAAGCGCTACACCATGGTCATCGTTACCCACAACATGCAACAGGCCGCCCGTGTGTCGGACTACACTGCGTTCTTAGAAGCAGGTGTGCTGGTCGAGTTCGATGACACCGATCAGCTCTTCACCAATCCCTCGGTCAGGCGCACCGAAGAATACGTAACCGGACGGTTCGGCTAGGTAGACCCAGTCGGTTGACCGTCCGCTGAGCGAATCACAAACCGCTAGAAGCCTCTCAGGAAACGAAGACCATGAGAACCCATCTGCAGCGCGACTTAACCAGCCTCACCAAGAAACTGCTCGAGATCGGTGCCTTGGTGGAAGAGGCTGTGAAGAAGGCAACCCGAGCCGTCGCCGAACGTGACCTTGCTCTTGCCAACCAGGTGATCAAGGGCGACTTGATTGTTGATCGACTGGAGGTTGAGTTCGAGGAAGACTGCCTCAAGGTGCTTGCGTTGCACGCGCCAGTGGCGGCTGACTTGCGACGAGTGGTTGGATTTCTCAAGGTCAACAACGATCTTGAACGTATCGGTGACCTTGCTCAGAACATCGCTGAGCGCGCGGCGTTCTTCGCGACTCGTGAGCCGATCGAGCATCCGAACGAGCTCGAGTACGTGGCCGGTCGTGTACGCAAGATGGTGCGCGACTGTCTCGACGCGATGATCAACACCGAGATCGGCCTTGCGCGCCAAGTGTTGACCGACGATGAGGAGGTCGACTCGATTCACACCGGCTTCTACAAGACGATCGAGCAGTTGATCGCGGTGTCGCCCGATCGGGGGGCGGAGATCTTGCAACTCTTGTCGCTGTCGCGCTACTACGAACGCATCGCCGACCAGGCCACCAACATCGCTGAAGATGTGATCTTCATGGTCAGCGGCGAAGTGATCCGGCATCAGGCGACCCGCTACCGACTGGTCGGTGAAGACTAGTGAGTTTTCGGACGGCTCGACCGAGTATTCCTGGGAGTTCAAGGCGTTAAGCTGCTGGTATGGGTGAGGCGCGCTGGATCGATCAACCGCATAGTCAGAGGCTCTCGATCGGCTCCCGCTTTTGCAGAAGGCCAGGTACAGCACGCGCGCGGTGGCGGCGGGCCGCACTGTTGGTCGCAGTTTGCCTGTTTGCGAGTCAATTGGCCTTGGCGCAAGGTTCGGAGCCGCGGCCAGAGAGGCCGCGTAGCCGCTCGGGCATGGACATGGGCAGTGCTGCTGCTTCGTCCGAAGCCAACCCCTATCTGAGCTTTCTTCCGGCGGAAGTCACTCCGGACCTGGACGGGTGGCGGGTGCGGCTCGAGCAGGTTGCAGCCAGCCGAGTTCAACGGGGCGCGAGCACGTTCTATCAAGAGATCGAGCCTCCGGCCGCTCTGTTTCTGAACGACGCTCCGGCTCTAGCGGAACCTTTGCCGCCGGTGGCTCTCGACGATCTGCTGCTGGTGCGCGGTCAGGTTCTAGATCAGACCGTTGAACTCGGCGACTTCGGGTCAGGAGGTCTCGACCTTGGCGGCTCGATTCCAACTGCGGTTGAGTTGAATGCACTCGGGGTCAGGGGAGGTCCGCGATACAGCGGCGATGGCTTCGTCGGCAACGGAGCGCATGGCTCAGCTGGCACCGGCAGCGGCGACTTCGATGTCTTTTCGATCGCCGGACTCGCTGGTCAACAGCTCTCTGTTTTGGCTGCAACACCGGATCCAGGGAGCACCTTAGATGTATTCCTTGCCGTCGCGAACTCCACCGGGTTGGTGATCGCGTTTGAAGATTCAATCATCGTGGGTGGTTTCTTCGTCTCGAGTGATGCCGCAATAACGCTGCGACTGCCTCTCGACGATGACTATTTTGTGATTGTCGGCGGTTCGAGCGAGGACAGTGGGTTCTTGCCTCAGGATCTGTTCGATGCTGGGAGCGGTCCCGGGGTGGGTACCGAGGGAACCTATCGGTTGCACCTGTCTCTCGATTCTGCGGCAGCGTCGAGCCGTGACCTGTTTGCGCTCGACCTCGAGGCCGGCGATGTGCTTGCGGCCACGTTGCGGGAGGGTGCGGACCACCGGATCGCGTTCTTGGATGACACGGGTGAGCTGTTGGTCGGTTCGCGCTTTGATCTGTCGGCGTTGTATCCCGCCAGTTCACCGTTGCCAGCTGGTGGTGACGCCTCCGTTGCCCACGTTGCAGCGCAGGCAGGCCGGTACCTGCTTGCGGTCGAGCCGACCGGCCCGTTTGTGCCTGAACTCTATGGGGTAGAGCTAGGGATCTTTCGGGCGGATTCAGGATCCATGACCGATGGGTCAAAGCAGAGGCGGGGGGACACGATCCCTCAAGGACTCTTCCTCGATTTTGATGGGGCGGTCGTTGACCGCGCGATTTTCTTCGGCTCCGTGCTCCCGCCGGAGTTGGTTGAGCTATCGGCGCTGAGCGCCTTTTTAGATCGGTGGTCGTTGCCTGGCGACGCTGAATCGATGGTGATCGACGCGGTGCTCGCAACCGTTGAGCAAGAACTCAGTGAGATGGTCCGAGCGCTAGGTGGCAATGGCGACTTTGAGGCCACGGGCCTTTTAGGTGAGTTCGATATTGAAATACGGAACAGTCGAGATCACGCCGCACAGCTCGGCGATGCGCGGATCGTGGTGGGTGGGAGCATTGAAGAACTGAATATCGGCACAATCGGTATCGCGGAGGCGATCGACCCAGGGAATTTCGAACGGGCGAAGACAGCGGTTGTGCTGCTCGATCTGCTCAGCGAAGAGGCCATGAATGCCAACTCATTGAATGGTGTTGAGCTTGGTCTGGGCGTGGATCTGATTGACCTGTTGGGCGTCGCTCTAGGGCGCATCGCGGCCCATGAGGCTGGTCATTTGTTTGGCAACTTTCACACCGAGCGCGATATCGGCCCGGTATCGATCATGGACTCAGGCGGCCGGCTTGAGTTGCTCTTAGGGCTCGGTGATGACGGAGTGTTCGGAACCGGTGATGACGGTCCAGTTTCTTTGTTGACTGACGAGTACTCCCGTCGCGAACCGTTTCAAGGGGTTGAAGAGACTCTCGAGGTGGTGAGCTTCGGTTTGCCTTTCGGAACAGGAGAGTCTCTGCGTGTCGCGCCCGGGCAGATCAGTTTCGGAGCGGTCAGCCCCGGTGGGGTCGCCATGCAAGCAATCCAAGTCGTCAATGACGGTGGCAGCACGGTCACCGTGGATGGCGCCAGCACTACCGCGCCCTTGTTCTCGGTCAATAGTCCTAAGGTGTCGTTGGATCCTGGTGAGGGTCTCGAGCTCATGGTGAGCTTCAACCCACTAGCGACCGGAGCCTTTGCAGCGGATCTCTTGATCGCCGTTGAGGGGGCACTGCCACTGAGCGTTCCGCTAACAGGTGCTGGCGGAGTGGCCGCGATTGCGGTTCCTGAGATCGGCGATCCGGCAGTGCCGATTGCACTCCCTAGCATCGTCTATGGACCGTTGACGCGCACCTCGCGGGTCGTCGATGTCATCAACGCGGGCGCGGCTCCGCTGGACCTAGTGTGGACAGTGCGCGGCACTCAGGCTGATCGATTCACGGTTGGTATCGAACGAACGAGAGGAGCTAGCCAGCCGGCGGTTCGGGTTGCCCCGGGCGAGAGTGTTGCTCTTCGCTTTGTGTTTGATCCGAATGGCGCAATCGGAGAAGCTAGCGCCATCCTCACTCTGGCCGACGCACTAGGTGGAGCGAGTGCCATGGTCTTCACCCTGCGGGGCCGTTCTGATGGTCCTGATGTCTCAGTAAGGCCGCGGCCCTATGTCTTCGGTGCTCTCCGAGCCGACGGAGCCAGTGGCCAACGCGCGTTCCGCGTGCGCAACGAAGGTACGCTGCCGCTGCATGTGAGCGGCGCAACGCTGCGTGCGGGCACACCGCCGCAGTTTGAACTCACACCACCTCCGCTTCCCAGAACGCTTGAACCACAGGCAGAGGTGAGGGTCCAGGTGGTCTTCCGGCCCGACGACGCGATCAGGTACGAAGGCGTTCTCGACGTGAGTTCGACAGATCCCGAAGAGCCACTGGCAGTAGTCGAGATGCTGGGCTTTGGACTGCTTCCGATGCTCGAGATCTCCCCGGCAGAGATCGTTGTGGACGCCGTTCCAGTGGGTGGTGAGATCGTGCAAACGCTGCGCCTCGACAACGTTGGCGGCGCGACTCTCAGAGGGAGCTTTGTGTTGATCGGTGGCGGTGGCGAGTGGAGCGTCGAGCCCGCGCCGGGCACCCTTACCATGCCGCCAGGATCAAATCTTGAACTAGAGGTCACCTACCGCAACCTAGGAGCAGTTACCTCCATATCGACTGCAATCCTCCGATTCGAGACCGACGATCGTGATCAGCCGGTGCAGGAGATTCCATTGCGTGGGCGCAGTGTCGTGGAGATTCCGGGAGCTGACACGTTCACTTCGAGTCTGTTGGTCGTGCTGTTGATGTGGGTTGCGGTTGGACGGGTTCAACGGCTGTAGGGCCGAAGGGTGTTTCTCCAACGCTAGGGTGTTTTCTCCAAGAGGTAAGCTGAGAGCGAACCTTGACCCCACCAGGAGCTAGTTGCGATGTTGAAACTGACGACGGATTCCCTAGGTCGACTGAATCGTCGACGTAGTGCGGCAGGTCCAGTGCTATTCGTGCTGCTGTTGGCAACTCTGTTTTCGGCAACGCTGTTCTCGACGACCGTGTTCAGCGGTCCAGCTGTGGCGCAGTCGCGCACGGTGACGCCGCCGATTTCCAAGGTGTCGGACACCCACCCGGACTCGTGGCGTGCAGACTACGATCGCTACATGCAGGCCCAGTTGGTCGACCGGACCGAGGCCGGAGTCGCAAGCGGCAAGAACGGAGCGGTCACTGTTGCCTACAACGGGCTCGCCGCTCGCGCTGGGTTCGAGGCGCTCAAGCAGGGCGGCAATGCGCTCGACGCTGCGCTGACCACGGCAGTCACTCAAGTAGCTCTAACGGCAGGCGCTCCTATCAGCTACTTCGGCATCATGTCGCTGGTCTACTACGACGCTGAATCAAAGCAGGTCTACACCATGAACGCTGAGTGGAACACGCTGCTCGGCGAGACCGAACCGATGACCATCCCCGGCGGGATCGACATGAGTTCTGCCGACGGCCTATACGGCCGAGACCCGAACGGTCGCACCGCGATGGTGGGTGGCTTTATGAAGGGGGTCGGCGCAGCGCACTCAAAGTTCGGCGAGCTGTCGTTTGATCAGATCTTCGCGCCCGCGATCTTCGTTGCAGATGATGGCATGCCGATCTCCAAGAAGGTCGCTGGCTACTGGAGCGGTAGAGCCACAGACCTCGCGCGTCTGCCTGAGACCAGGAAGACGTTTCTCAAACCCGACGGTTCAGCCTACGTTGAAGGCGATGTCTTCAAGCAGCCTGCGCTGGCCGAGACCCTGCGCAACGTCGCGCGTCATGGCACGGACTACATGTACAAGGGGCCGTGGGCAGAGCGCTTGGTCGCCGCAGTGAACGCCGATGGCGGCAAGATGACGCTCGAAGACCTAAGCCGCTACGAGGTGACTTGGAGTAGTGCACTGTCTGCCCCATTGGGCGAGCAGTACACGCTTTACACCAATCCCCCACCGAACAGTGGCGGTGTGTCAATGATCGAGGCGCAGAACCTCGCGCGGGCGTCCGGGATGCTGGATGAAGGTCATTGGACCGAGTCATCCAGCTCTTTTCGCAAGGCGCTGGACATCACTCAGCTCTATGTCATCGACTTCTTTCCTGAGGCGGCTCAAGCCGCGATGTACCCCGGTATCGATTTTTCAGCCGATTCGCGAGTCACCACGGCACATGCTGACGAACTATGGAAGCATCTCGCAGCCGGCAAGGTCGCCATGCCTTGGAAGGACGCTGGGCCTAAGCATTCAGACGATGTGGTGGCGATCGATTCTGAAGGCAACATCGCAGCGATCACACACAGCATCAACTGTGTCTTGTGGGGCAAGACCGCCATCGTCGTAGACGGCATCACCATCGGTGATCCTGCGTCGTTTCAGCAAGCGCAGATCGCGCAGATCGAACCTGGGAGTCGTTTGAAGTCGCCGACTGAGACTGGGATTGTGTTCAAGGGAGATCAGCCGGTTCTGGGTTTCGCGTCGATGGGGTCGGGGTTGCATCATCGGACGTTCCAGGGATTGTTGAACGTGTTTCACTACGGTATGTCCGTCGACGAGGCGATCAATACGCCGGACTTTTTCATGCCGGGGCCTGAGCCAGGGTCGTTGCAACCGGTGGTGAAGGTGCCTGCTGGGAAGTTTCCGAAGGCTGTGTTGGATGGGTTGGGGATTGCTTATGAGGAGATTGCGGTGGGTGGGGCTCGGTTTGCAGGGGAAGGGGTTTGGGTGGCGATTTGGCGGGACCCGGTGACTGGGGAGGTGACGGCGGCGTCGCACAACAGGACGAATTCTGCGGCGGTGGCTTTCTAGCGGCTTTGGTGGGCGGTGGTCGTGCGTGGGGCTTTTTGGGATCGTGGTTGTCGTGCGGTGGCGATGGCCGTGGGCGCGGCGGCGGGCGTTGATGGGGGTCGTTCGGGTTGATCGCGATTGGTGGGGCGTCTTCGCTCCTTTCGGCGGATCGGGGATCCCCTCCGGGGGCACCGGCTGCGACCTTGTCCTGAGCGGGTAGGCGTCCCACGGGAGGCTTCGCACTGGTCATGCTGCCACTCCCACGGGACGCTTCGCAGTCAGTCGCCCGGAACGCGGTGAGCTTCTCGATTGGTGCTGTTGAGGGGCTCTCTCGGTGCGAAGCCTCCCGTGGGACGAGCTGCCCCCGCCGGGGACGCCCTCACCGCCTTCGTCGCTAGAAACGCGGTCAGGACGGGGTTTGCGGTCGGGGGCATCTTGGAACGCGGTGGCAAAGAGGGAGAGGATTCTGCCGGAGGTGAAGAGTGGAGGCCTGGGCTGCGTGAACGGAACCCACAAGGGGTGAGGGCTCAGTCCACGCAGCCCAGACCGATGGTTCCTGCAGGTCGGCTCGTTTGGCTGCGCCAAACTCGAGTCCGCAGCCAGACTGGAAGCCTGGTGGGGAAGGCGTTCGACGTTCTTCGATGCCAAGCGTGCTCCTCGCCCACACTGCTCTCAGCGAGGGGTAGGGTCCACGAGTGCGAGCACCCTGAGGCAAGCACAGCTACGTTGTGCCATCGGCATCAGTTCAACTCAGCAGGCTGGGTGCAAGACCACGGAATTCATTGTGAACGCAGCCGTTGTTGCAGCGAAGGCTTGTAGCCTGAAGCTGACCTTGAGGGAGAGCTGCCGAGGGCGGTTCAGGGTGGGTACGATGTACCGTCGAAACGCAAGACGCCGTGCCAGTGGAATTCGGCGTCGAAGTAGAATGGATCTCATGGTGAGGATTTTTAGACGAGACCCTAGTCCCCGTCGCACCCACCACTCTAGGTGGGCGGGGATTCATGCGCCAGCCAATCAATTGCAGGAGGGAGCCGGCGTGTTGAATAGCAGACCCACCGCGCGAACCGAGACTCGAGTTGGAGGCTCCGCGAGTTGTTGCCTGCTAGTGGGTTTGACGCTTGTGTGCACGCTCGCCACTGTTCAACAGTTGAGTGCTCAGGACTTGCCGCCCGCTCGACCCTCCAGAGCGCCAGCAAAGCCAACGCCAACGCCGGTCGCCAAGTTGCCGGCGACCTTGATGCTTGTAGTCGACGGTGCCGCTCATGTCGTAATGGATGGCCAAGACCTCGGCGAGTTTGCGGCCGACGAGATGCGCGGTGTACCTGTTGGCCTAGGGGAACACTTCGTGATTGCGACCAGTACAGAGGAACCCTCGGTGAAACTTCGGGAGGTCGTGACCATCGAAGCACCTGGGCAGAAAGTGGTGAGTTTCGAACTCGCGGGTAAGGTGCGGTCGTGGCAAGAGAAAGAACGAGCTAAACGAGCGCAAGAACAAACCAAACGAGCGCAAGAGCAAACCAAACGAGCGCAAGAACAAGCGAAACGAGCGCGGGTCTTGGAAATGGAAAGTCGTTTCCGGCCCATCGGCGGAGGGGTGTTGCAAGACACCAAGAAGCCGCTGCAGTGGACGGCGCGCGACAACGGCACCGATATCGATTGGAACAATGCGTCTGCCTACTGCGGTGGTTTGCGACTGGGAGGCAACTCCGATTGGCGGCTGGCCACAATATATGAGCTGAGCGAGCTCTATCTCAAGGATGCTCCTGGCGATCCTTGTGGCTCGGTCAAATGCAAGATCTACCCCGGCTTTGACCTGACCAGCTTCTGGCTTTGGTCTGGTGACCGGAATGGTTCCTCCACGGCGTGGCTCCTGGACTTCGGCGGCGGTCGTCGCAACTCCTTCAACGTTGGCAATTTCCGCCTCTTACGGGCGTTGTGTGTTCGTCGTTCCGGAGGGTGAGCCGGCCCTTTGACTCTTTGGTCCTTTGACCCTTTTGCGCTGTTGAACTAACCAGCTTTTGTTCGAGCGCCGGGAAGCTCACACGGCCTTGCTAGCCCGAACCTGCCTAGTGCTTCACGCTCTCGGCTTGCCGTGGTGATGCGGAGCAAGCTCTGGTTCTGCCGAGGCTAGGTCGAGATATCCGGGCTGACCAGCAATCTCAATAGGGTTGGGCAGCGAAGCCGCATGGGGAGGGGAGGACCGTGCTCAGACCAACGCCCGACAACTCCGAATTTATCTTGCCCTGAAGTGAAACGTTCCATCTTCGAGTTCTTTCCAAGCCCCGGCAAGCAAGTAGTTGGAACCACGGTGCCTGATCTCCATGGCGTAGAACATGGTTTCGCCGGTCCATGTCGGTTTGCCTTCAGCGAATAGCTCTAGGGCCTGCTTTCTGTTGGGTCTTAGGGTCCACTGAGGGTAGCCGTAGAACGCGGAGTTCACGGTTTTGTAGTCGCCCTGTTGGTCGAGGAAGGTGGCGGAGATCCAGCGAATCTGGATGTCTTGCCCAGACTTGTTGAGTACCGTGAGCTGGCCGCTTTGCAACTGCGAGGCCAGTCGCTGAATGTTGGCCTGGGCGTTTTCCATGCCCTTGGTGGCACCATCTTGGCTTTTGCTCAACTCTGAAACACTGTTTGCCAGTGCCTTGGCCTCTGTTCTTGCTTTTCCTAGTTGCAACCACAGAAAGGTCATTCCTGCTGCCATTGCGGCGACCACTAGCCAGGCTAATAGGGCCGAACGGGGGATCTCGGCGTCTGCAGTTGTTTCAACTGGCTCTGGCTGTGTGAGGTGGCGGGCGTTCGCTGCAGCCATGCGACCGGCAGTGGTTGACCCGGCTCCGGGTGAGGTGTTGTAGGAGGGCTGGGCAGAAGGCAGGTCGGGACTGCCTTGGTCACCCGTAGCACCTGGTGCCAACACTTCCGCAGCCTCGCGAAGAGCCTCCAACTTTTCCTGGAAGGCCTTCTTCAATTTCGGCAGAGGCGCGTTTGTCAGGCGCAGGTGGTAGTCCGAATAGAGTTCTTGGTAGCTCTGGCGCACCATCTCGGCGCTAGCACCAGCTGATACTCCGAGGACTTGGGCTGCTTGTTCCGGCGTCATGAGAGTCTCTCTAAGGCCTAGTTGTTCAAATCTTGCATGCCGCTACGAGCGATGAGGCGAAGTCTCTTGCCGACCGCGCGCTGAGCCAAGCGCCGAAAGTAGCTATCTCGATAGACATGCCGAACCGGCGAGTTTGAAGGCCGGACTGGATCAGAAAACGGACATCGCAATGTATCGCATCGAACCCGGTACATGCATGGGCGCAACGTGCTGAGCCGGCCCTGTCGTCTTGGCTCTGGGGGCCTCCTCCGAGTATGCTCAAAGACTCACATCTCAAACTCACCTCCTCACCTCTTGAAGAGACAGTCATGAAGAATCTGCCAGGGGCATGCGTTGCTCTTCAACGTCTGCGAAGGGGCTTTGCGGTCGCCAGCCTATTGTGGGCTACATTACTGGCGAGCATGGTGGTGAACGCGGAGCCACTGCTCGCCCAGGATGTGCCGCCACCGAGAGCGGTTGCAACGCGTCCTCGCCCGGTGGCTAAACCCGTGCAAGCGACATTGGTGATTAGTGCAACGGCTGCTTGTAACGTCATCGTCGACGGCATCGACCTCGGTTCACTAAGTCCAGGGGCGGTGCGCTCGCAAAAGGTCGGCTTGGGCGAGCACATCATCATCTCCAACTGTGCAGGCCAGGTTCGGCCCAGTGTGTTCACTGCAGACGAACCAAAACAGTACGCAGTGCTCATTCGGCCCGAGACTTCGGCAGTCGGTGGCGGCGGTAGCAGTGGCAGCGGTGGCAGGTCGCTCGTTGTCCGTGCCGATCGAGCTGGCACCGTGCGGGTCAACGGTTCTGAACTAGGTCCCGTGCTCGCCGGTGGCAGCATCTTCGCTGCCGCTCAAGTGGGCGAGAACCTGGTTGAGTTGCAAAGCACCGAGGTCCCGGCGGCAAAGACCACCTCTACCGTGCGCCTTACCGAGGAAGAGTCTCAGAAGGTAGTTCAACTTTCGGTGGCGCCCTACGAGCGCTACTGGCGTCGCTTCGAGGCAATCTCAACGGAGACTTTTCTCGATCGTGAAACGGGTCTGGTGTGGAACCGCCCACAAACCAACGCCAGCGAACGTGTGCAAGCGCACTTCAGCTGCATTCAACTGGAAACAGATGGCCGCAAGGTCTGGAGGTTGCCCACAAAGTGGGAATTGAGAAAACTGCGCGGCGGCAGCATTCTTTCCGGTGACCAATGGCACAGCCCTGCGACCGGACCGGCCGGTGCCAACGAACCGTGGTGGGTGTTGGATTTTGATGATGCCGGCAATTTCTTAAGCATCGCGGCTGACTCTTCTAACCAGTCTGCACAGTTGCTGTACGCCTCGGATCGAGGCACCTATTCAAAAGTGCTGCGCCCGTACCTGTGCCTTGCGGTCGATGGTTATGAGCGTGACCGCGGTGCAGCGTCTAGCCGGACCCAATCCAGCGAGGCCCAATCGCCTGCCGAAATCCTTGTACGCTGGCTAGATCAGAGGTCGGTCAAGTCCACATCGGTGATCGGTGATAGCAGCAACGGTTGCTCTTCCGAAGGTACGGATCAGTGGAGCGTCACCCAACAAGGCCGGTGTGGTCTTGTTGTTAAGGAAACCCACACCTCCAGCACGGAATGTTTTGGCAGTTGGCAGGCGGGCACACGAGCGGAGATGCCCGTGCGCAGGCGAGATGTCACCTCGACATTTGAGTATGAGATCTCTCTCGCCGGAATCGAAGATGTGTCACTCGGGTTCACCAACGTCGCTTTGGCAGATCTCAGCCACCGCGATAAAGACAGGACGGTCACCCAGACCTACAGCTTTGGCCCGATGCTTCAGTTTGGCACCAAGATGCCAGTTCACTCTCAGATCGACCGAACATGGGAATTCAAGCCCAAGGACGGCGCAACGCCACCGCCTAGCAGCACCAGCGAGCAAGGAGAGCAATCTTGGCCTGTCGATATGATTTACGTTTCCAACGACGCTGGTTTTGCAGCCGGCGTCATGAAGGCATTCATCGATGGTGCTGAGACTTGCAGGGGCGAGGCCGGAGCAATAGTCCCTTAAGCTTGCTGCAGGCTCGCTTTCCAGGTTGGCAACCCGAAGGAGGCAGCAACCTGGAAGTTCTGGCGATGGCACTCTACTAGGGAGTACCCTAGCCGTCCGCCGGCTCTATAATCCTTTGCTACGAAACTGTGTCTAGTGGGGAACGGGGCTGAGGGTGAACACCGGTCCGAGAGGCTCGGAAGCAGGCTCAGGTGGGTTCCTCCCGGCGGGCACCAAGTGCTGCATCAAGCCAATCAATCACGAGAGAGCAATTTGTGTTGAACATCAAAACTGCAGGGCGGGCACATCGTCGGACTGGCGGATCTGCGAGTCGCTGGCTGCTAGTGAGTTTGACGTTTGCGTTTACCTTCGGCACCGTTCACCAGTTGAGTGCTCAGGAATTGCCTCCAGCGCGCCCGCAGGAACGCCGAGCCACTCCCGCTCCGGCGAAACCAAGACCGGCTGCCAAACCGCCGGCGACTCTTTTGCTGGTGGTAGATTCGGCGGCTCGTGTGGTGGTTGATGGCGAGGACCTGGGGGAACTTGCGGCCAACGAGATGCGCCGGATCCCCACAGGCCTTGGAGAACATTTTGTGGTTGCTACCAGCACCGTGGAATCTTCGGTGATGGTGCGTGAGGTGGTGACCATCGAAGAACCTGGGCAGAAAGTGGTGAGTTTTGAACTGGCAGACCAGGTGCGGTCGTGGCAACGGCTGAACAGGTTCCGGCCCATCGGCGGAGGGGTGTTGCAAGACACCAAGGGGCCGCTGCAGTGGACGGCGCGCGACAACGGCACCAGTATCTCTTGGAGCAATGCGTCTGCCTATTGCGGTGGTTTGCGACTGGGAGGCAGCTCCGATTGGCGGCTGGCCACACTAGATGAGCTGAGCGAGCTCTATCTCAAGGATGCTCCTGGCGATCCTTGTGGCTCGACCACTTGCAAGATCTACCCCGGCTTTGACCTGACCAACTACTTGGCTTGGTCTGGTGACCGGAATGGTTCCTCCTTGGCGTGGTTCTTCGCTTTCCACCAGGGTGTTCGCAACTCCGGCCCTGGCGGTCCCCTCAACGGGCGGGCGTTGTGTGTTCGTCGTTCCGGAGGGTGAGTCGGCCCTTTGACTCTTTGGTCCTTTGACCCTTTTCCGCTGTTGAATTGGCCAGCTATTGTTAGCGCGAGGGGCTGCTTGCCTCACAAGCTAATCGGAATCTTCCTTGGCTTGTGGGCTTCGCCTTGCTTTTGTGCTGCGCAGCCAGCCTTCGTTCTGCCGGCAGAGATCCACGACGCTGTTCGCAAGCCGCTCGTTACCGCAAGGCTCTGGAAGGCCTTGGCCTCTTGCGCCAACCTGATCAGAATCTTGAGTTCCTCGAGTTCAACGCGCAACTCTTCCAACTCTTCGAGGCGATCTGCCTTGGCGTTGGCGCGGACGATGCGGCGCAGCACAGCCATTGCTGCTTGCCGCAGCTGGGCGCCTAAGGCGTACTTGTTGTACCGAGAGAAGCCTCGGACAAAACGTTCGAGGTCCAAACAAAGACCAAAAGCGGCGCGGTAGATGGGGAGATGTTCGTAGCGGCCCAAAGCCGTTCACCTTGCAAAGGATGGGGGCTGCGCGAGCTGGAATTCGGATTCCCTAAGGGGCGGTCGAGCAGTCCACTCAAAGCTGGTTGATCACCGTGTTCCGCACCAAGGCGCGCTGCGTTCCAAGGTGAGCGAGCCCATCTTGCCCTTCTCGGCCAAATACCTGCGACAGCTCGATTCCAGTTTGCGCATCGTACGCTCCCACAGCCACGGTGCCATCTTCCAGGTTCTCGATGCTCACCTCAATGGGGTAGTTGACTTGCGGTGAAGGCAGCGGTCCGACCACCATCTGGCCTAGGGAGATCACGTCGTCTTGCTCGGCTCTGTTGCTTCCGCTGCGACCGGTGCTACTTCCGCCAGGGCCCCGGCTACTTCCGCTTCTGCCTTGGTTTCTTAGGTCGCGATACTGAACCAACTCGAGCACCATGCGCTGTTGATTGGGCCGGGTGGTGAAGTAGGTTTTGCGTGCCTTGGCGGGCAGCGGCATGTTCTTCTTGATCAGGGTATCTAGCACTACACGCCCGGTGGAGGGGTCCATGGTGCGCACTCCCACACAGTAGCCGGTCACTCCGCGAAACTCTGGAGGCAACTCGAGCGCCTGTGCGTGGCCAGCCAACTGGGCCGCGTGAATGGCCGCACCGTAGGCTACCGCTCTTGTCGGCTGGTGAAACAGGATCTTAGTATCAGGAAAGGCAGCATCTATGTAGACCTTGACCGCCGGCACCATGGACGAGCCACCGACCAAAAGCAAAGTGTCGATGTCGTCGTTCACCAGGCCCGCTTCTAAGACGACCTCGCGCGTGACCGCGATGGTGCGTTCGATCAATTCATCGATCCTGCGGTCAAAGTCGGCCCGGAGAATCAGCACTTCTACGGCTTCGCCGGCTATGACGACTGTTCGGCTAACCGTTGTTTGGCCGGGAGAACTCAGTTCGATCTTTAGTTCTTCTGAGATTCGTCGCAGTTCGAGCAACGAGCGGGCATTGAGATCTATAGGTTCCCCCAGAGCCTCCTCGAACTGTTCTAGAACCATTGCGCCGATCGCTTCGTCGAACTCCTTGCCACCAACATCAGTGAGCCCGCCTTTGGCAAGCACGAAGACCCCTCTTGCGTCTAGTGACAGCACGGTTGCGTCGAAGGTGCCGCCGCCGAAGTCATACACCACTAGCACTTGGTCGTGACTTACTTGGGTGACGCCGTAGTGCAGGGCGGCCGCCACCGGTTCTTCTACCAGGCCAAGCACCTCGATGTCAGCCAGGGCTGCCGCAGCCAATACCGAGCGGCGTTGTGGATCGCTGAAGTGGGCGGGCACGGTGATCACCGCGTTCTTCACCGGCGTTGAACAGCAACTTTCGGCATCAAAACGTAGTTTCTTGAGCACCAGAGCGGCCATGGTTTCTGGGTACCAAGGGGTGCCGTCTGCATCGAAATGAATCGGCTCCGTGCCGCCAAACTGACGTTTGAAGAAACGAATCGCACTGAGGTCGGGCTGCTGCTGCGCGAGCACTTCGACGCTGCGGCCAACAAAGGCGCTGCGGTGCGCTATATGCACCACCGAAGGGGTATGCACTACGCTCTCTTCGGCGTAATCGGGGATGAGCGTCGGCGAACCATCAAGTGAAATGCGCGCGATCAGCGAATAGGTGGTGCCGAGGTCAACGCCGACGTTCACGCTGGGCGCCCCGTGGCGCTAGCCTCGGCTCTGGCTTTCTGAATTTTGGCCTTCTGCATTTGCTCGCGACAATGGCCGAGCATCAGCTGGTTTAGTTCACCCCGGAACTGGGCTAGCGTTCTTTCGAGTTGCTCTAGGCTACGAGTTGGGGCTGCCAGCCGGCGATTCTGCGACTCAACGCCTTGCAGCTGTGACTGCAACAACTGTTTGCCCTCGGCCTCTTCGATGGCGCTGCTGGCGGTGAACTGACGCAGGGTGTTGTCTACCTGTTCGACAATGTCTTTGGCTTGGGTCGTCAGGTGTTCTGCAAGCACCCCACTCCACGCTCGGCAAACATCGTTGAGTTGGCGTTTTACTTCCGTACTCAGTTGCTCGCGAGCCTTCTGTAACTCTTTCTCGAGGTTCTCTACGCGCTCTCTACGCACCCGCTGAGCGGCGAAGACCCCGCCCCCGGCAAGCAGTAACACTCCCATAGGCACCATCAGGTGGGCTTGGCTGCGCAGCGCGGTGAGTCCGAACGCTGAAAACATCATGAAGAGAATCATCTGTGATCGGCGAGCGATCATCACGTACTCAAAGACACCAGGCCTGGGCAGTTCGCCACGGTAGGTGCGTTGAAAGTGCAGGCTGCCGCTGGCTACCCGGTTAATGCGATCGGCGGTGAGTTGCACTATGTTGATGGTGACCGGTGGCCCGCCGGCGGCTGTAACGCGCGCTTCGATGTCTTCCTCGAGGCCTTGCGACAAGTCTTGCAAGGCCACTAGGTCGGCCGTGCAAGCCTCTGTGATGGCGTCTGAGAGTTCGCTCAGCAGTCGGTCTTCGAAGTCCGCAGGGATGCTGGTGGCTAGGGTTCGAGCGCGCTCTTCGCGTTGAAGGTTGCTGAGCTCCTGCAGTAGCTGCTGTGAGCGTTCCCACACTGGCGCGGTCGGCGGCATTAGCTTCGATTTTAGACGGTCACGGAGGCTACGTTCCAGCTCGCCGAACTCGCGTTGCAATTGGTCACGCACAGCTGCGAGGAGCTTCGGAGCTTGTGCAGCGGTTAGTTGGGTGGCCGGCTGGCTGGCCTGGGTTTGCACCAGTGCCTTCTTGCCAACCAAGCCGCGTTCCTCTTGGCTGAGCAGTTGGCGCAGCACGCCCGCAGATGCCTCCACTGCGCTAGCCAGGGAGCTAGCAGTCAGGGTGTTCCACAGTGGTTTCCAGGTCGGCGAGCCGAGCAAGGAGTTGACGGTTGTCTCGCTAGGAGGCTGGAGTTGCTCAACGCTCAACGATGCCTGGCGCAGGGTGGCAAGTAACGAGCGTTGCCAGGGTTGCATGGTGGTGGCGGACGTTGCGGTGGATGCTGGGTCTGCAACTGGGGCCGTAGCTGGGGCAAGGGAGTGCTGATGTTGGTGCGAGTCGGTGGGGGAGGAAACATCTTGGGCAGGCTCAACGGTCTGGGTGGGCTCGTTTTGGGTGGAGATGCTGAGCAGCACCGTCAACGCTCGGCCCTGCGCTGATCGTTCTAGGTGCGCGGTCTGATCTTGGCTGGGCCCAGTCGAAGATCGCGGCCAAACAACAACCAAAACCGGAGCCTGGGCAGCTCCTGCTCGTTGTATACGGCGCACGCCCGCGAGGCTTGCCGACAACCTGAGATCCTCGCCCGCTGCTATCGGAGGGTTGGGAGCGCCGGCGTTGCCCCATAGTCCGAGCAAGGTCTGCTGGCTAGGATCGGCCCAGCCTAGGCTCGGTTGAATAGCTGCCAGATCCGATTCGTCGAGTTCGGGAGAGAACGAGAGCTCAACCCAACAGCCGCGCCCGCTGGCTTCCTTGTGAAGTTGCTCGAGACGTCCACTCAGTTGCTTGACACCCTCGATAGGACCAACGTCGTGGACCAGCCTCTTCAGCGCTTCCAAGTGATGCCGGAGAGTCGCTAGAGCGGTTGTTGGATTGGTTCGGAGAGGTGCCATTTGGGAAGATCTTAGCCGGGCAAGGCGCCGTGTTTCTCTGGAATCGCGCGAGGAGCGCCAGCGCGGAGGGTCAGTCGCGGAAGGCGGTCCTACTGGCAGCGATCGAAGGGTGGGTTGCTAGCCCGCGTAGGCCGACGCCCGAGCCGCTGATGCTGCGGCTTGAGAGGCGTTGCCCGCGGCATCAGAGGCAGAATAGGAGGCCTCGGAAGCTGCCTGCTGGGCGGTCTGGGCGTGTTGCTGGATCTCGCCGATCAGGTAGTCAGCCTCTTGGCGCAGCTCGGTGATTACTTGCACCAGGTCGTCCGACACTTGGCGCAGGTCGGCGATCTGATCGTGTAACGATTGTGACTCTGCACGGAGCGCCTCGGTTTCGCTGCGCAGCTGTTGCACCGTCGCGAGTTCGCTCTCTGCGTTGCTGCGTGCTTCTTCGGTCTGCTGCAATGCCGCTTGAGCATCTGTACGAACAGCAAGGATGTCTTCTTGGGTTTGTTCGGCTTCCTGATAGACCTGCTGGGTTTGGCCCAACACCGTGTTGGTTTGTTGCTCTAAGGCCGCAGCCTGCTGGGCAGCCTGAGCGGCCTCAACTTCGAAAGCGCGGGCAGCTTCAGCAGCGCTCAGCGACTCGCTCTCGTAGCCTCGGGCCGCTGCCGAAGAGGCGCTGGCTTCAGCCTCCATGCCTAATGCCTGTCCTGCAGCATCACGGGCTTCACCCTCAGCAGCCTGGGCCTGGCCGGCAGCGGTGCCAGCTTCGCCTTCCGAGGTTTCAGCGCCACCAGCCGCAGTCTGAGCCTGGCCCTCCGCAGCCTGTGCTTCGCTCGAGGAACTCTGTGCTTCTCCCTCGGCCGTCTGTGCGGAAGATTCTGAGGCTTGAGCCTCAGCTTCGGCACTGCGCGCTTGTTGGGAGGATGCTTCTGCATCGGCTTCGGAAGCGTGAGCACCAGAAGCAGCTGATTGCGCCTCGCCTTGAGCAGATTGAGCCTCCCCAGCCGCGGTGCGCGCCTCGCCTTCAGCAGACTGTGCCTCGCCAGCGGCCGTGCGTGCTTGTCCTTCGGCGGCCTGCGCTTCGCCGGACGCGGTGCGTGCTTCGCCTTCAGCAGACTGTGCCTCGCCAGCGGCCGTGCGTGCTTGTCCTTCGGCGGACTGCGCTTCGCCAGACGCGGTGCGCGCTTCACCCTCAGCTGATTGGGCCTCGCCGGCAGCGGTGCGTGCTTGTCCTTCGGCGGCCTGCGCCTCGCCGGACGCGGTGCGTGCTTCGCCTTCAGCTGACTGTGCCTCGCCAGCGGCCGTGCGTGCTTGTCCTTCGGCGGACTGCGCCTCGCCGGACGCTGTGCGCGCTTCACCCTCAGCTGATTGGGCCTCGCCGGCAGCGGTCTGAGACTCTCCAGCCGCAGTACGAGCTTCGCCTTCGGCTGACTGAGCTTCACCAGCTGCGGTCGTCGCTTCACCTGCACCAGACTGAGCTTCGCTAGCAGCGCTGCCCGCATCGTCGGCCGAACTTTGCGCCTGTTCGCCGGCGGCACTTGCTTGTTCTTGGGACGCCTGTGCATCGCTGGAGGCTTCGTCGGCATCGGCGGAACTGTCGGTCGCTTCGCCGGCAGATCGTTCAGCGTCGTCGGCACTGACGCGCGCACGTTCAGCTGCCTCGGCGGCAGAATCACTGTCCGTCGAGGCACTCGATGCTGCGTCGGCGGCGCTTTGACGATCGACTTCGGAGTCACTCATTGGACTATCCTCCAAAATGTTGCGGATCTCCGCAGCTTCGGGGTTCTCCCGATCTAGGCGAATCTGGTCTTTGATCGCCTGCTCTGACAATGCATCAAACTCTCGGGTAGTCCCGGCCATCGACTGCCCGCCGTGTTCCACAAACTCTCGAGCCTGTTCCTCGCTCAACCCGTGGTAGCGGCCTTCCCCGATTTCTGAGATTAGCCATTGGCTATTGCGGTCAATTTGGTCGCTCGCGCTGCCCAGCGAGTGTGCCGCCTCAGCGTCATCAGAGAGACTGTCGCTTGTTTCTTCGTAAGAGCGCTGCTGGCCTTCGAAGTCGCGGCGTAGTTGGTCACCGTCGTGGTGTTCAGGTTGCACGCCCAAGCTGCCAGTAAGCCCGAAGCCACCCTTCGCCTTGAAGCCGTCCTCTCCCGCGGTGACCTGGCCACCTGCCCCGACCCCACCTCCCGCTGAACCGCTGAGTCCATAGGAGTCGCCCTCTTGGTTTGGTGAGGTGCCGTAGCCGTGTTTGTAGGTGGCACTGCCGAGGTCGAGGCCGCCACCCATGTTTAGCCCGCCACCGTCGAGTTTGGCCTTTGCTTCCCCGCCAAGGAATTGCCACAGGCTCTCGGACCGCTGGTACGAGCCGTCGGAGTCGATCTCGAAGTCGATGGTGCGCGACTCAAAGGCATGTGCGTCGCCACTTCCCAAGCTGACACCCGGCCCCGAGGTGGACGTCTCACCGGTTTCCAAGTCAACCTTGCCCCCGCCGAGGTGCACGCCGGGCCCGCTAGCATCTGCTTCCAGAAGCTGTCTCTCCTTCAGCTGGACACGAATGTCCCCGTCAGAGCCTTGGGTCACATTCAAGCGGCGGCTCGAAAACGCTTCCCACCCGTCTTCCTTCTTGAGGCCCATTTCTCTCAAGATGTTGAGAAGGGCCTGCTTCTGGCGCGGCTTTAGTAGGGAGTAATCCAAGGGGAGGCTCTAGTTCTGGTTCTTGGTCGCTTTGTGTAGGCCTTGCTAGCTCGATGAAAACGCCGTCTCCACCCACCTAGCGCTGTTGAGATCTTTTGGTTCTCGGTGTTGCTAGACGCCCGTGTTGCAGCTTGCTGTTCTCATGTGGGCTTTGGCCGCAAGAGTCTGTTCCGATGGATAGTGACAGTGTAACCGATCGCTCTCGTGTTCCAGAGGGCCCTGCGCCTATACAGCAGTAGTGCAAAACTTAGCGTAAGGAACCGCCTTCAAGAGAGATCCAAATGTGTGATTTGTCGGCCGACCCTGGGCGACACTGATAGCGACATAGGAGACGCGCAGCGTCGAGAAGGATCAGGAACCAATGGTCTGGGCTGCGTGGACGAAGCCCTCACCCGTTTGTGGGTTTCGTTCACGCAGCCCAGGCCTCCGGCGCCCTGCCCCCTGGTGCTCCATTTCCCTCTTTGCCACCGCGTCCCGAGTTGCCCCGGTCGCAAACGCCGCACGACCCAGCTTCACTAGCGACGAAGCCGGTGAGGGCGTCCCCCGAGTCGGCAGCTCGTCCCACGGGAGGCTTCGCACCGAGGAGCCCATCACAAACCCGCTCGAGAAGCCGAGCACGTTGAGGGCGACGAGTGCGCAGGCAAGGCCCCGCCTACCCGCTCAAGGGAAGGCCGCAGCCGATGCCTACGAGGGGGATCCCGATCCGCTGAAAGGAGCGAAGACGCTTCTCGCCCATGCAGACTCGCCATCGCCATCGCCATCGCCATCCCGCCCGACCAATCGCTACCGACTAGTCGTCGCTGTCCGATGCCGCAGCAGCAATCGCCTCACCCTCCAACAACCGAGCACCCTTCAAGATGCCCTTCATCGCATAGTTACCCTCATGACACGCGTACTCATAGACCTTGTTGTCAGTAGCTGGCCATGAGTACGACCCCGACCAAGGCTTCTGCCAAGTATCGGTGTCATTGACGGTGAACTCGTACAACAGTGCGGTGTCATCAAGCTTCGAGAATCGCTCTGTCACCTCTAGATCCCGCGACGCCGCAAACATGGCGGTTTCATCACGGAAGTTCTTGGTGTTGACCACCAACACGTTTCCTTCCCAGTGCCCGACGGAATCGCCCAGCCACTTACGGACCTCGGGTGGGTCGTGCTTGTCGGCGATGCGAATGATGCGCACGTCGTGAACCATCTCGTTGAGAATCATCAGGTGGTCTTTGGTCTGCACGATGCGTTTGTGGTTGTTGTAGAGCACGGGCAGCATTGGAGGTCCAGCGGTGGATCCGAAGCCAATCAGGCAACGGTCGGCCAGGGTCAGACTTTCGGGATCGTCATACGGACCAGGGCCCTTCTGGCCAACCCACCAAGCGGTGCCGTCATTGGGCTTGGTGTAAGCGGAGAAGAGCTTCTGAATGCGGGCGCCGCCGGCCATGGTCCAGCCGGGCAGCTGGCCGTTCTTTGGATCCTCGATGATCGAGGTGCGGAACTTGCCGTCGATCTCGACTGCGCCTTCACCACGGTCGATCCAGAAGTTGTTGTAACCGCCGACGCTGCCGGCACCGCTCGTCTCTTTGAAGCTTTCGTCGAGGCCCACGGGCGCTGCGCCTCCAGCTGGTGGTGCCTCGCGGTCGGGATCGCTCACCTGGCGGCCGAGTTCGAGACCGGCTTGCTCCTCAGCGGCGATCTTGTCTGCTTCGTCCGTGGTCAAGAACAAGCGGTCGCCGAATTCGCGGGGCCGGGTCAAAGGTGTGAGGGTCGCAATATCGTAGGTGCCGGAGAAGTCGGGTTTGCCGTCGATGGTGCGCTCGGTCTCTTGAGCTGCTGATGGCGTGACAAGTGCCGCCAACAAGAGAAGTGTTGCGAGGAATGATGCGATTTTGGTGCGGTGAGCCATGGTTTGATCCCTTGAGTCGAGAGCGAGCGAGAACGGATGAGCTGACTGACGGTTCCCAGCTATGGTACCGCAGCGTTTGTGCCGACGTCGTTTTCGACGATGGAGGGCGCCCGTTCGTTTCGGATTGGCCGTATTCTCCGGTTGTGGAAACTCCCGCTCCAAAGGCCCCATGCTCAACAACGACGCAGCCAATTCGCTACGGCATCGTTGGCACGGGGTTGATGGGCCTTGAGCACATCCGCTACATCGACCGGCTGGAGGATGCGGAACTGGTTGCTGCTTGCGACCCGCACTCACCGTCGTTGAGCGCAGCGAAGGCGACCGCCGTGGGCGAGTTGGCGACATTCTCGGACCCGCAGCCGATGCTAAGCGAATGTGAGCTCGACGCGCTGGTGATTGCCTCGCCCAACTTCACTCACGCCGCCGTGCTTGAGGAACTGTTCGATTCCGGCAAGCATCTGATGGTGGAGAAGCCGCTGTGCACCACTATCGAAGACTGCCGCTGGGTGGTCGAGCGGGCTAGCTCCTGTCAGCAGGTGGTTTGGGTCGGCATGGAGTACCGCTACATGGCACCGCTTGTGCGTTTGATCGACGAGGTCAAGTCTGGCACCGCCGGCACACTGGTGATGCTCTCGATCAGAGAGCACCGGATGCCGTTTCTCGTGAAGGTGGGCGATTGGAACCGCTTCTCAAGGAACACCGGCGGTACCTTGGTGGAGAAGTGTTGTCACTACTTTGACTTGATGCGACTAATCCTTGACGCTGAACCGGTGCGAGTGAGCGCTTCGGCGGCCCAGAACGTCAATCATCTTGATGAACGCTACGACGGTGAGACGCCCGACATTTGGGACAATGGGTTCGTCGTGTTCGACTTTGACAGCGGCGCAAGGGCGATGCTCGATCTATGCATGTTCTCCGAGAGCGGTCGCCATCGAGAGGAAATTACGGCAACTGGCAGTGCGGGCAAGGTCGAGTGCTTCATTCCAAAGTCGGAGGTTGTGATTGCTCGGCGCGAGCGTAAGGGCTTCGAGCGTCACACCGTCGAGGTGCCGCCAGATCTACTAGCGCTCGGCCATCATCACGGTTCGACCTACACAGAGCATCAACGGTTCTGCGCTGCGATCAGGGGCACCGGCCCGGTTGAGGTGACCGCTACCGACGGCTTGATGGCGGTCGCCATGGGAGTGGCGGCGCAGATCGCGGCCGCTGAGAATCGGGTAGTTGAGATGAGTGAAGTGCTATCGCCAGCGGAGAGGCCTTGATGGGTAGCGAAGAATTGGTTCCGATCAAGACCACGGATCCGGCGCTCGAAGTTGCCTGGTTCTCAGCATTGTGTTCGGACGACTACCGACAGCTCGGAGTCGCCGACGGATCCCTGCGTTCGTCGTTCGTCCATTGCCGGGAGATCTGCCAAACCGCTGACCGATTGGGTTATCGCAACGTCTTGTTGCCGAGCTCCTATCAGGTTGGCCAAGACCCACTGGCTTTCGCCGCCGGTATTGCCAGCACCATCGAGCAGATGAACTTGTTGGTCGCTGTCCGTTGTGGGGAGATCCATCCGCCGATGCTGGCGCGCGCACTATCGACCCTGGACCACATGTTGGAAGGCCGCTTGACCGTCAATATCATCTCCTCGGACCTACCCGGCACTGTGGTCGATTCGGCGGCACGGTACCAGCGCTCCAAAGAGGTGATTCAGATTCTGAGGCAAGCCTGGACCGAAGAGGCGATCTCGTTCCAGGGCGAGTTCTACGACCTAGATCTCGACACCACAGATCCGGTCAAGCCCTACCAGCAAGACGGCGGTCCACTGCTCTACTTTGGTGGATACTCGGAGGCCGCGAGGCAACTCTGTGCTGAAGAGTGCGACGTCTACTTGATGTGGCCGGACACCGAAGATGGGCTTCGCTCCACCATGAGCGACCTTGCCTTGAGGGCAGAGCGCGTTGACAGAGTGATCGATTACGGCTTGCGTATCCATGTGGTGGTGCGCGAGACCGAGGGCCAGGCGGTGGATGCGGCTCGCCATCTGATGGCGCATGTAGATGCAGTCCAAGGTGAGGAGATCAAACACCGAGCCCTGGACTCCCGGTCGGCGGGTGTCTTGAAGCAAGATGAGCTGCGCGAAGCCTCGGCGCGGGCGGGGAAGGGCGACTTCATCGAAGACAACGTCTGGAGCGGAATCGGGCGTGCACGCTCGGGTTGCGGCAGTGCCATCGTCGGCGATCCGGATCAGGTGTTCAACAAGATCGCTCGCTACCGGGCGTTGGGCATGCGCGCTCTGATTCTCTCTGGTTATCCTCACATTGAGGAATGCGAGCTGTTTGCTCGCTACGTTCTACCTGAGATTGCGACCTGCTCGTTGCCAGAGGTCTACGGTCGCCGACCGGCGGATTCGCCGGCGACACCGCTGACCCATGGCACTCGGGTGTGACCGATCGGGACGGTTGATGGCCCCCTTCTCCTGCTAGCGTTTCGCCTGGAGGATTTCTTGAAATGACCATGCCCCGTGTTTCGCTCCAGGTGTCGACCACCGGAACCGTGTTCCAATCTTCGATTGAGCTTTCTCAGCTCGCCTACGGCGTATGGCGTCTCGATGCCGACGTTAAAGGGAGCGATCCTGGCCGCATTGGCGAGAAGATCGACGCGTGCCTTGAACTAGGAATCACTACCTTTGACCACGCGGATATCTACGGCGGCTACGCTTGCGAAGCACTCTTCGGTGCGGTGCTCAAGGAGCGGCCTGAACTGCGCGACCGCATGGAGATTGTGACCAAGTGCGATATCTGTTTGATCGACCCGGCGCGGCCAGGTCATCAGGTGAAGCACTACGACACGTCGGCGGGTCACCTTGCCGAATCGGTCGAGCGCTCGTTGCTCAATCTGAACACCGATCGTTTGGATCTCTTGCTGCTGCACCGGCCGGATCCGTTGATGCATGCGGATGAGACGGCTGAAGCGCTGACAGCTTTGCATCGCGACGGCAAGGTGATGGCGTTCGGTGTATCTAACTTCACGCCGGCCCAGACCGATCTACTGCGCATGCGCCTCGACTTGCCAATCGTTGCAAACCAGATCGAGCTGAGCCCGTTGCATCTCGACGGCTTCAGCGACGGCACGCTGGATCACTGCCAGCAGCATGGCATCCAACCGATGGCGTGGTCACCGTTCGCGGGCGGTGACCTGTTCACGGGCGAGGCCGGAGATCGCGTTCGGAGAGTGTTGCAGAGCCTCGCGGTCAAGTTCGAGAGCACGGTCGACGCAGTGGCTCTGGCCTGGCTGCTGCGGCATCCCACTAAACCCATTCCCATTCTTGGGACCAACCGCATCGAGCGGATTCGTAGTGCAACGGCGTGCTTCGATGTGGATTTCTCGCGACAGGATTGGTTTGCTGTCTATGAAGCGGCGCTAGGCCACGAGGTCGCGTAGCCGATATGCCTGCCACCAGCGCCAGCTCGTTCGCCGTCGCAGATCTGGTTCTGTTTTTTGGTTCACTGTTGGCTGTGATGGCCATCGGTCTTCAAGCTTCGCGGCGCGAGAAGACCTCGGAGGAGTTCTTCTTAGCTGGGCGTTCGGTGCGTTGGTGGGGGGTGGCGGGATCGATCTTCGGTTCTAACATCAGTGCCAACCATCTGGTCGGCATGCTCGGTATTGGATACTCGATTGGTTTCGCGCAGAGCCACTTCGAGCTGGGGGCGATTGCTGCTCTGATGCTGCTCGCCTATGGTTTCTTGCCGGTCTATCGCAAGCTCGGGGTGTTCACGCTGTCCGACTATCTTGGTCGTCGCTATGACGGTCGCAGCCAGTCGCTGTACGCAGTGATTCTGATCTTGGTCGCAGTGGTCCAACTCACCGGCGGCTTCTACATTGGGTCTCGCTCGCTTGGGTCGCTGCTCGAAGGGTCCGGTATCGAGCTGTCCTACGCTCAAGGCATCATCGCGCTAGCTTTGATTACGGCCACCTACACGATTGTCGGTGGCCTCAAGGCGGTGATCTACACCGATGTCATGCAGTCTGTTTTACTGCTTGCGGCGGGGATCGCGGTGGCGGTGTTCACCTTTGCGCAGCCTGAGGTGGGTGGCTGGAGTGGAATGATGACGGCCGATGCTGCTCGGCCTCTGGCCGAGCAGAAGATGCATCTTTACCTGCCATCCAATCACCCCGACTTGCCATGGTCTGGCGCCCTCTCTGGGCTGTTGATTTTGCACTTGTTCTATTGGGGCACCAACCAGACCATCGTTCAGCGCGCTCTGGCCGCACGCAGCGATCAGGAGGCGCGAGTCGGCATTGTGGTGGCTGGGTTCGGCAAACTGCTGATTCCGTTCTTTGCGATCGGCGGCGGCGTAGCTGCGGCGCAGTTGTTCTCGGCGCGCTTGACGCACACCGTGATCGAACCGGATGCGGCAATGCCCGAGCTGATTAAGCTGGTGGTGCCGATGGGCTACGGGTTGTTTGGCTTGATCATGGCCGGATTGATCGGTGCGATCTTGTCGTCCATTGATTCGTTGGTGAACTCTGCGTCGACTCTGGTCACTTTCGATCTCTACAAGAAGTACATCAATCCTGAAGCAACTGATCGACAGCTCTTGCCGTTGGGTCGGTGGGTGATCGCGATTCTCATTGGCGGCTCGGCGGTGCTCGCTCTCGCAACCTACGATCCCACCGGCGGCGGTAACTTCTTCTTGCGGGTTTCGTCCCAAGCGGGGCATTTCACCCCGGGTCTAGTAGTGGCCTTCGCTCTGGGTATGTTCTGGCGCCGAGCCGCTGCAGCTGGGTCGTTCTGGTCGATCGTTCTCGGTCCGGTGTTTTCGCTCTTGGTGGTCAAGGTCTATGCAATAGCAGCTAGCAGTTCGGCGGGACTCACTAGTCTCTTGGGCACTGATCTCAACTTCCTGCATCGCGTGATGGCGACGGTGGTGTTCTGTGTCGTCGTGCACGTGTTGGTGAGCCGACGTTCGACTCTGGATACTGAGCGTGCGAGTCACACCTTCGTGGCGCTGAGTGGTGTTGAACCGCAGGTGCTGATCGCAACGCTACGCAATGTGGCCATCTTGTTGATCGGGCTCTTGCTGTTGGGGTTGGTGGTAGATCGAGGTGCGATGTCGCCGCTGGCGGCCGCTGTGATTGGCGGGGTCGCAGCCGGGTGCCCGTTCGTACCTGCACTCCGGCGCGCGGGACCGGCTCGATGGTTGTGGGACGATCGCTTTTGGTCGGCCACCCTCTGTTCGGCGACCGTGTTTCTGCTGTTTCGATTCTTCTAGAGGCGGCTAGGAGTCAGTCAGCTGGAGCGTCGAAGAGAGTTCGTAGATCGAAGTTCCTGAGCCGCCACGCCGGGTTACGATGTCTGTTCTCGAATCAATAACTACGATCACTCACTTTCTTGACTCTGGAGTCGACCTTGCAAATTGGTCGACCTGCAGATTAGGAGTACTCGCGCATGAGCGAACCCAGCGCCTCGTTTAAGCCCTACGTCCCGGCCCACTCAAACGTGACCGAGGTCACCGTTCGTGCGGTGATCCTGGGAGCGCTGCTTGCAGTCGTGATGGGTGCAGCGAACACCTACCTGGGCCTCTACGCCGGGATGACGGTGTCCGCCTCAATTCCGGCCGCCGTCATCTCGATGGCTATCCTGCGCGGTCTCTTGCGCTCGGGTTCGATTCTCGAAAACAACATCGTTCAGACCATGGCCTCGACCGGTGAGAGCCTCGCTGCGGGTGTGATTTTCACGGTGCCAGCGATGTTGATGGTGGGCGCTTGGCAAGAGTTCCAATTCTGGCCAACAACAATGATCACCATGCTGGGTGGTGTCTTGGGCATCGTGTTCATGGTGCCGATGCGCAAGGCGTTAATCGTCGACCGCCCCGACCTTGTTTTCCCTGAGGGTCTCGCTTGTTCTGAAGTGTTGATCGTGGGTGAGGAGCGCGGCGAAGGGATTCGAGCGATCGTCCAGGGTGTCGCGATCGGTGCTGTCTTTAAGGTGCTGGTTAGTGGTTTTCAAGTGGTCCAAGGCGTGGTCCAGACCGGGTTTGCCAAGGGGCGGTCGGTGGTCTACGCAGGTTCGGACATGAGCGTTGCATTGCTCGCGGTTGGCTACATCGTCAACTTGCAGGTTGCGTCCTTGATCATGCTGGGTGGTGCTATTGGTTGGTTCATCGCCATTCCAATCATCGGTGGCTTCGACGGTGGTGGAGCCGCCGCGGCGGTTGCCCATGCTGATGAACTGTGGAGTTCTCAGGTGCGCTACATCGGGGTCGGTGCGATGCTGGTCGGTGGCCTGTGGTCGATCTACCAGGTCAGGCACGGCATCGTCGCAGGGGTTAGCGCTTTGAAGGGCGTTGGCTCAGGGCACGAAGAGCAGAAGATTCTGCGCACCGAACGCAACATCCCACTGCCGGCGCTAGCGACGATTTTCTTGCTCACAGTGTTTGCCACGTTCCTGTTCTACGACTATTTGGTGGGTAGTTGGGGCGTGGCCGCCATCACTGCGGTCTTAATGGTGATCACATCGTTTTTGTTTGTCGCGGTGGCGACCTACATTGCCGGATTGGTCGGTTCCTCCAACTCGCCGGTCTCTGGTATGACCATTTGCGCTCTTCTGATGTCAGCGGGCGTCTTGTTGGCGCTCGGGATCAAAGGAGACTCGGCGATTCTTGCCACGCTTGGTATTGCCGGAGTGGTTTGCTGCGCGACCTGTACCTCAGGCGATGTTGCCCAAGACCTCAAGACAGGGCTCTTGGTTGGGGCAACACCTCGCAGTCAGCAGATCATGGAGTTGGTCGCTGCGGTGACGGCGTCCTTCTTCTTTGCACCAATTCTCACACTGCTTCATACCGCCTATGGGATCGGCACCGGTGAACCGGGAAGCTTGCGAGCACCTCAGGCTGCGTTGTTTGCCAGCTTGTCGGAGGGCTTCTTTGGCGAGGGCACCTTGCCCTGGAACATGATCATCATCGGTGGCGCGGTCGGCATTGGTCTCATTGTGGCCAATCAGATCCTCGAGAAATCGGGATCAAGCTTTCGCACCCACGTGATGCCGGTTGCGGTCGGCATCTACTTGCCGGTCTCGCTGGCAGTGCCGATCTTTGTTGGAGGCTTGCTGCGCTATGCGGTCAGTCGCGGACGAGACAGCAAATCCGAAGCGAGGGACCATGGTGTGCTGTTTGGATCTGGTCTGATCGCCGGCGAGGCGCTGATGGGGATCGGGCTGGCGGGTGTTATTGCCGCCAAGGTCGAAGGATTTCCGATGCAGGTCCTCGATAGCCCCTGGGTTTCACTGTTCATCTTCATATCGATCATCGGGTTCTATTGGCGCGTGGCAAAGCGTGGTGAGGCCTAGCAGCCTGTGGTGAAACTCCCGCGCGGTTGAGTTCGAGCGCGCAAGCACGTCTTACACAGGGTTTACATTTTTCTGGTGAGTTTGACGCGCGGCGGGAGTTACCGTTGTGCGAGCTAGGCGTGCTGAGCACTCCTGCTGAAAGCGGTTGTCGACTGAACAAGGAGCAAGGCATGAGTGCATTCTTTTCAACACTGTTGAGCGCAGCGGTGCTGCTGATAGGAAGTGGAGCGGCAGGCACAGCGGCTGCTGGCGTCGGTACGCAAGCTGTTGGACCCGACATGACCGGGCATTGGGTCTTGAACGAGGAGTTGAGTGAGGACCCGCGAGAGCAGATGCGCAAGCGTTTTCAAGCACGAGCACGAGTCGGTGGTGCAGGTGGCGGCGGGCGTGGTGGCGGAGGAGCAGGTGGGGCTGGCGGCGGCGGTTTCGGCGGTCGTGGTGGTGGCGGTGCTGGTGGCGGTGGGTTTGGTCGACCTGCCGGTGCCGGTGGCCGAGGTGGTCAGCAGGGTGCGGGTGGTCGCGGGCAGGGTGGCGGTGGCTTCGATGAACTCACCATTGAACACCAAGAGCCAACCTTCTCGATCACCGACTCAGAGGACCGCAGCAGGACTTTCCGTACCGATTGGAAAAGCTGGCATGCCTTGGAACGCGGAGAGGTCAAGACTGCTTGGAAGAAGGGTAAGTTGGTGGTTGAACAGCGCAACCAACAAGATCGCAAGACCACCTCCAAGTACAGCATCAACCCCGATGGTCAGTTGGTGATCGCTGTCACCATCAGCATGGGGCAGGCCGGCCCTGTTACCTTCGATCGGGTGTACGACCGCGTCGACGAGTAAGGGGGATCGAGTCATTGACCCCGAGTCATTGACCCCGAGTCACTGACCCGAGTCAGCGACACCGAGTAGCCGACCTCGGGGCGCCTTTGGTCTCAGTCGTGGCGCAGTGCGTTCAACGGATTGATCCTGGTTGCGCGAAGGGCAGGCACCGCGCAGGCCGCGAGAGAGACGGCGGCAAGAATGGCGACTACCCAGCCGTAGGTTGCAGGATCGTTGGGCGCGACGTCGAACAGGAGAGCGCGAATCCATTTGGAGATGGCGAGTGCGATCGCGATGCCCAAGACTAGGCCAGTTGCCACTACAGCCAATCCTTGCCCGAGCACCCGGCTCATGACCATTGCTCGGTCGGCACCGAGTGCCATGCGGATTCCCAACTCGTGCCTGCTTTGCGAGACCGAGTACGACAGGACACCGTAGATGCCGATGGCAGCCAAGAACAACGCTGCTCCAGCGAAGAGTCCCAGGAGCAGTGCCAGAAGTTGTGATCGCGAGGCGCTCGCCACGACGACCTTCTCCATCGGTTGAATGTTGGATACTGCAAGGCTCGGGTCCATTGCCCACACAGTTTCTCTCAAACGCGGGTGCAGGCTGGTTTCGACCTCTTGGCTCTTGACCAGCATGTACATCCGGTTCGGCGCGTTGTTAGCGGCAGCCGCTTGCTCGTAGTGCCAGTAGACATGTGTGCCCGATTCGTTGTCGAGGCCGTTTTGCTTAACGTCATCGACGATGCCGATGACCGTGAACCACGGCTCTTCGATCCAACCAGGTTTGATTCGTTTGCCGATGGCGTTCTGGTCGGGCCAGAAGGTCTCAGCAAGTTTCTGGTTGATCATCACGACCGGAGCAGATTCGGCTGAGTCGCTGGCATCGAAACCGCGTCCGGAAAGCACACGAGCGCCCATGGTGTCGACGTAGCTGTCGGTGATGAACTCCCAGTAGTCGGTGTTATGCGGTGGTCCGTCTTCGCTTCGTTCCACGCCTTCAAAGTCGGTGTCATTGGCGTTGAGCGTGCGCTGGGGCGGCAGATCGCTAGTAAAGGTGACCGCGGTGACCCCGCTGAGTTCAGAGAGGTTGCCGGTGAGTCGGTCAAGGAACGCGGCACGATCGGTGTCGGTGGAGTAGCCGGACCCGGGCATATAGAGCTCAAACGCCGTCAGTTGGGTAGCATCAAAACCCGGATCGACGTCGAGTAGCGTGCCTAGACTCTTGATCATTAGGCCAGCCCCGATCACTAGCGCTACTGCAAGTGCCAGTTCTACCGCGACCAGGCCTTGCCGAACTCGCTTCGACGCACGACTTTGGGTCGTCCGCTGGCCGCCCTCTCGGATCGAATCAATGAACTTCCTGCCACCCATGCGGATCGCTGGCGCTAAACCGAAGACGAGACCAGTGCCGAGCGCCACCAGCGCTGCGAAGGCGGTCACCCGTCCGTCGAGACCGATCTCACTGGCACGGGGCAATGCCTCGGGGTTCGCTCTCAGAATTGCTTGCAGCCCCCAATGAGCGAGGGCTACTCCTAGAACACCGCTCACCGCGGCCAAGGCGATCGATTCGGTCAGGACTTGACGGACAATGCGCCCGCGCGACGCTCCGAGAATGTTGCGGACCGCGATTTCACGCTGGCGCGACTCTGAGCGCGAGAGCAACAAGTTGGCCACATTGACGCAGGCGATCAGCAATACGAAGCCAACCGCTCCAAGCAGGGCCAATAGCGCTGGGCGGGTGTCACCAACTACTTCTTCATGCAGGGACAAGACCCGGAAGGGGTGGCCTTCTGCACTTGGCGCATGCTGAGCGCCCGACCGCTCTTGCCAACCAGCGACCAGGGTGTCGATCTCGGTCACAGCGAGATCGAAGCTACGTCCTTCCGCGAGTCGAGCCACCACATTCATCCAATGGCTACCACGATTGCTGTAGTTCGACCGATCGAGGCCGGCTGGAAGGAAGGCCAGGGCTCCGCTCTCCTCGATGTCGAAGCCACTGGGCATGACACCGATCACGGTGGTCATGTCCCCGTCCAGCTCCAAGCGCTTGCCGATCACGTCTTCACTTGCGTTGAATGCGTCTCGCCACAGCTGCTCGGAGAGCACCACCACGGGCTCAGTGTCGGGCAGGTCCTCCTCTTCTGAGAACACACGGCCTCTGATCGGAGCGACGCCCAGCACCTTAAACAGCGAAGCGGTGGCGGACAACGCTCTCACTCGTATCGGTTGTGCGGTACCGACGATGCTCACCTCGCCCGCCCGGTAACCTGCTATGTGCTCGAAGCTGGTGTTCCACGCTTCGAGTTCTAGGTATTCGGGTGGCGAGATCCAGAACCGATCGAAGCCCATGGTGGGGAACTGCGAAGCGATCAGTACCAGTTCGTCGGGCTCTTCATAGGGCAATGGCTCGAGCACCACCGCGTTGACTACACTAAAGATCGCGCCAACGGCACCGATCCCCAGGGCGAGGGTCAAGACGACAGCGATCGCAATGAGCGGAGTGCGTCGATAGGAGCGGAGCGCGAACCGAAGGTCGGCGAAGATGGAGGACATAAGGCACCTCAGAACGGCTGCGGCGGCGAGAAGGCGCCGCAGCAGGTGTGTTTGCTGTACCTACTTTGACGCCCGAGTGCCCAGAAAGTTGCAGTCCAAGTTGGGCGCGGCCCCAGCTCGTCGCCTGTGCCTACTTGTTCAGAAAGTCCCAGGCGAGCCCTGCCATTGCGCGCACCCCGGTGATCAGAGCGGTTTCATTAGCGAAAAAGTAGGGTGAGTGGTTCACGGCTGCCTCGCCGAACCCGACACCTGCATCGTTAACGCCCAGGCTGAAGTACATGCCGGGCAAGTCTTCAACGAAGAATGCGAAGTCCTCAGAACCCATGATTCGAGGGCTGCTGACAACCATCGCTGGTGACGGAGCGGCCCAGCGCAGTGTCGGGGTCATTTGCTCGGTGAGCGCAGGGTCGTTGTGGACCACGGGCGCGTAGCCGTTGATCGTCACTGTTGCTTTGGCACCCCATGACTCGGCGATGCTGGTGACGGTGCTTTCGAGGCGCTTGAGAAGATCTGCGCGCATGTTGGTGTCGAAAGTGCGGATGGTGCCGACCATCTCTACGGAATCGGGAATGATGTTGCCGCGCACGCCGCCGTGGATGCTGCCGATGGTGATCACCGCTGGACCGGCGGTGACGTCGAGCTGGCGACTGGGAATGTATTGAATAGCGTTGATGATCTGGGCTGAGACGGCGATCGGGTCGATGCCCCCCCAAGGTGAGGAACCGTGGGTTTGAACGCCCTCGACCTTGATGGTGAGACCGTCTGCTGCGGCCATGGCGCCGCCCGGACGGACGCTCAACAAGCCCGCTGGGAGTGGGCCAACGTGAAGGCCGAAGATCGCTTCGGGCCTAGGATCCGCCAAAACGCCTTCCTTGATCATCATTGAGGCGCCGCCGTCTTCTCCCGCAGGGGGGCCTTCCTCGGCAGGCTGAAAGATGAACTTGATGGTGCCCGGGATATCGGCTTTCATGGACGCCAGAACTTCTGCGGCGCCCATCAAGATCGCGACATGGTTGTCGTGACCACAGGCGTGCATCACGCCAACCTCCTGGCCGTTGTACTCGGTACGGGCGTGGGACGCAAAGGGCAGGTCGACCTTCTCAGTGACTGGGAGTGCGTCCATGTCTGCTCGCAGTGCGACCACTGGGCCCGGTTTTCCGCCGACCAGGAGTGCGGTCACGCCAGTGTGGGCGACTCCCGTCTTGATGTCGGTCAGACCCAGCTTGCGTAGGTGCTCCTCGACCTTCTTAGCTGTCCGGAACTCGCGGTTACCGAGCTCTGGATTTTCATGGATGTCGCGCCGCCAGTCGATGACCTTGTGGTTGACCGCTGTCGCAGCTGCTGCGATCCGGTCGCGACCGTCCTGGGCCACCACCGCAGTTGCGGTGCCACCCAAGAATGCAATGGCGAAAAAGAGGACGATCGACAGCGAGAGAGAACGGCGGGTAGCGAGGCTTCTGCTGAAGTTCACTGAGTAAGCTCCTGGCTCAAATGTAAGGGCCTTGGTGTGATGGCTCTGATGTGATGGCTCTGATGTGATGGTCCCGATGCGATGGGTTTGGGCAGGCAATACTAGCCGCGACCACCGCTCTTGGATTTGGTCCCTTAAGGGGCGGACAGAGCCTCTGCGGCCCAGGTCGCAGCGGTGTCGCGCAGCCCCGCTGCGTCTTCCGGCAAGAGCGCGCCGTCGAACAGTGATCGATAAAGAGCAGCGTCGTACTTGCTCAAGAAGTCGGCAGAGTCCGAGTAGAGGGCGCTAAGTTCTTGTTTTGAGAACTCGCGGGCGTAGCCGTAGAGGAAGGCGAACCGGTTGCCACCTTCGACCCGCTTGCCAGCTCCTCGATGCTCGGCGCTTGGAACCGCAAACTCCGGGATTCGGATGCCGCCCAACGCGTTGCCGAGCTCGTCGCGAGTGATCTCGGGCGTACCACCTGAGGCTGCTGCGACTTCGATCAGTGGCAGGTCGGGAGGCGCCGTGCCCTGGGTAAGCCAAGCGTGCATGTGCCGGATCGCAGCGTCATAGACCGGGGTGTACGACAGCCAGTTGGGTGAGTCCATGCCCGGCGTGGTGGCAGCCTCGCTGCGAGCGACGCTCACGTGCGCTGTGCCCGGAACCTCCCAGAAGCGAAAGTTGTCGGTCGACGGCTGACGCGCCGGATAGTAGGGCATGGTCTCGGTCTCTGAGTTGACCACGAACACCGGCACTCCAAGATCGTCTCGGATCTGACTCGAGATCCGGGTTCTGCGGCCGTTCTTGTCGGAGGCAAACGGAACCGGCGAGGCGAAATCGATGTACGGGATATAGCCGTCATAGACCCGCTCGAGCGGATGCACGCCATTGATGTAGGTGCGCAAGCGCGAGGCCGACTGAGAAGCACCTGCGGCCACTAATCGCGCCACTGGAAGGCCGCCCATGGGATCGTTGTCAAGGCGGGGTCGCCCAGCGCTGATGGCACGACCGGCTTGACTGAAGATGTCGTAGGAGTATGCGTCGCCAGGATGCACCAGTGAACCGTAGCGTTCCGGATCCCACTGCCGCAGACCGGCAGCTTGGGGGCCCTCGAAACCGTTGACTCCGACCGACTGCGCTGAAACCCCGACCCAAGCGTAGCCCCGCAGGTACTCACCGCCACTGACCGTGCCGAGTTCGAACCCCGCCGTGACGTTTTGCCAGTGAACTATGATCGTGCCGTTGAAGTTGGCAGCTTCCTTAGGTCGGACCACGAGGATCCGTGTGCGAAAGGGAACTGTCTCTGACTCCCGCTCGGTTAGCCAACGGCCGTGCGCGTCATGCGATGCGCCTTCGGTGAGTCGGTAAGCGCTTGCGGTACCGTCGAGAAAGTACTCCTCTGCGATGTAGCCGAAGGCCTCAAGATCGATTGCCGGGTTGTTGGAGGGAGCGCCCTTCTGGCCCCCGCTAATGGGTCCCGTCACTTGGACGCTTGCGCTGACGATGGCGGCGGCGCCGAAGAACAGAGTGAGGATCGTTGTGGCAACGCGAAGAGTCAGGGACATAGCGGCTCCAGTCGATGTTCAGTGCGTCTCGAGAGACGGTTAGAAAGGGGATGCGGCAGAGATTAGCAGCCTGGGTTCTCAAGCCGGTGGCGCTAGATGCTGTCTGTGGTGGGCGCGACTGGAACGAAGAACGCCGTGGTCTCGATGAGACCACGGCGCTACTGATCGTTTCGAGACTAGGGGCTGCTAGTTCGAGACGTTGAAGTCCTTGCCTTGTTCAAGGATTTTCACCGCCTGCTCGAGGTTCTGCTTGTTGCCGGCATCTGGCGCCTCGGCAACAGCTAGTTTTGCGTGTTCCAATGCCTTCTTGTAGTCACCTTCGGCTGAGTAGGCACGAGCCAAACCGACGTTTACCGGCCAGACGTTGCCATGCCGCTCGTGGTTGAGCTTGAAGATCTCGATGGCGCGGTCGGTTTGACCCTGTACTTGCAGTTGGCGCGCCTGGGTGTGGAGTTGAATCGGCCCTGCCGTTGGGTGGCGGAGTGCGCGGTCGAGGGTGGCCTTCGAGTCAGCGTCTTTCCCGAGTACCTGCTGGACCTGGGACAGCGCAGTGAGAGTGGTGAAGTTCTCTTGACCCACGAACGGTGCCGAGACTCCAGTGTTGGCCCAGGCAAGGGTCTCGTCAGTGACCAAGTTGTTGGCCAGGGCGAAGCCAACCGCAGCGTTCCAGTTCTGCCAATTGAATCCCGGGGCATTCTGCAACTCCTGGCGGATACTGGTCATGTACAGATCGTTGCGATCTGGCACGGCGAAGGTGAAGGGAAGGCTGATCTCTTCCCAAAGGAGCGCCAGCGTTGTCTCGTTCGGTTGGCGATCGATGAAGTCATAGGTCAACCACTCGCGATAGGGGGCCTGCGAGGGCGTTGCTTCGACCCGGAGAGCGTCTTCCTTGGCATCGTAGAAGAAGCTGCCCCACGCGGTGGAGTTGTTGGAGAAGATGAGGGTCCACGAACCGCTCTCTTGAGGGATCACGTGAAAGCCGTAGGTCCCGGCAGCGAGTTCCTCGCCTTGCACCGTGAGATCGTGGCTGATCGTGATGGTGGTGTTCTCGTTGGCACCAGCTCGCCAGGGCGCTTCGGTTGCGGGGCCGAAGCCGAGGTTGTTGAGGCCGTAGCCCACCAGTTGGCCCCAGATGGCGCCCTTGCGATCTAGGCCCTGCGGGCCGGTAACATCGGGGCTTGAGTAGTCAACGGTGATCGAGACCGGCCCGACGAACTGCGTCACGGAGGCCTTTTGGTTTTCGCCGCTCGGAGGCAGCTTGAGGCCTTGGGTCCAGGCCGATGATGGGAGCAAGCAGGTTGCGAGGCTGGTGAGAAGGATCAGTTTGACGGTGAGGTAGCGCCCGCTCTTGAGCGAGCCTATCGACGGTGAGTTCTTCATGCTTAGTTCCTTGAACAATGATGAGCGCCTGCTGGTGTAGGGCGGGGGTCGAGCAGCACTCCGGTGACCAGGAGGTTCTTAGAAGAGATACGGCAGTTGAGGGTTTGGGTTCCCAGCATGACGCTGTTCCAAGAGATATTGAGAAGCTGCTATAAAGCGATAGGCTTGCTAAGCGCGAGCCGCGCAACGGTGACCGTACAGACCGGCTTGCGGATCAACTTGATTCCTGGAGGGCAGGCACGGCTTGATGAGTTCTTGCTGGAGCAAGAAATGGAGATCGAGCGGGAGGCAGAGGACTATGAGATCTATCCGGTTGCTCGGTTCGCAGTTATCTACCGTTTCTAATTCCAACGCTGGCTCGGCGGCCTCATCCTCATCCTCCTCCTCATCCTCAGTGTCAGGTTTCGGTCCGATAGTGCCGTTGGGCAGCTTGCGGAGCAATAGACTTGTGAACACTTGCGAGACCGACAAACCCGTCACTACCGTCAACACCCTCGCGGTCCCCAATGAACAACTCTCCTGGAGAAGTTGAGTGAAGCCAGCGTCTAATAGTGCTGCCGTGCTGTGTGCGGTCTTCTGTGTCGTAGCCTTGCTTGCCGGTGTGTCTTCGGCTCAAGAAGAAGTGGCTGAGGACGTGGTTCGCAACGAGGAGTGGGGAGTTGAGTTTTCCGCTCTCAACTACCACACTTGGACCGAACATGAGTCGAGAGGTCAACCGAACTTCGTTGCCGCAGGTGCTTGGCAAACGATCGACTGTGGCTTCAACCTGAGCCTCTTCGCGGTCTTGGTGGCGGAGGGCACGCCAGCAGCGGAATGTCGCGCTGGCCTGGCCGGCAACCCCAGCGCTCTAGCTGACGATGAGACAGTAAGCGGCCTGATCCGGAAGGATGGGATACTAGCGTCTAGCCGTTTCGACCGGGTCTATCAAGAAGATCTGCTGAGGCATCATCTCTACGGTTACCAAGTGGAGGGTGAAACGTGTTTTGAACTCCATGTGTCAGCGATCGCCTGCGAAGCGTTTGATGCGGTTGCACAGCCGATTCTTGGGTCCTTGGAGATCAAACCCCGATCCGGGGTCAACGTCGAGACGGTTGCCGTAGCACGATCCTTAGGCATTGAGCCCGATCACTGGCGGGTGCATCAAGTGATCGCCGCAGAGTATCTACACAACACACAACCGACCAATCCTGAAAGAGCGCGCAGGTACTACCGGAGTGCACTCGCACTGGCGCCCGATGATCTGCCGTTCGAGGAAGAGTGGACGATCCACGACGGGATTGGCATGTCGTGGTTGAGCCAAGATGAGGGGCACGCTGCCATCGGACCGTTCACCAAGGCTGCGGAACTTGCGCGATCCGCCCCAACCGCAACCATGGAGTTGGGCCAGAGCCTCTACAACCTCGCTTGCGCTCACTCGCTAGCCGGCGACCGCGCTCGCGCCTGTGAAGTGGCGACCGAGATCGTCAGTCCGATCGCCGAAGAGGCGAAGCAGGCGATGCTCAGACTGATGCGTCAGGACCCAATGCTAGAGGGACTCCGGGAGGCGGGCTGTATTGATGGCCTCTAGCTTCTAGGTCCTGGCTCGGGTACAGACAGGATGGGCATGCAAGCATTCTGTTGAAAGAGCACTACAGGACTTCCTCAGCAAGCATCTGGGGGATACTGGCTGCGGGGCGCTTGCCCTGCACTAGACTCTCCTGCAACAAGAGCCAATTTGCTAGGAGCCCTCCATGCTGAGGTGGACCATCGGTGATGTCACGGTTACTCGCGTTGTTGAGATTGAGATGCCCGTGCCCTACGACGAGAAGCATCCGTTTATCCTGAGTGCCACGCCTCAGGCGATCGCGGAGATCGAATGGCTGCGCCCGAACTTCGTGACTGAGTCTGGGGCGCTGCTCTTGTCGATCCATGCTCTGTTGGTTGAGGCGCCGGGTTTGCGCATGGTTGTTGATACTTGCTTTGGCAACGACAAGCCGCGCCGGCTTTTGCAGGGGCAGCCGCTGCAGACTCAGTTCCTCGACGCGATTGCTGCAGCTGGCTTTGCACGTGAAACCGTGGATACGGTCTTGTGCACGCATTTGCATGTGGATCATGTCGGCTGGAACACTATGCTCGATCCAGAGGGTGAGCAGGATGGTGCCTCTCGGTGGGTGCCAACTTTTCCCAACGCACGCTATCTTTTGGGTCGTAAGGAGCACGCCTTCTGGTCGCAAACCGAGGACCGCGAGCAAGGTACCGTATTTGAAGACTCGGTCAAGCCGATTCTCGACGCTGGCTTAGCGGACCTCGTGGAGATGGATCATCGGGTCTCGGATGAGATTCGATTGATTCCATCACCAGGGCATACGCCGGGCCATTGCAGTGTGCTCATCGAATCGCGCGGTCAGACTGCCATGATCTCTGGCGACATCTTTCATCATCCCTGTCAGATTGCTCGACCGCATTGGGGTGTCCCGTTCGATACCGATGGAGCCCAAGCCGAGGCAACCCGAGTACAAGTGATGGAAGACTTGGTCGGGTCGGGCGATCTCGTAATCGGCACTCACTTCGCGGCCCCGACTGCGGGTCGCATTGTGCGCGATGGTGAGGCTTTTCGCTTGGTCACTGACTGAGGTCTGGGACCTCGATCGGCGGTCAAAGAATCGAAACAAACTCCGCCCGATTGGTCGTAGTCAGGCTCACTTGGTTCGCTACTGATTCCTCCTAAAGGAGAACTTCGTTGTCGCCCGTATCTCAAGTCTTGGATCAGCCGGATCTCTCGGCCAGTACTGTGGGGCTAAAGGCCCCGGTCGCGGAGGCTCAACGCATTCACTCCCTTGATGTCTTGCGCGGCTTTGCGCTACTGGGAATCCTGCTGCTCAACATCATTGAGTTTGGGTTGATCGAGGCGTCGTACTCGAACCCTGCGGTTGACCTAGCGGACGGTTCTGCACTCGATGTCGGCGTGTGGGCCACGGTGGAGCTGTTCGCCGAGGGGGCAATGAGGTGCGTGTTCTCAATGCTGTTTGGTGCTGGAGTGGTGTTGTTTGCGACAGGTGCGCGAGCAAAGAGCGGCTGGTTGCACTACAAACGGACGTTCTGGTTGGCCATGATCGGCTTGTTCGATGTGTTTGTGCTCTTGTGGATCGGCGACATCCTGGTGACCTATGCACTCGCTGGAGCGATTCTGTATTGGTTCCGCAATCTGCGCGTTCGTTGGCTGCTGGCAATCGCGGCCAGTTTGTTGGTGGTGATCTCCTCTTTCTACGGTGTGGTCCGGCTGGGACTCGGGACGCTGCAGGGAGCTGCGGTCGAGGTCGCAGAAGCCGCGGACCCTGACAGAGTCGCCGCAGGCACTCGCGAGATGGCTGCTCAATGGCAGGACTTCGCAGGTGACTTTTCCCCTTCCGCGGAGGAACAAGCGAAAGAGATCGCGGCAAGGAGTGGCAACTACGCTTCCGCCTTCAAGGCGAACGCCGCCAACGTTCCGGGCATGCTCGGTTTTGTGATGCCGGTGTTCTTGATTTGGGATGCCCTGTTGATGATGATCATCGGCATGGCACTGTTCAAGATGGGTGTCCTGCACGGTCACCGATCGGACGCCTTCTACAAGAAACTGATGTTATTCGGGTTCTCGATTGGACTGGCCGTAAATGGTTTCGAAGTGTGGAACGGGCTGCGGACAGACTTCGACATTTTTAGCGTCTTCGCTCAGATGCAACCGACCTATCACTTTGGTCGCCTGGGCATGGGCTTGGGCTACATTGGGCTGGTGGTGCTATTTGCCAAGAGCTCGGGGTTTGTGCGGCTGCGCAGTGGGTTAGCCAGTGTCGGCCGGATGGCTCTCACCAACTATCTGATGCACTCGCTGTTCGCGCTGTTGATCTTCAGCGGCGCGGGACTGGGGTTGGTGGGGGTGCTGAGCAGAGCCCAGCTCTACCCGATCGTTATCGCGATCTGGATCGTGCAGCTGTTCTTCAGCGAATGGTGGCTTCTGCGTTTTCAGTTCGGACCTGTGGAATGGGTCTGGCGCATGCTGACCTACGGCAAGCGGCCGGCGTTTAGGCGGAGCGCTGGGTAGAACTTGACGATTCGTGCCGGTCGACGAGAGCCGTCGGTGGGATCGCGCGGCACCAGCTGAGATCTCAGCAGCGTGTGGCTTTCGGTTTGAAGCTACGTGTGGGGTTGCGACTCGGCCCTTGGGACTTCGGGTGCCGGCTGGCCGGGATGCCCCGGCACGTTCTGGCAGCACAGTCACAGTGATGGGATCCCGCCTCATACTGCGCTAGTGTCCGCCCCTCGGTGCGAACTTCCTGAAGGCGTGCGCCGCTTTTGTTATGTCATTGCTATCCAAGAAGACCAGACCTCTGTTCACAGCTCCCATTCGAGAGCGTGGCGCCGACTACTACCAGCGCGAGGCGGTCGGAGAGTTCAAGTGGCAGCACGATGGGTTTGTCGCGCGCGTCCGTGGAACTCAGTTCTACCGAGTGGCTGTGCGTGAGATGACTTCGGCAACCCCTAAGTTCGACTGCTCCTGCCCGCATTTTGCTCAGGGCGTGAACTGCAAACACGTATGGGCTGCGGTTCTGATGTCGGCCTATATGGAAGGCGAACCCGACGATCATCTCGACCAGAGGAAAGCGTCGAAGGAGCAGGCCCCCCAAGCTCGCCCTCGCAAGGCCGCGCTAGCTGCCCCGAAAGCGCCGGTTGCTCCAACGCCGCGATCGCAATCGTCAGCGAAGCCTCCTTGGATGAGGCACTTCAGCAAGATTCAAGAGAAGGCGCCCAGCACATCGTCAAACAGGCGATCAGAATCGCGAGGTGGTTCCGAGGCGACGGTCAAGAACGAGGTGCGCTACCGCTTGAGCCTCAATGAGCCGCTAATTGGCAGCAAGCTGTTGGTTCACCTCGAGTGGCGACGGGCCAGCAAAAGCGGTGGCTGGGGGAGGTGGCAGAATCTCGCCGTGGGTCCTCGATCTGCGAACAAGCCGTCGTCGTCGAGCGATCGTGAGATGGTCGCCCTGCTGCTGCAGGCCGGTCACACCGAACCGCCGCTGAGTGAAACAGAACGATGGCGCACGTTCTCGACCTTCGAGATCCCTTCGCTGTTGTTCAGTTTCTTGTTGCCCAAGTTATGCGCTACCGAAGCGGCTTGGCTCGACGCTGAGCCCAACCCGGGACCGAGTTCTGAGCCACACCAGCGTGCGCTCTGGTTTCGAACCACGATTCCTTACCGGTTCGAACTTTCAGGCGCGAAGATCGAAAGGGGGCTGAGGGACTCGATCTGGCGAGTCAGCGGTGGACTTGTGTTGTCTGAGGGCGATCAGAAACTCCATGCAGACGCCAGCCCCATCCCGGTCAGCGACATCCTCTGGGTGCATGACACCGGTTTGATCGCCACCGATGATGGATCATTGACCACCGCCAAACTTGACCCGATTGATGTGGGCTGGCTTTCGGTGCTTCAACGGGAAGGGGACCTGGAGGCGCCGCTGTCGCAGACCGACGATCTGATCGCCGAACTCTACGGGGTGAAGTTGCCGAACCGGGTGAACCTGCCGCCTGAACTCACGGTTGCTGAACGTCTCGGGCAACCGACACCAGTTCTGAGACTGGCCGTGACCGCACCTAGCCAGCGTTCCGGCGCACCCGATGCCCTCGAGGCGCGGCGTGTGACGTTCTCATTGTGCTTTGACTATGGCGATCGACTGATTCAGGCCGACGATGGAGCACCAGGTTGGTTCTCGCAAGCGCGTGAGCAGATCATCCGCAACGTCGATCTTGAGAACAGGTTTGTCACCGAACTCGAGGGGCTTTTGGGTCGCGAACATCTCGGTGCCAACGCCAGCACCTGGCTCACCCGAGGCCAGGGTGCGACCCTGGCGTACCGAACAGACACGTTGATCTCCAACCTCGTTCAGGGTCTGTCCGAGGAATGGTTGATCGAGATGGCCGGGCAGCAGGTCTTTCGCAGTGCGGTCCCACAGTTTCGGATCGCTAGCAACATCGACTGGTTCGAGCTGGACAAGAAGGTCACGCTTGAAACCAGTGCTGGCCAAGCAGAAGTCACCTTGCCGGCCTTGCTGAGGGCGGTGCGTCGCGGGACCTCGGTACAGATCGCCGGTGGACAGGCGTTCTTGGATCGGGAGACGATGGCCAAGATTGAAGCGATGTCGTCGCTGCTTGGTCCGCAAATCGGCGGCAGTCGGAAGCAGGGCACGAGCACTGCTGATGAGTCTACGGTTCGGGTCGAAAAGTCGCAGCTCTTGGTGCTCGACGCACTCTTGCAGTCAGGCGACTCGGACGCAGTCAAGCTGCAGCTCGATGAGGCGTGTGAACGGCTTCGCGCCTCATTGGCGACCTTTGAGGGCATCGAACCTCGTCGGGAGCCGGTGGAGTTCACCGGCGACCTACGCGAGTATCAGCGCTTCGGTCTTGGCTGGATGGAGTTCCTCCGCGAGACCGGGCTGGGCGGCTGTCTCGCCGACGACATGGGCTTAGGCAAGACGGTGCAGGTCTTAGCCCTGTTGCAGGATGTGCGCTTGAGAGTCTCTGCCGAGGAGGGAGTGCCAAGACCGTTCTTGGTGGTTGCACCGAAGAGTGTGGTGCCCAACTGGGTCGACGAGGTTCGGCGGTTCTGTCCCGGCATGCCGGTGATTGAGTTCACCGGAAACGGTCGAAAGAAGCGGCTTGATGCGCTCAGGTTTCAGACTGAAAGTACTGTTGTGGTCACCACCTACGGCCTGATGCGCAACGATCTGGCGCTGCTCATGGAGCAGAACTTCGACACCATCATCCTGGACGAAGCGCAGGCCATCAAGAATCCGACGTCCAAGACCGCTCGCGCTGCGCGACAGCTCAAGGGTTCTCACCGGCTCGCGCTGACCGGAACACCGGTCGAGAACCATCTGGGCGACGCGGTATCGATATTCCAGTTCCTCAACCCCGGCATGGTGGAGAATCTGCCCGCGCTTAGAGCGCTTGCTCACCCGCAAGACGACGATGCCTCACTAGAACTGGCGTCGATGGCACTGCGTCCGTTGGTGCTAAGACGTCGTAAAGAAGACGTTCTTACCGAGCTGCCGGAGAAGACTGAGCAAACTCTCTACTGCGACTTGAGTGCTAGTGAGCGTCGCCACTACGACGAGCTTGCGCGTCACTACCGGGATCTCTTGCTGGAGAGCAAGGCGAAGCAAGCGGCCAAGGATGCGGCAAAGGGTGCCCCTGCACTCGATAGCGACGGGGCACCCGACGATGCAGCGGCTGGGCCCGCCAACACCGGCCTCGCTGGCAACAAGATTGTGGCCCTCGAAGCGCTCTTGCGATTGCGACAAGCTGCTTGCCATCAAGGCCTGTTGGGTCAGGGTCCCCAGAGTTCGAAACTGGACCTTCTCGACGAGCGGGTTGAGGAACTGTTGGCTGATCCGGGTCACAAGGCATTGGTCTTCTCCCAGTTCACTAGTTTGCTTGCTTTCGTCAAGGAGCGCTTCGATCAACGGGGATGGACCTACGCATATCTTGACGGTAAGACCCGCAAACGCAGGGATGTGATCGCTCGCTTTCAAGAGGATCCTGATTGCCGCTTGTTCTTGATTAGTTTGAAGGCGGGCGGTGTTGGGCTCAACTTGACCGCTGCCGACTACGTGTTCCTGCTCGATCCTTGGTGGAACCCGGCAGCCGAGGCGCAAGCGGTTGATCGTGCGCACCGGATTGGGCAAACCAAGCCGGTGGTCGCTTATCGTTTGCTAGCGCGCAACACCGTTGAAGAACGGGTTGCGGCTTTGCAACAGAAGAAGAGAGAACTGGCTGCGATCCTCCTTGGCTCAGACAAGGGCCTGGTGGCCGAGATGACCGCAGAGGATCTCGAAGTCCTGCTCAGCTAGGGCAGGCATCGCTAGGATACTGAGAACGTCACGGTCAGGTTGAAATAGACCGGGATCGGTTTGCCGTTGAGCGTGGCTGGCCTGAACTTCCACTGCAGCACGGCGTCGATGGCCGCCTCAGAGAGACCCATTGGCAGGCCCTTCAAGATTTTGGCGTCGACGACATTGCCCTGTGCGTCGATGGTCGATTGGATGATCACAGTTCCGTGGATACGGGTCTTGCGCGCGATCTCGGTGTAGCGCGGCGCAGGGTAGACCAGCTTTTCAGGCTTCTCGACATCAGCAGTGACGAAACGGGGCCCAGTGTCGGGCTCCGGTGGAGCCAGTGGAATATCGATGTCGATGGCATCGATGGGCAGGTCGTCGAACTGTTCGGGCGCGAGAATCCTGACAGGTTCAGGGTCATGGGGGGTTTGGTCAGGAACGGGCACGATACGGGTCTTGGCCTTGGGGATGATCGGTTGCGGCTCAGGGGGAGGCGGCTCGAAGGTTACGGTCTCTACCACGAACAGCTTCTTTGCTTCAGGTTCGGTTGGTGGGTCGCTAGTGAACGAAGGAAAAGTGATCGCGAACAGGCCGAGATGGAAGAGGCCCGCCACCACGATCGAGCGCCGGAACGTTCGCCTATCGTTGGCCTCGTCCTCGGCGAACTCCTCGAGACGGTGCTCGGTTGCGGAGAGGGTGACCGTGGCTGTATCGCCTGCAGCAGTCTGGGCTGTAGCGTTTTGGCCTGCAGCGGTCTCGGATGCCGAGATGCCAGATCTTGAGGACTGTGTGGACGCACTGGTGCCCTGGGAGGTCGTTGCCATGAGAGGGAACTCCTATTGACCGGTCGATGCTGGTGAATCATCGACCTCTAGGGTTGCGCCGTCTGATGTCGACGTCAGCCCCTAACGAGGCTGGCCGCCGGTTGCCCTATTAGAGAGTACAAGTCCGGCCGAAGTTCCCGCAACGAGAAAGCGTCTCGGTCTCAGCCGTCCTCCGTGGTCGGCCCTAGGGTCTTTTGGGCAGCTGCCTCAAAGCCCTCCAGCCGTAGGGTGCAGCTCGGGCAACGTACGGCGCGGTAGGCGATCTGCGCGCGGCTGTATGGGCACTTCTTGTGGGCGGACTTGTCGCCCGGCAGCCCACGGTGAACCCAGCAGCCAGATCGACAAAGTTGCCGCGCAGGACGAGTTCTGGAATTCACCCAGCGTGTCTGAAATCCACTCGATTCGTTTCCTTGCTAGAGGGCGGGTCGCCTAGAAGCCTTGCGCCTTTGCGAAGCGGTTACGCTGGTAGCTCGCGTCTCCAAAGGTGAGCTCGCAAACCCTCGCGCGCTTCATGAACAAACCGATGTCGTATTCATCGGTCATGCCCACACCACCATGCATCTGCAGCGCCTCGTTGGTCACCAGGATGACGGTGTCGGAGCAGCGCGCCTTGGCGTTGGCCACCTGAGCGATGCGGTTGCTGACATCACCATCTTCATCGAGCGTGCGCGCCGCACCCATCACTACCGACTTGCAAAGTTCGATCTCGACGAACATTTCTGCAGCCCGGTGTTGCAGCGCCTGGAAAGTGCCGATCTTGGCGCCGAACTGCTCGCGGGTCTTGAGGTACTCGATGGTGCGCTCGAAGGCCTCACGGACCATGCCGAGCATTTCGCCGCACAGGGCCACGGTGGCTCGATCGATTGCTTCGCTCAGGGCTGGTCCGCCGCCGTCGACTCCTCCTAGCAGTTCGCCGGGCGCTCCTGCGAGCACGAGGGTAGAGGCGTTGCGACTATCGACCCGCGCTTGATGGGTGCAGGTTGCGCCGTTGGCGCCCGCGGCAACGATGAACAACGAGATGCCGTCCTCGTCGCGATCGCCGCCGGAGGTTCGCGCCGCGACTACCCAGCCGTTGGCATCGTAGCCGTCGATCACATGGGCCTTGGTCCCGGTCAGGCGCCAGCCACCGTCCACTTGCTCGGCGGTGGTGGTGCAGTGGGCGGGATCAAACCGCGTTGCCTGCTCTTGGTGCGCAACGGCTAGTCGTTTCTGGCCTTCGATGGTGGGTTGCAACCAGGCTTGCTTTTGCTCAGTAGTTCCCAGTGCTTCGATCAGGCTGCCAGCAAAGATAACCGCGGAGATGAACGGCTCTGGGGCGAGCGCTTCGCCCATCGATTCGCTGATGAGCACAGCTTCGGCCATGCCCATGCCGAGACCGCCGAGGTCTTCAGCGAACGGAATGCCAGTCCAACCGAGATCGGCCATTTCGCTCCAAACGGCAGGTGAGTAGCCGAGCTCGCTCTTGTCGTTGCGCAACTGGCGCTGGCGGTCAACCGGGTCGTGCTTGTTGGCGAAATCGCTCGCGGTCTTCGCGAGCATGGCTTGGGCGGGATCGAGGATGAGTTTCATAGAACTTTGACTCCGAGTAGTGCGCAGTGTCTTAGCCGGGGAGGCCGAGGACACGCTTGGAGATGATGTTGAGTTGCACTTCGGAGGTGCCGCCTTCGATGCTGTTGCCGCGAGACCTGAGCCAAGCACGGGTTTGCACCAGTTCGTCAGTGGAGTAGCCGTCTCCTTCCCAGCCCAAACCTTGCTGCTCGCGGATCGAGAGCATCAGCTGCTCCCGCCGCATGTTGAGTTCGGTCCCGTAGTACTTGAACATTGAGCTCTCGGGCCCCGGCTGCTTGCCACTCTTGACCGCGTCCGCGTTGCGTTGCACGGTTAATCCAAAGGACAGTGCATCCATCTCCATTTGCGCGATCTCGTCTCGCAAGATGGGATCCGCGAGGCTGCCGTCGTCGTTGCGACCGAGGTATTCAGCGCCCAGGTCGGGCAGCGATGTCCGAGCGGCAGCCATACCGCCGATCATGTTGCGCTCGAAGGTGAGCAGCGCTTTGGCGACCGTCCAACCGCCGTTGATCTCGCCGATAACGTTGCTGACCTTGGCGCGCGCATTTCGAAAGAAGGTCTCGCAGAATGGAGACGCTCCACTGACCAAGAGGATTGGCCTGACCTCCACGCCGTCTTGATCCATGTCGACCAAGATGAAGGTGATGCCCGCCTGCTTCTTGCCCGAGGTCTCGGTGCGGGTGAGCATAAAAATGCAGTCCGCGTGGTCAGCGCCCGAAGTCCAGATTTTCTGACCGTTGATGACGAACTCGTCGCCGTCTCGCACCGCGGCGCTAGCTAGAGACGCGAGGTCCGAACCCGCGTTGGGCTCGGAGTAACCCTGGCACCATCGGATCTTGCCGCCGGTGATGTTGGGGAGGTGCTCTTGCTTTTGTTGGTCAGTGCCGTACTGAAGCAAGGTCGGCCCGATCATGCTGAGGCCGAAGCCGGTGAGGCCCGGGGGCAACTCGAGGTCCATCAGCTCTTGGTCGAGCACCGAGGCTTCCTCGCGTGAGAGTCCGCCGCCGCCATATTCGGTTGGCCAGGTGGGCGCGGTGAATCCTTTGGCCGCCATTAGGTCCAGCCAGTCGGCGCACTCCGGGTACTTGTAGTTGGGGTTGCGACCACCCCAAGGCACCGCCTCCGGGTCGTTGCGCTTGCCGCGCAAAGCGTCGGGTGCGTTGGCTTCTAGCCAGCTTCTAGTTTCACTGCGGAAGGTCTCGAGATCTGACATTCGGGGGATTTCCTGCTCGCTAAGTTGGCGGGTGGTGGTCAAAGGACGTAGAAGAGCGGAGGGTAGCAAATGTGTTCCTTCCGATCTCGACCTTGCTATGAGCGAAGCTCAGATCTACTGACTGGGAAGTGGGCCCTAGATGATGGGTAGCCGGTAGACCGCAGCCTCTCGGCCGTTCCTGACCACCAGACGGTCGCCCGCGATCGCGAAGTTGTTCCAGGTTTGACCCTCGATTGCCTGGAAGTGCCCGAGCACGTTGTCTCTGCGATTGGGCGTAGCTTCGATGAAAAAGACTTCACCTTCTTCTGAGAGCACGACTAACAGAGTGTCGACCTGCAGCATCTGACCATGGCCGTAGCGGCCGTGCTTCCAAACGCGCTCGCCGGTTTCGAGATCAACGCACTCAAGGACCCCTTCAGATAGGCCGTAGAGGTGGCCCTCATGAACCGTGACGTTGCTGAACTTGGTGCGCAAGACACGGGAACTCTCCCAGACCGGTGTTGCCGAAAAGGTGCCGCCCTCTCGGCTGCTGAGCTGGTAGAGGCCAGCACCATGACCGTATCCGCGCGAGACAAAGACCCGGTCTGGTGCGATCGGCACCACCTGCGAACTGCTGGTGTCGGCGTTGGTCCTGCCCGGCCAGGGGATGGCCCAGAGTTCGCGACCATCGGTGAGGTCGTAACCATTGACAAAGCCCTCGTTGACGATCAATGCCTGTTGGACACCTCTTAGGGTCGCAACGTTGGGCGACGAGCCGCTGATCTGATTGCTGCCGCCTTGCCAAACGGTTTCGCCGCTGTTCTTGTTGAACGCGGCGAGCGAAACAAACGCGCCGTCGGCTCCGCCGACTGGAGCCAGCAGCAGGTCCGCATGAACGAACGGGGAGTTCGGCCGTCCGTAGCCCAGTAGGCTACGTTCTTGTTCGATCGAAAAGCTGGCTTCCTCCCGCAGGTTGCGCTCCCACACCTGCTTGCCGGTGGATCCATCGAGCGCGACCAGTCGGCCCGAGTTGCCCATCACGTAAACCCGACCGTCATCAATGATCGGTGTGCTGCGTGGTCCGTCTGAGGCGACCACGCTAGCGAAGGTCTCGCTGTCGATCTTGGTTGCCCACGCGATCTTGCCGGTATCGACCTCGTAGAGCGTTGCCCACTCGCCGTCCTCGCGCTGCTCGAGTGTCGAGGCATAGCCGTTGACCACTGCGAAGCCACCGAGACCTGCGCCAATGGGCTGCCGCCACAGGAGTTCGGGCGGCTCGCCTAGACGTTCGATGTCTAGCCTGATTCCTGGCACCTTGAGGTCGCGATTGGTTCCCAAGAACCCACCAAAGTCATAGTCACTAGTGGTTTCGAGGTCGACCGCGCGGGTTCCGCTTTGAGGCGCTTCGAGGCCACGCCAAGAGCTTCCGCCAAAGCGTGGTTCGAACGTGGGTAGCAGTGCGCCGGTGACGCTGGCAAGGCGGAAGAAGGTGAAGAACAAGGCAACCGCGCTCACGATCGCCACCGTGCCCTTAAGACGAGTGCGCCGATCCCAGCTGCTGCCGAAGGCGAACCAGATCACACAAACCAGGAAGGCCAGCAGCGCGAGAATCTGCTGCAGGGTGTTCGACATACCGGGATCGTTGAGGATCTCGACGAAGAAGAGAGCGATGATCGCGGCAGCAATGATGGTCAAGAAGAACTTGAGCCACTTTGGAAGGGTCGGACGGCGAGGCGAGCGTTGGTTGTTCACCGAGCTATCTTAGTAGTCCGCGTAGGAGCTTGTGCATTTCCTTGCCCATAACGCCAGAGCGACCGGCGATGCCGGCCGCTCCTAGATTGCGATGTAAGAGGCTCTAGGAAGAGGACGAACTCCAAGCACTAACATCTCCGGATTCGAAGCCGTCGGTGAAGATGCCAAGGAAGACCGTCCAGCCGATGGCTTGAAATGCTCCGTGAGCAATGTCTGCGTCGTCGGTCAGACTTGAGGTGATCGCCGGTTCCATGGGCAGGCTAGGAAACGCGTCTGGAGTCCAGTGAGAAACCGTCAGCCAGGCTGGAGCGGATTGGGGGCGTTCTTACAGACAAAACCTCCGTTCCGGTGTTGGAGGTGTAGAGATCTGGGACTTCGTGGAGAAAGTGCCCAAGGCGTCATTGACGAAGTACGCAAAGCCCGGTTCATGTCCGAACGCGTGGAGCAAGACGGCATGAAGGGCGACCTCGGAGTCTTCGTTGTGGTTTGAAGCCGCCCCGTTTGGCTATGGTCTCGGGTAAGTCGAAGTGAGAGTCGGAAGGGTCTCTTTGCGCAAGCGACTCTGGCACGGCGTTAGTTCGATGACTGACCCACGATCGGCTTGCCTGGGTACACATTGGGAACGGAAGCGCCTTCTCGGACCACCACGACGCCGTCTACCGCCACGGTCAAGATACCTGTGGAGAAAGAGAGATCTCCCTTGAAGGTGGCCGTGTCGATCACTGTTTCAGGATCGAACAAGACGAGGTCAGCATCCGCCCCAGGTTGAATGCGACCCTTGCGCGCCATCTGAGGAGCGATTGTCTCGAGGCGCAGGGCGGGTAGGAGAGTCATCTTCTTAATGGCAGTTGGCAGGTCGAGCACTGAGCGCTCACGCACATAATGCCCGAGAACCCTGGAGAACGTGCCGGCTGAACGCGGGTGGGCTCCGGGTGCATACGGCATTCCATCGGAGGCAACGATCACCCAGTCATTGGCAATCGCCTGGTCAACCCACGCGTCTTGCATGACGTGCAGGATGACGGTGCCGCCCTGCTTGCGATAGCGATCGAAGGTGTCTTTGTTCAAGCGCTCGCCGGTTTCCTCCCATTGAATTGCGTCGTACGACACGCCGAGTCGTTCCTGCCATCCATCATCGAAAATTGAGGACTGGATGCTGGTGGAGCCAGCGGTGTAGGGGTAGGCCTCGGTGGTGACGTCGACTCCCCGGTTCTGCGCACCTTGAACCATCTCGAGCACCGTCGCAATGTTGCCCAACGACATGCTATTCACGTGCACGATGTGCAGTGGTGCTCCCGTTGCAGCAGCATTGGCGATCACTTCTTGCATTGCGTCTAAGGTCATCGAACGGACGTGTGTGTAGATCGGTGCTTGAGCTTGCGCTGCGATCCGGAAGACCTCGAACACTTCTTCGTGGGTGGCACCTGGGTAGTACTGGTGCGCAAGCCCGATGCCGAGGCCGCCTTGCTCGAGACCGGCTTGAATCTCGGTACGTAGAGTGTCGTAGCCGGACGCCTGGATGGCGCTGTAGAAGGAGTGAGAGATCACCTCTTGGGTTGCGCGCAGTGGTTCTTCAGCAGCGCTCGAGGCGGCAAAGTCGGTGCGCAACTGAGCGAGATCGTCGGAGCTGCTCTGCGGCACTGCTCGCAGAGCTCCGTGCGAGACGGAAGCACCAAAGTGAATGCGCGACTTTCCTTGCCGCGAATTCAGGAACGCTCCCACATCGGGATAGCCCCATTCGAGTTCGAGAGCGGTGGTGACGCCGTCGCGGGCTTGGTATTCGTGCGCGGTTTCGCTTTGCCCATGAGCATGAAGATCGATGAATCCGGGCGCGAGCACCAGGCCAGCTGCGTCGATCAATTCGCCGCCGTCGCCGAGGTGCTCCGCCAGCGGCTGCTCGCTGACCGCAATGATCACACCGTCGCGAACACCGACACTGCGGATAGCGTCGAGGCCGGTCTCCGGGTCGATCACCCGGGCGCCTTCGAACACGAGATTCAACGGGCCTGAATCCAAGGATGCGAGAGCGAGGTTGTTTGTTGGTTCGTCGCTCGCTGGCTGAGGACTGCAGGCGGTCATGGCCAATAGCACTGCAACAAGGATCGGGCCAGCGCTGCGCGACTTCTGGCGCTTGTGTTTCTTGAGTCCGAGGTGGGTGTTGGTCTGAGGCATTGGGAGTAGCGCTCCTGGTGGGCTCGGTGGAGGATTGGAAGATTCGACGATTTGGTGCTGTTGCAAGTGTAGCGAGTCGACGCTACACAGTTGCTCGACCAGTCGTTAAGATTGATAGATGAAAAGAACCACCGCACCCTCGTTGCTTATTGCGCTACTTCTTACCTTCGCAGTGACATCTGCATCAGGCCAACCACTCAGGCTCTCCATGGAGCCGACTGCAGGTCCAGTCACTGTGAACGAGGGCCGTTCTCTGAGTTGGCCGGTGCGCTTGAGCACCGCAGCTTTTGCGGAGAACCCGTCGCGGCTCGACATCGACTTGCCGGGCGGCGAGACGGTGACTGCGCTGCGTGAGTCTTGGCTCGACGACGCTGGCACGATCACTTGGTCAGGGCGGGTCATCGGGGCAAGCCGGGAGCGGTCTTCAGTGACGCTGAGTGTGGCTCGCGGCCGGATCGCGGGTGTTGTTGATACCGATTCAGCTCGCTACTTAGTGGCGCCCACTGCCACCGGTCACGCGGTTGAACGATCGACCGGTGGCACGGTCGAATGTTCTGGCCCGGTCTATCCGCCGCGCGATCTCAGCGGTGCCATCGAAGGACTCGCCGCGGATGCCTCTGGTGATGATCTAGTCGGCGTTGGTTCGGCAGCCGGGCAGCCGAAGGTCAACATACTGATTCTGTTCACTCCCTCCGCAGCGGGCGTCGTCGGCAATGCCATCCAGCCGCTCGCCGCCGCTTCAGTGGGCTACTTGAATCGGGCGCTTGACAACAGCCTCGTTCAAGGCAGCGCGCGCTTGGCAGGAGCTGAGATCATCGACACCCTGGATGGCCCGAATGGTCTAGATGAGTACTTGGATCGACTCAGGTTGGACCCGACGGTGGCGTCTCGGCGGGCCGCTACGAGCGCTGACATTGTCCAGCTGTTCGTCGGTTTTTCCGAAGCCGGTGGCGGCTGTGGTTTGGGATACGTGATGGGCCGTGGCGACACCTCACGCTCGATGGCCCGATTCGCTTTTGGGGCGAGCGCGGTTCGCTGCAGCCCCGAAGCAACCTTCGCTCACGAGGTCGGCCACAACCTGGGGCTCAACCACAACCCAGAGGACGCCGGCAACAGTTTCCCGTTTCATTCTTGGGCCTTCGGGCACAGAGATTCGAGTCCCAACGAGAAGACGGTGATGTCATATGGCCCGCAGCGAGAGGTTCCATACTTTTCGAACCCTGAGGTGTCGCTAGGCTCAGGATTCGTCACGGGTGTCGCAAACGAGCGCGACAACGCTCGGACGTTGGCTGAAACCATGTCGATCGCTTCAGGCTTTGTCGGTTCGGCCGGCACTGCGGGGGTACCGGCGCCAACCTCATTGACTGCTGTGCTTGAAGCCGCTGGAATGGCGCGTTTGAACTGGGTTGATCCAGCCACCGACGAGACCGGTTTTCGAATCGATCTGAAGACCGACAACGGATCATGGCGTTTGGCAATGCGCGTTGGAGTGGATGTAACCACGGCGTTGATCGATGGCTTGGCGCCAGGACATCAGTACCGTTTCCGGGTTCGCACCGAGAGGGATTCGACGAATTCTACGTGGAGCAATGTGGTGTCGGTGGAAACGTCGTCGGCCGCGAGTGCACCGGCGACCATCACAGCCCTTCCAGTTTCAGAGACCGAGATAGAGATCAGCTGGTCGGCAGCGCAGCTGCCCTCGCCGACAACCTCGCGGTTGCTGATCCAGGCGCGGTCGCCCGATCACGGCTACCTGACGGTTGGCGAGTTGCCGGATTACTCGGATGCGCTCGACGGCAGTTTCATGGTCACAGGACTCGATCCTGAGACCCCGTACACCTTCATTGCGCAGGTCGATCCAACTGGCTTGGCGCAGCCGCCGGCGCCCAGTGAAGAAGCAAGTGCGACCACCACTGGTTACTCGGGCGAATGCCGCGACGATGTTCAGTCCTTGTGTTTGCAAGGTGGACGGTTCGAGGTTCGAGTGGCTTGGAACAACCCACAGATTGCGGGCGACCAAGGGGTCGGCACGGCGATTCCGATCGCCGGGTCTCAGGAGAGTGGAATGTTCTGGTTCTTCGGGGCGGAGAACGTCGAGTTGGTGGTCAAGATGCTAGATGCCAGCGGTTTCACCGGCACCTTCTGGCATTTCTACGGAGCCTTGTCAGACGTCGAGTACTGGATCTCTACGCGCGACACGGTCACTGACGCCTCGCGCACCTACCACAACCCTCCGACCAGTCTGTGCGGCCGCGGTGACATCAATGCGTTCCCTGGGACTACCCAGTCCAGTATCGGCGCGCCTAGCGACTCCCTCGCCGCGCGATGGCAGGCTCAGGCATTGTCCTTGGGGCCTGAGATCCAGGGTGGAGTCGGTTCAATGGAAGCCGGGTCCTGTGTGGCGGACGAGACCACGCTGTGCTTCGCTGGTGCACGATTCTCGGTCAAGGTGGATTTCACCGTGACCATGCCGCAGGTTTCGACTGGAGTCGGCGGCACCCTACCTGCTCTCAACACTGCCGACACTGGGTTCTTCTGGTTTTTCCAGGACACCAACGTCGAGCTCGCAGTCAAGGTGCTGGACGCACGAGTGATCAATGATCGATTTTGGCTGTTCTGGGGTGCACTATCGGATGTCGAGTACCACCTGACGGTGACCGATACGACCAACGATCGAGTTCTGGTGCTCGACAATCCGGCCGGCAGCCTTTGCGGCGGTTCGGACATCGACACACTCGGCGCACCTTGACTTTGACCACTGGCCGTCCCGTTCGGGAAGCCCGACTGGTTTCTTGGATGATGGCCTTGGTCGACCGATCGGTAGCGCCTACTTTTCGCCGGGCGAGGACTTCTCGCAGAGTGATCGAGTTCGAATGGCCGGGGTCTGTGAACTCATGATGATGGCGAGTTCGAGAGTCGGCCTAGCGGTGATTGCACCGGGTCAGAAAGTCTCGAGGACTCCAGGAGTCTAAGAAGGGGATGAGCTCGTTCAGTTCCAGAGCTGGGCTGATGCAGAACCCTTGGCCATCGTTGATGCCAAGCTCAGCCACGGTCACTAGGTCTCCTGCGTCCTCGATCCCCTCGGCGATCAGGCGAAGATTGCGGTTGGTGCAGATCTCCCTTAGTGCCTTGACGAACAAGCGCTGTTCCGGGTTGGTCGATATGCCATGAATGAGACGCCGATCGACCTTCACGACGTCCAGCGGTATCGCGGTCAAGCGCTCGATTGAAGCGTTGAAGACGCCGAAGTCGTCGAGGCCAACTGCGACGCCCTGCTTTCGCAGTGCGTTAGCAGCCTCGCGCGCCCGCTTCGCATCGGTCATGCGTCTTTTCTCTGTTATCTCGACCCCGACTCTGTCCAACACAATGGCGCTATCGCTGAGTCGGGAGAGCAGCGACCGCTCCACGTCGGGCGCTTCGAACTGAGATGGCCACACGTTGAGCCAGTAGCGGCCGGCAAAATGGCCTTGAAGCTGAGCTTGGGCCTCCTCGATTCGATTAACCAGGTTGGTCAGAAAGAGGTCAGTGTGCCCGAGCCACTCCACCGAATCGACGATGTCGATCGGCTTGAAGGTTCGATCACAGTCGGACGGCCATCGACACAATGCTTCCAGTCCGCTCACGTTGCCGCTGTTTAGGTCGACCTGTGGTTGAAAGGCGAACTGCAGCGCGCTTGCTTCGAGCATAGGGCGGAGCGTTCGAATCAAGGGGCCTCGACGTGTGTCGCGATAGTGGAGAAATCCGTTCTTGGCGTCTTCTTTGACTTCATGCAAGGCGAGGTCCGCCTCGATCAGCAGTTCGGAGAGACTGGTGGGTACCGCTCGAGTGGAGGCTCCGCAAGATGTGTCGAGTTGTAGCCGATGGTGGGCCACCTTCAACGGACTCCGCAGGGTTTCGCGCAGCGAACTCGACAGCGCCTCTGGACGCGCCGTAAAGGCGTCCGGATGAGTACAGAAAACAACGAACTCATCGCCTCCCAGCCGGTAGACCTGTTCACCATCCTGCGTGATCGCATTGATCGCATTGCCGAAGGCCACCAGCGCACCATCTCCGATGCTGTGACCGAAGGTGTCATTGATGGTCTTGAAGTTGTCGACATCGAAGAGCATAAGACTTGCGTAGGCGTCGTTCGGCGCGGCTACCGCGAGTGCAGTTTCGGCTGCGCTTTGCAGCGCGAATCTGTTGGGAAGTCCGGTCAGCTGGTCGTTCACCGCCGCGTCGGTGAGCGTTCGATTGGCGCGCCGACGCCTGGCCTCGACCAACGCGAACAGGGCAACCCCGAGTAGGCCCGGGATCGCTAGGGCCGAAAACCGGATAGACCGCTCTCGCCTCTTTTGGCGCACATCTTCTGTGATGTGAGTCATTAGCTGATCGTGCGCCTTGATGCTGAGTTCTTGGAGTTGCGTCTCGAGTTTGTCGATGGACTGGAGCAAGGCTTCAGGAGAGACTTCGAGTTCGCTGACGAGTCCCAAGAGAAACGGTGTGGTGGCTTTGATGGCCTCCATCTCGTCACTCTCGGTGATTCCTTCGAGCGAGTTCGACAGTTCCACTGAGAGCGCGGTTGGGTCGGTGTTCTCGAACACCTCCTGGAGGATGCGTAGGGTTGAACGTTCCTCGAGCGGTCGATCAGCAGTGCTGATCGATTCGAGTTCGTTTGAGGCTTGGACGCTGCGGATCCACGAACCAGTTGCGTCCGGCAACGAATCCACCTGTTCGAGTGATAGCAACCGTGCTGTGATTGCTGCGAAGTGATCGAATCCAATACCGTGGATGGAGTTGAGGTTGGAGACGACAGCCGCTTGTTCATTCCAAGAATCGCCAGATGGGCTGAGCGTTGGCCAGTCGACGCTGCTGAAGAAGCGCCAGCTCGCCTCAGGCAGTTCATAGGGCTCGCGGATATCGTCGTGGGCTTTGTTGAAGCGCTCGGTTTCCCTACGCAGTTCAGCAAGTACTGCGGTGTCGTTTGGCCAAGTGGTCGCAGCGCGTTCCAGCTCGGCCTCGAACTCTGCCCGCCTGCTCTTAAAGGCGCTCAGCGCCCGGTCGAAGTCGTTGGAACGAGTGCCGGTCCGGAGGTCGTTGTAGGCCGTAGCCTCAAGTCGGCTTAAGGCTAGGCCTGCGCTTGAGCGAGCTGCGATCAATGGTCTCCGCGTTACTGCGAGTTCAGCGTCGTCGGTGAGGGCCTGCAGTTCGCCGTTGCTGTTGAGCGCCGCGACCAGAATGAGGCCGGCAACCACCGGGAGCAAGAGCAACCCCAGCACGAGGCTGATGTTGTACGAGACGCGTTGCAGCTGGTGATCTGGCTGGGTCAAGTGAGATCCATTGATGTTGTAGAGGGTGCTGGACCTCAGGAGCTCCGCGCTACACTGGCACCCTCGGGGAGGCGCCGCTGCAACGCGTCAGGTTGTTCGGTGTAGAGGCTTCAAATGATCGGTCATAGGTGATCTTTTTGCAAACGTGGACATTACCGTACCGGTTGATCGTACTTGACTGGGATGGCACGGTCCGGGATTCCATCGGCAGTATCGTCGGTTGCGCACTGGAGGCTCTTGCGGTCGTCGGGATCGTTGGTGATGAGGCAACCGTGCGTGGCACCGTGGGGCTCGATATTCAAGAATCGATCGCTCGGTGGGCGCCGGGCGCTAGTTCCGTTCAGCTCGAGCAGGTGCAAGTGGCCTATCGAGACTTGTGGATTGGCGAGTGGCACGCGCGTGCCGACCTGTTCCCGGGGGCAGCAGAGATTCTGCGTAGTCTTGCAGCTGGCGGCTACTGGTTGGCAGTGGCAACTGGGAAGAACCGCGTGGGACTCGACCGAGACTTCTCGACTATTCCACAATCACTACGCGAGCTGTTCGTCGCCAGCCGGACTGCGGATGAGACCCAATCGAAACCGAGCCCTGAGATGGTGCACTCGCTACTGGACGAACTCGGTGTAAGAGCTTGTGAGGCGCTAGTGGTGGGGGACAGCACGTTTGATCTGCTCATGGCCCGTAGTGCCGGCTGTGACGCGGTGGGCGTGCTCGGTGGGGCGTGCTTGGGGCAAGAGCTGATCGAGTGCGAGCCGAAGGCGGTCTTGGAGGGGATCTGTGAGCTAGATCGGTGGCTAGCGGGACGGTAGTCGATCGCGACTGCGAGGTCGCGGAGTCGCCAACGTCCCTTCAAACACGCTCGGAGTTGCGCCCTCAGATGGGCGTCCCAGAACGCTGGGTCAATTCCAAGCGGTGGTGTTACCTGACTCGAACCCATCTTGGAAGATGCTTGAGAAGTCAAAAACCACAAACCCCACGTCTTTCAGGTGTTCGTGGGTTAGCGAGCTGTAGAAAAGGAGCGGGCCTGAGTTAAGCCAACCGGTCATCAGAGCATCCCGCATGTCTCGGCCCATGGAATCGGTGATGCCAACCAAGCCAGCTCCACCAGCAACTTCGTTCCAGTGACCGTTAGCGGTGCCTGGCCCACCGTCAAGTTCTACGTCCACGGTTCCAGCTTGACCAAACTCGGAGTTCCATTCGGCGACGCCAGCAGCTCCAGTGTACTCTCCGGAATTGAAGACGTAGACATTATTGTCTGCGGGACCCCACAGCGTTCCGACGGCTATGACATGTCCCATCTCATGTTCGATGACGGCGCGCAGAACACCACCGCTCTCGAGGGCATCGAGGTCTGCGCTATCGAAGTTCATTACCCCTGCAGTTGAGTAGGTGAACCCTTCCTGGTCGGTGACTATGGTCGGGCCAGCGGAACCAAGGATGCCGCCCGGACCATCGATTGGTGGGGCCGAAGCATCGATGACGAGCCCGCTAATGGTCACGTTGTCCACATACCTGTTGATTCGAGCCTCCCAAGCGGCTTCTGCTTCTGCGAAGATCAGTTGCTGGCTAGCTGATGGGACGGGTGCGACGAAGTTTACCTGGATGTCAAAGGTGCTGCCGGGTACTCCTCGCTGGGGCCCCACGGGAGGGGCTGGAGTGGCGACAAACTGAGTCGCGGGACGGTCGAAGACCAGCTCCAGAGGTGGTGCTTGTTGGGCGGACAGGCTGCTGGCTGCTAGGCAAAGGAAAACCAGAGCGCTGAGCGAGTTGAAACCGATGTGGTTTCGCGAGACGGCGGTATGCACAAGATCTCCTGGCCGTAGGTGAATCGTGGTGGAGGCTGTAAGCGGGCGAGGATCGGTCGATGTCGGTCTAGAACGGTACCCGATGCGAGACGTAGTTACCGCACCTATCTATTTTAGTTCGAGCTGCGAATGGGTTCAATCGCGCCTTTGTTAGGAACTCATCGGATGTCCTTGGTCAGGACAACGCGATTCTGGGGTAGAAACAGGACAACGCACTTGATGGATAGAGACTGAAACGTACAAGGAGAGTATGGTGACTAGATCGCAGGCTTGGTTGGTGGGTTGGTTGCTCGTGCTCTTGAGCGCGATGGTCGTTTGCAGTCCGATGTTGGCGAGCAACGAGGGGTACTACCAGCAGCCGGCGATCAACGGCGACACCGTGGTGTTCGTTTCCGAAGGGGATCTGTGGACGGTGGATGTAGCAGGTGGCCTGGCGAGGCGGCTGACCTCGCATCTGGACGAGGAGTCGCGTCCTCGCATTCATCCTGATGGACAGAGCTTGGCGTTCAGTGCTCGATACGAAGGTACAACCGAGGTCTACACCATGCCGATCGACGGCGGTTTACCGTCCCGGTGGACGTGGGAGGAGGATCGGTCAGAAGTGGTGGGGTGGAGCAATGACGGAGACTTGGTGTACCGGACCTCGGCGCTGTCGACGCTGCCGACGCCACTCTTGGTGCGGATTGACCTGGATGCGGGTACCCGGAGTCCGGTGCCCCTGTTCGAAGCGAGCGATGGGTCCTATGCGCAGGACGGCACCTTGTTCTTTGCGCGTCCAGGTTGGCAGGCGAACAACACCAAGCGCTACAAAGGCGGTACCGCGAGGAACATCTGGCGCTTCGGGGCCGGTGACCCCGAAGCGGAGAACCTGACTGCCGGTTTCGATGGAGAGAACTCTGACCCGATGGTGTGGAACGAGCGAGTGTTCTTTCTCAATGACCGCGATGGCACTATGAACGTGTGGTCGATGAGCCAAGCGGGCTCGGATCTGCGCCAACACACCAGGCACTCAGGCTGGGATGTGAAGGGGCCTTCGGTTGGGCCGCATGGAGATGGGGGCGCGATCGTCTACCAACTTGGCGCTGATCTTTGGAAGCTTGATCTGGCGACCAACAACAGCGCTCAGATAGAAGTTCGACTCGCGTCTGACTTTGACCAGTTGCGCGATCGATGGGTAGAAAAGCCGTTGCAGTCGGTGACTGATGCGAGTCTTTCTCCTTCTGGAGATCGAGTCGCGTTGACTACACGCGGACGCGTCTTCGTGCTGCCGTCGAAGGTGGGGCGACGTGTTCACGTTGAGCCTCATCAAGGTGTGCGCTATCGCAGCGCCACCTTCAGTGCTGATGGTGACGACGTATTGCTGTTGAGTGATGAGTCCGGCGAACAAGAGTTCTATGCCGCGCCAGCCAACGGAACCGGTCAAGCCGAGCAGATCACTACCGGATCCGAGATCCTGAGCTACGCCGGTGTCCCTTCGCCGGATGATCGCTACTTGGCCTACACCGATCGCGGTAACGACCTATGGGTGGTGGATCGACGCGACGGTTCCAAGCGTAAGGTCAACGACATAGAGGAGGGCGTGGGCGATCTCGCATGGTCAGCGGACTCTCGGTGGTTGGTGTGGGAGCGGGTCGCAGCGAACAGCTATGTGCAGCTGCAACTTTCGGATATCAGCAGCACGAGTTCTGCGTTCTCACCTGGGGTTGCTCTTACCAGCGATCGAACCAATTCTTTTGGTCCCACCTTCTCAGCTGACAACAAGTGGCTGTTCTTCCTGTCTGATCGCAATCTGCGGTCTTTGGTCGGTAGTCCGTGGGGTCCGCGGCAGCCTGAGCCATACTTCGATGCCAGCATCAAGCTTTACCAGATTGGCCTGGTGGCAGGGCTGCGACCGACCTTCATGGCGTCGGACGAACTCAGTGGTTCTGAGCCGGCATCTCCAGACGAAGCAGAGAGCGACAGCGGCGACGGTGACGACGACGGCGACGGCGACGGCGACGGCGCAGAGACTGCGACGCCGGCCGTATCCATCGATATCGAGGGTATTGCCCAGCGCGTCTGGGAGCTGCCGGTGAAAGCGGGCAACTATCGAAGGCTTGCAGCCGATGATCAGAACCTCTACTTCCTAGCGCGAGACTCTGGACCTGGTGCCAAGAGCAAACTGGTTGGAGTTAAGCTGGACGCTGATGCGCTCGAAGGCGGCCAGGCGAAGCTCGTTACTTTGGTCGAGGACGCGCGGGGATTCGAGGTCTCTCGCGATCGTAAGAAGCTGTTGGTGGTCCAGTTTGAGGCCTTCTCGGTCATTGATGCCGGTCTGCGTGCGGTCTCAGATCTCGCCAAGCATCGTCTGCCGACGGATGGATTCCGATTTCCCATCACGGTGCGGGAGGACTATCGTCAGATCTTCATTGACGCCTGGCGACTCGAACGGGATTTCTTCTATGACCCCGCGATGCACGGCGTCGATTGGCAGGGAGTAAGAGACAAGTACCTACCGTTGGTTGATCGCGTGAGTACCCGTCGAGAACTCAGCGATTTGATCGGTGAGGTGGTCGGTGAGCTCTCGGCGCTGCACGTGAGCGTACGCGGCGGCGACATTCGAGAGACCAACGATGACCTCGCTATCCCAACTCTTGGGGCGAGGCTCAGGCGTGACCCTTCGCAGAACGGCTTTGTGATCGAGCACATTTACCAGACGGATCCGGACTATCCTGAATGGCGTGGTCCGCTCGCAGATCCGTTCCTAGAGATCGAAGCGGGGGACGTGATCACAGCCGTCAACGGTCGACCAGCGAGCGTAGAACTGCAGATCGGCGCTCTCTTGCGCGGTCACGAGAACCATCAAGTGCTCTTGACCTTGGCCGATCGGTCGAGCAGATCCGAGCGACAAGTTGTGGTCACTCCGACCAATCGAGGTCGTGATATTCGCTACCAGGATTGGGAAGTGTCTCGCCGCCTCGAGACCGATCGCCGTAGTGACGACAACCTCGGCTACGTCCACCTGCGTGCCATGGGCTCGAACAATCTGTCCGAGTGGTACCGCAACTTCTACCCGGTGTTTGATCGTCCCGGGTTGATTATCGATGTGCGTCACAACCGCGGAGGGAACATCGATTCGATCATTCTCGAAAAGCTTCTGCGACAAGCGTGGTTTTACTTCGCTCCTCGGGACGGCGAACCGACCTGGAATATGCAGTACGCCTTTCGGGGCCACATTGCAGTGCTGGTTAACAGCAATACCGCGAGTGATGGCGAGGCTTTTGCTGAGGGCTTCCGCCGTTTGGGCTTAGGAAAGGTCATTGGCAAACGAACTTGGGGAGGGGAGATTTGGCTGTCGAGCAACAACCGTCTTTCAGACGGCGGGATCGCCCGCGCTCCGCAGACCGGCGTTTACGCTGACGGGGAGTGGCTGATTGAAGGGTGGGGTGTCGACCCCGACATCGAGGTCGACAATCTTCCGAAGGAGACCTTTGATGGACGGGATCGCCAGTTGGAGGTTGCGGTCGAGCACTTGCTGCGACTGATCGATGAGGATCCGAGGCCGGTTCCAAGGCCTCCGGCATACCCGGACAAGTCCTTCGCGTACCCTCCGAACTGATCTGCGGTCCCGGTTTGCTCGTAGTCGTAGTCGTAGTCGTAGTCGTAGTCGTTGCCGTGGCCGTTGCCCGTTGTCGCCGGCTGATGGATGGGGCGCGGTCCAAATGGCCAACGGCTGGCCACAGGCCTCGTCGCCCTTATTCCACCAAGTACTCGACCATGGTTCCTTCGACCACGCGGGCTACGACTTCCCACGTCTGCTCACCGCCGGTGCGTTGCACAACCACACGCCACACTCCAACTGGGATGGCATTGAGCATCGCCCGGCCGTCTACGACCATTCCGTTGACTCCAGCTAGCATGCCTTGAAGGCCTGCGGCACGGTACTGACGCCCCTCTTGGTCGAAGAGGGTTACTCGGGCCGTAAGTTGTTCGGTAGCGAGTTCTGGAACTAACAGGCGGAGTCCTCCTGATGGCGGAATCCGCACCTGGACCGGATCCCCAGGAACCGTGATCGTGGTGCGGGCGGTGGCGCCACCGCCGTTCTCAGCCACGAGCAGCTGCCAAGTTCCGTCGGGCAGGTCTTCGATGTCAAGCCGGCCGCCCTCCGCCAATGAGCGAGTTTGCGACAGGACGGGTTGGTCGCCACCGTCTAAGACCGTGAAACCGACTTGGCGTGCTGGATTGCCGCCCACCGAGTAAACGTAGACAGTCAGTGCGACCGCTCGTTCCATTGAAATCTCGATTCCCGAAACGTCTGCACCATCGACCACGATGTCGACGGTCCCAGCTCCGTAGCCTTCCTTGGTGGCCGCGACCCGGTAGCTGCCAGCGACGACTCCTTTAAGAACGAAGTTGCCAGCGGTGTCGCTGCGGGGTGCTCCGCCGAGCCCGAGGATTGAGAAGGCGCCTAGGCTGCCATCTGCATCGTCGGTGCGGGTGAGAGTGACTTCGACTCCTCCGAGCGGTGCACCGCTGCCTTCATCAACAATCCGACCAAGGACCGAGGCGTCACGAATATCGATCTCGAGATTGTAGTCGGCCACCAGCTCGATGGTCTCTTGGTGCGGCGAGCTAGTCATGTCGGTCACCATCACTCGGTAGCCGCCCGGCTCAAGCCCTTCGATTGAGAACTCGCCTTCCGGGTTTGTGGTCGCTTGTCCATTGCCGGAACTTGACGTTCCAGCCGCGATCACCATGGTTCCGCTCTCCGGTTGGCCGTTGCGGAGCACGCGTCCGGTGAGGGTGAGACCACCGCCAAACTCGAAGTCGACCACCATTTCCTGTTGGCCCTGTTCGATAGTGACAGTCTCTCTTGCGTTCTTACTCTGGCCGACGGTGGCCATCACCATCCAGTCGCCAGCGGCAACATTGTCGAGTCGGTATTCGCCTTCATAGTTGACTTGCGCCATCAGGGGCGAGGTACTGGCGCCGGGTTGCATGACCATGATCTGCACCAAGGAGAGCTCGTCGAAGCTGAGCCCGGTGACCACGCCCGTGATTGCCGCGCCGGTCGACAACTGCACCAGCACACCCGCCTCATCGTTGCCTTCCAAGCGCACTGCATCGCGGGCTTCGCCTTCTGCGAAGCCTTCCATGGTGGCCGATACGGTGTAGGTGCCGTTGGTCAAGCCGTCGAGTGTGAAGTTGCCGTCGGCGTCGGTGAGCGCTGGGCGCGGACCGCCGCCACCGTTGGCCATGACGATTGCAAAACCACCTCCAGCCTGGCCGGCCTTGACTCTTGCACCTTCGACCGGCAAGCCGGTGGGGTCAGTCACCCGGCCGCTGATGGTCAAGCCGCGCTCCATGGCAAAGTCGAGCCGGTTGTCGCCTTGTTGAATGTTGGCATCGCGCACGGCGTCTTGATGAGTGGAGTGCTTGGCCGAAAAAGACGCCTTGCCAACAGGCAGTCCTTCGATGGTGTAGTTGCCGTCGCCATCAGTCCTCGCCACGCGACGATTGGCTCGCGAGATGTCGAACATGTTGCGTTGGGCGATCACTCGCTCGATGTTGACGCCCGCCAGTGGCTCACCATCTGATCCTAAGACGTTGCCGGTGAGCGTTGCGCCCTTTTGTAAGACGATGCGTTGTTCCGAAGGGTCGACTCCGGCTTCGATTGCAATGCCCTTCTGCTCATGGTCGATGTAGCTCTTGAAGGCGGCCACCAGATCCCATTTGCCGGCGCCAAGTCCCTCGAACTCGAATCGGCCGTCCTCGTCGGTCTGGTCGTTCTTTACCATTCGACGAGGGTTGAAGTTCATCATGCCGCCTGCGACGCTACCCATCTGCTGGTTGATGGTGACGCGAGCGTTGGCTAGGGGTTCGCCGAGTTGATTGACCACGACCCCGGCAAACTTTGAGGCAGGATCGAGTTTGATCTCGATCGTGTTCTCAGACGGTGCCTTGACGTTTGACAGGGTCTTCCCGGCGAAACCCTCAAGTTCAACGTCGATCTTGTACGGGGTGTTGGGGGCGAGACTGTCGAACAGAAAACGACCGTCCTCATCGCTGGTCAGGTCGGGTTCGTTGCCACCATCGATCATGCCGGCGACCATGACCATTGTGTTCCCGGTTTCGGAGATGGTGATCTCGGCTCCACTGAGTGTCCTTCCAGTTGCCGATCGGATCACGCCTTCAATGACCGCTCCTGGTGAGAGGGTGATGGTGCCGATCTCGAAGGGCGGTGCGAGAGGTGGACTCGGGTCGCCTTCATCGGGTGCGGTGTTGGCGTTTGCGAGAAGCTCTGCTGCGCTTGGTACGCCGACTTCTTTGATCTTGGCTGGAGCGAACCCCGAGGCACTGATCGAGACGTCGTAGTCGCCGGCACCTAAGGCGTCGAAGCGAAAGTCACCATTGCTGTCGGTGATCGCGGTCCGGCTGTCGGCCGCTCCGCTGAACTGTCGACTGATCATTGCGGTCATGTCTTGCGTCTTGACCGTTTCTCCGAGTTCAACGGTAGCGCCCGGCACCGGCACACCAGCTTCATCGACCACCTGGCCGAACGCGCGAGCGCCGCTCACCATCTGCACGGTGATCCGCTTCGGCAGGCCTGCGGTCAGAGCGTTCAGTGACACCTCGGCATCAGCAAAGTTCTTGTGTTTGGCGACCACGGTGAATTGGGTCGCGCTCATCAAGGGCCTCAACGCGAAAGAGCCGTCCGCTGCCGACACCACGCTCAGGTTCGGAGTGCCGCGGCCGCCGGCAGTCATGAAGGCGGTGATGTCCTTGAGTCGAGTCGACACTCTTGCGCCTTGAATTGGGCTGCCGCTGGCATTGACGACGATACCAACGATGCTGGCTGCAGGCTCCAGTGCAAACGTCGGTGAGGCCTTGGTCCGAATGAGATCTGAGGTCACTGGTTGATTGGAATCGAAGTAACCAAGTGCTCGGGTCTCGACTCGCATTGGCCCGCCACCAGGGTCAAACGCAGGGCCAGCGAGCTGGTAGGAGCCGTCTGGCTTGGATTGAGTTGCGTTAATCGAGATGCTCCACACCCAGACATCGGCGACCGGCTTGTTGGTCTCTTTGTTGAAGACGCGCCCAGGGAAAGTCACTGGGTCGATGAGACTGAACGTAGCCGGTTTGCTGGTCGATAGATCTCCAGCTTTGAAGTTGACACCAGACAGCGGTTCGCGCCCGTACACGGTGTATCTGGCTGAGGATGAGGACTCGCTCTTGCTACCGATGACGACCTCGGCTGTTCCGTCGGCGTCGGTGATTGCAACGACCGTGCGCCCACGGAGGATCGCTGCAGCGGAGGCCGGCGTGCCGTCAGAGTTGGTGATGTGGACCGTGGCCATTTCTGCGGGAACTAGTTCCACGGTCCGTTGGAGTTCACCCTGGTCAGGATCGAAGGTCGGAGCAGTGGGCACAAAGCCGGGAGCGGTGATGCGCACTCCCCCGGCTCCCGCGCCAATCGTGAAGACACGTTCGCCGCTCTCGTCGACTGCTGCTCGATGCGTGACGGTCGCCATGCTGCGTTCGCGCGTTAGACGCCTGGCGGATGGCAGTCTGGACGAATGGGTATATGCCACGACGCGCGCCGTGGTGATCGGCGTACCGCTTGGGTCGACCACCTTGAGCGAGAGCTTGCGGGAAGCGCCCAGCTCGATGGGCAGGAGATCGCGATCTTCTAGCAGCGGTGCGGTGGTGGTCCACCGTGCCGAGGCGAAGCCCTTGGCGTGAAACTCGAGAGAGTAGAAACCTGCCGACGGAAGCTTGATCGCGAACGCTCCGGTGGCATCAGTGCGAGTGTTGTGCGCTGGTTGGAGACGCTGAGAGTTCCAACTGGCTGTTGCCCCGTGCCAGTGAGAGACAGGCGTGAAGAGTTCAACTCGGACCCCCGAGAGGGGCGTGCCGTCCGGGTCGACTACCGAGCCACCAAGATGGAGTTTCTTGGGAACAGTCTTCTGTGAGGTTGCCTGCGCCTGAGCCTGAGTTGCCGAGCTCGCCACAGCGGCAAGCAGTAAGCACGCGGTGCCCAGTTGGGTGAAACGGAAAGGTCGCATAGTCTCTGCCCTCGATTTTTGTTCGCTGTCAGATGTCAATTGATAGTGCTGCCTAAACAATGTCAGTAAGCACGGCAAGTTCCCAGTCTTTGTATGACTTGCTACGGTCGCGAGGTGCCACAGATTCCGTTGGTGCAGCTTGAACCAAGAATCCGACGCTGACCAACGAAGCCCTTCTTTCGATTCCCGTTCTCCTAGGAGTTCCCCTTACATGTCTCAGATACTTCGTGAAGTCGCCATTGTCCAACCGCTGCGAACGCCGGTTGGGCGGTTTCTGGGAGGGCTCAAAGATGTGTCTGCCTCGAGCCTTGCTGCACACTTGATCCAACGCGTGATCGAGCGCACTGACCTTGATCCCGCCTGTATTGACGATGTGATCCTCGGGCATGGTTATCCGAGCGGAGAAGAACCGTGCATCGGCCGCCTCGCTGCGCTGGAGGCTGGTCTTCCTGTATCGGTGCCCGGGTACCAGCTGGACCGACGCTGCGGTTCGGGTCTGCAGGCGATCATCAACGGCTCGATGCTGATCCAGACTGGCAATGCCGACGTGGTGATCGCCGGCGGCACGGACAGCATGAGCCGAGTGGAGTTCTACAGCACCAATACGCGTTTTGGTTCGCGATTTGGTTCAGTTACCTTGCATGACCGGTTGGTCAGGGCGCGCGAAACCGTGCAGCCGGTGAAGCGCTTTGGCCCGATCGCGGGCATGATCGAGACTGCCGAGAATCTCGCAACTGGATACGGGATCTCGCGCGAAGAACAGGATGCCTATGCATATTCGAGTCATCAAAGGGCGGTAGCTGCTGTTGAGAGCGGTGCGTTTGAAGGAGAGATCGCGCCGGTCACCGTTCCCCAGCGTAGAGGTGATGATGTTGTGGTCTCTCTTGATGAAGGACCGCGTGCAGACACCACCATCGAACGGCTGGCCAAGCTCCGTCCGATTCAAGCCGGTGGCACCGTGACGGCTGGCAACGCAAGCTCGCAGAATGACGCCGCGGCACTGTGCTTGCTTGTCGCCGCCGATCGTCTCGACGATCTGGGCCTTGAGCCGAGTGCTTTCCTCCGCGGTTGGGCTAGCGCTGGTTGTCAACCAGCGACTATGGGCATTGGTCCGGTGCCGGCGTGCGCCAAGCTTGAGAAGAAGACCGGAGTAGGTCTCTCAGAGGTCGACCTGATCGAAGTCAACGAGGCCTTTGCGGCGCAGGTGCTGGCGGTGGTCAAAGGATGGGGCGTCGACCGGGAGGAGACCATGGCCAAGTTGAACGTCAACGGCTCCGGGATCTCGTTGGGGCACCCGATTGCAGCAACAGGCGCGCGCATTCTGACGGGTCTAGTGCATGAGCTTCAGCGTCGAGGCGGGAGGTATGGAATCGAGACAATGTGCATTGGGGGCGGCCAGGGACTGGCGGCATTGATCGAGAGGGCTTAGAACAGGTTCGCAGATCGCGCCACTGCGACCGCAGGAGCTGGATCTCGATCGTTCCTCATCAGCTCGTTTGCATCCCAGGTCAACTTCGACAACGAGTGTGCGGTGAACGGGCATTGGTCTCTTCAATAGGGAGTGCTGTCTTAGTCGAGTGGCAGAGCGGAGCGGGTTGCCTGAGTATTCGGAGCGTTCGGAGCCTCTGGCCTTCAGTCAAGTCCGCACGCGCAGGGTCTGTCGGAGGAGCCAATCTCCGGTCGAACGAGCCGCGTATCAAGTAATACTCGCCGCCGAGATCTCGACGGCGTCTCTTGATTCCAACAAATGCATCAGGACATACACCAATGAAACCCTTAGCACTACTGGTTCTAGCCTTCAATTTTCTCCTACTTGCGTTACCTTCTTCGGCGGCAGCCGCAGAGGAGGGTGTCTGGACCAAGAAGTCGTTTGCGGTCAGCGGCACCTGGTCCATCGTCGAGGAGGGTGAAAGGCGCTACGTTCAGCTCAGCGACGACTTCAAGACCAAGAACGCCCCAGACCTCAAGATCTTCTTGTCCAATCACAGCCTCTCGGATGCCAATGGCAAGAACGCTACAAAGGGAGCAGTCCTTGTTGGAGCGCTACCCCGAGTCAAGGGCGCAGTGCGCTTGGAGCTCCCAGCCGACGTCGACGTTTCTAAGTTCGCGACGCTGCTGCTCCACTGTGAGAAGTACAGCAAGCTGTGGGCGGCTGCATCTCTGAGGTAGAACTCGAGCCTTCATGTTCAAGCAGATTCGGTATTGTGCGCAAGCTAGAAGCCCCAATACCCAAAGATCCCAGCAGGAGCGTGACCTTGACCTACCAACAGATTCTCTACGGCGTCGAAGACCAGATCGCCACGATCACGCTCAACCGCCCGGACAAGCTGAACGCCTACACCGGTGTCATGCAGGCCGAGTTGATTGAAGCCTTTGATCGCATCGATGCAGACGACGAGGTTCGAGCAGTGATCGTGACCGGAGCTGGTCGCGGTTTCTGCGCGGGTGCTGACCTGTCGGCTGGCGCCGACACGTTTAACTATGAAGCGCGCCCGGATCGACCGGATCGACAGGGCGTCGTTCGAGAGGACGGCACCGTCGATTTCTCTGATGAACGCACCCGCGATGGCGGCGGTCGCTTGTCGCTCCGCATCTATGAGTGCCTGAAGCCGGTGATCAGCGCGGTCAACGGTCCAGCGGTTGGGGTCGGGGCAACCATGCAGCTGCCGATGGATATTCGGCTTGCCTCGACCAGCGCCCGGTTCGGCTTTGTGTTCACTCGCCGTGGGGTTGTGCCCGAGGCAACATCGAGCTACTTCCTGCCCCGTGTTGTGGGTATCTCGCAAGCGTTGGAGTGGTGCTTCACCGGTCGCGTGTTTGACGCTAGTGAAGCACTGGCCGGGGGACTGGTGCGTTCGTTGCATGAGCCGGACGACCTGCTACCTGCGGCGCGGGCAATCGCTAGAGAGATCGCGGACAACACGGCGCAAGTGTCGGTAACCCTCACCCGGCACATGCTGTGGAAGATGCTCGGTGCCGATCACCCCATGGAGGCGCACAAGATCGAGAGCCGTGGAATTGTGGAGCGCGGTCGTTCTGAGGACGCGAAGGAGGGTGTGACGTCGTTTCTCGAGAAACGCAAGCCGGTCTATCCCAATCGAACGAGTAAAGATCTCCCTGGGTACTTCCCGTGGTGGCAGGATCGCACCTACGACTGAGGTTGGTCGGGTTGGTCAGGTGGGTCGAGGTGGCATTGCGGGAACAGAGGCAGGGCAAGCGCGTTGTGTAGGCACAGTCTCCACTCATGCTGACTAGTTTTGGCACAACCGAGGACCACGTCAATGACGATGTCTAGCGCCGTTCGTTCCCTACTCCGTCAACCCTCGACGACCGTTGTTGCTCTCTTGGTTCTGGCCATCGGCATAGGTGCGACCACCGCTGTTTTCAGTGTGCTCTATGCGGTGGCGTTTAAGCCTTTGCCCTGGCCCGACGCGGATCGCATCGTGCGGGTGGCGGACGCCGATCCGTCTTCGCCTGAGTCCGCGCGACAGACTGCGTTTCAAGTCAACAACGTTGCTCCCTTGCGCGATGACCTGCCAGCGTTTGACAGTGCGGCCGGGTACATGGGGCACAACATGACTCTCACCGGCTATGACGAGCCAGTGAGGCTCGAGGGCGCGCGGGTCAGTGTTGATCTGTTTCGGGTGCTCGGGGTGTCTCCGCTGGCCGGTCGCGGTTTCGATCGTACGGACGAGAGCGAGCGGCGCGAAGATTTGGTGGTGCTCAGCGCGACCCTCGCGCGGCGCCTGTTCGAGAACGCGGGCGAGGCTTTGGGCCGCAGTATTGAGCTTGATGGAGAAGCGCGCGAGATCATCGGGGTGATGCCTGAGTCGTTTGCGTTTCCGGATGCATCTGCGGAGTATTGGTGGCCGCTATATCCCTTTGTTAGTGAGGATGCGGACGATCAGCGCGAGATGTCGTTGCCAGTGATCGCACGATTGGCCTCAGATGCCAGTGTGCAAGCGGCGATGGTGCAGGGCCAAGGATTGCTGGACGAGGTGAGCGAGCGTCAAGATGCTGCGAACGCACAACGTCGGCAGCGTCGAGCGGCAGCGGCCGCGGAAGGGGGAGCGGGAGCGGAAGCCGAAATTCCGGGAAGCGCCGCAGGTCCGCGGAGCGCCGAAGAAGGTGCGCGTCGCCGGGTTGTTCGACGTCGCGCTCCAGGTCCGTCAGCCGAGGGGACGGGTGAGGGGGCCGAAGCTGCGCAGGTCGGCGCTGAGCGAACCGAGCGGCGGGAGGGCCCTTTAGCTGAGGCGGCCTCAAGCGCGCAGTCAGAGCCTACGGCGGTGCGCACAGCGGCAGTGGCTGAACCGCAAAGACCTCAACGCGCGTTTGTCCTCAACAGCCTGGTGAGCCAACGCCTCGAACCGCTGCGCGACTCGCTGCGTCTGTTGATCGGCGCTGTGCTCTTGGTGCTACTCATGGCGTGCACCAATGTTGCGAACCTGCTTCTGGCCCGGGGCGCTCATCGGGAACGTGAGATGGCGACGCGGCTGTCGTTGGGTGCCACGCGCGGCAATCTGCTCAAGCTACTGTTCACCGAGAGTTTGACTTTGGCCCTCGCCGGTTGTTTTGCTGGGGTAGGGCTGGCATGGGCTGGTGTGGGTCTGCTGCGACAACTCGGCCCCGAAGGCTTGCTCGAATGGACCGAAGTCAGCTTGAGTCTCCCGGTGGTTGGATTCGCTGTTGGTGTCGGACTGGTGTCGACCATGGTCTTCGGTCTGTTGCCAGCTCTTCAAGCGTCGGGCGCGCGGCCGGGTCGAGCTCTCAGTCGCACCGGCGGCACCGCCTTGGGTGGCATCTGGCGCGGCCAGTCGAAGCTTGCTTGGCTGCGCAGCGCTCTAACCCTAGGACAGGTGGCAATGGCGATTGTGCTGTTGGCAGGTGCCGGGCTCTTGGCAAACAGTTTCGTTCGGCTGGTGAGCGTCGACCCTGGCTATGAGGCGAAGGACCTCCTGACCTTCAGAATAGCTCCGCCGATGGCTCGCTATCAAGGTGAGCAGCGGACACAGCTCTACGACCGAGTGGCCGAGGAGATCGGCTCAATCCCGGAAGTCGAATCTGCAGGTGTGGTCAATTTCTTGCCGCTGTTTCGTGGCCGTATTCAGATGTCGGTCATGGTGGAGGGACAAGAGCCACCGGCTGATCCACGCGACATTCCGACTGCGGAGGCGCGTCTCGCAAGTCCTGATTACTTCGAGACGATGAAGATCAAGCTGCTCGAAGGACGCACCTTCACTACGCAGGATCGAGCCGACGCCGAACCCGTGGTGATTGTCAACGAGAGCTTTGCTAAACAGCTGTTTCCGGAGGGCAACGTGATCGGTCAGCGCATAACACGGGTGGGTGAAATCGTGGGCGTTGTCGGAGACGTGCTCCTGCAGGGCCTCGACAGCGAACCCGGGCCGACCTTCTATCAACCATTGTCACAGCTCGACCCACGCATGGCGATGATGTTCAACGGCATGTCGTTCGCCGTGCGCACCGATGATCCAATGGCAGTCGTTCCGGCGGTCCGCTCTCGCATCGCAGCGATCGATGCACAGCTGCCGATCGAGGATCCGTTGCCGATGGCGTCGCGCTTGTCAGAGTCAGTAGCGACGCCCAGGTTCTTTGCCACTGTGCTGGGGCTCTTCGCTGCAGTTGCTCTTATCCTCGCGGTCACTGGTGTCTACGGTGTGCTCGCCTTCAATGCCAGCAGACGCTCTAAGGAAACCGGCATCCGCTTGGCACTAGGAGCACAAAGAGGATCGGTGGTGCGACGGACAGTCGTCGAGGGGCTCGGCCTGACGTTGTTCGGCGTTGCCCTCGGTGTGGTGCTGGCGACCGTGATGTCGCGAGCTCTGGCGAGCCTGCTGTTTGGGGTTGAACCCGGGGACGGTGGAACCCTCGCTCTGGTTAGCTGCGTGCTGGTCCTCGCCGCTGCGGTCGGCAGCTTGGTGCCGGCAATCCGAGCGTCCAGGGTCGATCCAATGGTGGTGTTGCGCGAGGAGTAGTCACCGTGCGAGGCCTGGTCTAGCGGACGGGGTAGTGTTTGGCGTATGAAAACCAAAGGATCCGATAGGCGCCGTTCACTGCGTGTCTTGCTGCAAGACATTCGAGCTTGCCGCGAGTGCGAAGGAGGGTTGCCGCTGGGGCCACGGCCAATAGTCGCGGCGCACAAGGAGTCGCGGATACTGATCATTGGCCAGGCCCCGGGAACGAAAGTGCACGAGTCGGGAGTGCCGTGGGACGACGCAAGTGGCGAGCGCCTGCGGGACTGGCTTGCGGTGACCCGCGATCAGTTCTATGACGAAAGCTTGTTCGGCTTGGTGCCGATGGGATTCTGCTATCCCGGCCGAGGAAAATCGGGTGACCTGCCGCCCCGCAAGGAGTGCCAACCGCTCTGGCATCCGCCCTTGCTCAAGCGCTTGAAGAAGGTCAGGCTGACTCTCTTGATTGGTCGCTATGCGCAACAGTTTTACTTGCCTGAGAGCCGCAAGTTGTCGCTGACTGATGTGGTTCGAGACTGGCGTTCCGTAGGCCCGGCCGTCGTACCGCTGCCGCATCCCAGTCCGCGCAACAACATTTGGCTGGCACGCAACGAATGGTTCGAGTCGGATTTGCTTCCGTTTCTGCAAGCTGCAGTCGCCAGCGCTTTGAACTCTTAGTGCCAAGATCGAGTTGAGACATGCACGGCTTTCCCTCGCTGCTACAGTTCGCTGTTCCAATGCGGAGGAGGAAGCGTTTCGTTGATCGATCAGTCAGTAGTGCTGCAACGGTTGAGTGCGGCTGCGACGATGCTGGGCATCTCGCTGGGGCTGTTGGCGTGTTCGACCGAAGTGCCAGGCGCTGCCAGGAAAGCGGCGCGCACGACCGTGACCGGCGAACGCGCGCTCGTCAATCCTGACTTCCTGTTCGAGCCTCTCCCAGCAGACGACTCGCCGCGCGTTGCGGAGGACCCAACCCTGCTGAGGCGCTTTCAACGCAGCCCAACGATTCTCAATCCGCTGTTCAACTCGTTGTGGGAAGACCATTTCATGCACGCGCTGCTGTATGTGTTCCCGGTCACTCGGGATATCAACATGGTGTCGTTGTTCGATCCTGCAATCGTTCAATCCTGGGATCGTTCCTTGGACGGCAAGACCTTCACCCTGCATCTGAACCCGACTCTGCGGTGGCACGACGACGAGCCGTGGACGGCCCACGACATCGAGTTTACGTATCACGCGATTCTTGACGACAGCGTGCCTGCTTTGTTCTACAAGCTCTTTGCCTCGCGGCTCGAAACAGTGCGAGCCATTGATGACCATACGGTCCAATATGTCCACAAGGACGTGCTCGCCACCTACATGCGCGATATGGCGTTGCCGGTAATCCCGCGACACATCTTCGATGTGCCAGCAGAACGCGCCAAAGACCCGACTCTGCGATCCAGCGAGTACTACAGCAACTACGGTCATCGCGAGATCGTCGGCTCCGGTCCCTACAGGTTCGTTGAATGGCGAGCGAACGATCAGATCGTGGTCGAGCGCTGGGAGGACAGCCCCCTGACCAAATCTCGGTTCGCGCGCCAAGTGCTCAAGATCGTGCCGGATGTCAATGTGGCGTTGCTTTTGTTCAAGAAGGGCGAGCTGCACGAGACTACGCTTCAATCGCAACAGTTTGCAACCCAGACAGATGACGCGGCGTTCAAAGAGCGTGGGGTGAAGGCGACCGGTCCCTGGCGCATGACGGCGTCATTGGGTTGGAAGCAGGACGGCAGCAATCCGTTCTTCGCTGATCGTCGAGTGCGCTTGGCGATGTCCCACGCGTTCGACTACGAGCGATTCCTGCGCGACTCGTTGTATGGCGTTTACCAGTCATCCACTGGCATCTTCGATCGCCAGCACTGGGCCTATAACCCTGAAATTGAGCGCATCACCTTCGACCTGAAGAAGGCAGCGCAGTTGCTCGATGAAGCCGGCTGGTTGGTCGATGAGGAAACCGGCTGGCGCTACAAGATGGTCGATGGCCAGACGGTGCCGTTCGAGTTCGAGATGCTGATTGCGCAGGGCAATCCAACCTGGACCAAGTTGGTCAACCTGTATAGCCAGGGCTTGCGTCGGATCGGGGTGAAACTCAAACCGCGGGTCTTCGAAGTAGCGGCTCTAATCGCCAAGCTCAAGAAGAGTGACTTTCAGTCCTACATCGCGATCATCGAAGTGACCAACGACCCTGACGAATGGAGCAACTTTTGGGCGACCGAGGCGATCAAGAACGGCTATAACTATGGCGGCTACTCAAGCTCCGTGGTCGACGAGCTGTTTGAGCGTGGCCGCCGCGAACTCGATCCGGCAGAACGTAAGCCGATCTACCAGCAGATCCAAGCGCAGATTTACGAAGACCAGCCCTTTACCTTCATCTACGACTATACGCTGACCTGGGCCTTCAACAAGAACCTGCGCGGGGTCACCGTTTCGCCTTCCGGACCGTTCCTGCACTACCCTGGTTTGCGCGACTGGTGGGTTGAGCAAGAACCGAAAGATGCGCCAGTCCCGTCGTCTATTCAGCTCGATGCGTCGGCGAGTGCTCGCTAGGTTACCCATGACCGGATCAAAGCAAGGCCAACTCGCACCGCTGCTCAAGATCAAGGATCTTGAGACTCACTTCACCGCCGGCGAGCAAGTGGTCAAGGCCGTGGATGGGATCTCACTCGAGATTGCCGCGGGCGAGACGCTCGGTTTGGTGGGGGAGTCGGGTTCAGGTAAGTCGGTGACGTCGCTCTCGATTCTTCGGCTGTTGCCGGAAGGCGTGGGTCGAATCGAAGGAGGATCGATCTCCTACCTGGGCCGTGACCTGGTGCGCGTTCCTGGCCACGAGATGCGGCCACTACGCGGCAAAGACATCAGCATGATCTTTCAAGAGCCTGGCACCTCGCTCAACCCGGTGTTTAAGGTTGGGCACCAGGTGATGGAAGTGCTCCAGCTGCACCAAGGGATGTCGAAGCGGGCAGCGCGACAGCGCGCCGTTGAGTTGTTCGATGAGGTGGGCATCCCTGACGCTGCGCGCCGCATTGGTAGCTATCCCCACGAGATGTCGGGCGGGCAAAAGCAACGCGTGATGATCGCGATGGCGCTCTCCTGCAACCCCCGCTTGTTGATCGCAGACGAGCCAACCACCGCACTCGACGTCACCATCCAGGCCCAGATTCTCGATCTCCTGCGCAAGCTCCGTGACGAGCGGGGTATGGCGATCCTCTTCATCACGCACGACCTCGGTGTGATCGCGGAGATTGCAGATCGAGTGGCGGTGATGTACCAAGGGCGAATCGTTGAAAGCGGACCGCTGCTCGAGATCTTCGAGCATCCCGAACAGCCCTACACCAAGGGCCTGCTGGCCTGCCGCCCTAGGCTTGAAAGTTCGACGCGAAGGCTACCTACGGTCGCCGACTTCATGGCGGAGCGCGATCCGTCGAGGGAAAGTCAGTCGAGCGAGAACGCTCCCATAGAGCGTGGTCGTGATCCGCTGCTCCATCCGCTGTCCGAGTTGTTGGAGATGGGCTACGACAACGCTGCGGTCGCTAGCATGGGCGCCGATCACATCGGTGAGGATGTGCAGCCTTTGATTCGGGTCCGCGATCTGAGCGTGCACTTCCCGATTCGTAAGGGTGTCCTTCGTAGAGTCAGTGGAGCTGTGCGAGCAGTCGACGGCATCGGCTTCGACGTTTACCAGGGCCAGACCTTGGGCTTGGTCGGCGAGTCCGGCTGCGGTAAGACAACAACCGGACTAGCTTTGCTGCGCCTGCTTAAGCCGACCACAGGTTCGATCCAGCTGCGCGGCCAAGAGACCTTTTCTGCTCGCGGTCGGGACCTGCACGCGTTGCGACGTTCGATGCAGATCGTCCTGCAGGATCCTTACGCATCCCTTAACCCTCGGTTGTCGGTCAAATCGATGTTGGTCGAGGCCATGTCGATCCATGGACTTGGTGGTACGGCACAGCAACGGGTCTCTCGCGCCGGCGATTTGCTCGAGGAGGTTGGTCTAGAGCGCTCGCACCTACTGCGCTATCCGCATGAGTTCTCAGGTGGTCAACGCCAGCGCATTTCGATTGCCCGGGCACTTGCCGTCGAGCCGGAGTTCTTGGTGCTGGACGAGTCGGTGTCGGCGCTTGATGTCTCGGTCCAAGCGCAGGTCTTGAACCTGCTCAAGGACCTCCAAGAAGAGCGTGGTTTGACCTACGTCTTCATCAGCCATGATCTGAGCGTGGTGAAGTTCATGTCCGACATGATGGCGGTGATGCACGACGGCAAGATCGTTGAGTACGGTCCCGCTGAACTGATCTACCGAAATCCGCGCAGCGACTACACCGCCCAGTTGATCGAGTCGGTACCGGATGACTCGCTCGCGAGCATTCGGACCCGAATCGCCAACCGTGCGCGCCGCGCTCGAGATCGCAGCGACGTTGCCCGCGGTGGCGCAGACCACCACGCGATCCCTAGCGAGGCTGATGTGAGCTAATGGCGCGCTACGTCTTTGGACGATTTCTGTCTGGGCTAGTGACCCTGTTCGGGATCACCGTGGTGAGTTTCTTCATCATCCAACTGGTGCCGGGTGACCCGGCCGAACTACAGACCGCGACCATCGCTGATGCGCAAGTTTCAGAAGCGGTCTATGAGCGCCTGCGAGAGTTGTATGGGCTCGATCAACCGGTAGTGGTCCAGTACGTGAGGTGGGTCGGCAAGCTCGCCCAAGGGGATCTTGGAAGTTCCTTTCACGATGGTCGTCGGGTGTCGGCCAAGATTGGCGACGCGCTGTGGCCGACACTTTCAGTAGCGTTGCTCTCGTTCTTGCTAACGCTGATCATCTCAGTGCCAATTGGCATCTACAGTTCGGTCAAGCAGGGCGGCCGGTTCGACCGCATCATGAGCACGTTGCTATACATGCTGTACTCAGTGCCTTCGTACGTGATGGGCATGCTGCTGATCCTCTTCGTGGGCGTGAAACTTGACCTGCTGCCGTTCCGCGGGATGCGCGGAGATGACTACGCTGATCTGACCTTAGTCGGCCAGATGTGGGACTTGGCCAAGCACTATGTGCTGATCACCTTCTGCTTTACCTTTGGCAATCTCGCGTATTACTCGCGATTCGTGCGCAGCAATCTGCTCGAAGTGGTAAGGCAAGACTACATTCGAACGGCGCGTGCTAAGGGTCTGAGTGAACGCAGGGTGGTGCTCAAGCACGCCTTTGTCAACAGCCTGATTCCGCTGATCTCTTTGATCGGCTTGACCTTCCCGTTTGTCCTCAGCGGGAGTGTGATCCTGGAGTACATGTTCAGTTGGCCTGGACTCGGACGGCTCTACTTCGAAGGGGTCTTACAGCGTGACTATCCAACCATCATGGCGCTCAATCTCATTACTGCGCTGCTGGTCTTAGGCTCGACCTTCTTGGCCGACCTCTCCTACGGCCTGGTTGATCCTCGAGTGCGCTATGACGACTGAACCCAACACGCTTGAAACACCATCGCCGAGCGGGTTGCGCCAGGTGTGGCAGCGGTTTCGTCGCGACCGGCTGGGCTTCGCCGGGTTACTCGTGGTGCTAGCAATGTTTGCAGTTGCCGTGCTGGCACCCATGCTGGCCAATGAACAACCGATCGCTTGCAAGTACGATGGCGCCCTCTACTTTCCGGCGCTGATCGAGACCATCGACCAGATTCCGTTGGTCACGTTGGTTGTGCACAAGCCGGTACCGTTCCGATTGGCGACCTTTGTCTACAAGGAAGAGTTTGACGCCTCTCGCGGCGACTGGGCGATCTGGACGCCGGTTCCCTTCGGCCCGCGCGAGATCATTAGTCCGCCGCTAGAGGGTCCATCGGGTCTTCACTGGCTAGGGACGGATCAGTCGGGTCGTGATGTTCTTGCACGACTGATTCATGGCACCAAGATCTCGATGAAGGTCGGTTTCTTGTCCATGGGTATCGCAGCTCTGATTGGCCTGATCCTAGGGTGCGCCGCTGGGTACGCCGGAGGCTGGGTCGATATGGTGATCTCGCGTGTGATCGAGGTGGTCACCTGCTTCCCACCGTTCTTCTTGATACTGGCGGTTCTTGCCTGGTTTCCGCCACGCATCGAATACGTGATGATCGTCATCGGTCTCACTCGTTGGGTTGGCATTGCTCGGTTTGCACGTGGGGAACTGTTGCGTATCCGCGAGAGCGATTATGCCCTGGCAGCCCGTGCGCTCGGGGTGCGGCCGCTGCGGCTGGTGTTCCGACACTTGTTGCCCAATGCGATGGCACCGGTGCTAATCAGCATTACCTTCGGCATTGCAGCATCCATCTTGATCGAGGCCGGGCTATCCTGGCTCGGTTTTGGGGTGCAGGCACCAGAGGCATCCTGGGGATCGATCCTGCGCGCCGGTTACGAGAACCTGTTCACTGCGCCCCACCTCATTCCACCGGCCTGTATCGCGATTTTTGTGGCCGTGTTGGCGTTCAACCTGGTGGGAGACACCCTCCGGGACGTGATCGACCCGCGCCTGCAGACTGGTCCTCGCGCCTGAGGGCTCGTCAGTCGTCAGGCCTTGTCAGGCCTTGTTAGGCCTAGAGCGTCGCCAACGCGATCGCAAATGTGAGGCCGCTGATCAGCGTGGTTAGTATCGCGTAGGTGGCGGCGAGAATCGCGAAGCGAAACGCCACTGCCCCAATCGAGCCCCCGTACACCCTCCGTAGCACCTTCCAGATGTAGATAGCGGTCACCACGGCTATCAGGAGGCCGCCAACAATCTGCGCCAGCTGCCCGAACCAGATCATCGGAATCATTAGTGATCCGTAGCTGACTTGCGCGGTCGCGAGGTGCAGAGCGGCGATAGCGTGGGCGTGAAGCAACGTTCGTGGCATCACAACTTTGAGGGCCAACGCGAGCCCGATCGGCGTGATCAGGTTGAACAAGGGGAAGAGCGTGTTGAACCTGCTATCGAACTTCTCGATCACCGCAGGGTCGGCGAGATCAAGGCCACTCGCGTTCTGCAGGGCTTCGATCTGGTCTGCGGGCGCATCCGCTAGCAGAGAGTCGAGGCTGACGAACCCTGTGATGCTCATCAAGGCGATGATAATGGCGCTGATAATGACGTAGAGGCGCAACGGTGGCGTATACGGTGCGCGTTTGCCAGCGATGGTGTTGATCGTCGCGAGGCCAGGCGAGAACAGAACCTGACGCATAGTGATCAGGATCTTCGCGTCAAACGACGCAAAGTCCTCGATTAACTCGCGCAGCATGTCTTTGAAGGATCGCAACCTCGTCGTGGCCTCCTGGCCGCAGCTTGCGCAGTAGCGGCCTGAAAGGCTTTGATCGCAATTGAGACAGTGCGGTGACGCGCTCGGTATTGCTGATTCGGTGGTTTCCATGTGAGATGAATAGTAGCGGTTGCCGGATCGCGACGGAAACGGGGCTTGTGGGGGCGACTCGTTGGTGGCCATGGCGTAGCGGTCGACCCGCTTGGGTTAGTGTTGTTGCATGTCTGGTCAGAGACCCACAAGCGTTTGCCAGTTCGACGACGGTGTCGATCAGTGGCGCATGGTGCGAGCGGAACCGTCGCCAAAGCTTCGCGGATTGGTCGGTAGCTACTGCAGCTACACTGAGACCACCCGGTCGTTCAATCAGCGGCAAGAGTTGGCCTCCACCGCTTGTGTGTTCCTGCTGAACAGTGGGGCGCCAATCGAGATTCAGGCACCTGCAGGGGAAACGATCACGGTTCCCGAGGGCGGCGCTTTCGTCTCTGGCGTGTGTTGTGGTACCTCGTGGGTTCGCTCGAGCGGCCGGCAGTCCGGGATCGAGATGACAGTGCCGGCGGAAGTTCTCGAGCGCCTGTTAGATCGGCCTATGGCCGAGCTTGCTAATCGAGTGGTACGTCTGGACGATCTTTGGGCGCCGGATCTGCGAGAGTCGATTCTGCGTTTGGGAGAAGCGAAGTCTGATGCAGAGCGGTTCTTGGCTTGTGACGATCTCGTGGCAACCCGCATTGCTACGGTGGAGCCGCTGGACGCTGCGGCGTCACTGATCAGACGCGAACTGCTGCGAGCAGAGCCGCCAACAGTGCGCTCGATCGCACAGCAGCTGGGCTGGAGCGAGAAGCGGGTCGGTCGCCGGTTGCGTCGACATATCGGCATGTCGCCGAGCGGTTTGCGACGGTTGGCCCGCTTTGAACGGTTCTGGTCCCGCCTGCGTAGCGAGCCCAGCGAACACCTTGCCGACTTGGCCTTGGAGGCTGGGTACTTCGATCAGCCGCACCTGAATAGAGAGGTTCGAGCCTTTGCGGACGTGACGCCATCGGCGCTGCGTGATCAAGTGCTGCCAGCAGGCGGTGGCTTCTCGGCGGAGCAGTAGTGGGCCCGGGTGGTGGGCTCGGCAATGCCCCGGGCGAGTGCCCAGGCCGAACGCCCAGCCCGAACGCCCAGCCCGATCCTTCAGCCCGATCGCCCAGCCCGATCGCCCAACCCCAGTGACCAAACCGTGTGTTCAATCCGAGGACAGTGTGTCCGATCTGTACAAGACTCATCAGGCATCCGGCCGCTAGTTTGTACTCTGTCAACCGACATCCTTTCTAAGGGTTGAAGCAACGCAAAGGAGTACTCAATGCCAGTGAAACGAACGATCATCCCCAACCTTCGCTACCGAGACGCGGTACCCGCGATCGAGTTTCTCTGTCAGGCGTTTGGTTTCGAGGAACGTGCTGTGTTTGCAGATCCGGAAGACGCCAGCATGGTCCATCATGCCCAACTGGTACTCGACGGCAACATGATCATGGTCTCGAGTGTGGTCGACAGCGAGTTCGCCAAAGTCTTGACAACCGTTGAGGAAGCAGGCGGCAACACACAGACTCTCTATGTAACGCTAGACGATGTCGACGGGCATGCGGAGCAAGCACGGAGCAAGGGCGCTCGCATCTTCATGGAGCCCGAGGACCAAGACTACGGCGGCCGGTCGTACTCAGTACTGGATACCGAGGGCAACGCCTGGACCTTCGGTAGCTACGATCCGTTTGCTGAGTCTTAGGACACTGTAAGGAGCAACGGTGTCGCGAGTGGCATGACAAACCCGCTACAGCATCCTGGTACCGCTGCCACCTTGACCGCGTATCATCAGCGCGCCATGAAGCCGCACCATCCATGGATCGACTTGATCCTCCGTTCTTTCGAATTCGATCCAACCTCGTTGGTGCTCGACATTCATCCTCAAGATGAGATGTTCGAGCAGGCGGTGTTGGAGCAGGGTGGGGATGTTGACGGTGGCACTGCGGCGTACTTCTCGTCGGCTGCGCAGATCGCGCGGACCGTGGAACGGTTGGCCGACGAGTCGCCGCAACGTGTGCTCGACTTTGGTTGTGGATTCGGGCGGGTGACACGCCTCTTGTGCGCTTGCTATGGGAAGGACCGGGTCACGGCCAGTGATCTCATCGAAGATGCGGTGACCTTCCAGCAGGAGGTTTTGGGCTGTCTCGGGTTCGTTTCGGCCAAAGATCCGAAGGATGTCGCGTGGCCCAGCAAACGCTTTGATCTCATCTATGTCGGCTCGCTCTTCACCCATCTGCCGACCGCCACCTTTTCGGCGTGGCTTGAAGCACTCTTTGGTCGATTGGAACCCGGCGGAAATCTGCTGTTCTCGGTGCACGATGAGGCGCTTAAACCGGCCCACATACCGATGCCTGAAAGCGGGCTCGCGTTCGTGGCCGAGAGCGAAGCGCATGACATCGAGCATGAGGTGTACGGCTCGACGTGGGTGCGGGCATCCTTTGTTGAGAAGCTGCTTAACCAACTCGCGCTGAGCCGCGATTTGACGTGGCGCCGTTACCCGCGTGCACTATGCGGTTACCAGGATCTAATAGCAGTCACCGAGAGTTCGCGGCAGCCGAACGCTCCTATGACCGCGAGCGGACTGGGGCAGGTTGATTCGGCACAGCTGGTGGGTTCCAAGCATGAGCAGGGCTTTGCATTGGAACTGGATGGATGGGCACTGGCGACCGGTGTAGCTGGAGCAACCGGCGTTGCGGCCGTGGCGGGCGAGGTGGGTGCTCCTGGATCGAGTACCAGCAGCCCAGCTGTGGTCTGCGCTCAGCTAGTGAGTCGTGCCGATCGGAGTGCAGATTCTGAGGCTCAGACGGTGTCGAACGACGTTGTTTGTGATGTTCGTCGCAATGACCTAGCTGAGGTGGCAAGTGCGATTGCGGCCTCTTTAGATGCCGAGTCTGGCTGGAAGTTGAAACTCGAGTTGCCTACGCGTTTGTCGCGCGGTGCCGACCTGTTGTTGATTCTGGCTCGCTGGCCGGCCGAGCGTGAAGGCGAGGGTTCTGTTCAGCACGTCTTGTTTGCTGGCTCAGTGGATCGCCTCTTGTTCTTGGTGGCTGATGAACGCTACCGTCGCCGTCGAGACCGGGCGTTCGAACTTGCTGAGACCATCGAGCAGGTGAAGGCCAGCCGATTCTGGCGTCTGCGGCGCAGCTGGTTCGTGGGCAAGCGGATGCTCGGCTTGACCGTGGAAGACCCGGACGGCCCCATATTGCTACCGTCAGACCGTCGGCCCGACTAGGCCCGACTAGGCCCGACTAGGCACGGCCGCGCCAAGAACCGAAGAATCGAAGCAGGCCGACAACAAAACCTGAACCGTAGCCGAAGTGAATCAACGCAAAGGCCGCGGCCAAGGTGGAGCCCCGGACTTTGCGCTCGCGACCTTCGTGCACCGCCGCAGTCAAGTTCGCGGGCAGATACAAGAACAACGGCAGCAGTGCGACGATGCCGGTCAGCCAGGGCGGCGTGGCTGGCCTGAGCACTTGCATCGCTACCGCGGCGAGGGGGGCACCGAACAGCGCGCCGACGAACGCTGGTGGAACGAACTGCCGCAGGCTCATTTGTCGCGGATGCTTTTGCAGTACTCGAATTTTCCAAAAGCCGTATTGGTAGTACTGGCGAAACAGCGCCGACAGCTTGCCCCGGCTTGAGTACCTGACGGGCATGTCGGGCACCAGCAAGATCCGGTGACCAGCCTTGCGCAAGCGGTAGTTGTATTCGTCGTCTTGGTTACGCACCAGTTGCTCGTCAAACGGGCCGGCATCGTCCAACACGCTGCGTCGATATGCCGGAAATGCGACCGTGTCGACCAAGCGGGCAGGTGCCTCGGGATCGCTGGTCCTGAAGGCAGAACCGCCAACACCAAAACGCGAACTCATCGCGACCGCAATCGCTGCAGCCTCGGCTGTCTCGCCGACGGTCTCGAGTACACCGCCGACTCCTTCGGCGTCGCCGGCTTCTAGGTGTGCGACACCGTTGGCGATGTAGTCGGGCCCGATCTCGCAGTGGCCGTCGACCCGGACTACGATCTCGCCAGTGGCTTGTCTTAGGCCAGCGTTAAGAGCGCAGGGGGCGATCATCCCCGGATTGTCGACAATCTCGATCTTGATGTCGGGATGCTGCTGCGCCATAGTCAAGACAAGGTCCCGAGTATCGTCGTCTGAGCGACCATCGACCACTAGCACCTGGAGGAGATCAGCTGGGTAGTGCTGCGCGATCACTGCTCCGAGGGCGCCTTGGATGTACTCCGATTCATTGCGCACCGGCATGATGACGCTGACTGTTGGCAGGTCAGTCATGACCAATCCTTGGTGGCGCTCCCAGCGAGCTTGGAGACAACCGCTCTGAACTTGCCTGCGGCTGTGCGTTCGATTGAGGGCACCCACTCGACTTCACAGTTGATGGCCTCTCCAAGGCGCTGCTGGATTCGGTCGGTCACAGTTGCTTCGGTACGGTTGCGCAGCTGTTCAGTCGCACTGCTGGTAGCGACCAGCCGTACGCGGATCTGTTGTAGAGACTCTTGAACGATTTGGCCTTCCAGCACGCCCTCGAGGCCGATGTAGACCCCGTGAAAGCGGACCAGCTCGCGTCCGTCTGGTCCGCGCACGACGTCTTCGATACGTCCTGACACTTCTGCGAGGACCGGCATGGCACGCCCGCAGTCACAATGGGCATCCGACCAAGAGGCCATGTCGCCGAGCCGGAAGCGGATCAGCGGTTGGTAGCGACGCATTGTCTGAGTGGCCACCACCTCGCCAGTGACCCCCGGCTTGCACGGTTGGCCAGCCTCATCGAGGATCTCAACCACTCCCATGTCGGGACTTACGTGCAGCGAACCATGCTCGCATTCACTTGCGAACAGCGCGTTCTCGACGGTGCTGTACTCGTCGAAGACGCGGCACCCATAGGCCTGTTCCATGATCTGTCTCATCTCGGCAGTCAGTTTCTCACTCGTAGTGACGACTGCTCGTAGCTGCGGCGGCGGCGGGATCTTCTGGTCAAGCATGAACTGCGCGAGTAGGGTGTAAGAGACGGCATAGCCGGTCAGCCATTCGATCTGGTGTTTGACCAGGGCGTCAACGTATTGGTGCGCAGTTGTGGGCGAGAGATGAAAGGGCGAGAAGTAGATCTGGTGCTCGGCGAGATTGACGCGGTGGAAGGGGCCTTCGCTGTTCGGATCTGGTACCGAGATCCGCCCCGAAAAGGTGGCGCGGGGCTTGCGAAAGGAAGTGCCCGCCCAGCCAGCCGATCGAACTTCGCGCACCGCCATCGAAGCCTGTAACTCATCCGGCGTCCACAAGGACGCTATTGGCGTTCCGGTTGAGCCGCTGGTATAGAAGCTGAGCTCCTTGGTGGCTCCCGCGCGTCGTTGATCAACGAAACGATGCGGGTCTGCTCGCAGTGGAGACTTTTCGAGCAGAGGCAGGCCACTGAGATCGCCACTGCGGGCAGCACTCTTCTGTTCGGGGGTCCAGGTTTCGCGGTAGTACGGGACGTGCTGCAGTGCCAAGTGCAGTACTTCAGAGACGGCTCGCTTCTGCCATTTGCACCACTGATCGGCATCGAACCGATCTCGATAGCCAAAGCGCTCGACGTGCTCTTTGAACGCGCCGCCAAGCCGCATGTTCTTCCACCAAAGCCCGTAGGCGCTGACCGCTGCGTGCTGCCCGACGGTGGGCAAGCGCCGGTAGAGCTGTTCAATAAACGACACGGCTAGCGATCCCTTGCATTGGTCGGGTCTTCACTGTGCGCAAGATGGATGAGCGCATCGCCCTGGTAGGACAGCGGGTTATTGGTATAGCCGATCACCACACCGGAACGTGCAGCCGTGACTTCACGGCTTTGATCGCCCAGAGGCTCGTGGATGTCCCCGAGCAGCTGCCCCTTCTCGACGCAGTCGCCAAGTTCAACCTTGCGGCCGAAGATCCCGGAGGCGGGTGAACGAATCCAATAGCGTTGCCGCACCTCCAGATTCGGGCCGGTGCCACATAGACTTCCTTGGCTAGCGTGGGCGTTCGGTGTCAATGGGGTGGCGCTTGCCTTATCAATCACTCCGAGTTCTGCCAGCACTTGGAGGACTCCCGCGACGCCAAGCTCAATCGCGCCTTCGTCGAAGCGAAGGGCTTCGCCCGCTTCGTAGACCAGGATCGGTTTCGAGAGCTTGGTCACGGCTGCTCGCAGGGACCCCGATGGCACGTCGCCATGGATCATCACTGGCGCCGCGAATGCCTGTGCAAGCCGCGCGCACTCTGGATTGTTGAGGTCGGTGCGGATCTGCGGCAGGTTGGTGCGATGGTTGGAACCGGTGTGAAGGTCGATCCCGTGTGTGCAATGCGAGACCACTTCATCGAGAAAGAAGCGGGCGAGACGAGCGGCTAAGGAGCCTCGTTTCGATCCCGGGAAGCTCCGGTTGAGATCGCGTCGGTCGGGCATGTAGCGGCTTTGGAAGGCGAAGCCAAAGACGTTGACGATGGGAGCGGCAATGACTGCGCCGCACATCGTCTCTGGGTCGAGAATCTTGAGCAAGCGGTTGATGATCTCAAGTCCGTTGATCTCATCGCCATGGATTGCGGCTGAGAGCCACACGCGCGCAGGTTTGTGTTCGCCTCTCTCAGCGCTCCCTACGAGCGCCTCAATTGGCAGCGACAGTCGAGCTTGGCCGGGCAGATTGGCGAACTCAAGATCAACCCGTTGGCGCGTACCTCTCGCGATCGGGCGCTCGCCGATGGTGAGGCTCTGGCCAGTGGCGTCAGACACGACGCTGCTCTGGTTCGGTCGTTTGTCCATAACGATTCGACGACCGCCGATCCTTAGGCAGACGGCAGACTGACGTTCTTCTCGATGTGTTCGATGATCTTGCCAGCGACGTCGATGTTGGTCGCGCCTTCGATTCCTTCGAGGCCAGGCGACGAGTTCACTTCCAGCACCAATGGGCCATGGTTCGAGCGCAAGAGGTCGACGCCCGCGACTCGCAGGCCCATGGTCTTAGCAGCGCGCACGGCCGTCGACCTTTCCTGTGGTGTGATTTTCACCTTGGTCGCCTTGCCGCCGCGGTGCAGGTTCGATCTGAATTCGTCTTGGCCGGCCTCTCGCTTCATCGCAGCGACCACTTTGTTGCCAATGACAAGACAGCGGATATCGACTCCGGAGGCCTCCTTGATGAACTCTTGCGCGAGGATCTGTGCGTCGAGTCCTCGGAATGCCTCCATCACTGATTCGGCCGCCTTGGTGGTCTCACACAAGACGACTCCGATGCCTTGGGTCCCTTCGAGCAATTTCACAACCAACGGGGCTCCGCCAACGGTCTCGATCACACCTGTGACGTCTTTGGTGGAGTGGGCAAGCGCCGTCACTGGCAGGCCGATGCCCTTGCGCGAGAGCAGCTGCAAGCTGCGCAGCTTGTCGCGTGAGCGGGTGATCGCTTCCGATTGATTGAGCGGGTAGACGTCCATCACCTCGAACTGGCGGACCACCGCGGTGCCGTAGAAGGTGTGGGTTGCGCCGATACGAGGAATGACGGCGTCGACCTTGATGAGTGGCTTGCCGCCAAACATAACCTGCGGCCGAGAGGCGGCGATGTTCATGTAGCAACGGAGGTAGTCGACCACTGCTGCGTCGTGGCCACGTTCGCGCGCGGCCTCCAGGAGACGGCTGGTCGAGTAGAGCTGAGCGTTGCGCGAAAGGATCAGGATCTTCATGGGCGTGGGTCAGGCTTCGAGGGCGAGAGAGATTGATTGAGGGGCTTGGGATCTACTGAGAAGAGTGCCGTGCGCTGCGTCGCGCGGGCCGCCCGGCCATGTAGGAACGGCCGGAGTCAACAACGATTCTGTTTCTAAGCGCTTCTCGACCTAGCAGCATGCGAAAACCAAGACTGGTGCGGTTGGACAAGGTCAGCTCGATCGGCCAAGCGTGACCGAACATGCTGATGTTGGTGACGATGACCGGGCGTCTTTGCTGCTGCCCATTGGAAGACGTGATGTCGCGCCAGTCCAGAACCTCGCTCTCGACCTGAACCGCAGAGCGCTCAGATCGCTGGCGCGGGTGGACGGTGAAGCGTACCCACCGTGTTCCAGCTTGTTCGAACTCTTCTAGGCCGATTGCATGAAGAGCTGAAGTGCGCGCGCCGGTATCGAGCTTGGCCTTGATTCTTGGTATGTCGAGATCGGGCAAGGACAGCCATTCCCGCCAACCGGCAAGTTGGTTCTCAGATGGCTGTGGTATCGGTTCTGACATCGGGGTCTCACTTCGAGTTCTGACGTCGGGTCTGACGTCGGGTCTGTCGTCGGGGTCTGTCGTCGGGTTCTGACAGCAAGTCTGGCAGGTTGCATCGACTGCCGGCCGTGCCCTGGCTCTAAAGGTTGGCGGTCGAAGCTTGGAGCCTGTGCCGCTTGCGAAGCGCTACTCTTCTGCGAGCCTAGCCTTGTCGCTATGGAAGCGCTTACCTGCCACATAAAGTAGCGGAATCGAGAGCATGGAGAGGACGGTGAAAATCAGCAGGGTGGTGCCGTAGGGCGTTTCGCTACCCTTACCGATGAGGTGATCAACGAACCAGCCGCCGCCAGTGATGCCGATGCCAAGGCCGACTAGGTTGAGCATCAGGATGTAGAAGGCGACCACGGTGCCTCGGCTCTTGGCAGGCGCCAGCTCCTGCACGGTGCCGAATGTGGGGCCGTAAAAGGTGCCAAGTTGGAAGAAGCCCAGGAAGATACCGAGCCAGAAGACCGTCGAGGGGCCGTCGGACAAACGGTAGAGGATCATGAAGGGGGCCAGAACAACGCCGACCCACACCAAGAACATCGGGCGACCGCTGGCTCTATTCCTCTGCCACCAATCACCGCCGTAGCCGCCGACGAGGTTGCCGAGGATGCCGCCAATCATGCCGATCCAACCGGCCTGTTGGGGCAATCTTAGCGCGGTCGAAGCCAAGTTCTTGCACGTACCAGAGTTGGTCGAAGGCCGCGGCTCCAAGTGAGAAATGCCAAGCGACGCCGGCGGCCATGGTCAGCGACAGTGCTGGAGAGGCCTTGAGCGCTGCGCTGGAGGTGCGAAATAGTTCACCGATTGAAGGGCGTGGGATCGACTTGGCGGGGTCGGCAACCCGAGTCTCCTTGACCATGAACAGCATCACCAACGAGAGTGCCACGCCGATCCCTCCCAGTAGGTAAAAGCAGTTGCGCCAGCCGATGGCAGGACCCAAGTAGCCTGCAACCAGGAGACTGGCACCGACACCGATTGGTACACCCATGTAGTAGATGCCGGTGGCAAGGCCAATACGACGAGCCGGGAATCGATCGTAGAGAAGGGAGAGCGAAGCAGGCGTGAGTGATGATTCGCCGACGCCAATCAACATCCGTGGAATCAACATGGTGACGAAGCCTCGGGCTGCGCCCGAAGCGGCGGTCAGAGCGCTCCACAAGATGAGGCCCGCCGCGATCAACCTGGGGCGATGCAGCATGTCAGCGAGCGTGCCCATGACCAGTCCCATTGCCGCGTAGAAAACGATGAATGCGAAACCGGTGAGAAGGCCGAACTGGAAGTTGGTGAGCCCTAAGTCAGGCACGATGAAGTTGGCAAAGCTCGACAGCAGTTGCCGATCGACAAAGTTCATGACGTTGAGCAACGTCAGGAAGCCGAGCAGAACGTAGTGGCGGGAGGCAACAGAGTCGTGATCAGGATTGGCCAAAGGCTCACCTCGGTGCTTTTAGTTGGGGGTGGGCGATTCTTCCACAGGCGACGCCGTCAACAGGGCTAGGGAGCCAGGAATAGACTGCATGACCTGATCGTTGGCACTTCTTGTAAGCTAAGTAATCTGCCGACGCTGGGGCACACTTCTCGAAGAGTGGCGAGTCCTACAAACGAATCAGGAGATCATCATGTGCCCGCCGAACCTAGCCACCCACGCGCGTCGCTCGTTACTTGCGATCTCCTTCGTTTCGCTGATTTGCGTACCCGCATTCGCACAACCTGATTACCAGGGGCCGGGCAGTGTCCCCCCCGGTGAGTCGGAAGCGCCTGATCCTGGTTTTGCCCACAATCATGGTGGTCGCAACATTGGCGATATCAGCACACCCGACTATGGAGCGTATTGCGGGCCGCTACCTCGCCACGTTTGTTTCGGCACCAGCTTCTACTACGTCCTGCGCAGCGATCCCTTCGCACCGAAGGCCTGGCTGAATCATCGGGGTAACACTTTCGCAACGGCGAAAAGCCTCAAGAAGGGCTGGCCGCTGCAAACCGTGACAGTACTTCGTCCCGACGGCACACCTGCCGTCAACGCTAGGGTTCGCTTCTTTGAAGCGGGCTATCGCAGCACCGGCGTGGTTGGAAAGACCGATGAGCAGGGACGCTTTCAAGTGGCGGTGAAGCGGGTCAAGAGAAATCAACGGTTTGTAGTTGAAGCCAAGGGTTATCAGTCCGCTCGATTGGACGTCCTGGGCAAAGAGATTCATGCTGCTGACCACCAGCTCATCCTCGCTGAAGCTGGTCCTGGCCCGCGAGTGGAGAACGTTCACCAGGTTGCGGTGATGGCCGATGTTTCGGTTCCGAAGGAGCTGGTTCGCGACTACAAGAAAGCCCAGAAGGCGATCGAACGAGAGAAGTGGAACGTCGCAGTTGCCGAGCTCACTGCGTTGATCGAACGCTGGCCGATCGGCACTTTGGCAGACGGTGCCCTGTATCAACCGCAAGCGTTGTTGGTCGAAGCGCTTGCCGGTGCTGGAGAGGCTCAGTTGGCCGAAGAGGTGGATCAACGCTCGTTTCAGATTGTTAAGGCCGAGGCGGCGGGATAGTCGCGGTTCGGTCCAACGGGCCTCGCACCCCTTCGACCCTGTTGACAGTGCCCTGTCAGCAGGGTCGTTGTACGTTTGAGCCTCGGATGTCGACGGAGCTGAATCGCTACTAGGAGTCTGCAGCGCATGGCCAAGAAGACTTGGATTGAGAAGCTTGAATCACAGGCCGAGACGATTGTGAAGCCCGTACCGATGAACTTCGCCGGGATGAAGAAGGGCCAGATCATGTTGATCCCAACCCCTCAGCTGATCGACGCGTACATCCGGGCGATTCCAACCGGCGAGGAGCGAACGGTCCCGGTGATGCGGACTGCGCTCGCTCAGCAAGAGGGAACCGAGGTTTGTTGTCCGGTGACCACCGGTATTCATCTGCGCACGGTGGCCGAGGCAGCCTTTGAAAAGCTCGACGCTGGTGCCGACGTCACCGAGATCACTCCGGTCTGGCGAGTGCTGAGTTCTCGAACACCGACCACCAAGAAGGTCTCGTTCGATACTGCTGTCTTACTGCACCAGCGTGTGGCCGAGGGGTTCGAGCCCTAGCAGCCAAGGCGCCCCAGATCCCCGCGCTCAGAGGCACGAGAGTTTCACAAAACGCTGCTAGCTGGCTCCCGGCTCCTAACAGCTGGTCTGAATCCGCCAGTCGAGGACATCGAGCCGATCCTGGCCAAAGAAGACTTCTTCATTGAATACCATCGTCGGCACGCCCCAGTGGCCTGCTGCTTGTAGGTCCTGCTGATGTTGGTCGAGCTGCTGGTCGTAGCGATCCTCATCGCCCGCGATGGTGTACTCCATGTCAGCGAGATCGAGTCCGGCTCGCTCCGCCGCTTGTGCCAGATGTTGGCCCTCATGCCAGTTCTGTGTTTTGCCGGACCAAATCGTGTGCGATGTGTGCTGCAGGTACTCAAGCCCACGTCCGCGGGCCGCAGCTTCAACGCCGAGGCGGGAAAGTCGCCAGATGTGAGGCTGTTCCTTTGGGATCTCACCCTTAGCGAAGTCTTGAACCACCGGGTCGGGACTCGGCCACCGGTAAGGAAGACCATGGAAATCGGCGAGGCGCTGCATGTCGCGCATGAGGTAAGGCGGCCAGAGCGGGTTGACCTTCTTGAAGAACTCAGGCGTGCGTACAGCGATAGGCAGGACCACCTTGACGTTCACCGCAACGCCGAGTCGCTCCGACATCTCCACCAGCCGGCCGGTGGCTAGGTACGAGTAGGGGCTACGGAAAGACCAGTAGAGATCGATCGTCTTCGACATGAGTGGGGCTTACCTTGGTGTTGTCATGTGAGGAGAACTCCCGCGGCGCACTTGGCGGCCGCACACTTGTCGCCGCCGAGCTTGTTGGCTGCACCCGCTAGAACGGTTTGAATACCGCCAGGTAAGCCGAGATTGTGGCGATGAACGGCACCAAGACCAGCAACAGTTTCGAGTGGCCGGGTTTGCGGTAGAGGAACAAGGTGTACATGCCGAAGATCAGCCAAATGGCCAACTTGGCGAAGAACCACATCGGCATGCCTATATCAAGCTTGCCGATCAAGCCGAAGCCGGCAACAAAAGAGATGACCAGACCGAGTCCGTGGAACATGCCGGCCAACCCTCTGGCCTTGTTGGTTTCTTTGGTTCCGCCGTTGGCCACGTGCATGGCGACGCCGCCGAGTGGGACGAGAACGAGGAAGATGCCGAACATGTGAAGGACTTTGTAGGCCTCGTAAGACATGGGGTCTCCTTTGGAGTCAGTTGTGCGCCCACCATCGGCCGCTAGAAGTTGTTGTGAGTTTCTTGAAAGACTCAGATTGTGACAGACAACGAGTGGGGACTCCGGGCAAAGAGCAAATGAGGGAAAGAGCAAATGAGGGAATGAGGGAACCCAACCCTCAGTCTTGCTCCGTGAACGCCTCCATCCCGACGCACGAGCACACCAGGTTGCGATCGCCCCAAGCGTTATCCACCCGGCTGACTGGTGGCCAGTACTTGAAAGCACGCAACCAGGGTGCAGGGTAGGCGCCAATAAATCTCGCGTATGCCCGATCCCAGTCGTCTCGGAGCAGGTCTTCGGCGGTGTGGGGTGCGTTGCGGAGTGCGCTCGATTCGAGCGGCACCTCACCGCGCTCGATGGCGCGAGCTTCTTCGCGAATAGCGATCATGGCATCGCAGAAACGATCGAGTTCGGCCTTCGATTCGCTTTCAGTGGGCTCGACCATCACCGTGCCCGCCACCGGCCAGCTCACGGTTGGTGCGTGAAAGCCGAAATCGATCAACCGCTTGGCGACGTCGTCGACCGTTACGCCCGCGGTGTCCTTCATCGGTCGTAGGTCGAGAATGCACTCGTGTGCCACTAGGCCGGCGTTGCCGCGGTAGAGCACTGGGTAGTGGTGCTCGAGGCGTGCGGCGATGTAGTTGGCGTTGAGGATCGCGAGGCGTGTCGCTTGCTCGAGGCCCGCAGTTCCCATCATCGCGATGTAGGCCCAGGAGATCGGCAGGATTGCTCCGCTACCGACCTGTGCTGCTGAAATCGCTCCCAGTTCAGAGCCGGGCGTGGAGGGTGGTGCCGCCACCCGGTGCCCGGGAAGGTATGGCACAAGGTCCTCAACCACCCCGATCGGGCCCATTCCTGGACCGCCGCCGCCGTGCGGAATGCAGAAGGTCTTGTGCAGATTCAAGTGACAGACATCGGCGCCAAAGTCGCCCGGTCTGCAAAGGCCAACCTGCGCATTCATGTTCGCGCCATCCAAGTACACCCGACCGCCATGCTGGTGGATGATCGAGCAGATGTCACGGATAGATTCCTCGAATACCCCGTGAGTTGAGGGATAGGTGATCATCAACGCTGACAAACGGTCGGTGTGTTGTTCCGCCTTGGCGCGTAGATCATCGACGTCGATATTGCCCTGGTCGTCACAGCGAATCGGTACCACCCGCATGCCGGCCATGACCGCACTGGCTGGGTTGGTACCGTGCGCAGAAGTGGGGATCAAGCAAACGTCGCGCTCGGTAGCGCCGTTCGCTTCTTGCGCTTCGTGGTAGCGATGGATTGCAAGCAGGCCGGCGTACTCGCCTTGGGAACCAGCGTTGGGTTGGAGTGAGATTGCAGCAAAACCGGTGATCTCAGCTAGCCAGTCCTCGAGCTCACGGCACAGGGTGTGGTACCCGCGCGTCTGGTCGCTCGGGGCGAACGGATGGATGTCGGCAAAGCCGGGCCAGGTGATCGGCATCATCTCGGCGGTGGCGTTGAGCTTCATGGTGCAGGACCCCAGCGGGATCATCGACACATTGAGAGCCAGGTCTTTCGCTTCGAGCTGGTGCAAGTAGCGCAGCATTTCGGTCTCCGACCGATGAGTTCGCCACACCGAAGCAGTGAGAATGGAGTCGGTTCGACGATGCAAGCTCAGCCGATCTTCGGCACGGGCTTCGGCAGTGGCTTCGGTAAGAGCTTGCTTGATCGGAGTGACACCAAAGATCTCACACAGAGCATCGATGTCGTCTTGGTCCGAGGTTTCATCGAAGCTGATGCCGAGGCTGCCATCGCCTCGGTCTCGCAGGTTCCGCTTCTTAGATAGTGCACGCGCCAGGATGTCTGAGGCACGCTCTTTGTCCAACAGGACCGTGACAGTGTCGAAGAAGGTCTGACTCGCAAGCTCTCCGCCGCCGGCGGTGATCGCGGCAGCGAACTGGCTGGCGCAGGCGTGAGCGTGCTCGGCAATCGACCGCAGGCCCTCAGGACCGTGGTAGACCGCGTACATGCTGGCGATCACGGCTGGCAATACTTGCGCCGTGCAGATGTTACTGGTCGCTTTGTCGCGACGGATGTGTTGCTCGCGGGTCTGCATCGCGAGGCGCAACGCCGGTCTGCCTTCTGAGTCTTTCGAAATCCCGACCACACGCCCTGGGAGCAGTCGTTTGTGAGCCTGGGCTGTGGCGATATAGGCGGCATGAGGGCCGCCGAAAGCCATCGGCATACCGAACCGCTGCATGGAGCCGATGGCGACGTCTGCGCCGAGTTGTTGGGGCGATTCCAGGAGCACCAGTGCAAGCGGATCAGCCGCGACCACCACCATTGCCCCTGCGTCCTTGGCGGTAGCTATCTGCTGGCGGGGATCACCTATCCCACCGTCGCTGCCAGGGTACTGGAGCAAGACTCCGAAGCAGCTTTCAGCGACTGTGCTGGCAAGTTCGCGCGGCGCAGCTACAACAACTTCGATACCAAGAGGTCGTGCTCGTGTTGAGAGCACGTCGACGGTGTGTGGGTGGCAGTTCGATCCAACCACGAATCGATTGGCCCCGGGGGCCTTCCTTTGCATCGCGCCCCAGCAAAGGGTCATCGCCTCGGCTGCGGCAGTGGCTTCGTCAAGGAGCGATGCATTCGCCATGTCGAAGCCGGTCAAGTCCATCACTAGAGTTTGAAAGTTGAGCAAGGCCTCGAGTCGGCCCTGGGCTAGCTCTGCTTGATAGGGCGTGTATGCGGTATACCAACCGGGGCTCTCGAGGATGTTGCGTTGGATCACCGGAGGCGTAGTGCAGTCGTAGTAGCCCAGGCCGATGTGTGAGCGGAAGATCTGGTTCTGCTCAGCCAGCCTTTGCATGCGACTGAGCGCTGCGCGTTCTGAGAGCCCAGCCTCGATGCCATGGTCCAGTTTGAGTCGACCGTCGATCCGGATCGATGCTGGGATCGCGGTGTCGACCAGTTGGTCGAGCGACTCGATTCCCAGCTCGGTGAGCATCGCGTCGATCTGTTGGTCGTCGGGGCCGTTGTGGCGGCGGTGGAAGGGCTCGGATGGAGTACTGTTGGAGGTCTCGAGAGCTAGCGACTGGGGCATCGACGATCCTTGGTTTCGGGTGCAAGACTTGGGAATAGGGTACTGCGATTCTTGCCTCGGATTCAGGCAGGCGAACCCTATCTCAGGCCCAATGCTGCAGCAGGGCAATCGGTACCTTTGTCACCGCTAGGAGCATGGACAATGCTGCGGCGAACTCGGTCGAGGCGTTAGATCCACCCTCGAGAGTTTCCAGGACTAGAAATGGCGAGGGGCGCCTGAGGGGCTTGGCTCACCTCCGGCAAATGGAGAGTCGGGTTCAAGCGGGTCTGCTAGCCGGTGATCACCAGGATGTACACACCGTAGCCCAAGAACATCAACCCGCCCTCCCAGCGGTTAAGCCGGTGATTGCCTAGGAACACCACCAACAGCAAGAGCGAAAAGCCGAGCATGACGGCAATGTCGAGGCCAAACGCTGAAGGCTCGATGGCGACTGGCCGGACCAGGATCGCGGCTGGCAGAATCAACAGCGTATTGAAGATGTTGCTGCCCACGATGTTGCCCAACACGAGACCCGTCTCCCGTCTGATGGCAGCGATCAGTGACGCCACAAGTTCGGGCACGCTGGTGCCGAAAGCAACGACGGTTAATCCGATGACGCGCTCGCTGACGCCGAAGTCTTCCGCGATCGCGCTGGCTGCGACTACCAGCCACTTGGCGCCCCCGACCAGAAGAAGCAAGCCCACGAGTGTCCCTAAGAGGGCCACCCACGGCGTGCCGGGTTGGTCAGTGTCGTCGATCCCTTCTTGAAGTTTTCCATCTTTCAGCAGCATGCGTAGGAACAGTGCGAGAGCCACCAGTAACACAACGGCCATGATGCGGTTGATGGAGCCGATAGCAATGCACCCCATCAGCGCCGTTGCGGTGGCGAGCAGGAACAGAATCTCCCGCCGCACGAAGCGCCGTTCGGCGAGCATGGGCGTGAACATCGCAGTGAGCCCCAATATCAAACCGATATTGGCGATGTTGGATCCGATGACATTGGCGACTGCCAGCCGCGAATGGCCATCAACGGCAGCGATCACAGCGGTTGCAAGTTCCGGGGCCGAGGTGCCGAAGGCAACCACGGTGAGCCCGATCATCGTCGGGCTGATCTTCAGCGCCGCCGCGAGTTTGATTGAGTAGCGCACCAGCGCCTCGCCGCCAAACGACAACACCAAGATGCTGCCGATGACGCCGACCCAGGAAGTCATCATGAAAACCGCACCAGCGTCTCACCACCAAACGACAGCACCAAGATGCTGCCGATGACACCGATCCAGGAAGTCTTCATGAAGAAAGGGTGCTCCTTTGGAGCTTGCTCGAGTGCCTTGATCAGCTGATGATTGTCACGGCAAGGCGGCATCCTAGGGTTAACGAGACGAATACCACGAGTCGTCCTTCGCACGCTCCTTGATTTCAAGGAAAGATGCCCATGCTCTGGTAGGTGAGGGCGATTTTCTCGATCGCTACGGCGAGCGCGGCGGTACGTTGATCCACGGCATGGCGCTTTGCGGTCTCTCTGATGTGCTGGTATGCATCGGACATGGTCTCTTCTAGTCCGGAGTCAACCAAGTCCGCCTCGCTTGGCCCTTTGGTCAGCGCCAGCGCTTCGGCCTCGGTGAAGCGTTTTCCTGTCGCCCTCTCAACCGCGTTGATCAGGCCTTTGAAGGCGCGTTCCTCGAACCTCTTTTGCAGGCGCCCGAACCGGACGTGAGAGAGGTTCTTGAGCCACTCGAAGTAGGACACGGTAACGCCGCCAGCGTTGAGGTACGCATCTGGGATGACCAGGATTCCCCGTTCGACCAAAATCTCGTGAGCGGCGGCGGTGGTTGGTCCATTCGCTGCCTCGGCGAGGATCTTCGCCTTGATCCGCGATGCGTTGTCATCGTTGATTTGGTTCTCGAGCGCAGCCGGCATCAGGATGTCACAGGGAAGCTCGAGAGCTGCGCGGTTCGGTATCAACTGAACGCCAGGAAACTTCTCTAGTGATTTGAAGTTGTTCTCTTGGCGGAATGTGACGACCTCTTCGAGGTCGATGCCGCCTTCAGCGTAGATGGCGCCCTCTCTTTCGGCAACGCCCACCATGACCGCCCCGTCTTCGATCAGGTACTTTGCTGCGTGGTAGCCAACGTTACCGAGGCCTTGCATGACGAAGGTCTTGCCGGTAAGCCCGGTGTCGAGGCCTAGATCCTTCATGTCCTCTTCGTTTGCACAGGCTTCGCGCAGTCCGTAGAAGACGCCACGACCGGTGGCTTCTTTGCGGCCACGGATGCCGCCTTGAGCAAGCGGCTTACCGGTTACGCAGGCCATGGAATTCAGTTCGCCATGCTTAATCGCTTGATAGGTGTCGGCGATCCACGACATCTCCTGTTCGCCGGTACCGTAGTCCGGAGCTGGCACGTCGATGCCCGGACCGATGAAGTTCTTGGCGATCAGCTCGGCTGTGTAGCGTCGGGTGATGCGTTCGAGTTCGCCTTCTGAGTAGTTGTGGCGAGAGATGCGAATGCCGCCCTTGGCGCCGCCAAATGGCACATCAACGATCGCGCACTTGTAGGTCATCAGCGCAGCGAGTGCCATCACCTCGTCTTCGTTGACGGTGCTGGCGTAGCGGATGCCGCCCTTGCTAGGAAGCTTGTGATGGCTGTGCTCAGCGCGCCAGCCCTCGATGACCTCGATTGAGCCATCGTCGCGCACCAACGGAAAGGCAATTCGGTAGACGGCGTTGACCAGTTTTACCTGATCAAGAAGCGTCTTGTCTGCGTCGACGAGGCGAGCAGCCTTGTCGAACGACTCGTTAACCTGAGCAAGGAAGCTGATTTCGGCGTGAGAAGACTGGCTGATCATCGTAGGGCTTCTGAGTTCTCTGTCAAGGATGTTGGGACACAGGAGCGTTGGATATTCGGTGCTCGCGGACGCTCGCTACGTTTTACCGTTCGCAGATACCAAGGCGGGAGCAACTTAACGCGACTTTGAGTCCACTACAATCCCTGGAATGAATGGATCCGATGATCGCTCGAACAAAGCTGCTTCCTCTGAAGGTGGACCCTGGGCAAATGCTGCGCCCAGGGTGCGCGAAGAGAAGCAGGACTCAGCAGCCGAAGAAGGTTCTCACCTCCCGCCACGGCCCGATTCTGAGCGACCCGCGCCAAGCAGTCCGGGTGCCAGCAAGCCATGGGCGACTAGATCCCACCCAAGTCCTTCTAGTGCAGGCCGGCCGAATCCCGGCGGGCCGAATCCCAGCGGGCCGAATCCCAGCGAGGGAGAGTCGCCGGCGGCGAGCCGGCCGCCAGCCGTGGCGGGCGACGTCGGTCGACTTGCTTCGCACTTGATTAGCGAGGTCGAAGCGCGCGTCAACCGTCATCCCTCGGGTGCCCTGGTGCGAGCACGGCGCGAGACGGTACCGATCACCCTTGAGGTGCCGATCAGGCGAGGTAAGGATCGCCTGGCGGCCTTCACTACGGAACTCGGCTCCGCCATGGACGCAGCTGTGCTGAGCCTGGTCAGCGAGCGGGAGGTCGCTGAATCTGGCCGCGCGTTCTGCTTGCGTTGTTCGAGTGCCAGCTGCGAGCACGGCGCTCCTGCTCCCAAGCAGGTGTTCACCGGCTATGGGCCGAGTGGCTTGCCACAGTTTGAAGACTACAGCCAAGCAATGCTCGATTTGGGCGACGACGGCATGCCCGAGTTGTTCGGCGCGTCAGGGCGTGTGGTGTCGCGACTGTGGACTGAGCTAGAGCTGTCGCAGCACCTGTTGCCTGCGTTCCAAGAGAGCGAGAACGGATATCGCGTCCTGGGGCAAGTTACTGCAGGTTGGTACTGGCTGCCCTCATCGTGGGAAGACGAGGCGAGGGCCAAGGGGCACTCGCGCAAGTTCGCGCTCAGTTTCCAGATTGCCTTGATCGACGTTCCGGGCCAGCCGCGAAGGCTCGCGTTGAACACCATCGGCACCTCACCAACAGAGGAACCGCTCGAGAGTTTGCACGATGCCTTTGGCGAAGTGCCCTGGGAGGAAGCGCGGCGCTGGTGCAGATTGGCTCTGGGTGACGTTGAACGATCCTTGCGCCGATTGCCGCCCTCGAAGGCGAAAGCAGTTGTGATCCCCAAGGGTGAGGTGGCTGATGCTGAGCAGGTCTGGCACCAGCGGACACTGAAGATCCTCGCTGGATTCGAACGGCGCTTGATGCGGCGCGAGCGCGCCAAGGGTCGCAAGACTCAGCACGCCGAGAGTCGTCGCAAGGAGAAGCGACCCACCGGTCATGCCCTGGCAGATCTGGCGGCGGCGCCCGATAGTGCGGTGATGAAGGACACGCGTAAGGGCACCTTCGTGGTGCTGGGCGATCGTGGACGCACCCACATTTTTAATGGCACCGGGCGGTTGGTCACTTCGATTGTCTATGGCACCGACGCGATCGAGAAGCGAATGACAAAGGGCTTTTGGGTTGGCGCCGACGGTGGGGAGATTGGGCACTTGCGGAAAGTCGTGGCCGCGGCCGGCGTTGCGGCCATTGGCGGTGTGAGTCAGGAGTGATGGCCGAGCGACCATCTGGTCGCCACCCGGTTCGCCCGGTTTTGGGCCGCCCGGTTTTGGGCCGGACAGTTCAGGTCCGCACCGTCCAGGTACAGCGCGCTGGCGCGTCGACGCAAGATGTGGTCGCGGTTGAGGCACCACTTGAGATTCGCTTGGGTGGTCGCCCGCTAGCGGTGACCTTGCGGACGCCAGGTCACGACGTCGAGTTGGGCCTTGGGTTCCTGCTTGCCGAAGGGATCGTTGAAGAACTTGGCGACGTGGAGCGGTGGCAACTCGAAGAGCAAGAGTTGGGTGGCGTGCTCGACGTGGAGCTGATTCCTCAAGCGCTTGACCGCTGGGCGCGTCGCAAAGTTGAGCGCGAGTTCCGAACGAACTCAGCTTGTGGCGCTTGCGGTAAGCCTCGATTGCAAGACCTGTTCGTGGAGCCGCGAGCAGCAGCCGGGCAGGGCGGCAACGCGAAAAAGATCGCAGAAAACAGTGTGGAGAGCAACGGTCTGGATCATGTCGACTTCGGTGCTTGGATCGCTAGCGCACGGGATCAGCAGACGGTGTTTGAGCAAACCGGTGGCGTGCACGCGGCAGCCGCGTTCGATCGCGGCGGGGTGTGTCGGGCCGTGTTTGAAGATGTTGGCCGGCACAACGCCGTGGACAAGCTGGTTGGGCATGCGCTGATAGAGGAGCGATCAAGCGGAAAGATTCTCGATGGCTGGACCGTTCTCAGCACCGGACGCGCGGGCTTCGAAATCGTGCAGAAGTCGCTGCGGGCGCGCGCAACAGCGCTGGTCACGATTGGGGCCGCGACTAGCATGGCGGTCGACTTGGCGATTGAGGGTGGTCTACCACTGGTCGCCTTCTCAGGCTCTCAGAATCCGGTTGTATTCTAGATTCGGCCGCACGCCCGATCGAGCTTCTGGCCTCAGGCGAGGACCAGGTGCTTCGGCTCGAAGTTCCCGTTCTTCTTTTGAACCATCTATTGTGGATGCTGACTTCTAAGGCGATTGCAGTGAGTCGAGCGTTAGGATACACCTTCATCCAATTCGTCAAAGAACCGCGCACTCTATGAGCACCCAATGATTCACACCAGGATACTTTCGACCATGGCCGGGCTAGCGGCGGTCCTTCTTGGCGCAAATGGCGCCAACGGACAGTCAACGGCAGCACCCACCCCCAACACCATCACCGTTCCAGCGATAGGGCTCACCCCGGCTGACGTGGATAAGCGCGCCTCAGGCCAGCGAGCGCGTTCCCCACAAATCGGTATGTTCCACGACTTCTCCTTCTCTGATCAGCTCGAAGCGAGCGGCATTGAGTTTGTGCACCGTCCGACCTTGGACGGAACGTCCGAGTACAAGATGGTGCACTACGACCACGGCAACGGCATTGCCGTCGCTGATGTCGATGTCGATGGCGCCCCCGACCTCTACTTTGTGAGCCAGCAAGGTTCCAACGAACTGTGGCGGAACAAGGGCGACGGTACCTTTGAAGACATTACGTCGCGTTCGCCCGTCCTTGGGCTTGCTGACCGAATTTCGGTTGCCGCATCGTTTGCCGACATTGACAACGATGGCGACGCTGATCTCTATGTGACCACGGTCAACATGGGCAATATGCTGTTCGAGAATCGAGGCGGGGGGCGGTTTGTAGACATCACCGAACGCTCAGGCACTGGCCATGTCGCTCATTCATCGGGCGCTGTCTTCTTCGACTACGACAACGACGGACTGCTTGACCTGTTCGTCACCAACGTCGGTCAGTACACGGGATCCACACGCGGCGAAGGAGACTACTTCGTTGGCTACCGGGACGCGTTTAGCGGGCACCTGCTGCCGGAGCGTACCGAGCAGAGTGTGCTGTATCGCAACTTGGGCAAGAACCGCTTCGCCGACGTTACTGCCAAGACCCAGCTCGCCGATCAGAGCTGGTCGGGAGACGCGTCGTTCGCGGACCTCAATGGCGACGGGTTTTTGGATCTTTATGTTCTCAACATGCAAGGCGACGATCATTTCTGGCGGAACCAAGGAGGCACCCGCTTCGTCGACGCGACCGCAACCACTTTCCCCAAGACTCCGTGGGGTGCGATGGGCGTCAAGTTCTTCGACTGGGACAACGACCGGGATCTCGATCTCTTCGTGACCGACATGCACTCGGATATGAGTATTTCCGTGTCGCCGGCAAATGAGCACACTAAGGCATTCATGACCTGGGACGAACACCACCTGCAGGGCGGCGGCAACAATGTTTTCGGTAATGCCTTCTATCGCAACGATGGGGACACCATGGCCGAGATCTCCGATCAAGTGGGTGCTGAGAACTACTGGCCCTGGGGCGTTAGCGTCGGTGACCTCAATGCCGATGGCTATGAAGACGCGTTCGTCGCAGCCAGTATGAGCTATCCCTTCCGCTACTCTGAGAATGTGGTTCTGCTGAACGCGCGAGGAAAAGCCTTCGAGCGAGTCGAGTACTTGCTTGGTGTGGAACCGCGAGCCGGCGGCCAGAACAAGAAATGGTTCGATATTGATTGCCCGCCGGGGCCCGACACCGCGGAGCCCGCGTTACCTTCAGTGGAGGCCATGCTCACGCAGTGCGGCTTCCGCAAGGGCAAGGTCGCGGTCCACGGTGCCAAAGGGACCCGAACCGCCGCCATATTCGACATCGATGGCGATGGCGATCAAGACATCGTCACGGGCGAGTTTCATGATGTGCCCCAGGTGCTGGTCAGCAATCTGTCCGAACGCAAGGAAATCAACTACATCAAGATCGCCTTGGAGGGTAGCGAGTCGAATCGCGATGGCCTTGGCGCGACGGTCGTGGTCAAAGCGGGCGACGACACCTTCTACCGTCAACACGACGGCAAACTGGGCTACCTCGGCCAAAGTTCTCACGCGATCTTTGTTGGTCTCGGCGACAACGCAGCGGTGAGTTCCATCACGGTCAACTGGCCCTCTGGGTCGACTCAAACTTTGTCGACGGGGCTTAAGACCAATTCAACCGTGACCATCAAGGAAGCGTTGATAGTTGAGAGGTGATGTCTGACTGAGAGGTCAGCAGTGGCAATCTACGGAACGATGACCTGAGTCGTCTGGTGCAGGATCACGTGGGCAGTTGTTTCCCACGTGTCCTGTCCCTCGGTGGCGGCCTCTTGTCCGTCGGTGGACGTCACGGTCACCGTGTAGCTTCCACCCTCAAGCTCGCGGGTCGCAGTTCTTCCGTTGTGTATCCAGTGAGACGTAGCTCCCGGTGAGAGGGCCGTCCGGACCAACTCTCCGCTTGCATCAGTCAAGGTGTATCGCGCTCGGCGTTTGGACGCCACTAACTCGGGAACGGTGATTGCCAGCCGACCAGAACCTGGAATCACTACGGTGATGCTGGCCGTTTCGCCGCGGTCTCTGGCCGGTATCGTCACCGTGCGCCGGACAGTGGGGGTGGCTTGGCTGGAGAAGAGGAACACGTGCTTGCCTTCGGGCGCCCGCCTGACTTCGGTGCTACCTGCGGCACTGAGTGCGGAAGAGTAGGTGAACAGCGTGTGGCCATTTGCGTCGATGGCCGACACGTATCCTTGTCTCAGCGGTCGACCGCGTGCGTCGAGAAACGTCGCGATCATCGGGCCGGCGCGCTCGAGTTTCAGGTCTGCGCGCAGTGGATCTCGCCCGTCGGTAACAGTGAGCTGGGTTCTGGCATCGATGAAGCCGTCGGCGTCGGCGCGTAACTCATAGGTGCCGGGGGGCACGTCGTCGTGAACCACTTGGCCGTTCGTGTCGCTGAACAGGGTCGCGCGAAAGCCGGTCGTTTGACTGTCCTTGTTCTGCACCACGACGGTCACTCGGACACCTGCAAGCGGAGCACCGGTTTCGGATTCGGACACCCGCACCTCAACCGTCTGGCCCAGGAGTCGAAGGACGATGTCTTGATCTCCGTCTAGGACAATGGTCTCCAGGTAAGTACCGCTGATGTTGGTTCCGGCGAGTATCTGGTAGGTGCCGCTGTTCAGGTTCTCGATTTCGAAGCGACCGTTGGCATCAGTAGTGGTTAACGCTCCGCCCCGCTCTCCTAAGACGCTCACCTCTTGGCCCATGACCGGTTCGTCATGACGAAGAACCTGCCCACTGAGGGTGTGGCCGGGAACGAACTCAAGATCAACTGCTTGAACCGTATCGCTCTGCTGGATGTGCAAGTCCTGGCTTGTCGCGCTGCGTCTTCCGAATCTGGCGCCGACCTGCCAGTCGCCCTGGGCAAGGTGGTCGAGCCGGTATCGCCCCTCATGATCGGGTTGAGTTGTACGAGATCGACGGTGTGGTTCAGCGCTCCAGGCGGACACGGATGTTTCCGCAAGTTCGTCTGTGGTGAGTCCGATCACTGTGCCGGTGACGCTGCCGCCCGCTTCGAAGTGGATTTCGAGCCCGCTGACATCGTTGTCGCCAAGCAGGATTTCACCTTCTCCAACGGCCGTTGGCAAACCCTCGATGGATGCGTGGAGCTGGTACCGGCCTGGTGGCCGGGTCAAGCGGAACTCACCGTTTTCGTCTGAGCGAGGTGGGTGTGGTCCCGACCAACCACCACTCGATGCAAGAATCTTGACCGTGACTTCTGCTCCTGCCAGGGGTTCTCCATCGACTCCGTAGACCGTGCCGCTTATAGTTGGGCTGCGGTCCAACCTGACGTCGAGTCGGTTCGAGCCGGTTGTGATCTCAACATCGCGCACTGTTGGTAGGAAGTCTTGAGCCTTGATCTCGAACGAGGCCTTGCCGGGTACAAGTGTGTCGATCCGGTAGTTGCCCTCGGCGTCGGCCCGTGCGCCGGCCGGTGGACGTTTGTCGGTGCGATTCACGCTGATGGATTGGATACTGGCGTTGGCAATCGGTTGTCCATCGGAGTCGGTGATGTTGCCTTCCAGGGTCAGACCCTTGTTCAGCTGAAAGGCAAGGGGCTTTAGTTGTGCGTCGGCGGTGACCGTCCGTTCTACCGGCGCGGCCCCGAGATAGCCACGGGCGGCGGCACTGATGGTCCAAGAACCGTGTCCGAGCAGGCCGAGCTTGAATCGACCGTTGCTATCGGTGGCGACGTCGCTCGGATGATTCGCTCGGGGACCGCGGCCGTCTGGGCTGAAGGTAGCCTTTGCTTTGACCGAGGCGCCTTCAATCGGCGCTAGAGATCCGTCCGTGACGACGCCCTCGAGATAGCTCCCAACTTCGAGTACAAAGAGAAGTGGACTCTCGGAGGGTGCCTTGCTCCTCTGACTAGGTGATCTGATCCGGTCTTCCTTGGTGGTCGAGATGCTGTAGGACTTGTCGGTCGTCAGGCTGTTGAAAGTGAAAGCACCGTTGGAGTCTGTCGTGACTTCAGCGGTCTCCACGTTCCACCAGTTGCCGAAGCTTCCCGGCTTAGCACTCGCCTGGACGACCGCTCCCTCGACGGGCAAGCCTTCGTCGTTCTCAACACGACCCCTGATGGTGGCGCCCGGCGACAGAGTGACGACGCCCAACTCGAACGTTCGTGGATGGTTTGTGGCGGTCCTTGCGTCGTCCGCTAGCGGCGGTGCGAGGACCTGCACCCCTTTGATCAATGCTCGGGCGAAGCTGGGCGCATGCACGGTGAGGTCGTACTGCCCGGACGCCTTGTCAGTCCATTGAAATCGTCCGCTGGTGTCGGAAACTACTGTTTCGACATTGGAGGCCAAGCGAGCCTGCGCCAGCATGCTGCTGGTTGAGCGGTCTGTTCCACCTACGATGGTGGGTGCGAGCGAGATCTCAGCACCGGCGATCGCTTGTCCAGCTTCGTCTTGTACTCCGCCGGTGAGCAGCAGCCCTCGAACCATGCGAACTACTAGCGGATTGTTGTCGCTCGATCCGATGGCCTCGATCCGTGTCGTTGATGTGCCAAAACCCTTCTTGCTGGTTTGGATCTCTATGGGCGCATCGCGCGCAACGGGCCACAGTTCGAAGGTGCCGTCTTCACCTGTTCGAGCCGCAGCTTCTGCCACTGCCAGCCGACCCTCGTTGAATCGAAGCGGTTCTGTGACCTTGAGTTCCGCGTGGCGGACGATCGTGCCGCGCTCATCGACCACGACGCCGATCAGTTTGATCGCGCGAGCGAGTGCGAACGGTTCGAGCTCATTGGTTTCGGCAAACCGCTGGCTCACCGACCGTTGCTTGCCGAAGTGGTCGGGTGCAGCAGCTCCGAAGAGGACCTGCGAAGGGCGGACCCCGCGATCAATGTTTGAGAACTGAACTGCCGGCGTTGTGAGGGTGAAACGCCCGTCGGCTTGTGCCTGTGATGGGTGCGCTCTCGATCTCCATGCCCACGCTTGCGGGACCGGTGCCTGTGTTGTTTGAGCGACGATGCGCCCGGATTGTTGTCGCGGAGACTGCAGAAGGAGTGGGCGCTTGCGGTCGGTCTCTGAGAGGGAGGCACGCAAGGTGAACTCACCGGACTCTTGGCTCGAGTGCAGGATCTTCACCTTCTGATCGCGGTCGAGTGGAATGGGGAGGATGATCTGCCCTAGGGCATCTGCAATTGCCACCGGAATGTCGGAGATGAAGGCGATCGCGCCCGGCGCCGGAACACCGTCCGCATGCGCGATGCGCAGTTGGAGCGACTTGGCTGCTTGCAAGGTGACGCGCTTCGTGTCGCTAGTGCCTGCGATCTCGATCGCTTCTGGGAGGTAGCCTTCAGCTCTGACGGTCATCTTGACGGCTTGGTTGATTGTGGGGATGGTGGCCCGGCCGCTCGCTGCACTCCTGCGTCTGCTTGTTACTGAGTGCACACGGTTTGTGCGGCCAGGCTTGGCGTACATCGTGGTGAAGTAGCCGACACTTCGCGCTGCGACAAGCGCGCCCTGAATCGGTGCTCCTTGCTCGTTGAAGATGTCGATCGCGACCGTTCGACGAGGCAACAAGGTGACCGCGGCGAAGTGCGTGTCGCGGAAGATCGGGATCCAACTGAGTATCTGTGCTGGTGCGAAGTCCGGATGCTTGAGCTTCAAGTCCCAGAACCCATCGCCGCCGACGGTGGCCGAAAATGTGCCGTCACCAGCGGTGCGCTCCTCAGCGACGGACTCAGGTGGAACTCCTGTGAGAAACGTGGTTGCGATGTCGTACACCGATTGGGCACCGTGCACGGTGATCTTGACTCTAGGGACCGGATCGCCACTGTCATCGACAACCGTGCCGGTGATGTGCCAGGGTCGATCGGTCCGTATGGGTGGCGGCGTCTCGACTTTCGTGGAGGACCTAGAAGCACCCTCTGTCTGGGCGACCGCTGGGGCCGTCTGGGCGACCTCTGGGGCTGTCTGAGCGACCGCTGGGGCCGTCTGGGCGACAGCTGGGACCAACGCCAAGCTCAGGGTCAACAGAACTGCGCTCAGAGCGATGGCACAGCGCGGCCTCGTGCTGAATCCGGCGTGGCGATGATCCGTCATCGGTTGCAATCCCCGGAACGAGATCGGTGCTTTGAGGTGGGAAGCGGCGACCCCCGTTCTGTTCTCTGGCAGATCCAACGGTATCAACGGTTGCAGTAGGGTCACGGTTCCGATCTGTACTGCAAAGACCGATATCCCATACGGAGGCGCCATCAACGATGACCCGAACCAACCGACAGTGGAAACTTGCCAAGAGGCCCGAGGGTGCAATCTCTGAAGGAGACCTTGAACTGGTGCCAAGCCTGGTCGCGGACCTTGAAGATGGGCAGGCGTTGATTCGCAACATCTATCTCTCGCTAGATCCGACCAACCGCATTTGGATGAGCGATATGGATCAGTACATGCCGCCGGTTGAGATCGGGCAGGTGATGCGCGGCGGGACCTTGGGCGTGGTGGAGGAGAGCCGCAACCCTGCGTATCCAGAAGGTGCGTTGGTGTCCGGCCTAGGTAGCTGGCAGGATTATGCGGTGGTGCCAGCCGACTTCTTCCAGACCTTTGAGAAACCGGCGGGTGTACCTTTAACTGCGTTTCAAGGCGTCCTGGGCATGATCGGCGCCACGGCGTACTTCGGGCTGCTCGATATTTGCGACCCGAAGGAAGGCGAGACGGTTGTGGTGACGGCGGCGGCCGGCGCGGTCGGCTCGCTGGTGGGGCAGATCGCCAAGATCAAGGGCTGCCACGTTGTTGGGATCGCGGGTGCCGACGAGAAGTGTGAGTGGTTGCGCTCGCTCGGCTTTGACGCCGCGATCAACTACAAGACGGAAAATGTACTCGAGACGCTCAAGCAGCATTGCCCTAAGGGTATTGACGTGGTGTTCGAGAACGTTGGTGGCGAGATTCTGGATGCGTCGTTGACCTTGATCAATCAGAACGCACGGATTTCGCTGTGTGGCTTGATCGCGGAATACAACGCGGAGGGTCCGGTTCCGGGACCGTACATGTTCCGCAACATCCTGATGAAACGCGCGCGTGTGCAGGGTTTCATCGTCACCGACTTTGCGCCCCGTTTCCCAGAGGCGATTGGCCAGCTCGCGCAGTGGATGGCGGAAGGCCGTTTGCAATACCGGGTGGATGTAGTGGATGGCCTGGAGAATGCGCCGTCTGCGGTCAAGAAACTGTTCGATGGCAGCAACAAGGGCAAGCTGATGATTCGTGTTTCGGAGGAACCATGAGCGGCCTGGTACGCCTTCGGGATGGCAAGTTGGCCGGTCTCCGTATCCTGGTCCCGGTGCGCGGCACCCTGGTCGCAGTGCTCTTGTTCGCGGCCTGTGCGGCGATCGAGGCGCCACCGCTCGAGATCATGCAGCGCGACTCGTTGCTCGGAATCGGCAAGATCTTGATCGTCACCAATCCAAGTGAACAGGCTCTTGAAGAGGTCACGCTTCGCTTCGAGAATCCAAACGGCGACACCAAGAACTACACGCTTGGCAGTCTCAACACGGGAGCGGAGACGGAGGTCGGATGGAAGAAGCTGGACGGGTTCGAGGTCTCAGACGCAGCAAAGGTCGAGGTACGCGCGAAAGGTTATGGTCGCGCGCTGATCCTCGACCTTGGCCGGTGATGCCTCACTGTTTCGCCTGAGGGCGCCCGTATCGACTTTTGAGCCCGTAACGAAGCCCGCTCTTGGTTGGGGCCCCGACTGCTCGGGATCAGCCTGATCGGGGTGGAGCCCGAGTGGTGAGTAAGGCTAAGAAGAGCCAGCTACTCCGCTTTCGCGGCGCCGGTTACCTTGATGGTGGTCTTCTCGCCGTCGACCTTGGTCTCGCCTTTGACGTCGGCGTTGTGGCCACCAAGCTTCTTCAATGTCTCGAGCGCGGCTTCGTCGGAACCCTCCATATCGACGAAGACCACGTCACCGTCGACCAAGAGGCCCATTGGCGAGCCGCCACCAAGGCAGCGCTGAGCGCAGCTGGCATGGCCTTCACCCTTGGCACCCCTGTCGTTATAGCAGTTGAGGTCTAGGACTTCAGCTTCCATACTGACTTCGTCGGCAATGGCGACGCCGGCCATGGCAAGAGTTACGAGGCAAACGAGAAGCGCGATACGGGTTGCTGTGATCTTCACTTTGAACTCCGGGGTATGTCCGTAGGATCGGACGGGTGGTGGCCAGTGGCGCTGATACCTAGAGATACCTAGAATTGCTCCTATGCGCGTTTGGCCATTGCGGGGCCAACTAGTGTAGCTCACAGATGGCAAGCGAACGTCATTGATTCCAGCACTACCCTTTGGGTTACACTCCGCGCGAAACAAGGAGACTAAGTTTATGGCTCGACTCGAGGTTCTCGAGAACGCTCGCTTCGGAGAGACCGACCGTGGGGATCGCTGGTGGCTTACCCCGGTGCTGGTTTTTCTGGGGCTGTCATCGTTCATTGTGTACTCAACGTGGGCTGCTTTTCAGGGCGCGCACTACGCGGTAGGCAACTACCTCTCCCCCTTCTATTCGCCTGAACTGTTTGGCGATACTCACCACGCTTGGTTTGGTCCCAAGCCGGGCTGGATTCCGTCGTGGCTGCCCTGGTCGCCAGCGTTCTTGATCTTGTGGGCACCGGGCGGTTTTCGCCTCACCTGTTACTACTACCGTGGTGCGTACTACAAGTCGTTTTGGGGTGACCCGCCAGCCTGTGCAGTTGGTGAACCTCGCAAGAGCTATTTGGGCGAGCAGTCGTTCCCGCTGATCATGCAGAACGTACATCGCTACTTCTTGTACTTGGCCCTCGCCTTCATCGTGCTCTTGGCCTATGACGCCTTTAATGCCTTCCGCTTTGAAGACGGATTTGGCATCGGAGTGGGTTCCTTGGTGCTCACCGCGAACGTGATCTTGCTGGGTGGCTACACCCTTGGATGTCATTCGTTGAGGCACCTGGTCGGCGGCGGCAAGGATTCGATGTCGGGGTCTTCGAAGATCGCCTGTCAGGCGTATGGTTCCGTGTCTTGCCTCAATCGCAACCACATGCGGTTTGCCTGGGCGAGTCTGTTCATGGTTGGTTTTGCCGACTTCTACATTCGCATGTGCTCCATGGGCATTTGGACCGATATGAGGTTCCTCTAGATGACTGCGTCCACTAATAGTTCGGACTTCCAAACCTTCGACTACGATGTCCTGATCATCGGGGCGGGTGGCGCTGGCCTGCGCGCCGCAATCGAAGCGGCCGGTGACTTGCGTGTTGGCTTGGTTTGCAAATCGCTGCTGGGCAAGGCACACACGGTGATGGCCGAGGGCGGCGTTGCTGCCTCGTTGGCCAACGTTGATGAGCGCGATAGCTGGCAAACCCACTTTGCCGACACCATGCGTGGCGGCCAGTATCTGTCTCAACCATTGATGCCTGAGTTCCATGCCAAGGAAGCGCCCAAGCGTGTTCTCGAACTCGAACAGTGGGGCGCTCTGTTCGATCGCACCAAAGACGGCAAGATCTTGCAGCGCAACTTTGGCGGTCATAAGTATCCGCGCCTCGCCCACGTTGGCGATCGCACCGGGCTCGAGATGATCCGCACTCTGCAAGACCACGGAATTCATCAGGGGATCGACGTGCACATGGAGTGCACGGTGACCAAGCTCTTGACCGACGATGGGCGCGTAGTGGGTGCGTTTGGCTACGAGCGCGAACTCGGTCGCTTTAAGGTGTTCAATGCAAAAGCCGTGGTGCTGTGCACCGGCGGCATTGGTCGCGCCTTCAAGATCACGTCCAATTCGTGGGAGTACACCGGTGACGGGCACTCCCTGGCATACCACGCGGGCGCTGAGTTGATGGACATGGAGTTTGTTCAATTTCATCCCACCGGCATGGTGTGGCCACCGAGCGTGCGAGGCATCTTGGTGACCGAGGGTGTGCGCGGTGAGGGCGGCATCCTCAAGAACACGGATGACAAGCGCTTCATGTTCGACGACATCCCGGACCTCTACGTGAACCAAACGGCAGACAACCCCGAAGAAGGTTGGCGCTACACCCAAGGCGATCGCGATGCGCGTCGCCCGCCTGAGCTGTTGACCCGCGATCATGTCGCTCGCTGCATCGTGCGCGAGATCAGGGAAGGTCGCGGTTCAGAGCACGGCGGGGTCTACCTAGACATTGCGTGGATCAAAGAGAAGATGCCGAACGCTGAGGCGCACATCAAGAAGAAGCTGCCCAGTATGTACCACCAGTTCAAAGAGTTGGCAGGCATCGATATCACCAAGGAGCCAATGGAAGTCGGACCCACAACGCACTACGCCATGGGCGGGGTGCGGGTCGATCCAGCAACTCAGATGTCAGGGGTACCGGGCTTGTTCGCGGCTGGAGAGTGTGCGGCCGGATTGCACGGAGCCAATCGACTGGGGGGCAACTCGCTCTCTGATCTGTTGGTGTTTGGCAAGCGAGCCGGCGAGTACGCTGCCAAGTTCGCTGCTGAGAACGAGGACACCAAGGCCGATCCTGCACAAATCGAGGCGGCTGCAGCTGAAGCACTTGCACCGTTCGAACGGGCCACCGCCAACCCATACGACATCCAGTTCGAACTGCAAGACTTGATGCAAGACAAAGTCGGCATCGTGCGCGTCGAGTCCGAGATGGAGGAGGCGGTAACCGCCGTCAGAGACTTAAAGGAACGAGCGTCAGTGGTTGGCGTCAGTGGCAACCGGCAGTACAACCCGGGCTGGCACACGGCGCTCGATCTCGACAACCTGATGACCGTTTCAGAGGCCGTCGCAATGGCGGCTTTGGAACGCAAGGAGAGCCGCGGCGCTCACTTCCGCGACGACTATCCGGATAAGGAAGAGGAATATTCGAAGTTCAACTCAGTCCTCTACAAGGGTGAGGACGGCCAGATGGAACTCCGTCGAGAACCTGTGCCGGCGCTGAGTGAGGAACAAAGCGCGATCATCGAGGAGAACCGCTAATGGCCACTCGATCCTTCAATGTTTGGCGCGGAGATAGCAGCGGTGGTGACTATGTCGAGTACACCACTGATATCACCGAAGGCATGGTTGTGCTTGACGCGGTCCACCAGATCCAAGCCGAATCGGCGAACGACCTGGCGGTGCGCTGGAACTGCAAGGCGGGCAAGTGCGGATCGTGTTCGGCTGAGGTGAACGGTATGCCGCGCCTGATGTGCATGACGCGCATGGCGGACTTGCCGGAGGGCCAGCCGGTCAACATCAAGCCGATGAAGGCCTTCCCGGTGATGCGTGACCTGGTGACCGACGTCTCCTGGAACTATCGCGTCAAAGAGAAGATCGCGCCGTTTGCTCCACGTGAACCCGATGTCGACGATGGCACTTGGCGCTTTCCGCAAGAAGATGGCGATCGAGTTCAGGAGTTCCGCAAGTGCATTGAGTGCTACTTATGCCAAGACGTGTGCCATGTGCTGCGCGAGCACAACAAGCACGATGAGTTTGTCGGGCCGCGTTTCTTGGTGTACTTGGCAGCCTTGGAGATGCAACCGTTGGATACTGGCGATCGCTTGCTGGAGATCAAAGACGACTACGGCATTGGCTACTGCAACATCACCAAGTGCTGTACGAATGTGTGTCCAGAGGGCATTACCATCACCGACAACGCGATCATCCCACTCAAGGAGCGCGTGGTCGATCGATACTACGATCCAGTGCAGAAGATCTGGCGAGCGTTGACCGGGAAGTCGTAGCCAAGCGAGCGCAAAACACGTGGGTAGGCGAACGATTGATCAACAAGGCGGAAGGGACCTGAGGCTCATGGGCGGACAAAGAGAACTAAAGCAACTGTCGCTCGAATCTGTCCCCGCTGCGCTTGAACGAGCCCGTCACTACCGGTTTTTGAACGATCCTCGCCCAGCTGAGAGTATCTGCGAGGACGTCCTCACCGTCGATCCGGCCAATCAGGAAGCGACCCGCATTCGGTTGTTGGCGATCTGCGATCGGCTGGAGAGCGCGGGGCCGGCAGGCTTGCGTCAGGCGCTCGAGTGCGCGCGCCAGCTAGAGGCCGAATACTCTCGGGAGTACTACCAAGGCCTGGTCTATGAGCGCAGCGCGCGCTTAGAGCTGCGTCGACGCATGCCTGAGTACATGCATACCTGCTACGAGTACCTACAGCTCGCTCTGGAACACTATGAGCGTGCGCAGGCGCTCGCCCCCGAAGCAAACGACGAAGCTTTGCTCCGCTACAACCACTGCGTGCGGCTTGAGCGCGCCAATCCGGCGCTTTCACCGGCTCCAGTACAGCAGTACGAGCCGGCGCTGTTGGAGTGAATGCTCAGCATCGCCCTTGCTCGGTGCGCTCTTCCTGGGTCAGCCCGTGCTGGGTCAGAGGGTTAGTGGGGGTTCGCTGTTGCAAGACTTAAGGGGCATCGTAGGGAAAGCTGCTGCGCGGGTTGAGGCGTTTCATCAGCGCGTCGATCAACAGCCGATTGACCCTAAGATCGGCGTCGGCACAATGCGCCAGCGCCTAGCTGAGACCTTCGGTGACTTCAGTAGTGGCCTCAAAGACGATAAGTTGCTCGACACCGTCGATCAGCTGATGGCGGACTCGACCCTGCACACCACCCACCCTCGCTACTTTGGGTTGTTCAATCCTTCTGTGACCCCGGCGTCGGTGGCAGCGGATGTATTGGTTGCCGGATACAACCCGCAGCTGGCGGCGTGGTCGCATGCGCCATTCGCCAACGAGGCAGAGCGCTACACCTTGCGCTTCCTGGCGCGGCGCTTGGGCTTCGATACGGACCAGGTACATGCCAACTTCACTTCGGGCGGAGCGGAAGCCAACCACTCGGCGATCGTCACTGCCTTGGTGCATCAGATCCCAGGTTATGCGCAGGATGGGTTGGTGGGTGAGAGTGCAAGACCGGTGTTGTATGCCTCGGTCGAGAGTCATCACTCCATAGAGAAGATTGCACTGATGTCAGGACTTGGTCGCGAGGCGGTGCGAGCGGTTCCGGTAGATGCAACAACACTGCGGATGAATCTGGAGGTTTTGCGCTCGCTGATCTTTCAGGATCGCCAGGCCGGGAACATGCCGTTTGCCGTCGTCGCAACGGCAGGCACGACCGGTGGCGGCGGGATTGACCCGCTTCCTCAGGCGGCTGACCTGTGCGTCGAAGAAGGGTTGTGGTTGCACGTGGATGCGGCGTGGGCAGGAGCTGCTTGCCTGTCGACCACGCTACGCTCCTGCCTTGCCGGGATCGAGCGGGCGGACTCGGTGACCTGGGATGCGCACAAATGGCTCTCGGTGCCCATGGGTGCAGGCATGTTCTTCTGTCGTCAGCCGACGTCGGTGCATCGAGCATTTGGCATCGCGACACCCTACATGCCAGATCAATCGGACCAGGCCTACGACCCCTATTCGACCACCATGCAGTGGTCCCGTCGATTCATCGGGCTCAAGGTGTTCTTGAGCCTGGTCTCGCTAGGCGTTGACGGCTACCGAGCATTGATCGATCATCAAGTAAGAATGGGCGATCTCTTGCGACAGCAACTCACCGCCGCCGGATGGGACGTGGTCAACGACACGCCGCTTCCACTAGTCTGTTTCACCCGCAACGAGCTTGCTGGCGAAGGCCCTGCGAATGAAGGCCCTGCGAATGAAGGCGCTACGAATGAAGGGGGCGCGAGTGAGGGCACTGCTGAGGAAGGCATTGCTAAGGAAGCTACAGCTGTCGAGCGCGTGATAGACGCTCTCTCCCGCGAGAACTTCTGGGTTTCGTCGATCGCGTTGGCTGGAAGAGCGCCAGTCTTGCGGGCCTGCATCACCAATCATGCAACCAGAGCCAGCGACATCGAGGCGCTGGTCAAAGCTGCGACCAATGCTGCTTTGGCCTAAGGGGCTTGGCTCGCGTCTAGAGGGCGCTCGAACTCGGCGCGGTGGACCCATTCAGGCTGAGGGATATCCGAGGAGCGCTTGCTACAGGTTGGTCAGTCGGACCGTGTAGTTGAGCATCTCTTCTGCGCCGAGCAGGCCTGGCTCGAACACGGTGAGGCACTGATCACCTGCATTGATTGCGACCAGCTCGATAGACCCATCCGTGCCGCCGAAGGAGAACCCATTGGTGCACTCGGTCCCGGTCGGGGTGCCGAGCGCAATGGATAGCGAAGTGAACGGCAGAGGGTTGTCGGAGATACGCTCGACCTCCACGATGGTGAAACGGATTGTGGTCTTGCCAGTCAGCGAGTAAAAGTGGTCCTGTTGTTCACCGAAACCCAACTGTCCGGTAAAAGTTAGGTCCACGGGCACGTCGTCGCTGCCGGTGTCACAGCCGGCCAACCCGAAAACGACGAGGGCCGCGATCAGGCACCAGGCCGTGCGTAGGTACTGATGTGAACGGAGGTTTGTTGAGGCGTTGACTGGGTACATCATTGGGATTGGATTCTGACCAGTGAGAGATCGAAGAGAAACCGTGCTTGCAGAGTTCCGCCACGCGGCATTGGGGTGTCGATGGGCACGCTATCCCAACTCGGACAGGCTGAGGCCCCTTTGATCAGTTCAATCTGTCGGTTGGACCGGACATTCCGGCTTGCGGCTTTGGTGTCGAGATGGGACCGCCGAGTGCGATGTCGTTCCCACCAAGATGGCCTCGCGAACTGGCTCCCTATTGGGAATCGCTCTGTGGAGTATGCTGCCGAATGAACAACTGACTACCTACCTCCCTTGGTCAAGCCGAGTCATCGAGATGCCTCAGTACGTCGCGCTTCTCAGGGGAATCAATGTGACGGGCCGCCGGGTGCGGTCAGAACAGCTCTCAGAGGTTTTCGATGAGATCGGCCTGTTGGATGTGTCAACGTTTCTCGCGAGCGGGAACGTCATCTTCTCGATGGATTGCTCAGATGTGGCCGAACTGGAGTCCATCGTCGAAGCGCGGCTTGCGAAGATGCTGGGCTTTGAGGTCGCAACGTTCGTGCGATCTTCGCATCAACTCGAAGCGATCAGCGCCGTGCAACGGATGGGTTCATCTGGCTCAACGCTGTCCGTGATCTTCTTGCAGGAACCGCCGCTCGCAGCACCTCACACTATTCGCAGCATGAACACACTGCGACGGCTAGCAACGGAGTTCTTGAGGGCGTAAACGAGCCGGCCGCGATCCACCGGTTGCCTTGGTTCATTTTGCGGGCTCAGCATCAAAGGTCCACAAGGTCTTGCAGATCGGCTACGGATGAAAACGGCGTGTAAAGGTGTGCGGTGCTGCAGATGAGACCGGGCTGCGATCAACCGTGGGGCCAACCGGGGGCAACCACGATCAATCCTTGTAGGGGTCAAACTCGCCGGCTGTGGCCATAGCGACTCCGATCGGGGTCAGCGTGTGGAGAATCCGTATGCTCTCTGCGTGGGCGTGAAGCACCTGGTCTAGCCGCTTGTAGGCGCGCGGTGCCTCGTCAGTGCCGCCGCCCCTGAGCACCACTCCGGCACTGGTCACGTTCTCTTGCATTTCGCTGGCCTTGATCTCACCCTCCGTGACCTGGGTGAGCTGCTTCTTCCCGGTGTCGGGGTTGCGACGCCAGCGCTTCTTGCCAGCTGCTTGGGTGCGCGACATCACCCTGCCCGCGCCGTGCACCGTGGAGTAGAGCGAGGCCGAGGCGTCGTCGCTGTCAACGCCTTCAAGGATCACACTGGGTTCGGCCATGGTTGCGCCGACAAATCCACGCTGACCTGGGAAGGCTGGGGTTGCGCCCTTGCGCACCACCCAAAGCTCCTTGCCTTGGTGCTGTTCAAGCCAGGCGAAGTTGTGATGGTTGTGCACCTCGTCGACGATCTCAGCACCGATGATGCTGGCTACCTTTTGGCAAACCCAATCGCGACCGGTGTAAGCGTACCTTCCGGCGAGCTCCATGCCAGCGATGTACTCCTGGCCTGTTTCTGAATCGGCCTCGAGCAGCGCAGGTGGCGCGTTGATCCCGTCCTTGCCGCCTGCCTCGCGCACGTAGTGAGTGGCAATCGTGTGGCCAAGGCCTCGGCTGCCGAAGTGAACGCCAACCCAGACTTGGTCGAGTTCATCAACGAAGATGTCCACATAGTGGTTGCCAGATCCAACGGTGCCTAGTTGAGCCCGTGCCTTGTCCTTGATCGGCGCGATGGCAGGGATGTGCCACGCGGGGTCGTCGTCGAAGAGCGGGTGGTCAACGTCTTCTTGATTGGACCTGCCGACCCCGAAGGAGATCTGGCGGAAGACGTCATCCATGATGCTCTCAATGCGATCTCGCACAGAAGAGGCAGGCACGTCCAGTTGAACCGCCTTGTTGCCGCACGCGATATCGAAGCCCACGCCGCTGGGGCTAACCAGGCCGTCGTATGCCACAACGCCACCAATCGGTTGCGAGTAGCCAAGGTGGTGGTCTGCCATTAGAGCGACGGCCGCGGCCCCATGGGATCGCACCATCTTCATCTGCGCGATAGCGTTGTCTAAGGGGTCGCCCCAGACTGGAATGTCGTCAATCAGTTGCATGGAGCAAGTTTCTACAGTTGGTGGTCGATGTGGCTCGAAGTTCATTGTCTCGTAGTCGAGGCGGTGCTGAAGTGGCTCAACGAGACAACTGGTGCTGGTTGCTTACCAAGAAGAGGTGTCAGGCGTTGCATGGGGTCTCGGGCTTACGCAGTTCGCCGTGGCGGCATATGCTGGGTCCTGGTGGGTTCTGTGACTTAGGTCTTCTGGAGTAGAGGAAGGGAGTGCGACCGTCAGAACTCGGAACCGCGGAAACACTAGCGCCCTATACTTACGCGATCCGTTCTTCGAGCGCCGTCGAGATCTTGTCGCGCCGGGACCTGGAACAGTCGTCCCTACATCGCACAATCTAAACAAACGGCGGAAAGCTCTTCTTAGAGAATGACCAAGAATCGAGATAGCCGAGAGGAACAGCCAACGACTCGTCTCGATCAAAGTGCGTTCGCAAGCAAACCTTTGAACCGCGAACGCCACGACTCAGAACCGCTGAGAGTCGGTTCGTGGGTCGGGCCATACGAGCTGGTCGAGTTCCTTGGCGCAGGCGGCATGGGTACCGTCTTTCTCGCCCAGCAGACCGAACCGGTGACGCGAACCGTCGCACTCAAGGTAGTACAACCCCGCCTGTCCGACGGCGCGGAGTCTTGGGAATATGACCAGCGTTTTGCCGCCGAGCGTCAGGCGCTCGCGAAGCTCTCGCATCCTAACGTGGCGCAACTTTACGACTCAGGGGAAACAGCGGGCGGGCAACCGTTCTTCGCGATGGAGTTCGTCAAGGGCAAGTCGATTACGCAGTATTGCGACGAGAACTGTCTCGATGTGCACCAGCGTTTGCAGCTCTTCTTGGCAGTCTGTCGAGGCGTTGAGCACGCACACCAGAATGGTGTGCTGCACCGCGATCTCAAACCCGACAATGTACTCGTTGGGATGGGTGATCTACAGCCCTTGCCAAAGATCATCGACTTCGGGATTGCCAAAGGTATCGACGAACCTCTAGCGGCAGTCACTCAGCTCACCCATGGAGGCGTTGTCGGAACCCTGGCGTACCTCAGCCCAGAGGCGATTCGCGCGGCCCAGGGACGCGCAACTCTCGACACTCGTGCCGACGTATTCTCACTCGGCATCCTGTTGCACGAGTTGCTGGTCGGGGCGCGACCCCAGAACTTCACTTCGCACAATACCGCCGAGGTCTTGGAGCGCATCTTGGCCGCAGATCTGCCGTCCCCGAGTGTTCACTGGAACTCACTGACTCAAGAGCAGCGAGCGCGTGCTTCGGGTGACCGCGAATCGACCCCAGAGGGCATCTTGGCGGCGCTCATTGGCGATCTCGATTGGATTGTGCTGCGAGCCACAGCACAGAACCGCGAGGACCGTTATCCCTCCGCTGGCGCCCTAGCCGCGGATCTGGATCGGCACTTGGACGACCTGCCGGTCGAGGCTAGGCCGCCTTCAAGGATCTACTCACTGCGAAAGTTCGTGCGCCGCAATCGAGTCGGAGTGGCAGCTGCAGTGGCATTTGTTCTCGCACTCATTCTGGGAATGATCGGAACGTTTGCGGGCTTCCTTCAAGCACGCGCTGAACAGGAGCACTCGGACCGACAAGCGCAAGCCGCGCTCCAGGCCCAACAGGAGTCCGACAGTGTTGTGAGATTTATGGTCGGCCTGTTCAAGGCTTCAAGTCCCGGCGCGGACCGCCGCGACTTGGAAGCAGTGGGTGAAGTGCTCAAACGCGGTGCGGACCAACTAAGAAGTTCACTGGAAGATCAACCCGCTGTCCGAGCTCGTCTGCTGTTGGCAGTTGGTGAAATCCTCAAAGAACTGGGCGACTACCCCAGCTCAACTCAACTACTGGAAGAAGCTGTTCGAATTCGCAGAGGTCAAACCGGCGAAGGCGCCTCTGCGAGATTGCGAACGGCGTTAAACGAACTCGGTATGGGCCTCGTGCAAGCCGGAGACTATTCCGCTGCCGCGCCGGTCTTGCGAGAAGCAGTTGACCTGCAGATGCAACTGGCTGATGGCAACGGAGTGGTCATTTCGTCCCTGGGCAACCTAGCGAATGCACTGCGTAGTGTCGGGCGCAAAGAGGAGGCCCTGGAGATCAGGCGACAATTGGTAGAGATGCTTGAGGCAGAGAGTCCCGAAGGTCGCGAGTCTCTGGCTCGAGCACTCGCGGGTCTTGCCAAGGACTTGCAGGCGTTAGACGAGCGTAATGAAGCAAAGGCAGCCTACGATCGTTCGATTAGCATGATTCGCCAACACGTGGCCGACCAACCCATGCTTCTCGGGATTGTCCTGATCAATGCTGCAAGCGCCTACGAGAATCCGAATGACGTAGCCACTGGCATGCTGAGAGAGAGCCGCGATCTACTGGAGAACTCCGTGGGACCTGACCATCCGGCTACCCTCGCTAGTATTCAAACCCTTGCCAATCGCCTCCGCGAGACAGATGTCGTTGAAGCTCAGCGGCTGTTGCTCGACGTCACTCCGCGGATCGAGCACGCCTTCGGGCTTGCTCATCCCAACTCGGTCACCGCGGCATTCTCGCTATCTCTAACGTATCTCCAGCAGGGTCAATTGGAGACAGCGGTTGACCAGCTTGAGGCGGTCCTCGAGCGGAGGCGGAGTTCTTCCTCGAAGAATCTGGATCAAAGAAGCCACATCGAGGCAAGTCTTGCCGCGGCGCGTTGCGCTCAGGATCGCGCTGAAGAAACACAGACCGCGGTTGCTGCGATGCTGGGGTCGCTAGCGAAGAACGATAAGGAGGCTTCGAGCTTCGGCCACAGCCTGGTGGCTTGCTCGTTGTTGTTGGCGGGTAGCAGCAGGGAGTCTGAGGCTAGGTATCGAGTGGCTCATCAAGCGTTCAAGGATGAGGCAAACACTGATTCGGTTTTGGAGGGGCAGATCCTGTTGGGCTTGGGCAAGTCGCTGGCTCTACGCGGGCAAGATTCCCAAGCTGGTGCACAATTCGAAGCGGCGGAACAGGCGTTCCGCACGGAGCTGTCCGAGGATCATTTCTGGCTGGCCAAGCTGGCTGCTGCGAGAGAGGACATTCGAGGCTAGCCCGCGAAGGGCCATCGCGGCTTTGCGTCGAGTCTCGGTACACCTGGTGTCCTCTAGAAGTTGCGCGCTGTACAGTGGGGCGCCTCTTGTCCTGCACCTTGCGAGCGTTTGAGTGTCGAGGCCGATCCGCATCGCACTCCTCGTTGTTTCCTGGTCGATGTGGTTTCCAAAGCTAGTAAGATGCGATGCTGCGCGCCTGTAGTTCAACTGGATAGAGCACCAGACTTCGGATCTGGGGGTTAGGGGTTCGAATCCCTTCAGGCGCGCCATTTGACTTCTTGGGCAAGGAGCCATCGGGCCTTCACGCAGGTGTAGCCTGGACGACCTGGGCCAGCTCTTCGGCTTGAGCGAGGACCTTCTGGTCATCGTTGAGTCTGCGGTGCGGATTAGCTATCGGCGTCGCCTTGTACTTGTGCGCGCGCGGTAGCCCGCGTATGCGGAGAGGGCGCGGCGAGCCGCTCATTGGAGCCGACGGTACTCTACAGATCGCCGCTGGTCGAGCCCTCGCTATGAAGGCTCGACCGCTACAGGTTTCAAGTCGAACTCCGCTACTCGATGTTCTGCGCCGGCAGGTCCTGGAACTTCTTGCCCGCCTCCGCCAGCTCAGCCAACAGTGGCGACACCTTCCAGTGTTCACCCTCGAGGCCTGCGCCGTACTTCTCGAGCCCTGCTTTGACGTCGGCAAGGCCGCGTAGCTCTGCCCAAAACATGGGGCCGCCGTGGTAGACCGGCCAGCCGTAGCCGTTGACCCAGACGACGTCGATGTCGGAGGAGCGGATGGCTTTCTTCTCTTCGAGGATCTTGGCGCCCTCGTTGACCATTGGTAGCAAGCAGCGATCGAGGATCTCTTGGTCTGAGACGTCGCGTTGCTCGATGCCTTGTTTCTCAGCGAAGTCGCGGATCATCTGCTCGACCTCTGGGTCGGGCGAGGAGGCGCGGGTTTCTGGATCGTAGACGTAGTAGCCGCGACCGTTCTTCTGACCGCGTCTTCCGCTCTCACACAGCACTTCACGCATGGTGCTCGAGGAAGAGCTTGCCTCGTCCCAGCCGATGTCGAGACCAGCGAGGTCGGACATCGCGAAGGGGCCCATGGGGAAGCCGAAGTCGTAGAGCACTTGGTCAATGTGGGCGGGCGTAGCGCCCTCGAGCACGATGTTGTTTGCCTCGACCTGACGTTGGGCAAGCATTCGGTTGCCAATGAAACCACCGCAGACGCCTGCGACCGCAGCTACCTTGTTGATTTTCTTAGCGACCTTGAGCACGGTTGCGAGCACGTCGGCGCTGGTCTTCTCGGCGCGCACGATCTCGAGCAGGCGCATGATGTTGGCCGGCGAGAAGAAGTGCATGCCGATGACATCCCCGGGTCGCGAGGTTTCAGCCGCCATCTCATTGACGTCGAGGTAGCTGGTGTTGGAGGCCATGATTGCACCCGGCTTACAGATGCCGTCGAGTTCCTTGAAGATCGACCTCTTGAGGTCCATGTTCTCGAAGACGGCTTCAATCACCAGATCTTTGTCAGCGAAGTCGTTCTTGTCGAGGGAACCCGTGATCAGGCCCATTAACCGATCGACGTCGGCCATGGTCATGCGGCCCTTCTTAGCGCCCCGTTCCCAGTTCTTGCGCATGACGCCCAGGCCGCGATCGAGCGCTGCTTGGTCACGCTCCACGATGGTCACCGGGATGCCCGCCTGCGCGAAGTTCATTGAGATGCCGCCACCCATGGTGCCAGCGCCTAGAACGCCGACGCTCTTGATCTCGCGCACGGGAGTGTCGCGACCGATGTCGGGAACCTTGGCTGCTTGCCGTTCGGCGAAGAAGTAGTAGCGCTGGGCGGCGGACTGGTTGCCCGACATGAGCTTGCCGAAGAGTTCACGTTCGATCGCGAGGCCTTCATCGAACGGCTTGTTGACCGCGGCTTCGATGCACTGGATGTTGGCTTCGGGTGCTTCGAAGTTGCGGGTCTTGCGACCGATCTTGCGACGGAAAGCGTCGAAGATGCCGGGCTCCGCTCGGGCAGCCTCGACCTTGTCGTTCTGGTCGCGAATCTTGACCAAGGGTTTGCCTTCTTCGACGACCTTGGTGGCAAAAGCGATAGCACCTTCAGTGAGATCGCCATCGACGATCTGATCCACCAGACCGTCAGCAGCGGCTTCTGCTGAGCCGATCATCTTGCCTGAGGTGACCATCTCGAGTGCCTTTTGCACGCCAACCACGCGTGGCAGGCGTTGGGTTCCACCGGCGCCTGGCAGTAGGCCTAGTTTGACTTCGGGAAGGCCAAAACGTGCTGCGCCGTCGCACACACGGTAGTGGCACACGAGTGCTGTTTCGAGGCCACCGCCGAGAGCGGTGCCGTGAATGGCTGCGACCACAGGCTTGGTGGCGTTCTCGATCGCTTCCATGGCGTCCCACAAGCTGGGGCTTTGTGGCGGCTTGCCGAACTCGGTGATGTCTGCACCGGCGATGAAGGTGCGGCCGGCGCAGGCGAGCACGATGCCCTTGATGGAGTCGTCAGCGTCGGCTTGCTTGATGCCTTCGAGAATGCCTTCTCGCACACCGAGCGACAGGGCGTTGACCGGAGGGTTGTTGATCATGATGACGGCGATATCGCCGTGCTGCTGGAGGGTGGCCATCGAAGACAGTTCACTGCCGTTGCTCATCGCTTAGGGCTCCTAGGAGAGATCTGTGTTGAATCGGAAGATTGTTCTACCTACCGTTCGGTCGGTTGGTTGGTCTTTGGGGGAGAGATTACACGATTGCTACAGGCGAACTTAGCGCAGAAGAAACCGAAACGACCGGACGCGCGGATGAAGCGCCCGGGCCCCCGATCTGAAACGAGCGGCCGGCTATCGACTTGAGTCCTCTAGCGCTCGCCCGTGACCACGTATGAACGCTGGACGTCCGCTGCAATCTCGGCTTCCTCGAACAAGATCGGGCGCCATTCCTTCTTGGAATAGAGCTCGGTTTGATCCCAGAAATGTTCGGACTCAGGATCTCCCGATTGGCCGTAGGTCAGAAACGCCTGGGCCTTGGGTGAACCATCCGCTTGATACTCAAGAGCCATGATGAAACTCGATCCGGAGTTGACCGGATAACCCTTCTCAGTCAAGCGTCGACTGCCTTCGAGGGCGCTGGGATCGAGCTTCGGCTCGAGGGTGGTGCTATTGCCGCCGTTGCGCACGAAGTTGGCGATGCCTTCGTAGGTGCCGCCGCCGCCGTGCATTGGAATGCGCTTGCCGCCGCGTTCTGCGTATTGGACTGCGCCGAGTTCCACGTCGAGTGCCAGGTCACGAGATTGCATGAACTGCGCCGCTTTGGCGAGGCGTTCGAGTGCGACGGCGTCCTTCTTGAGGTCCCGAGGAGTGTTGATCGGATCGCCCGAGTCAAACCCGACCGAGAACAAGGAACCGGCGTCGAGAGTGTCGGCGACCTCGTACTGGGTGATCCATTCGCGGAACAGGACCGCTCCACGACTATCAAGATCGTAGGTGCCGTCCCAAGCATCGAGCACGTTGCATGCGGCACTGAGGTCGACGGCGATTCCTGTTGCAGTGGGCGTGGCTCCCAACTGGACTCGCGGCTGTCGCTTGCAGCGCGCGACCAACTGTTCGCGCAGCAGCTCGGCGGCCAGGCTGCGGTTGTTGAGGATCGCTGCGGAGAGTTCGTCGAGCGTGAACTTGCCGTCCTCACCTGAAGCGCCCGAGGGTGTGCGGTCGTTGAGAACGACATCGTTCATGCGCGTACGGAGCGTGCGTCGGGTCTCTTCACCACCCATCAGCGGTGAGTAGCCCTCGAGCAGTGCGTTGGAGTTGTTCAGCCAGTAGCTGTCGTTGGCGTTGAACACGTAGTCAGCTCGAGTGACCTTCGGGTGCTGGTCGAAGGAGGCGACGCCGGGGTCGCGCGCACCGTCTGCTGATTGCCACTCAAACATCGAATTGGATCCATCTAAGAGCACGATGCCGCGGCTCCAGAACGATTGGGCGATCGGGTTTGCCTCGAGGCTTGTCTGCCACGCGTCGATGGCTGCATCGCTTAAGTGCGGCGTCGAAGAAGAGTCGATCAACCAGGCTTCGCCATCCACACTGGCTGAGATGGTGTTGACCCATGGCAGACCGCCCCAGCGCTTGTGTGCAGCTTGGAACTCCTCCATAGTCTTCGCTCGATCCATGTCGAGCCACTGCATGCGGCTCTCCTCGTTCTCTTCGTTGGCGTCACGCACCGCCAGCACCATCTGCGGCGACCAACCCACGCCTGGGAAGTTCACTACTGGCCCGTAGTGGCTCATCCACACCGTGTGCTCGACCGCGTCCGAGGCACCGGAGACGCCCTTCACCTGAACCGAGACGGAGCGTGCTTCGAGATCGCGCCAGGAATCGTCGTATCGATACTGAGTGGCGTTCTCGGGATTCAGGGTCAGCGAGTAGGCGGTGTAGCGCTTGCCTGCGGAGACGGTGTGAGTCCAGCCCACAGCTCGATTGAAGCCGATGGCAACGCCCGGGATACCGACCAAGCCCACGCCGTAGATGTCTAGTTCGCCGTCCGCGCTGCCGTCTTCGAGGGTTAGGTGCTTCTCCCAAAAACGGTTGGCGCCCAGCCATGGGTAGTGGGGATTGGCGATCAACATTCCACGACCTTGAGCCGAGAGATCTTTACCGATTCCCCAACCGTTGCTGGCCTGATCAAACGTTGGCCACTCGGGTTCGTAGGCGGGCTTGCTCATTGCCGCACTCGTCTCGCCCTCAGTAGTGGGCGGTTGCGCGCTTGCGATCATGCTGGCGAAGTTGCCAATGATGGTGGTGACGGATCGTTGGTAGGCGACCAGGTCGGTTGCCGAGATGGGTTGGACCCAGTCCTCGCCTCGGCACCATCCAGCGACGTTTTCCTTGCCGGTTTCCTCAAGGTACTGGTTTGCTCCGGCCACGTAGCCCTCGGTCCAACTCCGTGTGACGTCGTCCATTTCCGCAAGCTCTTGCGCGGCGCGCTCGTGCATGCGCAGCGCCTTCATGGTGACATCGCTGTTGAAATGGCGATCACGTTCGCCCCGGCCAAAGTACATCGAACGTTCGCCTCGCGCACGGACAGCGACGTCGACCAGGCTGCAGAGGTGGTCTTCGGCCAAGGCGTAACCCTCGCCGAAGCCGAGGTTTGCCATTGAGTCGGCCTTGATGTGCGGAATGCCGTAGCTGGTCCGACGGATCTCGGCCTGGTAGCCATCGGCACCACTGCCAGTGCCACCGCTGCCAGTGCCACCGCTGCAGGCGATGGCGAGGGCACCAACAATCGAGATGGCGAGGATGGCTGCGCCGGGTAAGGAGAGAGGATGCTTCATGAAGGAGTCTCCGATCGATGACTGGTAGACCGACGATAGGGGGTCTTTGGGGGGGAGGGTCGATGTTACCTGCACTCAGGCAAACAAGGGCTGCTCGTTGCTTGCAGGGTTGTTTGCTGCGGGCTCAGTTGCTGCGGGCTCGGCTGCTGCGGGACTTGGCCTGCTCCAACCACTCCGCAGCCTGGCGGACTTTGTCGTGATCTTCGCCAACGGCTTCTAGGAGGGTTGCGTAGGTGCGGGTGAGCAGTGTTTCGGCTTCTTGGAAGCGGCCCTGTTGGTTGAAGCTCGCCCCCAAGAGATTCTCAGCGGACGCGATCAACCAGTGCCCTTCGGGCAGGGACTCCGTTCGACTTGCAATGGCCGCTCGAATCTGCGGCTCGGCATCGGCCCCTAGGCCTTGCTCGATGCGCACACCGGCGTAGACCACTTGGGCGTAGGCGAGGATGGGGTGGCCCTCAGGAAGCGCGGTGGTGGCGCGCTCCAGCAACTGGGTGGCGTTCGAGGCGGCTTCCTCGAGGCGCTCCACCCGTTGATAAAAATCGACCAGGCTTGCCAGGGTTGTCAGCGTCTGGGGATGGTCGGGACCGAGTAGGTCATCGCACAGAGCGAGCGACTCGAGGTACAAGGGCTCGGCCTCGTCGGTTCGCCGCTCAAGAGTGGCGTATCCAGCTAGGTTGGCGAGCAACGAAGCGAACAGCGGTGACGGCGGTAGGCCGACATCCCTGTGGATGGTCGCGGCATCTTGAAACAAGGCGTTAGCTTCCTCACGACGATTGCTCTGCAGCAGAAATACACCGTAGTTGTTGAGCATGATTACGTCGCCCTCGTCTGCGGGGTCTTGCGCAAGCGCGTCGACGCGCAACTGCTTGTACAGGCTCTCTGCTCGCTCTCGTTCGCCGACGTCGAGTAGGGCTGTGGCGTACTGTGACTGAACCACGGCCAACTCCTCATACTGCGCGCGTTCGAGTGCAGGCAGCGCCGCCTCTAGGAGTTCCACGGCCCGTTCGGTTTCGCCTAAGTCAGAGACTGCAATGGCTAGCATCTGGCGAGCCAGCGAAGTCTCGACGTGGTCCTCACCGAAGACGCGAACGTTCTCAGCTTCGGCGCGTTCGAGAACCTCGACCGCCTTCTCTTCCAAACCGAGGTTGCGGTAGGTCTCGCCGATGGTGACCAACAGCGCTCCGGCTTCATCCATCGGTTCTTCATCGTCCAGGCGTTCCACCGCAGTGTCGAGCAACTCAGCGACCGTTGTCTCTTTGCCCATTCCGTACATCGGGTCGGGCGCGCTGAAAAGCGCGTTGAGAAACTCGTTGGTGCGTTCCAGTTTCTTTGCTTCAAGAAGCGCGCGGCGCCCTTCAGAGGCGGCGCGCAGGCTCTGCACAATGCCGACGCTGATGCCGCCCAAGGTGAGGAGCAGGATCCCCATAAGCAGTGCCACGCGTTGCTTGTTGCGCGCCAAGAAGCGGCGCAGCAGATAAGTAGGCGTCTGAGCGCGCGCAGTGACCGGGCGACTGGCTAGAACGTTGCGGAGATCGTCGGCAAGCTCTTCGACCGAACCATAGCGGTCACTGGCGTCCTTCTCGAGCGCGGCCATTACGACCGCATCAAGGTCGCCCGCGAGATCCCGTTCGAGCCGCTCGCCGCTGGTTGCTCTTAGATCTGCGATGGCGTTTTCGGCTTGACGGTCGAAGGTCTTCACTAGATTACTGGGAGTCGGCGGACGGGTCTCGCAGACCATTCGTTCGATGTGGCGCGGACTGCGATCTTCGAGTTGGTACGGGCGGCGACCGGTGAGGAGTTCGAACAAGACCACCCCGAGCGAATAGACATCGGAGCCGACCGTGATGGGCTCCTGCCTGACCTGCTCCGGGCTTGCGTACTCAGGCGTCATCGCGCCCATGCCGAACAGCGTTGCCGTCTGGCCGGGCTGGTCAAGATCGATCAGCTTCGCGATGCCGAAATCGAGCAGCTTGGCTTCGCCTTCGTCGGTGACCAGAATATTGTCGGGCTTGAGATCGCGATGAACCACTAGTCGGCGATGCGCGTGCAAGACTGCCTCGCAAACGGTCAAGAACAGTTCAATACGGGCTTTCAGCGAGAGCCGGTGTTCGTCGCAATAGCGGTTGATCGGAGCGCCTTCGGCCAGCTCCATGACCAGGTAGGGCGATCCATGCTCGGTGTGGCCACCATCGAGAATGCGAGCGATATTGGGATGACTTAGCCGGGCGAGAATCTGGCGTTCAGCTTCGAAACGTTGGAGTGCCGCACCGGGCAGGGCTTGCATGACTTTGAGCGCCACCGCGAGATCGAAGCTTTCATCGGCCCGGTGAGCCCGGTAGACCACCCCCATACCGCCCCGCCCGATCTCTTGGTCGATTCGGTAGTTGCCGATCTGGTCGCCGCGGTGGTGGGGTGAAGGCGCTATGCCGGGCTCATCGGGATCGATGTTGCGGGTAAGAGCCTCTGACAAGTCGGCTGCCTCTGAGTCTTGAGGTGGTGAGTCGCTAGACGGTAGGACATCGGTAAGAGCGGGCTCGTCGCGTGCGAGGGCGAGCAGTTCGAAAGCGCGGGCTCGCAACCTGGCGGAGTCGGCGGTGCGCTCGTTGAGCCATGCGGTTTGCAGCTCAAGGTCTTGACCAAGCGCGTCTTCGGCCAGGTCGAGGGCTTCGCGCTCAATGCGCAGCAAGGTGGTGGGTCGGGGTTCGGTATTCATCAGCTAGGCCTTGATGCGGTGGCTTTGGTTGGGTCGCCGGTCGCGTTGTCGGTCGCGTCAGTTGCGGAAAGGCCCTGTAGGTAGGCCTTGAGCCAAGCGCGCGTGGTTTGCCATCGTCGCTTGATCGTGCGTGTCGAAACGCCAAACACGTCAGCGAGTTCATCGCTGCTCAGGCCTGAGTAGAAACGCATGACCGCCAGCCGCGCGCGGTCGGGATCCACTTCTTGCAGGGCGTTGAGCGCTTGCTCGATTGCGAGAATGTCGACCGGGTCGGTCCAAGCGATCGACCCGAGCGGCAGTTCCGTGCGCACCCATTCACCACCCCGTTTGTTGGAAGCACGCGCGCGTGCGTGATCGACCAGGACTCGCCTCATAGCGGTCGCAGCAAAGGCGTAGAAGTGATTGCGATCCTGCCACTCCATGTCGCGGATCCCCAGCAGGCGCACGAAGGCTTCATTGACCACCGCGGTCGGCTGAAGAGTGTGGCTGCCGCGCTCATTGCGAAAGAGGTGGCCAGCGATCTTGCGCAGCTCCGTGGCTGCGGCCGAGAACAGTTGGTCGGCGGCGTTGGAGTCTCCCTCCCGCCATCGGTGGAGGAGGTAAGTGACGGGTGGATCGTGGGGCTGGTGCATTCGAGGTCTGAGTCGTTCCCTGTGGATTGTTGATGGCAGGTGCAGAGTTTACCCGCGGCGTCGATCGACGATTCCTAGTGCTAGCCTTTTGTCTATGGTTGATCTGAGTTCTGTGGCCTGGAGTTGGCGATCTCGTCTGAGACTGAGCGCAGTTGCCTGGCTGGTCACTTCGGCGGTCTCTATTCCAACCTACGCGCGTGCCGAGACAACTCTAAGCGTTCCTCAGACGGTGCCTGGGGAGGTGCGAGGTGTCTTTGCAATTCGAGGAGACGTTGAACTCGCGGCCGAAGGGGCAGATCAACGTCTGACGCCGGCGTCGGTGCTTAAGCTAGTGGTCGCTGCTGCGGCCTTCGACGTGCTCGGGACCGAGTATCGTTTCTTGACCGAGATCTATGCGCCACAACGGCAAGGCAGAAGCGAACCGACCAAGGTTGGCCAGCTACTGGTGGTCGCTGCAGGCGATCCGAGTTGGAATGCGGATCATTTCGAGAACGACGTTGAGGCCCCATTGAAGCAGTTGGCAGCAGGGGTTGCAGCGAGTGGGATCAAGCGCGTTGAGGGTGACTTGATTGTCGATACCTCGCGCGTCGTGGGACGTCGGGTGCCGACCGGTTGGTCTGCCTCTGACGCGAGTCTTGGATACGGCGCAGCACCAAGTGCTCTGGCTTGGCGCGACAACCGCTCGAAGGTGCGGATCGCACCGGGTGCGAGAGTCGGCGCGTTGGCACAGATCGAGGCTCTGGATCCGATTGTCTGGCACAACGACACCACCACCGCACCTGCTGAGCGTGACGGTCGAGGCAGCGTCGAGTTTGATCAGGAGTGGGGAGCGGGTCGCGCGGTCCTGCGCGGGGAGTACCCGATCACTGAACGACCGTTCACGGTTGAGATCGCAACGCCTAATCCAGACGAACGAACAGCTCGGGCCCTGCTTGACGCTTTGTCGAATGCTGGGGTGGTGGTAACTGGTGATCTGGTGCTGCGATCGCAGCCACAAGCCCGGGACGGATTCGAACAGGTGGCGGCGTTCGAGTCGCCGCCGTTGCGAGCGATATTGCAGCCCTTGCTTGCAGACAGCAACAACTTCACCGCAGAGATGCTCTTGCGGACCGTGGGTTATGCAGTTCACGGCGAAGGCCGACTGGATCTTGGCCTAGATGCACTGACTGAGTTCCTGGTTGAGCGGGTTGGCGTGCCGGAAGAGAGTTTCTCGATCGATGATGGGTCTGGCTTGTCGCCATCGAATCTGGTCTCAGCTCGGTCAGTTGTGCGGGTGCTGCAGTGGGCATGGAAACAGCCTTGGCGCACGGTCTACTTCGACGCGATGGCGAGCGAGAGCGCGGGCACCATCAAAGATTTCTGGCCGCGCGCTCCGGCGATCCGTGGCAAGACCGGAACCCTGCGTCATACCCAGTGTCTTGCTGGAGTACTTCTGCCGCAGGCTTCGTCCGAGTCAGCTCAGGAGCGTGAGCCGATCTTCTTTGCGTGGATGATCAACCACAGCCTCAGAGAGCGGACCCTGATCAGAAGGAGCCTGATCGACACCTTGTGGTCGTGGAGTCGCCAATAGAGAGCTTGATTCGCTGGTCCCAGTAGAGCGACCCAGCACCCGAAAGAACGGCTTCTCCCGTTGCTTGCTGGGGCACGCTTCGTTAGGTTGGTTTCGAGATGACCGACGCACCTTCAAGTCACCCTGGTTGGGTTGAACAAGAACTCTATGGCTGGGGACGGTACCCACGTATTGGCTCCCTAGTTGCGCGACCCGAGAGTCAGCGAGGCCTGGTTGCAGCCGCCACCAGCGCTGCTTCAAATGGGGACTCTTCAAGCGGACTGATCGCGCACGGCCTTGGTCGTAGCTACGGAGACGTCGCTCTATTGCGCAATGGGCGGGTGATCCTCACCCGCCGTCTTGACCGCATGCTGGCCTTTGATGAGAGCACCGGTGTGCTGCGCTGCGAGGCTGGGGTGTCGCTTGAGGATTTGCTCGAGGTGTTCTTGCCACGTGGGTGGTTTCCACCGGTTCTTCCTGGGACCAAATTCGTGACGGTTGGAGGCGCCGTGGCCAACGACATCCACGGCAAGAGCCATCACGCTGATGGCACGTTCTGCGATCACGTGAACAGCATCGACCTCTTGCTTGCTTCAGGTGAGATGGTGACGGTCAGTCGTGATCAGCACTCAGAGCTCTTTTGGGCAACGGTCGGCGGGATCGGTCTGACCGGCATCATTTTGGCGGTCGAGTTCGCCTTGAGACGTGTTGATGGACCGTGGTTTGAAACCGAGTCGATCAGAATCCGGGATCTTGACCACTTCTTTGAAGTGAGTGCCGCGTCCACCGGTTTTACTCATGTGGTCAGTTGGATTGATACCTTGGCCAAGGGCAAGCGGTTGGGGCGAGGCACCTTCTCGCGCGGTCGGCATGCAGTGGGCAACAACCAGCCGGTGGGCAAGGGCCTGTTCAGCAAGCTTCCGTTGACGGTGCCGATCGACCTGCCCAACCTGGTGTTGAACCCGTTCACGCTACGCGTGTTCAACGAGGTGTTCTACCGCAAGCAATGGCGAGCAGAGACGAAGGGGTTGGTGCACTTCGAGCCGTGGTTCTTCCCGCTTGATGTGATCGGGAACTGGAACCGCGGCTACGGACCACGCGGCATGATCCAGTATCAGATCGTAGTGCCGCCGGATCCCGAGCACCGAGCGATTAGGACGGTGATCGAAGGCATTGCTACCTCGGGCATGGGCTCGTTTCTAGCGGTGCTCAAGGAGTTCGGCGACAACGCTCATGGTGGACTCTCGTTTCCGATGCCAGGAGTGACCTTGGCGTTGGACTTCCCCAACTACGGCAAGCCGTTGTTCGAATTGCTCAATCGCATGGATCGCGTGGTTGCCGAAGCCGGTGGGCGCGTGTACCTTGGCAAGGATTCACGTCTATCGAAAGAGATGTTTCAGCAGATGTACCCAGGTTGGCAGGAGTGGAAAGCGGTGCGAGATGAATGGGATCCGACCGGACGGTTTCAATCCGAGCTCGGCCGAAGGCTTGGACTAGTGCAAGGTCCGGTTGACAAAGCGGAGGAAGCGGCGTGAGTGAGGACGTAACTGAGAACGCAACGGAGGACCAACCAGGACGCGGTTGCGCGGTGGTGTTGGGTGCCACGTCGCCGATCGCGGAGGCATTTTGCCGGCGAGCCGCTGAGGCCGGATACTCGGTGTTTGCGGCGGCTCGTAGCGCTGAGGCGGCTGCCGCCATCGCAGCCGATGTATCAGTTCGCAGTCGCCAAAGCACAGGGTCGTGCGCGTTTGACGCACTCGACGCAGCGACGATCGAAGCGGTGTTTGCTCAGGCCGAGCAAGAACTCGGCAGGATCGCTCTGGTGTTGGTGGCGTTCGGCGACATGGGCGACGTGGGCGGTGCCGACGTGGGTGGTGCCGGTGAGCTGGAAGCAGCGCGTCGTGTGTTGGATGTGAACTACACGGGCGCCGCTTTGGCCAGTGAGGCGGGTGCGGGTGCACTGCTGCGCGGCATCGGTGGTTCTCAAACCGGTGACGTTCCGACCCTGTTGGGGATCGCCTCGGTCGCGGGGGATCGTGGTAGGCAGTCCAACTATGCATACGGATCAGCCAAGGGCGGCTACGCACTCTACCTGCAAGGTCTCCGTAATCGACTGTTCAAACTAGGTGTGCATGTTGTGACGGTCAAGTTCGGCTTCATCGACACTCCGATGACGCATGGTATGAAGACCGCGATTCCCATCGCCAGTCCCGATGCAGCTGCCCAAGCGCTACTGAAGGCGGCACGGAAGGGGACAGACGTCCTCTATTTCCCGTTCTTTTGGCGCTTCATCATGTTCATCATTCGCTCCATTCCTGAGCGTTTGTTCAAGCGCCTCTCGCTGTAGAACTACCTTTATCTGCCTGCAACGCGATAGCTTCGCCTTCCAATCGGAAGGCGCTTGTTGGCTTGCGTGCTCTTGTTCTTGCGATCAAGACAGGCCCCCCAGCAATACGAAATTCAACTCAGCACTCTCTAGCGACGGATCAAGGCCATGACTGAAGACACGAAGAAGATCATTTACAGCATGGTTGAGGTCGGCAAGGCCTACGACGGCGGCAAGGTGGTGTTGAAAGACATCTCGCTGTCGTACTACTACGGTGCCAAGATTGGCGTCTTGGGTCTCAACGGTTCTGGTAAGAGTTCACTGCTCAAGATCATGGCCGGCGCGGATAAAGATCACCTAGGCGAGACGGTCTTGAGCGAGGGCTTCAGCGTTGGCTACTTAGAGCAAGAGCCGCAGCTCGATGACTCGAAGACGGTCAAAGAGATCGTTGAAGAGGGTGCGGCCGAGACCGTTGCGCTCTTGGCCGAGTTCGATCTGATCAACGACAAGTTCGCCGAAGAAATGACTGACGATGAGATGAACAAGCTCATCGCGCGTCAAGGCGAGGTGCAAGAGCAGCTCGATCGCGTCAACGCTTGGGATCTCGACTCGCGACTCGAGCTGGCGATGGATGCGCTGCGCTGCCCGCCCAGTGAGACCAACGTCGGCATCCTGTCCGGCGGCGAGCGTCGTCGGGTGGCGTTGTGTCGGTTGTTGCTTCAAGCCCCAGACATCCTGCTCTTGGATGAGCCCACCAACCATCTCGATGCTGAATCGGTCGGCTGGCTCGAGAAGCATTTGCAGCAATACGCGGGCACGGTGATCGCAGTCACTCATGATCGTTACTTCCTCGACAACGTCGCTGGTTGGATCTTGGAGCTCGATCGCGGCTATGGCATCCCCTGGAAGGGCAACTACTCCTCTTGGCTCGAGCAGAAGCAAGGTCGTTTGCAGAAGGAAGAGAAGGCCGAGTCGTCCAGGCAGCGCACGTTGGAGCGTGAACTCGAGTGGATCCGAATGTCGCCCAAGGCGCGGCAAACCAAATCCAAAGCGAGGATCAACGCCTACAACAAGCTCTTGGAGCAAGAGTCGGAAAGCCAACGAGAGAAGATGGAACTCTACATCCCACCGGGACCGCGACTAGGCGGCAAGGTGGTTGAGGCCGAAGGACTCTCTAAGGCATATGACGACCGCCTGCTCTACGACAACGTCAACTTCATGCTGCCGGCCGGTGCGATCGTCGGCATCGTCGGTCCCAATGGTGCTGGTAAGACGACCCTGTTTCGCATGATTGTTGGGCAAGAGGAACCGACCGACGGCACTCTGGTGGTCGGTGAGACGGTGAAGCTCGCCTATGTCGATCAGAGCCGCGACAGCCTCGAAGGCGACGTTCCTGTGTGGAAAGAAATCTCTGGCGGCGGCGAGACCATGTTGCTCGGCTCGAAGGAAGTGAACTCGCGCGCCTTCGTTTCGAAGTTCGGTTTCACCGGTTCAGACCAGCAGAAACCCGTGGGCGTGCTCTCGGGTGGAGAACGCAATCGGGTCCATCTGGCGAAGATGATGAAATCTGGGGCCAATCTGCTGTTGCTCGATGAGCCCACCAACGATCTCGACGTGAACACCCTGCGGGCGCTAGAAGAAGCGCTGGAAGGGTTCGGCGGAAGCGCGGTTGTGATCTCCCATGACCGCTGGTTCTTGGACCGCATTGCGACCCACATCCTGGCGTTCGAGGGCGACAGTGAGGTGTACTGGTTCGAAGGCGGATACAGCGAGTACGAAGCTGATCTCAAGAAACGGAAGGGTGATGCCGCCGATCGACCGCACCGAATCTCGTATCGCAAGATGACGCGCTAGCAGCGACGCCTCGTCAGCGCGGCTTGGCATAGCGAGCGCCAGTGGCAGTTGACGGGCTTCATCGAAGGCCCGTCCGTGGTTGCCCTGTGCGGTAGGTGTTAGCACCACGTGAATTAGACTGGACGAGAGAGTCACCACTCACTTCGCTTGGAAGGGGAGAGCCGTGTTCGATTGCTTCTTGTCTCGGTCGGCGCTTGGACTGTTTTTGATCGCTGCGGTCGGGTTGGCCGCGCCGGTCGGTGCGCAACCGGACATGTCCGATGAAGAACTCGCACTCTTGCGCGAGGGCGTTCAGCTTCACAACGCAGGCGATTTCGTCGGTGCGATCAATCTCTACCGCAAGGCGTTGATGATAGATGCGTCAAATGCCACAGCGCACCACCAAATCGGATTCGCCTACATGATGCAGGGTGCTCATGTGGAGTGCCTCGCTGCTGCGAAGAAGGGCATCGAGGTGACCGACCAGCCGATGGCAGAACTATTCGGAATGGCAGCTTCGTGCGCCGATGATCTCGAGCGCTACGACGAAGCCGCGGAATACTTCGCCGAGGGTCACAAGTGGTTTCCTTCAAACCAACGCTTGCTGTACAACTACGCTGTGCACAAAGCTCGGATTGACGAAGCCGAGGCAGCGTTGGATCTGACAGCGGCTTCTCTGGACGAGGAGGCACACCATGCGTCAAGTCACTACCTCGCAGCGATGCTGCTCGGCCACCGGGGGCGTGACGATCTGGCCATCCTGGCTGCGCTACGGTTCTTGAGCTTGGAACCGGCTGGAGATCGGGCGCTGTCGATTCTAGGGGTGATGGAATCGTTGTTCCGGCGACAGGAGGTGGCTCTAGCAACGGAGGAGCCGGCCCACGATGAGGCTGCGACGGCCTGGACCGCAGAAGATCAAGTCCCTGGAGCGAACCCGGGCGCCGGGATCTCAAGAGGGACTTCAGACGCTGGGAACTCAGACGCGTCGATAGCGGAAGCGCAACCCGCCACCGAAGGAGATGGCGAGGGTCCGCGCGACGAAGGCATCGATATTGGGTCGATTCAGGTTGCCGGTCCGCTCGAGACCGAGGAACAGCAGGAACGGTTGATTGATGTGGTGCAGTCGGCTGTGGCCGCGTCTACGAGTTTCTCGCCCGACGGTGAACCAAGGTTTCCGACCTACAGTCGGCGGTCCGACATTGTGACTTTGATCGTCCGCGCGAAAGCGATCGTGGATAACGAACTTAGTCCTGCCGAGAAACGAATTGCGGTGCGCTATGGCAGCTTCTTCGGCGGTATGCACGAAGCTGGGATCATTGAGGCTTTCAGTCAGTACGTCCTGCAGATGGTGGCGGAAGAAGTGCAGGGGTGGGCTGCGGACAATTCAGTTGCTGTTGAGCAACTCGGCCTCTTCCTACGGTCGCGCTGATATAGCCCGCGTGCGAGAGCGGTGAGGAACTTGAGGGAGCCGCGCGAGTTGCAGCCGCTGGTCGCGACTACTCAGGAGTTTCCGCGATCCGGTACAGATGATGCCGACCGCGGATGTAGAGATCATTGCCGATGATCGCGGGGGTGGCATCGATGCCATCGTCGAGCACATTGGTGGCGAGGACCTCGAACTCTGGTCCTTGGCGGATGACCAATGAAGTGCCGCCGCGTCCGAACAGATAAACGCGGCCGTTGGCACCCAGAGGAGAGGCGTAGACGTTGTGGATGCCTGGCAGGCGTGTGGTGTAGAGGTTCTCACCCGTGGTTGCGTTGATGCTCGAGAACACGCTGCGAAAGTGCTTGGCGAAGTACAGCTGATCGCCCATCAGCAAGACTGAAGCGACGTAGGGTGTGTCGCGATCGTAGGTCCAGCGGACGGACGGTGTTCCGGCGAGGTCGCCTTTGGCGCCATCCAGAGCCACCGCTTGCATCATTGTGCCGCGATAGCCGCTCGCGAGGTAGACGATGCCGTCTCGGTGAACAGGCGTGGGAATGGTGTTGGTGGTCATGCCCGCGAGGCGCCAGATCTCGCGGCCGTCCTTGACGTTGTAGCCACGACTGAAACCGGTGGCGGGCACGATGACCTGGGTTTCGGTCTTGGTTGGCACGATCAACGGTGTTGCCCACGAGGTGACCTCGCCTGGCCGATCGGTGCGCCACATTACCTTGCCGGTGCGTTTGTCGAGAGCGACGATGAAGGAGTCACCCTCGTGGTCCCAGTTGATAATCAGGGCGTCGCCTGCGATGGCGGGCGAGCTGCCCTCGCCAAAACCGCGGCGGGTGGTCATATTGCCTAGGTCGACCTGCCAAGAAAGTTTGCCGTCGAGCGTGTACGCGTAGGTGCCGTTCGAGCCAAAGTGCGCGTAAACCAGTTCGCCGTCGGTTACAGCCGAAGCACAGGCAAACGAAGAGTCGAGGTAGTGACTCTCATGGGGCACGCCTTCGCGGGCGATACGACTCCACAGCACACGACCGTCTTCAGGCGAGCGTGCCTCGATGATGAACTGTTGTTTGACCGGTTCGACTTTGGGTGGCCACTCACCACTGTCGAAGACCTCCTGCGCTGCTTCGACGCTTTTCTTGTACGCAGCGTTGTCCTGTGAGACCGCCGTCAAGAGGAACAGTTTGTCGCCCCACAGAATCGGCGACGCCAGGCTCTCGCCTGCCACTGCTACCTTGAAGCGGACGTTCTTGCTTTCGCTCCAAGTGAGCGGCGGCGTGGCATCGGGGCTCTCGCCGGTACCGAGTGGGCCGCGCCATTGCGACCAGTCCGAAGCAGCCGTGAGTTCTTTCTTCGGTTCCTCTTTGGCCGACTGCGCGCTCGCGCAAGGCGCAAGCAGCGCCGCGGTTGAAGCAACAAGTGTTCCGACGCTAACGGCTAGCTTCACCACGCACCTCCGGTCAGGGGCCCCTTTCCATCGTTGCGATCGGCATTGGTCTGCTCGATTGCAAGGAAATGGGGCGATTCAGTTCTTTTGACGAGTGATTAGAACACGAGGTCCGGTCGAGACCAGAAGCCTAGAGCCGGTGGGAAACCTCTTTAGCAGGTCTCTGGGTGGCAATCGGCCGAGAGTTTGGCCGGTGGCGTTACTTCGCCCGGTGGTGCAGGTCGACTGGATCTTGCTCTTGTTTGCGCTCCAGCCAGTTCTGGTAGAGGTCGACCGCGAACATCAACAGCAGGATGAAGATCACGATCCATTGAGGGATGTACGGGAACTGAGTCTGGGCGATCTCGAGGTGGGCGACGTGACCGCCCTCGAGCATCAGCACGAAGCCGATGAGGAGCAGCACAAACAGGCCCAGAATCTCAAAATCTGGGTTCTTTGCTAGGAACTCCGAGATCGCGCCAGCGAAGGCCAGCATGAGTGCGACCGAGATCAATACCGAACCGATCATCACCAGCATGATGTCGGTCATGCCGACGACGGTGAGAATTGAGTCAACCGAGAACAGGAGATTCAAGCCAACGATGGTAGTGACCACCTGGCTGAACTTCTGTGCATTGCCGATGGTCTTTTCGTGCACGCCTCTGGCCTTGACCCGCAGTTCCTTGACGCCCTTCCAGATCAAGAACAGACCGCCGAGGAAGAGCACCGCTGCTTTGCCGTTGACGGAGCCCTTTGCATCGAGGCCTAAGAAGTTGCCGTCGAACTCCCAGAACACGGTGGTTGCGTACTGAAGAATCAGCGAAACCCCCATCAATAGCACGATGCGGAACATCATCGCGAGAGCCAAGCCCCACTGGATCGCTCGTTTGCGCTCGGCCTTGGGCAGCTTGTTGGCGATGATCGTAATAATGATCAAGTTGTCGGCGCCCAACGCGATCTGGATCAGGGTGACCGAGAGCAAGGCGGCGTAGAACGAAGGTTGAAGCAAGAGGTCGAGCATTGGCGGTCTCGGTAGTTGGAATCGGGATGAATTGGGATGAATCAGGATCGTGTGGTGCGAGGTCCGATTCTAGTCGGCGCAGCGGTATGCTGTTGCCTCATCTATGATCATCGCCTTCGGAATCTCAAGGAGTTCGCTCGTGTCACACCAAAAACTCTCGTTCCAATGTCGGCCTGCGCGCAAGGGGATTGCTGCTTGCCTATTGTTCCTACTCCTTGCCGCTGGCCCCGCCCTTGCCGCCGCCAGTTCCGCGAGTGACAAGACGACGAAGGCGATCGTGCCGAACGACAACCTGCTGGTTCAGGAGATCCCGGCGATTGCGGCAGATATAGCCTTAGCGGCAAGGCCCTACACAGAGATTCGAAGTGCCGGGTTCGGCGGCTGGCACCCCATCGATCGAGAGATGTTGATCTCAACTCGCTTTGGCGCCACGCAGCAAGTGCATGGAGTCGATCGGCCCCTGGGCGCTCGCTCGCAGCTAACGTTCTTCGATGAGCCGGTGCGCGGTGCGACCTTTGATCCCACACAGGGCAACTTTTTCACGTTCACCAAAGACACCGGCGGCGACGAGTTTTACCAGATCTATCGATTCGATTTCGCGAGCGGACTCTCAACACTCTTGACTGACGGTGAAAAGCGCCACGCGCCAGGACCGTTCTCCAACGCTGGGGATCGGCTAGCGTTCGAACGAGTCGATGCGAACGCTTCAGGTGCCTTCACTGACTTCTTCACTGTAGATCCGCGCAGCGCTCAAAGCCGTCGCAAGGTGTTGCGAGTTGAGGGTGGCGGTTGGGGAGTCTCTGATTGGTCAGCGGATGATCAACAGTGGTTGATGAGCGAGTACATCTCAATCAACCAGAGCCACCTTTGGTTGTTTGATTTTTCGACCGGCTCCTTGCGTCGCATTTCCACGGATGTAGATGCGCAGGGCGGGCAGAAGGTGGCTCACCGGGGTGGGGTCTTTTCCGCTGATGGTGCGGCCGTCTACACTGCGAGTGATCAACGCGGCGAGTTTCGCGAACTGACGCAACTCGACCTTGGGACGGGCGAGTACACCGTCCTCACTGCCGACATTCCCTGGGACGTGAGTAGTTTCGAGTTGTCGCCAGACGGCTCCACGATCGCGTTCTTGACCAACGAGCGCGGCTTCTCCAAGCTGTACCTGCTGGATGTGGCGTCCGGCCAGCATCGGCCTGGACCGACGCTTCCGATCGGTGTGGTTGGGGGGCTTGAGTTTCACAGCAATGGAGACGACTTGTCCTTCACTCTTACCTCGGCCAAAACCGCAGGCGACGTCTACAGCGTCCGCTTGTCGACAGGTGAAATTGAGCGCTGGACCAAGAGCGAGACCGGTGGCCTTGATACTGAGCGCTTCGTTGATCCTGAGCTAGTGACTTGGACGGCGTTCGATGATCGCGAAATCAGTGGTTTTCTGTATCGCCCGGATCCAGAGAAGTTCTCCGGCAAGCGCCCGGTCATCGTCAACATCCATGGCGGCCCGGAAGGCCAGTCGCGGCCGACTTTCAAAGGCCGCACCAACTACTACATCAACGAACTCGGCATAGCGGTGATTTACCCCAATGTGCGTGGCTCTGCAGGGTTCGGCAAGTCGTTCTTGCAGCTTGATAACGGCTTCTTGCGCGCGGACTCCTACAAAGACATTGGTGCCTTGTTCGACTGGATCGATCAAGACGCCTCTCTAGACGCCAACCAGATCATGATCACGGGCGGTAGCTACGGCGGCCACATGACCTTTGCCATCGCGACCAACTACTCGGATCGGATCTGTTGCTCGTTGCCCGTGGTTGGGATTTCGAACCTGCGCACTTTTCTTGAGAACACTCAGGGGTATCGGCGCGATCTGAGGCGCGTCGAGTATGGCGACGAGCGCGACCCCAAGATGTATGAGTTCTTGGAGAAGATCGCACCGCTCAACCAAGCTGAGAAGATTCAAAAGCCGATCTTCATCGTGCATGGCCGAAATGATCCTCGTGTGCCCGTCAGCGAGTCCGAACAGATCGTGGGCGATGTGCGCAAGAACGGTGTTCCCGCCTGGTATTTGGTTGCCGAGGACGAAGGGCACGGCTTCCGCAAGAAGCCGAATTCGGACTACCAGTTCTACGCCACGGTTGCGTTTGTGCGCGAGTTCTTACTGGACGAATAGGCTGATGCTTCGTCCCAGTTGATATCGCTACTCGCGCCAGGGCAGTGTGGGCTGCGGCTATCATGGGTGGATGACTATTGAACGGCAACCTCTCGACCGGCTCCGTCGGATTGTGACCCAATGGCCTGAGGTCTCGGAGAAACTGTCGCATGGCGCTCCAACCTTCTGGGGCGGCCGCAAGACGTTTTGCAATTTCGTCGACAACCACCACGGTGACGGTCGCATGGGCGCTTGGGTGAAGGTGACGCTCGACATGCAAGAAAGCCTGGTGGCTGCTGATCCTGAGATCTACTTCGTGCCGCCGTACGTTGGGCACAAGGGGTGGGTAGGCGTGCGGTTTGACCGCGAGACCGACTGGGGGCAGGTAGAGGATCTACTTGAGACTGCATATCGGAGCGTGGCGCCCAAGCGGGCACTCAAACAGCTCGACGACCTCTAGTTCGGTCTAGCGCGTCGCTACGGAGCTCCAGGAGTGACTAGCCCCAGAAGTCCAGTCGTGGCTTGATCCAACCGTCTTGTCCTAGATCGAGTGCCGGCTTACGGTCTTCGGCCAAAAGATAGGGGCCGTCGAGATCAACCAGATCGACGCCTTGAGCGAGGATCAAGGCTGGCGCCATGGCTAGCGATGTGCCGACCATGCAACCAACCATGATGTCGAGACCGAGAGCACTTGCTGCGGTCTTGGCTTCGAGCGCGTGGGTGAGGCCGCCGGTCTTGTCGAGTTTGAGGTTGACGATGTCGTAGCGCGCTGCGATTCGATCGAGGTCTGCTGTGGTGTGAAACGACTCGTCTGCGCACAGTGGGATCGCCGACTTGAAGGTTTCGAGGATGGCGTCTTGGTCAGCGGGCACAGGTTGTTCAACAAGTGATAGGGCAAACGGAACTAGAGCCTCAATGCGAAGCTCTACGACATCGGGCGACCAGCTCTCGTTGGCGTCGACCACCAGCTGGTGATCTGGGACGGCCGCTCGGACCGCTGCGACACGATCGATGTCGGCGTTTCCAGGCTCTCCGCCGAGCTTCAGTTTGAGGCTTGAGAAGTTGGGCGCGACCCGCGTGGCTTCACTGGCCATTTCCTCGGGAGTCGCAAGACTCAAGGTGCGGACCGTCCTAACCGGCCCAATCGGGCCTTCCCATGGGCTAGGGCTGCGAGAGGCGCGAGCCGCCTTGAAGTCGAGATCCCAAAGGGCTGCGTCGATTCCATTGCGTGCGGCTCCCGCGGGCAGCAGGTCGAGCAAGTCACTACGACTCGCGCCTGCTGCGACCTGGGCAGCGACCGATGCGATCTGGTCTTGGGTGCCGCCCATCGTTTCGCCGTAGTGGGCGTAGGGAACGCATTCACCGCGCCCGGTTTGCTTGAGGGCAGGGTCAAAGATAGCCACGGTCAGAACGTGAGCCACAGTGCGTGATCCGCGAGCTATCGTGAAACTACCTCGGATCGCGAAATCCTCGGGGCACGACGTGAGCGTTCGGGCGGCCTGTGTCACAAGCTTTCGGTTTCCGTTGCTGGCAGGCGGTCGATGAGTTGGCCCAGGCCTGTGCGAGACGGGTCAGTCGCCGGCAAACCGTGCTGCGCACTGATGTCCTTGAGCAGCTGGTGCGCTGCCTTCTCATCCATATGCTGGGTGTTAATGCTGAAGCCGAGAACCTCTACAGCGGGATTGGTTCGTCGGGCGTGAAGGAGGTTCAGCTTGACCGTCTCCTCGAGGCTCGGCAGAACAACGTGAGGTAGGTGCCTCATGTGAGAGCGGGTAGGTTCGTGGCACACCACCAGGTAGTCGGGTTGCGCGCCATGCAAGAGCCCGAGCGAGACTCCGGCGAATGCTGGATGGTGGAGTGACCCTTGGCCCTCAATGACGTGGATTCGACCAGGATCTGCGGGCGACAGCGCCTCCACCGAACCGGCGATGAAGTCCGCCACCATGGCGTCCACCGGGATGCCGTTACCTGCTATGAAGATGCCGGTTTGGCCAGTGGCCTTGAATTCGACGTCCTTGCCGCGCTCGGTCAGCTCGCGCTCGAGGGCGAGTGCTGTGTACATCTTGCCCGTACTGCAGTCGGTACCGACGGTGAGTAGCCGCGTGCCTGCGCGAGGCTGCCCGGTCGCGACCATCCAGGCGCCACCTTCGTTGAAGTGGTCTTGCCAGAGGGTCGGGTTACGCACGTCGATCAGGGCGACGCGTGCCTGCTCGGCGGCGGCGGTGAGCTCGGGCTGGTCGTTCAAGAACTGATGCATCCCCGAGACGATGTTGAGGCCGGCCTCGATCGCCTCCAGCAGCAGAGGGAGCCAGCTCACAGGCAGCATTCCGCCAGCGCTGACGGTGCCAATGACGAGCGTCCTAACGCCCAGCGCTCGCGCTGCACTGGGCGTGCATCTTTGAAGACCCACAGTCTGTTCGCATCCGTCGAGAGCGCATTCTGCGACGCACAGTTCGCTGCGCCACTCGACCATGCCGCGTGCGCTCTTGCAGTCGAGAGGCAGTTTGGCTTGACCCAGGAATAGCAGGTACGGAGACTCGATCATGGCGTTGAACTGCCTTGTGTTGGTTGAACTCTAGCAGTCGCCAGGGAGGCTATTGATCCACGCTTCGAGCAGGGCCACGCCTTGGTGATGGATTGTGCCGCGGCCCAGCTCTGGCATCGCGACATCAGGCTCCAGAGAGTTCATGCGAGCGGGCAAGATCGAGAGATCCGCACGGCCTGGAAAGATCGCGTAGAGCCGGTCCTGAGTGCCTCGACCTGCCGCGACCGGGGGCTTGCAAAGGCCAAGCTGGAAACCGCCAGTGGTCTCACGGTCGAGCAGCAAGCCTGAGGTGTCGGCCGGGCCATTGGCGTTGTGACAGTGCGAACAGTTGACATCGAGGTAGGAGCGCGCCAGTTCGTTGAGTGCTTCTGAGTTAGCCGCTGCTGCCTCAAGCGTCGCAGCGTCGCCGGTCCAGAACGCGTTGGCCGGTGCCGACGTGCTGGCGGGTGCGCCATCGAGCAAGCCTGAATCGGTCCAGTGCGCCAGCTGGTTCACGGATTCAGCCTCGCCCAGTGAGCTGGCGTGGTACGCGAAGTCACGATTCAAGTGGCGCGCCTTGGGGCCGATCGGTTCGATCGTTCCGCTGGTGTGATTGGTGGCGTGACAGCCCGCGCACTGGTTGGTGTCGGGGACCAGGTAAATGAACGGTTCCGCGGGCTGGTCAGGCTGTGTCGGATCGGCGAGCGCGAGACGCATTGGCTTGCCGATCATGGCGAAAGTGGCCTCGGTTTGCTCGTCGTTCCACACGTAGGGCAAGGCGATCCATCCAGTCTCTCGATGCACCAAGAGTCGAGTTTCGATGATGCGGTGCTTAGCAAGATCGATCGTGCTGGTCCCGGCCGGCGGGGCGGACGTCTTGAGCATCGCTCCGCTTGGATCGACCGGATAGAAGAAGGTCTTGGTGATGACCGTGCCCACCGGGAAATCGAATGTGTCAACGTTGTCGTACTGTGCCCTAGTGCCATCAGGCATCCAGACGGTACGCAGTTTGTGCGCGTGGTCCGAGAACAACGCGGTATTAAGGTCGAACGGGATCACTCCGGCGTTGGGCTCTAGTGTCTCTCCGTCCTGCACCAGCATCGCCCATTCGCTGAGTTGCTTGGGAACTCGGTCCGCATGAAAGGTCGGCTCAGGGGCTGCACATGCGGTCAGCGCGACGGCGAACACGAGGGGCATGGAGAGTGCGCGCGGCGCGCGGCGCATCGACAGCACTGCGCAGCCCGCGAACCCGGTGGTCCGCGGATGGATCGAGACCTTGCTCATCAGTGCTGAACCTTAAGTAGTGCCGAGTGTGGCGAGGTCCACTGGCTCCAGCTTGGCGTGGCTGCAGCGATAAGGATCGCTTGCCGTGGTCGGCGCCTTGAATCCATTCGGCCCGTCGATGTTGAGTACCTGGGAGTCGCCGTTGTCTAAGCAAATGGCGAAGGCCGGCTGCATCGAACCATCAGCGGCCATCTTCTCGGGATTGGTGAAGCCATCCCAGATGACATCAGGGAAGGAGCCGCCGTCGCCGTAGACCCCGGCGCGCAGCGCTTCGAACTCTTCAGTGCCGGGTGCGTCGCCGCCGCCTTCGAAGCGGTTGCCGTAGATGTAGATGGTTTCAGGGAACGCGTCGTACTCTGCTGCCAGCTCGTACTTGCCCTCGTAGCCGGTTGAGTAGTAGCTGGCGAGCAGCACGTTTGCTGTGGCGTTGTCCTTGATGTCGTTGTCGAACACCTCAACGCGATCGTTCGAGTTGATCAATACGCCCGAACCAGCTGGTACCGCTGACACGGCCGTCCCTGGCGCGGCAAAGTTGGCGATGTTGTTGCTGTAGACCTGGTTGTTGTAGACCCGGGTGCTGTGCCCTTCCTTGGGGATGTTGGGCATGTTGAAGACCAGGATGCCGCCAGTGTTGTTGGTGGCAACGTTCTCGTAAACGTCGGCACGCACACTGTTCTCGATCTCGATGCCGGCTACGTTGAATTCGACACGGTTGCCACGGACGATGATGTTGTCCGACTGACCAACATAGATGCCCGCGTCCGAAGCACCAATCGCGACGCAATCCTCCACCAGGAGATTGGTGGTTTGCACTGGATAGATCCCGTACGCGCCGTTGTCGACGTGCGGGCCGTTGGTCCACTCGGTGCGCACCCGTCGGACGACGATGTTGCGTCCCTCGTTAATCTTCAGCGCGTCACCCCTGGTGTCGATGATCGCAAAGTCCTCGACGATGAGGTCGCTGCCGCTCATTAGAACGCCCTCAGCTCCCATTAGCTGGTCTTTGAAGTCGAGGATGGTGGCGTCGATGCCAGCGCCACGCACGGTGACGTTGTTCGCGTACAAGATCAATGGGCGATCGATGGCAAAGGTCCCTGCGGGCATCTCAATGACGTCGCCTGGTTCAGCGGAGAGGAACCGCTCGCGGATGTCGTCGGCGGTTTCAATAGGGGGCAAAGGAGCAGCGCTCTCGGCGCAGGCCAGCAGGCCCGCACCGGCGAGGAGCAGGCAGAGCAGGAGGAGTACGGTGTTCTTGATAGTCATTGCGGGAGTCCTTGGCAAAAGGATGATGTGAGCGATCGGTACACGCTGTTGCGGCGGGAGAGGCAGTACAGTAACAGTGTTGGTGGATGGCGTGCCCGCGCGTGAAGGGCCGGCCATCGAGTTGGCATAAGGAGAGGATCGTGCGACAGCTGTTGACGCTCTGCGTGACGGGGATTGGAATGTTGGCTGCGCCTCTGCTCGCTGTGCCTGGGCTGGCTGCGTCTGGACTAGCTGGCCCTGGACTAGCTGCCCCTGTACTAGCTGCGGGTGTGGTCCCTGGGCTTGGCGCGACCGCGACCGCGACTGGGGTCCCAGGCACCGTTGCTAAGGCGGCCGAGCTGCCGGTCCGGGGCGTCACCGTTTCGACCCATCGCGGGGGACGCGAGTGGGGTGACCGAGAGATCATGACGGCAACTTACAAAGAGCTGGTCTCGGTTGGCGCCAACTGGGTCGCCATTCATCCGTATGCGCGGATTGCCTCTAACGGAGAAGTGTCAGTGCGATCGGAAGATATGGCTTGGCTTTCCGAGCCAATCAAGGCGGCGCACGCCCTGGGACTGCAGATTCTAATTAAGCCTCACTTGGCATACTGGGGGTCTCCGTTCTCATGGCGCGGCGAGATCACTTTTGATGAACCCGCTGAATGGGAACGCTTCTTCGAGAGCTACACACAGTGGATCGTTGGCGTCGCCGAAGCCACGGTCGGGGCCGATGCCTTCGCGGTCGGCACCGAGCTTGACAAGACGCTTTCCCATGAGGCCGAGTGGCGCCAGATCATTTCTCGCATAGAGACGGTGAACGGGGCCGCGCTCACCTTTGCCTCGAACTGGACCGACTACTGGCGGGTGCCGTTCTGGGACGCCTTGGACGCGATCGGCATCCAGGCCTACTTTCCGCTCAGCCAGGACGAGCGGCCGTCGGAAGCAACTCTCCGCGCCGCGTGGGTCTCAAGGATGAACGAGTTGCGCAAGTTCTCGAGCGACTGGCAGAAGCCGATCGTGTTCACCGAGCTCGGTTATAGCCGGACCTGGATTGCTGCGCGCGAACCGTGGTTGGCGCGCACCGAAGAGCAAGAGTCCGAGTCCCTGCAGCGGTTATGTTTGCGACTCGCGTTGGAAGCGATCGAGCAAGAGCCTGCTGTAGTCGGCTCGTTCTTGTGGAAGTGGTTCCCAGAACCGCGACCAGTGGGGCGCGACTTTCAGATGGCCGCACCTGGAGTCCGAGAAGAACTCAGGAGTGTTTGGCGATCGAGCTTGGATGGAGCTCTTGAGGATTGAGCAGGGCTGAGTCCGCCGGTCGAGGCGCTGTTCAAGACCCGAGTCGGGACCCGCGTCAAGAGACTGATCGTGCCTCAGGGTTTGATTCGGCGTGCTCGATCGTTGATCGCCTGCTGCGGCATGGCCTTGCCGCAGCAGAACCGCGCCTGTGCCTAAGTAGAGCCTTCGCAGAGCTAGATATCGCTGGCCGTTTGGGCGGTGCGGCGCGCGTTGATGTGATGGCGCTAGGGAAGGCGGCGCCCGCACTGTTCGCTGCTGCGGAAGAGTGCTTGAAGCAGGCGGGCGTCGAAGTGGGGTCGGGCTTGGTGGTGGGGCCGGAAGGGCATCTGCCGAGCTCGAGCGTTGGTGCGACGGTAGAGTTCTTCGAGGCCGAACATCCCCTTCCGGGTGCCAAGGGGAAAGCGGCGGCGCACGCAGTGCTCGAGTTTGTTGGTCAAAAGGCAGAGAGAAGCGCCGAAGACACCCTGTTGGTCCTCCTGTCAGGAGGGGCGTCAGCGATGCTTCCCGCCCCCTTGCCCGGCACCACCCTGGAAGATGAGCGCGACCTGACCGATCGGATGTTGCGCGCAGGTGCAGATATCCGAGCACTCAACACACTGCGCAAGCGCTTGTCGCAAATCAAGGGAGGACGATTGGCGCAGGCGAGTCGGTACCCTCGGACGCTAGTCCTGGTTCTATCCGATGTGGTTGGTGACCATCTGCCGACGATTGCCTCAGGACCGCTAGTGGCGGATACAGCGTGCAACGACGACGTGATCGCGATCACACACCGCTACTTTGGCGCTGGTGCGGAGACTGTGTTGGAACTATTGGATCGCCTACCGCGCCTGCCCGCGACTGACGATCGCTGCTTTGACAATGTCGAACACTTGGTCATTGGCGGGGGTACTCAGAGTCTGGAGGCGATGCTGGATTCGGCATCGTCGATGGGCCCGGCGGAGGCGGAGCAGGACGAGGAGTCACAGGCTCTGGTCCGGGTCGTGAGTCTGGGCGCCCGCGTGGAGGGAGAGGCGCGAGATGTGGCGATCAGGCTCGTTGAGCGGACACTTCGGGAACTCTCGACATTGCAGCCGGGAGGTTCTCTAGTCTTGCTGGGCGCCGGGGAAACCACGGTGACTGTGCGGGGCTCAGGGAGTGGTGGTCGCAATCAGGAATTGGCCTTGGCTTTTGGGCTGGAGTGGCATCGACATGGCCATTGCCGCGCGGTTGCAGATTTCGCGTTCGGGGCGTTGGGTACGGACGGCCGTGACGGGCCGACCGATGCTGCCGGAGCCCTGTTGGATCAATCGACCATCTCGAGGCTCGAGGCGTTGGGAATCGACGCTAAGTTGGAACTCGACCGCAACAACAGCAACGGAGCTTTGGGCTCTGTTGACGCGCTCATCACTACCGGTCCATCGGGCACCAACGTTGGCGACATCTTTGCTTTGGTGTTGTTAACCTCCCGGCCATGATGACCGCCGCTAGTGAACCCAAAGAAAACATGAGCCAAAAGAAGACGTTGAAGACCGCCATGGTTGGCTGGCGCGGCATGGTGGGTTCGGTACTGATGCAGCGCATGGAAGAAGAAGGCGATTTCTCTTCAATCGAAGCGGACTTCTTTTCGACCAGCCAGGCCGGCGCTCCACCGCCGATGGGCGACCGACCGATCCTCGATGCTTCAAACCTCAAGCGTCTGGCCGAGTACCAAGTCATTCTCACTTGTCAGGGCGGTTCCTATACCGAAGCGACCTACCAGCCCCTGCGCGACGCCGGCTGGAACGGCATTTGGATCGACGCGGCTTCGACCCTGCGCATGCAGGATGACTGCGTCATTGTGCTCGATCCGGTGAACCGTGCAGCCATCCATCGAGCTCTTTCGAGTGGCGTGCGGACCTTCGCCGGCGGTAACTGCACGGTCAGTCTGTTGCTGATGGCAATCCTTCCGCTGATCGAACGAGGATGGGTCGAGTGGGTCAATTCAATGACGTATCAGGCGGTGTCGGGCGCCGGAGCTCAGGCCGTTCTCGAAATGATCGAACAGACGCGCCATCAGGTGAGGAGCCTCGACGCCGCGCCGGAGCACGCGACGGTGATGCAGCTTGCCGAGGTTGCCAACCTGTCGCTGACCACGCCTGGGTTAGCGGAAGTCCAAGGCGCTCCTATTGCTTCCAGCTTGCTGCCTTGGATCGATAGCGAGACCGGGGATGGTCGCAGTCGGGAGGAGTGGAAGGGCGTGGTGGAGTCCAACAAGATCCTGGAGCGTGGCGGGGCGAATCAACCCGAAATGATTCCGATGGATGGTCTTTGCGTGCGGGTCCCGACGTTTCGTTGTCACTCTCAGGCCGTGACCATCAAACTCACCGAGGCCCTGCCGATCGAGCAGCTCAATAGAGCGCTACTGGGCGGCCACCGATGGCTGGAATTCGTTGCCAATGCAAAGCAAACGTCGATCGAACGGCTGACTCCGCTTGCTGTTTCTGGGTCTTTGACTGTCGCCGTCGGCCGAGTGCGTAAACTTCAGCAAGCTGATGACATGGTGACTCTGTTCACGGTTGGCGATCAACTTCTGTGGGGAGCGGCCGAGCCTCTGCGGCGGATGCTGAGAATCGCGGTTGAACGTTCCGATGAGCTGGAGCTGTAGGAATGGTTGAAGAAGATGTGCTGGAGACCCACCAGGGCGGGTGTCATTGCGGTTTGATCCGATTTGAAGTCGATGCGCCTTCCACTGTGGTCGTGGACGAGTGCAACTGCTCTATTTGCAGAGCCGTTGGCTTCGTTCACCTGATCGTGCCGGCAGACCGGTTTCGTTTGCTCGAAGGTTCCGAGCAGCTGACCGAGTACAGGTTCGGTACTGAAACTGCGAAACATCTGTTTTGCAAGCGCTGCGGCGTTAAGTCTTTCTATGTTCCGCGCTCTCACCCCGATGGCATTAGCGTCAATTTTCGGTGTCTCGATCAGGACCGGTTCCTGGACGCCGAGGTGAAACCCTTTGATGGCGCGAATTGGGAGCAGAACGTTGCCGAACTTCGGGATCGCGATGCGAACGGCGGCGCGGAGAGCCAAGACTAGGGGGGCGCAACTTGGCGTGACGTTGCGCCGCTGGATCGAGCATTCCGCGGTGTGTGCTTGAGCGGTACTGATTATTGGCTCGGCGATTGAGACTAGATGCTGAGGGCGTTGATCCCAGGATAGATGGCCTGAGCTCCGAGTTCTTCTTCAATGCGAAGGAGCTGGTTGTACTTAGCCACTCGATCGCTGCGTGCCGGCGCGCCGGTCTTGATCTGGCCGCAATTGGTGGCCACCGCGAGGTCCGCGATGGTGGTGTCTTCGGTCTCTCCTGAACGGTGGCTGGTTACAACGCCCCAGCCCGCCCGTAGGCTCTTCTCGATTGCATTGAGGCTTTCGGTGAGAGTGCCGATCTGATTGACCTTGCACAGGAGTGCATTGCACGCGTTCTCGTCTATGGCGCGCTGGATCCGCTCGACGTTGGTGACCAGTAGATCATCGCCCACCAGCTGGACGGTGGCGCCAACCCGCTCGCAAAGCGAGGTCCAGCCGGCCCAGTCGTCCTCTGCCATCCCGTCTTCGATACTGATGATTGGGAATCGCTTGGCCCAATCGGCCCACAGATCAACCAGCTCGCCGCTTTCAAGCTCCTTGCCTTCGATTGCGAGGTTGTAGCGACCTGTGGTCTCGTCAAAGAGTTCACTGGTCGCCGGATCGAGGGCAATTCGGACTTGCTCTTCGGGCCGGTAGCCCGCCTTCTCGATGGCTTCGAGGATCAGTTCGATGGCTTTGACGTTGTTGCCGAGCGCCGGTGCGAAACCGCCCTCATCGCCGACGTTGGTTGAATAGCCTGCTGCCGAAAGGTTGCTCCTCAGGCAATGGTAGATCTCGACGCCGCAACGCAAGGCTTCGCTGAAGCTCTCGAAGCCGGTCGGCATGACCATGAACTCTTGGAAGTCTGTACTACCGGCAGCGTGCGCTCCACCGTTGAGGATGTTGAGCATCGGCACTGGTAGCACGCGGGCACCAGCACCGCCGAGGTAACGATAGAGAGGGAGCCCAGTCGCAGCAGCTGCAGCCTTGGCTACCGCTAGCGATGCCCCTAGTAGTGCGTTCGCACCGAGTCGGCCTTTGTTGTCGGTACCGTCAAGCGCGATCAAGGTTTGGTCGACCAAAACTTGGTCAACGGCGTCCAAGCCGAACAGAGCGATCGAGATTTGCTCGTTGACGTTGGCTACGGCCTGGAGCGTGCCCTTGCCGCCGTAGCGGGTGGTGTCGCCGTCGCGGAGTTCGACCGCTTCATGAACACCCGTGCTGGCGCCGCTTGGTACCACCGCCCGGCCAACGTCTCCAGATTCGAGCACTGTGGTGACCTCGACTGTGGGGTTACCGCGAGAATCGAGTACCTCGCGGGCGTGGACCTGCTGAATGGTGGTTGGCATTGAGAAAGGCTCCGAAAGTTGTGTCGAGTGAGTGAGTGCGGGCCGAGTCTGTCGGGCTGGGATTGTATTCGTTGTTGAACGCTATCTTGCCAGCGGTGTCGTGGGTGCTTGAGAAGTGGCGGCGCCAGTTGGTCATTTCGCCGCGTTGTTGATGGGGTTGAGGTCCCGCTCGGAGAATTGTCCTATAGACTTTCGGCTATGAGTAATCGGTGCCCGTCCCCTACGCCGCCTGGTCGATCGAGAATTATCGGACCGCTCCTCCTCGCTTGGGCGACCTGCGCGAGCATGGCTGTGCCTACCGGCGCTCAAGGTCCAAACATCACCGTGGTTGAGCGCACTACTAGCTTGCGTGGAGACACCGTCGGGTTAGCACGGCCGGGAGATGGTACTGGGCGGATTTTCACCATTGCTCAAGGAGGCTACGTCGAGATCTGGACAGGCAGCGCGTTGCTGGGTAGTCCGTTTCTCGACATCAACACCTTGGTTAGTACTGGCGGTGAGCGGGGCCTGCTTGGGCTCGCGTTTCATCCGGACTACGCGTCTAACCGCTATTTCTTTGTCTACTACACGGACTTGTCTGGCGATTCGGTCATCGCGCGGTACCAGGTCTCAGTGGGCGATGCCAATGACGCCGATGAGGGCACGGCTACGCCAGTCCTCTCGTTCTCTCAGCCTGCTCCCAACCACAACGGTGGCGATCTCCATTTCGGCGATGATGGCTATCTCTACATCTCGAGTGGCGACGGTGGTGGCGACTGGTGTGGGTCGCAAGACAACGCTTCGCTGCTCGGTAAGATCCTACGGATCGACGTGGACACCGATGACTTTCCGATGGACTCGGATCGCAACTACGGCATCCCACCGACCAATCCCAATGCCGGGACCGCTGGTGCTGCGCCCGAGATTTGGGTCATGGGCCTGCGCAATCCGTGGCGGTTCAGTTTCGACCGAGCGAACGGCGACCTCTTTATCGGAGATGTAGGTGAGGGGACCTGGGAAGAATTCGACCACCTTCCGGTTGGTTCGCAAAGCAACGCCAACCTCGGCTGGCCATGGTTCGAAGGTGACAGCACCTTTACAACCTGCTCAGAGCCGATGGGTCCGTTCACGTCGTGTGATGATTCTCCCTTTACCTGCCCGGTCCTCGAACTCAACCAATCGGTAGGTGCGTGCTCGGCCATTGGCGGATATCGCTATCGGGGCAGTGGCTATCCAAGCCTCCAAGGTATCTATTTTTTTACCGACTGGTGCGAGGGTGAACTGCATGCAGGCATCGAAAGCGCAGGGGGTTGGTCCTCCTTTGACGTCGGTTTCATTGGTGGATTTGGTCCAACCGGTTTTGGAGAGGACGACGACGGAGAACTCTATTTCGTGAACGGGTCCGGTCTGTACCAGGTGACTGGTAGTTACAGCGGACTATTTAGCGATGGCTTTGAGAGTGGCGATACCAGCGCCTGGTCCCCTTGAGTTCTCATCGTCGCTGCACCGCTACAAGATTAGTTGACGGTGTCGTCGGGCTCTTCGAGCCAAGGGTTGATGGGAACAGCGTCCCTTGCTTCTTCCTCTTCCCAGCGCTGATACTGCTCTAGCTTCTGGCGCCGACGCACGAGGAACGCGGCGAAGGCCAGGATCGCCATGGATACCCAGAGCCAGTTGGAATTGAGCAGAACTGGTAGCCAGCGGGTGAGTCGATAAATGCTGCGTCGCCACTGCTGCTCACTGAGCTCCAATGGCGTTCCAGTCGCGTCTTGCCACGCCGCCTCGAACGGAGTTCGGGAGTCGAATGGGTTCTGGCCGTTCCTCAAATAGCGTTGGGTGGCATCCATGACGCTCGGGATGAAGTCCTCGCCGTGCCGGCGGATGGCCCAGCTCAGGAACTCAAACGAGACCGCGTAGGAGGTGTTGGCTGCAGTCTCTGAGCCATTGAAGCCGCGGTCGAGCGCGGCTAGCGACGGGGTTCGGCGAAAGACCACGGCGCTGGTGAACAAGAAGAGGTCGCGAGCGCCACGGGTCCGGCCCTCGTGGGTGGCTACGGCCTCATCGAACCAACGGGGCACGTTGCGACCGACCTTGTCGTGCATCAGCAAATGGCTGATTTCGTGCACCAAGACCATCTCGGTGCTGTTGAAGGGATAGTTCGTTACCCGATTCATCCGGATCGCGCCGATGCGTTGAAGCGGTAACATGAAGCCTGCTGCCCACGGTTGGGCGGCTCGGTTGAGAGATTGCAGAGCCTGTGGAACGGGATCAAAGATGAGGGCGATGGCCACGGGCTGGGTGAGGGGCTGCCTCAGGTCGGCTTCGAGACGGGGGAGGAGTTCACTCACTCGTTGGCTCAAGCGATCCGCCTCTAAGCGCATTGCAGTCGGCGCAGCGATGGTGACCAGCCCTCGGCTGATCTCGACTAGGCCGTCCCGAGTCCGCTCTTGCGCTGCAGGCTGGCCGGCAAGGGGCAGGGCCCATAGCGTCGCCACGAGCAAGGCAGCAACGCGGGTAGAGTGGAGAAGAAGTGAGTGCACAGGGTTTCGGGTCTTATGTAGTAGAGAAGGTGGAATCTCGATGGCGAAGAACGGTGGCGATCGAAGTGCTAGTAGCACTGCCCTTGTAAGCATCCACGCGTGCAGCGAGGTGAAGGCCGTCAGGCAGATGCATACGGATCTCATCGAAGGGTTCTTCGCCGGTAATCACAGTGTCCGCGACTTTGTCGATCAGCAGGCCGACCGGCTATATGAGCAGCATGCTCAGGCTAACCCAGCTACGGTCACGCACCTCAAGAGTTGGAGCCCGACGTTTCTTGGTCGGCCTTCTGACGAGATCGCGGCGGCCGAGCTGACTCGGTGTGAAGCCCGCGAGACCATGGCGAGAGAGTACGGCTTCGATGGTTGGCAGTCTCTCGCGGAAGAACCAACGATACTGCCGGACCTGCAGTTCGAGCGGACCGTAGAAGCGGTGATTGGGGGCGATCTTTCGCGGCTTGAGGCGGCTCTCAGCGCCGATCCAAGGCTGGTTGATCAGCGATCGTGCTTTGGCCACCAGTCGACTTTGCTGCACTACGTCGCGGCCAACGGCGTCGAGACGTTCCGGCAGCAGGTACCGTCGAATGCAGTTGCGGTTGCACAGCTGTTGCTGAATGCGGGCGCTGATCCCAACTCGCGAGCCACGATGTACGGGGGCGCCGATGTGCTCGGGTTGCTGCTGAGCAGCGCACACCCGGCCGAAGCCGGGGTGACGCCTGCAGTAGCAGCGGTCCTGCGAGCTGCGATCAACCCGAGCGCCCGCCAGTTATAGCGTTCGCTCAAGTCGTAAGTCCCTGAAACGAGTATCCCCGGCACAAGGAGTCCCTGCTACAAGGTGTCCTGCTACAAGGTGTCCTGCTATTCGGAATCCTTGAGTGCGTTGTTGATCCCGATTACTGCCTCTTTGCCGTCGCCAAACAACATCACGGTGTTGTCGGCAGCGAACAAGGGGTTGGGGATTCCGGCAAAGCCTGGGCTCAAGGAGCGCTTGATCACAACCACAGTCCGTGCTTTGTCGACGTTCAAGATCGGCATGCCAGCGATTGGTGAGGTCGGATCTTCGCGCGCGATCGGGTTTACAACGTCATTTGCGCCGATCACAATAGCGACGTCGCACTGCTCGAACGTCGGGTTGATTTCGTCCATTTCTTTGAGATTCTCGTAGGGAACCTCCGCTTCGGCGAGCAGCACGTTCATGTGCCCGGGCATACGACCGGCAACCGGATGGATCGCGTATTCGACCGTCACTCCCCGAGCTTCGAGGGCGTTGCCAAGATCGCGGGTGACGTGTTGTGCCTGTGCCACTGCCAGGCCGTAGCCGGGGATGATGACCACCCGCTGTGCGGTCTCAAGCATCATGGCGACCTCATCTGGAGATGAAGCCTTGACCTTGCCTGCGTAGACTTCGTCGGCGTCCGCTACGGCTCCGCCGGTGGCAGTGCCGCCGCCAACCAAGACGTTGCCCAACGAACGGTTCATCGCCTTGCACATGATCTTGGTGAGGATCAGTCCGCTAGCACCAACCAGCGCGCCAGCGATGATCAGGAGGGAATTGCCGAGCACGAACCCAGTTGCGGAGGCAGCGAGTCCTGAGTAGGAGTTCAAAAGGGCGATTACCACTGGCATGTCGGCGCCACCCACTGGGGTCACCAACAAGATGCCAAGTAGGCAAGCGGTACCGGCGAGTGCCCAGAAGAAGAGCGAGTTGCCCGGATCGCCGATCATGGCGCCGCCTACGCCGAGGCAAGTAAGGAACAGCAGCACATTGAGGAACTGGAAGCCGGGGAAGGTGATGGACTTGCCGGAGATGACCTCTTGCAGCTTGCCGAACGCGATCACGCTACCGGTGAAGGTGACGCCGCCGATCAATGCGGTGACTGCGGTGGCCACGTTCATTTGCAAATTGTCTTGTCCGCGACCGACCGCTTCAAGAAAACTGCCACCGGCGACTAGGACCGAGGCGACGCCGCCGAACCCGTTGAACAGTGCGACCAGCTGGGGCATCGACGTCATCTGCACTCGAGTTGCTAGCAGAGCGCCGACGATCGAGCCGAGTACCAGGCCACCCAGGATGATCCGGTAGTCGATGATCTGACGGTCGAGCAAGGTCACCACGACTGCGAGCAGCATGCCCACAGAGCCCATCAGGTTGCCCTTCACCGCTGTGCGCGGATGGCCCAGTCCCTTCAGTCCGAAGATGAAGAGAGCAGCGGAAACTAGATAGCCGATTTGAGCGGCGTAGTCTTGTAGGAGCTGCAACATCTATTTGCGACCTTTGAACATGTCGAGCATCCGGTGGGTCACCATGAAACCGCCGACCACATTGACGGTCGCCAAGGTCACGGCGCCGAATCCCAGGATCGAGGTGAGTTGCGAGTACTGCGTGCCCGCACTCAAGACGGCTCCGACCAAGGTGATGCCAGAGATTGCGTTTGAGCCCGACATCAGTGGTGTATGCAGGGTGGGCGGGACTTTGGTGATCAGCTCAAAGCCAAGAAAGATGGCGAGCAGCAAGATCGTCGAAGCGAAGAAGAATTCCATATCGGTCTATAGTTCCTGAATGGTTATCTGGTGGGAACCGGTACTACTCGTTTGAATCGGCCTCAGAGTTCGACGCGGCGGCTTCGGGCTCGGGTGCGCTGGTCACAAGCTCTTCGAGGCCGAGGATCTTACGCATTAGCGGGTGCCTGACCTCGCCGCCATGAGCGACCAAGATGTTGCTGGTGATCTCATCGTCGAGGTCGAGCTTGAGCACCGCTTCGTCGCCGGTGAGATGTTTGAGCAAGGTGGTGACGTTGTTGCCGAACATCTGACTCGCGTGTCGTGGGACTCGCGAAGGGAGATCGGTGGGGCCGAGTACGGTGACGCCGTTGTGATTGACCGCTTCGTCGGCTTGGCAAACCTCACAGTTGCCACCTCGCTCGGCGGCCAGGTCGATGATCACCGATCCAGCCTGCATTCCTTCAACCGCAGCCTTGGTGATCAAGAGCGGTGATTGACGGCCGGGAATGGCGGCGGTGGTGATGACCACGTCGCTGCGCGAAACTACCTTGGCCAGCTCTTCTTGCTGGCGGCGATTAAAGTCTTCGCCCTGCGCCTTGGCGTAACCGCCAGCGTCTTCGGCGTCACCCGAATCAAGGTCGAGTTTGACTGACTTGGCGCCCAGACTCTCGATCTGCTCAAGGGCTGCTTCGCGCACGTCGTAGCCTTCGACGATCGCACCCAGGCGTCGCGACGATGCGATGGCTTGGAGGCCCGCGACGCCCGCTCCAATCACGAACACTCGGGCGGCGGCCACTGTGCCAGCGGCCGTCATCAGCATTGGGAACATTTTGGGTAGATGGTCGGCGGCCATCAAAACGGCCTTGTAGCCGGCGATGGTCGCCATGGACGAAAGGACGTCCATGCTCTGTGCTCTCGAGATACGGGGAATGGTCTCGAGCGCGATGATCGAGACACCGGCCGCAGCCGCGGTTGCAGCGGAGGCGGGGTTGCCGAGCGGGTCTTGCAAGCCGAGCAAGAATTGTCCTGGCTTGGCGTCACGGATCTGCTGGTCGCCAGCGGGATCGGCTCCCGGTCCGCGTACTTGCACGATGAGCTCGGCGTTGCTTGTCGTTGCAGAACGCGAGCTTTCAACGGTGGCCCCGGCGTTTGCGTACTCCTCGTCGCTATAGCCGGCAGCAGTGCCAGCGCCGCTTTCGACCGTGATGCTGTGGCCGAGCTTGGTCAGCTGACTGACGTTGTTCGGCACCAGGCCGACGCGCCACTCTCCGGCGTGAGTTTCCTTGATGAGGGCAATCTTCAACTGAAGGGAGTCCTTTCTATGGCCGATCTATGGCCGATCTATGGCCAATCTATGGCCGATCCATGGCCAAATGGTTCGCTTGGGCGATCACTCTTAGGATCGACGCAACAAACAGCCGTTGTGGTTCACGTGGCTTCCCGCGGCTTCAGACCAAACGTCCGGGTGCGCCGAGAGTTTGGTTTGCTGCCAGGTGGATCTGCCTTGAGATTCTTGCGCGAGCGCCGAGTCTTCCGAAGGCCCGGTGGATCTTGAAATGATGGAGGCGATTGGGTTCGAGCTTTCGATTCTAACTGTCATAGCGGCCCGATAGTGCAACACAGGGGCAACACCTACGCGCTGTGAGCCGCTGTGAGCCACCCTGGCAGCCGCGCGATCGTGAGCCGGTCGCGAGCTCGCCGGTACTGGTCTCCAGTCTCTTGGTTATGGGGTGATGCGTAGGAAGGCCTCTCCCAAGCGCCTGACCTCTTGTTCGGTGTTGTAGTGCGCCAACCCAATTCGGACCATTCCTCCAGACCCGGTGAGGCCCAGCTGGTCGACCACATCAACCGCGTAGTAGTGGCCGTCCCAAACGAAGATGTCTTGATCGCCAAGTGCTTCGGCGACGGCGCGTGGGGTGTGACCCTCGACGGTGATGGAGACGGTTGGGACGCGTTCGGTCGCGCGGTCTGGGTCGGTGATGCCATAGACAGTGATCGCTGGGTTTGCTCTCAGCGTCTTGATCAGGATGTTGCAAAGATCTTGTTCATACTTCTGCATGACGCCGAACGACTCAACCAGTCGGCTCCGGCGGTCGGAGGTGGCGGTGCCTGTGGTGCTTGCGAGCCCGGCGAGGTAGTTGATCGCAGCGGTAGTTCCAGCGATACCTTCGTGGTTGAGCGTCCCGGTCTCAAACTTGTCCGGTGCTGAATCCTTTGCTGGACGAACCTTGTAGGCCTCAAGTTCTTCGAGCAGGCTGTGTCGGCCCCACAGGATGCCGACGTGTGGGCCGAAGAACTTGTAAGCGGAACAGGCGAGAAAGTCGCAGTCGATGTCGCTCACCGAGATCGAGCAGTGCGGTGCGTACTGAACAGCGTCAACGAAGCTCAGCGCACCCACGGCCTTCGCCTTGGCACACACCTCAGCCACTGGATTGATGGTGCCGACTGCGTTCGACGCCCAGCCGATCGCGACCAGCTTGGTCCGTTCGCCGATCAACTCGTCGAGCTGATCGAGGCGCAGGGTGCAGTCGGTGGGATCGAAGTCGAGATGCTTGATCGTGGCGCCAGTGTCGCGCGCCAGGGTCGTCCACGGGGAGATATTGGCGTCGTGATCGAGTCGGGTGACAACGATCTCGTCTCCTGGTCTGAAACGAGAGGCAAGTGACCGAGCCAAGTTGAAGGTCAGCGTGGTCATGTTCTGGCCGAAGACAATCTCGTTCGGTTGAGCGTCGAGTAGGTCTGCCGCGGCCTGGCGCGCGTCGGACATCACGGACTCGCTGCTGCGGCTGGTCCTGAAGGCGCCGCCGAGGTTGGCGTTCTGATGGGTGTAGTAGTAGGAGACAGCGTCGATCACGGATTGCGGGACCTGGGTGCCACCGGGGTTGTCGAGGAAGATGGCGTTGCTCGACAACGCAGGGAACTGAGCACGGGATTTTGTTGGGGAGAAGGACATTCGCGAATCGTATCGAGATTCGACTTTGGCCGCCTTGCGCAGAGTGTCCTTGCGGGTCTCAGGGGGTGAAGCGACTAGAGGGTTAATGCCTACGGATCGGAAGAAAATTCTCTATTGTGGTCTTTTGGAAGCAAGAGTTAGCACAATGAATTCGTAATCAAGTGCTGGGGGCGACATTCTGCCTTCGCGGCATTGACCGGGCTCGCCTCTGCCCATAGCGTACGCTCTCTCGCCGACGCCCTATACTTCAGCCAGAGTTCGCTAGGAGAAAGCCCCCATGACCGACGCAGCCAAGAACTACCGTTTCGAGACGCTTCAAGTCCACGCAGGGCAAGAGCCTGCACCAGGGACCAATGCGCGCGCGGTGCCGATCTACCAGACGACGTCCTTCACCTTCGACGACACAGAGCATGGTGCTCGATTGTTTGGGTTACAGGAGTTCGGCAACATCTACACGCGCATCATGAACCCGACGACCGATGTATTTGAGCAGCGCATCGCGGCGTTGGAGGGCGGCGTCGCTGCGGTGGCAACAGCCAGTGGCCAGGCTGCGCAGCTACTCGCGATCACCAACCTGGCGCAGGCGGGGGAGAACATCGTTTCGACCAGCCACCTTTATGGCGGCACCTACAACCAGTTTAAGGTGACGTTGCCGCGGCTGGGGATCGACGTACACCTGGTGGATGCTGAAGATGCTGAGACCATCGCTGCATCCATCGATGATAAGACCAAGGCGATTTACGTTGAGACCATCGGCAACCCTGGCTTCAACGTGCCCGACTTCGATGCGCTCGCCGACCTCGCGCACTCCCACGATCTGCCCCTGATCGTGGACAACACGTTTGGTGCCGGCGGCTACCTCTGCAGACCGATCGACTTCGGTGCCGACATCGTGGTCGAGTCGGCAACCAAATGGATCGGAGGGCATGGCACCTCGATCGGTGGCGTGATCGTCGACTCGGGAAAGTTCAACTGGGGCAACGGCAAGTTCCCGGTCTTCACCGAACCGTCGCCGGGTTACAACGGCATGAAGTTTTGGGAGGTGTTTGGCGCCGACGGGCCTTTCGGCAATATCGCGTTCGCGATCAGAGCTCGGGTTGAAGGCCTGCGCGATCTGGGCCCAGCGATGAGCCCGTTCAACGCCTTTCAGTTCATTCTTGGGCTTGAGACGCTGTCCCTACGAGTGCAGCGGCACTCAGACAACGCCATGGCACTGGCCTCTTGGCTGGGCGAGCAAGAGCAGGTGGAGTGGGTCAAGTATCCCGGTCTGGAAGATCATCCATCCCATGAGCGTGCGAAGAAGTACCTCAGCAACGGCTTCGGCGCGGTGTTGAGTTTTGGAGTTCGTGGCGGCGCTGACGCGGGCGCGAAGTTCATCAACTCTGTGGAGCTGGCGAGCCACTTGGCGAACGTCGGCGACGCCAAGACCCTGGTGATTCACCCCGCTACAACTACCCATCAGCAGCTGTCGCCGGAAGAGCAACTCGCTTCCGGCGTGACCCCCGACTTGGTGCGGGTCGCGGTCGGGATCGAGCACATCGACGATATTCGCGAGGATTTCGCGCAAGCGTTCGCGAAGATCTAAGGGTAGCTGAACAAGTCCCATGCTCGTTTTGTCAATCCTTCGATGCTCTCTTGCACCCGGGCAAGCAAGTAGCCAATGAGCCTTTTTGGCGCAGGTGGAGCGCTCGTGTCGGGGCGAGTGGTCACGGCGGATCCGGAAGTCGGTGAGCGCGCCGATTTTCTGCACGTGTGCCGCCCGGACACGACGGTGGTGTCAATCGATGAGCTGCTTGTACTGGACTCTGGTGAGCGTCTCGATGGGTTCGATATCGCCTATCGTAGTTGGGGTACACCGTCGCGACGTGCAGTCTTGGTCTGCCATGCTCTGAGTGGCTCGGCCGACGTGGATGACTGGTGGCCAGGATTGCTCGAACCGGGTGGCCCACTGGATCCTGCTGATCGCTATGTCTTGTGTAGCAATGTGCTGGGCGGTTGCTACGGCAGTAGTGGGCCGTCTCAGCTCCATCCGGATGATGGCTTGCTTGTCGGTACGCGCTTTCCTGTCGTTTCGATCCGCGACGTGGTTCGGGCTCAGGCGCTGTGGCTGTCGGCGATCGGGGTCGAGGAGCTCGACTTAGTGATCGGCGGTTCGATGGGTGGCATGCAAGTGCTCGAGTGGGCCGCTCTGTTTCCGGATCGAGTTAGAGCGATTGCACCTGTTGCCAGCTCCGCTCGACACTCTGCTTGGTGCATCGGAATCTCTCAAACGCAGCGAGCCGCGATCACAGCTGATCCGCGCTGGCACGCCGGCGTCTATTCAGCGGCCGACCGGCCCGCCCACGGTCTCGAGGTTGCGCGACAGATCGCGATGGTCAGCTATCGGTCCCGTGCCTCGTTCGAACAGCGATTCGGTCGTGATCGAGTGCAAGAAGGTGACTACGAGGTCGAGGACTACTTGAACCACCATGGCCGCAGCTTGCGGGGCCGCTTCGATGCGGCAACCTACTACCGGATCACAGAGACCATGGACACGCATGATCTTGGCCGTGATCGTGGAAGTGTCGCTGACGCGTTGCGCAGCATCGAACAGCCGGCGCTGGTGGTTGGTATCGATTCGGATCTTCTCTATCCCTTGGTGGAGCAAGAAGAAATCGCTCAACACCTCGCGGACTCGACTTTTGTACCGATCTCTTCGCCTCACGGCCACGATGGGTTCCTCATCGAGCAAAAGCCCTTGGCTAGCGCGTTGAGCGAGTTCATCAGGCTCCATCAGTAAAGGGTGCGCAAGAAGTGAACTGGCACCAGACGCTTTGAGCGGCACCAGGCTGGAAGATTCCCGCTGTATGATTGTTCGTTCGAATTCCCCGTCGATTTGAGGTGAACTGTTGAGTAAAGCAAAGAACTCGCTCCTGAGCATGAGACTCGCTGCGGTTGCCGTGCTGGCTACCTCGCTAGCGCTCTGGGCGCAACCTGGGTCGCAACCTAACCCAGATGAGCCACTGCCAAGTGGTGTCGAACAGCTTCTCCCACGCGGCCAGATCGCGGCGGTGTTTGAACCGACCTTTGTCGCTGCCGAAGACGCCGAGATCAGCGACGACGCCTGGGTACTAGGCGTCGAGTTCGACGGTGTTGCTCGGGCCTACAGTCTCAACCTGCTCAATCGTCATGAAGTGGTCAACGATCGCATTGGCGAGAAATCCTTCGCGGCGGTTTGGTGACCGCTTGCGAACACGGCCGTGGTCTACGGCCGACAAGTTGGTGGCAAGGAACTGAATTTCGAGGCGTCGGGGGCTTTGCTCAAAGCGTCTTTGGTGATGCGCGATCGGGAGACCGACAGTTGGTGGTCGATCATGACCTCAGACGCAATCGGGGGCGACCTAGAGGGCGCGGATCTTGAGGAGATCGGAGGATCGGTGAAAGCGATGTGGGGTGATTGGAAACGCCAACACCCGAACACCACGATCCTCTCTGTGAACGGCAAAGAGCACGAAGAGAACAACCCGTACGACAACTACTTCGCCTCAGACGATACCTTCCGTGGTTTGATAGTGGACGATCAGCGTTTGGCCGCTAAGGCGAATATCTTCGCTTTCCATCTCAACCCGAAAGGGGTGGGCAGGACGGTCGCCTTCGCTATCGAGCACGACGCCATGAGCAACGGCGTGCTGTTCAGACATCCCATGTTTGATGGCCGAGTTTTGCTTGCTTCACGAGTTGAAGGGCAGTCGTTTTATGCGTCGAGTGACATGTTCTGGGTTGACAGCAAGCAAGCACCGCCCGTTGGCGCTAACAAGAAAATGCAGAAGGCCGCAGTGCGATCGTTGCTAGAGCTGGCTAGGGCTGGCAAGCTTGAAGCTGTTTCCGGATTCGACACATTCTGGTACAGCTGGGTTGCGGTCAACCAGGACAGCCAGTTACTTCAATAGACGCTAGTCGTTCAAACCGTGGCCTAGCGATCACTCCCAGCTTGGAAGGACCGCCCTTATGCGGCTTCAAGGACGCAGACGCAGCTCGAATGTAGAAGACCGACGCGGGCGTGGCCCGAGGGTCGGCCGTGGAGCCGGTGTGGGTTGCGGTGGTTTGGTGCTGGTGGTCTTGTTTGCGCTATTGACCGGCAACGATCCCTCCGAGTTGATCAGCATGCTTGGCGGAGTAGGGGGCGGCCCAGCCGCGGGCGTGGATCAAGGGCCCGGGCCAGGGACTGATCCCAACGATGCTGGTCGAGTGTTTGTCGATCAGGTTCTTGCAGATATCGAAGATACCTGGAACACGGAGTTCCAGCAGGATGGGCGTCGCTATCCTGAACCGACTTTGGTGCTCTTCACCGATCAAGTGTCATCTGCCTGTGGTTTCAATTCTGCGGCGGTCGGACCGTTCTACTGTCCGGCCGACTCCAAGGTCTATCTCGATCTCGGCTTCTTTGGCGAGCTGGAGCGCCGCTTTGGTGCCCCTGGTGACTTTGCTCGCGCCTATGTCATCGCGCACGAGGTTGGGCATCACGTTCAGAACGTCCTTGGTATCTCGAGTCAGGTGAGTCAACTGCAAGCAACAAGTCGCGAAGAAGAAGCCAACCAGCTATCGGTAAGACTCGAACTGCAAGCGGATTGTCTAGCGGGTGTGTGGGGTAATCAGGCTGCAAACCGCGGCCTGCTTGAGCGTGGTGATCTCGAAGAAGGTTTCCGTGCTGCTGCCGCGATTGGCGACGACACCATCCAGAAGCGATCGCGCGGCTATGTGGTGCCTGAGTCGTTCACGCACGGGTCAGCGGAGCAGCGACAACGCTGGTTCCGTGTCGGGCTCGAGAGCGGCGATTCGGACAGCTGCGACACCTTCGGTCGGTGAATCTCAGTGCTCGCTCGCGGTGGCCACGACGGCGCAGCTCCGCGCGTGGCTGTGGTTTGCCTAGGCTGTTCGATGCTGGTCGCCAACGGTGGTGGTCATCGGTGGGTCCGGCACCGGAGCAGTGGCGACCGTTTCGGAGGCGGGGGCCAACTGACGGTAGAACATGGCAAAGATGACCGCGCTGATGAGCGCGCCGGTCAGCGAAGCTGCGTAGACCACCGCCAGGGCCGAGAGCAAAGCGCCAAGCACGGCGGCGGAACGCGGCAAGCTGCGGGCTGGACTGGGTTCTGGTCCGTGCTTCAAAGGTGAGGGTCTCATGGTTGCGATCGGGTATGTCACCGTACCATATTTTGTTTGGCCAGGTAGCCGAGCTAGCGCGAAAGGGGGTAGGGTGCGACCCGTGGTAAAACGTCCTCAAGGCCACACTCAGTTGCCCCTTAGGAGGGAGAGTCCCATGGCAGGCGCACTTGACGGAATCAAAATTGTCGACCTCACCGCGATCATCTCGGGCCCAATGGCGACCATGATGCTCGCCGATCAAGGCGCCGACGTGATCAAGGTTGAGCCCCCTGCCGGGGACAACACCCGAACCATGGGCACTCAACGCAACGGACTCTCCGGGATATTTGCCGGGGCGAACCGTAACAAGCGGTCACTATGTATCGACCTCAAGTCGGAGGACGGTGTTGCTCAGGTGTTGCGCTTGGTTCGCACGGCGGATGTCTTCATTCAGAACTTCAGACCGGGTGCTGCAGAGCGCATGGGTTTGGGGGAGTCAGTGGTTCGCGCTGAAAACCCCGACATCATCTACGTCTCAATAGCTGGGTTTGGCTTCGAGGGTCCCTACTCGCAGCGCAAGGTGTATGACCCGCTGATCCAAGCAGCATGCGGAATGGCAAGCGTGCAGGGACAGTCAGCCAACATCGGTGGTGACAGCGAGTTGGTTCGAGGCATCGTGTGCGACAAGGTCACGGCGCTCAATGCGGCTCAAGCGATCACTGCGGCGTTGTTTGCGCGCGAGCGAGGAGCTGGCGGGCAGCATGTGCAACTCAACATGCTCGATGCTGCGATCGCATTTCAGTGGCCAGATGTGATGTGGAACCACTCGCTACAGGGCGAAGGCATCACCGCAACACCGGACCTCGCATCGATGTTTCGGATCTCCCCGACGAGTGACGGTTCTGTGGTCATGGTGGCTGGCTCGGACGCTGAATTTGAGGGTGTCTGTCACGCGCTGAATCGACCGGACATTCTCGCGGACCCAGAGAACGCAACCATGTTGCAGCGCATGATGCACATGCGCGAGTTGAACGATTGGCAAGACGGCGAGCTGCTCAAGATGACCTCAGATGAAGCCTGCGCGCTCTTGGACAAGCATCAGGTTCCGTGCGCGAAGGTCAACCGGCCTGACCAACTGGCCAACGACCCGCAGGTTCGGATCAACGGCAGTATCTTCCTCGAAGAGCATCCCTTCGGAGGCGCGATACTGGGCGCCGCTCCCCCGACCCACTTCTCGCAGACGCCGTCGACCGTGCGCAAGCCCGCACCAGCTCTGGGCGGTCACAACCGTGAGGTGCTAGGAGAGGCTGGAACCACGCCCAAAGAGATCGACCGCTTGGTCGAAGCCGGCGTGCTCCGTCAGCAGCCGTAGTTTGCTCTATTGCCGCGCCGCCGACCGCTGCGCTCCATGGAGGATCTTGGCGGTTCGCACGTGGCTCGGCTCGAGCGAGTCAGTCCAAGCGATCACAAGATCATCGGCGGTGACCGCAAGGCGGGGAAATCCCGAGGCGCGAGCCTCACTCGATTGAGCTATCAAGCTGGTCGATCCGCGTTCGGTTGAACCTGGACCAACGCGGAAGTGATCGAGTAGTACTGACATGGTTCCCGGGTCCTCGGTGGAGGATACGCGTAAGGATTCGGGTGCGGCGCTGAGGTGGCTCACCCAGATGTCAGAGCCGTTGAGCACTGAACTGATCGCGACATCGACGCGGCCCGTCGTGGCCGCATCGGTTACCTGGATTGGCGGATCGAAGCTGGCGCCAGCGTCGCGAGAGATCGAGAGTTGCACAAGCGGTCGATCATTGGCCCCGGTGAACCACGCCACTGCCACCAGGCTGCCGGATGCGGCGACCGCTGGCCCGTTGACCGGGCAGCCTTGGATCTCCCAGCCGTCGCGGTGGATGCGTTCTGGCTCGGTCCAGCCGGCCTCGGTTTGTCGGACGATCTGGATGTCGCGAATCTCAGCGTCCGACCGGTTTCGATAGACCACCACCGGGCCGTTGCTGGTGGTCGCGGCGTCGGTTTGGCAACACTCGCACACTCGGTCATCGAGCATCTCGCTAGCCCCTGGCGGCTCGACCGCGATGCCCGCCGTGGTGATGTCAGCGCTGGCGGCCTCGACCGTGCTCTGTGAGCGGATGAGGGTGGTGCGTAAGGTCATCGGCCCATCGACCGCCATCTCACGGCCGTCAAGCCAGAAGGCTCGCAGCTGATCTCCATCTTGGGCAAACGAAACGAAGCCGTGCTCGGTGAGGGATTGATCGTCGTGCAATAGGCCGAGTGGGTTCCAGCCTGTTGGTCCATTCGAGGAACCCTGGCTTGTGTTGACGGAGAGGTGGGCGCCGTAGGCATAGGTGCCGAGGCCGAGCTTCGCGAGATGGTGCACAACTAGAGCTCCACTCGGGTGCTCAGCGAGCGCCGGGAAGTCCGCCCAATTGGCGAAGAAGTTGGAGCCCGCGACCACGGTCGACGCAGGTGCAAAGTCATCACCAACAAGTCGGCTGGTCCTGACTCGCCAGGTCTTGGTCTTGGCGTCCTCCCCGGCCTCTGTTGTTGCCGGGGGCTCGAGCCAGGTGAGCATTGGCCCTCGCGAGGTGGTGATCAAGTTCGGCGCGATCGCGCCCGATCCAGCCGGGTTTACGACTGGGACCAGTTGTACAACGCCCAAGTCAACCCGTTGCGGCGCCGGCTGACAGGCAGCGAGACTGAGAACAGCCAGCACCCACCCGGAGGCGCCCAGCATTCGGGTCGAGTGTCGCAGTGATGTCGCTTGAAGCATTGGGGATTGGGTCCTCTTAAGGTCCGTTGGATCCTTTTGGGTAGCACGCTGACCGTGGGGCTGAGAGTCCACTAGGATCAGCCTGCTTTGCGACTCTACTGCCTCTCGTTCACGGAGGTGCAACATCTCTCCCTTTCTGGACCTCAACTCATGGCCTACTCCTCCGATTTCGGTGCTCCACACAAACGGCGAAGCCCACGGATCAAGTTGTTCTTGTTGCTGCTTGTTCTCGCGGTAGTTGCTGCGGCCGTTTGGCGCGTGGGACCGCCACCCGAGCTTGATTTCGAGACCAGCGTTCCTGGCATCGGTGCTGAAACCCGGATCTCGGCATCCGCGCTCGAGAGGTCGCGTGGACTCGGGGTGGTGCAACTTGTTCTACAGCAAGGAACGAATCAATGGCTGTTGGCGGAGGCGACTCATGAACCACGGCCCTTCTGGGCGTTCTGGGGTGACCGAGTGCAGCGCGTGCAGTTCGATGTAGTGGTCAAGGGGCTCGAACTGGAAGGCATCGAGGAGGGCGACGCTACCCTTGCTCTCAGTGGCAGTCGAGCTGGTACCTGGTTGAGACGGCCTGCCCCTGCGGTGCTTGAGCGGCGATTGCCGGTTCGGTTCAGACCCCCGTCGCTGGACCTTGGGCCACAAGCGGTAGTTGTCCGGCAGGGCGGTTCAGCGGTGGTGGTGTATCGGGTAGGCGACACCGCGGTGTCGAGTGGAGTTGTCGCGTCCGGCAGCGTTTTTCCTGGATACCCAGTTCCGGGGGGTGGACCCAACGATCGATTCGCCTTGTTCGCTGCCGCTTACGACAATTCGGATGAGGCTCAGCTGCGGCTGACTGCAACGGATGCTTTGGGCAACACTCAGTCGAGAGCGTTCGTTTCGACCTTCAGGACGCGGACCCTCAAGACCTCCAAGATCAACCTCAACGATCGGTTCTTAGAAAAGGTCGTGGGTGAGATCGTCTCGAGAACCGAAGGTTTAGCTCCTGGACAGAGACCATTACAGTCCTATCTCGAAATCAACGGTGATCTTCGGCAGAAGAACCGCGCTGAGTTGGTTCAGTTGTCGAGAACCAGCGCTGCAGATTTCCTGTGGACGGAGCCGTTTATCCAGCAGCCGAACAGTCAGTTGATGGACGACTTCGCAGCTCGGCGGACCTATCTTTACGAAGGACGCAGCGTCGACACGCAGGACCACTTAGGTTTCGATCTCGCCTCGGTGCGGCGGGCGCCGGTGGTTGCCTCGAACCGAGGTCGCGTGGTACTGGCTCGGTATTTCGGCATCTACGGCAATGCCGTCGTCGTCGATCACGGCTATGGTCTCCATTCGCTTTACGCACACTTGTCATCGATCGATGTTGCGGTGGGCGATCTGGTCGAGCAGCGTCAGACGGTCGGTCGCTCCGGCGAGACTGGGCTGGCTGGGGGCGATCATTTGCACTTTGCCCTCTTGGTCGGTGGTCGACCGGTGGACCCACTGGAGTGGTTCGATGAGCGCTGGATCAAGAGCCGGGTCTTTGACCACGCCGAGGAACTAGGGGTGGGGAACTCGGAGTAGGACGCTCGGCGTGGGCAACTCGAAGAGAGCTCGCACGAAGGTCTTAGCAGCACAGGCTTCTTCGGTCAGGACTGTCTAAGCCGCATAGCCGTCGTGGCACGGTGTCGCCGACTCACGGGAACCTGATATCGCAGACTCACGGGAACCTGGTGCGGGCTCCGTGAGCCATCCGAAACATGCGGCGGTGGCTTCGCCTTGATCGGCGAGGTCGCACCGCGAAACCCGACTATCTGGCGGCCGCAGCCTTCGGTGCGCCCTGGCCGCTGCCTTGCCCACCGCTTTGGCCTCCGCCCTGCCCACCACCTTGGCCACCACCTTGCCCACCGCCTTGGGCCTTTTGCTTGGGCTGGTCTTGCTTTGAGGCCGGCTTCATGTCAATGGAACCGCGGAAGTTGGCGCCGTCTTCAAGGGTCACGCGGGGCGCGCGGAGGTTACCCTCAACCCGACCGCTGCTGCGGACGACCACTGCCTCGGAGCCGAATAGGTTGCCGTGGACTGTGCCATCGACCTCGATGACCTTGCCAACAATGTCGGCTTCGACGTGGCCGTCGCTGCGGATGTTGACGGCGTTGTCGGGGAGGCTGATTTGGCCGGTGACTTTGCCACTAATGACGAGATCCTCGTTGCCGGTGATGTCGCCATTGATCACGGTCTTTGGGCCGATGGCGGACACGGTGCGTGGGGATTGCGGCGTAGCTTGGGGCGGGCGTGCTGCTGGCTGCTGCGGGTTGGACTTCTGATTGCGATCGAACATGCTCATTGGGACCTCGGTTCTGGGGAGCTACGGGGAAGAGAATCCTTCGCGGCCGACGGCGCCCCAAAGGTGAGCGCATGTTGTCAGGCCAACGGACTTTCTAACGGACTTTGGCCAACTCGGTCAAGACAGGGGCGCTAAGTCTTCGAAGAAAGGGATCTAGAACCCCTTTGGTATGCGACGCCTATTGGGGTCGCTCCGAGCCCACAGGAACTCCTTAGGAGCGTTGCTAGAGCCATCCTTTGTCATGCGCAATGCGCGCGGCGTCGATGCGGTTTTCTGCGTGAAGCTTGGCGATCGCTTCCGAGGTGTAGTTGCGCACGGTGCCTTCTGAGAGATGAACGGTGTTCGCGATTGCCTTAGTCGATAGCCCTTCGCGGGCCAGTCTCAGAATCTGTCGCTCTCGATCGGTGAGAGGATCAGGTGCGGTCCAGGCTTGCTCGGCGATTTCAGCGGCGATCGCACGGCCACCTCCATGCACGCGGCGAATCGCTTCGGCCAATTCTGCTGCCGGCGAGTCCTTGAGCAGATACCCGCGCGCGCCGACCTCCAGAGCTCGTCTCAAGTAGCCGGGTCGCGCGAAGGTGGTGACGATGATTGTCTTGGTGTCGACGTCGAGGTCAGCTACTGCCTGAGCTAGCTCCAGTCCCGTGCGGTGCGGCATTTCAATATCGGTCAACAGAATGTTGGGCTGGTGCTGCTTGATCAAGGCGAGCGCTTGGTCCCCGTCGGGCGCGGTTGCGACGATGGTCAGGTCGGGCTCGATCTCTAGCAGCGCTGCAAGGGCGCCAGCGACCAAGGTTTGATCTTCCGCGATGAGGATCGTAATCATGCTGGCTTAGGCCGAGATGCTGGTTGGAGAAGCGTCAGTCTGAACTCTGGGGATGGTGAGACGTACGATGGTGCCTTTGCCTAGGATGCTCTTGGCTCTAGCGTCACTGATAGACAACGTTCCACCAATTTGCTCGACTCGTTCATGCATTCCGTTGAGTCCAGATCCAGGCTCCCGACGGATGCCTCGACCGTCGTCCTCGACTTCTAAAGCGAAGCCACCTTGAGCCTGGGTCCGCAGGCGAATGGTGCATTGCAAGGCTCGCGCGTGACGAATGACGTTGGTGACCGCTTCACGCAAGGCGTGAGCGGCAACGGTTTCTTGGGCGCTGGTGAGATCGTACGGGCCGGTCTCGAGCTCGAGGTGGATCTGAGCTGCGGCCAGCGCCATCCGCGCCTTGGCCAGTTCGGTTTGCATGCGGTGCGCCCGATAGCCCGTGACCGAGCCCCTAACCTCGCTCATCGCTCGCCTGGAGAGCGTTTCGATGTCGGCAAGCTCGGTGCGTAGACGCTCTTGATTGTCGGCACCGGACGGCTGACTCAGCAGGCGTCCTGCAAGTTCACTCTTCAGGGTGACCACCGAAAGCGTGTGGCCCAACAGATCATGAAGATCTCGAGCGATCCGTTCGCGTTCATCCATTTTGGCGAGCATCTCCAGTTCGTCTTGAGCCAGCCGGAGCCGAGCGTTTGCCCGGCCAGCCTCACTGAAGTGCAAATTGATGGCGCCGATCAGTGGGGTGAAAACAGCGGCTGGAATCCAGCTCACAGGATGAAGATCGAACAGCCAGATCTCGAGGCCGAGGACTGCCATCAAGGCACCGATTGCCGCGACCACCGTACGTCGGGGGAAGAACATTCCGAAGAAGGCGCTGGTGTAGATGAAGAACGTGGTCGCACCCTGGTTGACCGGGGTGTAGCAAACCGCCAGGCCGGCGATCATCAAGATCGCCAGCAGTTGCTTGCGACCATGGGTCCAGTAGACCCGAAAGTAGAGAACCAGGAAAACCGCGGTCACCGCCAGTAGTAATCCGATACGCCACCGGTCGGTGTTGCTATTCACGAAGAAGAACATCGGGGCCAGATAGACCAGCCATGCGAACGGGGTCCACCCGATATCTGGATGCTTAGGGAGTAGCTTCATGGGGAATACTCTGGAGCGTTGTTTTGAGTCGGTATTCACGTGGCTAGCCGAAGGTCTTGCCTTCGTCGCGCTTCCACAAGGCAATAGCGATGGTGAAACAAATGACCGAGAAGACGCCGAGGTAGGCCAAGTGGATGATGGTACTGCCTCCCGCGTCCGCGTCGAGTACCTTCAGTGCCAGCTGTGAGTAGTGGTACGCGGGCATGGTGACCGCGACCTGTTGCAGGAACGAGGGTAGCGCTTGAATTGGCATCCAGAGCCCGGAGACGAAGGCCATCGGTAGGTAGATAATGTTGGCGATGGCGGGGGCGGAATTGGGTCCGGCTCCGAGTCCGATCAAGACTCCAAAGGCATTGAAGGGGATGACCCCCAACATTAGGACACCGGTCATCTTGGCCAGCGTACCCGGTTGCCAGGCGACATCACCGAAAGCGAGGCCGAGGATCAAGAGGATGCCGATAACGATAGCGCTCATCAGCACGCTCACCAGGAGCTTGGCAACGAAGTACGCTGAAACCGGCATGGGGCTCGCCTGCTTGAGAAGCGTCCATCCTTGGCCGCGCTCGATCGCGCAACTGACGCCGAAACCGAAGAGGGCGGCGCCAATGACGCCGAAGGCCCCGTAGGTTGCCAACAAGTAGGTGGCAACGCCGGTATCGCCGAAGGTCTTGCCGGAGCCGAAGCTGACGCCGAACAAGAGATAGAACATCGCGGGGAAAAGGAGTGTCGGCAGAATGAATGTTGGTAATCGCACCACCTTGAGCAGTTCGTAGAAAGACTCTAGGGCGTAGATCCGTGGAAGGTTGCGAGTGGTGCGCTGGGGAGTGACTGTAGTGACTGCTTCGGCGGTTGTCATGGGTACTTCCTGGTAGCTGGTAGCTGGTAGCTGGTAGCTGATGGCTGGTGTCGGGGGCTGGTGACTGGTGGGCTGGGAGATTGCGGCCTAAGAGACGAGGTCAGAGTGGTTTGGGGCTTCGTCGTGAGTGAGTTGAAGGAAGGCCTCGTCGATTCCGGCGCCGACAATCTCGAGGTCGCGAAGGTTGGGGTCCAGATCGAGCAGGTGGCGAACGACGGCTTCCGCTTCGGAGGTTGCGATCTCCAGGCGCGCTCGGTTGACTCGAGCGTCTTGTACGGCAGGGTGCTCGAGAGCGGTCTGGGCAGCGATGCTGGTGATGCACGAGACGCAACGAGTCGAGGTGGTTGCTTTGATCTCATGCGGAGTGCCATCGGCTTTGACTTCACCCTTGTCGATGAGCACGATCCGGTCGGAGAGGGCGTCTGCTTCCTCGAGGTAGTGGGTGGTCAGAATGATGGTCTTGCCGCGGGCAATGAAGCGACGGATCTGAGCCCAGAATGACCGTCGCGTCTCAATGTCGAGCCCGACCGTGGGTTCATCGAGGAAGAGGAGGTCGGGGTCGCCGCAGACGGCGAGGGCAAACATGACGCGCTGCTTCTGGCCTCCGGAGAGCTTGCCGAACACGCGGGAGCGAACCTCCCAAAGGCCTGCGATGTCGAGGATGCGATCCAGAGCAAGAGGTGCCGGGTAGTAGCTGGAGAACAGGCGGACCAATTCTTCAACCCTCAGAGTGTCGGGAAGGCCGGCGATCTGCATCATGGCTCCGGTGCGCACGCGGGCGACGGGATCATGGGGCTTCGATCCGAAAAGGGAGACCTCGCCGGATGTCGGTTGGAGCAGGCCCAGCATGAGTTTGATCGCGGTCGTTTTGCCGGCGCCATTAGGGCCAAGGATGGAGGTGACCTCGCCCTGGCGGATGTCTAGGTTGATGCTGTTGAGGGCGTGTGTGGCTGACTTTCCTCGGCCGTAGGTCTTGGTGATGTTGTGGAGAGTGGTAGCGGGTAGCCGGGCGGGGTTGATCTTTCTCATGGCGGTAGGACCTCAGGGCTCGTTGATGGTGATGAGATTGTGGAGCCTTGGGGCCGCTGGAGTTAGTGGGTGCTGTCAGGAGATGGGTTGACTTTTGTCATTGAGCGGCGGCTGGTACGACCGGACTGGGCTGGGCAGCTACGGAGCCCTTGGTATGAGGCCTGAACACCGATGCTGCCTGAGTACAAGCGCCCCCGTTAGGGCGGGAGCGGTAGAGTCGTTAGAAACTTGATGAGGAGGTAGTGGTGATGGGCAAGCGGGTGTTGGTGACTGGAGCGAATCGAGGAATCGGATTGGAGTTTGTGCGGCAATATGCCGGCGAGGGTTGGGACGTTGTCGGGACGGCGCGCGATACTGCCGGAGCGGCCGAGTTGGGGGGCCTTGCTGGGGAAGTGCTGGAGTTGGATGTAGGCAGTGCTGACTCGGTAGCAGCGTTCGCTGTGGCCTTGCAAGATCGGACGCTCGATCTGGTGATCAGCAACGCTGGGGTCTATGGACCGCGAACCGAGCAGAGCTTCGAGCGGATGGACTACCACGCGTGGCTCGAAGTCCTGCGGATCAACACCTTGGGGCCCATGCGGGTGGCGCAGGTGGTGAGGGGAGCACTGATGAAAGGCAGCGCTCCGCAGCTGGTCAACATCACCAGCAAGATGGGTTCGATTGCCGACACGTCTGGTGGGCAGTACGCCTACCGCTCGAGCAAGGCTGGGCTCAATAGTGCGATGGCATCGCTCGCTAAGGACTGGGCGCCGGACGGGATCGGCGTCACCTTGTTTCACCCGGGCTGGGTGCAAACAGATATGGGTGGACCATCAGCGCTCTTGAGCGTCGAGGACAGTGTGCACGCAATGCGACGTGTGATCGATGGGCTTGAGCTGCGTCAGAGCGGCAGCTTCCTTAACTACGACGGATCGATCATCCCCTGGTAGACCCTGAGCCTGCTCGAAAGGCCCGCTATTCGTCAGGGACGGCGCGTAACACGGGGCCTCTTGGGGCCGAGGTCTTGCGACTGTCTGCATACTTGCGATCCAACAACTCCCAGACCTCGTTGATCTGCTCGAGCCGTTCATCGAGACGCTCGGTCCAGTGGCCCATGGCGGGTTTTCGCAGTTTCAACGAGCTGATGCGGAACGGCAGAGCTTCGAGTCGGAAGCTCGCTTCGCCAGCGAGGAGCTTGGCGGCCAGCAGCTCGCAGCCGTCTTTGACGTACTCATGGACGTCGCGCATGATTTCGCCGCTCAAGACGACCCGTGCTCGCTCGGTCTGAAGTTTGGCGTAGCCCTCTGCAGGCTCAAGAGGGAGCTCCCGGTCGCCGAGGATCGATTTGAGAAAGCGGCTGCCGTGAAGGGACTGGCCAGGATCGTGGATTTCCATAATGTCGCTCTCGAGATCTTCGTCACCAGCGTCAATCCAAGGTGTCTTGAACTCAGCAACGACGCCGAGCTTGCGAATCAACAGGGTGATCTTGCCGATCACCGAGTTGGCGGTGCTGCCGATCTGGAGCACGTTGCCGTCGAGCACGGCTTCGACGATCTTTGAAGAGGGTCTTGCTTCTCGCAGGAGTTCTTCTTCGGCGAGGTTGCGTAACTCTTTGCGTTTGCGCGAACTGACGGTGTCAAATCCCGTCATTTCGATCTCGGTCGCGATCAGTCCTTGAAGGCGTTCGCGCAAGACGGTCGGATCGGGAGCAAGCTTGTCGATCCTCACGCGGAAAGCGAAGCGGTCATGACCGACGCGGTACTCAGCGCCAGATTCAAACGGAATGAAGCCGATCGACTCGCGGATTTCAGAGCCAGGGAGGATCTCTTTGAAGGCATGCTCATCGAACGGAAGTTCGCTGGTTTGCACCGGAACGTTGAAGCGGGTCAAGGAAGCGGAGCCGGAGAGGATTGGCATCGTCTGAGGGTCTTTCTGGGTGTTGACTATGGCGGCACATGAGGCCGAGTACTGCGGTGGCCGGGACTGTAGCAAGAGCGATGTCGCGTAGCCGTCAAGTCCTATCGTGGCGGGCGATGTGTGCGCTAGCTGTTGGGCCGTCGGCAGGAGCGTGGCGGGATGGCTAGAGCCGGTCTTGCGGTAGGTGTTTGAAGGTGCAGGTGCTGTGATTCGCTGCAGTTTGCAGCCTACTTGCGATGAGGGTTGCTGTCCGAAAACCGCGAGTCTCGTTGGGTGAGGTGAGCTACGATCACGCGCATGATGAAGACTACGGAAGCTGATTCAAAGGCGGGCCGGCTGTCGGTCGAACGATGTCATCAAGCGCGCGTCGAGCGAGATCCTGCGTTTGACGGTCGCTTCTTCTTTGCAGTGAACACCACCGGAATCTACTGCCGGCCGGTGTGTTCCGCCCGGCGCGCACTGGCCAAGAACGTCCAATACTTCGAGAGTGCTGCATCGGCTGCGAGTGCCGGGTTCAGGCCCTGCTTGCGGTGCAGGCCAGAACGGGCGCCGGCGGTCGTCGGTGGTGGACATGCACTGGTGGGCACGGCATTGCAGAGGATCCAAGAAGGAGCGTTGGATGATGGGTCGGTCGCGGATCTGGCACAGCTGCTCCGGGTTGGGGAACGGCGGTTGCGTCGGCTGTTTGATGCCGAGCTGGGAGCCAGCCCCGCGCGGATAGCTGCCCATCGGCGGCTGCTGGTTGCGCGACAGATCTTGGAAGCGACCGAGACCAGTGTGATCGATGTAGCGTTCGCCTCGGGCTTCAACAGCTTGCGCCGCTTCAACGAAGCGTTCAAGGACGCCTTCGGTGTGCCGCCGCGTGCAGTGCGTGACGCCGCCGCGACCATCGACGGTGCGGATCTAGCGCTAACCTTGGGAGTGCGGAGCCCCTTTGACGGTCTAGGGCTGTTGAAGTTTCTGGCACTACGATCGATTCCCGGGGTCGAGCACGTCAAACTGGACGACGGTGGTACCGGGAGTTATCGAAGGACGTTCCAACTCGGCAAGACCAGTGGTGTGCTGAACGTTGAGGTGGTAGCGGACGATGCGACGAGTGAGGCGAGTGCGACGCGTGAGGCGAGCCTGAACGTGCACGTCCGGTTTGCGGAGCGGCCTAAGCGGCTGCCCAACTTGCTTCCGCTCGTCGAACGGGTGAAGCACATTTTCGACCTCGGTTTCGACCCAAGTTGGCTCGCGGAGTTCAAAGACGACGCCACTCTTGGCAAGCCCTATATGGCGGCTCCCGGAATCCGTGTCCCGGGTTGTCTCGACCCGTTCGAGTTGTCCGTTCGCGCGGTGTTGGGTCAGCAAGTAACGGTGGCAGGAGCGACCACGTTGTCTGGTCGTATTGCGCAACGGTGGGGTACTCCGATCGATGCACCATCGCTTAGCGCGGCCGATGGCTCTTCACAGCCAGCGCTGTTGTTCCCCACTGCCGAAGCACTGGTGGACCAGCCCCTCGAGGAGATAGGTCTGCCGAAGTCACGCGCTAACACGCTCCGTGCAGTGGCCCGCTTCGCAATCAACCACAACGACGCATTCTCGCGCGATCAGGAACTCGGTGAATTTGAGCGGAGGTTCTGTGAACTTCCCGGCATCGGACCGTGGACCGCGCACTACGTCGCCATGCGCGCCTTGCACGCCCGCGATGCGTTTCTCAAGGGCGATCTAGTCCTGCGCAAGGCGTTGGCTCTCGGTGGCGGCAAGGAGCTACCGAGTGCTCTGGAAGTTGAGCGGCGCAGTGAGTCGTGGAGGCCTTTTCGAGCCTACGCGGGCCTGTTGCTGTGGCGGGCCTATGGTGAAGATTTGGACAAGCAGAGGCGGTCGAAAGGTGCGGCAAGTAGGCAGTAGATTTGGGTTGAACACGAGAGAAACACAGTCAAACTTCGGAGACAGATCATGCGATACACATACCTCGAATCCCCGGTCGGCAGCCTTCTGCTGGCGGGCTCCATGAGCGGGCCGAAAGAGGCCTTGCAGGTCATCGGGTTTCCGGGCGGCAAGATGCGAGTCGAACCCCTAGCTGAGTGGCGGCGGGACGACGATGCCTTTCCCAAAGCGAGGCGTCAACTCACCGAATACTTCAACGGCAAGCGCGATGCATTCTCACTCGACCTTGCACCTCAAGGGACCGAGTTTCAAGTCGAGGTGTGGAACGCGCTCGCGCAGATTCCCTATGGCACCACCGTGTCCTATCGCGATATTGCTGAGCAGATTGGCAGACCGGCGGCGACCCGAGCGGTGGGTGCTGCGAATGGCAAGAATCCGCTGCCGATCGTTCTGCCGTGCCATCGAGTGGTGGGGGCTGACGGTTCACTCACTGGTTTTGGCGGTGGGCTCGACACGAAGCGGTTTCTGTTGGAACTTGAAGGAGCCGACATCGCAGGGCAGACAGCCCTAGAGCTTTAGTGTTCTTAACTCTCTAAGCCAAACCCCTAACTGGCTAAAGGCCCTAACTGGCTAAAGGCCTAAGAGCACTCTAGGCCGGGTCCTCGGCCAGCTCAGCGAGTTCTTGCTCCAAGCGGAGTTCCTGGGCTCGTTTGAGGCTCGCCGGCGTTCGAGCGATCAGGCGACGCCCGAAGATCACAGCACCAACGATCACCAAGGTCCCGCCTGCGCCGATAACCAGTGGTTCCCCGATGCGGTCGGCAAGAAATCCAGCGAGCAAACCGGTGAGCGGAAAGATTCCGAGTAACAGCGCTGAGTGCAGAGACATCACCCGGCCTCGCAACCGATCGGGTACCAGCGTCTGCAGCAGGGTGTTGACCGAAGCCAGTTGGATGATGAACGACAGGCCGATCAAGACCAGCACCGGGAATGCAGTGGTCAGACTACGGGTGAATGACAATGCGACCAGACCGGTGCCAAAGCCGATGCCCGCAAACATGCTCCAGCGATCGAGACCCTCCACCTCTAGACGGGCCGCGAGCCGCAATGCACCAGTGAGCGCGCCGAGGGCGATTGCAACCTGCAGCGTTGAGTACGTCTCGGGTCCTCCGGACAACGCACGACGCGCGAACGATGGCATCAGCACACCGTAGGGCATCCCGAATGCGGCCACCGCGACCAACGCTCCCAGGGCGGCGCGCATGGCAGGTTCTTGGCGAACGTAGGCCATACCTTCGGCGATTTCGCCGAAGATTCCTTTGATAGCCGCGGTGACTTTCGGGCGCTTCTTGAGCTCCATCATCAATAGCGCTGCGACGATGAACAAGCCGGCTACAGCGTTTCCCAAGAAGCACCAGCCTTCCCCGACCCACGGAATCAACACGCCAGCGACTGCTGGTCCAGCCAGGCGCGCAATGTTGAACAGCGCCGAATTGAGCGCTATGGCATTGGACAGGTCGTCTCGCGAGACTAAGTCTGGGAGGAACGCGTGGCGGGTGGGGATCTCGATCGCTCGTGCCAATCCCGCTGCTAGAGCCAGTGCGACTACATGCCATGGCACGACCACACCGGTCACCGTCAGGATGCCGAGCACGATAGACGTGCTGAGCGCGGCGATCTGAGTGAAGATCAGGATGCGTCGCCGGTCGTAGCGATCGGCCATCGCACCGGCCACAGGTCCGAAGACGAGACCTGGCCCCTGCATGGCAAGTGTGGTGATCGCCACGGCTGCTGCCGAATCGGTCAGACGGAATACGAGCCAAGCCATCGCGGTGTATTGCATCCACAGGCCGCTGAGCGAAACGACCTGGCCGCCGTAGAACAAGCGGAAGTTCTGGTGGCGGAAAGCTCTAGTGATGGCGGGCATGAGGCACGCGAGGGTAGCAGGCGCGTGCTCGAATCAATCTGCCAAATCGATCTACACCACGTCAACCCGCTCCAGTCAATCCGCCCCATCAATCCGCCCGATTCAGTTCGGCCGAATCAATCGGCCCAGCCATTTTGATTTGGCCCTATTCGGCTCGGGCCGCGAAGACCTGGGTGAAAAACAGGGTTCCGTCGTTTGCTTCTGCCACTCCGACTCCGGTGACGTCGTACTTGCCCAAGATGTTGCGACGGTGTCCTCTGCTCTTCATCCAGCCCTCGACGGCAATGGCAACAGGGTCGTCGTAGCCGCGATTGCGTGCAACGTTCTCTCCGATGGTGCTGGCGCTGATGAATTCGCCCACCTTCTTGGCTCGAGCCTTTGAACCGCGATGGCCAAAGTCAACCTTGCTTTGGGCCATGCGATAGCTGTGCTCCCGAGCGATTGCGTCGAACGAGGAGAGCCGGTGGAGCGGAGTTCGAGCGCTCTGGCGTCGCTGGTGTTCGACCGCGAGGTACAGCCGCCTCTCGAGCGCCGAGATGCTGCGGTCGAGAGACTTCTGGTCGGCCGAGGCGTATCCAGCAGGAGACGTCTTACAACTCAGTAAAGAGCAGGCGATCACAGTCAAGGTGATTGCCAGGATAACGATCCTAGGTGCTACTGGCCTCGTCGGATGCCTCATGAGTGCTGTACTTGTGCAGTGTTTGTTGGCCGCGGACTCAGCGTCGCCGATGCTGTCATCATAGAGCGACGTTCAGGCCGGTGCAGGCTTTGGCCTGATGACTTATGGCTAATGGAGATGCTCTTGCCAACACAACACCGCGCTACCTCAATTCCGATCTACGGACTCTTGGGCTTAGTGATCGGAGTCGGGATTACGGCCGCTAGTGCTGCCGGTGCTCAGGGGCCCGTGTCTGTTGAGCGCTTTGCAAAGAACCCGTTGATCGTGCCCGACATGGACCAGCGCATGGGCAAGAACGTGGAAGGGCCGTCTTTGGTGAAGGCCCCCGCTTGGCTAGCCGAGAAGCTTGGCAGTTTCTACCTCTATTTCGCGGACCACAAGGGGCGCTACATCCGGTTGGCTACGGCCGATGCGATTGCAGGGCCTTGGTCGATGTACGAGCCTGGAACACTGACACTCGAGCGATCGCACTTCTTGACTCAAGCCCCTGACGCACCCGAGACGGTGAGCGAAAGTGCGTCGGAGGGATACGCCACCAGTGCTCGCCCCGGGGTCTTCAGCGCGGCCCAACGATCGACGATTCCCCATATTGCATCGCCCGATGTTCATGTGCGCGATGACCTTGAGAAGATCGTCATGTATTACCACGGCCTCGAGAGCGCCGCGATGCAAGTGACACGGGTTGCGACCTCAAGCGATGGAATTCACTTCGAAGCGCAGGAGCCGATTCTTGGTCGTCCGTACTTCCGAGCATTCTTCTATGACGGCTATTGGTACGCGTTGGCGATGCCCGGGCAGTTCTACCGATCCAACGACGGGTTGAACGACTTTAGCGCCGGGCCGATGCGGTTCAATCCGAAGATGAGGCACTCCGCGGTCACGGTACGCGGCGACGTATTGTGGGTTTTCTGGACTCAAGCAGGCGATGAGCCGGAGCGGATTCTGCTCAGTAGGGTTGATCTTCGGGGTGATTGGATGCAATGGCAGGAGAGCGAGCCAGTGGAGGTCTTGCGCCCCGAGCTCGACTGGGAAGGGTCCGAGCTACCGCTCGAACCCTCGGTGCGCGGAGCGGTCAACGTTCCAGTTCATCAGCTGCGCGACCCGGCAATCTTCGTTGAAGGCGAGCAGTCCTACCTGCTGTATGCGGTCAAGGGCGAGTCTGGGATCGCAGGTGCTCGACTTCGGTTTCTCGACCGGTGATAGCCAACGATCCATTGGTTCTGCGTTCCTCGAGAGTGTTGCAGGCGGACGGCACGTTTGTGCCGGCGTCGATTCATATCGAAGGCGCGATCATCACCCGCGTGGGCGACCACACCGTGCCCGTCGTAGGAGAGAGCACCAAGGTCATCGACTTTGGTGCGAAGCCGATCACTCCCGCCTTCGTCAACGCTCATACCCACGTTTCTCTGGGGTTCCTGCGCGGTGTCGATTTGTCGCGCCCGTCCGCCGGCAACCTGGTTGAAGATTTCTTCTTTCGAATCGAAAAGGATCTGGAACCCGAAGCGGTTCGAGCCTTTGCACGCATGGGGGCTTACGAGTGCCTTCTGAGCGGAATCGGTTTGGTCTGGGACCACTACTACTTTGCCGATGTGATCGTTGAAGCGTTGAGCGATGTGGGTCTTGCTGGGGTGGTGGCGCCGACCCTGCAAGATCTGGCGGGTCCTGGGGTTGATCAGCTTGAAGCACAGCTTGAGGCTACCGAGCGGATTGCCAACGATGAGGCGCTCAAGGGCCGCGGGATCTTTGCTGCGCTCGGTCCTCACGCGACCGACACGGTCAGTGCCGAGTTGTGGCAACGGCTAGCAACAGTTGCCGAGCGACTGCACATTCCCGTGCACAGTCACGCTGCGCAGTCGGCAGAAGAGTGCCTGCGCGTGCTTGAGCGGACCGGCATGTCACCCTTGAGTTGGCTGAGAGATCTTGGTGTATTCGAACGCAGTCCGCACACGGTGCTGGTGCACTGTCTCTACGCTCGCGATCAAGACCTAGCGGCGGTGGATCGGGAGACTACGACCCTCGGGTTCTGCCCTTATGCGCAACGTATCTTTGGTTTCCCTGCCGACCCGCGCAGGTGGTCAGAAGCAGGGATCGATTGGTTTGTCGCGACCGACACCTCGGCAGGCAATGATTCGATGAACTTGCAGAAGGAGCTTCGAGCGGTGGCGGAACTGCGAACGTCACCGACCAGCTATTCGCCAGAGCTTGCGAGGCTCCATGCCGAGCCGACCGGAGCAGGCTTAGCCGCGGGACTGGAGCGCACCCTTGCCGCGCGCGATGCCACGTTCTTGAGGGCCGCTGAGTTGGCGGAGCCGGAGAGATTGCTGTCACGCGTTTGGGGTATTCCGGGAGCTCTCCATCCCGGTGTCCGAGCCGGTGTTCTCGAGGCCGGCGCTTTGGCGAGTGTGCTCGTGTGGAATACCGATCATCCGGCGTTCTGGCCGGCCGAAACCGACCGTGCCGTGCTCCAAGCATTAGCCATGGGGGACACCCTTGGAGCGCTCGATACCGCCGTTGTCTGCGGCAAGATCATGGGCGAGGTGGGCGACTTCGCTGGGGCAATCCTCCGCTCGGAAACCTACCGTTGGGCAAGAGACGAGGCGAATGCCCGCTACGCCGAGGTGGCCGGTCGGCTCTGAGCCGCGCGGCCGACGTTGCAGCGTTACATGCTGCGGCGGTACTCGCCGCCAACATCGTAGAGCGCGTCAGAGATCTGGCCCAAAGAACAGGTCTTGACGGTTTCCAGGAGCTCCTCGAACACGTTGCCGCCGTTACGTGCGGTCGCTTGGAGCTGAGCAAGCGCCGCGGGCCGGGCGGCAGCGTTGTGCTCTTGAAACGCCGCGACGCCTGCGATCTGGTCGTTCTTCTCTGATTCGGTCGAACGAATCAGTTCGATGGTGGTTTCGTCTTGGTCATCTGAAAGCGTCGGTAGGAAGGTGTTGACGCCGACGATCGGCAATGAGCCGTCGTGCTTACGTGCTTCGTACTCGAGGCTCTCATCCTGGATCTTGCCGCGCTGATACATGGTGTCCATGGCACCTAGAACACCGCCGCGCTCAGAGATGCGTTCGAACTCTTGATACACCGCTTCTTCGACCAGATCGGTGAGTTCTTCGATGATGAACGAGCCTTGCAGCGGGTTCTCGTTGCGGTTGAGCCCAAGCTCGTGGTTGATGATCAGCTGGATCGCGACGGCGCGTCTGACCGATTCTTCGGTAGGGGTTGTGATCGCTTCGTCGTAGGCGTTGGTGTGCAACGAATTGCAGCGGTCGAAGATCGCATAGAGAGCTTGCAAGGTGGTGCGGATGTCGTTGAACTGGATCTCTTGTGCATGCAGCGAGCGCCCGGACGTTTGAATGTGGTACTTGAGCATCTGGCTGCGCTTGGAGGCACCGTAGCGTTCGCGCATCGCTCGCGCCCAGATGCGCCGCGCGACTCGACCGATAACCGCGTACTCAGGGTCCATACCGTTGGAGAAGAAGAAGCTCAGATTTGGCGCGAAGTCGTCAATCTCCATGCCTCGCGCTAGGTAGTACTCAACGATAGTAAAGCCGTTGGACAGGGTGAACGCGAGTTGACTGATCGGGTTCGCCCCGGCCTCAGCGATGTGGTAGCCGGAAATCGAGACCGAGTAGTAGTTGCGCACGCCGTGGTCGATGAACGACTGTTGAATATCTCCCATGACTCGCAGTGAGAACTGGGTCGAGAAGATACAGGTGTTCTGGGCCTGGTCCTCTTTCAGGATGTCGGCTTGGACCGTCCCGCGAACCACATTGAGCGTCTTGGTCTTGATCTCTTGATAGACCGCTGCGGGCACCAGGTCTTCACCGAGTTGGTCGCCGGTGGTGCCGAGCAAGGCGAGCCCGAGCCCGTCGTTGCCGTCTGGAAGAGTGCCGCGGTAGGTCGGTGGAGAGCCGCCGAACCGCTCGGCAATGCGGGCCTTTGCGGTATCGAGAGTGCCTTGTTCGGCTAAGTACTTCTCGACTTGCTGGTCGGTCGCAGTATTCAAGAAGAAAGCGAGGACGGTCGGTGCGGGGCCGTTGATGGTCATCGATACCGATGTCGTCGGTGCACACAGATCGAAGCCTGAGTAGAGCCGCTTCATGTCGTCGAGTGTGGCGATCGAGACACCAGAGTTGCCGACCTTGCCGTAGATGTCGGGGCGCAGGGCGGGGTCTGAGCCGTACAGCGTCACCGAGTCAAACGCGGTGGACAACCGACTCGCAGGTTGGCCCTTCGAGACGTAGTGAAAACGGCGGTTGGTGCGCTCTGGCGTGCCTTCACCAGCGAACATCCGGGTGGGGTCTTCGCCGACACGGCGATAGGGGTAGACCCCAGCGGTGTAGGGATAGTCACCGGGCAGGTTCTCGTTCATCAAGAAGCGCAGCAGGTCGCCCCAGTCGCGGTACTTGGGTGGAGATAGTTTGGGGACTTGAAGGTGCGACAAGGTCTCGGTGTAGTTGGCACCCGTGACCTCCCTACCTCGCACCGGGTAGGAGTACTGTTCCGCCTCGACGCCCTGGCGGCGCTCTGGCCAGTCACGAAGGAGAGTGATGGCGTCAGCGGACAGTTCGTCGAGTGCGGTCTGGTAGCGCTGGCGCAGCGTGATCAAAGTGGGATCGGTGGCATCATTCGAGTCGCCTGGGTTCAACGCGTCACGCTGGTAGCGGTCGAGTACGTCTGGCAGCGACGGGTCGGAGAGGTCTTGCAGTGTTTCGAAGTAGTTCTGCAGGCGGCTCGCTGCATCTGCCATGGTCTCGATCTGAGTGCGCACTGAACGGGCGCTTTCAGCGATCTCTGCGAGATAGCGGACGCGGGCACCAGGAATGAGTGCCTTGGCGCGCGGTTCTTTGTCGGCTACGTCGATTTCGGTGGACCAATTTTGAACGGCTCCTAGTTCAGTGGTCTTGTCACCGATCAAACGGCAGAGGTTGAAAAACGCCCAGTTGACGCCTGGGTCGTGGAACTGGCTGGCGATGGTCGGGTAGACGGGGATGTCTGCGTCTTGCGTGTGGAACGCTTGGCGATTGCGCTTCCACTGTTTGCGAATATCACGCAGCGCGTCTTCAGCTCCTCGACGGTCGTACTTGTTGAGCACGATCATGTCCGCGAAGTCGATCATGTCGATCTTTTCCAGCTGAGTCGCAGCGCCGTAGTCGCTGGTCATGACGTAGACCGAAAGGTCCACCAAGTCGACGATCTCAGTGTCGCTCTGGCCGATGCCAGCGGTCTCCACCAGAATCAGTCCGAAGCCAGCGGCGCGTAGCAGCAAGATGGAGTCGTCGAGGATCTCGCTGGTTGCTAGGTGCTGGCGACGGGTGGCCATCGAGCGCATGTAGACCTGGTCGCTGCGCAACGTGTTCATGCGGATGCGATCGCCCAGAAGGGCGCCACCGGTGCGGCGTCGGGTGGGGTCGACCGCGAGCACCGCGATCGGGCGGTCTGCGAATGAGGCAAGAAAGCGTCGGATCAGCTCATCGGTGACGCTGCTCTTGCCGGCACCGCCGGTGCCGGTGATGCCAACTACCGGGGCCGGGGTGGATGCCAGCTGCCAGGTTTTGCGCAAGTGGACGAGCTCTTCTTCGGAGTAGTTGCCGCTCTCGAGATTGGAAAGGATGGCGGCGATGCTGCCGAAGCTACTCGGCGCGAGTGCTTCAGGAGAAGCCTCCGCGAGGGTGGGTGCGCTGGCTGCGGCGCGGCGCTGGTCGCGTCCGGCCTTGGCGCGTGCGACAACATCGTCAATCATCTCGCCAAGGCCCAAGCGGAGGCCGTCGTTGGGGTGGTAGATCCGTTCGACGCCGTACTTCTCGAGCCCGCGGATCTCCTCCTGGGTGATGGTGCCACCACCGCCGCCGAAGATCTTGATGTGCCCGGCGCCGTGCTCGCGCAGCAAGTCGATCATGTACTGGAAGAACTCAACATGGCCGCCCTGGTATGAGCTGATCGCGATTGCGTCCGCGTCTTCTTGGATCGCAGCGCGCACGATCTCTTCGACGCCGCGATTGTGGCCGAGATGAACCACCTCAGCGCCGCGATCTTGGATCAAGCGGCGCATGATGTTGATGGCTGCGTCGTGGCCGTCGAAAAGGGATGCGGCGGTGACGAATCGGAGTGGCTGTTGCTGCTCTGCTGCGGCCTGGGTGCTAGCGTCCGTGGTGGGGTGCACGGTCATATGGATCTCGGTTTCGCTGGTCTGCGATTTGTGGTTTGCGGTTGCCGATGCCGGGGGCCTCTGCTCTCGGCGGCTTAGTGTGCCTATTCTCCCATAACCCGTGGTCGATCTCAGGGTTCACCTGTGCCGCGGTCCAAGGACTCTTGAGGTCTCGCGATGCGTGTTGTTTCACTCACTTGCTCGAATACCGAGATTGTCGATTTTCTCGGGCTCGGCGACCTGCTGGTCGGAGTCGATGACCACTCTGACTACCCGCCGGATCTGGTGCGGGCGTTGCCGCGCGTTGGACCGGACCTTCAGATCGATATCGAACAGGTGGTGGCGTTGAAACCCGACTTGGTTCTGGCTTCCCTCACCGTGCCTGGGCACGAGAAGGTGGTCGAGAGCATCGAGCGGGCGGGCCTGCGATATCTCGCCCCTGCGCCGCAGAGCGTTGGCGATGTGGCGCGTGACATCAAGACCATCGCCACTGCGCTCGGTCGGTCCGAGCGAGGGGAAAGGCTGGCCGCTGAGTTTGAACGCCGATTGACGTCTCCGGCGCGCGCTTCGATGAAGAGCGCTTCGCCAAGAGTCTTAGTGCAATGGTGGCCGAAGCCGATCATTGCTCCGGGTGCGTTGAGCTGGGTTCAAGATTTGCTTGAGCGTTGCGGCGCCACCAACGTCCTGGCAGACGAGCAGGTCGAGAGCCGTCCGCTCGAAGATCAAGAGGTAGAGCTACTCGATCCGGATGTGATCGTGGTGTCGTGGTGCGGCGTGGAGGCGCACAAAGTCAGGCCCGACGTGGTGCTCAACAATCCGGGATTAAAATCAACGTCGGCGGTCACGAACAAAGCGGTTGCCTGCGTGCCCGAGGCTTGGCTTGGGCGGCCGTCTCCGCGTCTCGCTTGGGGGCTTTGGGCGCTCCGGCGAGTGGTCGATGCCTGGGCCGCCGGACGCGCTGTGCCCGATGCGTTCGCCTCGCCAGACGCGTCTGCTCGGTTGCTTGAGGGTGGCGCCGCCTGGCCTGATAGCTAGTCGCGCGGCCGTTGGCAAGCTACTCGCTGTGCAGTTCGATGGCTGCGTCGGAGTCGGCCACTCTGATGGCGAAGTTGCTGTCGACTAGGAGCGTCGCAGGATTGCCGCGTCGGAGCGTGATGATCACCGGTGAGCTGGCCAACTGCCACTGATCAGTGCGTAGGCCAAGCATGGGCAACGGATTGACGCCCAGCTCTTTGAATGCGTCGCCTGGCAGCAACTGCAAGACGCCACCGGTCCATCGCACGTCGAAGCGGTTGCCGTTGAGCTCGTAACCGCCAACTAGGGTCGGCAGAACGTCAATACCGGGAGTAGCGCTGGCTGCGCGAAGTGGAGCCGGCTGTTCCCAACCGAATCGCTGAGCGACGCCCAAGGCTACTTCCCGAGCCAGCCTGCCATCGGCATTGGCGTTGGTCATCACCACCAGGCCTGCAGGACGATCAAGGAACGCGATAACGAAGTGCGATTGGCGCTCATCGAAGGCGGTGATAGCGGTTGGCCGTGCGGCGGGTCCTAGGAGTTGCCATCCCATGCCCCAGCCTCCCAACCTCGAGGTGACGATGAAGCCGAGTTGCTTCGGCGAGAACGGCGGGTTCTCAAAGTCGCGACGCAGTGTCTTTTGCACCGCTTCAAGCAGCGTCGCTAGATCTTGAGCGCTGGTCTGTAGTCCATTGACGGCGGTGGCGACAGATGGGGCTCTCGCTACCGGCCGGCCACGTCGGTCGAACACGCCGGCATCGGTGTTGCGGACACCATAGTGCATGGCTTCAAGACCGAGAGGTTTGAACAAGCGCTCTTCGGCCAGAATGTCGAACGGGCGGACGTAGGTTTGCTCGAAGTACCGTTGCAGGATGGCGTAGCCAGTTTGCGAGAACCGAAACTGGGTCCCGGCCATGAAGGTGGGCCCGGCGCTACGCGACAGAAAACGATCGAGATCCGTGACCGAGGATGGTATTTCTGCTGGGCCAATGCCGCTGGTGTGCGAGAGCAGTTGCCCTAAGGTTCGATTGGTCAGCAGACGAGGCAGGCCGAAGGTCTGCCCGGCGGGGCCCAACGGTCCGTTGAGGTTGCGAGAGCTCTCGGTGAGGAACGCGGTGGTGGTCAGCGCTGCAACTCCCGTCGAGAGGAGTGCATCTGCGGGCAGCACGGTCGATGCGGACATTGCGGTTTGGTTTGTGGGGTCGCTCACGCCGAAAGATTGGTTGATGCGCTCGGTACCGTTCCACGCCACCACCGTGAGGCCTAACACACCGTAGAAGGTGCGGCGCTGCTCGAGCGGCCAAGGCCCGTCATCGGTGTCGGTTTCTGGGAAGGTCACTGCACGCAGGAGTGACTGTTCGAAAGGCACCACAATCTTTGGCTTTGGCACGTTGATCAGGGGTTCGTCGCTGGCCTCGCGGGAACAACCAACGAGAACGATAGCTGCGACAGCGGCGAGCAGGGCGGCTGTGCTTCGCGCGGCTTGGTGGCGGAGGAAGCGGGGGCGTGGGGAGCGCGAAGTAGTCATCGTTAGTAGCCTACTATGGAGCTCTCTCGATCGAGACTACGGGCCAGGCACGCTGTTCCTCGGATCGGCGTGCCGCAACTTTTTCTTGCGAAGACCTGCGAGCGGGCATGGTGCTTGCTTCCTGAAGTCCTGCATTGGGAATACCACAGGACCCAAACCGGCTCCTTCGGTTGAAGTTCTTCACTGTTGTCTAGGGGTCGCGAACTCCGGAAAACGCCCTCAAGACATTCGGCTGAATGTCCAGATCGTTACAAAAGGTAACTGAGCATGGTTAGGTTAGGCAATAACACACTGAAACCGGCGAGTGTCACGCGACGTGCCTCTCGGCTCCGGCATCGCAGTCAAGGCTTTTCCCTCCTGGAAGTGCTCTTGGCCAGCGTCATGCTGCTGATCATCGCGCTAGGCATCGTGCCTTTGTTCGTTCGGTCGGTGGGGCTGAACTCAGAGGGTCGCTTAGCGAGCGTAAGTACAGCGCTGGCCTCCGACGAGATCGAGCGACTGATGGGTGTGCCTTTCAACGGCCCAGAGATGAGCATTCTGCCTGGGAGCACTGAACGGCTGGTGGACCAGTATCAAGCAGAGCCTCGAGGCGAGTGGGTGGATGCTGGGGCTTGGGGCGGCGGTGGTTTCAGCTTTCACCGGATCGTGCGGGTGAGGCAGTTCAGTTTCGGCGCTCTCAACGGTACCGCTGACGCGGTGCTGGATGCAGCCGAGGCGCTCGATGGCAGCACGCTTCCCGGTCTGGTTCAAATGAAAGAGATAGTGGTCCAGGTTCAGAGTGGCACTTTTATTGGCGGCGCCTCGCGGGCTGTGACCCTGCGCGTCCTGCGAGGAGTTTGAGCGTGAGGACAACTACAGCCCGATGTGCCGCTTCGAAGGGCCGCGATACTCCTGCAAGAGCCCAAGAGAGTGAGTCCGGCTTTAGTCTTCTTGAACTTACGGTTGCACTGGCAGTGAGCACGACTCTCTTAGTTCTGATTCTTCAGATGCTGGAACTCAACAGCCGGGTTGGTCGGGTGCAGATTGATCTCGCAGAGGTTCAGCAGTCTCAGCGAGTGGTGCACAGAGTTCTGGCCGATGCCGTTCGTATGTCCGGTCGCGGGGGCATCCCAATCGCCCAAGCAATCAATGTGCTCGACAACGTGGATGGATCGACTTTCACCGTGGCTACCAACACGGTTACGGACGGTTCAGACGTGCTTCAGGTGCGCGGCGTGTTTGAGAACATCCTTCTCATTGACGCGCAAGGCGGGTACACCTTCGATCCGGCCACCAATACCGGGACGATCCTCGTTAAGGAGAAAGTGCCGAGTCTTGCGGGGCCCAACGAAGACGTGATCCGCACCCAGGACCTGTCCTACTTCGAGGAAGCAATCACTGATGATCGCCCAGTGGCGTTGGTCATTGTCAGTGCGCGCAACATCAACACGATCGCGGTGGTACAGATGATGAGCTCTTCTTCTATTGGCGTTGACGGTGATGGAGTTCAAACCGCGACGCTGAATTTCTCTTCTGAAGACTCTGAGGGAATTCACAATGCTGCCTATCTCGATCTGAGTACAACCGGTGCATGGCCCGGCAATGATCGCCTGAGCAACGCGTCGATGGTTGGGATCTTGGACGAGTACTGGTACTACGTTAGAGAGACTGACACCGCGGTCGAGGGCAACCACCCCCGCCTATCACGGGCAAAGTTCCTGCCAAACACCGCGGTGTTGGATGGCAATGCAGCCGAAGGTCGGGTTGACATCGCCGACAACGTCATCGACCTACAACTCGAGCGTGCCTTCGATCTCGATGGAGACCTATTGCTGGACGAGGACTTCGACAACCGAGACCTGGATGAGTGGCTGGGCAATCACGTCGATGACGACTTCGCAGATGTCAAGTGGGCCGATCTATCGGTGATGACTCACGTTGCTGTCAACACGATGACGCGAAGTCAGCGGACCCATTCCAGCTTCATGTCAGACGCACTGGACGCGTTCGCCAACCACAAGTACGACGAAGACGATGTGCCGACGGACCAAGACGAAATTATCGACCGTAGACATCGACGTCGCGTTCAGCGGACCGTCGTCGAACTAAGGAACCTCTGAGATGCAGTACAAGACCGTTAGATTCTCGCGAACTTCCAATCGCCTTTTGGCGCAAGAAGGCAGCGCCTACATCGTGACGTTGCTGGTGCTCTTCGTGCTCACCGCGCTTGGCCTTTCCTTGACGCTGGTGACTAGCACTGAGTCAACCATGGGTTCGCAGGAGCGGACGATCCAGCGCGCGTTCTACGCGGCGGATAGTGGTGTGAATCTCGCCCTTGGGTCGGTGATGGCACGGAACTCGTGCGAACAGCGGTGCCAGCCGCTCGAGGATGACTCCTCCGATCTGTTCAACTCCAGCGGTATGCGCGATGTGATCGAGTTGAGCGCCACGTTTCCCGTGCTTGATCAGCCCTGCAGCCTGTGCCAGCTCAACGACAACCCGTACGTCAATATCAACTACGCGATCAACGTGGCCGCTAGCCGTGCGCCGATCGGCAGTCTCATTCCGACTGGTCAGCGCAGGACGAGCCAGATGTTTCGGTTGGATCCATGGACTCCCGGTCCAGGGTGTTTTGTCAGTCCCGATCCGTGCTCCGACGCAGCTTCGATTGTCACCGCAGGCGGGAGCGGTGTGGATGACGGTACCGGATTGTAGGGACAATTCGCCCTTTTCCATTTTCTAAAGTCACTTCCAGTCTTCGCGAAAACGGCCCGTTCCTTTGACCAACAGGCCACCAGGAGTTACCAATCTCATGAACACTTCCTTCTCTCAATTTCAGCAAGCTCAGCCGGACAGTTCGGTGGACCAAGGTCGTTGGTCGTTTGCAGTAGTGGTGAGCCTCTTTGTGAGCTTGTTGATGGCCGGCCCGGCCAGTGCTGACGACAGAGACCTCTTTAGGGCCGCGGCTTCGAGCCCGTACGTCTTCATGCTGCTCGATACCTCAGGGTCGATGCACCTGCAGCCAAATCAGGACTTTGCGATTGTTGGTTCTGAAGACCCGGCAGCGAAGCTCTACCAAGCAAAGTCAGCGCTGTACCAGGTTGTCAACAGTCTTGACCCAGACATTCGTTTGGGCTGGGGGCACTTCAACCAGGCTGGTATGGATATCTTTCGTAAGCACTGGGTCTACAAACGCGCACCCGGCCAGCCAAACCCGCCGTGGTGGAATCACGTTCAGTTCCCTCGGGAGACCGATCCGAATTACCTAGGCTTTCCGAGCAACGATGTCAGTCCGGACAACTTCGGCAGCTGTGGCAATCCACGGTCGTTTACCGAGGTGATCCTGTACCCCAAAGGAGGAGACGACGGTGATTTCAGAACCGACATGTGGCTGAACTCGGGTGGTCAGAGGTTTCGCATTCGGGTGACCCGGGCGGCGACGTCTGGGTGGGGTACGCCGAACGTCACGCTCAGGGTCAGGGTCAGGCGATATAGCAGCGATTGTAACGCGCAGGGCGACGAGCAGGAAGTCAATATGGTGTTCGAACCTTGGCAGTCTGTTGACAATGATGGACTTGTCATTCGCAATCAAGCAGGGGTGATGGACAACGACTTCATTGCGCGCCAAAGCACGGGCTACCCAGGATTTAACTCGATCGTCGACCTTTCTAGTCCGCCAGTATGTGATGAGCCGGTGAAATGGCACCCCAACGAGAATACCGCTACTGGTACGTCGAATGCGGCGGACAGCCCGCTGGCCTATCTCACGTTCCCCCTGCCGGCAGCACGCTACGCCTCTGCGGTGTGCCCTGCCACGCAAGGGGCGATGGATCGCGGTAGCGTGATTCCTTGGGATTGGGTTCGACAGCCCGAATCCAGTCCCGCTCAGGTGGGCTTCGAACTGAGTGGTCGTCAAGAGCTTCTCTGTCGACTTGCACCGAATCTGTGTGTGGGCGATCCGACCGAGTACCACGTGGTCACTGACGCCGACACGGCTGCGGGTTTCTACGCGGAGTACGAACCTGGTGATCGCGTTCCGGATTTCCGGATCGGCCGCTACTTCCTTGACCAGCCAGTGGGCGGTGAACTTCCACTGAATCCGAAGTTTGCGCGCTATCCGCCGATTGCCGCGCGCGGCAGAACACCGCTCGGCGGCGTGCTCGATGCGATGGATCGTTGGCTCGGCTACTGGGAGCCCTGCGCCGAGGACCCGATCACCGGTGATCGTGATCTCGTTTGCCGCGAACGATACGCAATCCTCCTGTCAGACGGCCTGGAGACCTGCCAAACAGCTGACGCCAACGGCGACGGTCGCAACGATGCCATCGTGGCAGCCGCGACCAAACTGCGGGATCGAGGCGTGAGAACCTTCGTGATCGGATTCGGTACAGGTGTTACGGCGGCTCAATTGGCAGACATCGCGGACCTTGGGGGTACTGGTGTTCTGGATCTTCCGGTGGGCGATCCTGGCGGCATGGGGGACGGCACCAGGGACTGCGAGGAGTTCTCGACGCAGACCTTCGACCTTTGCCCCGGGCCGATCATTGCCACCAACAAGGAGGCCTTGGTTGCTGCGCTTGAGAACATTTTTGAGCAGGTCAATTCCGATCGCGCCAGTTTTGCCTCAGCAGCTGTTCCTGCCGGCCAGTCTGAAGCCCAGGATTCCATTTTCTTGACGGACTTCGTTCCTCTGGACAGCCTCCTGCCCTGGCCCGGAGAGATGGCGCATTACATTCGACCGCTTCCTTTGCGTACGGTGGATGGCATTGAAGTACCGGACGACAACAAGCGCTGCTCGGCGAGTCGACTGTCAGCCTGTCTAGCGTGGAAGGCAAATGAATCGATGCTTGGAGTTGGAGGAGCGTACCGTCAAGTTCCCAATGAAGACGAAGTCGACTTGACGGCGGGTACATTGGACAATGCTGCGTTGCGGATCGGCAACGGTGCGTCGAGGCGACGCTTGTACTTCGGGCGTTGGTGGGCCGATTCAGACAAGGTCGGCTACAACCCGCCGCTATTCCGAGTGCCAACTAATGAATCGACCAAGGCGCACCTTCTCTTTGATATGGGGCTCTCGACCACAACGGATCCGACGGCTCTCCCAGCTTCTGCCGTCAGTGAACTTGAAGACGTGCTTCGCTTTACCTACAAGAAGAAGGAAGTTGAAAGCCCGTTGGAGAGTGGGCCGACGACCCTCAAGTACATCTTGGGCGACACCTTCCACTCCGATCCGAAGCAGTTGGGTGAACCCCGCAACATTGGTTATCTGCAGGCGAATCTTGGGCTCGACGGTCAATCCGACTGCGACGACCTCGACGACACCAGCTACCGATGCTTCTTCTTCCAACACCGGTACCGTCGCAAGGTGGTCTTCGCTGGTGCTAATGATGGACAGCTCCACGCCTTTGATGCAGGCACCTTTGACAGCAAAGTGGTCGATGAACGCCAGGTCGGGGGCTTCAACGTCGGCACTGGTCAAGAACTTTTTGGCTTCATTCCCAACAGCATGTTGCGGCGCGTGAAAGAGATGGCGCAAGCCGACAAGCACGAGTACGGAGTGGACGGCGAGCTCATCCTTGCCGATGTGTTCATTGATCCGAAGCACAACGGCACACCGAATGTCGACGACCGAGAATGGCGGACCGTTCTGTTGGGCTCCTTGAGAGAGGGCGGCGACACGACCGAACAGCTTGGACCTTTGGGTACTGACAGGGATTTGGGGGCCGATGCGTATCAGAATGCCGCATATCCCACTTACTTCGCTCTCGACGTCACTCAACCCGACAAGTTGGTCAAGTCGCCGAATCTCGAAATCGGTAAGGGAGGCGCCTGGGTGCCGGACGCGTCGACCTATGTACCTTCTTGCATCTCTGGCTACAACACTTCCGATTGCGGCCCCTTACGCTACGGCGCGGTGCTCTGGGAATTCTATGATCGAGCGATCCTGAACTCGGTTGGCACGGTGATCAACAAGAGGTATCCAGCCGACGAAGACAACAACGGCAAGGCCGATCTTGCTGCCACTTGGTCTCGCGCGACCATTGGTCGCATCAAGGTGGCTGATAGCAGCGGCGACGTTGAGCTGCGCCATGTTGCGATCTTTGGCGGTGGCCTTGATCAAGAGGATCAACTGGGCCGGGGCAATTGGCTCTATATGTTGGATATCGAGACCGGTGAGTTGCTCTATAAACGCGAGCTCGAGGGTGCAGCTCCGAGTGCGCCTGCGGCAGTGGATACCGACGGTGATTCGATTCTCGATCGGGTCTACATCGGTACCGTCGCAGGGTTCATGTACAAGGTCGACCTGTTGGCTGCGGGTGAGCTCGATAGCACCACCGGCCGGGTCCAGGCTTCCGATTGGCAGCCGCTCAAGGTGATCGACACAGAGAAGCGCCCAATCTATTTCCCCCCATCGGTGATCTTCGTTCCCAAGGAGGATCGCTACGCGCTGTCCTTTGGAGTTGGTGATCGGTCTGATCTATGGGACGTAGACACACTCGACTTGGACGGTCGATACTTCAGCGTGCTGGATACTGGGTGGACTGAAGGGCCGTCTTTTGAGCCATTCGTCATGACAGATTTTGAGAACTTCACCGCGGCTGACACCACCGAGCGCGACAACTTGTTGAGCGATCCACCTGCGGGCAAAGAGAAGGGCTGGGTGCTCCGGCTCGAACCAGGTGAGAAGCTCGCCAGCCGACCCTTTACCCTGTCTGGGGTGACATTGTTCTCGACCTATATCCCGGACCAGGCACTGTCGTCGAACACTGGTGATCAGGCTGCGTGTGAACGAACGGGTGAGACGAACATCTTTACCGTGTTCACGACCAGTGGAAATGCGCTGGTGAGCGACCGCTTTCGCACTATCAGCGGCATTGTGTCGAACCCGTTCACCGAGGTGAGTTCTCTGCAGGGCCGCGGAGGCTTTGGCCAGTCACCCGCCGACGGAAGCCCGGATCCTGGGGTTGACCCGACGGAAGAATTCGAGAGGTGCGATCTACCTGCGATCCAGGCCGCCATACAGGATTTCTTCCCGCCGTCGTGTTCGTACAACAGCACAACAATCGATATCAAACTCCGTCGCTCGGACACCGGTATCGAATGTGTTGCTCCGATCCCGGTGTGCATCCAGAGTCACAACTGGAAAGACCTGCCCTAGATTGGGTCCGCGCTAGGCGCGCGGTACTCGGTGGACCACTTGTCTTGAGTTTGGTCTGGCTGTGCCGGCCACCCACGAGTGCCTCGAGGTATCGCGCTCACAGCGCGAGGCCCGCGGCCGCTCGCCTGGTGTAGTGTGTCGGAAACACCGACCTCCGCGCTGTCGTCCGGTCTGAGGACCGTGACTTGGACCTATGCTGATTGGGATTGGCGGCGCTGAGGCACACAACGGAATGGAGTACTACCCATGAAGACGAAGCACATGCTGACGTTGGTGGCGAGTGTGATGATGGTTATCGCCGCGACGATGACCCTCAGCGCACAGCCGCCGAATCCGCCGCCGTTCTATGCGATTGAGAATGCTCGTATCGTCACTGGGACTGGCACTGACTTGGAACGAGCCACGGTTCTGATTGCCGATGGCCTGATCGAAGCAATCGGAACTGACATTGAGATCCCAGCAGACGCGCTGGTGATGGACGGCGAGGGGCTTGTTGTTCTCGCTGGGTTATTCGACTCCCTCACCAGCCTTGGCATGCAAGCGCCGGAGCCGTCCGGTGGTGGAGCACGAGGGGCTGGTCGCAGCGAGGGGCCAACGATTCGTGGCCCGCAGGACCGACCCAGTACCACGCCCTGGAAGAATCCAGCCGATGAGCTCGACACCGACGACAGCCGGTTAGAGAAATGGCGTGAGCAAGGTTTCACCCACGCGGTGACCGCACCGACCGACGGTCTGTTCGCGGGACAAGGGGTAGTGATCGCGTTGGCGGGAACCGAGGCCTCCCAGATGGTGGTCAAGAGTGCGGTCGCTCAGAGCATGAACATGCGTGCTAGCGGCTTTCGCAACTTCCCCGGTTCGCTGATGGGAGTACTCTCATACTTCCGACAAGTGTTTCTCGATACCCAGCATTATGGCGACGCTCGGGAGCTGTATGACGCCGATCCCGCTGGTCTCGATCGGCCAGCGTATGACCGAACACTTGATCCGCTCTTGATGGCAATGACGGAGGGAACACCGTTCCTGATCCCTGCCGATCGGGGCCGTCACATTGATCGAGCGATGATTCTGGCCAATGACTTTGGACTCACACCAATTCTGGTTGGTGGTCAGGGTGCCTATGAACGGATCGATGAGCTAGCCAAGTCGAAGACCGCACTTGTGGTTGGTCTTGATTGGCCAGAAGGCGCAAAAGATCGTGCGCCGGATGCTGAGGATTCCTTCCGCGAACTCGCACATCGGCGCTTGGCGCCGGCCGTGCCGGGCCAATTGGCCGATGCTGGCGTGCCGTTCGCATTCACCAGCTCCGGTGGGTCCGCTAGTGATGCGATCAAGGGCATTCGCGCCGCCGTGGACGCAGGCTTGAGCAACGAGGCTGCACTCGCGGCGTTGACGACAACTCCAGCCAGCCTGTTCGGCGTCGCTGAGCAGCTGGGTACGGTCGAGCGGGGCAAGATCGCCAACCTGATCCTGGCCACGGATTACCCTTGGGCCGAGGATGCGGAGATCAAGGCAGTGTTTGTCGATGGTCGACGCTTCGCTGAGCGTGAATCGAAGGAAGCGTCGGCACCGCCGAGCACCGATCCTTCCGGCACCTGGGCAATCACCATGACCAGTCCACGCGGAGAGCGTGAGATGACCGCAGAGTTCACCATGGCGGAGGATGGCAAGCTGACCGGAGAGGTCAAGAGTGAGCGCAGTTCAACCGAGATCGAGGACGGCAAAGTTGAAGGTGATCGACTTTCGTTCAAGACCACCCAAACCATGGGGCCACGCACGATGGAGGCAACTTACAGCGGCTTGGTGGACGGCGAGTCGCTCTCCGGGAACATGTCAGCCGGTCCTATGAGCCTCGAGTTCCAAGGAGAACGCACCGCAGCTGCGAAGCTCTCAGACTCTGCTGATGGCGAGACCAGTGAGAGTGATGGCCCCGCTGTCTCACTGGGCGAGATCCGCGATACCTGGACCGTGTTTCAAGGTCCAGTGAACACCGAAGCCGATTTCGCGATCACCAACGCAACCATTCACACTGTGTCGGGCGACGTGATCGAGGGCGGAACGGTTGTGGTTCGCGACGGCAAGATTCGATCCGTGTCGAGCAACGCTCGTGTGCCTCGAGGTGTACGTACCATCGACGGTACCGGCAAGCACGTCACCCCTGGAATCATAGATGCTCACTCTCATCTGGCGATCGAAGGCGGCACCAATGAGGGTTCTCTCGTGGTGACAGCGATGGTCGGCATCGATGACGTGGTTGATCCAGATGACATCGGCATCTACCGCGCTTTGGCCGGCGGCGTCACCGCCGCCAATGTGTTGCACGGAAGTGCGAATCCAATTGGCGGTCGCAACCAAGTGATCAAGTTGCGTTGGGGTACTGATGCGGCGACCATGAAGATGAGTGAGGCGGCGCCTGGCATCAAATTCGCGCTGGGCGAGAACCCGAAACGCTCCAGAGGCAATCCGGGCGGAACCTCTCGATACCCAACTACGCGCATGGGCGTGATGGACGTGATCCGGGATGCTTTCGTTGAAGCGAAGGAGTACCAGAAGGCGTGGGCCGGGTACCGGAGTGGCCAGAGCGCAGGCAAGCGAGCCATACCGCCCCGCAAAGACCTCAAGCTGCAAACCTTGGCTGAGATCCTCGAAGGCAAGCGGCTGGTGCATACCCACTCGTACCGTGCTGACGAGATCTTACAGATGCTGCGGATCGCCGAAGAGTTCGGATTCCGTGTTGCGACCTTGCAGCACGTGCTGGAGGGTTACAAGGTTGCCGATGAAATTGCAGCCCATGGCGCTGGCGCATCGACCTTCTCAGATTGGTGGGGTTACAAGGTCGAGGCGTTTGATGCGATCCCTCACAACGCGGCGCTCATGACCGACCGTGGGGTTGTGGTGTCGATCAACTCAGACAGCAACGAAGAGATCAGGCACCTCAACCACGAGGCTGCAAAGACGGTTCGTTGGGGAGGGCTCACTGACAACCAAGCGCTGGCTTTGATCACCCTTAACCCGGCCAAGCAACTGAAGATCGATGAGTTCGTCGGGTCGATTGAGGTTGGCAAGCAAGCTGATCTCGTGATTTACGACGGGCATCCACTCTCCGTGCGTTCCGTGGTGGAGAAGACCTTCGTCGATGGTGTTCTCTACTTCGATTTGGCTGCTGACCGCACCCGTCAGGCCGCCTTGGCTGACATCAAAAAGCGCATGGAAGGTGTGAGTCCGGACGACGACTCTGAGACCGATGAGGAACCGACGGAAACGACCACACCGCGGACGTCTCCAGACCCCGATGACTTTGAACGATTGGACAGCGAATTGCTGTCCGCAGACCTATTTGCAGGCGCGGGTGAAGGCACCTACTCCTGCCGCGAGGTGCACTACCAATGAGTTTCGTCCGAACCACGACAACCACGACAACCACGTCAGCAGCGACAGCCGCGATCCGCACCGGCGTTGTCACAGTCCTTGCTCTTTTGATTTGCGGAGTCTTTCCGGTCGCAGCTGAGACGCTCACACTGGTGGGCGGAACGGTTCACTCGATGGTGGAAGGAGGTGCTCCGGAGAAGGCCGACGTACTGATTGTTGACGGCAAGATTGTGTCCGTCGGAGTGTCGGACGGAGCGCCCGCAGGCACCGTGATCAACGTTGAAGGGCTCGATATCTATCCCGGTTTTGTGGACGCGCTGAGTCAGATCGGGTTGGTCGAGATTAGTTCGATCTCGGCCACAGTCGATGGTGCCGAGATGGGGCGGTACAACCCCCACCTGACCTCTGCGACTGCCATCCATCCGGCTTCTTCAGTCATCGGGGTGACCCGTGAGACCGGGGTTGCGTACTCGCTGATTACACCCAAGCCCGGTAACGGTGGAGTGATCGCTGGGCGAGCGTCAATGGTGAAACTCGACGGCTGGACCGTCGAGGAGATGGCCATCAGCGATTCAACTGCGATGTTTATTCAGTGGCCCGAGGTGCAAACGCGCTCGTTCGACTTTGCCACTTTCACTGTCAAAGAAGCGCCCTATGGTGAAGCGAAGAAGGAAGCCGAAGAAAAGGTGGACGAGTTGCGTGACTGGTTGGACGCAGCGCGTCACTTTGCTCAAGCCGAAGGTGCGGGTTCAAAGCGACTCGACCCTGATCTGAAGTTGCACTATCTCGCGAAGGTCTTGCCCAAGGAGCAGGGAGGCGAGGAGATGAAAGTGGTGATGTCAGCCAGCGCCAAGGGCGACATTGAAGCAGCGGTGGCGTTCGCACAAGAGCAAGGGCTCGACATCATCATTGCCGGTGGCCGCGAAGCCTGGAAGGTCAAGGAACTGTTGGCAGAAGCCAATGTGCCCGTGATTCTGGGATTGGTGGCAGACCTGCCTGCCAACGAAGATGATCCCTATGATCGTCCGTTCAACCGTGCAGCCCAGCTGGTGGATGCCGGGGTCACGATTGCCTTTGGGAGCGGTGCGTCCTCTGGTCGTGGCCCAGGCGGTCCACATGCCGCCCGCACAGTACCGTTCGAAGTAGGCATGGCCACCGCTTACGGCTTAGATCGTGCGGCTGCGCTTCTAGCATTGACTCGGAATCCCGCTGAGATGCTCGGACTCGCCGACAGCATGGGAACCATCGAGTCGGGCAAGTTGGCCAATCTGATCGTGGTCAAGGGCGATCCTCTAGAATTTCGCTCCGAGATCAAGCACTTGATTCTCGGCGGTCGTGAAGTGAGTACCGACAACAGGCACCGACAGCTCTACGAGCTACATCGGTCGCGCCCAATGCCCGAGGCCGCACCCAGATAGCCGCACGAATGGCTCCCCTGAAAGCCGATCTTGCGGGCGATCTTCCTAGGTCGCTCGCAGGACTGCTTCGGGCAATCCGACGCGCTCTGCCAACACCTTGAAACGCGCATCGGACCTGATCGGATCGAACACGACGTCGATCAGGTTCACCACGTTTGATTGGCGAGAGTCCACCGCTTCACTCAGTAATTCGAATGCACGGTCTGTCTCGCCCAGGGCACCGTGAACCATGGCGCGATGGGTCAAGGGCACGTCCCTTTGGGCGCGGGCACTGGCAGAGATCATGTTCTCTAGCCCTTGCTGCGCGGCGGCCTTGTCGTTTGCAAGCGCGTGTGCCTGGGCTATCAGCGCTGGCACCATGGGGCCGGTGATGTGCTGCCGGCAATGCTCGAACTGTTCGATGGCGGCAGCGATCCGCCCAAGGTCGCGTAGGGCTGCGGCCTTGCCGAGGCGCGCTAGTGCGCTCCGGTTATCGCCTTCGAGGGCGTCGTTGAAGATGCTCAGCGCCGCTGCCGGCTCGCGCGCAACGAGCTCGGCAAAGCCACGGTGAGCCACCATTGACATTGATAGCGGGTCGAGCTCGAAGCCGCGTTGTCCTGCCCTACGAGCGTCATCGTGGCGCCCGAGGCAGGACAGCAGGCTCTGGTACGAGAAGTAGGCGCGCGAGTAGCTGGGCCGCAGGGCGAGTGCGGTTTTGAAGCGCCGCTCCGCTTCGTCGAAGTTCCAGTGGTGGAGCACTTCGACTGAGGCGAGGTTGCTGTGAGCGTCGGGAAGATCGGGGTCGATCTCGAGCGCTCTTTCACTGAACTGGCGGGCCTCTTCAAACTGAAGGGCAGCCTGATAGCTGCCGCTGTGGGCTCGTAGAAGCGCGATTGCTGCCAAGCCAGACCAGGCGAGCGCGTACTCTGGGTCGATCTCGGTCACTTTCAAGTAGTAGCTCTCAGCCTTGTTCCAGGTCGCTGATTCGTACCGATCCTGCAGACGCAGCCCTTTGAGGTACAGGTGGTGAACCGAAGTGTCTCGCGAACGCTGGAGCCTGACCATGCTGGACGACGGCTGGTCGTTGGCACGAAGCACATCGGTCACTTCGTCTGCAATGTGAACCTGCAGTTCAGCGAGGTCGGCCTCGTTGCGACCAAAGCCTCTCTGCCAAATGGATTTGGAGGTCTCGGTTTCGAAGAGTTCGGCCGTTACTTCGAGTTGCCGTGGGGACTCAGGAAGTCTGCGAACGGTGCCTCGGAGCACTGTTGCAACGCTCAGCGCTCGTCCTTGACTTGAGAGATCGCTGTAGCGCCGTTGAGCGGTGGAGGCGGACTTGCCGCCAGAGACATCGATCTCGTCGTGGGTGGCGAGCAAACTGGTGAGGCCTTGAGTCAAGAGGTCGCCCAGTTCGCCCTTCGCACCATCGTTCACGCCATCACTGGACTCAGCGATTTCCTCGAATCGGAACACAGCCAGCCGTGGCCGATTGGTTCGTTCGGATTGCCGCGGACGCACTAGTAAGCGGTAACCCCTGCCGTGGACTGTCTCGATCAGGGTCGGAGATCGAGCGTTGTCCTTGAGCACTCCACGAATCTCGCCGACGCACAGTCGGGGCATGTCGTCACTGACTACGACGCCTTGCCAAACGTGGTCAAGCAGCTCGTCCTTGGTGACCACTCTGCCCGGGTTCATGGCGAGATGAACGAGGACTGCCCACGTCTTCGGTCGAAGGCGTTTTTGCTCACCGTCGATGGAGACCAACTCGGATTCGAGGTTGAGCCGAAAGGTCGGGAAGATCAGGTGGTTCATAGGAGAGCGGAGGGTAAAGGGGAATGGGTTGTCGGTCGCAGGCCCGCCGAGCCTAACCTGGCGGGCTCAGGCAACTTATCGGAGTTTTAACGGACTCAGACTGAACGACATGGGTACCGTTCTTCCAGCCCATCAAAGAGCAGGCGAGTCGTGAATCGCGATTCCGATTCAACTGTCGCGATGAGATCGAAGGAGAGGCCAGCTTCAGCTGGCAACTGCCGAGAGGCTGTTAGCACGACGTTCGGGTGGGCACTTCGGGTGGGCACAGAGGCCAAATCTCGAAGCCCAGACATCTCGAACTCAGGTGTCTAGAACACAGCTGTCGAGACACAGATGACTAGAACACAGATGTCTAGACTCAGATGTCGAGAACTTGAGGGGGATGGAAAACAAGGGGTCCGAGGCCAAGAGCGAGCACGTCGCCTCTGGCACAGCTAGGTAACGCCGAGCGATGCTCGCGAAACCTAGTCGCGAACAGGCTGGATTTCCTCCTTCGGGATGCGAACCAAGGTGAGTCGAGGATCGGGACATTCTCGACTGTCAAACACTTTTGGAGAAACGCAACCGACGGAGGATTTTTTTTGCTCCAACGCTTCGGCAAACCGCTTTCAGCCCTAGGGCCAAGAGGGGAGCCGACCTGGAGTCCAAGGTGCTCCGGCCGCGTCGAGGGACTGGTCAATCGCGGGTAAGTCGGTCTCAAGTACGACCCGGAGTTCGGCCAAGATCGCGCCGATGCTGCTGGACACGATCTCATAGGCCCTACGCTGGGAGTCGGTGGGGTTGGATGTGGATCCCCAGTGCCCGAACACGATGCCGTTCATACGATCGCTCAGCGAGGTTGGGGTCGGCTCATAGTTTCGCGCGAGCAATCGATCGCCGTTGAGCGTGACGTTGATCCTGTCCAGGTTCTCTTCGGCAGCATCGATCTGTTGATGGACTGACCTCGGCACAGACGGCCATTGCGTCGCTGCAGTGCGGAGAAGGCCAATTCGACTCCTCGCTTCGGTTACGCTCCTTTGAGTGCCGAGCACCACCCGTTGCAATTCGCGAGTCTCCACTTGGAAGGCGGCGATCGCTTGCCGGTCGCTGGGCAGACTGCCGTCGCGAAGCGGCTGCGTGGTGAAGGTCTGCGACTCTCCGAGCGGGGTGAGTTCGCCACCTTGTTCTTTTGCCATGCTGACTGTGTAGGTGCCGGGGACCGCAGGGGGGCCGGTGGCGCGCCGTCGGGAGAAGCGGTTGCCGCCACCACCTCCGGCGCTGGGAGGGTTCGCTGCGGCGAGTCGGAGATCCCAGTGGGCGCGATGGATTCCCTTGGATGCGGATCCGGTGACTGTGCGCAGGACATTGCCGTCCTCATCAGCGATAGTGAACACAATTCTGGGAGCGACTTCGTCTTCTTCGGCGCGCAGTTCATCCCAGGTTGGATAGGCAACGGGTTCGCCGGCTTTCTCTACTTCCTTCTCCCGTGTCTTGCGTTGCTTCGCGAGCGATTCGAGGCTTTCCTTCAAGTAGTAGGTGAAGGTGGCGCCGAACTCTGGATTTGGCGCGGTGTAGAACGAATGGCCCAGCGAGCCCTTAGGCCCGGAGATCGGGTTGGAGGGCATGAACAACTTCGGGTCTTCGACTTCAAACAGCACCGCTTCTTTTTCGAGCAGGTCCTGGCTGACCTGGCGCAGCGGGGTGAGGTCGTCCAGGATGAAGAATCCCCGGCCAAAGGTCCCCAGGACCAAATCGTTCTCTCGCTCTTGAATCGCGATGTCGCGAACCGAGATGGTCGGAATGCCGCTCTTCAATTGAACCCAGTGAGCGCCTGCATCAACACTGAAGAACGCCCCGAATTCAGTACCTAGGTACAGAAGGTTGGGCGCCACTGGATCATCGACGATGGCCCAGGTGGATCCACGCTCTGGCAGATCAGAGGAGATGGATGTCCAGGTCCGGCCACGATCCGCGCTCTGGATGACATAGGGCTTGAAGTCCCCCATCTTGTGATTGTTGTAGGTGGCGTACACCACGTTTTCTTCGTGACTCGAAGCAACAATGTCCGAGACATAGGAGCGCTCAGGCACCCAGTCGGGTCGCGGGGAGCGACGCCAGTCACCGCTCCCGGGTTCGAGCACTTGAATCAAGCCGTCGTCGCTTCCTGAGTAAAGCAGGCCTTCAACCAACCGCGACTCTGACAAGGCGACCACGCTACCGTATAGCGATGTGGACGAGTTCTTTGCCACGGCGTCGATGCTCCAAACTTTGCCCATGATCTCGAGCTCATTGCGATTGACTCCGGTGTCGAGGTCTTCACTGATCACCTGCCAGCTGTTGCCTCGGTTATCGGATCGAAAGACTCGTTGAGCTGCGAAGTAGAGCCTGGCCGGATCGTGCGGTGAGATCAGCAGTGGAGAGTCCCAGTTCCACTTGAGTGGGGCTTCGCCAGGTTCTTCTTGCGGGCGAATGCGGATGTTCTCGCCGGTGAGACGATCGTGCCGAACCAAGTTGCCGTGCTGCGACTGCGAGTAGACGATGTTGGGGTCTTCCGGATCGACGGCTGGTTGAAAGCCGTCACCGCCGACGGTGACGAACCACTCGCGATTGGAAATGCCGTACCGGTGAGTGGTTTGCGATGGGCCGCCGACCGTGTTGTTGTCTTGCGTGCCGCCATAGACGTTGTAGAACGGCTCGTCGTTATCGACAGCGATCTTGTAGAACTGGACCACCGGCAGGTTAGCCCTGAAGTTCCAAGTGGCGGCGCGGTCGAAGGTTTCGTAGATGCCACCGTCGCAGCCGACCAGCAGATGATCGGTGTCTTCAGGATCGATCCACATGGCGTGATTGTCGACATGCTTGTGCTCTTCGCCAGCCATGTTCCAGTCTTCGCCACCGTTTTCCGTCACCATCAAGAAGGTGTCCATGGAGTAGACCCGGTCCCGGTTGTGAGGATCGACCACCAGTTCCTGGTAGTACTGCGGTGAACCTGAGACGTAGCTCGAACGCTTGGACCAGTTCTCGCCTCCGTCCTTGGACATGTAGGTGCCACGGGTCTTCGTGCTCTTGGTTTCGACGATCGCATACAAGCGATCAGGATCAGACGGGGCCATGGCGATTCCGATCCGTCCGCGATCGCCGCCGGGCAGGCCCTTGTTGATCTTGCGCCACGTTTTGCCGCCGTCGGTTGACTTGTGAAGGCCCGATCCCGGCCCACCGTTGATCAAGGTCCAAACGCGACGAGCGCGTTGATAAGCGACCGCGTAAACAACGTCTGGGTCGCGTGGGTCGAGCAGAACTTCCGAGACGCCGGTGTGCTCATCGATCTCGAGGGCCAACTCCCAATTTTCACCGGCATCGGTGGTTTTGTAGAGACCCCGGTCGCCCCCAGCGCGCCATAGTGGTCCTTGTGCTGCCACGAAAACGGTGTCTGAGTCTCGCGGGTCGACTGTGATCATGCCGATGTGCTCAGACTCTTTGAGCCCCATGTTCTTCCAGGATTTGCCGCCGTCGAGCGAGCGGTAGACGCCGTCGCCGTAGGACACACTCCGTTGAGAGTTGTTCTCGCCGGTGCCGAGCCAGACAATGAGCGGGTTGTTTGGATCCAGGGTGATCGAACCAGTGGAGTAGCTCGGATATTTGTCGAAGATCGACTTCCAGGTCGTGCCGGCATTCTCTGTCTTGAAGACTCCGCCAGAAGCGATAGCTGCGTAGTAGACCTTCGGGGTTTCTGGGTGAACCGCAAAGTCGATGACTCGGCCCGAGGGTAGTGCTGGGCCGATCTCACGCCACTTTAGTCCGCTAAAAGTGCCGGACTCGAGCGCGCCCCACGGACTCTCCTCCTCGGCGTCCTCTGCGTCAGCGTCTTTGCTCTTCTTCGAGCGTCGCTTGGCCTTGTCGTCCTCTTGAACTGTTGAGTTCTCTGCTGGTGACACCAGTTTGACTGACACGGCTGTTGCGCGAAGTTGTGGTGCAAATAGGGACAAAGCGAGCGCCGCGATGCTGCTCGCAGCGATCGAAGGGACTGAAGCGAAACGTGAGTCAGCGGAGGAGTTCATTGCAATTCCTTGTCGAGGTGAGATCTGGCTTTCGTGAGGCCATACTAGGGCACTGGAGCTTCTAGGCACCGGTCTCGTTGGAGGTAGGGTTGATTGAGTCCAGTTTATGCGCGTAGAGGCTAATGGTGAAACCACCGCTTCTTGCCAGGTCGCTCGCTCGTTGCTTGCCGCGGTTGAGTTGGAGACGCTCTTGCCACTACCCACAGCGCGCCCGACCCGGCGAAATGACCCTACGAAATGACCCAGTGAAGTGCCCTCGCGAAGGCTCTGAGGTAGTGCCTGGAAGATGGGTGTGTTTGTGTAGGTAGTCGGTAGTAGGCAAAAGTGTGACTTGCATCGTTCTTGACAGGGGGCAATTCCGTGGGCTTGCGTTGCGTTGGGGCTCGCAGCCGATAGGATCGGCCGCCCAGCGCTGCCTGCGTTGTGGCAGCTCCGGACCTCAGCGATCTATGCGACTATTTCCTCAGACCATCTCTACTTGTAGTGTGCTCATTTCGTTGGGCGCCGGGACCATTGTGTCCGCACAGGAGACCGAGTCGGCACCGGAACCTTCACCTGAGGGTGAGCAAGCCGTCGTCGAGACTGTCAACGTCACCGCAGAGTTCTTAGGAGACAGTTTCTCGCCCAATAGCGTTTCAACCGCCTTCATAGAGCTGGCTGAGACGGTTGGCGCGGGGACTGCTGTGGAGGCGGCTGTCGCGCTGCCTGGCGTTGCCGAGAACGGGCAGGCCGGAATCTTCCAGGTGCTCTCGGTGCGCGGGGTCTCGCGTCAACGTCTGTTGAGTTTTGTCGATGGTATTCGGATCAGCAGCGAGCGGCGAGCGGGTGTTTCGGTGTCGTTCATTGACCCGGCCCTGCTTGGCCAGGTGGAAGTGTCGAGGGGGCCTGCGAGTACCTACTACGGGTCGGGTGCTTTGGGCGGTGCGATCCAGTTGTTCTCCAAGGCCTACACGGTGTTCGGCGCCTCTCTTGGATGGGAGTCACAAGGGGATGAGGGCTACCAGAACCTGAGCTGGGGCAATGAGACATTCTCATTGGGGCTTGCGCACCGCTCTGCGGACGATGCAGAGACTCCGGACGGTACACGACTGTTCAGTCGCCATGAGCAGACTTCCGGTATCGCGAGAGCTCGGTTCGGGTCTGGGCCTCTTGGCCAGGACGTACGCTTCGTAGGCAGCTACGGTGACGACATCGGCAAGTCTGCGCTCGACTTTCCCCAACGGATCACCATCTATCCGAGGGAGCGGCATGGCCTCCTGCGCTATCAGATTTCGCTAGGAGCAGACTGGCGGGCGCGGCTCTGGACTCACACTCAGGACCTGATCACCGACGCCAGCCGGCCATCCTCGAACCAACGCAACGTGGTCGACAGTTCGTCGATGGATCTGGGTGGTTTGTTCGAACACAGACTGCCGGTCGAGTCTGTGCGCTGGGATGGCAGGGTTGGACTCGACTACTACGGCCGCCGAGGGGTGAGTTCTGAAGAAACCGCCCTGACATCGAACGGCAGCACCATGTTCCGCTCCTTGAATGACGCCGAGGTGGACGAGCTGGGCGGATACGCGGTGCTGAACTGGACCGCGATTAATTCAGAGTTCGAGGTCGGGGCACGAGTCACCGAAGGGCGCCAACACACCGGCGACATCGCGGATGTTGAAGGCGTCGTGTCCGAGACCAAGCGATCTCGGACGGCTGTTACTGGGTTCCTGGGTGCCTCGATTCCCTTGAATGAGCGGGCTCAGTTGGTCGTCAATGTTGGCAGAGGCCTGCGCTTTCCAAGCCTCACCGAACAATTTTTTGTTGGTACCACTGGCCGTGGGCAGGTGCGGGGTAATCCCGATCTGCGATCGGAGACCTCGACCAATGTCGAAATGTCGCTGCGGGTGGTCGGGCGCCGATTCGCGCTGACCGGTTCGGGCTACCGCAATCGGATCACCGACTACATCGAGCGCGTGACCTTGTCGCCCGGCGTGCTTGGCTTCGTCAATGTGACTTCGGGACGAATCGTTGGAGCTGAGCTCGACGGCTTCATCGCGCTTGGCAGTACTGCCAACAGCGTGTCTTCATGGCGGCTCGAGGGTTCGGGGCACTGGATCGAAGGGGAGGCCAACGACGGATCAACCCTGGCAGACATTCCGGCCAACCGACTACGAACCGGTTTGGTCTGGAGCCAGTCCCGGTGGTCGAGCAGGGCAAGTCTTGAGTGGCGGGCGCGCAAGGATGAGTTCGGGCCCACAGAACGGGCAATACCGAGTGCCCTGGTGCTCGATGCAGCGTTGACCTACAAATTGAATCCGTCGATCGACCTGTCTCTCGAGCTTCAGAATGGCACGGATGAGAGCTACTTTCCGGCTGCCGACGATCGGGCTCCCCTTGCAATGGGGCGCTCGATCGGCCTCAGCGTACGGTGGGCAGGTGGTAGCTAGGCCGAGATGCATCAGTGGAAGCGGAGGCAAACTTCTGCAACTTTTCGCCGTTTTGGTACTTGGACCAGCGCACTTGATGCTGGTATCATTTCGCGCCTGTGCGCCGCGCACGGATGTTCTGTAGTCCCCGTGCGGTGAGTCGCAAACCAATCTTTGACGCGACGATCATGATCGCTCACGAATTTTCTAGGAATTGAAATCTCATGGCTAGCCAACGACGGATTGCTAAGAATAACGAGCGCAAACGGCTTGTGGTCGTTTACCGCGAGCGCCGCAACGAACTGCGCTCTCGCGTGAAGGATCAGACCATTCCTCAAGAAGAGCGTGAACTCGCCATGCGGCAGCTCAGCCAGCTGCCACGTGACTCCAGCCCGTCGCGAGTCAGGAATCGCTGCAACATGACCGGTCGGTCCCGTGCCTACTACCGCAAGTTCGGCCTCTCGCGCATCGCGATGAGAGAGTTGGCATTGCGCGGTGATCTTCCCGGAGTCACTAAGTCGAGCTGGTAGCTGATCTAGTTACCCTCTCCCCCCAAACAAGACAAAAGAGGGAATGGGCGCCGCGCTACTCAAAGGTGCTGGTCCCGCGGGTGACGACTGATCGATGAAACCCCGTTTGCTTTGGCAGGCGGGGTTTTTGCGTGCTGGGAAGATTCTTGCGCTGAGGACAAAGCGGAGGACGGGCAGGCTTGCTTGTTCGAGCGCCCCGGGTCAGACTGAGCGCATGCCGATCCTGTCCGTGCGCGACCTGCACAAGAGCTACGACGCAACCGTCGCCGTCGATGGACTGAGCTTCGAGATTGAGGCGGGTGAGATCTTCGGTCTGCTCGGACCGAACGGAGCCGGCAAGTCAACCACCATTGGTTTGGTTGTAGGTCTACTCCAAGCAGACTCTGGATCGATCGTCTTTTCGGGCCTCGAGGGTGTTCTCGGGGTTGGCAGTCCCGAGGATCCAAACGTCCGCAGACGCCTAGGTGTGGCGCCTCAAGCGCTGGCGCTTTACGAAGACTTGACAGCTCTTGAGAACCTTACGTTCTTCGGCAAGGTGCAGGGCGTAAGCGCAGAGCGATTGCCGTCGCGCCTAGAGTGGGCTTTGGAGCTGGCGGGCCTCGAAGACGTGCGCTTCGATCGGGTCTCGACCTTCTCAGGGGGCATGAAGAGGCGTCTCAACCTGGCGGTGGCCATCATCCACGAACCGCAGTTGGTGCTGTTAGACGAGCCCACTGTGGGGGTTGACCCTCAGTCACGGATCGCCATCTTCGAGCGAGTATCGATGCTCAAGGAGGCGGGTTGCACGGTGGTCTACACCACCCACTACATGGAGGAGGCTCAACGCCTCTGTGACCGGATCGCGATCGTCGATTCAGGCAGGTTGATCGGCCTTGACACGGTTCCGCGTCTAATCCAGGAGCACGGGGGGCAGGGGCTGCTCACTGTCACTCATGCCGATGGCGAGGAAGTGATCCATACTAATGAGCCGGTGGACACTTTGACCAAGCTCAAAGAGACAACCGCGGTGCAGACGTTCGGCTACCAGCCGCCCGACCTAGAGAGCGTGTTCTTGAATCTGACTGGGCGGGCACTCCGTGACTGAGATTCTGCTGCTAGCTCGCAAGGACCTCAAGCTGCTGCTCCGTGATCGCGCAGGGTTCTTCTTCACCTTCTTTTGGCCGGTGATCATGGCGATGTTTTTCGGCTCGGTCTTCGGCGGAGGCCAGTCGAGTGGGCCGAGCGCGATCGCGTTGATCGTGGTCGACCAGGATCAGACCGAAGCTTCCGAGAGGTTGATCTCGGTTCTCGACGGTGCCAGCGAAGTTCGTGTGATTCCCGGTGATGTTGAGACCGCCGCAAGCAACGTCAGACGCGGTGCTGTGGCTGCCTACCTCGTTGTTCCCGAGGGGTTTGAGGCAGCCAACCGAAACCGGTTCGTTGGCGGTGCGCCACTGGTCGAGCTGCGCAGCGATCCGTCGCGGATCGCCGAGGCGGGGCTCCTGGAGGGTGTCTTGATCCGCTCAGGATCCGTGTTGCTCCAGGACACCTTCACCGATCGAGCCCAGATGGAGAGCATGGTCGACGACAACTTGCTCGCAATCGAGGCGGGTCCAGACTTTGCTGAGCGGGCACAATTGCAAGGCTTCTTGGAGGCCTTGAAGAGGCTCAATGACACAGGGCTAGTGATGCCTGAGGGCGGAACGTCAGCGGGCGGGGAATCAGCTGGTGGTGGGCTCACGCCGTTGACTGTTGATCGCCGTGACGTTGAGATCGAGCGCGCTCCGCGGCGGCCCAAGAACCCGTATGCCGTTTCGTTCGCGCAAGCGATGTTGTGGGCGGTCATTGGTTGTTCAGCGTCGTTCGGTATCTCGCTCGCGATCGAGCGCAGTCAGGGCACCTTGGTGAGGCTCCGTATGTCTCCGCTGCGAGGCTCGTCGATTCTTGCTGGTAAGGGAGTCGCCTGTTTCGTGACGGCATACTCAGTGAGTCTCTTCTTGGTCTTCCTGGCCGTGGTGGTCTTCGGTGTGAGGCCGCTCTCGTGGCCGCTACTCCTGATGGCTCTCACCTGCACGGCCTTGTGCTTCGTTGGCATCATGATGTTGCTTTCGGTGCTCGGTCGCACCGAGCGCGCGGCTGCGGGCATTGGTTGGGCGATCTTGCTAGTGATGTCGATGTTTGGCGGCGGCATGGTGCCGTTGTTTGTGATGCCAGACTGGATGAAGGCGTTGTCGGACTTCTCTCCGGTGAAGTGGGGCATCTTGGCGATCGAAGGAGCTGTGTGGAGGGGGTTCGGGCCGCTTGAGATGGTGCTGCCATGCTCGATCTTGCTCGCAGTCGGTTTGGTGACCTTCGTGATCGGTAGCAGGCTGTTTCAATGGGGCGAACTGGGCTAACGGCGCGTCAAGAGATCCTCCGATCTGAAAGATCTCAGGCTCAACTGATTGGGTTATTGTTGCGGTCTGACGAAACCACTGATCGATCGAACTAGCTGTCCAACGAGAGCGGGGCCCTAAGGCCATGGCGGAGCATGTTGCTGCTGATCCAGCGTTAACCATTGGACTGGCCCTAATCTTAGGGATGGTCGCTCAGACCGTTGCGCGGCACCTTCGTATTCCGGGGATCGTCCTGCTGCTCGCCACCGGCGTGCTCGTCGGACCTGATGTTTTGGGATACGTCGAGCCTCAGTCACTCGGGTCGGCGTTGCAACTACTGGTTGGGTTTGCTGTTGCGATCATTCTGTTCGAGGGTGGAGTCAGTCTCAACGTTGCGGAGCTGAGGCGGCAAGCGTCCAGTATTCGGAGGTTGGTGACCTTGGGCGCGGTGGTGACAACCGTCGGTGGAGCCTTGTCGGCACGCTGGATTCTGGGGTGGGCCTGGCCGCTAGCGATTCTGTTTGGCACCTTAGTGATCGTCACTGGGCCCACGGTGATCAATCCACTGATGCGGCGCATCAGAGTCAACCGCAATCTCTCGACCATACTCGAGGCGGAAGGCGTCTTCATTGATGCGGTGGGCGCCATCGTGGCAATGGTGGCGCTTGAGATTGCGTTGCAACCGCCGTCGGCTCAAGGCTTCGCTTTGGGCGCTCAAGACCTACTGACTCGGTTCGCATACGGTGGCGGGCTGGGCATTGTCTGTGGGCTGGTGGTGGTTCTGGTACTGAAGATCGATTGGCTCGTGCCTACGGGCCTCGAGAATGTGACCACCCTCGCAACAGTCCTCTTCTTCTTTCAGTTCAGCAACCATCTCAGTCATGAGTCGGGCATTGTTTGCGTGACGGTTGCGGGCGTTGCGGTGGGCAATCTTCGCAGCGAAGCAGTCACCGAACTCAAACACTTCAAGGAGCAGCTCACGGTGCTGTTCATTGGCATGCTGTTCGTCTTGCTGGCCGCCGATGTACGCATGGTCGAGGTACAGAATCTTGGGCTAGCCGGGTTGCTCACTGTGCTCGCCCTGGTTTTTCTGGTGCGGCCGGTCAACATTTTTGCGAGTACCGTTGGCTCAGGTCTGAACCTCCGCGAGAAGACGTTTCTCTCATGGATGGCGCCACGAGGCATCGTTGCTGCCGCCGTGTCCTCGCTGTTTGCTCTCAGGCTAGAGGCGAACGATATTGACGGTGGTAAGGAACTCCGCGCGCTGGTGTTTTTGGTGATCGCGGTGACGGTGGTACTTCAGGGGATGACCGGCGGCCTACTGGCTCGCTTGTTGAGGCTCAAGCCGCCCAAGCCCGAGGGCTACACTATTCTTGGCGCCAATGACATCGGCTTGGCACTGGCTGAGAGTGCTCGTCGCGGTGGCAAGGAGGTGTTGTTCATCGATACCAACACCGATCACTGCAAGGCAGCGCAGGACTTGGGTTTCAGGGTCCTGTGGGGGAGTGCGTTGGACGACTCGGTTCTGCGGCGGGCCCAGCTCACTCGACGAGAAGGCTGTGTTGGTCTCAGTCCCAACGAAAACGTTAATTTCTCGTTCGCACGCCGTGCGGCGCGCGAGATGGGCGTGAGTCGCGTGTGGGTCGCGCTGCTGCGCGACCGCCGCAAGGTCTCCGCCGAGATGGTGCGGAAAATGGGTGGCCATCTCCTGTTCGCGGAAAGCCGTAACTTGGACTTCTGGGCGCTCAAGATGGGGCGCGACGACGTGGTGATCGAACGTTGGATCGGCGCGATGCCCGAAGCCACTCAATTCGCTGATGCCAGCGCTATCACTAGCGATCGACGCACCTATTTGCCGCTCTCGTTGACCAGTTCCAAGAGCGGCTTTCGTCTGATCGACGAGTCGGTGAAGCCGGTCCAAGGAGACACGCTCGAGGTGGCTATTGTGACTAGCAGCAGAGCACAAGCTGCTGAGGAGCTCCGTTTGCTGGGCTGGGATCATCCCGAGGTGATCTTAGAGCCAGACAGCGCTAGCTCCGCTCGGCCAGGCCCCGTGGAGCCTGATACTGGCCGACGCGACTCCGAGGAGTCTGATTGAAGGAAGGGAACCGCTGTCTCCTAGACTCCTTGTGGCCTGGCTCCTAATCGAGTCCTAACCGACTCCTGGTTGCCGGGGCGCTAGTGGGCCAACCAACGACTCCTACGCTCGCCGGCAGGTGAGGTAAGTCCAGCAGGCGCGGAAGGTCGGTTGCTGATCGAACAGGCGCTCGAGCGACTCTTCGATCAGCGCCAGACGCAAGGCGACCATGTCCTCGTCTGGGGTCGCGCCGTCGATCTTGGCGGTACCGCCTGCCCAGCCCATAACACCCTCGTGGTATGCGCTTAAGAACTCGAACCAGTCAGAGACCTTGGCTTCGATTACCCGATGGGCAACTCCATCGACAGTGAATCCGGCTTGGTCGAAGTGTTGTAGGTAGTAGTCGAGCGGTCGAACCGGAAGAAAGTAGCGGTCGCGTTCGGCTGAGTGCTGAGCCATTCTTGAGGCATCTGCAAGCGCGGGCCTGAAAGCTGCGTAGCGCTCGTCGAGTTCTACCAGCGTCTTTGCGAGCGCTTGAATGCGGCCCACCGTTTCGTCGATCAACCAGGTGTCTTTGGGGGCTGAGGCGCCGCGGATGTTGCCGGATTGAACGAGAGCGGTGCCGCCCGGACGCAGCACGCGGTGCCAGCTCTTGAGGGTTACGTCCAAGCCATAGTAGAGATGGATGGCGTTGGTCGATGCGATCAGATCAGCACCGCGCTCGAGAAGCTTGGGGCTTAACACCTCATCAAGCCGCTCGAGCCGCCCCTCCGCGCGTAGATAGCGAATCCAGCGAAAAGCGGCGCGCTCGTCGTCTCCTAGCTTTTCGTAGGCGACGCGCAGGAACTTAGGCGAAGCGTCCACCAGCAGGAGGCTGAGCTCGCGAGGCACATCCGAGCGCGAGCGCAATCGATCGAGCAGGATGCCGGTGCCGCCCGAATAGTCAATAACGACGTCATCAGGCTTGAGCAAGTCCGCCATTTCCGCGAGGGTCGGATCGAGGTTCGAGTACCAGCCGTGGGCCTCGACGTTGTCGTATTTTCGGGCTAGGTCGCCGACGTCGGCGTCGACCCAAGAGTCGGTGGGTACCCGAGGAAAGTCGTCTGGATAGTGCTTGCTCATCAGCGCTGCAGAGTACCGCAACCCTGGGTACAATCACATGCCTCCTCCAGATCCTGTGGTCGGTTTCGGTTCGGATTGCGAGGTGACCTTGCCATCTGCTGCAACCGAGCCGGGCAGGTCGAGGCCTCGAGAGAACTCCATGAGTTGGTCGAAGAGTTCCGAGCGGCGGCGCCTTAGGCGCGCCACCGTGTCGGTCTTGCGACTGCGAGTGATCAGCGTGCGCAGGCCGCGAATCAGTTCAGTGGCAAGGCGTTGATAGCGCAAAGCAATCGCGCTACCCAGGGCGCACAGGACGATAGCCATCGTCGCCGCGTAAATCGGTGCGCGCGGAGTGAACGCGTTCTCGGTCCAGATCGTCGGTCGCGCCCAGCCCACGATCACGCCGACCAGGAGCCAGGTCGCTGGCAAGACCACCATCCCGAGAGCTAGCTTGAGGCCGGCCTGTTCTTTGCGCGATTCAGACCAATTGTGCGACAGGATGCGCAACAGAAAGGCGGCCGGTAGGCTCACTGCGTAACCCAGCAGCACAAACGGCGGCATTAGAAAGAAGACCACTGCGAATTCCACCAAGAGCATTGGCCACCGTCGACGCATGCGCGCTGCCGCGTTGACGTCGAGGTCAACGTCGCTGAGCCTCAGCATGCGCAGAGCATCACCGTAGTCACGCACCGCGGCCATGATGCGGTCGGTCTCCGCTGGTTGTGTGAAACGGCGCTCGCGGTACGCGTGCCAGACACGACCAAATCCGAGGCTGCGCTCGGCCATGTCGGCAGGCTTAAGGGTCGCGCCAGCCCTTGCTGATCGCTCAGCTCTCACCAAAGTGCGAACTCGCTCCATCGTGTGATGAACGGTCCAGCTTTCCGTCGCGTGCACAACGTGCTTGAGCGTCGCTTCGATCTGAGCAGTTACCCATTGAATCGCGCTGTCGTTGTCAGCGTGAGCCCCCTCTTGGACGTTGGTGAGATCGATCGGCGGATGAAACGCCACCAGGGCGCGTGAGCGGAACGCATGCTTCTTGTCATAGTGGAGCCCAACCGGAAGTATCACGGGACAGCCCTGACCAGCCGCTGCGCGCTCGCGGGTCATCAACCACAGTCGAGCCGCGCCGCTGCGGAGTTGTTGAGGTTGGGGCGCGTCGTGGGTGACACCCTCAGGAAACACCGCTACGAAGTGATCGAGTGCGGCGTCCGCCATGTGATTCAGTGCGGCGGTGTTGGCCTCTCTGCGATTTCGTTCAGGAGTCGAAGGATCGGCATCCTGGGCTCGGTAGAGCGGCACGGTGCCCAGCGAGCGGAGTAGGTAGCCCAGCAGTGGGATGCTGAACAGGCCGTGTCGGGCACCGAAGACCACCGGTTGCGGGCAGCACGTGAGGATCAAGAAGCCATCGACCAGTCCGTTCGGATGCCAAGCGACGACGATTCCTGATCCGTCATCCGGGACGTGCTCGATGCCGGTGATCTCAACCTTCCGAAAAAAGGCCCGCACCACCAGCCTCAACAGACGGATCCAGTATGGGAAGGCGCGTGTGGGGTACGAGGTCATCGACGACTACAGGCGCTAGAGACAGTGCAGCCCCTCAGGGCTTGATCCACGTCTCGTGGAGGTGCGTCCATTGGAGACCCAGGGGTGCGTTCGGATTGGTGTGCAGGTCGACCGTGCTGAGTCGAGCAACGGTTCCGTCCTTGGTGGTCTGCCACTCCTCGTAGGTAACTGTGGTGTGGTCTCCGTGTTGGTGACGCGTCACGGGGTTCTTGATCACGATACGAGCGGCTTCGTCATCGTGCCATCGTCCCCAATCGGCATAGACCGCTTGCACGACCTGCTCGCGATCTGCGAGCGTGCCATCCGGGCCAACGATGACGAAATTCGCCGCCAGTGCTTGATCGAAGCGAGCGAAAGCAGCCTGAGTCTGTGGCAATCGCCCGACGAACCAAGCCTCGAGGAAGTCGTGCAACTCGATCGTTTCTTGAACTGCCTTTGAACTGTCGGCCGGCGCCTGGCTCGGCTGATCATGCTTCGCGTCGACCATTGGGCCCTCAGTGGAAGATGGAGGTGTGCAGGCGTACAGCGCTGTTGCCAGTACAGCTATTGCCGGCAGCGCCATGAATCCGAGGGTCGGAGTCGGCGCCGACACGGATCGAGTGGATTGAGCGGTCATGCGGTTGCCTCTCGGGTCAGTGGAGCGACTCAGAATACACCGGGCTGCTGCGTTGGGGTACTCTGGCGGCAAAGACTCAACTACGAATCTTGAGAGGTGATCATGCGACGATTAGGAGTAGCTAGCTGGATTGTCTTGATGGTGGTTGCCGCGACGGTCCTGTTGGGAAAGGCTGCACAAGCCGGACTCCTCATTTGGGTCGCGCTGCCGTTCGCTGTGTTGGTGGTCGTAGGGCTTGCGGTCTTGCGCCCCAAGGAAGAGCTCGCCGGCTGGTCAGTCTTCACCGTTTGGCTCAGCACGACCTACCTGTCATTGGGTGGCATCGAGTGGGCCGGCTTCGCGGTCGTCGTGGTGTTTGCGCTGCTCGGGTACTTTCGGTCACCGTGGTTCTTGGCAGCTGCTTGGTTGCTGCACATCGCCTGGGACTTCGTACCGCGTGAGTTGCCCGAACTGCTGGTCGATCTACCGGTGGCGTGCTTGATCTTTGATGGCGTGATCGGGCTCTACTTGGCACTTGGCGCAAGGGCTGGCCGGTGGTCTCCGCCTGCTCAAGGATCGTCTTGATACAGCTTCGGCACGGTTGAAGAGGTGTGCGTGTTCTCAGGGCTCGGGGCTGTCCTCTGCTAGCAGACGCTTGGCGCGCAGCACCGTCGCGTCGTCCGGCCCGCGCACCGCAACGATCGCCTCGAGCGAGTAACGCAATTCGCTGGTGTGATCGCTGTCGAGATCGAGCCCGCACTGCGCGACTTCGAGCGCGGCGATTGCCGCTTTGTAGTTCGACGACGCGTCTTGTCTAGTTTCGAGCGCAGCTTGGGCAAGCTCGAGTCCCTCACTGCGACGTTGGACAACTGACGCCTTGATGGAGGCGCTTTCAGGATTGCACAGAATGCGTGCAAGACCGAGTTGGCTATGGGCCAAGTCAGGGTGTGATTCGCCCAGTGCCACCTCGCGAATCTCGAGTGAGCGCCTAAGCTGAGCTTCAGCTTGAAGGTATCGCCCGCGTTCGAAGTTGAGTCGGCCTAGATTCGCTAGCGGGAACGCAACCACAGAGTGCTGTTTGCCATACAGGCGTTCTGCGATTGTCAATGAACGATTGAGCAACGACTCTGCACTGTTGAACTCCAAACTGTCGATGGCCAAGAGGCCCAGGTTGTTGAGGACTGTGATGAACAGATACTCGGGAGCGTTAACCTCGCGCAGGCCGCCTTCGGCCAAGCGGTAGTGATGTTTAGCCTCACTCAGGCGCCCTTGCTCGTGTAGGACCCAACCGAGATTGATCAAGGCTGTAGTGTGCTCGCTTGCTGGTGCGCTCAGAAACTCTAGACTCTGTCGATAGAGGTCCTCAGCCTCTTTGAAGCGATCAGCACGCTGCAGAACGGCAGCTAGGCGCCCAGCGGTGGTCAATGTGGTGGAGTGGGCGCTGCCCAGAACTTTCGCCTGAGCGGCGTGGCACGCTCGATACTCGTCGGTTGCTTGCTGCGTGTCGCCTAGGCGTTCGAGGGTGAGTGCGCGTTCATAGCGAGCGTTGAGGGTCTCGGGTTCGAGGGCTCCGAAAGCTGCATGTAGAGCAGCTAGCGCTTGCGTTTGCATTTCGAGTGCTGGTTGCAACTGATCGCGGCTCGCCAGAACCCGCGCCAGGCCAGTTCTGGCCTCCGCGGAGGCTCGCAGTTGCGATGGAGTTTCCTGGTTGCCGCTTGCGAGCAAATCGAGGGCTTCAAGGAAGTTCGACTCCGCCTCGTCGAGTCTGCCGCTGGCGGTCAGTGCGCGGCCCCGGCCAATCGCGATGGTCGTCAGCGCCGGAGCAAACCGAGACCGCGGCTGCACTGCTGGCAGTGGAAGCAGCGCTTCACTTGCGGCGCTGTACACTGCGAGTGACTGCTCAAAATCGCCACGGGTGTAGACCACTCCAGCCCGCCCACTCAGTAGCGCGGATTCGAGCAGTGGCCAGTTGGTGTTGTCTCGGGGGATCTGCTCGAGGGTTTCGAACGCTTCGTCCAGCAGAGTGTCAGCCTCATCGACCCGACCAAGGTTCATGAGGATGCTGAAGATCGTTCGTTGGAGGCGGAGCCGATCTTCCGGCACCGCGCCTAGAGACTCAAGCAATCGTTGTCGGCCCCGATCCAGCGCCTCCAAGACGGTGATCGACTCCCCTTGAGCTCGTTCGGGAGCCGCCTCGAGAATGAACCCAGTGAGCATTCGATTGTTGAGGTCAGCCCGGTTGGTCTGCTCTTGGGCCCTTGCCCGTTCCGTGCTTGCTTGAGCCAGCGCAGTCTTGAGCCGTGCCCCTTGCAGCGACAGGAGGACCACAGCGGCGACCAGAAACAACGCTGCGATTGTGCCGGTCGCAAAGGCGATTGGGTTGCGCTTGATCGCCGTTGTCAGCCGATATACGAAGGAATCCGGCCGCGCAATGATTGGTCTGTCGTCTAACGAACGCCGGATGTCGAGGGCCAGCGCAGCAGCTGAGTCATAGCGGCGTTCTGGCTCCAACGCCAGTGCGCGCAACACGATCGCATCGACATCTCCGCGCAGCTGGGCGGGGGAAAAGAGAGGCTGTTCGACACTGCTACGAGCTAGCTCGCTGGGCTTGGTACACCTGCCTTCGAGGATCGATGTGGTCACCAAGTCAACGGTCCGCGAACCGGCGCCCGAGCCGGCGCGCGAACCGGGGGTTGCGCTCAGGTAGGGTAGCTGTCCGGTCACCAATTCACACAGTAGGACGCCGAGCGAGTAGATGTCGCTGGCCGTTGTGATGGCGTCGCCGCGCAACTGCTCAGGGCTTGCGTGACTTGGGGTCATGCGTCGTTGGACTGTTTGCGTCACGTCTTCGTCGGCAAGATCCTTGGCAATGCCAAAGTCGACCAGTCGTGCGCGATCGGAAACCAGAACATTTGACGGTTTGATGTCGCGATGGACGATCAGACTGCGGTGAGCAGCATGCACGGCGTCACAGACGGTGGCGAACAGCTCGAGGCGTTCAGCCAGGTCGAGCCCCTGCTCTTGACATGCGATGTCGATGGGCGCGCCTTCGACATACTCGAGAACAACGTAGGGGCGTTGGTCGGGGGCTGTGCCGTAGTCGATCAGTCGAGCGATGCCTGGGTGGTCGAGTCGTGCGAGCGCCGCGCGTTCGCTTGCGAATCGTTGGTGAAGATCGGCGCCGAATTGGTCCGCTCGGAGCAGCTTGATTGCCGCTGTTTGTTGCCCGCCATCGACAGCGCGAGTGGCGGAGAAGACTTCGCCCATGCCACCTCGTCCGATCAGGCGAGACAAGGTAAAGCCTCCGAGTTCAACAAAGGGGAGTTGATCTGCCGCCGAGGGTGGAGAGTCCTGGATCCGTTCCGCTACCAATGCCGCAGGCTCGTCCAAGAGCGGGTCGGTTCGCTGGTGGGCTTCGAGCAGTTCTCTGAGGGCAGTCGCACGGATTGGGTCGCGTGTCTGCAGTTCGCGAAGCGCCTGGTCTCGAGCTGCGTCGGACGCGTCGATCAGGGCATAGAACTCGTTCCAGGGCAGTTCGCTAGATGCTTGATCTGACATTGCGTGGAAGGGCGATGAAGGCTAGTTGAGTGGATCAGCGGAGGTTTGGGTGAGGTCTCTGAGAAGGAAGGCGCGGGCTCCGGTCCACGAGCGTTCGACCGAGCGTTGCGAGATGCCTAGCGTCGCTGCAGTTTCCGGAACAGTTAAGCCGGCGAAGAACCGCAACTTGGCGACGTCGCTCATGCGCGGGTTCTCGGTCTCTAGGCGGTCCAACGAAGAGTCGATGGCCAAGACGTCCTCCGCCCTGCGCCATAGGGTGCCATCTGCGGTTTGCTCGGGCAGTTCGACTCGATGGTATTCGCCCCCTCGCTTGGTGCGCGCGTAGCGGCGCGCTCGATCGACCAGGATTCGCCGCATCGCTTCTGATGCTGAGGCGAAGAAGTGAGCTCGATTGTCGAAATCGACAGAGCCGTCGTGTCCGAGTAACTTGAGGTAGGCCTCGTGGACCAGGGCAGTAGGGCCGAGTGTGTGTCCGGAAGGCTCACGCGCCATCTTGCCGCGAGCGAGGCGTCGTAACTCATCGTAGACCAAGTTGAAGAGTCGGCGGGAGGCGATCTCGCGCTCGTTGCGGTCTTCGGATCGGGCCTGCGCAAGAATCGTTGTGATGTCCTCCATCGTGATTCCCATCCTAGCGGTAGAACTGAGGTCATCCGCGCCTGGTTGCAGCGGTGCGGGCCGATCCGTTGGGTTGCTCGACCTGAGATTGGTACGATTGTGAGTCCTAGGATTTCCAACGACCACCGCCAAGTTCTGTTGGCGTTCTTGAGGATTCGAAATGCGCTCGGCGGTCCGTCTTGTCCAGCCCGATCGGATGCCCGTTTCCAGTTTCGGGGCATTGGTTGCGCGCCTGTGCGAGGCATGGAACCGCCGCCGGCGAACCCTCGCGTCGAGCGCCGTCGCGCTGGTTTGCCTGTTGATGTGCCCGGTTGGCGCCACCCTGGCCCAGGAGGCGGCACTGCAGGAGCAGAGTGAAGCATTCACCACTGACACCCCTACTGCTCGAACATCGCCTTGGCGAACAGAACGGGCATACCTCGGTTATCTGAGCGTGGTAGCGGTCTGCTTCGTCCTTCACCTTAGCGGCCGGACGAGGAAGGCCGGGACCGCCCGCAGACTCGTCGCGGCGAACGAAGGGTTACGCGACGACGCCACAGAGCGCCCAGTCACAGAGCGCCCAGTCGCAGAGCGCCCAGTAGCAGAGCGCAGAGTCAGAGAGCGCAGAGTCACAACACGCAGGGCCACCGAGCGCCGAGCCACAGAGCAGGCGCCGACGGAGCAACCACGCGCGCGGTCGAGGACAGTTCAGACGGTTCAGAAAGAACTGGCCGGGATCCGAGTTTTGGTTGCTGAGGACGACCTCGCTATCCAGCTAGTCGTCGGCGGCATGGTTGCACGGTTGGGCGGGGCGGTCGAGGTTGCTGGTAATGGTCTCGAGGCGGTGAGCGCCGTCGACACCAAGCGATACGACTTGGTCTTGATGGATGTCCAAATGCCCGTCCTCGATGGTTTCCAAGCCACTGCCCAGATTCGAGAGCGCGAAAGCCAGCTTGGGTCGGGCAGACCGCTGCCGGTGATCGGCATGACAGGCAATGCCATGGCTCGAGATCGCAAGAATTGTCTCGTAGCGGGGATGGATGGGTACATCAGCAAACCCTTTACTCTCAATCAGCTCAAGGAGGTTCTGTTGCAATGGTGGGCGCGCCCGGATACTCAGTCTGAGGCTGAATCAGGGCCGCTAACGATCGATTCTGAAACGCCCCCGGTCGATATCTCTAGCACTCAGGAGCGAGCCGCAGCAGAGCCTTTGACGCGACCCGCGGTGCGTGTTGATGGAACTAGGCCGACGCAGAAAGACGCTGAAGAGACTTCCTGGCGGCGCATCGAAGTGGCGCTTGGCGGCCCCGATGTAGGTGGGCTTGATCCAAACTTGCTTCGAGGGTTCTTGGTTCGCGAGTTCGGTGGGTCAAGCGAGCTGCTCGCGACGTTCGTCCAAAGCTTTGTTGAGACGACGCCGCACCATTGCATCTCGCTACGCGAATCGTTCAATTCGGGAGATGATGAAGGATTGCGGCGAGCCGTGCATTCACTGAAGGGAGCGAGCGCCATGCTGGGGGCCAATAAGCTGTCTCACTTGTGCCGCCAAATGGAGACTTTCGAGGACGAGGACTTGCTTCGAGAAGACACCCTCGCTGCGATCGAGGTGGAGGCTGAACGGGTTCGTTGCCTGCTGAGCGCGCTGCCAGCCGCGCTTGGGTGTGACTCACCTAATGCGTTGCTGGAGAACTCCTGAGGAGAGGGCCCGACTTTGGCGGTCGCTGATGCAGTTCACGACAGATCGCGCTCGCCTCGCGGCGCCAGCCGCGTCCCCAGTATTGCGAGCGCACTGCCCAAGGAGCAGGCGAGCAGTAGAGCCAGAACTGACTCAGCGGGATCAGTACCCGCGCGAGCGCATGCGTCGGCGAGAACCAAGACGGCGACTGGCACGAGAGGTTGCCTGAACCGAGTGCGTGTGTGAACGGCACTCGTAGTGAGGGTTGCACCGGCCGCAGGTAGCGCGTACCAAAAGTGGTTCGGTCCCAGCCAGAGGGCGCCCGCTATTGCGCTGCCAAGGAGGACAGACGCACCGAATGGCAGGAGTATTCGCAGCCAAGGTGTATCGCGTCGATCGTTGAGAAGGATCTCGCCAACAAAGGTGTCGTGGCCCAGCAAGCTCAGCAGGCGCCGGCCGAATCCTGTGAGCGTTGCCCAAGGACTGGTCACCAGTCTGGCCGCTGAGCGAAGAGCGAGGCTGGCTTGCTGGGTGAACGTGCCTTCGCTGATCCATGCCGTCAAGGTCTGCGTGAGGTGTGTGGAAAGTGGTCTGATGGTGTCCTTGTCGTTGGCCATGACTAGCAAGTTGAAGAGGAAGGTCGTTTCTGGCAGCGGAATGCGGTAGCACAACCAGTTTCTAACGCTGAGCAGAACGAGCACTGTGATCGTTGGGCCTACCAAGACGACCCAATCGACTGCGGTGAGCGATGCTGTTGCGATCAGAGCGATGCTGGCCAGTGGTGTCCAGGCGATAGCGTCGATCCGGGTGGCGACGGCAATGGCACCGACCAAGCCGATCAGTGCAGTGGCGTACGGCGGCTGGAAGAGCAGAAGGCCAGCGAGTACCGCCGCAAGGCTGGTGAGCACCGACTCCGGCCAGACTCTGTGACTTAGCGCGACCCGTTCTGGCAACAGTAGCCACAGCGTTAGCGGTGCCCAGATCCAGAAGCCCTGAGCGGTGGCGCCGACCGTCGCCGTGATCGCTACACCTGTGGCCGATGCCAAACTCATGGCCAACGCCATGCGGCGCTGGTTGCCACGCAGCAAAACTGAGATCGCGATCAAGAGTGGCATCCGAACGAACGGAGTCGGGTCGAATGGATCGGCACGCACGGCTCGCTCAAGGTACTCGCTCTCATCGCCAACTGGGTGGTTGCTGTACCTGGAGATGAATAGTCGCTGGAGCAACAGTGCTACGACTGTCGCCGCGATCGCGGTCGCCACCACGAAGGTTGAGATCGGAGTTCTCCCTTTACATTCCAGGAGGAGAAAAGCGCCCATCGATTGCGGTCCAGCCACCGTCGACGTAGAGGATAGTCCCGGTGACATAACTTGCAGCGTCAGAGAGCAGGAAGGCCGTAGGGCCGGCCATCTCTTCGGGTTGCGCCCACCGACCGAAGATGTTGCGCTGGGCGTACGCTCGGTGCCAATCTGGCTGCGCTTTGATCGGCTCGGTAAGAGGTGTCTCGACGACTCCCGGGCCGATGGCGTTGACCCGCACCCCGCTTGGCCCAAGTTCCGCGGCGAGAGCGCGAACCATCTGGACGATACCGCCCTTAGTCGCCGCGTAGATCCCCTGCCCAGGTTCGACCACCAGCGAACGGATGGAAGAGAACATGACGATGCTGCCACCGCCCTGTTGTGCCATTAGCGGGCCGGCCCCTTGAAAGACGTGCAGTCCGCCTTTGAGGTTGAGTCCGATGACGCGATCGAACTCTTCGTCGGTGTACTGAAGCAGAGGCTTGCGCACGTTGATCGCTGGGGTACAGGCGACCCCATCCAGCGAACCGCGTTCTTGGTGAATCTCCAAGAGCGTTGCCTTGGTCGCCTTGCCGTCGAGAATGTCCACGCCCGCGCTGCTCGCACTGCCCGCTGTCGCGAGAATCTGCTCTGCCGTCGCCTGGGCGCCCGTGACGTCGAGATCAAGACAGACGACATGTGCTCCTTGGTCGGCGCATCCGCGCGCCACCGCCGAACCGATTCCTGAGGCGGCGCCGATCACGGCGATTGTCTTGCCTGTGAGACTGAAGATGCTTTTCATGGAAGTCTTGACTCTTGGTACTCAGGAAAGGCGGCGTCAGCTATTGAGAGGCTGCTCTGGTGGTGCCGAGTTCAGTCGCTGAAGGGAAACCGTCAATGCTCTCGGCCTGTTCCACGGCGCGCAGAATGGCCTCAGCGACTACCTCCGCTCCAAGAGCACCGATGCGGGTCATGCTGGGCCTTCCGTCCCAGGATCCGGTGGCCAGGGCGAACAAGGTGTCTCCATCGCTTGGTGTGTGCGCGGGATTGATCGCTCGGGCGAACCCGTCGTCCCCCATCTGGGCCAGCTTGGTAGCCTGGATTTTGGTCAATCTAGCATTGGTTGCGACCACCCCGATCGTGGTGTTTTCAGTCGGGCGCGGTGCTCGTTGGCTTGGTGGCCCCTTGATCAACTCGCGTGCGTCAGCCATCGATCGACCATCAGCCGCGCGCGCTCCGGCGATGATGCGGCCGGAGTAGGGGTCGACGATGTCGCCGACGGCATTGACGGCGACCATGGCCGCAACCGTGAGGCCGTCCTCGGTGGTGATGGAGGCGCTGCCGATGCCCCCCTTCATCGCCGAGCCGGTCGCGCCAAACTTGCCGACGGTGGCGCCTGCGCCAGCACCAACGTTGCCTTCGGCCATGGGTTGTGCGCTCGCTATTTGCGATGCTCGATAGCCGCAGTCTGCAGTCGGTCGCACGGACGGCTTGTTGCCAACGCCCAGATCAAACAGGATCGCGCTGACCACGATTGGCACCTTCGCGACCTTGACGTCATAGCCAATGCCTTGCTCTTCGAGAAAGCGCACCGCGCCTGATGCAGCGTCTAGACCAAAAGCACTTCCTCCCGCAAGAACCACGCCATGCACCTCTTGAACGGAATTGACCGGATCCAACAATCCCAGCTCACGAGAACCTGGGGCCCCGCCGCGCTGTTCTACGCCGCCCACGGCTCCCGCTGGGATCAACACCACAGTGCAACCCGTAGGGCGTTCGGTGAGGGTGTGGTGCCCCACCAATAGGCCGTCAATGGCTGTGAGGCCCGGGCCAAGCTTGTAGTTCGAGTCACCACCTGAAGGCTGCGAGTTATTCGGGGGGCTGGACATGGCAGTCTCCAGAGAGGTCGCATTGGGTGATTCGGTGCACGCCGCCAAACAGAGCGCAGCGCTTGCAGCCAGCAAGACCGTTGCGGTTGCTCTCATCTGTGCACGAATCGATGGGGTGATAGGCATTGCACTTCCGATTCTCAATTGTGTGACGCATCCTTAAGGCTTGCGCGGTCGGTAGCGGCGGGGGCTTCTCCGATTGTGACAAAAAGAGAGTCCGATGGTTCGCTAAAGCCCATTGGCTTTGACGGAATCTTCACCGATTCCGCAAGGCGAGCCACTTTTGCTGAAGGCACAGAACGCGCGACTCAGGGTAGCTATGCGCTGCGGCGATCACTGCCGACAGCATCACCGCGTCAAAAAGCTCGGGGCCGGGTCAGCGGATATCAACCTTGGTGAGTCAGAGTGACCGGGCACCTTGGGGAGTTCTTCGGCGTTCCAGGATGTTCGATCATCGGCCACGAGGGCATCGTGCTGCGCCTCGGAGGTCCCTTCCTCGTTCGGTGCCGCTTCAATGCTGTCCTATACTTATTGAACGTCGGGAACTGGCAAGTCGAGCCTATCGGCGGCGTACTTGTTGGTGGGCAAGGTCATCAGGCCGCTGCTGCTTGGCATTCGCTTTGAGTCCGATCTTGTTCGTCAGCGAAGGCAAGATGTTCTCTCCGCACTTTCCCTCAGCACTTTCTCTCCGCCCTTTTGGGAATTGCTGACGTTCATGGTGGTGGACTGCTAGATCCTTGCGATCTGTCGGTGCCCCAGTGGTTCTCGGGCGACGACTTGTTGAGAGTCGATATGAGAGAGCCGCGTTCGGAAACCAGTTCGGCATCAGATCGACCTTTGCTAGTGGACGTGATCAACGTCGCCGATAAGGACCAACGAGGCCAATGTCAATCCAATGTCGGGACCGTCCTGTGAAACGTCGAACGAGTTCCGCTACAACGTGCCATGGTTCGAGCTGTTGTTGGTTGATTCCTTGGATGGCCGTTGAGCCTCCTTGCCATGCGGCCCACCCCCAGAGGGAAGTCGACATGAGCGGCCCTGCTCGGTGACGGAGCCGCTCGCCCAAGGAGTGGCAGACCGGATCGTCGCTGCGGTCGAGGGGCTGGAGGAAGAGTTGGTTGACTTCTCAGCCGACCTGATCCGTATCCCGACGGTCAACCCACCGGGTGCGCACTATCGACCGTGCGCTGAGTTGATCGGCGAAAGGCTGTGCGAGTTCGGCTTTGAGGTGGATCAAGTTGTAGCGGAGGACTCTGCTGAGCACTCGACGGCATATCCCCGAGTGAATGTAGTGGGCTTGCGAGAAGGTTCGAGCGATCGGCCTTTGGTCCACATCAACGGGCACATTGATGTGGTGCCGGTAGGGCACGGTTGGACCGTGGATCCATTTGGCGGCGAGGTCAAGAACGGGCGTCTTTATGGGCGCGGCAGCGCCGACATGAAAGCGGGGCTGGCGTGCGGCATCTATGCCACGGAGGCACTGCGGCGTGCAGGCCTTGAGCTATGCGGCAGTGTTGAGGTGAGTGGCACGGTCGATGAGGAAAGCGGCGGCTTTGCTGGTGTTGCGCACCTTGCCCAGATTGGACGTTTGACGGCTGATCGGATCGACTATGCGCTCATCCCTGAACCCCTCGACGTTGATCGAGTGTGCGTGGGGCATCGAGGTGTGTACTGGTTCAAGGTCACTGCTCGAGGGCAGATCGGCCACGGTTCGATGCCCTTCCTCGGAGTCAACGCGATCGCCGAGACCGGTGCCTTGCTCGAATCGGTTCGCACCCAGTTGGAACCTCGGCTAGCGCAGCGGGTCACCGCCATGCCGGTGGTGCCCGCGGATGCGCGACGCGCAACCATCAACATCAATGCGATCCTCGGTGGTCAAGGTGGTGAGGATCCACAGACCCCGTGCGTTGCGGATCATTGCGAGACGATCTTTGATCGCCGGTTTCTGATCGAGGAGGAGTTCGAAGCGTCGAAGCAGGAAATCGTTGAACTGCTTCAGCAGGTGGAGGCGGAGCATCCAAACTGGAGCTTCGAGATCGAGGATCTGATGGTGGTACACCCGACACAGACCCCTGACGGGTCGCCGCTAGTGGCCACGCTCGAACACAACATCGAACAAGTCTTAGGCCGAGAGGCGATGCGGATTGCTAGCCCTGGCACGTACGATCAGAAGCACTTTTCGAAGATCGGGGGAGTGCACCATTGCGTGGCCTACGGACCTGGAATCTTGGAACAGGCGCACCAGCCTGACGAGTGGTGTGGCATTCAGGACATGGTCGATAGCGCCAAGGTGATGGCCTTGAGCATCGCCGAATTGATCGGAGTGCGTTAGTCGCCTAAAGCCGCGCACGCCGCGCCGAGTCGCTCAACTCCGTCGGTGACCTCGGCTTCGGAGATCAGTAGTGACGGCCCCAGGCGGACTACGTTGTTGTGCAGCCCACCCAAGCCGACAAGCAGTCCATGCTTGCGCGTGGATTCCAGAAGTTGGCTGGCACGGACTGCGTCCGGAGCTGTCGCTTGGTCGACGATCTCTAGCGCTTGCATCAGACCGCGACCTCGGACGTTGCCGATCCAAGAGTGCCTTTCCCCAATCGCCTCGAGACCCGCACGTAGCTGATGCCCGCGCGTGGCAGCTCGCATGGGCACCTGCTCTCGTTCCATGATCTCGATGGTGGTGTCGGCAGCGGCCATGCAGATTGGGTTGCCTCCGAATGTGGAGAGCGTTTTGCTGGTCCAACTAGCGGCGACCGCGTCGGTGGCCATGGTGGCGCCGACCGGGAAACCGGCCGCAATACCCTTGGCCATGATCATGAGGTCAGGTGCGACTCCTGCGTGGTCGATGCCCCACCACAGGTCCCCGGTGCGACCGAACCCGGTCTGTACCTCGTCTGCGATCAAGAGCCCGCCGCGCTCTTTGATCACCTCAGCGGCTTGGCGCATGTATTCGTCTGGGAGTACGTTGAATCCACCGACGCCTTGAATCGGCTCGAAGATCAAAGCGGCAGGTTGACCGGAAGTCGTGGTGTCGATGACCTCGACCAATTCGTCGATCCAGTGTCCCACGCAGTCCGCATTGCAGGGGGTGTTGTATGGACAACGATAGGTGTGAGGAGCCTTTGCGTGCACGATGCCGGGTGCAGGGTTGGCGTTACGCCAGGTCCCGTGCGCGGTGACGGTCGCTGCCAGCGTGCTGCGTCCGGAGTACGCGTTGCGCAAGGCGACGATCTCGCTGCGGCCGGTGTGGATGCGCGCAGCCATGATTGCGGTCTCCACCGCCTCGGTACCGCTGTTGGTGAAGAAGGTGCGAGTGAGGCCTGCAGGAGCGATTCTGTTCAGGCGCTCGGCGACTGCAACCTGGGGCTCGGAGATGTAGAGGGTAGAGGTGTGGCCAAGCTTGCCGGCCTGCTCGCGCACACGTTCGACCACCTCAGGGTGGCAGTGGCCCAAAGAGGTCGTAAGGATGCCGCCAAACAGATCGAGGTAGCGGTTCTTGTCCGTGTCGATAGCCCAGACGCCTTCGCCGTGATCGAGCACAAGTGGCTGCGCGTAGTACGGCTTGACCGACGGGAACAGTGCGTCGTGATGACGTTGGACGGGGTCCGTTGTGAAGCCGGTCCTGGCCGCAGAAGCGGTCATTGCCTGCGGCTGGATCGCGGTGGTGTCGCTCATGTTGGTCTCCCCTCCGGTTCCTGGGGCCTATGGTGTCTAAGGGGCGATGCGGGCTATGGTGCCTGCGCTCTGAGTCAGGTCGCGGGCCAGCTGCGTTTGGCCTGGTGCTAGCGTTGACGTCATGCACATCATCTCAGTGATCCGGCGAAGTTCAAACCCCCACTGGCTGCTTGCCCTAGTGATGCTCTCCTGGCCCACTCCAGGAAGTGCACAGGACCTCGCACTTCGCGACCAAGTGGTCAGCATGTTGGCAACCCCGGCCGTGGTCGGGCGGGAGGCACTTGCCGCTCGCTCAGTGGTGAGTGCGCTCGGTGCAGACGCTGAGCGAGACCGGCTAGGCAACGTTGTCCTGGTCCTTGGCAGTGGCTCGCCGCGCCGCTTGTTCGTTGCTCCGCTCGATGAACCTGGATACGCGGTGAGTCGTATTCAGAATGATGGCTACCTGCGCTTAGTGCCGCTGGGCGACCGCGATCACGGCGCGCTCTTCGATCAGTTCCACTTTGGGCAGAAGGTTCAGATCATGACGCGCCGTGGCCTTGTGATCGGCGCAATTGCTATTCCGTCGACTCATCTGCAGGGCTTAAGGAGAGACGGTGAAACTCCATGGACGTTCCACGACGCGGTCGTCGACATTGGTGCCGAAAGTGCAGCCGAGGCGGCTGAACTCGGTGTGTCTTTGCTCGATACCGTGACTCTAATCAAGCGCCCAACGGTGCTGGCGGATGGAACCGTGGCGGCGCCTCATGCTGCGCTCAAGGCGGCATCGACGGCGATGATGATGGCTGCCGAGCAGGCCAAGGCGAATGGTGTTCAAGGAACCGCGGTGTTCGCTTGGACTGTGCTCGATTCGCTCAATCGCAAGGGGCTAGAAGCGGTGGTCAATCGGCACGGCCCGTTTGATGAAGCGGTCTTGCTGTCCAACCGCTTCCACCGATCCCCTGACGCTGCTGTCTCCGCAGCCAGCGAGCGCGGGATCCGACGCGCGGGGGATCTGGCGACCAACGGTGACGCAGGAACGGTTGGCCATGATCCGCGAGGCGCTGCTCCGGGTACCGGTGGCCCCGATTGGGGAGACGCCGTCGTGAGTTGGCTGGGGGTTCCGAGCCAGTTTGCTGGCACACCGGTGGAGAGGGTAGCGCTCGCTGATGTCGCGACGCTGGCTGAGGCCATTGCGCGCGCCGCTCGAGTTGCGGCGAGTCCCAGAGGGTCTGCTGCTGGTTCGATCTCAGTGAAACCCGCCTACGCCGACAACCGCCCGGACGAGCACACGGAATCGGATGAGCACACAGAATCGGATGAGCACACAGAATCGGCCGAACTGCTGGCAGCCTTGGTCGCCCGTGCCGGGGTCTCGGGGGCTGAAGGCCCGGTGCGCGACGAGGTGCTGGCTCGACTGCCACGCTGGGCTAGGCCGCGAGTAGATGCAGCCGGCAACGTCGTAGTCGCGTTGGGCCCGGACGCCGGGTCCGATCGAACCCGGCATCGGGTTTTCGTTGCCCACATGGATGAAGTCGGATTCCGTGTATCCAAGGTCCTCGCCGACGGTCGCCTGCAGCTTGAACGTCGCGGTGGCTTCTACCCCTGGCTGTGGGAGGCGCAAGCTGCGGTAGTGCGAACCCAGCAAGGGGATGTGCCGGGGATCTTTGAACCGCGACCTGACTATCTGGCGTCGCAGACCCGGTCCTTCCGAACGGCCCAAATCGTTGATGTCGGCGCTGGGTCGCGGCAACGTGCCCTCGCGATGGGGGTACGTGAGGGTTCAACTACGGTGACCATGCCCAAGAAGATGGAGCGCATTGGTCGACACCGTGCGTTGGCTCGGGGCTTCGATGATCGCGTTGGTAGCGCAGCTCTCTTGCTTGCTTTGCGTCGGATTGATCCGGAGCAAGTCAAGCGACCGATCACGTTTGCATGGTCAGTTGAGGAGGAGGTTGGACTGATCGGAGCAACCGCTTTGGCCCGAGACCTCGGCGAGATCGAAGCGGTGTATCCGATCGACACCCATGTATCTTCTGATTCTCCACTGGAGAGCGAGGCGTACGCCTACAGTCGTTTGGGTGGCGGCGCTGTGCTGCGCGCGCTCGAGAGCATCTTGTTCATCGCCGAGGATGATCTCGAGCATGTTCAGGCCCTTGCGCGCTCGCTAGACCTGCCGCTGCAGGTGGCCATGACCCACGGCGGCACCGATGGACAGCCTTTCCTGGCCTTTGGTGGGCGTAGCGTTCCATTGTCGTGGCCTGGTCGCTACTCGCACTCGCCGATCGAAGTGATGGATCTACGAGACCTCGACACCCTCGTCAATTTGATTGTCGCTATTGCTCTAGAACCCTAGAACTCTAGTTCTCCAGAACCCTGAGAGCGCGCTCGGCGGCCAGCTGTGATTCGGCCACGGGAGCCGAGCCGCTTCGAGCGCAGAGCTGTGTTGCGGTGAAAGCTAGGGTTGGGCGAGGTCTTTCTCAGTAAGAGCATGCGCCTTGGTGAACTGTCAGGCGAGGCGCAGCATCGTCCCTGGCCCGCGCCGGCCTGGAACTGTCTTTGATCTGCTTCTGCGAGACTCCGCTTTCGGGCTTGCGCTTGTTCCTGGTGGTCGATCGCACGCGAAGTCGCCTTGAAGCAGGTTCGCGATGGCAATGAAGGGGTGCATCGATCTGGTCTTAGAGTTGTTACGCCAATCGATGCTTCGAGGATGGTAAGGGCCTCGCTGCGGTGTCCGTGAGCCAGCCGAGATTGACAGTATGTAGAGCGCGATTGATCAGTCTGCGATGACGACAAGTTCGCTACCAAGAGACGTACGCTCCAGTGTGAGCGTCTGGTCGGACTTGCCTTGGTCGATACACCTTAGCCGAACAGCGCCAGTAACCGCACTTAAGTGGGCGGTTCAGGAAAGGGCCCAGCTGATCGACGCGCGTTGAGGGAGGCGACCGCACAGTCCAGCACTTCGTCGACGTGAACTCACGGCCAGCGCGGTCACGTGAGTCCGCTGTTTCAACAGGTTGCCCAAGAAGAAGTTGCCGGTGTGTCCAGCGGTTGAGCGTTCCCTCTGCGTCGTGTCTCTGCCAGCTGAAGAAACTGGGTCTGGAACCCGTTCGCAATCCAAATAAATGCCGGTTCGGCGAGAGCAGGTTGAAATGCGTAAATGTCTGTAAACAAAGGGGATCTTTCTAGGTCCCGCTTCGCGAAGTGCACCAGGAGATCGGCAGAGAGAAGTTTGGCCTCTAAGTGCAGAACCAGTAGTTAGGATAGCCCGATAGGCCACCGCTCGGTGGAACGTTTCTTGTAGCAATCGCCCATAGTCGCAAAGTCGAGGGGACTCGACCTTCGCAGCGCGATCCAGTCTTCCTGGCCCACGCCGTTGCAGTTCGCTGTGGTTGTCAAACAAAAGGATCAGTTGAGAAGCGGACGCGCCGCTCTAACTGGAGGGGGAAAGTGATGACAGACCGTGCTCTATTGGTTCGCTTGTCCGGAACGATTCGGCGGTTCGGCTTGCATGTGGCTGCGGCCGCGATCTCGCTGCTCGGGCTAGCCTCGGCTGCGGCCCCAGTGTTTGCTGTTGATGTCGACCAGGCCGTCTCCGCCGGTTCAGGCTGGTTGCTCGCCCAGCAGCTACCTGACGGGAGCTTCACTGGGTTAGAGGCGTTGACGCCAAGGGATTCTGCGATTGCGATCCGGGCGCTCCATGGGCTTAGTGGCACGGAAGCGTCTGTGGCCGCCGGCACGCTATTCCTCCGTTCGCTAACCGACTCTGCGGCCCAGTTCGGTGCCGAACGCGGTCTTGCTCTAGCCGTGGTTGACGGAACCGCAGACTCACTAGCCGGATTACTGAGCTTCAAGAACGGAGGAGGTATTGCTGCCTTCTCCGATCATCAGTCGACCTTCCTCGATACTGCGATTACGGCTCGTGCGCTAGCGGTTGCTGAAGCGAGTTATCTCAACGAGATCAACGGGCTCTACGACTTCTTGCAGCTCAACCAGGCGCTCGATGGCGGCTGGGGCTTTGCACCCGGCGCAGCGAGTGATGTCTACTTCTCGGCGCACGTTCTGCACTCGCTGACCGCGACTTCAGCGCTCAACGTGGATCAGGCTGCAATTGATCAGGCGGCGAACTTTCTCATCGCTGCACAGCAACCGGACGGGCGGTTTGGCGTTGCACCTTCATATCTCTTGGACACAGCGGTTTCCTACATTGCGCTATTGAACGCTGGATATGAGGTAGGCGACCTGGTGTTTGGATCTCCGACATCTCTGCTGCTCGACACCCAAGAGCTTGACGGGAGCTGGCAGCAAGGTGATGTACTGACCACGGCGCAAGTGATTCTCGCTTTGCGGGGGGAGAAGCCGAACCTTCGAGTTACGTCCTTTGCCGCAACGCCCAATCCGGCCACTCCAGGCCAACCGGCAGATCTCTCATTGATCATTCGAAACGCCGGTCCCGTGGATGCTCCAGCGTCGCTGGTCTCGATCCGGCTGGATGAGGCCTCTGGACTCGAACTGCTGCAGATCGCAGTGCCATCTATTGGTGCCGGCGCTGAAACGACCGTAGTCGGAGTTCTTGACACCGCTGCGCTTGAGGGCGGCGAGGTGGTGCTTGTTGCCGTGGTCGATCCCGACGCTCTTGTGGATGAAGTGCGCGAGTCAGACAATGTGGAAACACTCAGGCTGCCACTTCAAATGGGCGCGGATCTGGCCGTCTTTTCCTCAGGCCTCGGAACGCAACCTACGTTAGTCGAACCAAACGAGACGTTCACCTGGTCAGCGACTGTTCGAAATCTAGGGGATGCTCCCACGGGCACCTTTGCCTATCGGCTGAGTCGCGTTGAGGGCGGCGGGACGGTCGAAGTACTTGCCGAAACGAGTGGCGCGAGCATCGACGGAGGCGGAGTGCTCGTACTTCAAGAAAGCCTGGTGCTGCCCGCCGGAGAACACGTCCTTCGCCTCGAGCTCGACCCGGCGGGACTGCTCGAGGATCGCAGTTCACAGAACAATCTCGCCGAGCAGCTGGTGCCTGTGCTGGACCGAAATGTCCCTGACTTTGCGCTCAGCGATCTAGAGCTGGCATTGCTACCAGCCGTGCCGGTCCCCGGCGAGTTGACGGCGGTTCAAGTCGTTGTTCGCAACCTCGGTGTTAGTGCGGGTACGACCGACCTAGCGATCGTTGAGCGCGGTGCTGCATCCGGAGTGAACACCGAGGTCGAGCTGGCGCGGATCACTGTTTTCCTGGAGCCCGGCGGGCTGACTACCGAGACGTTGCAGATCAGTACCGCGCTGAGTAGTTATGCGCTTCTTGCAGTCGCGGATCCTGATCGATCCGTTCTCGAGTCGGATGAGATGAACAATACAGCGACCGCTGTTCTTCGAGATCTCGCCGATCTGGCCATCGGTTTCGATGGTCTTCAGTTTGAGCCGACCACCGTTCTCGACGGAGACCCGGTTGTTGTCACGGTGACCGTTCGCAACGGAGGCACGGCGGTTGCTCAGAGCATGGCGGTTGAAGTGTTCGCCGGAGAACCAGCCGCTGGCGGCCTCTTGGCCCATAGGGAAGTCGTTTCGGACTTGCTGCCAGCGGCCAATGCGAGCTTCTCCTTCTCTTGGAGCGCGGTCGCTGGTCGTGTTCCACTGGTCGCTATCGCTGACGCCGATGGTGCCATTGACGAGCTTTCCGAAGCCAACAACCGAACCAGCAAGGACTACTTTGTTAGTCGCGCGAACGGCGCGAACCTGGAAGTTGTGAACCTTGACTCGAGTGCTTTGCTCTCGGATCCCTTGGATCTCAGTGTGATGGGGAGCGTCGGTGTGACCGTCCTGAACAGCGGCAACGTAGCGGTTGAAGCCCCATTTGAGTTGCGAGCGTTCGAGGACCTGGATGGCGATGGTCGGCATGGGACCGGCGATCGCGTACTTTCCTCCTTGCTAGTTGAGGACGACCTACTTGTTGGAGCGAGCCTGGTCGTCAATCTTCCGCTCGATGCCGACGCGTCGTTTTATCGCTCGCTGGTTTGGATCGAGGTTGACTCTGCCGACGTGATCCAGGAGCAGCATGAAGATGACAATAGCGTGGCGCTGTACGGCGTTTGCGAGCTGACGAGCGCACCAAGCGAAGATCCACTACAGCCCCAACTGCTGTGGCACGTGCAGGGCGTTGAGGTCGAGAGCACCCCGATTGTTGTGCAACTCAGCGATGACAATGGCGATGCCGTGATTGACAGTCGGGACATACCGGATGTTGTGTTCCACACGTTGGATGCCAGTGGTCGCTTTGTACTTGCCGTTTCGGGGCTTGATGGCAGTGAACTTTGGCGATTCGAATCCACGATGGCAAACCCCCTTGTTGGAGCGACAGGCCAGGTTGCCGCCGGTGATCTCGATGGCGACGGCGTGGCCGAGATCTTGGCTCTACAAAGAGACGGCCGCTTGTTGGCTTTGAAGAACGACGGCTCGCCGATCTGGGTCAGTGATCAAGTGGAAGGGCTCGTTGAGCGTGCGCTGGGCTCACCCAATCTCGGCGATCTCGACGGCGATGGTGTGCCAGAGATCGTTTGGGGTCGAAGCGTTTTGGACAACCAGGGCCACTTGCTAACCGTTGGCACTGCCAACAAAGGCGAAAACCGCAACGTGTTCGGACCGTTCGGTCAACAACTGCCAACTGGTATTCCGAGCCAAGTTCATTCGATGATTGCCGATCTAGACGGTGATGGGCTTAATGAACTGATTGCGGGCGACACGGTGTACCGGATGGTTTCCGGTGTCTTGGAAGTGGTCGTAGACGCCGATGTTCCCGACCGCCTCATGGAGGATGGCTGGGGTGCGATTGCAGATCTCAATGGCGACCAGGATCCAGAGTTGATCTATGTGTCGTCAGGGCAGATCATCGTTAGAGATCAAGCAGGCGCGACGGTCCTCGGGCGTACCAAGCTCACCGAGTTCTCTCCATTCGTTCTGCCGACCTTCTGGGGGAGTCCGGCGACGGTCGCGGATCTCGACGGCGATTTGAGTCCCGAAATTCTTGTGGGATCCTCAACGCATCTGATTGTCTACGGAGCGAACCTGGCGACGAAGTGGCGCCGCAACATCGCGGAGGACTTTGGAGCGCTACATCCTCCGACTGCGTTTGATCTTGACGGCGACGGTGTGATGGAAGTCTTCTGGCTAGCCGGCACGGTCTCGCGGGATTCCCAGACGCTCTTTGTGCTCAACGGTGAGACGGGAGACACGCTTTTCGAGATCCCTGCCATCTCCCGAACCGGCTCGGAGTACCCGGTGGTAGCTGACGTCAACGGTGACGGGCGAGCTGACCTGCTTGTGCCTGCCAATAGCGGTTTCAACGGACCTGCCGAAACGAGCGGCGTACGAGCATTCTCTAACCCTCAATGGCAGGGTGCGAGGAGTATCTGGAACCAGTACAACTACTCGCGCACCAACGTGCTGCTTGACGGCACGATTCCAAAGGTCCAAGAACCCTCTTGGGTGGGTGACAACAGCTATCGAGTGCAGCAAACGCTGCCGGCGCCGCCGCTCTATCAGCCCAACCTCACGGTAGGCCTCCCGCGGGTGGGGGTGGCCGGGGACGATGGGGTCCAAGTCATTGTTCGCGTGGGCAATGGCGGGCTCGCTCCGGTGAACCCTGGGGTGGTACTTGCTCTGAGCAGCCTGAACGCCCCGCAGCCGGTTGAAGTTGTGTTGGAGCGCGGGCTTGCGCCTGGCGGCTACCTCGATGTGGCCGTTCAGTGGACCATTCCGGGCAGCGCTGGCTCAATTGTCACCGCGACCATCGACAGCAGTGGCGCTGTTGCCGAATGCGACGAGGCCGATAATGCGGTCTCGTTTCCGCTCACTGAGACGGTGCTGCCAGACCTAGTACTCACCTCTGTTGCGACTGCTGCCCAGAGTGTTTCTGGGCAGCTCATTGCTGTTGCTCTCCAGATTGAAAACTCTGGCAGTGCGGCCTCCGCGGCGACGTCGGTTCGAGTCCGGTTGACGGATCCTGACGTGGGAACTGTGGTGGGAGACGGTGCGTTGCCACCCTTGGCTCCCGGCGAGACTGTGTCGATCGAGATCCAGTGGGACAGCTCAGCCCTCGTGGGTCAGTATGTTCTGCACGCCAAAGTCGATCCTGATGCGTTGGTGAGCGAAGTCGAGACCGGCAACAACAACGGACTTACGATCGTTGACCTAGTTGCGCCGACTCTTGCGGACCTCGAGTTGTCTGTCTTCAGTTCTACGCCGGCCGTGGTTGAGGCTGGTGCCAGTGTCTTGCTTGAGGCTGTGGTCGCCAATCGCGGTCAGGCTCTTCCAACCGGTTTCGAAGTCGAGTTCTCAGTGAACGGTGCCCCCGTAGGCAGGAGCGCGGTGGAGTTGCCTCTGGATATGGGCGACAACGTTGCGGTTTCGTTCTTGCTGCCGACTAGCTCGTTGGCAGGAGTCGTTGCGCTGCAGGCCGTCGTCGACCCGGACGGGTTGCTGGCTGAAGTGAACGAGAGCAACAACCTCGCCACGACTTCACTGACCGTCACGGAGCTTGGCGTGTCGGTGACCATCTCGACCGATGTCAGCACCTACGCTCCGGCGGAGGAGATGACGCTCACGGTCGCTGGAATCAACGCCAGCGCCCAGGATGAAAATCTCGAGCTGGTGGTTCTGCTGAAGGACACCCAAGGCACAGTCTTGGTTGAGGTTGCGAGGCAGCCTTGGCTACTTCTCGCTGGTGGAGTTGATGCGCAGCTCGTAGAGCTGAACACCAACGCACCGGTTGGTGTGGCTGGTCCCTATCAAGCAACGGCTCAACTGGTGGACAACGGGGTACTTCGCACAGAGGACTCGACCATCTGGGTCCTAACGCAACAGACGGCTGGCGAGGCCACGGTTCGCACAGATCAGCCAGAGTATGGCGCGCTTGACGCAGCGCAGATCTTCGCGACTGTGAGCAACACCAGCGCGAACGCGGTGCTCGAGAGTGCCACTGCTCGTATTGCGATCATCGACGTTGCAGGCGTGGAGAGGTTCGCTAGTGAGCGTACTTTGACGAGCCTTTTCCCAGGTGGACAAGCGCAGATCAACGGAGTCTGGGAGATTGACAGTGCCGCACCGGGGATCTACCGAGCGACCGCAGCCTTGCGTGATCAGTTTGGTGCCCTAGTTGGCTTCTCAGAAGTCCCGGTGACGGTACGCCCTTCCAACGAGCAGGGCGACGGAATCAGCGGTGACCTGCTTTTGACCCCAGCGAGTTTGCCAGTGGGGCAACGACTGGAAGCTGAGTACTCAGTCTCCAACCAAGGAAACGGAGCTGCGCCGGACTTGGAACTGCGGTTCGATGTGGTGCGCATTGGGGATGGCTTGCGGGTTGCCTCCAAGCTAGTGGCCTCATCACTGGCCCAAGGCGGGACCGCTACTGGGTCTGTGGGCTTCGACTCGGTCGATTTTCAAAGTGGCGGTCACATTGTTCGGATGACTGCGGTGGCTCCGGCCGCGGATCGCCTCCTCGACTCAGAACTTCTCGAGGTGCAGGTCGGCCTCTCGATCTCCGATGAAACCTTGATTGAAGGGGATCTTGGGACTTCGGACATGTCGTTCGTTGTGCGGCTGTCGGAGGCCGCAGCTGGCGAGGTGGTGGTGAACTATGCGACCACAGACGGGACCGCCACCGCGCCTAGCGACTACGTGGCTACAAGCGGAACGCTGGTGTTTCCTGCAGGAGAGAAGGCGCTCACGATCGATGTACCAATCGTTGGTGACCTAGACGTTGAGAGCCAGGAGAGCTTTCTGGTGGAGCTGTCGGGAGCCACTGGTGCTGCAATCGGAGACAGCTTGGCGCTGGGTACGATCGTTGACGAAGAGGGTTGTGCAAGCCCCAATCTGGTCGTTGCGAGCCAAGGCCAATCACTGGATTCGGCTTGGAGCGTTGTATCCGGGCGCTTTGAACTCGCGTTTGCAAACCCCAACCCAGTGCACGGCGACAGGTACCTACGAGCCGACTTGAACGAGTCGGTTTCCGAGATTTCTCAGACCATCGATCTTTCTGCTTATGCCGCCTTCGTCGACGCCGGTGGCCAGGCCTTCGTCTTAGAGAGCTACTTCTTAGCTCCCGATGATTTTGTGCGGCTGCAGGTGGATTTCATTGATGGCGTAGGAGCGATTCTCACTTCCTTCGATTCAGGCACGCTGGCTGGTGCGGTCTCCTGGACAGTCTTCGAAGATTTGGTGATTGCTCCAAGTGGGGCCAGAAGTGCTCGACTCCGATTGACCGCCGCGCAGGCCGCTGGTCCCACGCTCGAGGCTGCCGTGAGTGGCTTGGCCTTGCGTTCGGTTGGCGTAACCACAGTATCTTTGGAAGATGTCGTGGCTCTCGAACGAGATGTAGCGACCGACCTGATGGTGCCACTGGCACTGTCTTGTGCTGCTACAGAGGACCTTCAGTTTGCGGTTGTCTCCATCGATGGAAGTGCACGTGCGGGTCTCGACTTCGAGCCTAGCTTGGCCCCTGTCAACCTGCTGACTGGCAGTGCCGGTGCCGAGGTGTTGGTGGAGATCGCGGGAGACACGCTGGACGAGCCAGACGAGACATTTCAAGTCGAGGTCTCTGGTTCCGCGTCGTTGGTCTTCTTGCGTCCTCGCGCGCAGATCACGCTGATTGATGATGACGCCTCGGTGTTGGTGGAGTCCCAGACGATCGCGGTAAGCGAGGGCGACGACGATAGCGTTCAGGAGGTTCCGGTACGGTTGAGCTCGCCGAGTGGCCAAGTGGTTACTGTGCAATACCAGGCGATCGGAGGCACTGCTCAGGCTGGTCTCGATTTCTCGTCGAGCACGGGAACACTGACGTTTGCTCCCGGCGTAACGGAGCAGCTCGCGGCAGTTTCGATTCTCGGAGATCACCTGCACGAGAATGACGAGACCCTGGTGCTTCGTTTATCGAACGCTAGCGGTGCGGACATCGCTGCGGCTGACTCGATCGTCACCTTGTTGGATGATGATCAGGTGATGCTCTCGGTTGCCAACGCTTCGGCTCTCGAGGGCGACGCCGCGGGTTCGCAGATCGTATTCACGGTCCAACTATCCAACCCGAGCACCTTGCCTGTAGTGACTCAGTACGCCACCTTGACTGGAGGCGGCTCCAATCTAGCGACCGCAGGACAGGACTACAGCCCGGTAGCAGGAGAACTCACGTTCCAAGCGGGCGAGACCGCTTTGACGGTCGCGGTGCCCCTGCTCGGCGATCTCGAAGTGGAACCCAGTGAGGTTTTTCGCTTGGCCCTCAGCCAGCCTACCGGCGCGTTGCTCGCGGATCCGGAAGCGCTCGGCTTCATCCTTGATGACGATGGCATTCTGGTGTCGATCGAGGACGTGGTTGTCCGGGAACAAGGCCTTAACCTCGCCCGACTTCCCGGCGTTATGTTTAACGTACCCAGCAATGTCAGCAGTGGTTTCAGGATTTCTGATGGCTCTAGAAGTAGTTCTTGGGTCGGCTCAATGTTGTCACCGGAGCCCGGATTCGAGGTAGTGCTGCCAACCTCGGAAACTGTGAATCGTGTGCGGTTCTTTGGCGTTCGAGGGGGCTTTTCGCGCGTCGAGCGAGCCACTGTCTTGCTGCTGGGACCGGCCGACGAACTCCTCTACGATAGTGGTGAACTGGAATTTGCAGAGACCATTCTGGACCTGGATCACCGATTCGACGACATCCAAGAGGTGCGCAGGGTAGTGGTGCGGGTTCACCAGGTGAACACCACGGACTCCTACCGAGTCCACGAGTTCGAAGTCTATGGGCCGCGTCCGGTGTCGGTCTCGATACCGGTGTCGCTATCGAGGTCGGCAGCTGTTCCGGTAACCGTGAACTACACAACTGCCGACGGTTCTGCAACAGACGGCGCTGACTACCAGCACTCGACAGGGGTGCTGACCTTCGACCCGGGAACTACGACACTGCTGCTGCAGGTGCCGTTGGTCAACGACCGCGTCGAAGAAGTTGCCGAACTCTTTGAGGCAAGATTGCTGAGCGCAGAGGGGGGCGTGATCGACCAAGCTGTGGCCACCGTCACAGTGGTTGACGACGATGTCTGGACCTTCAACGACTGGCTTGAGCGCGGAGCTGATGATCTTTCGGAGCCCGGCTGCGTGGTGCTCACGCCCGGTCAGGCGCGTGACGCGGCAGCGATGTGGCGAATCCGTCCGGTTGATCTGCAGGAGAGTTTTGATCAGAGCTATCGGGTGAACTTCGGAGCCAACGGATCCGGTGCAGATGGCATGGTGTTCGTCTTGCAGAACTCTGGCACGGCCGCACTCGGGAGTTCCGTACGCGGCTCGCTCGGGTACAGCAACTTTGACTCGCGCGTGCTGCCGTCAGTTGGTATCGAGCTGGACACTGCGGCCGACGGTTGCAGTCCCTGCAACTTTACGGCCCCTGATCGCGACCCCATCTTTAACCACCTTGCCATCAATCACGATGGCGGAGTAAGCCATGAGGGAACAGGTTGGGTCGAAGCATTTCCGGACTACGCGAGCTTGGAAGATGGTGAAGACCACGATTTTCGTGTGACGTGGAACGCACCTTCTCAAACGATGACCGTGTTCCTGGACGGCACCGAGCGTGTGCAATACGAATCGGACATTGTCAACGAGAGGTTTGGCGGCGACCCAGTCGTGTTTGCTGGCTTCACTGCGTCGACACAGACTGGAAGCTTGGCCCGGCAAACGGTTTGTCCAGTGGACTCTTGTGGCATTGATGGCCCGGCACTTTCGATTGGATCTGTTGAGTTGGCCGAGGGAGATTCCGGGCTGACGACTTTCACTTTCCCTGTCACTCTGTCTTGCCCGCGAGATGAATCGATCACGGTTGAGGTAGCCACGGTAGACGGTACGGCAGTGGCGGGCACTGACTTCGAGCAGAGGATCGCCACCCTCACCTTTGCGCCGGGGGAGACATCGAAACAGTTCGAGGTCTCAGTGATCGGCGATCTGGTTCCTGAGCCAGCTGAGCAGTTCCAAGTTGAACTGAACAACCCGAATGGTGCAGTCCTCCGTCACGGCGCTGCGGCGGGGACAATCGTTGGCGATGATCGCGCTGCCGATTTGGGAGTGATCGAACTGCCGGAGGGCACTGACCAAAACTATCTGCACTTGATTACTCTAGACCTGCTGGTGCCGACAGAGGATCCGATCTCAGTTTCCTACAGCACGCGCAACGGATCTGCGTTGGCGGGAGAAGACTTCGGGGCGACAGCATCAACGGTTTCGACCGCTCCTGGGTCCTCAGAGGTGTCTTTCGGACTAAGGCTGATTGGAGATGCACTGTCAGAAACGACTGAGAGCCTCTTTGTGGACCTCGTCTATGCCGGGGTTTCGAGTACCGTTGAGATCAAGATCGTCGACGATGATGGTTGCCTTAGTGCCAACATCTTGGTCAATCCGAGTTGCCAGACCTTGGCAAGTGACGGGATTTTCGGCTGGGATGTGGTGAGCGGCAGCGAGTGGGAGTGTCGCAGCTTGAATGGGCCGCCGCACATCGACGGGAATCGAGCCTTTGCGTACAACGGCACAGTGACCAACGGCGCCGGGTTTACCGGCCCGCTTCCGACTCTGCGACAGGTTGTGGATGTGAGCGGGTTCGCCGCTAGCATCGATTTGGGAGTTCAGGAGTTTCAATTCAGCGGCGCAATGGGCAACTGGGTAAACAGAATCTTCGAACCCAAAGGTAGGGTGCGAATCCAGTACCTGGATCAAACGCAGGGCGTCCTCGGTGAGTTCGATTCGGGTGTTCGCACCGCGCGCCGCTATTGGAGGGCTGTGACAGATCGTCGGTTGGCGCCCGTTGGCACCCGTTTCATCGCTGTCAGCCTTGAAAGGGATTTAGGCTTCTTCGAAGCTCTTCAACTCCGAGCGATCAATGCTCCCAACTTCGTCATCGGCGGAGCAAGTGTCCTCGAAGGGCAGGCCGGCACGATCGATGCAGTGTTCGGAGTGCAACTGAGCTGCGAGGCCCCGACCGCCGCTAGCGTCACCTTCCAGACGATTGATCAGACCGCACACGCTGGAGCCGACTACCAAGTGACACTTGGTTCCTTGGACTTCGCTCCCGGACAGACTGTGGATGAGATCCGGGTGCCAGTCTTGGGCGATGTCCTAGACGAAGGAGACGAGACGTTCGCTTTGCTGCTGAGCAATCCCCAAGGAGCGGCCATTGGAACTGCGATCGCTGTGGGGACAATCCAGGACGACGAACGCTTTGTCAGTGTCAACGACGCGTCGTTGCTTGAGGGCGACGCTGGTGAGGCTTCCATGCGCTTCTGGGTGTCGGTGAGCCCTAGCTCTCCGTTACCCGTTGTTGTGGACTTTGCCGCAGTAGAGGCTGCGAGCGGTGCGGGGGCAACGGCAGGCGTGGACTTTCGGCCGGTCCTTGGCACAGTCACAATTCCGCCCAGCGCCAATGGTGCGTTTGTCGAGGTTCCTGTGATCGGCGACCTCGAAGTGGAGGCGGATGAAGTCTTCGTCGTTCGCCTAACCAGCGCCAACAACGCCATCGTTGATGACGCTGAGGCGGTGGGCACGATTGTTCACGACGACATTGAGATCGAGATTGCCGACCAGACCGTTACGGAAGGTGACACTGGAACGGTGGACATGGTCTTCACCGTTACCTTGTCGACACCAAGTTCCGAAACGGTGCGGGTGGACTACCAGACCCTAGACGACCTAGCCGTTAGTGGTGCTGACTACACAGCTCGCAGCGGGCGGCTCTCCTTTTTCAACGGTGACACCGTAATGACAATCACCGTACCGATTCTCGGCGACACGGTTGCAGAGGCTGGCGAGAACTTCAGTCTCTCGCTATCTAACCCGGTGGCTGCGCGGCTTGCCGTCGGTCAGGCCACGGGTTTCATTCTCGATAACGATGATTGTCCCAGCATTAACCTGCTAGAAAATGGGGGAGGCAACGCCGCTCTCAATGGAGAACTCACGGCATGGACCGAAGCCGCGGGCGACAGCTGGCAACAGCGTTCCACCGGTGCCCCGCCCCTAGAGGGCGGATTCTTCATGCGCTCAGCGGACGTCCCCTATGCCGAACTGGTGCAGACGGTGGATGTTTCGACCTTCGCCTCCACCATCGATGCGCAGACTCAGCAGTTCATTTTTGAGGCGTTCTTTCGCTCGCGAAACATCTCCGGCGCGGGTAGTGGAAGCACCATTGTTGAGTACTTAGCCCAAGACGGAACGGTTCTGCGAACGTTTGATAGCGGCGCCATTGTGAGTACGCAATGGCGGCAGGTGTCCGATCTGGTCCTCGCCCCTGCCGGTACCAGGAGTATCAACGTGCGGCTCATTGCCGAACGAGGAGCGTCGAATGGGCGCTATGTGTACTTCGACGCGATCGCTCTGCGGAGCCTGCGCACTCCATCCGTTTCGGTGCCATCTCTAGCCATAGGAGAGCTTGACGAGGGATTGGTGCCGTTCGAGTTCGCTGTCTCGCTGTCGTGTGCGGCTGATGATGTGGTCACAGTTGATTACGCGACAGCGGATCTCACCGCGACGGCCGGCCTGGACTACACCGCGGCAGCCGGGCAACTCGTCTTCCAGCCCGGCGAAACACAGCGGAACGTGCTGATCAATGTACTTGCAGATCGGGTCAGGGAACTCGACGAGCAGTTTGAGCTGCAGCTTTCCAGCTCACCCAACGCGCCCACCGTACAGCGTCCGTACACCGGTACCATCGTGGATGATGACCCTGTGCCATTCGTTTCGGTTGCAGATGCTCGCGTGGTGGAGGGCCAGCTCGGTGACAGCCGCATCGGCGTCTTCCGTTTTCGCTTGTCTCGCGCCAGTGGTGAGGCCCTTAGTGTCGGCTACCGAACTCGCAACTTCACGGCTAGCACCGCAGCGCCCTCGGACTACACCGCCGCGAGTGGAACCCTAGTCTTCGCCCCTGGTGAAGTCGAGAAGCTGGTAGAAATCTCCGTTGTCGGCGACAATTTTGTTGAGGCAGATGAGCAGCTACGCCTTGAAGTCCACAGCCCTTCAGGCGTCATTGTCGCGAATGTCGACGCGTTCCTGACAATCGTCAACGACGACGACGACGGAGCCTGCCTCGGTTCCTTGCTCTTGGCCAATGGAGAAGGCGATCGCTTGTTGCTGGAGGGAGGTTTGGCGTCATGGCTACCGGTGGGTTCACCGGAAGGCGAGGGCCTCTGGCAACGTGGTTTAGGAAACCCGGCTCCGTTCTCCGGACCAACCTACCTAGCGGCGGCTGCAGGGCTGCTGTCGGAGGTACAGCAAGAGGTGTCGCTGGCCCCATACCAAGGAGAGATTGCGACAGGTGTTCCCTTCCGCTTCTCAGCGGCTGTCCGCACTGAAGCCGTCGACGCATCGGCCCAGGTGGTTCTCGAATATCTCGCGGGCGATGGATCCCTCTTGGAGGCGTTCGACAGCGGCGTCGTTTTGTCCACCACAGGTTGGAGCAATCTGTTGGATGAGCGCGATGTCCCGACGGGTGCGGTGACGGTTCGGGTTCGACTGATCGCACAACGCGGGATCGGCGCAGAAGAGGCCGGAGTCTTCTTTGATTCCGTAGAGCTTCGATCCGTAGGCGTGCCCACCGTCAGCGTCAGCGATACCTCGGTGGTTGAGAGCGACGATGCAACTGCCACTTTCAGGGTCAGCCTTTCCTGTGCGACTACGAGCCCCCTCTCGATTCCATTCTCGACTCAGGACGGAACGGCCACCGCCAGCTCTGACTACGTCGCCACTGCGGGCGTCATTGACTTCGGTTCAGGAGACATCGAGCAACTGATTCACGTTCAGGCACTAGACGACGCTGATGCCGATCCCGATGAGACCTTCAATGTTGTCCTTGACACTGCCAGCTTGCCGAACGGCGTGGTTGCGAGTAGGCCGGTTGCAGAGGCCGTCATAGCTGATGATGAGTCGATTCTTCTGGACCTTGCCTTCTGTGTCGACGGTTCAGGCAGTATCGACGCTCAGGAGTTTGCGCTGCAGGTTGGCGGCACCGCCGCCGCGATCGAAGACCCCTCGGTGCTTCCGCACAACGGCAGCGTGCGCATCAGCTTCGTGCAGTTCAGCGGTGCCGCAGGATATGAAGTTGCGCCCACCGTGGTGGACAGAAATACAGCCTACGAACTGGCGGCTCGTATCCGCTCGCTCGGCCGCAACGGGGGAGGCACGAACATTCATTCGTGCATCGACCTAGCCGCGCCTGTGATCACGGAGGCGCTGCCGCTCAGCCAACGCCAGGTGATTGACGTCTCGACTGACGGCCAGTCAAGTCAGGCCCTTAGCATCGCTGCGCGCGATCGGGCGGTGGCTGCGGGAGTGGACGCTCTCAACGCGATTGGAACCGGCAACGGGATATCAGTGGCGATTCTCGAAGCGATCGTCTACCCACAACCCGAGGGCGGCTCCGAAGGCTTCGTGGTTCTCGCTCAAGACTTCAACGCCTATGCCGAAGCGATCGCCAAAAAAGTGCGCCGGGAAGTCAATCCCGACCTTGTGGTGACCAAGACCGACAACCAAGACGAGACCACTCCCGGTAGTCCGATTCAATACCAGATCACCGTCACCAACTTGGGTGCGGGTACGGCGACCGGGCTGCAAGTGAACGATCCCGTGCCCGGTGTTTCTAGCCTTACGTACACGCCTTCCGAGGGCTCGTTCGACGCCGCGACCGGCGTCTGGTCTGACGTGTTGCTCGAGCCGGATCAAGCCGTGTCCTTGACGATTAGCGGCATTGTTGAATCTGCTGCTGTTGGCACCTTGGTCAACACGGTGGAAGTGTTGCCAGGAGCGAACGGTGCTGACGCGGATCTAGCGGACAATGTGGCCACCGATGAAACGGCACTGAACGCGAGTGCAGATCTCAGCATTTCGCTCACCCACACAACTGAAGTTGTTGCCGGCCTTCCGGTGGGCTACGCAGTTGGAGTCACCAACCACGGTCCTTCCTCTGCCGACTTGATCGAGGTTCTGATCACGGTGCCGGTCGGTCTGGCCTCGGTGGCGGCGAGCGGTACAGGCTGGTTGTGCACGGGTGTTGAACCTATGATCGCGTGTAGTCACGGCGGGCCTCTAGGTCCGGTGGCGTCGCTCCCGCTAATCAACTTGCAAGCGGCGGTGGATACCGCTGCTCCGGCCTCGGTGACGGTGCTCTCGACGGTCACGTCTTCAGTCTTTGACCCGTTGCTCGGCAACAACGCGAGCCAGGACGTAGCAGACGTGCTTCGTCCTGCACTGGCAGCGACTAAGACCGACCTATTGGTGGACGATCAGAACAGCGACGGTGTCTTCTCGCCAGGTGACGTTTTGGAGTACACGCTGTCGGTTGAGAACGTGGGTACCGCAACGGCATCGAACGTTGTCTTGATTGATGCACTGCCTGCTGGGGCGGTCTTGGTTGGAGGCGTCTCCACGAGTCAAGGCGTTGCCACAACTCTGAATCCGATCACGATCGAGTTAGGTGCTCTAGCCGCCGCCTCGGTCGCCACTGTGACATTGCAGGTGGAACTCGATCCGAGTCTGTTGACCGGTGACTCTCTCGTGAACCAGGCGACGGTCTCAGCAGATGGTATCTCTCCAGTCCTCTCCGATGACCCGGACACTCCGCAGGCGAACGACCCTACGATCACCGCTGTGCTCAGAGATCCAGACATCGCTGCCACCAAGGTTGATGAACTCCTAGATGATCGCGATCAAGACGGCATGGTCTCGCCTGGAGACGTGGTGCGCTACACCGTGACCATCGACAACCTTGGCTTTGGGCCAGCTACCGATCTGGTCTTCCGTGATGTTCTGCCGCCCAACACTGAATTGGTCGTTGGCTCGGTGGTCAGCACCCTTGGCAATGTAGTTTCAGAAATCCCAGTGGAAGTTGCCCTAGCCGAGCTTGCTGCAGGCGCTTCTGTCTCCGTGATCTTGGACATTGTGATCAACAACCCAGTGCCTTCCGGCACGAGCGAAGTGTCTAATCAAGGCACGGTGACCTCTAACGAGCTACCCACCGTGTTCACGGATGATCCGGATATCGGGGGGGCTGCCGATCCCACCACCACGATGATCGTTGCTCAGCCGAATCTCCTTGCTGAGAAGACGGATGCCCTACTGATCGACGCTGACAACAGTGGCTCGCCGTCACCCGGCGACACTATTGGCTACACCGTCACAGTCCGCAACATCGGCAACACCTCCGCGACGGGCGTGTTCTTTACCGACCCGATTGACAGTGCAGCAGCCTTGGATGCGACGTCTGTCACAACCAGTCAAGGAACCGTCCTGAGCGGTGCGCCGCTGCAAGTCGACCTCGGTGAGATCGCCGGTGGTGGAGATTCGGTGAGCATCGGATTTAGCGTGATTGTGGACAACCCCATCGCTTCGGGCCTCAGCCAGTTGGCAAACCAGGGCACCGTGGATTCCCTTGAACTCGGTGCACAACTCACCGATGATCCAGACACACCGGCCACTGATGATGCAACTGTCACTCCGCTGGAGGCTGCACCTCAGCTCACCGTGTCGAAGACAGACGCGCTCTTTGTCGACGCGAACAATGATGGTCTGGCCTCCCCAGGCGACACGCTCTTGTACTCAATAGCGGTCCACAACGTCGGCAACACTGCTGCTACGAGCGTTGAGCTAATGGACCAGATTCCCGAGCACGCATCGCTCGTGTCCGGCAGCGTTCAAAGCAGCCAAGGCCTGATCGTGAGCGAGAATCCGATTCTTGTGACCCTCGGGTCTGTGGCAGTCGGTGTTCCTGTGACGGTCACCTTCCAAGTTGTCGCAGACGTCGCGTTCCCGAGCAACGCTCCGGGCGTGGCCAATCAGGCTTTGATCACTAGTGCCGAACTTCCAGCCGTCGTCTCGGATGATCCAGACACCCCAGCAGAACTCGACAGTACTCAGACGGATATCTACATCGTTCCAGCGGTCTCGGTGAACGACTTCTCGTTGGTGGAGGGCGATAGCGGATCGCAAGCGTCTTACTTCGAAGTCTCTCTCGATCGGCCGAGCAACCGAGTGGTTTCAATCGACTACGCCACCTCCGACGGTGGCGCAGCTGCCAGCGCGGCTTCGGCCAACCTCGACTACTTACCGGCTCTTGGCAGCCTCACGTTTGCGCCCGGAGAGACCACCGCTCAGATCGCAGTAGAGGTCCTTGGCGATCTTCTGGATGAGCCCGACGAGAACTTCCTGGTGACACTCAGCAACGTGGTTGGCGCGACCATCGCGGATGCTGAAGGATTGGCCACGGTTCAAGACAACGACGCGCCGCCAGTGCTTTCGATCAACGACGTCACGGTGACAGAAAGTGTTGATCCGAGCGCCGTGTTCACCCTGAGTCTCTCCGGTGCCACCTCGTTCCTCGTGAGTGGAAGCTGGGCAAGTGCCGATGGCGGGCCGACCGCAGACGCCGCGGTGGCTGGAGCTGACTATGTGGGATCCGCAGGGGTGTTCCAGATTGCTCCAGGCGCGCTGTTTGCCACCGTTTCTGTTCCCCTCCTCGACGACCTGTTGGACGAGGCCACCGAGCAGTTCAGCGTGGAGCTGGTGGGCGTGTCCGGTGCGCAGCTGATCGATACCCAGGGCTTTGCGGACATTTTGGATGACGATGAAGCGCCGACCCTGAACGTCACTGACGTGGTGGTGACCGAAGGGGTTGATCCTGTAGCCGTACTGACTGTGCAACTGTCTGCGGTATCGGGCCTTCCAGTTGGTCTTACAGCATCCACGGCCGACCAGACGGCTCAAGCGGGCTTTGACTACGACTCAGTTTCAACTGCTGTGGCCATTGCGGCGGGCTCGTTGAGCGCCACAGTTTCGATTCCGATCAGCGACGATGCGTTGGACGAACTAGACGAGACGCTGTCTCTGGTCCTTAGTGACGTAACCAGCGCCACGGCTGAGACCTCGGTGGCCACGATCACTGTGCTCGACAACGACGAGCCACCGGTGATCACCGCTGTTGATGTGGTCGTGACGGAGGGCGTGGATACCGAGGCGCTGGTTGTGATCGAGCTGTCAGCGGTATCCGGGTTGGATGTCACCGTTCAAGCGCTCGCTGTCGATGGCAGCGCCTTGGCAGGTGCTGACTACGACGCGCTCAACACTGTGGTGACGATCGCCGCCGGCTCCCTAAGCGCTAATGCAGCGGTGCCAATCACGGACGACACACTGGATGAACTCGACGAAACGCTTGCGCTGCTACTGAGCAATGCAAACAACGCAACATTGGATACACCGTCGATTGCGATCACCATCATCGACAATGACGAGCCGCCCGCGCTGAGTGTCACGGACCTCACTGTTGTCGAAGGCGCCAACGCCCATGCAGAGCTCCTGTTGGAGCTGTCTGAGGTGTCTGGCCTAAACGTCACGGTTACAGCCAGCACGGCAGATGGCACAGCACTCAGCGGCCTCGACTATGGTGCGGTTAGCACCGTGGCGACGATTCCGGCTGGTTCACAAAGCATGTTGCTACCTGTTTCAATCATTGACGACGCGTTAGATGAGCCAGACGAAGTTCTGGCGGTTCAACTCAGCAGCGCCACGAACGCCACAGTCGCTACGCCGACTGCGTCCATCACCATTGTCGATGACGACGACGCACCAACGCTCGAAATCTCAGATGGTTCAGTTGTCGAGGGCAACCCAGATCTGGTCGGTGGCACCACATCGCTGTCGTTCGCGGTGACTCTGTCGGCGGTGAGCGGCCGATCGGTTGAGATCGACTACACGACCACCCCAGGCTCAGCCACAGAGGTAGACGACTTCGTTTCGACTCCAGGTACCTTGGTGTTGCAGCCAGGTGTCACCACAAGCACGGTGGTTGTCGAAGTGGTGCCGGACGAAGTCGACGAGCAAGACGAGACGATGTTCTTGCAGATCGTAGAAGTTCGCAACGCTACCTTTGGCGGTACGACCGTAGAGGGCACGATCGTCGATGACGACGAAGCGCTGTTCTTCGTCAACGACTCAGAGATTGTTGAGGGGAACGCTGGGGTGTCAGAAGCCGTGTTTACCATTGCAATGACCACGATCAGCGACCAGGTCACATCAATCGACTACAGCACCTCCGAAGATACGGCCACCAGCGGCGTGGACTACCTCGACACCGCAGGCACCGTAGCCTTCCAGCCGGGCGAGTCAAGCGTCACCATCTCCGTCGACGTCATAGGCGACGAGATTGTCGAGCCCGCAGAGACCTACCTAGTTGTTCTCAGCAACCCAAGCAATGCTGGCATTGAGGACGACACTGGCATCGGCACCATCTTTGATGACGAAGTGTGCGAGGGGCCGAACCTGATCGTCAATCCAGGCTCCGAGCAGTTGCTGCTGGGCGGCGAGATTTCTTACTGGACGCCGCTGGAAGACTCCGCGTGGCAGGCCCGCTTGTTCGATCCGATTGCTCTGGAAGGCGATGCCTACTTCTTTGCCGGTCCGGTTGTTGGATCATCGATCGTCGAGCTGGTGCAGGACGTGGATGTCTCTGCCTTCACTCAGCCGATCGACGCTGGAAACCAAGAATTCGTGTTCCGCGGTGCCCTGCGGGTTGGTGCCGAGACGCCACCGGATGCAGCGCAGATCGTAGTGGAGTACCGAGACGAATTCGGTGTGGTACTGGACGCCTTTAGCTCCGACGCGACCGCCGCAATCACGGAATGGGCTGCGGTCGAAGACGGGCGAGCGGCACCTGCGGGCACGCGGGTGGTGCGAGTACGCCTTCTTTCGACTGCTTTCACCGGGCTAGAAAACAACGGCTACTTCGATGCTCTAGAACTGCGTTCCGAAGGCGTTCCTGTGGTCACCATCACGGATGCTTCCGTGTACGAAAGTGATGCCGACGAGAACGGACTAGTTGCGGCCGATTTCCTAGTGAGTCTCTCTTGCCCAGTACCGGCAACCACCAGTATCCAGTTCGCGACTCAAGATGGTACGGCCCAGGCCCCCAATGACTACCTAGCCAACACCGGCCTGCTGGTGCTTGCACCTGGAGAGACCGAGACCACCATTACGGTCTCCGTGCTCGACGATGACCTGGCTGAGGGAGCGGAGCGGTATACCGTCGAGTTGACGGCTGTGGGAGTAGACGTTGGACTTGCACCCGCAATCCTCGATCCCACTGGCTTGGGTACGATTCTTGATCAGCGCGCTTGTCCCAAGTCGCCCGGCTTCTGGAAGAACCACTTCGAAGAATGGCCAGTACAGTGGCTGAGGTTGGGAGGCGTGTTGTACGACGCGCAGGACCTCCACACCTGGCTGTCCTACGGAGGTCCGGACGCTTCCACGAGGCTCGCTCGCCATCTGGTGGCGACCAAGTTGAACTTGGCACGAGGCACGGATCCATGGATCTTGGACATTGTGGCGCAGGCCGATGCTTTCCTTGCGGACCATCCGCCGCACAGCAAACCGAAGGGTGCGGACAAAACGCTGGCTAACGATCTGAAGTCGGCACTCGACGCCTACAACAACTCAGCCTGCGGTGAGCAGGATAGTGATCCGGGCGGCGGCGGCGGCGGCGGTGGTGGTGGCGGTGGTGGCGGTGGCGGTGGCGGTGATGGCGCCGTCTGCCAGCGGTCGCACGGTTATTGGAAAACTCACCCTGAAAACTGGCCGACTCTGGAACTGGACTTGGGCGATGGGCTGTACTTTAGTGAACAGCTGGCGGCATTTCTCTCCTACAGCGGCAACGACGCCAGCACCAAGCTAGCCCTGCAGCTGATTGCGACCAAGTTCAACCTCTTAGTCGGAGCCGATCCGTCGATTCAGCAGACAGTGGATGACGCGGACGCTTTCTTGGCAGCGTTTCCACCTGGCAGTCATCCGCCTGAGCCAGACCGGCAAACAGGCCTCGACATCGCAGCTCTGTTGGACGCTTACAACACGGAGCCCTGCTCATGATTGGTCATAGCAAGGCAGCTAGTGGACACGACGCAGAGACCGCAGGCGCCTCTCTTGGCGTGAGCAACCGTGGGCTGCACGCCCTGATTCAAAGGAAGCGCTTCTCGATGAACACCACCAGAGGTCTCAGCGGTCGAACGTTCTCGCTCTCTTTGTCTGGATTGCGACGGGCGGCGCAGCGCCACAAAGCGGCCTTCCTGGCGCTGCTTGCATACCAAGCGTTCGTTTTTGTCGGCGGCCCAACCCTGGCGGAAACCAAATCCCTGACCGCTACGAACAACGCATTCCAGGCCAGAGCTTGGGAAGGCTTGCTCTTGCCAGACGCCTTCGGGACGGAGTCGAGTCTGGAGCCACTGGAACGCTCGCCCGGGAGGATCGCAGCAGTTCCTAGGACCGTTGCTTCGTTGGTGGAAAGTGCACGCAGCATCTCGGCATCGCTCGGAGCAAGCCTTAGCTCCGGTCTGGCCGTCGGAAAGCGCAGCAACGAGATTGCCACTCAGACCTTCAGGCAAGCGCCCGTTCAGGCTCCAACACAACGTTCAGTTAGCACCCGATCCACGCCTACTGCCAGGGGTGCTGGCGCGGCCGATCTCGACCTTCAGGGTCGCGGCGCTGGAACCCGTGCAACGCGGGCCTCTAGCCAAACAGACGCAGCCACGAAGGTCCGCAGTCAAGCGGCGGGCCGCAGAGCGTCTCAGCAGACCACCAGCTTCGTAGCGAGCCAAGTCAGCTCCTCAGTGGCCCAGCCACCGACACAGCCGCGCCGGCCCATTGGTGTGCGGCAAGCGATGATAGCGAGCGAAGTTCAAGCCCTTGCACAGAGCCTCGACAACTCACCAGCACGCATTTTCGAATACGTGCATGACAACGTTCGCTACCAACCCACCTGGGGCGCCAGCAAGAGCGCCCTGTCTACGCTGCGTGAGGGGCAGGGCTCGTCTTGGGATCAAGCGTGGCTCCTGCAACAACTCTTGGTTGCAGCTGGTGTGGACGCGAGTGTTGAGTGGGGCGAGGTGGAGATCCCCATCGATCTCTTAGAGAACCTCGCCGGGATTCAAGATCCAATTCGAGCTGCGGACCTCTTGGCAACCGGCGGCATTCCGATCACCCTGTTGATCAACAACACGGTGCCAGTAGGTGCCAGGCTCTCTCATGTCTGGGTCAAAGCTTTTGTGGACTACGTGCCAAACCGCGGTGTTGCGGCTGGGCCAGGCGATACCTGGATCCGGATGGATCCCTCGATCACCAGGTTCCAAATCCAGCCCGGTACCCGCCTCAACACCTTGGTGCCTTTTGACCTGGGTAGCTATCTAGCCAGTGGTACCGAGCTTGACCCACTGAGCGCCTATGAGAGCGATGTTCTTGGGTTCTTGACCGCTGGTGGTCAAGCGGCAGATCTGCTTCTAGCCACCTCTCAACATACGCCAAGAGTTGATGCGTTTCCGTACATCCCGGGCACTCTGCGCGGCAAGGTGCTGTCTGTGGCCGGTGAATCGACCACGTTACCGGCGGCCTTCTCCCATCGAGTGGAGGTGGCCTTCCGCGGCCCCAACGGCAGCATCGACTTCACTTGGAGTACAGAGTGGCATGAAGTTTCGGACCAGCGTGTAGAACTGTGGTGGCCCGGAGCTACTCCCGGCGATCAATCCTTGTTGGATGCTGCGGATGTCTTTGCCTTCGTGCCCGGCGAGGTGGAAATTGTTCCAAGTTTGAGAGTAGCCGGAGTTGAGATCGCTCGCGGCACTGCGATGGATGCCGCGCGAGATGTTCACCTCGAAGTGAAGCTGATTGAGCCTTCGGGAATCGAGACGCCCAGCACGTTCGAACTGTTCTCTGGTGAACTCAGCTCATTCCGTGCAGACTTCGGTAAGACCTCTCAGGCTCTCTTAGACGATCTGCAACAGGGTCAGGCAACGGCGTCGCCCGCCACCGACGAAGCTCTTGCCTGGGGCCTGAGCCTGGCGGCAGCAACTTACCTGCGCCAACTAGCGCTCGATCAAGCACAGATTAGTGCTCTGCGGTACCAGCGACTGGTGCCACTTGGCACGGCAGTACTTGCGGTCAACCGAGGAGCGTTAGCCTTTGCTGATGGCGTCCCCGCGGCCTTTGATCAGGCTCCGCCCTCAGTGGCAGTGGGCTCGAGCATTGTTGGTTTTCAACCAGCCGATGGCGTTGTCAGTCAGCCCGCAACCTCCATCGGCACACTGGAGTTGGTTAGCGCCCAGGCGTCTCATGTAGAAGGGGAGGCTCTCGCGGCAGCGTTGGGCGGATCCCATGTGACCGGCGTGGGGCTATTGACCGAGTCTGTGCGTGCGAGCCAAGAGATCCAGCGGATTGACCAGTCGAACTTGGGTGATGCGCTTGGCGAGATCACGCTCAGTCGTGATGCCGAGCTTGCTGTTGCCAAAGCGGTGCGAGATCAGAATCGCATCGCCTGGACCGGCACTCAGCCGCTGCAGTTTGAGACTTGGGATGTCACCGGATTCGCATTGGAAGACCCAAGCACCGGTGCCACAGAGTTCCGGGTGACCACGGAGCGCGTGATCGAGCTGATCGATGGCGACAGCCTAATCACCTTCCACTCGCCGGCTCCTTTGAGCGAGGTCACAGCACCCACAGACGTTGTAGCCACCGTGGTGCAAGAGGGCATTGAGAGCTGGACGTTGACCACCAGGCCTTCAGGCTCCGATCAGCCTGCTCGAGTGATTGCCACAGGCACCGGAGAGGTCACCAACCGTGTGCTGGGAGAGTTTGATCCCACGCTGTTACAGAACGGCATGCACGAACTGATCTTGGTGGCAACAGATGTGCTGGGCGGATCTGTTGCTAGCCGCGTGACGCTGAGCGTAGACGGCAATATGAAAATTGGTCACTTCACGCTCGCGTTCACCGATCTTTCGGTGCCGCTGGCTGGTCTTGATATCGAGGTGGTCCGCACCTACGACAGCCGCGATGTCTCGTCTGGCGACTTTGGTGCGGGTTGGAACATGAGCCTGCGCAACGGGACGTACATCAACAACCGTCCACCAGGCGAGGGCTGGTCGATTGTCAGTAGTCAGCCGCCGTTCATTTTTCCGTGTGCCGGATCGATAGAACAGAAAGACCATCTGACCACGATCCGCCTATCCGACGCCGAGGTTTACCGCTTCAGGACCGTCCTCGAACAGACCGGACCGTCCCTCGGCGGCTGCCTAGCCCGCTCAGTCTTCCAATTTGTTGACGGTCCAGTTCCTGGGGCCACGCTGCATGCCTTTGGCGACAACTTGGTGTTCTACAGCGAAGGTCTTGGTCCAAACCTGTTGGACCCCGTGACACTTCAAACGTATGAGCCAAACCTGGTGCGGCTCACGACCAGAGATGGGCGAGTGTTTGATCTGGACTTGAACGCGGGTGTCACCAGAGCCGAAGACACCAATGGCAACTTCTTGACGATCACGCCAACTCTGATTTCGCATTCGTCAGGTGAATCGATTGCGTTGAATCGCGATGTTGAGGGCCGCATTACCCAGATCACCGATCCCGAGAATCGGTCCATGAGTTACGGGTATGACGCTGCTGGCGATCTGGTGAGCGCCACGGATCGCGAGAGTCATTCAACGCTCTTTGCCTACGATGGTGATCACCGTCTAGAAGACATCATCGATCCCTTGGGCAACCAAGCGATCCGAACCGACTACGACGTGGATGGTCGGATGATCTCCACCACAGACGCAGCCGGCAACACCATCGCCTTTGAGCATGACTTGGTTGGCCGCCGCGAAATCATCACTGATCGTCTCGGCTTCATCCAGGTGATGGAGTACAACAACCGCGGCAACGTGGTGCGCGAGACCAACCAGTTGGGCGATGTGACTCTGCGCAGCTTTGATGGCGAAGACAATCTGCTAACCGAGACGGACCCACTTGGTAGGACCACCGAGTACTCGTATTCGAGCAGCAATGATCTGACCTCGATACGAGACGCGGCAGGCAACCGAACCAACTTCACCTATGAAGCGATGGGTCGGTTGCTCACCAGTGAGGACCCCAACGGGAATGTCACTACCAATGTGTACGACGGCACTGGCAACCTGACCAGTACCACGGATGCGTTAGGCAACGAGACCACATTCGCGTATGACGCGAACGGCAATCAGCTGACCGAGACAGACGCGCTGAGCCAGGTGACCACCAGCCAATACAACGGTCGAGGCGACTTGACCATGCAAACCGATGCGCTGGGCAATGAGACCACGTATACCTACAACAGCAACGGCGAGCAGCTGACCGAGACCAGAACCAGAACCCTGCCGGCGAGCCAGGGCGGTGGCACGCAGAATCTGACAACCACCTACACCTACGATGGTCGCGGCCTGCTGGTGAGCACGCTCAACCCAGATGGCAGCACCACGGGCCTTACCTACGACGGGCTGGGTCGGGTGATCGTGCAGACCGATCAGTTAGGCCGATCCACCCAGATGGCCTATGACGGTCGCGGACGGCAGACCGGGACCACCTTCCCAGACACCACGATCACCAGCAGCACCTTTGATGATGAGGGTCGCTTGCTGACCAGGACTGATCGAGGTGGGCGGACCACCACCAATGCCTACGATGCAGTGGGCAGGTTGCTGACTACCGCGACAGCAAATGGCGCTGTCACGAGCAACGCGTTTGATGCCGCAGGTCAGCTCTTAATCTCCACAGATGCCTTGGGTAACACCGCGACGTTCAACTACGACGACGCAGGCCGACGCTTTAGCACCACGAATGCATTGGGCCAGAGCTTTGTGACCACCTACGACGCAGCTGGCAATGTGCTGACCTCCACAGACGCTCGCGGCTTTGTCACCAGCTTTGTCTACGACGCCTTGAACCGCAGGACCAACACGGTCCGTGCCGACGGCAGCACCGTGGAAACCGAGTACGACGTGCTTGGCAGGCGCGTGAGTGAGACGGACGCAGCTGGCGTCGTGACCCAGTTTGGCTACGACGCTCTTGGCAGATTGAGCAGCGTGACCGATGCACTCTCGCAAGTCACCAGCTTCACCTACGACGAGCAAGGGAGTCGCCTGACGCAAACAGATGCGAACGGGCGCACGACCACGTTTGGCCATGACGAGTTGGGCCGCCGGGTGGAGCGCATTCTGCCAGACGGTGCTTCTGAGTCGATGTCCTACAACGTAGACGGCACCATGGCGAGCAGGACTGATTTTCGCGGGATCGTCACTAGTTATGGCTATGACGTGAATCGTCGTTTGGTCAGCAGGACCTCGGCCGGTGAACCAGCAGTGGGCTTTGCCTACACCCCCACCGGCAGGAGAGCGAGCTTCACCGATGGCCGCGGCACGACCACCTTCGGTTATGACGTGATGGACCGCATGACGTCGATGGTGTACCCCGATGGTAGGCAGCTGGCGTATTCCTATGACCTGCGCGGCAGCAAGACGTCGATGACGGCCACGGTGGGTGCTCAGTCGTTCACCACTGGCTACACCTACGACGCTCTGAATCGTCTAGAGACGATCACCGACAGTCAGGGTGGTGTGACCACTCAGAGTTTTGATCAGAACGGCAACTTGGCTGGCATGGTGGCGGCGAACGGTGTCGCTACCACTCACAGCTTTGATGCGCTCAACCGTTTGACCAGTTTGGAAACGGCAGACGGTGTGGGCGGTGTGTTGCAGAGCTACGCGTACACCTTGGCGAGCACGGGTCATAGGACGCGGATCGATGAGGATGCGGGTCTGTTGGCGGGCGCGTCTCGCAACTACACCTACGACGATCTGTATCGGCTGACCGAAGACCGTGTGGAAGACGGCCAGGGCGCGCTGGTGTACTCAGAAGGCTTCGCGTATGACCCGGTTGGCAACCGTCAGTCTCTGATCCTGGATGAAGGCGCTGGCCCTGCCACGCGGGCATACGGCTACGACAATCGCGATCGATTGCTAAGCGAAGGTCCTTCGACATACGGATGGGACGACAACGGGAACCTGTTGCAGGAGGCAGGCACCGGGACCGACTCGTATGTTTGGGACTCAGAGAACCGTTTGGTGACCATGACCTTGGCGGACGGGACGGTCGTTGATCACGGATATGACCCGGATGGTGTACGGGTGTCTAGCGCGGTGACTCCAGCAGGTGGGGGCGCTGGAGATGCAGTGACCACTGAGTACTTGGTGGACGCGAGTGGTGGTCTAAGCCATGTAGTGGCGGAGTCGCTGGATGATGGGCTGGGCGGCGGGGACGTGGCTTCGGTTGTGTACACGCGGGCTAATGATCGGTTGGTGTCGCTCTATCGACCGGCGAGTGGTGAGGAGCGGTGGTACCACGCCGATGGGTTGGGGAGCGTCCGCTTGCTGACGGATGCTGGTGGGGTGGTGACGGATCGGTATGGGTATCGGGCGTTTGGCGAGGCGTTGGTGGGTGAGCGAGTGGGTGGGGATGTGCAGCCGTACCAGTTTGCTGGGGAGTCGCTCGATCCGAATTCTGGGTTTTACTACAACCGGGCTAGGTGGTTGGATGTTGGTGTTGGTCGGTTTGTTGGGATGGATCCGTTTGGGGGGAGTGTGCAGGATCCGGTGACTTTGCATCGGTATCTTTATGCAAATGTCGATCCGGTCGGCATGAGGGATTCGACCGGCTTGTACACGCAGTCATTCGGATTCGATGCTCATCGAGTCATTTCGGAGCGCTATAGAAGGGATTTTCTCGGCGACCGAGTTTTGACGGATGTAGCGGTAGGACTCGGCCTGAACCCCGGATTGAAACCCGATATCGTTAATCTCGACGAGAGAAGCTTCCTTGAGATCAAGCCTCTTTCCTTTCCAGGTATTACCGCCGGAATCGCTCAGCTCGCGACCTACACAGTGAGCCTGGCCCCGGCAAATATCTATGCGGATGTGGTTTGGGCTCCTCGGACTACCCTGACTGTTCAGAACAGGCAAGTCTTTGTCGTCAATGTCTCGGGCCTCTTGTTCTACACGGACGAAACAATGCTGCAGAGACGACTGCTTGAAATTACCGCGCCAACTGCGCTGTATGCTGTTTTGCGCAATGCCCGGTCTGGACTGGTGGCCTTCACGAGGCTCGGTATCGGCCTCGCGGGCGCTGCAGCGAGCGTCCGGGGTGTGATGATTCAGTCGCACATGTCGCTTTCAGTAGGGCTGCGACTTTAGTTTGGGACTCGAACTCATCGGGCATCCAAAAGGGGCGACAATAGGTAGTGCAGCGCGGTTGGCGGCGTTCTCGTGAACTGTGGGAAGGTGGAATGATGAGTTGGCGGTATGTCCTCCAAGCCTGGATCTTCGATGATTTGCACGGGCCATCCAAACTGCTTAGGGCGCTCCGCAATGTGGATGGCCTCGACGTTGGGCCGGGGGACTTTCGATCGTACGGAAGGCGTGCCCTTGTCATTGACGTATCCGGAGGGACTCTCGCAGCAGAGTGCACCTCTGCAAGCTACGGGCACCTAGACACAGCAGAGTTGCTGGGTATCTCTGTAAGCGTCTCGCCGACATGCGCGTGTTGGCCAAAGGGGTCGGTGACGCGAGCTGATCTCGATACTCGAGACCCGGAATCGCGTGCTGCGGTCGAAGCTGCTGTCAATCGACAGAACTCACACGTTTGGAACGAGACCCAAGACGAACCTAGTTTCGTGGCCGCATTTTTGGGTCAGGAGGAACCTGAGTGGTTGCTCTCTTCGTGGTTGGCCGAGGTAGGGCGCTGCGTGGCAGGTCACGCGTGGTTGGGGTGCCTAGACAGAGTAGAGGAGCCATACTTCCTGGACGTTCAGTCGGAACTCTCTAGGTGGGCGCGAGGAGTCAGCGAGCTTAGGTACCGTTTCGACAAGCGTCACGATTGGATATTCGGGCCTCGCGAGATCTTGGCTCCGTACGTCGAGGCAAGCAGTAGCGGTCGCCGTACTTCTGATCCTTCCGGAGAAGCTATTGGCTTGAAGTTTGACGTGTCGACGGACTTTCCCAGTGCTCTGTTGGTGCCGAGAGATAGTCACACATCCAAACGTAGACCAGATTCTGGGAGAGGGGAATACCGTCTGTCAGATCGATCTCAAATCCTCTCGAGACGGAGGTTGGCCGGGTTGAAGGAAGCAGGTTTCGTCTTCATTGAGGACGATCCATCTGACCGCCGGCTGTATATCCCAACCGAGACGCACGCTATAGCCATGGGGGTTGACCCGATGGATTCTGTTGAGGTTCAGGTTGAGGCTGACTGGCGGAAGGTCATTGAGGAGACGGCGCAGCGAGAGCTGCCAAAGGGTGGTGATGCGAAATCAGCGGACCCGCAAACATGGTTGAACATCTACCGGATTGCCATGGAGAACGAAGCTTCTGGCCTGGCGTTTCGCGGCAGGATCAAGGAGGACTATCTCAGTATCCTTGAAGAGCTCATGGGCGAACCGAGCCCAGAAAAAGGTGCCACCCATGTGTAGAAGGCCAGCGTTTCTGGGGCCTCTTGGCGCGACGGTCACGCCCTCCCTCCCACCCAAGTCGGACACCGCCTCCGGCGGCGACGTCCTCTTTCAGAGTGCGGTTGAGAGATCTCGACACGCACCCGCCCGCCCAGGCTTCGCCACGCGCGCTCGCCCTTCACTGCGCTCCTCGGCTTTGCCTTCGTCCCTCCGTTGCGGGACCGGTCCACCGCGCTCGGCACACCCCGCGCCACTCCCGCCCGCCCTCCCTCCCGCGTGTCACGCTGCGTGCGGTGATCACTCATCCGGTAATGCCGCATTACCAGACGTGTCCCTCGAGCGCGCTAGCTCGGGCCTTTCCCCCGGCCCACCCTCCCACGGCCTTTACATAATCAAATTATGTAAACCTGGTCGGGCTCAGATCCTGGCGCCAGCACGGCGACTGTCGTGCACGACC
>JAJCXN010000055.1 GCA_029263415.1 Acidobacteriota bacterium
GAAGCGCTGCTTTGCGCGCGCGATGACTCCGATGATGATGCTGGTGACGTGGGTATCTGGCTTGAGCAGGAATCGACCTTGAAGCGTCTTCGCTGTGATCTCGACGGTACTCTTGCCGTTCTCTTGCGCTCCGTTGAGGAAGCGAACTGGGTGCATGACTATCCCTCCCCGTACATAGACGCGGAGGGGCGATGGACTCGCGCAAGTGACCGGCATTCGCGGAGTGATGCTCAAAAGAGGTTTGCAACGCGGAGAGCGCAGGAGTTCGCTGTGTGACCTTGAAGCAAGTCGCTCCGACCTCGAAGCAACCCGTGCGGGGGCACGCCGACTACCGCCCAGTCCGCGACTAGCGGACGCGAATCGCCCGCATTGGATCCAGTGTTGCTGCTCGCCTGGCAGGCAGGAATGCCGCCAGCGTCGCAACGGTGAGCAGAACCACCACCACGAGTACAAACGTCGAAGGATCGTTGCTGCTGACTTGGAAGAGAAGCCCGCTCAGAAACCTGGTCAAGATCAACGCACCGGTCACCCCCAGCGCGCAGCCGACGATGGTCAATAGAAGTCCTTCGCGCAGCACTTTTTGCACAATGTTGATGCGAGTGGCACCTAGCGCCATGCGCGTACCGATCTCGGCGGTCCGCTGGCTGACACTGTGAGACAGCAGGCCGTAGAGCCCGATCGCAGCTAGCAGCAAGGCCAGAGTAGAAAAGCTCGCCATCACCGCGACGTGAAAGCGCGGCATCACAACCGAGTCGCGCAATGTCGAGCGCAGTGTGCGCAGTCGGTAGGGAGGCACGCCCGGAGCTAGTCGACGCAGCTGCTCGCGAATAGAAACCATGAGCGCCGCGGTGTTTGTTTCATTGCTATGAACTGTGATCGCGAAATCGCTTGGCGGGAACAGCTCGGCGGATAGGTAGACCTGTGGTTTGCCCTCTTCGCTGAGTGAGAGTTGCTTGACGTGGCCAACCACCGCGATGACTTCATAGGATCGGTCTGCTGAGCTGAAATAGATGCTGCGGCCGACAGGGGATTCCCCGGGCCAGTAGCGATCCGCAGCCCAGCGATCAACGATCGCGGTGTTGGGACCGGTTGCATCCCGTTGATCGAACTCTCGACCTTCTTCCACCGTGATTCCCATGGTGCGAAAGAAGCCACTTCCTACGATCGTCGTCTCGCCCGACGGGGGACGGCCTTGCTCTTGGTCCTCGTTGCCGACGATGTGGAACGTTCCTGTTGATTGTCGCCCATCCAAAGGCACTCTGCCGGAGATCGCTGTGGACTCGACCTGGGGTATGGAAGAGAAGCTTTCTGTGAGCACTCGCTGGAAGGTGCGCCGGGCATCATCGTCGGCATAGTCAACGTCGGGCAGCGTGGCGCGCAGGGTGACTCTTCCGTCACTGTCGAAGCCGGGTTCGGTGCTCATCAAGGTGTCGAAGCTCTTGCCTAGAAGGCCCGCGCCCACCAGCAGGATGAGAGCGACGGCCACTTGTCCGACCACCAGTAGCGAGCGGAGTTGGCTTTGCTTTCGACTCGCGTTGGCGCTCTGCATGACATTGCGTAGTGCCGCCGATGAGCCCTTAAGAGCCGGCATCATGCCGAAGGTGATGGCGCAGAATCCGCCGACCAACATTGTGAACAAGGTCACTCGGAGGTCGAGCCTGACCTGGTCGAGACGCGGCACATCGTGCGGAATCCATACCGGACCGTAAGCGAGGGCGAAATGGGCGAGGGCCAGACCGAGTCCGCAGCCCAGCAATGCAAGCGCGCAGTTTTCGGTAAACAGTTGGCGGAGCAACCGGCCTCTCGACGCACCCAGGGACGATCGCAATGCGAGTTCTCCGGATCGTTCGGCGGTGCGAGCCATGAGAATGTTGGCCACGTTGAAGCACGCGATCAAGAGCACAAGTGCCACAGTGGCAAGGAGCACAAGCAGAGCTGTGCGCACGTTGCCGACCAGCTCCTCTTCCAGCGATCCGGTGGAAGCGCCCCAGCCGCTGGCTGAGAGATACTCGGCTCGCGCGGGCACTTGCTCGATGACTCCAGCTGCGATGGTCTCCATCTCTGCTTGCACCGTCTCGAGTGCCACCCCCTCCTTCGCTCGAGCGACCATGCGTAGGTATTCGTTGCCGCGGAAGCTGTCCGCCAGCTGGTCAGCAGTGAAGGTCAAGGGTAACCAAATGTCTGTGGACCGAGGGAAATCGAAGGCCGATTCCATGACCGCCAGCACTGTGTACTTCTCACCGTGGAGCGTGAGTTCAGTGCCCAGGAGCTTTGGATCGGCGTCGTATTCGGAAACCCAGAGCTCATGAGAGATCACCGCAACATTGGCGGCTTCGGCGCTCGCCTCGTGCGGGAACACGGGGTTGCCGAGAGCTGGGTTAACGCCGAGAACTTCGAAGAAGGCGGAGGTCACTTTGCTGACCGTGACTTTGCGCGCCGCTTGAGTCTGAAGGCCACCGAGGTTGTATGACAGCGGCGTCTGGATGGCCGCCGAGGCTTCGAGCGTCTCAGAAAGGTCCCGGCGATCTACATAGTCCGGAGGAGAAAGCGAGGTGACGGTGTCTCCATAGCGGCTGTAGAGAGTGACCAGTCGGTCCGGTTCGTCAAACGGCAACGGGCGCAAGAGCACGGTGTCGACCACGCTGAAGAAGGTGCTGTTGGCGCCGATTCCCACCGCCAGAGTTAACAGAACAGCGATTGCTGAGGTCGGGCGGCTGGCCACAGACTTGAGCGCATAGCGAAGATCCTGAAGGGTTGAACTGAGCATGCTGGTCCCTTTTGATGAGGTTTGGTGTCTCGAACTGCTGATGTGATCTGGGGCTGGCAGCCACGAGCGGCGTGCAGATGAGGCTCTCTCGGCTAGCGAAGAGGTGAGCAACTCGAGGAAGGTTCGGAGGTTGAGCCAGAGCAGCGCTCGTGTGTCCTGCTCTCGCACGAGCTTTCTGCGACGGTCGCGGAAGAGTTCCATCAGTTCGCCACCAAACAGGTCGCGAAACTCTTTTGGGTAGAGCCTCAGACACAACCGGTAGCAGCGTTCGGCGAGAGCGCGACTCCTCATGAGCCAGGTCCTTCGAGTAGCCGTTGGGTGCGATCGAGGCGGAGCAACACGTTCAGGCGCCTCGCTTCAGCAGTCGCTACCATGGCGCCTTGTTTGGACAACCGGTAGTAGCGACGGCGTTCGTCGTCTGCGTCCGCAGCTCGGCGCCGTTCACTGCGCTCAACCAAGCCTGCGGTCATCAGTCGCCGGATCGAGCGGTAGAGGTTGCCGGCGTCAAGTGTCACCTCGCCGGACGTCGTCTGCTCAATGTCTCTGAGGATTCCATAGCCGTGACGCTCTTCCTCCGTCAGGGCTAGCAGGATCAGAAAGTCGACCGGCTTGAGCGGCGTGTGGTTCTCTGGTGCTTTCATGGACTCTCCTCGGTCGCTGATGAAGTCGGCCGCTGATAAAGAAGCCGTGCCTCGACCGCTGATGAAGTAGGCGGCTGATGAATCGGCGTGCCTCGATCACTGAGTGTCGAGACGACTATAGTCATTACGACTCTATGCACTCAGAGTTTCACTACTCTTCGGACGGCCGCTCGTTAGAGACCAGCATCGGTTGACGCGTGCTTGCGGAGCAATCAAGGCGCTGCTCCAGTGAAACTGAAACTTCTTGACCGCCAGCACGTCAATAGCTACAGTGTAGTCATTAACTACTACACTGTAGTTGTCCTAGGAGGATGGATCATGGCTGGAGTGGGTGAGTTCGAACAGTTGGTGCTTCTGGCCGTGCTGCGGCTTGGAGAGGAAGCTGCCTATGGCGTCAAGATCCGCCAGGCGATCGAGGAGGGTACCGGCCGCGACATTGCAGCAGGGGCGGTGTACACGACTCTTGCTCGCCTCGAGAACCGCGGGCTTGTCGGATCGCGAGCCGGTGAATCTACGCCTGAGCGATCTGGCAACCGACGCAAGTACTACGAGGTCTTGCCGGCCGGGGCGGCCGCCCTCTATCGCGCCTACGCGGCGGTCCAGTCGATGGCACGCGGCCTCGAACCGCAACTGGTTGACTTGGCTGCACAAGCCAACGGCCCAAGTCGCTAGGCGCGTTGTCGATGCAAGACCGATTGCCCATGCAAGACCGGCCGCCGAGGGTGACCCGTTGGTTGCTCAAGTGCCTGTTGCCGGTGGCTGTTCGAGAGTTCGTTGTTGGCGATCTCGATGAAGAGTTCTACGCGAAGTCTGAACTCAGTTGCACGAGTCGCGCACGGTCGAGTTGCACCAGGTGGTACCGATCGCAAGCTGCGCGCACCATCCTTCACTGTTTCCTGCACCGACGAACACTTCGGTTGCCTTCATCCAAACCACAACACCCAGCAGAGGTTGCGATGCATACGTTCCTGAACGATTTGAGGACCACTCTACGGACCCACCGTGCTTCGCCCGGGTTTGCACTGTTGGTCGTTGCCACACTTGGCATTGGCGTTGGTGCAACGACTGCAATCTTCTCCGCCGTCAACGATGGGTTCCTGCGCCCGTTCCCGCTGCGCAGCCCAGAACGTTTGGTGATGTTGTTCGTCGACAATGAGGAAAGAGGGTGGAACCGCATTCATGCAGCGCCTGCAAACGTTGTGGACTGGAAAGAGCGGGTCGACGGATTTCAAGACGTTGCGCATTACGGCGACTTCACACGCAGCGCTGCGCTGGTGTCCGGTGCTGCTGAGCCGCAACTGGTCACTGTGGGTCAGGTCTCGGGCAACTTCTTCGAGGTGATTGGGGTCGCGCCCTACCTGGGGCGGGCTTTCACTAGCGAAGAGACATGGGCCGGGCACGAACCGGCGGTGGTCTTACGGCACGACACCTGGCGACGGGTGTTCAACGGCGATCCAGATATCGTCAACAAGACCGTTCGCATCGACGAAGTCGCTCACCAGGTCATTGGTGTGATGCCAAGGCAGCTCAAGCAAACGCTGACCGACGCTGATGTCTGGGTCCCGTTCGCCTGGACCGATGACCTCCGTGAGTCCGATTGGTTTCGCCAAGCGCACGTTGTACGTGCAGTGGCACGTCTTCAAGAGGGAGTGACGATCGAGCAGGCGGACCAGCAACTCTCAGCGGTTGCTTCCGGGTTGGAGCTTGAGTATCCACGCCTTAACCGGGGCATGGAGCCAGGTATGCAGAGCCTGCAGCCGTTCATAACGGGAGACAAACGACTGCCGCTAATGCTCTTGTTCGGTGCGGTTTTAGTTCTTCAACTGATGGCTTGCGCAAATGTAGCCAACCTGGTGTTTCTTCGTAGCCTTAGGCGAGACACCGAGTTCGCGGTCAGAGCGGCGATGGGAGCCGGCCGCTCGCGCTTGATCCGACAGAATCTGACCGAAAGCCTGGTCTTAGCGAGCGCTGGCACCATCGCCGGTGTCGGCCTGGCAGCTCTCGGTCTCCGCTTGTTGTCGATTCTCTCTCCCGCACAACTAGGGGTTCGGCCTCTCTCACCCGATTGGCGAGTTGCGGCCTTCGTGCTTGCAACGATGCTGGCCAGTACCTTGATATTCGGTTTGCTTCCGGCTTGGATCTCGACCGGGCGGAACCTGGCCCAATCGTTGATGAGTCGTTCTCGGTCGGCAAGCCGCCAACAGGTCCGCCTCACTCACGGCATCACGGTGCTGCAAGTCAGCTCCGCTGTTGTGCTAGTTGCCGGTGCAGGTCTCTTGATGCAGAGCCTGCATTCACTACGCAACGTTGAGACCGGCATCAACCCGGAAAACATCTTGACCTTCGAAGTCACTCCTCCGAAGGGCAACTACCCAAATGGAGCCGCTCGCGTTGATTAGCTCTAGCGTTGGAGGAGAGTCTTCGCTCGCTTCCCGGAGTTGTCAACGCAGGAGTCACTAGCAGCTTCCCATTTCTCGGTGAAGGGTGGACCAGCGACTTCAAGGTCGAAGGAACAGCGATCGATGACTTTGGCATTGACGTAAGGCACCGCTCCGCGAGCCCTCGGTACTTCGAAACGATGGAGGTTCCCGTGCTCGAAGGAGAGCTGTTCTCGCCGCTACTCAGGCCGGGGGATCCGGTGCCGGTGGTTGTGAATCAAGCGCTGGCTCTCAGATACTTTCCCAACGATAGTCCGGTAGGTCGGCGCATCACTTTCGATCGTGAACCGGACGAGGACAGCTATTGGTATTCGATCACGGGAGTGGTGGGCAACGAACGACTCTCTGCCAGCCAAGAGCCCCGGCCGGAGATCATCAATCACTTGATCGGAGATGCACCACGGACTATGCGCTTTACCGTGCGCACCGTCGCCGCGCCCCACCTGATCGTGCCGGTTGCGCGCAATGCCGTCCACGCTCTAGATCCGGGCATCCCGATGGGCAAGACACGCACAATGGCGGAGGTCGCAAATCACGCTTTGTCTCAAGAGCGCTTTCTCATGACCCTGCTGTTTGTATTTGCCGCTGCAGCACTATTGCTGACCGCTGTGGGTTTGTATGGCGTTGCCGCTCAAGGCGCTCGTAGCCGGCGGCGCGAGGTGGGTATCCGGGTCGCGCTCGGGGCTCAGAAAGGCGCGCTGCTTGTACTCCTGCTCAAGAGAGCCGGGATGGTGACGGCGATCGGCTTGGCCATCGGGGGTGTGGGCGCGCTCGCCAGTGGCCGATTGATAGAGAGCCTGCTCTTTGAAGTTGAAGCGAACGATCCCCTCAACCTGTTGGCGTCGGGCGCCATTCTCGCGATCATTGCTCTCATTGCAGGCTATGTCCCAGCGCGTCGGGCGCTGAAAGCGGAACCCGCACAAGTCCTCAGCGAATAGCTAAGAGTTAATGGCGTCTCTACTAGAGGTGTAGACCTTCGCTTGGGAGTACGTCGGCGAAGGCCCGGTCCTGGCTCAGAACGGTTTAGGAAGCCGCGCGGATGTTCTGAGCGATTCGTGGCGTGCTTGTTTGGCTCTGATCGTCCGAGCACCGCCCAGATCGCGGCAGAGTCAATGGTGCGACCCGGTTGGGCCTGGCAGCGCGCAACGCGAGTTCAGCTCAATTCTGCAAGTTCGGCCAGGGCTTTTGGCAGCATCTCGGAAAGGTCCTCCGCGATGAGTCCGGGTCCGAAGAGCACGGCCGAGCGACCGTGCAACCAGACGGCGATGCATGCTGCTTCGAATGCTGGCACTCGCTGCGCGAGTAGGCCGCCAATGAACCCGCTGAGGACATCGCCAGAGCCGGCAGTGGCCAGGGTTGGCGGTGCATTGGTGTTGATGACGGCGCGACCATCGGGTGCGGCAATCACGGTGTCTGGACCCTTCGAGACCACCACGGCTCCGGTGCTTCGGGCCGCGGCTTGCGCACGCGCGAGGCGTGAGGGTTGATCGGTGGCAGGGAACAGCCTGGCGAACTCCCCGTCGTGAGGGGTGAGGACGCAACGTTCATTCAAGCAGTCAAAGAGGGTAGACGGCTCGTCTTGAAACGATGTGAGCGCATCTGCGTCCACGACGCACGCCATTCCGTGCGCGAGCGCTTTCACGACGTTGCTCCTTGTCGTTTCCCCGACGCCGTTGCCGGGCCCAAGAACCGCGGCATTCATGCGACGGTCCGCAAGAACAACATCGAGGTCATCGAAGCCAGTGGTCATGACGGCGTTCAACTGGCTGGCATGAGCCAACACTGCGTCAGGCGGGCACGCCACAGTGACGAGGCCAGCTCCCATCCGAAGTGCTCCGCGGGCGGCTAGCCTGGCTGCGCCGCCGTTCGCCAGCGGGCCCGAGACGATCACTGCATGTCCGCGCTTGTACTTGTGAGCGCTTTCGCCGAGCTGTGGAAAGTGAGCAAGCCAAAGAGCAGGATCGTTCTCCCATAGTTGCGGGGCGAGTGTCTCGGCTACCGAGCTTGCGATTCCGATATCGAGAACCTTCACCACTCCACAATGGTTGCGTCCAGGCATGAGCACGTGCGCGGGCTTCTTGCGGAAGAAGGTCACGGTTAGTTCGGCGTTGAAGACCGGGCCAGTTGCCTGCCCCGTGTTGCCGTCGAGACCCGAGGGCACGTCGATCGAAACGACGCGCACGGCGCTACGGTTGAGCTGTTCGATGAGATCGGCGGCTTCGCCTTGGATTTTGCGGTTGAGTCCTGCGCCAAAGAGAGCGTCGACCACAAGCGCGTTGGCTGCCTTCAAGGCAAACGCTGTCCCTGGCCTCAAGGCAAGCGCCAAGGGTTCGACGCTACCGGCCCAGCGCTCGAACATGTGGGCCGCGTCACCTTTGAGTTGGTCGGCGTCGCCGAGTAGAGCGAGGGTCACAGGCCATCCTGCGGTGTGAAGAATGCGCGCGACGACGAATCCGTCTCCGCCGTTGTTGCCAGGGCCGCACAGCACCAGGACCGGTTGCGGGGTGAACCGTTCCATCACGGCGCTGGCGACGCCGTGGCCCGCTTTCTCCATCAGAACGACACCGGGGATTCCGGCCTCGATGGTGATCGCGTCAGCTTGATCCATCTGTTGGGTGGTCAGGAGTTCTAGAGTCATGGCCGTACTCTAAGCAATCGTCGGCGAATGCATTGACGTCTTTAGCGGCATGTAGGACGTGTGCATGAACTCGGAGTTTCCCTGAGTTGCACGGTTGGTGCGTTGTTGGAGCGCCGGTACTGCAGTGCGGCGGGGCGAGTGAGGGGCGTTCCTGATCAACTAACGACCCAGCAAGCTAGCCGTTGTCCAGCCGTTGCCCAGCCGTAACCCAGAACAACAGGTACCGTCGGCTTCACTTGAGATACCCTGGTCTCCACCTCCAGAGCATCATTCGGCCGGAGACAGTCATGGACCAGCGTCAGAGAGGACCCAGCCTCGTTGGGTGTGAGGAACTGCTGAATGCAACGTGGCCTCGAGTCCGCGGTGGAGGTCTGGCGACTCTACTCCTGCTCTTTGCGGTGGCCGATCCGGCTGCGACGAGTAGCACCGGCCCACCTGGCTTCGGCCCAAGTAACGCCAGCCCGAGTAACGCCGGCCAAAGTAACGCCGGCCAAACCGAGAGCCCAGCACTCGCCGCGTACAACGACCTCTTGGAGATGCGTTTCTCGGCACCGTTCGATGTGCCCGACGGGGGGATCATCCTTCAACTAGAAGGTGCACGCTGGACTCTTTCGAGCGGCAAAGTCCGGTTACAGCGGCCTGTGAACGGCCTCTACACTGGTCTCGCGTTTGAAGGCGAGGCAAGCTTTGAGATGGACGTGCCGGATATCTTTGAGCTGCAGCAGCTTCGCCGGTTCAGTCGTGAAGAAGAACTCAGCAAAGTCGAGAGCGCGCTCGATCGGCTTTATCTGCGAGCAGCTGGCCCTGAGATCACAGCTCCCCTGGCTCAAGTGGCCGCTGATCTGGGATTGTCTGGGGCAGGGGATTTTGTGCAGGCAGCGCCGTCCTGGGTAGAGGATCGCCGCTTGCGTTGGGTTCTTCATGAGCACCAAGATGCCGACGCCCGCATTTTGGCCGCGCTTTCAACGTTTGGCGAGCGCTATCTACGCGCCGACCAACGGCTAGACGAGCACGGTTGGACCACCTTGGCGTTCGACGCGCGCGAGCGAGAAGAGATCCGGCTGACGCGGCCAACTCGCAACAACCAGTCGGTGATGAAGCAGTTCTTCTCGGAAACTTGGTTGCAGATGGACCAGCAGAGTGATCGACAAGCCGACGGTCGACCGGGAGAACAGCGCGGCGGGTTCAGCGCTCTACGCCACCTTGACTTTGCTATCGATCTCACTGAACTTGGCAAGCAACCGGCGACCGGCTTTGGTCAGTCTCATTCGATCAACACCCGGTTCGATGGGCTCGCTCGGTTTGCTTCCAAGCGGGACGGCTTGGGCTCGCTGGTGGTGCAACTGGATCCTCGAGCGGAAGACTTGCACGCAACCACTCCTGAGGGTCGGGAATTGACTGTACTGCGGTTCCCTAGGGGGCAGCTGAGTAACCACCTGGAGAGCGAATCAGGATTGCGCCGCTTCGTGGTGCTGCTGCACCAACCCGTGAGCAACGGTGAGATGGTTGATCTGCGGTTCAGCTACAACCTAGAGCTGGTCAACTACGCACCGGCCGTGAGCTGGCATCCCAGCTCCACGGACTTCATGCTGGAGCCGGTCACTGCAGCGTTGGAGTTCACCACGCGCGGCTACTACGACGTTTTCGCCACTGGAACGAAAACCGCCGAGCAGCAACGTGCTGGTGAGAGTTGGTCAAGATGGGAGGTCACCGATCCAACCCGCATTCTGGGCTTCAGCTTTGCCCGTTTTGCTCATGCCGCGTCGTTCGAGTGGGAGGGAGTCCCTCCAGTCACAATCTTTGGCACCACTGCCGGCTACCTCTCGGCTGTTCGCATTGAAAACCTGCAGCGATTCTTCAAGGACAACTTGCAATGCCTCACGGAAAGTCTAGGGCCGCCGCCCTCAGACAATCTTTTGGTGACGCTGATCGCGGCTGGTCATTCCCAGTCCTTTGAGGGTTTCATTCAGGTCACCGAGAACATCGCCAAGAAGGGGGCGCTGGGGGTGGCCGTGCACGGCACCAAGGAGCTTCACGCAGGGCACGAGATTGCTCATCAGTGGTGGGGGCACCAAGTGGTGCCCGAAAGTGATCGCGACGTGTGGCTGAGCGAGTCGCTAGCGGAGTACTCCGCGGCACAGTGTGTGCGTACAACGGTGGATGGCGGGGAGCGACTCTTCGCCAGAGTCATCGACGCATTCACCAATGAGGTTCACGGCTCCACTGCGCGTGCTTGGAATCCGTTCGCTCGACCCACTTTGGCGTTGTTCAATTCCTATGAGCGCAAGCGCATGCCGCCGATCAGTCACGGATGGCGTGCTGCTACGACCAACAATCCCTACGGCAACCTCACCACGTTGTATCGCAAGGGTGCCCTGGTGGTGCACATGGCGGATGAACTGCTGCGTGTTCAAACCGGGAGCCGCGACGCTTTCGAGCGACTGCTGATCGATCTGGTCAACGACCCGAGTGACCGACTCAGTACCGTTCACTTCGAGCGCGCGCTGCAGACCACGTTTGATCAACACGGCGCGAGCCAGATCGACTGGTCAGTACTGTTTGATCAATGGGTGCGAACGGCAGAAGTCCCGACCTGGCGTGTTGCGATCAATCAGCCAGATCCTGAGGCTGATAGGGGGCGGGCAGTCGGATCGCGAAGCACTGTTCAATCCAGTGTCCTGCTCGAGGTTCTTCAAGAGGGAGTTGCGCCTGAGTTCCTTTCCTGGGTTCCGGTTGTGGCAACGTTTGACAACGGCGACGTTGAAGAACGGTTGGTAAAGATCGCGGGCGCGGAGACGCGAGTGGCCCTGGCCTACGATCGGCAGCCTCAGCGAATCGACTTCAACCATCGCGGCGCGGTACCAGCCAAGATGAAGGGGAAGACGAACATCAAGATTGCAGGTCAGCGGAACGGTACTTGGTGAACCGTGGTGCCTGCGGTGCCTGCGGTGCCTGCGGTGCCTGCGGTGCCTGCGGTGCCTGTGGTGCCTGTGGTGCCAGTGGTGCTAGAGGCGCCGTAGTCCATCCGATCGCCTTTGAGTTGGCCCCAGAATCTCTCTGTTGAGATTGCGTTGGAGGGGGCAGGCGCCGCTAAGTCTCTTCACAGCCAGCAAGAGGGCTGCTGCCGCGAGGGCTTGGTCGCTATGATGTGATCATGAAGAAGAAAGTCGTCGGCATCCTCTTGTTCCCGGACGTTGAAGTCCTCGATTTCGCAGGTCCCTTCGAGGTGTTCTCTCGTGTTCGCACGGTGCCGGGTCCTGCGTCGCGCATAAGTGAGGACAGCGCACCGTTCCAGGTGCTCACCGTCGGCATCGAGCCTGGAGAGCTGGTTGCAACAGGAGGTTTGCGGGTCGTTGCGGACGTGGCAATGGACGACGCGCCGCCGATCGACATCTTGGTGGTGCCAGGTGGTTTCGGTACCCGACCGTTGCTCGACAACGAGCGGGTTTTGACATGGATCAAAGAGCGTGCAGAAGTTGCTGAGTTGGTGACCTCGGTGTGTACGGGGGCTCTCCTCTTCGCCAAGATTGGGCTGTTGCGCGGGCGGCAGGCGACGACCCATCAAGGCGCCTTAGACCAACTTGCGAAGATGGATCCGACCATTACCGTGCATGGCGACCGCCGCTTCGTTGACGATGGGATTATCACGTCAGGCGGTGTTGCCGCTGGCGTGGACATGGCGTTCCACGTCGTCGAAAAGTATTGCGGTGTGGATGTAGCCGATGAAACGTCGCGCTACATCGAGTACCCGCGCCCCTGAAAATGCGCTCTCGGGTGCTGTGAACGACGTGCCTAGGCGAGGAATCTCTTGCGAAGCGGTCGATCTGAGGCGTCTTCGGCAACTTCAGTTACCCTACGCCTTCACCACGGAGTAGCGGCCCCATCCTATTGACCCCATCCTGTTGAATTTTGGTGCTTGCTATCATAAGCGGACTATGTCTGTCCCGAATGCAAGTGCTCGCCGGTACCTGGCCAAGATCGGCCAACGCGGTGGCAAGGTGAGTCGCCGTGTCTTGACGCCAGAGGACGCCCGCAAAATGGTCAAAGTGCGTGAGGCGAGGCGCGCTTACCGCGATTTCCATACGCGTTGCTTCTGGTCGTTCGACCCGGACTACAAGATCACGATCGCGGATGTGGCTTGGGTGGCGGAACGGCTGATGAGAGATGGCGGGCGCAGCGGTTGGGAGAAGGGCTCGAAGCTGTGCCGCTAACAGAACTTCAGGGTGTGGTCGCTCAGCTGCTCGCGCAGAACAGGACGCCGGATAGTCATCTTGCTGGAGGTGCGGCTCTACATATCGAACCCAACTCTGCTCGCTACAGCAACGACCTGGACTACTTTCAAGATTCGCAGGAGAGGGTGGCGGAGGCATACACCGAGGATCGGGCGACTCTCGAGGCTGCTGGCTTCGCGGTCCTGGTTCAGATGGCTCAGCCAGGATACGTGCGCGCGGAAGTCGCGAAAGACGAAGCGTCGACCAAGATCGAGTGGGCGCATGACAGTGCTTGGCGCTTCTTGCCACCAATCAAGAGCGCCCTCGCTGGCTACATGCTGCACCCCGTCGATCTTGCGGTCAACAAACTGCTGGCACTAGTAGGTCGTGATGAAGCACGTGACTTCCTCGACATCATAGAACTCCACAAGAGCGTACTGACACTCGGCGCCCTCGCCTGGGCCGCGGCAGGCAAGGACCCCGGCCACACTCCACATTCAATTCTTGAACTCCTACGTCGACGGGGTCGGTATCAGAGTGCAGACTTCGAGCGACTTCGGCTGCGTGTTCCGGTTGACCTGCGTGAGCTCAAGCGTCGCTGGCTGGATGCACTGTCGGAAGCAGAGGTCTTTGTCAGATCTCGACCAGCTGAAGAGATCGGTTGCCTCTACTACTCGGCACCTCAAGCGCGCTTTGTGAGCGGGCCGCTAGATGTGCTCAACGCAATGCCGCATTTCGGTCGGCCGGGAGGTGTTCTTCCGAGGTTGTGGAGCTGAGTGCCGAGGCTCTAGCGTCGACTAGAGGGATGTAACGCCCGGCGCCTGTGTAGACTGCTTGTCGGTAACCACTGAAGGATGTGAAGGAGCAGACGGCGATGGAGTTGCGGACCCGACCCAATTGGCTCATAGGCGCGATCGCCGGACTGGTTCTCTGCGCCTGGATGGCGCCTCAGCTCGAAGCACAAGACGGCACGATCGAACCCGTTTTCGACGTGCACCTACACGCCCTCGCCGCGGATGGCGAAGGGCCACCTCCGCTGGGCATGTGCATGCCGATCGAGGAGTTCTTAGCGTGGGATCAGCGCGAGCCTTATGGTGCTGCGTTCATGCGACTGCTCAAGCAGCCGCCGTGCGAACACCCCGTTTGGTCTCCCGCGACCGACGACGAGTTGATGCAGAAGACCGTTGAGGTGATGCAGCGCAATCATGTCTACGGAGTCCTCAGCGGAACGTTGGAACGAGTTGCTGCTTGGCGTGAGGCTGCGCCAGACCGGTTTGTTCCGGGGCTTGGCTTCAACCTCAGCCGGAGTTCTAAGACGATCGAGGAACTCCGCAGATTGTTTGAGCAAGAGACCGTCCAGGTGCTGGCTGAGGTGACCAATCAGTACGCCGGTATTGCTCCTGATGACGACCGCATGGAACCGTTCTGGGCCTTGGCTGAAGAGTTGGATGTTCCGGTAGGAATTCACATCGGCAACGGGCCGCCAGGTGTGCATCACCTTGGATCTAGCGGTTACCGAGCGCGCTTGCACAGTGCTCTTACTCTCGAACCGGTGTTGGTGAAGCATCCCAAGCTGCGGGTCTACATCATGCACGCGGGTTACCCGATGATTGACGACCTGTTGGCTCTGCTCTACACCCACCCTCAAGTGCATGTCGGTGTTGGGGTGATCTCGTTCACCACTCCGACTGCGGCCTACTACCGATTCCTTGAACGGATTGTCGAAGCTGGATTTGCTAGCCGGATTCTTTTTGGTTCCGACCAAATGGTGTGGCCCGAGGCGATCGAGTTCGCGATCGAGAGAGTTCGCGCAGCACCGTTCCTCAGTGAGAGCCAAAAGCGAGCCATCCTCTATGACAACGCCGCGCGCTTCTTCCGCTTCGATCAAGCCACCATCGACCGTCACCGCGGGAACTAGTTCGATCGAACTCTGAGCCTCCGCGGTCTCCCGATCCCCGATCCCGGTGACCCGAGCGTGACGCTTGCTAGGTAGTTCCTTAGGAACTGGTGGCCCATTTGAGTTGCATCAGGCGCAGGTTGGTAGTGGGTAGAGGTGCTCTTTGGTCGCAAGCGGAAGACCCGATGCCTGAACTGATCCATTCAGGATGAGATTCACCGCGGGGCGCATCGTCTCGCGGTGTATGGACAACAAAGGGGCAACGAATGATGAAGAGGGCAATTATTCTGCTTGGTTTGGTGGTCGTGATGTTGAGCGCCACTCTCGACGCGCAGGTCCGACGAGCTGCGAAGAAACAGCGCATCACAGCGCTGCCGAAACTGGAGGTTGAGGTTTGGACCGGGCCAGACAAGAAGGGTCTGGCCTCAGTGTGGAGTGACAGTGCTGCGCAAACCTTGCGTTTCTACTGGAGCACCTCGACAGGTGGTGTGGGTTCGGCGGAATGGGCCGTGTCTTTGGACCCGGCGGGAAAGCATCTGCTTGCTATTGGCGATGCTGGCAAACCAACGAATGGCACGGCGAGCTTTGCTGTCGACTTTCGGCAGATTGTTGGAGATCGACAGCCTCCGGTGAGCTACTTCGTTCGTGTGCACCCGTACAAGACCCAGTTGGAGGCGCGTGCGGGTTCTTTGAGGCCGGCCGTGAAACGTAAATCGGGCATAGTCAAGGCGGGTGCTGCATCCGGACACGCACTACGCCCGGTCGAGCCGCCACAACTCAGTGATCGTCCGAAGGCCGGGCCTGCATCGACCTTGGTTGCTGTTTCGATCGTTGAACCGGGCCCTGGCACAGAGTTCACAGAGCTAGGTCTTCGTCCCGAGTTGCTGTGGGAATTGCCGGTTGAGATTGACCTTGAGACTCTCACCATCGGAGGCGATGGCAGTGGTGAAGATCCCTACTTGATGGTGGTTGTGGTCTATGCGGACGGCGAGACCGTCAGGCCGGAACTTGTCGGTGCAAACCTGACGTTCCCGGACTCCACCGTCAGTCTGAGTAGTCCGTCAAAGACCCACGAGAATGTTCCCGGTGGTGATTCTGGTGATCGCCTGACGATTCCTCGAGCCACGGGTCATTTTGCCCGCACGCTACGCCCGATCGATGCTCATTCGGTGGCTCGCGACTTCGGGCTCGAGTTGACCTCTACGCAGGAGAGGAGGGTGCGAGAGAACACCCTGCTTGGGATATTGGTGATTGGCATGGAAGAGGATGCCTTGCCAACCACCGAGGTGGTCAATGCGTCGCGCGTCGAGTTGCTGAGCGAGCTGCAAAAGGAGTTCGAACGCATCATCCGCGCAGTGGAGATTCCGATCTCTGGCCCTAATGAGTTTGAGATGCCGGATTTGGTTGCCGCTGTTCAAGAGGTAACCGGTTCGATCCGAAAGCGTTTGGTGGAGTCGGCCAAGGCGCGAACGCTGGAGGACCTTGCCGATTACCTAGTCATTCCGGGATTCCCGACTCTGATTCTGGTGCCAGGTATCGCCAACCAAGACGACTACATTGGTTACGCAACAGCGGTGTTCGACTACGAACAGATCCTCCAGGCCGGCACCTCCGGTCTGCCGATTCGACTGGTTCTGGATCAGAAGTTCGCGAATGATCGCGCCGAGGACATCTTCTACACGATCGAAGGTCGGATCCGGTTCCGTTGAAGGGCGGCGCCGGTGAGCGGGCGTTATCGGCGTTAGCGTTTGCCTTCAGCGGCCGCGCCCTCTCGAGGGTCTCGGTCGCCGTCCGCCGCAGCGTGCACAAGCAACGGCAGAACAACGGTAGGCGCCACGTCTGAGTCGCAGAGTTCGGTGACGTCGCGGGCCACACGGAGAGTTCTCTTTGCCGTCGCTTTGCATCGTTGAGAGGCCAGAGGTTGGTGGGCAAAGGGTAGCTCGCAGCAAACGTGAGCGAAGGGGATCGCCTGCTAGGCTTTTGAATGAGTTCATCTCTTTCTCGCTTTGCCTCTGCGTCTGGACTGAGCACTAAGTCTGTGTCTGAAGAACCGATTACTCGACTGCTGCATGAGTTTTGCGACGGCGCTGATCCCGGCGGCGATCGTCTTGCAGCTGCGGTGTTGGACCGGCTGCGGGCGATTGCCTACTACGAGATGTCGGCGCGCTCAAGTGAAGCGATTGACGCTTTGACCATTGAGCCTGGGGTACTGGCGAATGACGCGCTGATGAAGGTGCTCGGCAAGAAGCCGTCGTTTGCGAATCGACGGCACTTCTTTTCCTACGCTACCCAGATCATGGTCAATGCGTTGATTGACTATCAACGGGAGCGGCGCACACAGAAGCGTGGCGGTGGCATGGTCCAGGTGACCTTGTCCGGGCTCGGGCTGTCGGAAGAATCGGTGCTGGATGTGGAGACACTGCCGCCGATCCTCGAGCAACTGAGAGAACTCGATCCACGCAAGGCTGAGATCGTCCAGTTACGAGTGTTTTGGGGCATGAATCTAGAGGAGGTCGCCAAGGCGTTGGAGGTGTCAGTCTCCACGGTCGAAAGAGACTGGCGTTTCGCCCGTCGTTGGTTATCCTCGCAACTGCGCCGCTCGGGTAGTGCAACTACCATTGCCTCTGAGAGTGGAGCGTGAGGCGCCTGTGAACGGTCCGACGCCAGAGCAGTTCGAACGACTCGATCGGCTGTTTAACGAGCTGGTCGATGCGAGCCGGGAGGTGCGGGAGCGAAGGTTGGCTGAGATCGCACCCGAGGACCAAGCCCTGCATGACGAACTGCTCGACATGTTGGGCGAGGCCACCAGCCCCGGAGTGAATGTTTTGGTCGAACAGGCGGCCGCCTTAGCGGGCCAAGGAACTCAGGGCGTGCGGGCTGCGTCCGCAACCACACTTGGTCGCTACACGCTGATGCGCTTGATCGGTTCGGGCGGCATGGGTGAGGTCTGGGAGGCAGAGCAAACCGAGCCGGTGCAGCGACGGGTAGCGGTCAAGATCCTATTGGGCAGTAGTGCGGGCGGCGGGGGCGGCGGGGCGGGGCGCTTTCTTGCCGAGCGTCAAGCGCTCGCCACCATGGATCATCCCAATATCGCGAGGGTCATTGATGGTGGCGAGACCCCTGAAGGCCGCCCGTACTTTGTGATGGAGTTGGTGCGCGAGGCCGTGTCCTTGACGGGCTACTGCGCGGAGCACAAGTTCAGTCTCGACCAACGGCTCGAGCTGTTCCTGCCGATCTGCGAGGCCATCGAGCACGCGCATCGTAAGAGGATGATCCATCGCGACCTCAAACCGTCGAACGTGCTGGTCACCGAGATAGAAGGGCGCGCGGTGCCCAAGGTCATCGACTTTGGTATTGCGAAGCCGATGGATGAGGTGCTGTTGGGCGGCGAGACCGCGGCCACCAAGATTGGTGAGCTGGTGGGGACGCCTCAATACATGAGTCCTGAACAGGCGTCACTCGGAGCAGTGGATATCGACACCAGGTCCGATGTCTACACGCTAGGGCTTCTACTCTATGAGCTGGTGGTTGGCCAGTTGCCAAGGCCGATGCGCGAGATGTGCGATCTGTCGTTCGGCGAGTTGTGCCGGGTGATCCAAGAGGAGGACGCTCCTCGGCCTTCAACGCGTGTGCGTCAACTGGGTGGAACCACTCAGGCGGGCACTACTTGGCGACGAATTCAAGGTGATCTCGATCGCATTCTGGCAAAGGCTCTCGCTAAGGATCGCGACCAACGATATGGGTCGGCCCTTGCCTTAGCCGAGGACATCCGGCGCTTTCTGGCTAATGAGCCGGTCCTAGCGACCCCGCCAAGCCTTAACTACCGGGCGCAGAAGTTCTTCGGGCGCAACCGAGTGCCAGTGGCCCTTGGTGTGCTTGCTGTGTTGGCTATCGCCACTGCCTTGGTGGGCACGACCTTCGGCCTGTTGAAAGCTCGTGAAGCAGAACAACAAGCCCAGATCGAAGCCAGTACTGCCATCCGCGTTTCGGCGTTCTTAGAGGAGCTGTTGCGCGAGGGCAACCCCGAACAGGCGACCGGGCAGGCGATGAGCGTTAACGAGCTAGTGGCCCTGGGTAGCGAGAAGATCCGAGCCCAGCTAGCTGATGAACCGGCAGTTCGGTCTCGGCTGCTCTACACGATCGCCAGCGCTCACCTAGCGCTTGGTGAGTTCGATTCGGCGGTTGAGTTGCTCGACGAGTCGATTGCTCTACGCACGGACCTCTACGGTGATGTCAGCAAAGAGGTTGAGCAAGCGTTGGATGAGAAGGGCGAAGCGCTGCAGCGGATGGGGCGCCTCGATGAAGCACTAGAAGTGGCGAAACGTCAGAAGGCTGTGGCCGACGCGGTCTATGCGGAGACCGACCCACGCTTTGCAAGCAGCGTTGTGCAGCTCGGCATGATTCACTGGAGACGAGGGGAGTACGGCCTAGCACTCGAGATGCTTGAACAGGGATTGGTCACCCAGGAAGCAGGACTGGGTCCAGAGCACATCGATCTGGTGCCGCTCCTCAACAATGTCGCGATTCTCTACTGGCAAGCGGCTCGCTACGATGAGGCGTCTCCACTGTATGAACGGGCGCTGGAGATTCTTGAGCGCGAACACGGCTCAGAGCATCCTTTTGTGGCGTCGACGCTCAACAACCTCGCGCTGGTCAAGCTGAATATCAATGCCCTTGAGGAGGCGCGCGCTGCTCAAGCACGCGCGTTGGACATCAGGCGAAAGATCTTTAGCGAGCCGCATCCTGATATAGCCGAATCGCTCAACAATCTTGGCGCTGTGCAATACGCCCTCGGCGAGTTCGACGTGGGGATTGAAAACACCGAGAAGGCTCTTGCGATGCGTCGAGAAATCTATGACGGCCCCAACGACTACGTTGCCACCAGCCTCCTTAACGTTGGGCGGTACAAGTCCAGCCAGGGGGATTCGACAGCACGCGCTCTTATTCTCGAAGCGAAGTCAATGTTCACCACGACTCTTGGGCCCGAACACTCCCACTTGGCAGAAGTTGAGTTCGCGCTGAGTCTTTTCGAACAGAAACATGGCGATCTCCTGAGGGCTGCTGAGCACGCCGGTCGCGCGACCGCGATCATCGAAAAGGCTCTGGGTCCAGAGCATCCTTCGATGGAGAAGATGCTCGGGGTGTGGTCTCAGGTTCTGATCGAACTGGGTTCAGACCAAGCGCCTGAGGTGACAGATCGCCTGGAGGCACTGCGGACCAAGCTCGCGGCAGGCAGTGCCGCTGCTTCTGAAGGTCAATAGTGATGCCCTCCCGATTTGACGCGACTCAGCTTCCTGCCGTGTATCGCACCGTGCCTCCCACCGTGCGTTCCGCGGCGCTGGTCGCCGCACTTGTCGTTGGGCTCTGTGTGGCGGTTACGCTGGTCGCAACTCGGCCTGCAGTAGCTCAGGTCAGTGAGCTGCGCCAGGAGCTGCGTGCGAGCGTCGCCCAGGGTTGGAGTACCTGGAGCAATCGCAGCGTGACCACACATGTAGAGCTGCCATCGGCCTTGGCTCTGCGTATCGGATTCAAGCAACAGCGTTGGCTTGATGAAGAGATTCTCCAGGAGGTGTTGATCGGTCGACAGACCGAGGGCGCGGAGCGCGTGAGGCCGGGAATGCACGCCCTCGACGGCTCCATCACCGACCTTGATCTCGAATGGCGTGGGGTGCGGACGCGTATCCGTTCTGCGCACATTGACGATGACCTCGTGGTATTGCTCGAGCCGTACCAAGGGTCTCGGTTCGCTTCCCTTGAGGCCGAGAACTCGGACACTGCGGAGGCGGGACCCAGCCAACCAGTCGAGGTCGTGGTCGAGGCTGGCTTGCTGTGGAACAGGCCTGGCGTCGTTGAGTACGCGCCAGATGTACTTCGAGCGAAAACGCCGAACGGCACGGTTGCGATCTTCACCACTGCGGAGGCCCGGACGGCGGACCCCTACGTGCCTTCGTTTGGCCGTTCGTGGGTACTGCCGTTCTCGGGCCCGCTCGGATTGAGCACTGGAACGAGGCGTTCTTTAGAACAGATCCGCGCTGCGATCTCCAAACAAGAGCAAGCTGCCGTGGTACGAGCGCAACGGTTTGGTGATCTCGCGGAGACCGCATCTGCGATCGAGTCAGGGCTAGCGTGGAACACCATTTTCGATCCGTCGCAGGATCGTGTGCTGTTGACGGTTGGTCGACTGTGGAACGTCGAGTACGGCGGCTTCTCACTGTTCGGTTGGGACAACTTCTTTCTCGCCTACGCCAGCGCACTCTTCGACCACGATCTTGCCTGGTCTGCAACGCTGGAACACCTCGCGGGCATCACCGATGAAGGATTTATCCCCAATGATCATGGCGGCAACGGTCGCAAGTCCTGGGATCACTCACAGCCGCCGGTGGGCTCGCTGATGGTGCGTGCTCTGCATCGTGCGGCACCGAACAAGACCGCGCTGCAACAGACCTTTGAGGGACTGCTGCGCTGGAACCGATGGTGGCCGCAACGAAGGCTCAACGGCGACCTTCTGTCTTATGGTTCCCATCGCGCTAAGAATCCGTTTGGCGAGACCCATCGCGAGACGATGACGGCGGCCGGCTACGAATCGGGGATGGATGACTCTCCGATGTACGAAGGTGTGATCTTCGATTCGCGAACCAACACCATGGCGCTCCAGGACGTGGGACTCAATGCGCTGTACATCGCCGATTGTCGGGCTCTCGCCGACATCGCTGAAGTGCTTGGCAAACGTGCGATCAGTGAAGAACTGCGGACGCGGGCTACCACCTTCTCTGAAGCACTCGAGAGCCTCTGGAGCGAAGACATTGGGCTCTATCTCAACCGCAACACCGAGACCGGCGAGTTGTCACCACGGCTGTCACCGACCTTGTTCTATCCGCTGCTCGCTGGGGCCCCCTCCCTCGAACGCGCGCAGCGCATGGTGAAGGAGCATCTCATCAATCCTGACGAGTTTTGGGGCGACTACCTACTGCCTTCAATCGCGCGTACAGATCCCGCGTTTTCAAAGCAGCGGTATTGGAAGGGCGCGATCTGGCCGCCGCTCAACTTCTTGGTGTATCTGTCACTGGAACAAGCAGGCAACGATCACGAATTCGTTTCGGTTCGGTCCGAACTGGCGCGCCGCTCGCTCGAACTGTTCTTGGCGGAACGCCGTCGCATGGGTTATGTCAGTGAGAACTACTCGTCGATTACCGGTCGTGGCGACGATCCGCGCTTGTCGAGCGACCGATTTCACTCGTGGGGAGTGTTGATGGGGCTGATGGCGTTCTTGGAAGAAGGCGTGCTCAACTAGACAGCGCTCGATGAGCGCGTGGTGCCCTAGGCACGTCACCCAGAGCCGGCACCCGATGATTCTTGCCGCCTGCGCCTGACTTGCCGCTGGTGCCTAACTTGCCGCCTGCGCCCAAACGAGGTGCAAAGGGTGAGGCCTCGGGTGTCGAGAACTCGATACTCGTCTATTCTGATGACGTTCCCGATCGAGCAGTGACGGGTCCGAGTCTCGCGCCCATCTAGTCCCTGAGAAGCTTTTCTAGGCGGCCGAGTCGGTCCTGCAAGGTTTCGAGTGTTAGCCGCTGGCTCCGGCGTGACCAGAGCACCGCAGTGACGACGCCTAAGAGCAGAGCGAACAGTCCCGGGATACTCATCATCACCATTGCGATGCGCAGTCCCTCGTTGTCGCTTTGTTGACGGATGAGCACTGCCAGTAGACCGCCACCAGTGAACAGCGCCATCGAAGCGCACCATGCCGCAGTGGAGATTCGTCCGAGTCGGGTTGTTGCTGCGCGGTCGGCGAGGAAGACCTGTTCCATGTGCTTCTCCAGTTGTCTTTGGGTTAGTTCGGGTTTGCTCGATTCATTGGAATCGCTCGATAGCGGGTTATCGGTCATTGCTGTACTTCTCCTTCGATCAGCGATCGCAGTTTGGCTTTGCCATTGTGGAGGCGGGACCTAACGGTGCCGATGTTGAGGCCGGTAGCGCCTGCCAGTTCCTCGTAGGTGAGGCCATACTCATACCTGAGACGCAAGAGCTCTTGGTGCTTGGGTGAGAGCCGGGCGAGCCCCTGCTGCACGCAGAGCGCGGTGGTCGGGTCTTGTTGCTCAAGGCTCAGGCCCTCAAGGCTCAGAACCTCAAGGCCACTCTCGTCCGCTGGTTCTCCCTTGCCCAAGCGCCTGAGTAGGTCGAACCCTTCGCGACGGGCGATCGCAAACAGCCAACCTTTGAAGGCTCGCGGTTCTGCGAGGTGGCTCAAGCTTCGGTGCGCCTTGATCCAAGTCTGCTGCAGCACGTCGTCGGCGTTGGCCTGGCCGACTAGACGTGCGAGATAGTTGCGCAGGATCCCGCTGTGCTGGTGCACTAGAAGGGTGAAGGCGCGTTCTTCTTGCAGCTGCGCGCGCAGCACAAGAAGGGCGTCGGCTGCGTCACGTTTGCGTTGAGGGTCGAGCATCGTCTTGGAGTGAATCAAGAGTGTTAGTGCTCGATTCGATCTCTAAGACGCTACTCGACACGAAAGAGTTCAGTTCGAACTCATCTCTGCGGTGCTACTCCACCGAACGGGCAAACAGCTCGGGGTCGAGCTGGTCGACAAACTCCACCGTTTCGATGCGAATCAGCGCCTCGCCCGAGAACTGGTTGCTCGCCGAGGTTTGGTGAGCGATCCGACGGCCATCCACGACCCTGAAATCAGAGTGCAACAAAGTGGTTGGCACGGTGATGCCGAGGCTTGGCTCGATGATCGAGCGTTCGGTCTTGACCACATCGCCGGTCTTGGCGTCCAGGTATAGCGTCATGCGCGGCAGGTCTTCGGTGTCGAGTCCCAAGACCACGGTCTCGAGCCCGTCTAGCATTTCCATTTTGAGCACCTTGACCGAGTCGAACAGCGGGCGGAAGTCGCCGATCCAGCCGGCTGGTTGATCGTTCTGCGCTTGGCGGAGGAATTTGCCCTCGAACTCGGTGGTGGGTGCGAGGCTCGACTCGGACCAACCTTCGGTATCAGTGACGATGACGCGGGTCCAACCGAAGCGGCCGAAGTCCAGGTCGACGCGCTGGCTGCGACCAGATGCGGCGGCGGTGAAGGTGCCCGAGACACCGGAATGGACTTGGTTGATGGAGCCACTGAACTTGATCGCTGTGGGCTCACTCTCAGTGCCTCCGCGCAACGCCATCAGCGCGTCGAGTGTTGGCAAGGCGGTCTCTTCGCTGGTCTGGATTCGCGGTAACACTCGAGTGTCATTGGGCTCTTGAAGAGTGATTGAAGCGATCGCGCCGGTCTCGTCTTCTTGAAAGGACACCGAGTGGAGATCGGACATCCGGAAGATCCAGTTGCCCTCATCGGTAGGTGGCCGTAGCTCGACCACCATCTGGCCCGGGATGTCGACTGCTAGTCGCTGATTCTGGATGACGACCTCAAAGTCTTTGTCGGCCTCTTCCAGGTGATACGTGCCGAGGTAGCGCTCCAGTTCCACGAGCGGGATCTCGGCCGCGATCACGACGCCCTCACGGGGCAGTTCGAAGGTCATTCCAGACTGATACATCTTGAGCCCGACCACGTCACCTTCATCGTTGCGGTCGAAAGAGACGGCAATCTGATCGGTCAATGCGAAGTAGCGCTTGCCTTCTTCGTCGGGCGCCTTGAGTTCGAAGTTCATCTGGCCGGGCACATCGACTGCGAGAGCACCATCCTTCTCGCTCACCGTGAACCGAGCATCCTTGAAGGTGGCAAAGTTCGCGACGTACTTGCCAGTGAAGAGCGAGAGATCCTCTTGGTCATTTGCAGCGCTGGCTTCAGCACTCGGCAGGTCAGCCAGCATTGCTTCGACGAACATGCCGGAGACCATGCCTTGCAGGGGAGCTGCCGATAGGTTGACGAGCAAGACGAAGCCCATGTTCGCTTCTGGAAAGATGGTGACCTGAGCGGAGAATCCGTCGATGTTGCCGCCGTGTTCTACTGCGCGGTGCCCGTCGATGTCGCGCAGCATCCAACCGAGGCCGTAGTCGATGCCTTCGGCAATCTCGATCTGCTTGGTCCAAGTTTCGGTGAGCTGTTCTTCGGAGATCAGCGCCTTGCCGTCGACCTTGCCTCGGTTGAGCTGGAAGCGAACCCATTGGCTCATATCGATGACGTTGGAGTTGATCGCGCCGGCGGGTGCGATTGCAGCGAGTGGGCGCATCGGCGGTTGGTCGTGCTGTTGAGAGGTTTCCTTCCAGGTGTAACCGAGGCTCAGGTTGGGTCGCTCTTGGGATGCTGCGACTGAGATCGTCGAATTCTTCATGCCCATGGGTTTGAAGAACCGTTGCTCGATCAACTGCTCCCATGTCGCTCCTGTAACTTTCTCTGCGGCAACACCCGCGGCCATAAAGGTGACGTTGTTGTAGAAGAACGGGCCTCTGAAATCGGACCAGGGCTTTGCCTTTGCGGCGGTCTTGAGGATCTCCTCGCGAGAGACGCTGTTGCCAGCCCAGAGCAATCCCATGCGGGTGAAGCCTGTGCGATGAGCGAGCAGGTCGCGAACCGTGACGACGGCGTTTTCGTCATCGGTGTCGATGGCCAGGTCGAAGTACGGCAGGTACTTGGTGATCGGGTCGTCCCAAGCCATCGCTCCTTCATCTACCAGCATGCCAACCAACGAGGCGGTGAACGCCTTACTCGAGGATCCGATGGCGAAGATCGTCTCGGCGGTCGCCGGAGTTTCGTCCTGCAAACTGGCTTGGCCGAAGCCGCGGGCCATCACCAACTCATCGTCCTTGATGACTGCGATCGCCATGCCGGGGATGTGCATCTCCTGGCGACGTCGTTCGAGTTGGGTGGAGAGTTCGTCGAGGCGTAGCTCAAGTTCGGTTGGTTCGACTGCTGGTTGGGCTTGGCCAACGGCGATGGGGGCAAGCAGCCAGATTGCTGCGAACACGGTTGCCAGGAAGCGGTTAGATCGGCGGTAGGTGTGAGTGTGCATGGAAGCTCCGGAACTGTGAAGAGGGTATGGATGTTGGTAGAGGGCGCTGGTATGAGGGACGCCTGCTCGGGTAGTCGTACCATGTACGATGCAGTGGGGCCGGGGATTCCCTTGCTTGAAGGGAGGTCGTGAACTAGGGAAGCCTAGTTTAGGTGCCCAGTCCAACGGCCGGCCAGAATCACTCCCGTCCACAGAACCAGAGAAAGCGTTCCAGCGACTCGCGCAGCTCTCGGGGTTGAGCTCGCGGTGTCCCAAGTCTCGATTCCTCTGATAGATCGGCGATGAAAGTAGGCCATGTTGATTCCGGCAAGCACGAGCATTACCAGCTTGATCTGGAACGCTGGGTTGGCCGCATAGTGGGAGGCTCGAGTCATGAACATGCCGAATCCGGTTGGCAGCGACAAGGCGAACGCGCCCCACGTCCAAGGGGTGAGCTCGCTGATGATCTTGCGGGCGGGGTAGTGCAGTGCGGAAAGTCCGAGCAGGCGCAGGTCGACGGTCAGAATCGAGCCCACCACGAGTGCGATCGCTAGTACGTGGATCGATTCGAGCAGCGGGAACCAGTAGCTGATGCCGATGTGCTGCGCGAGCTCCGTGCCTTCGAGCCATGTCCAGACCGTAGTGAGTGCCATTGAGAAAGTGGTGCCTTAGTTCGTGAGGGGTTCAAGAGCTTGCTCGGGTGCAGCGCTTGCGTCGGCGATGCCTTGCTTGAGGCCGCAGATTCCCGCGAGCACTACGAGATCTCTTGAGCAAAGCCCTTAAAGGGGCTTACTCGGGCCAGAACAGATAGTCAGAGTAGGCGATCCATCGGCCTGCGAGGATGACGCCGATCCACAGCACCAGTGATGCTGCAGCAACAAACTTCAGCGCTGTGGTGGGGCGCTGATCGTCGGAGCATTGCGAGGACTCAGCTTTGGTGCGACCGAGCCGGCGATAGATGACGACTGCGAGCACCACAGCCGGCACCAGGAACACGATCTTCCACGCGAATACCGGGTTGAGGAAGTAGCGGTAGGGGCGAGCCAAGATGAACGGGAGCCCGGTTAGGAGGTTGATCGCAAGTGCGATCCAGGTCCAAGGCATCAGCCGTTGGACCATTTCGGTCAGGTTCTGGCTTGGCACTGCTAGGCCGAGGATCCTTAGGTCGATCATCACCGAGGACGCCATGACCACGGCTATCCCAAGGATATGCACGGCCTGCGTGATCGGCGGAAGGCCTGGTACGTTCTGCAGTAGATCGAACGCCCATTGGTTAGCGTCGCTTTCTGCGATCGCTGCCGCCATGTCTTCGCGAGTGCTCAACCTTTGACCCGGGTCGCGGAGATGGACCAATAGGGATGAAACGTTTTTCGGTCTTGGTGTCCACTCGGCTTGTGGAACGCGTAGGTCGAGTCATGCTCAAGCAAGTACAGCTTAAAGGCGTCGACTCGAAAGCCCATCACTCCTAGCCAAGCTTCGATGGCTGCGGGTGGCAACGACCACCAGGTTTCTTTGGGCGCTTGGGTGGTGTGGTCGGGACGAAAGAATAGGGCTGCGGGGTCCGCTAGTTGAGCTCGTGAGAGCTGACCAATTCGCTGCAGCAGTGCGTCGCTTTGCCCTGTGCGATTGGCTCCGTGCAATAGGTCAATGGTTTCTTGGTCAAGGCACTCACCGGGCAGAGGTTCGGCAATGACGATCTGCTTCTTGGTTCTCGCAGTGACTTGCTCTAGCGCTTCGAGCGGGTGTCGCAAGTGCAACAGCACGGCGCAGATCGTTGAACAGTCGAAGTCGCCTACGGCTTCTGGAATGTTGTAGACACTACCCAAGAGCAGCTTTGCATCCAGACTGAGAGCGTTGTGTGTGTGCCAGAAGCTGTTGCGGAGCTGCATTTGGAGAGTCGAGCGCGCAATCTTGAATTCCGTTGAGTCCCAATCCCGGTAGGGGATGACGTCCCAATCCGCACCCTGTGCTAGTTCGAGCGCGGTCACTTCTCCTCCGGCCCGTTCCAGGCGAGCGGTGAGAAAACCGCTGGCGGGCCCGATCTCTAAGACGGTTTGGTTTTCGAAGTTGGCTCCTGCCCAGTAGTTGTGCAAGTGCGGGCCGAGATCAAATTGGCCCTTGATGATCCCGGCGTCGCCGAGATCAATTGAGTGGTAGAAGAACGACTGGTCTCGAGTTGGTGGCTCAACGGGAGGGGCTTCAAGAGCAGGGGCCGGAATGTTGGGATGCATCATAGGACTGTGGGGCGAAACGGAGTGAAGCGCAGATCGCGGCGCTAGTGAGGGGCGGCTAGCCGTATTGGTCTCAGGTTCCCTGTGATCAACGGATGGGAGGTTGACAATACAACGCTGTGTATTTGCTTGGATGGGGGCGTGCTGAGTGCGAGTTGCGTACACCAAGTAAGACGGAAGTTTTGGGCGACCTCACGAGAATGTGCTTGCGGAAAGCGTGAGCAGTCACGTATCATTACCGAATGAGTCAAGAAAAACACGAGACCGACGATAAAACGGTCGTATTCACATTCCTGGAGGTCGCCGCCCGCCTGGTTCGCAGGCTGGATGGCTCCTTGTCGATGACGCGTGGAATCAGTTTCCGCGAGTACCAGATACTCTTAGAGCTCTCAAAGATGCACAAGGAGTCCGCAATGCGGGTCGAGCTAGCTGCAGCGGTGGGGCTCACCCCTTCGGCAGTGACTCGTGCGCTGCGGCCGCTCGAAAAGTTGGGCTATGTCTCAACCGAGAAGAGCGAGCGTGACGCTCGTCGCAGCCTCGCTACTCTCACTCGGGGCGGCCGCAAGCTGCTCAGCGACTGTAATGCGGGAGTGGATTCAGCGCTCGCTGGTCTCAACCTAGACTCCATCGATCGCGATCAACTGCTCGAGTTTCTTCAAGGACTGATCCCGGCCGGCAGCCCTCGCCGGGGACGGCCCCAAATCTAGATTGAGCAACGAGCCGTGGGCAGCGGGCCTCTGGTTTCGGGCGGAAGGGCCCGGCAAGCTCCTGGAATACTCATCCGGCCTTTGGCTCTTCACTCCTTTGAATTGCGATTCGAGAATCTGGTTCACCCGATTGGAGCGAACCAGGCCCGAGTGACTGCTAGCTGGCTCGTGGGCGAAGAACTATCGAGTGGGGATCTGTCTTTGTTTTCAAGGGTTTGCAACGCACCTCCGATTCGAATTTGGGGAAAGTGCTGCGACTGGCATCGAGGTTGCTAATGACAGTGGAGAACGCGACGCATCAACGCCTCAGGGCTCAGATTGCGTCGATGCAAAAACGAATTCATGATTTGAGTTCGTCGCTGTGGAAGGAGGTTCTCCGCTGTTTCGAGAATCGTCTCGTTTTGGTGGAATCTGCAGTGACGGTGGCCGGGGTGAGAGCCCCGGCCTTTTTGCGTGTGCAGTGAGCCCTGTTCTAGGCCCCCTTCTCTAGGACCCTAGTTCTAACGGTCTTGCGTGTCAGCCAAGGGCGGGTCTGGTGCGACATCCAAGAGTGGGCGAAGCAGCTCACTCCAACGCCGGTAGCCTTCCTCGTTCATGTGCAGCCCGTCGGTTACAAAAATGTCGGGGTCGGGCTGCCCTTTGGTGGTCAACATCACGCGACTCACATCGAGGAAGTCGACCGCAGGGTCTCCAGCAGCCATGGCTGCTAGCTGCTGGTTGACCGCGAGCATGGTGTCCCACAGCTTCCAGCGTGCCAGGCTTGGTTTCACCGCCACCAGGATCACCCGAGCGTTGGGCGTTGCTCTCTTCGCATTGGCGAGGAACGTCCGGTAGTCGTTGTTGATGCTTTCAACGCTCAACCCACGAGCGACATCGTTATCACCTGAATAGAACACGATGACTCGCGGCTGGTAGCGCGTCACGATGCGCTCGAAGTAGTAGTTGACGTCGACCACGGTGGAGCCGCCGAAGCCACGGTTGAGAACCTCTAGGTCCGGGAACCACTTTTCCACATCCCAGCCGCGGGCGCTGGAGCTGCCAGTGAAGACGATGCCACCTCCAGCAGGTGGTGACTCGCGGTCTGAGGCCTCGAAACTCTGGATTGCTCGTTCCCAGCTTTCGGGTCCTCGCGGGCTCCGCGTTCCGGGTTCTTGAGCGCTGGCGGAGGTGGCCACGAGGAGGCCTACGGCCCAAACGAGCACAGTCAACGGATGAGGCCGGTCACTGGCTGGGTAGATGGGCGGACAAATGGGCCTGCTAGTCGGCCCACCAATCGGCTGAAGAATTGGTCGGTCCATCGGAACGGAGTTGGTCAGCATGGAGGGTTCCTGGTTGAGAGGAGTAGAACAGCGGACAGCTTAGCGCGCTCGGTCGACAGCTAGTGGCAGGGAGAGCGCAGCCCGCCCGCAGACAAGCACGACGCCCCAGGTGAGAAGCTGTCTAGCATTGTCCTAGACACGAAGCCCGCTGGTCGGTGGCGCGAGGAGATCTCGGTGACGCTTGGCGCCGCCAAGCGGTGATGGATCATGCTCTGAGGTGAACTTGGGACTCGTGCGTTACGAACTGATCGGTGACCGCTAGCTCGCTGCGGGCCATTTGTAGATCAACAAGACCGGTGCGCCGCCGAGCTTCCATTCGGCCACGGGTTCGAGCCGCCGCAGGCAGTGGGCCATCAACTCGTTGGTCCAGTCGCGGCGCGGCACCATCATCACGTAAATGTCGGACTCTTTGCCGACTTCGTTGAGGACGTCTTGCCATTGCGGTCGCAACTGCGGTGAGAACGGTGTGGTCAGCGCGAGCACACCGAGATCGGACCGTAGGCGCTCTGGTGCGACCATCTGGACTGCGTGTTCGATCACCGGGACCGCAATGGCGGAGTTGGGCGGCGCGTTTTGATTGAGCCACTCGAGCCCTTGTCGGTAGCTCAAGCCCCAATAGTCGCCGGCCTGCGGTCGTTGCGAACGCCATGCGCCGTAAGGCCCGCCAGCGAAGGTGTTCCAGTAGGCGATCTGGAACGGGTGACTGGCCGCGGTTGCGATCACTCCGGGAAGCAAGAGCAACGTGCACAAGACTGCGGGCGCCGCCTGGATGAGGCGTGCCTGAGACTTACGCTGGTCCTCAAGATACGCGACCACCTGTTGGATCGGTAACGCCAATCCCATCGCCGCGACGATTGCGATCGGCGGAAAGATCTCGAGAAAATGACGGACGCCGTCGTAATTGATCGACCCCGGAAGAAGATAACGAACCGGCACGTTGAGCAGCCAGAGCAGCAGCAGCCAACCGGTGCGGTCGCGATCAAACAGCATTTTGGTCAAAGGCCAAAGGCCGATCAAGAAGAATGCGATCACCAAAGGCGGAGTGCTCGCGAGCAGGGCGTCAAAGGCCGGAGCGAGGCTTTCGGCGCGCGTCGATTCTGACCGCTCGGTCAGGAATCGGATGTGCTGCAAGTATCGAGCGATTGGATCTGCCCACAGGTGAGGCCAGGCAAGAAAGGCAGCAGCGCAACCGGTGAAGCCCGCGACCAGAGTAGTGAAGGCGAGGTTCCAGCGTCGGTGCTTCCACGCCTCCGGGCATCGTGCTATCAGCATGACTCCGAGCGGGATCAAAGGGAGGAAGAGCGCGTTCGGTCGCGTCGCGAGTGCCAATCCCCAGACGGCGCCGGCGGCGATCATCCACTTGCTCGAGCCTCGTTCATAGCCGGCGAGAAAGACCAATAGCGCGGTACTGAACAACACCATCAAGGGGAAGTCTTTGATGTTGGCCAGTTGGTGGGCGAACACCCTGGGCATGGTGAACAGCAAAGCGACTGCAGCAACAGCGACTAGCAACCCGAACCGGGCTTCCAAGAAACGCCAGAGCACGAAGGCAAGCAGTGCAGCGAATAGGGCATTGACCGCGTGAAAGCCGTCAAATGGATCGAGCAGGCCAAGCACGTTCGAGGTCACAAACGAAACCGCAGCAGCGGCGGTGGCGGCAGCCGGAGGGTGCTCCCACGGTCGGTTGCGGAACGCGGAGCCGCTGAGATCAGGCTTGGTGCCTGAGGGGTAAGGATCGGTGGCGAAGTCCAGGTACCTCGCGTCGAAACTGGTCAGGAACGAGAGGTTGCGTTGACCGAAGAAGAAGTCACCTAGGGCCTCATCCCAAGTGACGTTGACGTCGCCGATCCCGACCAAGGTGATCGCTGCAAGCAGGAGCGCTACCAGCAGGGGCCAGGTCGCACGTGTGCTCAAGCGAGCGCTCAGTGGGCGAGTAGCGTCCAGGCGGGCAGCCTCCGGGGGAGCAGCCTCCGGGTGAGCAGCTTCTGGGTGAGCACGGTCGGGGCGAGGCGTCGGGGTCACGGCTTGGTGACCGCACGCAGCACTTCTCGGGTCAGGTCCCAATTGTTGAAACCCTGGCGCCCATAGTCGAGTCCGCGACGGACGATGACCACATCGTGGCTGGGTACCACAATCACGTATTGGCCACGGTTGCCGGCGGTGGAATAGGCGTCCTTGGGAACATCGTCGCGTCCGTCGGGCACCAGCCACCACTGACCGCCGTAGTGGTTGCCGCGATCCTCAGTCGCAGGCGCGGGCGTTCTCGAAAACTCGATCCAGTCTTCGGAGATCAACCGTTCGTCGTTCCATACGCCGCCCTGCGCATAGAGCAGGCCGAAGCGCGCCAGGTCGCGAGCGTTGGTGTAGACCTGGCTCGAGAGGATGAAGTCGCCGAAGCGGTCGACGCTCAACAAGGTGCTGCGCATGCCCAGCACGTCAAGCAGCGTCTTGCGCGGGAACTCTAGGTAGGTTTGGGGATCGCCCAACGCGTGTTTCATGGCGTTGACCGCGAGCAGGGTGTCGTAGTTCTCGTAGTCCCAATGGGTGCCCGGTTCGCGTATTGCGGCGCGGCTGCGGGCTCCGTTCACCGAGCTTGCGCCGGCCCAGTAGGCGAGTCCAGAGCCGGTGGCGTACTCCATGCCCCGGCTGTCGACAGTCTCGAGGCCACTCGACATGTTGAGCACGTGGCGCAGCGTGATCTCGTGACGTGGGTCGGTCTCGGTGTTGCGGGCCTCAGGAAGCCACTCGAGTCCAAGCGGTTCATCCAGTGCGAGCTTGCCTTGATCGACCAGGATTCCGAACAGAGTCGCGGCGATGCTCTTAGCGGTGGACCAAGTGCGTGTGCGCGTGGTCATGTCGACGCCTGGTGCGTAGCGCTCGTGGATGATCTGGCCCTGGTGCAGGACGACCAGACTCAGTGTCACTTGCTCTTTGGATTCGCGGTCGAACGCCCAGTCGGAGGCCGCCTGCAGCGCAGCACCATCGACGTTCTTTGGCAGTGGCTCCTCTGCCACCAGATCTCCATTAGGCCATGGGATTTGCGCTGCGTCGCCAGCTAGGGGTGCGGTGGTGAGTTCGGGCAGACCGTCGAGGTCTTCGAACGTCTGATCCGGGGCCATGATCACGCAACCCAAGCCGTCGCGGAAAACCGCTCGCATCACCGGTGTGCCACCTGGTGCTCCAACCGCAACCGCTTGTCGGTCACGATCGACCTTGTAGTCGCCGCCGCGCGCGGTGCCAATGGGTTGGCTCAAGTAGGCGAGTTCTTGGTCGAAGACCTGTTCGATGGTGCGGTGGGAAGTGAACAGCCCGTTGCACATCAGGATCGCCTGCACGCCAGCTTGGATCATGGCGCGTTGGCTTTGAAAGTAGTCGTAGCTTTCTTCTTGCTGGGCTCGAGCTGGTGAAAGGCTGGTGAGCAAGAAGACGGTGACGGCGAGTGCTGCTGGGAGCGGCGACGGTTGGCTAGCGAGATTTCTCATGGCGGCCATCATGATCGATCTCGGCCTTAAAGGCCAAACGGTCGATCAGTCAAACGACGGGTTGCACCCTGACGCTTGCCGCGTTGCGAGGCTGGCACAACTTCGGATGTCGCTGGTCACATGGGCCTTTGCGATGAGTGCACCGAGACCGCGACTCCCACGATAGGCGTTGTTTGAGCCGGGTTAACCAGCGACTGCTGTGCTTTGTCTTGGGGGAGCGAAAGTGGGACTTACTTGAAGTCTCACTTGTGGCGAGACACTCTCAATTCGTGGTGAGTCGGCCATTCTCGGTCGATGTTGACTGTCGCTTCGCGAAGGGGAAAGTTCGATCGAGGGTCGATCACGCGAGTGCGAGGAAGCCTCGTCTCTGGACCGCTTGCGTCGTCGAACACCGGGCCGATCACCGCGTGTGCGGGGAAGCCATAGTGCAGGCGTCGATGTTTAATGGTGGCTCGGGTCGATCACCGCGTGTGCGGGGAAGCCGCGGATGACAAGTGCGTACAGACGGCTAGCTGGGGTCGATCACCGCGTGTGCGGGGAAGCCCGAGGTATTGATGGACGGCGACCAATACGCGAGGGTCGATCACCGCGTGTGCGGGGAAGCCCTGCGGATCCAGACGCGCTCTCCGCGTCGCTTGGGTCGATCACCGCGTGTGCGGGGAAGCCACATCGATGGGGGCCGGGACTAGTGTCCCAATGGGTCGATCACCGCGTGTGCGGGGAAGCCGCAAGCGCAAAAAACCGAACGCTCGGGATTACGGGTCGATCACCGCGTGTGCGGGGAAGCCGCGGTCTCCGACTCCGACTCGGGCAATGGGTAGGGTCGATCACCGCGTGTGCGGGGAAGCCCCCCGGCAATCCGGGCAGGGACGCGACATCTTGGGTCGATCACCGCGTGTGCGGGGAAGCCGTAGCTCCATGTACTGTGCACATCCGGAGCTTGGGTCGATCACCGCGTGTGCGGGGAAGCCGCTAGCACCAGTGCTTCGACCACGACCTGCGCGGGTCGATCACCGCGTGTGCGGGGAAGCCGACGGGCGAACGTGGGCCGGGCACGCTCATGTGGGTCGATCACCGCGTGTGCGGGGAAGCCCTCAAGCTGGACGGCAAAGCGCCGCTAGACCCGGGTCGATCACCGCGTGTGCGGGGAAGCCCCCGGCGCTGCCAATCGATCAATACCTGGCGTGGGTCGATCACCGCGTGTGCGGGGAAGCCCCGTTGATGTCTCGGATACGCTGTACCAGTAGAGGTCGATCACCGCGTGTGCGGGGAAGCCCGGCGCTTGGTACGCCAGCCGATACACCGGTGAGGTCGATCACCGCGTGTGCGGGGAAGCCTATAGTAGCTCCACATTCAATAAATCTGGAGCGGGTCGATCACCGCGTGTGCGGGGAAGCCCCCAACCAGAATCTTCGCCGGTAGCGAACGTGGGGTCGATCACCGCGTGTGCGGGGAAGCCTCCGGATCGAACTGCAATACTCCACTTGTCAAGGGTCGATCACCGCGTGTGCGGGGAAGCCCGGAGCGAGATGGCGAAGCAGCAAGAGATTCCGGGTCGATCACCGCGTGTGCGGGGAAGCCGTCGCGGAGGATAGTGACTTGCTCTTCTGCTAGGGTCGATCACCGCGTGTGCGGGGAAGCCTGGCGTTTCAGGCGCTTACCGGCATTAGTTGAGGGTCGATCACCGCGTGTGCGGGGAAGCCTGCACCATCTGACCTCCGCGCTTCTGCCCCATGGGTCGATCACCGCGTGTGCGGGGAAGCCCTCCAATCGCGCTAGGTCCATCGGCCGCCTTCGGGTCGATCACCGCGTGTGCGGGGAAGCCGAAAGAGGTTTAGTGGCTGGCCAGGCCGTCGAGGGTCGATCACCGCGTGTGCGGGGAAGCCACCAACGCATCGACTGGAGACGAGCTGAAAACGGGTCGATCACCGCGTGTGCGGGGAAGCCCAGGCCGCTCCAGCCGCACCAGCGTCCCGTCAAGGTCGATCACCGCGTGTGCGGGGAAGCCTCGAGATGAAGAAGCGGGACCTGGCAGTGGTGGGGTCGATCACCGCGTGTGCGGGGAAGCCGGACTCAAGGTGAAGGTGCCCGGAACAAGCACGGGTCGATCACCGCGTGTGCGGGGAAGCCTTTCGCGCCCTCGATCCTGTAACACGCGATCAGGGTCGATCACCGCGTGTGCGGGGAAGCCGCTTCTTGGTAAATCGATTCCGCACCTTGCGAAGGTCGATCACCGCGTGTGCGGGGAAGCCTCTCCTTGAACTCAGGACGAACCACCTTGGCGGGGTCGATCACCGCGTGTGCGGGGAAGCCCAAACCATCGATCGCTCATGAGGCCCGCTCCAGGGTCGATCACCGCGTGTGCGGGGAAGCCCGCCGCTATACACCATCATGCGCGAGGTACAGGGGTCGATCACCGCGTGTGCGGGGAAGCCGGCCCGACAGCCACCGAAGGGACCGCCGATGTGGGTCGATCACCGCGTGTGCGGGGAAGCCTCGGTGGGCGTCCTGCTATCCGCGCTAGCCGAGGGTCGATCACCGCGTGTGCGGGGAAGCCCACGACAACACGATTGCCAATCCTGCTTTTCGGGGTCGATCACCGCGTGTGCGGGGAAGCCTAGCCAACTACCCGATTCAGGACGGCGTCAACGGGTCGATCACCGCGTGTGCGGGGAAGCCCCGATGGTCTTGCGGACGGAACCTATGAGCTGGGGTCGATCACCGCGTGTGCGGGGAAGCCGCGATGTCCGCACCACTTGGGCCGCTAGGTCCGGGTCGATCACCGCGTGTGCGGGGAAGCCGAGGAGAACGTTCGCGGCCCGCGAATATCGCAGGGTCGATCACCGCGTGTGCGGGGAAGCCGCCCGCAGTGACGTCTTCGCCAGCTTTGGCCAGGGTCGATCACCGCGTGTGCGGGGAAGCCCATCGCCAGAACGATGCCATCGGGGACACCCAGGGTCGATCACCGCGTGTGCGGGGAAGCCTCCCCCGCAGGGCGAACTCTTCCTTAGCCTCAAGGTCGATCACCGCGTGTGCGGGGAAGCCACGCGGATCTGATCAAGGTCGGTGGCGCTGGGGGGTCGATCACCGCGTGTGCGGGGAAGCCCCTGCTGGAACAACGCAGAACCGAGCCTGCGAGGGTCGATCACCGCGTGTGCGGGGAAGCCGTCATCTGGGCTTGGTACTAAGGCGCTGGCAGGGGTCGATCACCGCGTGTGCGGGGAAGCCGTCAGCAGGTCTTTGCTTTTCACGAACTCGAAGGGTCGATCACCGCGTGTGCGGGGAAGCCTCTGCGACATTATGTCTCGAGACGCCGCTCTCCGAGATTAAGTTGTCAAAGAACTACCTGCCAGCCATCCGCTTGACGAGGCTCAACAGCGCACGCGCGTCACGCTCTGCTCGGTGAATCGGCCCGACTTCGCACGCTTCGATTTCTGTGAGTGTCGAGAGCGAACCTCCAAAGCCTCGCCAAGCAATGTACTGCTCCAGAACGCAGGTCCATTGGGAGTCCAGGCTCGGTTGTCTAGCCGCCGTACAAGCGTTGGCGAGAACTCGCCGGTCAAACGAGGCGTTGAAGGCCAGGATCGTCTTACTCTGGGTCGCTCGTCGAAGAGCAGGGTAAACGGTCGCGAACTCCGGAGCGCCTGAAAGCGATGCCTTCTCCAATTGATGCAGACGGGTTGCAGCTTTGTCGATGGTTCGGTTGGTGGAGACCAAGGTTGCAAGAAGAACCTCTCCATCGTTGGCGAGTACCGCGATCTCGATTGGTTCTGCTTCTTGCCCGAGGCCGGTGGTCTCGCAATCGAGGAGGACCCAGTCAAAGCAGAGAAGAGTCTCGAGCGCCCAGGAACACCGAATCGGTTTGTCTCTATTCGTCACTAGTGGAACGTCTGGTCAGAAAGACCCCGTCATGGTCGGATAGTTGGTGGCGGGGGAGGCCGAGCATTTCTACTTGCTGCCCGCCAACCTGCTTGGGGTCACGCCAGGTCATGACGATGGATTGGTCGCCATCGTTCCTGAACCAATCCTCGAGCACTGCCCAAACGCGTTCACGGACTGCTTTGTTGAGTCGGGGCGCAGTGTAGACCCCGGGGGCGATCTCACACATGCATGAGGCCAGGAATCCTCTGAATCTTGCTGGAACGTTACGAGTGACTACTATCGTCATCGCCATCGAGCAACTCCTTTATGTGATCGATCATCTTGAGTACGACCTGGTCTTTGCGCATCGTCTTCCCCGCGAGCCGTCGTACAACACGTTCGACAGGCCCCTCTTTGCGGTCGAGGATTGTGCGGGTTGCTTGGAAGGCAGTGGGCAAGACCACGCTGTCGCGAAAGATGTCGGCCACATCGAGAGCAAATGCTCGTCCGGAGTCCTCGTGAATGAAGCCGAGCTGAGCAACGCTTCCGGTTACCGCGACCGCCACCATCGCTGCGGCCTGTACCGCGGTAGCCGCGTGGTTGATCGCTTGATTGGCAATATCTGCTGATTCAGGGTTGCTGCGGTCGTAGCGGCGCCCCCGCCAGGCTACTTGGTACTGCTTGGCGACCAACTGGTATGCGGCCCGAGAGCGCATTCCCTCGAGACCACGGAGCGCTTGCAAGTCGCGGACATCGGTTTCTTCATCGAAGCGGAGTCGGTACAGAGCAAGGCTTCGGTTGATCCGTTGTTCCGGGTCGGACCAGATGCGCACGTGGCGCCGAGCTCGAGCAGATGTGTCGGGGCCGTGAGGCATGCTTGCGTAGTAGCGGACTCCGCCTTCGCCGGTGACTACCAAGCCAGTGCCGTGGCGGGCGAGAATGCGAAAGGCGTCGTGGCTTACCGTGGTGCCGGGCTCTAGCACGATGCAGGAGACCATCTGGTAGGGGATCGCGTAGTCGCCGCCGGTAAGGTCGCCGTAGCCACGGGTAAGAAACCGAAGGGTTCCGCTATCGACAGTGAGGTTACCTCGACCAAGCCACAGTAAACCGTGGCGGTCGGAGTGGGGGATGCGAGCGCTCTCGAGACCAAGTCGACCTTTGAACAAGGCTAGCGTCGACTCCTCAGCAGGAGCATTCCGAAACCGAATGCTCGGTGTCTGCCGACGCCCCGCGCGAGCAATTGGCAAAACTTCTCTGGTTCGGCGACCGTGAGTTCTCCGGTGGCTTCAACTGCTGGGCGCTCAAGTCTGCGAGTGGTGCGTTTGCTTGAATGAGTCTTTCTTGCCAGTGAAACACGCTTGAAGCTGTTCATCTGAAACGAGTCGATGTTGGCGGCGCCCGCCAGCCGATCGCTGAACCACTCTTGGTAGATCGGTGCTCGGGCCAAAGTGAGCTCTCCTGCAGCGCTCAAGCGTCGGTGCAGCCACACATCGATCTCGCTGCCTCGCTTGAAGGTTGTTCCATCTGCGAATTCTCTGTCTGACGCCAAGCGGGTGACGGGGCAGTAGCGGATGGTGTAGCCGAGTGTTGTGCCCTTTGCGAAGGTGGCAGGCATCTCCTTGGAGGCTAGGCGGTCCCATTGGACGGCTTGGTGAAGCTCTGGGCTAGCGTCCAGCCTGGCGCGGGCTTCGAGAACGGCCGCTGGTTCGGCACTGTAGCCGAGTACGATGCTGGAGCGATCAGACAGGGAAGGGGCTAGCCAGAACGGTTGCAGGGCTGCTTTGCCAAAGAGCGCGCTAAGACAGTGATGAAGGAGCAAACCTGTGTCTTCGTCGGCGGCAGAAGTGGCCCGCGTTGTACGGATTAGGTTGCCGATATCGAGCGGGACACTCACCATGTACAACGGAGTACTCACTGGGCAGTTTCCTTTGGCGGATCGAGGTAAGTCTCGCGCAGCAGGCGCCTACCTGTGTGAACTTGGTTGGCCCAGTCACGAAGGTCGTAGACCGGAAACTCCATGAGCTCATTGGCGACGAGTTCGGCTGAGGCCCAGGCGCGTAGCTTGCCCGCTGGTGGCGGCCTATCCCTGGCTCGCGCGCTCAGAGGGGCGCCTTCGAGTGCTTCGAGCAAGCTTGCCGCGTCAACGCGACCTCGCGAGATCGGTTGTGAAGGGAGGCATGGCTTTCGGCCGAAGAATAGTGGGCGTTCAGGACTGTTCAACGCTTCTTCTACCTGGTTCAGAGTAGGCGCAACGTCCTTAGGCTCAAGGCAAACGGCGATGGTGTATTCCGCGTCGGCTAGGTAGTCCCGATAGCGGATGTGCGTGCCAGTACTTGCAGCGCCTCCCTTTCTGATCGCTCTTGAGCCGCGTGTGGTCCAACTACCGCTCATGAAGCTCTGCCCCAGATCAACCGTCTGGTAGTCCTGTAGGTGGGTGGCAGGAAGGTCCTCGCGCACCGCCATTCGCAATCGTTGCTGGAGCCGCTGGAGGGCCTGCTTGTCTGCATGATCGAAGCCCAAGGCATTTCCGATTAGGCCGGTGACCATGGACAGACCAGGGTGAACGCCAGTGACGCCCCTCTGGTCCGTGAGCGTCGTGCCGAAGGCCATCAGCGGCGCGTCGAAGCGTAGTAGCAGCACTTTCACTCTTCTACCCTCTGACTGCGCTTGCCGCCCAGTTTGCGAGTTCTGGGAGCGATGTTGATTTCTTAGCTATTTCGCTGAGTGAGGCAGCAGGAGCCTTCGTTGCCAGGCATCGCTCGATCTTGGTGGGGTAGTAGGCGTCCAGCCTAGTGAGTTCTCTTGCGAGCGCCTCGTTCGCAGCTTCCAAGGTGCCGCCGCTCGTTTGGGAGACTGGCTTGAAGAATGCGTTGGCCAGAGTGCGAGGTTGCGCATCGCCGAGCTCTGCCAACATCAACTCCGCATAGCTGTAGGGCGCCGTGGAACCGAGTTTTGCTCCCGGCGACACGGTTGCGATGAGGTGCAGGAGCCGCCGTATCGATTCAGAGGCGAGCGTCCTATCAGCGTCTTCCCAGTCCTTGCGGTCGCAGGCTTGAATGTTACTGACCAAGAGCGGGATGTCGACAACGACGTAGCCGTAGAACAGCCCTGAGGTCAGTTCGGTGCTATTGATGTGCCCACTCCCAGTCTCGCCGGCCGACGCGTCGAGCAGGTCATCGACGGCCGAGAAATAGTCTGCTTCGAAGTTGCCCTCGTGGACCGTGAAGGCGTGGGCGACATGGATCGCAGCATCGCACCGAGACAGCACATCGCCGGTCGTCATGCGCCCGAACATCGCCGCGTCCAGCCCTGCGCCAGCAATCATGGCTTTTAGGTTGGCCCGCATTTCCTTTTGGTCAAGCAGTTCCTTTGCGGCGGCAGCTGGCTCGCCTTCGGCGCCTGCAATTTGCCGCGCCAGATCTCTCAAATAGTTGATCTCTGGCCGCCCGATGACGGTGACCTGTTCGGTTTCTATCTTCGGCTCGACAGCCGATCCGTCCTTGGACTTGCTGGCCGCTTTTTTCTTGCCTTGTGGCAGTACTCTCTGAAGAACCTCGGAGGTAGCGGCGGTTGCTCGGTCTCGCTCAACGCCCTCAGCGATCAGAGGTCTGAGAACCTCCTTGTCGAACGTCTGGCGGGAGCGGATCGACATTGGTACCGTGCCTTCGCCCAGAGTAATGCTGCCAAGAGCATTCCCGTCTTCCGCCATACGCCAGTGTCGCTTCAGGCATTGCGATGAAACGCGGGTCCTAGTTGCACCGCCGAAGGGCAAACGCTTTGCCATACCAACGTCGTCGCGGTTCAGTAGGGCAGCGGGATGAGAGTGAAGTGTGTGAATCTGGAGAAAGCGGGCTGTCATCTTGTCGCTCCGGTGTGTTCCAAGGGTGATGTGTGTTCTGAGCGGTAGTAGTCGCGCGCGAGTTTGCGTCGGATGTTTCGGCCTGAGGTCTTGTTTTGGTAGAGAACCAGGCGCGCCCACTCAGCCAGGTCGGACGTTGCACCGCGATTGGCGACCAGTCGAGTGAGGGCCCTGGTTGTGGCAAGCAGCTCTTTGCCGGAGCTGCGGAGTGCTTTGAACAATCGTTGTTCTCCAACACCTGCGTTGTGCATGGCACCGCCCGCACTTGCGCCTCGGCGATGGAGCGGATGGAGTTCGGCGAGCATCGCTAGGATGGTGATCCAGCGGGACTCGAGATCGTTACTCCAGTGAGCGTTGGTGTAGAGATGTGGCTCGACATACTGAGTGCAGACCCTCCAGAACGTTGGGGCTCCGGGGTCAGAGGGGGATGCGCGCCGAAGTGCCGCGATGTCGCCTCGTGAGATTCTGGGGCCAGGGGTATTTGAACGCTCGTTGTTCATCGCGACCACCAGAGTGTGGATCACCGAATCGAGGTCCTTTCGGCTGGCGGTGCTCGCTTCACTCATAGTGAAACCTCCTGCTTTGCGGATTCTTGTTTGTTGTCGAAGCGATGGGCGAGTGAGAGCCGCTTGCGAGCCGAAGCCCAGAAGGCCATCTGGGCCCTGGCGTAGGCACGCTCCTTCGTTGACTGAGGGATGGTCACCGCCTGTGCTGAATCTTCGAATGTGGCAGCGGCGTAGCCCAAGACGGTGTTGTCCCAGCTTTGGTCAATCGCGTAGTCGTCATCCATATCGAGCGTCTCCCATAGCGATTGAAAGAATGCTCGATCGATCTCGCGGTCGAAGCTTTGGATCCAAGGGTCGGCCCGGTCGTCTCTGAAGTTGATGTCCTCGGGGCCCCCTTGGAGGAGGATTAGGATGGCGGGTTTCAGTACCTTGAGTTGCGTGTCGCGAGCTCGTTCGATCCGTCTTTGAGCAACCTCACCCAGTCGCTCGCGCCCGGCGCTGGTTCCTAGGGAGAATGCTGCTTTCTTTGAGAGGGGTAGGTAACGTTCGCGGTATCCGTCGGTTGTGCCCTGGCCGCGGACCAAAACTTGTGCGATCAGGACGGGCGCCTCGCCGTCGTGATCGGTGATGCGAAGGGCTTCGCGAGATCGGAAGTCGCCACTCAACAACAGGTCTGAGACCAATCTGTAGTCGAACCCGTTCGAGCTGACCGTGAGAGCCTTCGTGGCTTTTACATCCACTTGGATCGGGGTCCAGATATCGCCAGTATCTCCGTTGAGCGACTTGGCGTCTAAGAAGGCCTTCTTGGACGATGCTGTGCGGGCCACCAACCATTTGCCGGTCCACAGCAGTCGAACACGGCGGCAAACCTCAATGAAGAAAGGGTCGAGCACAGAAGGAGAGATCGAATCTTTGCCACCCCAAGGGTGCAGCCAGCAGAGCGCGAGCCCGCCCTTGTCCGGGTAACCATGACCGGCATCTTCAGAGGTTAGAGATGGCCTGTGGGCAAGAAGGACCGCCACGTCTCTCTTGAAGCGCGGACCGAAGCTGATACCCGGTGCGGCGCCCAACCCCGGCCGGCTGGAGAACCCGCCGTTCATCCTGGCAATGCCGTAGTTGCCAGCTCCGAAGAAGCCTTGCATGGTTTGCAGTGCGAGCAGAGAATACACCCAGTGTTCTGCACTCGGCGCGCCCAGGCGTTCTTGTTTCACGTCGTGATTCCTGGTGGTCACCACGATGTCGAGTTCGTCGGGTTGCTGGACAGTCCCCTTGTACGCTGCTAGCGAGCCCTCCGGCACCGGGTTTTGAAGGAACGCCGGTTGACTTAGGTCGTCGACGACTAAGCTCCAGCAGTTCGACGAGGCCACACCCCCAAGCCGCAGTAAACCTTCAGCCCAGTCACTCTCCTCGAGCAATTCGATTGGTCGATGGTCGGCATCCTGAAACAGCACAAGAGCGGCACATTGCACAAGAAAGGCGTGCCAAGCGTGCTGTTGATGAGGGCGGAGACTGACGAAGTTGACGGATTCGCCTGCGCTCAACAGCTCTAGTACACCTGGAAGAGTAAAGGCTGATGGTGGGCCGGATTCGCGATCGACTTCTACGGTGAAGTACCGCTTCTCGAGCATGCTGCTTGTTGGAGGCGCTGTTTCTGGTGGCATGAGGTGGGGGTGCTTTCGGCTATGTAGTTGCTTCCACTATTAGAAGTGCGACATCGAGCGTTCCCCGCCTACGCGGGGGCTCACTGGCCTTCAACCACGGTTTGAAGGCCGGTCCTGGTATAGATGAACGGTCGATCGGCGGCCACGAAGTGGACGGCTCCGCCGGCCTCGGTCACGTTCTGGGCTGTGATCTCGCCGTCCGTCTCGCCCAGCTGACGTGCCGGTATTGAAAGCTGCTCGAGCTTCGATCCGAAAGGTGTTGTCACGGGTTGTTCGAAGTCGATCAGTCGGTCGTCGGCTCCCAGACGGGTGAGCACTTTCCGATAGGTGTCCTTGCCTGGGAACAACACGTCTGGGTCTAAGAAGCTAAGGTCACGCCGGATCAAGTCGGCACGCGCGATGCCCTTGGCTGCGTACTCTTCGCCTTGAATTTCTCTGCGATGGTAGAGCCAGCGTTCGTCGGAGGCTTCGAGTTCGCTGATGTTTCCAGAGTGCAAAGCCGATTCGACCAGGCACCGATTGTCTCGTGGAATCTGTACCTCACCTCGCAGCGCTAGTTGGCGTTGTGTTAGTTCAAGAATGCGAAGATCGCGATAGACGGTTCCCATGCCACCGGGTCCAAAGCTTCTACCCTTCTTGTTGATGAGTTCCACAAGGCTCTCCTCCGGGGCTGCAACCAAGAGACGGGCTTGCTCGGAGCCGGGTGGGCGGTCGCGCGTATGCCGGTGCAGCCGTCCGGCTCGCTGCAGGAGGACATCCATCGGAGCGAGATCACTGATCATGAAATCCGCGTCGAGGTCGAGGGATTGCTCGCAGGTTTGCGTCGCTGCAACAACCGCCCCTGAGGAGTGAGGTTCACTGAAGGAATCGCGCTCCCTTCCGAGCCGATCTTCGAGTGCCCAATCCAGCAGTTTTCGATCTTCCTTGGAGTATCGGCTATGGTGTGTGGTTACCAAACCTTTGCAGGTGAAGAGACACTGTTCTAAGTTCTGCTCGCCGGCGATGGACTCTAGAGCCTCCTGAACTGCGAGGCAGCCCTTGACTGTGTTGCGGATGATCAAAACCTTTGCACCCGCGGCGGCTGCATCAAGCGCAAGATTCGCGATCGTCTGCGGTGCCTCCAGGAGCGGTCGGCAGACGAACTGGACTACCTTCTGACCGGTACCGCGATCAGTCACAGAGAACCTTGTCCCGGGTTCGATCAGCTCCGGCACTGGGTCGGCTGTTCGAGCGATCGAAAGTAGAGGATAGGGGGTGTTCACAGCTTGTTCGACGGACGGAGCACCTTCTTTCCCTGCCCCTGGAATGGAACTGAGCAATCTATGTCGGGCTTCGGCTCCGAGCGTTGCAGACAGGAGCAATGAATGGCCGCCGGCACGAGTGTGGTGCTGCAGAACGTGCGCCAGGATCTGCGTCATGTAGAGATCGTTTGCATGGACCTCGTCCACGACCAACAAACTGCGCAGCAATGAAGTGCTACGGAGGTGTGTATGGGAGACCACCAGAGATGAAAGCAGTACTTGGTCGATGGTTCCAGCGACGATCGCCCCAGCTAGGTAACGTTTTGGTTGCTCAGCTGCCCAACCCCGGTATGTTGCCAGTTCCTCGTTCTCGTCCCACCGGAACTGCCAGTTGGGTAGGCGCAGCCCGTTCTGATCGTCGTAGCGCAAGTAGCCCGGCACCGCTAGCGTCACCGGCGGGGCTTCGCCGTTCTTGAACGCTCGCTTGATATCGGTCGTGAGCCTAGTGTGGATCTGGGTTGCAGCGGTCCGGGTGGGCAGAGCGAAATAGAGCGAATCCACCTGATCTGCGTGCAGCATTCGCAAGTAGTGCAAAAGTGCGGCTTCGGTCTTTCCCGATCCGGTCTCTGCCTCCAGTACGCAGATACTGCCCCCGCTCTGGATATCGAGTTCCTCGATCGACGCTTGTGCTGGCCGCGGTGACCACGTTGGATCCGCAAGTGTGCGGAATGTGGGTCTGGAGGGGCCCAGTGCAGCGCGCGCGGTATTTGGAGCAATAGAGAGTTTTTCTAGAGCCGTTTTCGCCTTCGCTCGGGCGAAGGGCATGCGGTCTTCGGACGGGTCATCTCCGAACGGAAAGAAGCGAGCGTTGTCGGAACCGATCCAGTCGGCCAAGGTCAACAGACCACACCAGGCATGAATGAACTCGGTATTCGCCGGCAGAGAGTCAACCGTCTCTTGGCGGAAGGCTTTCGGAAACCAGCCGGAAGCCTGGTTTGAGAGGTCGGCGAGGCCCCGGATCGGATCCCGGCCGCCGGTGGCGGTTTGCCACCAAGGGAGATGGAGCGCGCCGGGAGCCGGGAGTGGTCTGCCGTGGTGGGAGATCGTGGCTTGCAAGAATGCAATCAGGTGTTCGAGGCTGTCGAACCAAGCCGCCATGTGATCGCACCTCAGGGCCGTTCGAGCCGCATCAGGGATTGGACCGTTTGAATGGAGTAGGTCGATTGCTTCCGTTAGGTGGCCAGCCCGATCTTTGCTCTTCGGATCTGACTTGTTCTGGAAGCCATGGTTGAGCTTGCCGAAGTCGTGGATTGCGGCGAAGTAGCCGAGGCGATCGAGATCAACTTCGGTGAGTGGTCGTTTCGCCAACACTGACATCCTTTGTCCAAGGATGGTGTGTTCAAGCAGCGCAGCAGCACACGCTGCCACGTCGGCGCAATGGTGCGCGAGCGGGTGCCACGCTGGTGCTTGATCGTCGTTGCTGAGCTTCGCCCAGAATCCTGTTGGTTGGCCTCTCATCTCTTGCCAGGTGTTTTATCCTGAGTTCTTGTCAGTTCCTGACAACACGGTACCCCTTTTCGAGCAGCGATGCTCCCGCGCTGCGTTAAGCGCGATCGCGTTGATGCGCACGACAAGGTCGTGAGGGGCTTTGGCCCTGACGCGGCCGCCGAAGGCCACGACAAAACGCGCTATGTCTTCTACGTGTGAGATCGCTACCGAATAGCGATGGCGACCGTCCCCCAACTCTTCATACCGGCCGAGGGGATGCAGTTGAGCCGTTCGGAAGTAGGCCGAAAGCTCCTCGTCAATCTCTAGGACGGCTGTAGTTGTCTCGTCGCCTCGGAAAATTCGCCAGGTGTCATCGAGGTATTGGCTGAGGTCGAAGTCCCGGTCGAAGAAAGTGTCCAACGAATCGAACCCGCTGATGCGGTCTAACCGAAAGATTAGGACCGACTTACGGTCCCAGCATCGGGCGGCAAGGTACCAGGCGTCGCTGCGATGAAACAGGGCATAGGGATCTAGTTGCCGCCATCGCTTGCTCCCACTGGCGATGGATTCATACAAGACTCTGCACGTTTGGTGTTTCTTGATCGCGGAAGTCAGCGACTGGAGGGTTGCTTGAGAGATTGGGCCGGAGGTCTCAGGCCCCGTTGCCCGGGGCGCCTCGGCAGGCGAGCCTTCGCCATGAAGTAGCTTGTCCCTCAACGAGTCCAGTACACCCTGTCCAAGTGCTTTTGCGTGCGGACCTTCCAAGAGTAAGACCAGGGCTAGTTGCTCTTGATAGCTCAGCAATAGCGTGGTCTTAGCGCCGGATACTAGCCGCCATCCTCTTGCACCGCGGACGATGGGTGCGCCGAGGCGATCAAGCCCATCAACGTCGCGATACACCGTTCGTACTGACACGTCCAGTCGGCGTGCTAGCTCTTCAGGTGTGCGCTCGCGTTGACCAGCGAGGAGCGCGTGCAGGCGGATGAGGCGCTCTGGGCGACCGGGCACCTAGTTGGAATCCTCGTTAGACAAGCCCGCCAGTAGTGGGGCCCACTGGCGCGGGCTGTGGTTGCCTGGCTGAGTACGAGGTTGGTTTGGCAAAATGGGTTTGGCTATTTGTCTCAACTCCCTGCGATTTATAACACGACAGTTTGTGATTTGTCGATCTGGCGCGGTCCGTTGGTCCCCTTCGGTATCGACGGGTCGTTTGACTTGATGGGTGGATGCGATCTTCGGTTGATAGAAGGCTCGCTCGGCCACGCGGTGGGAAGTGAACAGCCGGTTGCGCATCAGAATCACCTGCACGCCGGCTTGGACCATGGCGCGTTGGGCTTGAAAGTAGTCTTAGCTTGTTTCCTGCTGAGCCGCCGCTGGCGAAAAGTGGCGATTATGAAGAGGTGACGGCGACGGCTGCTTGGAGCGGCGACGGTTGGCGCTGCTGGTCATGTAGACCGGGTGCATTGGGCTCACGATGATCAGTGGACGACTCACGCGGTACTTTGAGCACCTGAGTCTCATCGCACGCTCGGCACCGTGGCATCCATCCGCCGGCCTGAACGATCTTCTCTAGATCGAGATCGTCGAAGTGACCACAGGCAACTCTTCACAGTGACGGAGTTTTGGGAGCTGCACTTTTAGTCGAGCACCAGAAGTCTTGGCCGCAAATAAGTGGTCATCAGGCGCTCGACGCGGTCCAGTTTGTGAGTCTTGCGGAAGCGTGGAGACGAGGTCGCGGCACGACACGAAAGAGATGTTGTGTCCTGCAGCCTCGGCCTTGAGACTGGTTCCGACCGCGAAGGCGGTCTTGCCAACGCCAGGTGGTCCCCCAAGCAAGACGTTGACTCCTTCTTCCAGGAACTTCCAGGAAGCTGTAGGAAACGTCACAAAGCGGGGGGTTACACCAACGGAGCGCAAGTATCTGATCGAACTGGCTAGCGACTTTGTCGAGGTTCTCAGTCGGTCCGTAATATTCCTGCGCGAACCGGCCAAACGGGACCTGTAAAAGTCTTGGTAGCGTTTACGACGCTGCCGATGTCGAGGTGGACGAACCAAGCGTTGGGGGGATGGTTTGCGTCCGATGTCGACGACCAATAGAACAACAACTGCACGCCGGAGAACGGGTCGCCTTCCGTCCACGGTCCCGTCCCCGCGGTGTTTGAAATGGCGGGAGAAGAGAACTCGTAGTCGATGAGACTCTGGAGCTCCTGCACGTTGGGCAAGCGCCAATCCCCGGCTGCGGAGGCGTCCGTCAGTTCGCAGGCCCCCGATGCCAGCGTGTTCGCGTCCGTCAAGGCCGTAGCCCAGGTCTTGTTACCGAAGCAGTTCGCATCCTTCAACCAGATTAAGGCCGTGAGGTCGTCCGTCACCGTACCGTCGCCGTTATCAGTGAACCGCGGAACCGGCCACTGCACTCCACTGCGAAGGTCTCCGTCCTGACCGGAGCCGGCACACGGAATCACCGTTCCCGCCGCGTCCCAGCACGTCTTCTGTCCGGTCGCCGGCGCTGGAGCCGGTGTCGGTGTCCCGCCCCCCGACCAGGCACTCTGGTCGCCCGATTCGAAGCCGTCGGCGAAGATCTGCCCGCCTCCTCGGACCGGCCATACGACCCATTGGTCGATCTTTGAGACATTGACGACACTGCCGACGTCAAAGCCGACGAACCACGCATTCGAAGGGTTCTCGACATCCGATGTCGAAGACCAGTACGGCAACACCTCCTTGAAACCGTGGAACGGGTCGCCCTCCGCCCACCGCCCCGTCCCTGCGGTGTTCGAAAGGGCGGGAGAAGAGAACTCGTAGTCGAGCAGGCTGTGGAGTTCCTGCACGTTCGGCAGGCGCCAGCTTCCGGCTGTAGAACCGTCCGTCAGCCCGCAGGTCCCCGATGCCAACGCTGCAGCTGCCGACAGCGCTGTCGTCCAAACGCCTGCGCCATCAGCATCCACTCCCGCCAGATCCGCACAGCTCCCATCCTTCAGCCAGACTAGGGCCGTGAGGTTGTCCGTTACCGTTCCGTCACCTTGGTCCGTGAAGCGGGGAACTGGCCACTGTACTCCGCGGCGAAGGTCTCCGTCCTGGCCGGTGCCGACACAAGAAATCGCCGTTCCTGCCGCGTCCCAACACGTCGTTTGTCCGGTCGTCGGCACCGGCGCTACCTGTGCGCTCACTACCGCCGCCGCGAAACCTGCCGTGCACACTACACTCGCCTTCCAGGCTGCTCGCACTTTGCTTGGCATCGAAGTCCCTCTTCTTGTAGTTGCCCGAGGACCACCCGGACCTCCGCATCAGGTTACCAGGCCGATTGGTGAGTTCATTCATGCCGCGCTGCATCAGTGGGAGAACTCTCCCTCCGAAAACGATTGTCCCTGCAACGCCCCTGCGGAACCGCGCTGCACCAACCAACGTGTCACCCGAATCGAAGCCGTCGTTGAAGATCTCCAGGTCTGCAAGCTGCGCCACCTCTGTAGCACTCAGATTCCGAGCGCGGAGTCTGACGTCGTCGAGCGAACCTCGAGGTACGGGCTCGGGATGCCCTGACTCGGCTGTGCCCATTTGGGAGGTTGTGTCTTGGATTGGGGAGCGCCCTCGTTGTTGTCGCCGCCGAGCAGAACGCCGTCGAGATAGAAACTGAATAGCGTTTACCTACTGAAAGTGACGGAGAGCCGCGAAATGCGGCTTGATGACCAGTATCCGGCGGCCTCTGGAAGCCAGTCATATTCCAGAGATGTTGAGATACGGGCGAGCTAAGATTGCTGCAGCAAAACTCCCTACTGGAAAGGTCTCCACCATGCTCCCTATCCGCTGGCTCCAACTGTCGGTGCTTCTTCTGCTGGTTGTGTCGTTTTCCCGTCCACTACTCGGGCAGGATCAGGACGTGCTCGAACCGATGGACGTGTTCCAGATGGAACTCGGCAGCGATCCACAGATCTCGCCTGACGGCAAGTACATCGTGTATTCGCGCACGTTCCACGATGTCTATAGCGATCGCGCGCTCTCGAATCTCTGGATGATCGATGTAGCAACCGGGGACCATCGGCCGCTGACAACAGGCACGGCGAGTGATCGCTCTCCGCGTTGGTCGCCGGACGGCAAGAGGATTGCCTACGTCTCGAGCCGAGATGCAGGTTCGCAATTGTGGTTGCGATGGATGGATTCAGGCCAAACGGCGAAGCTCTCCAGTCTGCCCAGCGGACCTAGCGGGATCGCCTGGTCACCCGATGGCAAGTGGTTGTCGTTCACCATGTTTGTTGAGCAGGCGCCGCCCTCGTTCGTCAAGATGCCAGCCAAGCCTGAGGGTGCGGAGTGGGCGAAGCCGGCCACCGTGATCGACCGAATGACCTATCGTTCCGATGGCGCGGGTTACCTCGACTATGGTTATCGGGAGATCTTTGTGTTGTCCTCAGATGGTGGCACACCGGTGCAATTGACCGACTCGGATCACGATCACGCTGCTCCCACCTGGACTCCGGACGGCAAGCTGCTGACCTCTGCCAACACGCACCCTGATCGCGAGATGGAGCCCAATAACTCGGAGATCTTCGAACTCGACCCGATGACCGGTAAAGCCAAGAAGCTGACCGATCGCAAGGGACCGGATCGTTCTCCTAAAGCGTCGCCCGATGGTCAGTTCATCGCCTACCTTGGCAACGACGAGCAGTACCTCGGTTTTCAAGCTTCGGTCTTGTCGGTGATGAATCGCGACGGTTCTGGATCGCGGACGGTGGCGCAGAGCCTCGATCGCAGCATCAACAGTTTCGAATGGTCTCAGGATGGGCGCGGCGTGTTCGCATCGTTCGACAACGAAGGTCGGGGCAAGATTGCGTACATCAACCTGCGTGGCGGGGCGGTCGAGCAGTTGGTAGATCGAGTGGGCGGCCTCTCATTGGGTAGGCCCTACGGTGGCGGTGCTTTCTCGGTCTCGAAGGGCGGCGACCTGGCTTTTACTGTTGGAATGCCGGATCGCCCCGCAGACATTGGGTTCTTGAAGAATGGCGGTCCGCCTGATGCCGCGCGCCGTTTGACTGCGCTCAATGATGATCTGTTCACCCGCAAGGGTGTTGGCGAAGTGGAGACGCTATGGACCGAGTCGTCGTTTGATGGTCGCCAGGTGCAGGGTTGGATTGTGCGTCCGCCCGGGTTCGATCCCAGCAAGAAGTACCCGTTGATTCTGGAGATCCACGGCGGACCGTTCACCAACTACGGCGATCGCTTCGCGGCTGAGATCCAGCTCTACGCCGCAGCTGGCTACGTGGTGCTATATGGCAACCCGCGCGGCAGTACCAGCTATGGGGCTGAGTTTGCGAACCTGATTCACCACAACTATCCGAGCCAGGACTACGACGATCTGATGTCGATGGTGGATGCCACCATCGCCAAGGGCTACGTCGATGAAGACCGTTTGTACGTGACCGGCGGCTCAGGCGGCGGCGTCTTGACCGCTTGGATCGTCGGCAAGACCGATCGCTTCAAGGCGGCGGTGGTGCAAAAGCCTGTAATCAACTGGTACAGCTTTGTACTGACCGCGGACAACCCAGCGTTCTTCTATCGCTACTGGTTCCCCGGGCTGCCGTGGGACAACCTCGAGCACTACATGAAGCGCTCACCGATCTCTTTGGTGGGCAATGTCACCACCCCAACCATGCTGCTCACTGGCGAGCGCGACTACCGCACGCCGATGTCTGAAACCGAGCAGTACTACATGGCGCTGCGCTTAGAAGAGGTGGAGTCGGTGATGGTGCGGATCCCGGAGGCATCGCACGGCATTGCCAACCGTCCGAGCCAGTTGATCTCGAAGGTGGTGCATGTGCTGGAGTGGTTCTCGCGCCATGGCGGAACCGACTGACTCAGGGTGAGCAGGCCCTCGCCAACAGGAGCATCAGCCGGAGCCCTTGAGGATCGACTCAATGAGGTCGGGGCCAGCTTCGAGTCTCGTTGGGCTGTTGCTCAGCCGGTCGCGTTTCGCGATAAAAATCCCCCCTTGATACAAAGATAGTGAACCGCATGCAGGGAATGCAGCCCGCGGTGAGACCGGCTTTGTGACCGGCTTTGTGACCGAATTGTGGAGCGAGTTGTGGAGCGAAAGTTGAACAGTCAGCGACCCAGAGTAGTCATCGTTGGCGGTGGCTTTGCTGGTCTGAAGGCGGCGCGCGAGCTTTCGCGGGCGCCGGTGGATGTGCTCCTGGTCGATCGAACCAATCACCATGTCTTTCAACCGCTGCTGTACCAGGTCGCGGCCGCCGCACTATCGCCCCGAGATATTGCCAGGCCACTAAGAGACGTGCTGCGTCGTCAACGCAACGCGTCCGTGTTGATGGCGGAGGTCGTTGGCTTCGACGTTGACCAACAGCGTGTGTTGCTTTCCGATGGCGATGCCTTGGCCTACGATTTCTTGATCGTTGCGGTCGGCGCTCGGCACTCGTACTTTGGCAACGACAACTGGGAGTCACACGCGCCGGGGCTCAAGACGATCGCCGATGCGCTCGAACTGAGGAGCCGGATTCTGCTCGAGTTCGAGCGGGCGGAACGCAACGCCACCCGGGCGGCGCTAAGCGACCAATCTGGGCCGCCAGAGGCCTCGCTCACCTTCGTGGTGGTCGGCGCCGGGCCTACCGGAGTGGAGATGGCCGGAGCGATCGCGGAGATTGCCCACCGGACGATGCGTCGCAACTTCCGGCTGATCCGCCCTGAGATGACAAGGACGCTGCTGGTCGAAGCCGCCGATCGCGTTCTGCCGCCATTTCCCGAAGAACTGAGCGTCAAGGCGCAGAGACAGCTCGAGGACCTGGGGGTAGAGGTACGCTGCTCAACCCGCGTGGTGGAGATGTCGGACAACAGTGTTCGCTTGGTGGCCACTGATGCCACTTCAACTGAGGACGAGAAGGTGGCGGCGAGTTGCATCATCTGGGCGGCAGGCAACGAGGTGTCGAGCATCCTGGCGGACTTGCCGGCGGATCGGGATCGCAGCGGTCGCGTGACGGTGGCGCCCGATCTCTCGCTGCCGGCTGCGCCCAACGTCTTCGTCCTGGGCGATGCTGCGGCCTGTGCTGGTGCCGATGGGAAGCCACTGCCGGGGCTCGCTCCAGTTGCTACGCAGCAAGGCAGCGCTGCAGCGGACAACATTCGGCGCGACCTCAAAGGTCGAAGCCGCAAGGCATTCAGCTACTGGGATCGCGGTTCGATGGCCACTATTGGCAAGGCTCGGGCGGTTGCGTGGATGGGCAGCCTTCGGTTCGGTGGCCTCCTAGCGTGGCTTGCCTGGAGCCTGATACACATCCTGTTTCTGATCGGGTTCCGTACTCGAGTGGTGGTGATGCTCGAGTGGCTCTACTTATACCTTTTCAATCGCCGTGATGCGCGGCTTTTGCACTCCCTGCGCGAGCCACACCCCACTCCAGATTGCGATTCAGAAACCTAAGGCGCCCGTCCAATTGTGTGGGCTGGTGCCCAAGCCATAGATTGAGAGAACGAGTGATGAATGCGCCGCGCAGCACACGACGGGTGACCTTTACCAATCAGCACGGAACCGAGCTAGCTGCACTTCTTGACCTGCCCACGGGCTCGGCATCGCCGCGCGCCACTCCGCACCCCACAGTGCTGTTTGCCCATTGCTTCACTTGCACCAAAGATTTGCGTTCGGCGGGGGTGCTCAGCCGAAGCCTAGTGCAGCGGGGATTTGGGGTGCTGCGGTTTGACTTCACCGGTCTCGGTGATAGCGGCGGTGAATTCGCCATGTCGACCTTCTCCTCTAATGTCGGCGACTTGGTGGCTGCAGCCGCCTACCTGCGAGCGGAGCATCAAGCGCCGGCGGTGCTGGTTGGTCACTCTTTGGGTGGTGCCGCTGTGCTGCTGGCAGCAGCGCACATCCCGGAGGTGGCGGCGGTTGCCACCATTGGCGCGCCTAGCGATCTGCAACACCTGCGCGACGGTGTGCTGCGCGAAGCAGACCCTGAACAGGCGGTCTCCAAAGTCAACATCGGCGGTCGGCCGTTCGGCATCAGTCGCGAGTTTCTGCAGGAATTGGAAAGCCAGGATTTGCTGGAGCACGTCGCTGTGCTGCGCAAGCCGTTGTTGGTGTTGCACTCTCCGGTGGATGATGTTGTTGGAATCGATCATGCGCGCAAGCTGTTCGAGGCGGCGAAGCATCCAAAGAGTTTTGTCTCTTTGGATGGTGCCGATCACTTGCTGCTCCACGATTCAAAAGATGCCGAGTTCGCGGCTGACCTGCTAGCGAGCTGGGCACGTCGATACTTGCCGGAACAGCCGAACTCGGTCGATCTTGAAGACGCACCGAGTGAGCAGTCGCAGCAGCTGGGCCACGGCGTGGTCGAGGTCACTGGCGGTCAGGACAAGTTCACCAACGTCGTTCGTACCACGAACCATCGAGTGACGACAGATGAACCCGCCAGCGTCGGTGGCGCTGACCTTGGTCCCAATCCCTATGAGATGTTGCTCGGTGGTCTTGGTTCCTGCATTTCGATGACGCTTCGTATGTACGCAGATCGTAAGGGGATTCCGCTCGACAGCGTGCGAGTGCGACTGCGACATACAAAGGAACATGCAGCTGATTGCGCGGACTGCGAGACCAAGACCGGTGTGATCGACGTGATCGAGAAGCACTTGCACATCGTTGGTCCCGATCTGACCGATGATCAACGTGCACGGCTGGTCGAGATCTCAGCGCGCTGCCCGGTACACCGTACCTTGACCACCGAAACGCAAATCAGATCCGCGGAGTTCTAATCGCGTAGCCGACGAAGGAAGGCGTCCGGGCTCTTCAAGAATGCGCGGGTGAGTGAGACGTGCTCCACGTCGTCGTAGCTGACTTGGGTGCATCGCCCTTCAGCGAACTGAAGAATGGTCGCGCCAGGAAGGGCCATCAGCATTGGCGAGTGGGTAGCAATGAAGAACTGAGAGCCTGAGTCAACGCGATCGATGAGCAGCCGCATGAGGGCCAGGATGCGTAGCGGTGACAGCGGCGTTTCGGGCTCATCTAGCAGGTATAGCCCTTTTGGGCGTAGCCGTTCCTCAAGCAAGTGAAGGAACGATTCACCGTGCGACTGCGCGTCAGGGTTGCTGCCGTAACGGTGCTCGAACGCTTGTCGTTGACCAGCCGCCGCGCCCATGGCCAAGGTTTGAGCGAGTGATCCGTCTTGGTAGGCGTTGCGAAACTCTTCTTCAAGGTCGCGCAATGCTTGGCTTTCCCGCACGACCCTATTGACGAAGCCGAAAGCGTCTTCAGCGCGAAAGAACACTGACGTGATTGGTTTGCGGCCGCGTACCAGTTTGAGTTGTCGGGCCAGTTGGCGTGCGGGCCCCAGCGAAGGGTCGCGCTCGAGGTCGGCGCTACCGATCGCTACGCAACGGGTTGCAACTGCCAGCGACTCGAGCACCGTGGATTTGCCAGTGCCGTTCTCGCCGACCAGAAATGTCACTGGGCTCGCAAACTGCAGGTCTAGGTGATCAAGAATGTCGAGACTGAACGGGAACTCCCCTTGATCGTCCGTCGCATTGGCTTGGTAGCGCAGCGCGCGGACGAAGAGTTCTGGGTCGCCGGAGGTATTGCCTGGATCGGTCATTGGGGCCGATTCTAGGCGGGTACCGCACCACAGGCTGCTAGGCGTTGATCAATTGTTGCGAAAAGCCTGAGGTCTCGCCGGTGGTGGCGTAGCGAAAAACGGCCGTGCTGTAGATGGTGGCCAGCGTCGCGAAGACCAAGGACGTCAATAGGTGGACGACCACTAAGAGCGTGATGATCGTGACGGTGACGGGCCACCAACCCGCTTGCACTGAGAACCAAATGGTTGGGAAACCGATCGCGAACAACACGATCGAGACTGCGCCGTGGAATACGCCGAAGCCCACATGCCCTGCGACTTGGTGACCCCAGGTGTTCTTGATCAACGTGGTACTCCGACGGATCGCGTCGATCGGTCCTAGGCCTTCGACGACGAGAACCGGGATCGCCACGTAAGTCGCCAGGGCCCACGCCAGACCTCCGAAAAACGCCGCAATGCGCGAGATGAATCCGCCGCGTTTCTTCAGCATTCGTAGCAGCAGGCCGACGGTTGCGCTGATGGCAGCGTAGCCAGCGATCTGGGCGCGGCGCTGCCAGGCGCAGCGAATTCCGTCACCGAGGGTGGGGTCGTGACCCTGCATTCGCAGGTTGACGGCGCCGACCAGCGCGGAGTTAAAGAAAATGATCACGAAAGCGGCCAAGAAGTAGAAGAGGAATCCGAGCACGTAAGCGAAGATCCCAATCGGTACGCCCTTGAAGATGCCGAGAGCTGCCAGAGGTAAGCCGAATGAGGCGACAACAAGGAGCAGAACCAGACCTGATAGCACCGGGAACACGAGGAGCTTCTTGTCCGCCATCAGCAGTCCAAAGCTCACCTTTGCAATCTCCCAACTCTTCTGCAGTGACCGAAACATGGGTGCTAGATCCTCCGTCTCAGGCCTGATTCGTGGAAGAGGTCGGAATTGACCGCTACTGTTCTTGAGGCTGGTTACCTGAGGTTGCGACTGTCTACGAGCGCGCTCGTAGATTTGTTCCGCTGCTCCACCCTTTCAGGCACCGACAACCATTGTCAGCTAGGAGATCGCTTGGGTACATCACCTGTAACCGCGACGGCTCGGCGGCCTGAAGCCGCAGATCCGCGCGAGCAGCACAGGACTTCCTCAGCAAGCTCACGGTGCGTTGAAGAGGCCGGCCGAGATCTAGAAAGTACTCGCGGTGCGGAAGAAGATCTCGGCGACGAAGAACTTGATTCTCGTTCGCTCGCTCTCAGAGAGGGCCTGAAACTGAACACCGCTTCCCATCATTGGCGCGGACCACGCTACGCGCGCCTGGGTCTCGATCCGCGGGCCCTCGTCCGGTAGGTCAAACTGGATCTCCAGAATCGAGCCTACCGGTAGCGCATGGTTGGTATCGATGAACAATCCATGTTCACTCAGATCCTGAACTCGCGCTCGCACGGGAGGGCTGTTGGACGAGTAGGTCGCGTCCAGCGGAACCTCGACACGCACTGAGGTGCGGCGTTCAGGTCCGGATGCGGCGGTAGAGAGTTGGCTCATCGAGGTCCCCTATGCAGGCACGACGCAGAGCGCATCGCACTATCTTTGATTGACGAAGTCGCGCCCGCTGGGCGGACATCGATGTGGACGAGAAGCGAAGCCGCTCGTAGGTTCAACCCACTGTTGTCTCTATTCGCGTCCAAAGGGCTTTGAGAGCCACAAATGGTAGCGTCGATCGACTCCGGTGTATGCCGACACAAACGAGGTTCGAGGTGAAACCACATCGAGAACACTAGATTACTGAAAAGTAGATGCCCATGTTGCCGACGCGATCTCCTTTGAGGAGCGCAGCCCTCGTGCTTCTCTTGCACTTCAGTATTGGTGGGGCGCTCGCTTGGGCTCAGAACCCGGTGGCGATGATCACCGATGTCCGGTTGGTGGATACTGCAGCGGGCCAAGATATCGAGGTGCTGAGTTCGATCCGTCCGAGCGACTTTCAATCGAAGCGGATTGACGATTGTACGTTCGCGTTGGTCGTCCCCGATCTCCTGCCAGCAGCTGACATTGGTTCGCAGTTCTTTTCCAGTGAACTTGTCGAACGGCTGACCTTGAAAGCCGCGGCCGAAGGATCAGCGGCCACCGAGATTTGCGTCAAGGTCTCCGTACCGGCGCGATCACAGGTCGCACTGCGCGCGTCAGGGCTCACTATCCGGCTGGTTCGTGTTGACGACGGTCTTGCTACTTCATCTGAGGCCGGCGAGAGCTTCAGGCCGGCAGGCGCACAAACAGTCGAGCCGGAAGTTGGTCGCTCCGACGCGCTCGCAGATTCAAGCAGCGCCCAGAGCGCCCAGAGCGCCCAGAGCGCACAGAACGCACAGAACGCACAGAGAGCAGAGGCGGATCAAGTCGAGCCGAGTCCTAACCAGAACGATCGACAGAAACTTGAACTTGCGATGCGCGAAGCCCAGGTCGAGACACGAGAACTTCAGTTGGAGGTTGGTGAGCTAAAGCGTCAGCTGGAAGCTCAAGTTGCGGCCAGTGCGGTGCTCGACCAGCGCTTGACCAGCGACCAGGGCACAACCGATCAGCTAGCGCCGAGAATTGATCGACTGGTCAGCATCGTTGGGCTCAACACCACTGGACTGGAGCGGCCGGTCGAGCGTCTTGATGCGGCGCTTGGCGTTCTTGAACTCCAGCTTTCCGATCAGTCCACGTCCGCGAGCGATCTGCGTGAACTCGAGAGCGTTCAAGAAGAGCTGGTCGGCCTGGTCCAACGGGTCGCTAGCAACTTGGTGGTCACCATTGACGATGTCAATGTGCGCTTGGGACCCAGTACTCATGAAGTACGCGTTGCCTTGCTTCCAAAGGGTGTGTTGCTGCACAGCAAAGAGTCTCGAGCGGGGTGGAGCTTGGTTTCCGCCGGAACCTTCGAGGGCTGGATCTTCAGCGAGCTGCTGACCCCGCTGACACTGGAGTCAACCGAACTGAACTCACAGGATCAAGCTCCTCAAGGCAGCGCTGCCGCGCGGTTGCGGTGGGCGCGGGACAGAGTCGAAGGTTTGCAGCGAGAGCTAGCGCTGAGCGTGGCGCGGGTCGATGAGCAGTCGCAGCGCCTGGCACTACTAAAAAGCGAAGTGTCATCGCTGCGATCCGTGGTTGCTACCGTGCAGGCGGACAATGTCGAGTTCACGAACAAGCTGGACCAGGACAATCGCGCACTCGAGACGCAGGTTGCCGAACTCGCCGATGAAGTTGCGGGTCTACGATCCGAGAATGTCGCCCTCGAGAACACCCTGCTCTCGGCGGAGGCCCGCCGAGTGTCCGAAGCGGCTCAGTTCGCTCACGATTTGGAGCAGGCCACCGCGCGCTCGGATTCCGTTCAACCCGAAACTAGTGCCCCAGACGCTTCCGACCAAGATCAGGATTCGGTTCTGCTGATGCGACTTCGGGCGCTTGCCAGCTTGGCTCCAGGTGACCATGCGACAGTGACCATCACCACTCAAACCAACCTCCGACGTGGCCCTGGAGTCGACAACGAACGTCTGGCATTGCTGCCGATTGGTTTTGAAGCGGTTCTCTTGCGCAGCGCTGATGGCTGGCACGAAGTGGTCTACGGTAGTCTGAGTGGATGGGTGTCAGCCGCGTATTCGCAGCTGCAGGGATCGAGTTCAGCAGCAACCGAGCCGATGCCATTGAGTGAGAGTTCCCTCGACCAACTGCTCGCGCGGATCGAACACGGGATCGCCGCATCGGCCGCCCCAGGCCCAGCCCCGGTACCAACAACAGCAACAGTCACTGCAACAGACGCAGACGCAGACGCAGACGCAGTCACCGACACCGAGGGTGCGCCAGATCGAGCGGTGGTCGACCAGCGGGGGGGTGGCCAGGAGGATTCCGGTGCGGTGCTCCAAGCAGTCGCTGACGCAGTGTACGCGTGCGTCGCCGCGCACAACCGGTCTGATGTGGAGGTCTACCTCGGTTGCTACAGCGATCGATTCATACCCGAGAATGGAAGTCGACCGGACTGGGAAGGCGAGGTGCGAGCAAGGCTGGCCGACGTTGATGTGAGGATCCGAGTGCAGAATCTGTCGTTGCGACAGATTTCTCCCGGCCTAGTCTTAGCTCGCTATCTGGCTGAGGCAGGCGCGGATAGTGTCTTGCGCCAGGTTGAGCTTGCCCTTGAAGGCGAGCGATGGAGAGTCCTGGTGGAGACCACCGAGATCGATACCGTGGAGCTCGAATGATCGGCTCAGGCACAAGGTTTGATTGGTTGAGCGCGATCGTGGTGTGCGGCTTGGTGGCCCTAGGGCCCGGAGCAAGCATCAGTAGGTGCCAGGAACCGCCGAGTGGGGTACCGCTGCGTGGGGAAACGCTGAGGGATGCCCAGGTTGAGGACGATCGTCTGCGGTCGATTGCTCTTCGCATCGTTGCTCTCGATGCGGAGAGGTCTGAGCTGCTCGCCTCGTTGAGCGCTAGGCAACTTGGCCGACTTGATGAGCTGTTGGCGGAACTCACAGAAATGCAGGTGGGGGTAGGCATGCTCGAGACGGTGGTCGAAGCAACGGCTGAGAACGACGGCGAGGCCTCATCGGCAGTTGCTGACGTTACCGACTCAGAGGCGTCGACGTGGGTTCCGATTGAATCCGCGCCGGAGACGGTCGCAGCCCGCTTGCCAGAATCGGTCACGCCGTCAGCTCCAATCACAGCTCCAGCTCCAGCTCCAGCTCCAGGTACGGAGCTTGTTCCCACAGAATCGCGGGGTGTGCGCGGCGCCAGATGCCCAGCGTGGACGGCCTTTGACAGTAATGGCGATGGCGAACTCTCGGGCGCCGATCGATACTTTCGTCACTTCTTTGTGTGGCTCGACAATGGCGACGGACAAGTCTCAGAATCAGAGATGGTCGATCCTTTTCGCTTGGGATTACGGTCTATGTCGCTTGACCTACGGTCTTACAATGGCGCCAAAGAGACCGTTGGCGTGGTCGAGCGCCGCTTGAACAACGGTCAAGAAGTTCTACGCGTTGAGATTCTGCGAAAGGCCAAAGGAGCGAAGGGTGCCGACTACGGCGTTCTGGCGATCGACGTCGGAGCGGTGGTTCGTGGTTTCGGCCCCGAGATCAGGCGCTCTGGCGGTCCGGTGCTCGAAACTGGTTTGGTCATCGTCGACGCTCGTGTCGAAGTGAGGGCGGACGCGACTTCCGAGTGGAGCCCTCTGCTCTGTGGACGGCGTGCGTTGTAGGTCAAGCTCGCGGACCGGTTGTGTCTGTAGCAAGCCCGTCGGGCATCTCGCTTGAAGCGCTATTCAGGATGACGGAGAATAGGGCTTGCGCCGGCCCACGGTCCCGCGCCCTACCCATGTCTATTCCGCCGCATTCTCGAGACTGCCCCGATCCGCGTTGGCCCAATCGGGGCTGGCCGATTCAGAAAAGGGGAGTGCTACACAAGCCACTGCTGGTGGTGGCGACTGCCTGCATGCTCTCGCTCGCCGTGTGCGCTGAGCTGGTCGCGCTCGAGACCGATTCCACAGTTCCTCAAAGGATCCAGCCGTATCCAGATGGTGCCTGGCCGGTGGGCGACGCACGTGCGTTCGGCTTTCATGGAGCCCAGCTAGACGCTGCGATCGATGAAATTGGCCAACAGGATGGAGTCTACGGAGTGCTCGTTGTTCGGGGCGGAACCCTGATTGCCGAGCGCTACTTTAGGGAGGGGAGCCGCACCAAGGCGCACAACCTAAAGTCTTCGTCGAAGAGCATCATCTCGGCCCTGATTGGGATTTTGCTTTCTGAGGGAAAGCTGTCTCTAGATGATTCGGTGGTCGAGCGCCTGCGGGTGCGCGGCCTCAGACCCGATCGCGAGTCGATCAGCGTGCGCGACTTGTTGCGCATGGCCTCGGGGCTCACTTCGACCAGCTACGAGACGTATGCCGCCTGGATCGCTAGTTCGGATTGGGTCCAGAGCGCCCTGGCGTTGCCGCTGTTGCACGAACCTGGCACTCGCTATCAATACAGCACCGGCAACACTCATCTGCTGTCAGCGCTGGTACGTCAAGCATCAGGCATGTCAACACGGGCCTTCGCCGAACAACGCCTTCTTGGACCGCTTGGCATCAAGGTGCTTGGGTGGGAGACCGATCCGAGTGGTATTCATGTCGGCGGCAACAACTTGGCGCTGTTGCCTCGTGACATGGCTCGGTTTGGCGAGCTCTATTTGCGCGGCGGTGTGTGGAGCGGAGAACAACTGGTGCCGAGTGGCTGGGTTCGTGAATCGACCAGCGTTCTGATTGAAGCCGACCACGAGTTGTATGGCGACTATGGATACCAGTGGTTTGTGCCCAGTGCCAAAGAGTTCAGAGGCGACTTCATTGCGGTTGGGTATGGCGGCCAGTACATCTACGTCTCGCCGCGTACCGACACGGTCCTGGTTGTGACCTCCACGTTGGAATCAAAGGGTCGAACCTGGGAACGTCAGCTCTTTGGCGTTCTACAAGGCGAGCTTTTGCGTGGGGCGAGTGTGCACCTCACATCAGTTCCTAGCGTTCGACCCACCCGGCTAGCTGAGGCTGCGCCCGGCCACGCCGAGATCGTTCCAGCGATGCAAGCAGAGCTTGACGGCTTGCAAGCGGAGCTCGACGGATTGAGGGTCAGACTTCAAGAGTCGACCGTCGAAGAGGCTGCGATGCAGAGTCAGATGGATGGGCTAGCCCGACAGTTGAGCCAACAAACGCAGACGCTGAACGAGCAGGCTTCTCAATTGGCTGAGCAGAGGACAGCGACCGATCGCTGGCGCTCGGCTGCTGAGGCGAGTGGCGCGCAGGTGATCCACTCTGCTGAGGCTCAGGCGGGGTGGGAGGCGGAACGGCAACGGTGGGATGCGGCACGGCAGCGACTCGAGCGCGCAGCATCTGACCAACAAACTCGCAACCTGACTCTGGAGCGAGAGATCAAAGAGCTGTTGGGATCTGTAGCGGATTTGAGGCGGCGCGAAGCGCTTGCACAGGCCGATGCTGAGAAGATTGCAACTTCGAGCACACAGACGGCGAGAGAAGCTGCGGCCGAAAGATCGAATCTGCTCGCCCAACTTGTTGAGGCTCAGTCTGCCGGCGAGCTACAAGGTCCGCAGCTCGAGGCAATGCAGGTCAAGCTTGATCGGTTCACAGCCGCGCAGCGCAGTCTGGCGCAACAAATGGAAACCGAGATGCAGGCCCTGCGGAGCGGCGAAGAGAAGAAGCAACTCAAACTCGAAACCACCTTCGCAGCTGAACGCGATCAACTCTCGCAGCAACTGCTCACCGAGCAATCTCGAGCTGACCAGGCGATTCGGGAGCTGCGAAAGGCAAGGAGCGACCAACGTGCGGCGTCGAAGGCTGTTGCCGACCTCGAACGGAGTCTTGCCGAAGCTGCAGCGAACCTCGAAACGGCACGAGCGGCCAGCAAGAGCAGCGGAGAGATCCAACATGCGTTGAGGGGCCTTACGCGAGACCTCGATGCCTCTCGCTCCCGATTGATTGAGGTCGAAGCGGAACTCGAGACGACGATCGAGACGGCACATGCTGATCGCGCTCGGCTTGATGCCACCAATAAGCGGGAGGTGGCAGAAGTACGGCGCCTCTCAGAAGCGCTGAACGGAGCTGATGAGGCCTTGGTACAACTGCGAGCTACCCACGCAGCTGCCGTACAGTCGCGTGCAGATCTTGTCGGCCAAGTCCGGTCGAGTGAGATCACGCTTCAGCAGCGCTCGGAAGAGAACCAGCGGCAAGCACTCGAATTGGGAGCGCTCACGCAGGAGGTCGAGCGGCTACGGACGCTCAGTCAGGCATCTGAAGCAGCCTTGATCGCAGAGCAGGCGCGGACGGTCGCACGTGATGAGCTGACGGCACGATTGCGACGCAGCGAGAATACGATTCAGCTCTTGCGTGAAGAACTCGCGCAATCCAAGAACACAGCGGTCGAACCTGAGTGGGCGGAGTTGCAAAACAGCTATCAGGCCCTGGTGGAAGAGTCGCAGATGCTGGCGCGACGCAGCGGCGAACAGGCTGAGCGTATTGCCACCCTGGAGCGCCTGTTGCGATCTCAGCCGAATGTCGTGGATGGCGCCACTAACGCCACTCGGGATGCGACAGCGCGACGACTCAAGACTCTCTTGGCTGAGGTGGATCGCCTGCTGGGAGATCGCCGTGTTGGCGAGGTGATCAGACGGGATCTAGGACGGCTGAGAGCTGGCCTGATGGCGTTAGGTAAGGCCATGTAGGACGACGATCTGACCTTGCGCTCGCTCGCGCGGCGTTCCGCGCTGAGCTGTTGGGTGGCGCCGGCGTTAGAACTGACCCATCATGACCTGCCATTGCTCGAGCGAACTTGGCCGCAGATAGGCGTTGAGTTGGAGTTCCTGCTCAATCGTTGAGGAGGGGGCCGGGCCGTAGTTGTGCCCTGGGTAGATGTTTGTCGACGGGGCACAGCCCTTGAGCCGCGCAAGGGAGTGGAACATGGCCGCGGTGTCGGAGCCTGGAAGGTCGATGCGGCCCACGCCTTGGACGAACAGAGTGTCGCCGGTGATCATGTGACCGTTAGTGGAGAAGGCGCAGCCGCCGGGGGAGTGGCCGGGCAGGTGCATGATGTCGATCTTGAGTGTGCCGAGGGTGAGCGGCTTGCCGTCCTCGAGTATGCGCAGGCTGTCTTGAGGCTGCCCGGTCTTGTCCACCAGATAGTCGACCTCGGCACTGTGAATGTAGACCGGCAGATTGGCGGCGTCAGGGAGTTCGCGAAGCTCGCGTAGCCCGGGAATTGTTGTGCCGAACAGTTCGCCGCCAATGTGATCCTGGTGAGCGTGTGTGCACACCACAGCATCGACGGTGAAGCCCCGTTGCTGTGCTGTTTGAAAGAACTCGACCGGTTCAAAGGCGGGGTCAAAGATGAAGGCTTGTTTGGTGCTCGAATCGGCCATCAAGTAAAGGCAGTTGCCCATTGGACCGCTGGCGAATTGTTCGAGGTAGAGGTTGCCGGTTTCGATGACTTGAATTGACTGCATTGGTTCTCTTGCTCGGTGATTACTTTGGGTTCGAGTTTTGGAGGCGATCGAGTTGGTGCCGGTAGTCGGGCGCTGTGAAAGTGAGCGTGGTTTTCTCGAGTTTGGCGGAGGAGGCGCTTGGATGGCTGAACCGGACCGTGTTCAGCTGTTGGTTGTCATTAGCTTGAGCGACCTCGACCAAGAAGCGGTTCTCGACCGTGAGATTGGTGAAGGTCTCAATACCGTGCAGTTCAAAGTAGAGCCAGCCGGTGGCGATGTCGAGTTCCATTCCGACCCATCGGAACTCTGCGGTTTTCCCAGCTTGGCTGACCACGAAGACCTGCTCGGCATAGTGTGCGATTGCAGTCTCGGCGTCACCTTGGTCAAGATCAATATCGAGATTGAACCGCAGTGCGATCGCTCGTTCGAGTTCGGTTGGATTGAGCTCGATGGATACCTCCAGAGTCTGGGCTTGTTGCTTGAACTGGGCCTCGGCGGTGGTGATGTGAAACGGATGAGCCCTTGAGGCGGTACTTGCAAGGCAAGACCAGCTTGCAGTCATCACAACGATGCGAGCGATCGCTTGGCGCTGCCGTCGCGTGTTCAACATCGGCTGCGCCTACTCTCCGCCGCCGGCGCTACCCTCAGCTGCGTCGTCCTCAGCTGCGTCGTCATCAGCTGGGTCATCAGTTTCGCCCTCTGACTCGGTCGCTGCTTCGTGAGCGTCGCGCGCCTTGCTCATCGGATTGGAGTCGTCGTCCTTGCTCTTGAAGAGCTCGAACCGGGATTTCTTCGGTTGGGGCGGAAAGACGTTGTTGTCGAGATCGACGTCTGCGGTCTCTAGATGCGGATCGACCGTGATGCGCACGATCGGTTGTTCGGTGACCAAGAGCTTGCTGACCTTGGAGGCGTCGCGACGCCAGATCTCGGCAGGGATGCGCATCTCTTCGGTGGACCCATCGACGAACTCTAGCTCGAGGATCAAGGGCATGACCACGCCGCCCGGATTCTCGAAGTCGGCGATGGTGAAGTTTGAGGTCGAAGCGAGCATGGCGCGTTCGTCATCGCTGAGATCGATCAGCATTTCCTCGTAGTCCTTGCGGTCGGCGTCGGTGGCATCGAGTTCGTCGTACTCGTTGTAGAAGTCGAGCAGCTCGGGATACGTGTCGGTGCGCCTTGGCAGCTCAGCGTTTCGCATCTTTGACAGCGTGATCGGCTCATCATCGCGCTCGGCCTTGAGCTTGTCGCTCTCACGATCAGGCTCTTGAGTGTCGATCTCGAAGTGGCGCATGCCGGTGACTGCTAGATCAACGCCGCCGGTGGAGTAGAACCAGGCTCGCCAGAACCAATCGAGGTCGATTGCTGAAGCGTCTTCGAGGGTACGGAACAGATCTGCCGGCTGCGGTCTCTTGAACTTCCAGCGTCGGGAGTATTCCTTGAAGGCATAGTCGAACAGCTCGCGCCCGAGGATGGTCTCGCGCAGGATGTTGAGCGCCGTTGCAGGCTTGGCGTACGCGTTGGGGCCGAGCCGCAGCACCGATTCGGAGTTGGTCATGATCGGCGATTGGCGTGCACTCCCGGTGTAGCCGACGATCTTGGCGGGCTCGCCTCGGCGCGAAGGATAGTTCTCCTCCCATTCCTGCTCGCTTAGGTATTGCAAGAAAGTGTTGAGACCCTCGTCCATCCAGGTCCACTGACGTTCGTCGGAATTGACGATCATCGGGAAGTAGTTGTGGCCGACCTCGTGGATGATCACCGAAATGAGGCCGTACTTGGTGCGCGCTGAGTAGGTTCCGTCTTCCTCAGGGCGCGGTCCGTTGAAGCAGATCATCGGGTATTCCATGCCCCCGACGGGGCCGTTGACTGAGATCGCAACCGGATAGGGATAGTCGAAGGTGTAGCGCGAGTAGACGTTCAGGGTGTGAATAATGGCATGTGTGGAATACCGACTCCACAGCGGCTCGCCCTCGTTCGGGTAAAACGACATGGCCATGACCACGTCGTCTGGGCTGCTGCCAGGGACCACGTGCCCTTGAGCGTCCCAGATGAACTTGCGTGAGGTCGCGAACGCGAAGTCTCGCACGCGCTCCGCTGAGAAGCGCCAAGTCTTCTTCTTGGTGGCGCGTGACGTCTCGTTGCTCTTAGCCTCTTGAGGAGTGACGATGAAGATCGGCTCCTTTGCGGTGCGAGCGGCAGCAAATCGCGAGCGCTGCTCGGCGGTGAGCACCTCTCTCGGATTCTCTAAGACGCCGGTGCTCGCCACAATGTGATCTGCAGGCACGGTGATTGCGACGTTGTAGTCGCCGAGTTCAAGGGTGAATTCGCCAGATCCGATGAACTGCTTGTTCTGCCAGCCGTTAGCGTCGGTGTATGCGGCAAGCCGCGGGAACCATTGCGCGATTTCGTACAGGTAGTTGTCGTCGTCTTCGAAGTACTCAAAGCCGGTGCGACCGCGCACCAAACGCGAATCGTTGATGGCATAGCTCCAGTCGATTTCGACCTCGGTGGTGTCGCCGGAGGCGAGCGGCCCAGGCAGATCGACCCGCATCATGGTCTTGACCACCGTGTAGCTCAAGGGCTCATCGTTGCGGTCGGTGACCTTGTCGATGACCACGCCGCCGTCAAAATTCAGCCGAGCCATCATCGACTCGAGGCGCCTGAAGGAAAGGCGATCAAGTTCCGACGTCGTCTGCGTGAGCACTGCGTCTGAGTCGCTGCGGAACAGGTTGGCGTCGAGTTGTAGCCACAAGTAGCGGAGGACATCGGGCGAGTTGTTTTGGTACGTGATGCGTTCGCTGCCGATCAGGCGCTGGTTCTCGTCGTCGATTTCCACGTCGATCCTGTAGTCGACCTTCTGCTGCCAATAGCGGTGTCCAGGTGCGCCTGAAGCGGTTCGGTAGACATTGGCAGTCGGCAGGATCTCTTCCAGTTGGCGGAAAGGGTCCGGCACGTCCACTTGAGCCGCGGCAGGCAGAGCAACCAGGCAGGCGACGAGCGAAAGGGTGAGCGAGAGGCTGAGCGAGGAAATGAACGAGCTAGCGCGGCGAGCAGATGCGCCACCAGTGATGTGGGTCATGAAGGGTTTCCTACCGCGAAGCTGCGAAAGAAGAGGGTGAATTCTAGAACTGAGACGAGGCCTACGATTTGACATCCTTGCGTAGGACGTTTGTCACTGACTCCTGATCGCTTTTGGTCAACATCATGAGACTAAGGATACTGCGCGGAGCGACGTCGTCGACTCCCGGCTTCTCGCCGTCCGTCAGGTACGGCTCGGGCCAACCCAAGAAGAAGATTCGGTCAGGCGTGATCGTCACTTCGACGTGGTCAGCACTGGGCCGAGCTCCCTTGCTTGGCTTGTCGCTTGGATTGAGGTGCAAGCGTTGCCAAGTGATCTCGACGAACTGGTTTCGCGTGTAGGGACGAAAAGAGAACTGATCCTGGTTCCACCGCACTAGCGGCGACTCGCTGGCGTTGCGCGCGGCTCGCAGTTGACTCAACGCTCCGATGAACGCAATCAACCCCAGGGTCAACGTCAGCGCGGCGTATCCGAGGCCAGGAGAGCGGATGGTGAACCAACCCATGATGCCCCAATTGAGCATCAAGAAAACGGCGATCAATCGGCTACGCAGGGCCCTGCCTGGAGCGGCGAACAGTTGGGCTTCTTGCATCAGACCAGGAGCTCGAGTTGAGGCGTTTGCAGTGCGGCGCGCGACACATTCTCAAGCACGTCGAGCCAGCCGTCACGGTTGTGTGGATCTAGGTACAGCACGTTGATGTTGCGATTCTCGATTTCTTTCGCCAAGCGGTCATCGACCGCCTGCCTGAAGTGTTGGTCAGTTGAACGGACGCCATCCCCTTGCGCTTCCTTGCCGGCCACGATCGGTACGTGCACTAGAAGATCGTAGCCGCTGATCCAAGAGTCGATCAGCGGCTCGAGGTGGGGTTGACGGCCCTTTGCCAAGAGCAGGTAAGTGTAGTTGTCCAAGACACTGCGATCGCACAGAACCACGGGAGCTTGGGTCGCAGCATACGTTTCCTCAGCGATCTGAGTGTGAAGGATCCATGACTGTGCCGCCAGGTCAGTGTCTTCGTTGATCTTGAGCGGGCAGCGTCGTGCGACTTCGACCAGCACTTCGAGGTGAACGTCGGTACGCTTGAGCCGAGCTGCAAGACCGTAGACGAGTGTAGTTTTCCCGACTCCGTGCGAGCCGATGAGTGCAACCTTCACTGTCGACTACTTGGTTTTCTGGATGCGGTATACGTGCTGGCTGCCGCGCCAGGACAAACCGTCGCTGGCTAGGACTGGTGAGGCTAGTGTCATCTCGTCGAGCTCGTTGGTGCGGTTGGTCATGGTTCCCGTATCCTACGGGAGCTGCGGTCCAGCCGACGGCTGGATGTTCTAGGTACCCGCTTTTTGGAGGGCATTGCATGATGGATGAGATCGCCGAGAAACCGTCAACCCCGATCGCATTGAGCGAGGTTAGCGAGCGCGAAGTCATGCCCGGGTTCCGGGGTCGAATGGTTCACAGCGCAAGTATGACCCTGGCATATTGGGATGTGGATGCGGGCTCGGTGTTGCCCGAACATCAGCATCCTCACGAGCAGGTTGTGAACATGCTCGACGGGGTTCTCGAGATCGTGTTGGCTGGTGTGGCCCACCGGCTGTCGGCTGGTGATTTGTTGGTCATCCCATCGGGCGTTCCACACTCGGGGCGCGCTGTCACCGATGCTCGAGTGCTCGACGTGTTTTCTCCGGTGCGCGAGGACTATCGTTAACCCTCCTAAGGGAGGGGCTCCACAGGAGCCCCATAGAGAGTGCCCCTGTGGAGACCATTGGGAACTCGCGAGGAGCCCACTCGCGAGTATCCGAGGGGAGGAGGTCAGTCGGTTTACAGCAGGTCCGCGACCCACTCCTCGACGTTTGCCTCCAGTACCGGTAGCGGTACCGAACCGCCGAGCAGCACCACGTCGTGGAACTCTCGCAGGTCGAACTTGGCTGGGCCTAGGCGATCGAGCGCCATCGCTCGCAGTTCGCGGATCTTGATCTCGCCCATCTTGTAGGCCAGGGCTTGGCCTGGCCACGAGATGTAGCGATCGGTCTCAGTCTTGATCTCGTGTAGCGGCAGGGCCGTGTTGCCGGCGAGGTAGTCCAACGATTGCTGGCGCGTCCAGCCCTTCGCGTGCATCCCCGTATCGACAACCAGGCGGCAGGCACGCCACATCTCGTAGGTCATGCGCCCAAAGCGCGAATAGGGATCGGTGTAGATGCCCATCTCTTCGCCAAGCAGTTCGGAGTAGAGCCCCCAGCCTTCGCCGAAGGCCGAGATGTATTGGTACCGGCGGAAGTTGGGTTGCGCCTCCATTTCCTTTGCCAGAGAGCTTTGTAGATGATGGCCGGGCACCGCTTCATGCAAGGTGAGAGCCGGGATGTTGTAGAGCGGGCGTGATTTGAGGTCATAGAGATTGACCCAGTAGTAGCCCGGTTGGGTGCTGCCTTCAGGCGGTCCAACGTAGCGACCGGTGGTGTACTTGGGCGCGATGTGATCGGGGACTGGTTCAACACCATAGGGCATTCGCGGCAAGGTCTTGAAGAATTTAGGCAACTGCGCATCGATGGTCTTGGACAGAACCTTGGCGTAGTTCAGCAGCTCCTCGCCGGTCTTCGGGTAGAAGCGCTCATCGGTCCTTAGGAACTGCAGGAAGTCGTCGAACGAACCTTCAAAGCCGGTCGACAAGATTAGCTCTTCCATGTCTTTGCGAATTCGGGCGACTTCTGCCAGGCCGATCTCGTGGACCTCGTCGGGAGTGATATCCAAAGTGGTGAAGTACCGCACCCGTTGGGCGTAGTACTCAGGTCCATTGGGCAAGTCGTAAGCGGCGATGTTGTCGGTGCCGCCCGGGATGTACTCGCCCTCCATGAACTCGGAGAAGCGGCGGTAGCCAGGCACGATGTGTTGCTCAATGGCGGCCTTGCCGGCGTTGCTCAGACGTTCGCGATCAGCGGTTGGCACCGCGGCTGGGTAGTTGGCAAAGGGTTCCCAGAACACACTGTCGGTGGCGTTGTCGACGACGTGAGCGTCGTAGGTCGAGTTGTAGCCGTTGAGCACCACCTTGGGCAGCACCATGCCGCCCTCCATGCCGACCCGCATGTTGGCAATCTGCTGGTCGACCAGTGTCGACCAGGCCTCTAGGCGTTTGATGTAGTTGTCATAGTCCTGAGCGCTGTTCAACGGCACGTTGCGCGGCAAGCGCGAGAATCCGATATGAAAGCCCGAGTCGGCGTTGAGCGGAATCTGCCAGGTGCCAAACTCGAAACCCGCGATGTTGTCTTCCAGCTGTCGTTCGAAGATGGCGGCACTGGTACGTTCTTCACGGGTCAATGCTGCGCGGTCGATCTGGCCCAGCTGATCGAGGAACGCCTGGTGCTGCTTGCTGCGACGTTCGAGATCGTGGAATGCGACCGAGGTGAGTTTGTCGTTGGCTCGGTAGTCACCGACGTTGGTGGCGAAGGTGGGACTCTCCTCGAGCGAGTACTCCCAGGCGCTATCGAACAGTGCCTGCAGGTTGCGACCCGCTTCACTTGTTCCGCCCGCCTCCGACGATGGGGGTGAGGCGCAACCGAGGGAGAGCAGGACAAGCACGGCACAGAACACTGAGAGCGCGGTTCTGGCTTGGACAAGCGATGGGGAAGGATGAGTCGATGACATGGCTTTTGGATCCTCAAAGGTGAGTGGCAACCGAAGGGCGGATGCTCGATTGTACGGTGGACAGTGCCCCGTCCAGCTCAGAACGTTTGGGCTCCATCGCGGGGTGAGACATTTGGGTTCGGCGCTGGAGGAGAACTCCGCTGGGCCGTACAATCAGTGTATGAACAGCATCCTAAGTCCAAATCGTCTGGTTCGCCGTGTCCGCATACTGTGTGCCGCCGTCACTCTGGCCGGTGGGATGACTCTGGCCGGTGGAATGTCGGTTCAAGCCGGAGCGCAACCTGCTGAATCGGACGCCGTGGCCAAGATCCGGGCACACCGCCAGGCGAATGAAACCAAGATCCTGCGTGACCTGGTCGATCTAGTTTCGATCCCGAACTTCGCTGAAGACGGGCCCAATATCCGTCGCAACGCGGAGGTGCTGATGGCTCAGCTACAAAGCCGCGGAGCAGAGGCGACCTTGTTGGAGTACCCGGGCTCTCCCCCGGCCGTCCTAGGCACCTTGCCCGCGACCCACGACCCGGCGTCGAAAAAGACGGTGGTTCTCTATGCTCACTATGACGGTCAACCGGTGTCTGCTGACCTCTGGGCATCCGCACCTTACGTTGCCGAGATCAGAACGGGTCCTTCAGCTGGTGCTGAAGTCGTCGACTTGAACACCCTTGGAGCTGATCAATCGATCGATCCTGAGTGGCGTTTGTATGGCCGCAGCGCGAGCGATGACAAAGCGCCGATTGTCGCCATGTTCGCTGCCATTGATGCGCTCACAGCCGCCGGGATCGACCGCTCGGTCAACCTTAAGTTCTTTTTTGAGGGCGAAGAGGAACGCGGATCTCCGCATTTGGGCGACATGCTGGAAGCCCACAAAGGACGTCTCGACGCGGATCTGTGGCTCTTCTGCGACGGTCCTGTGCACCAGTCGCGGCGCCAGCAGGTGGTGTTCGGAGTGCGCGGGGTGATGGGCGTGGGGGTCACGCTGTACGGTCCCAATCGACCGCTCCATTCAGGGCACTATGGCAACTGGGCACCGAATCCGGCAGCGCGACTGGCCGAGCTGATCGCCTCCATGCGCGACGGTGAGGGCCGGATTCTGATTGACGGTTTCTACGATCAGGTTCGTCCTCTGGGCGCCGCCGATCGTGCTGCAATCGAGCAGGCACCACCGATCGACGAGGAGCTACGTCGCGACTTGGATATTGCGCGGTCAGAGAACAACAACGCACCTCTGCTTGAGCGCATCTTGTTACCGGCTCTTAATGTACAAGGGTTGTCGGCAGGCATGGTCGGCGAGCGCGCGCAGAATGCGGTGCCGTCGGTTGCGCATGCAGCTCTAGGCTTCCGCTTGGTTCCGGATCTTTTGCCTGAGGACGTGCGCCGTCTGGTGAAAGCACATCTTGTGACCCTGGGGTTCGAGATCGTGCACGAGGCGCCGACCGTGGAGCAGTTGCGCACGCACCCTAAGCTGGTCCGTCTCGACTGGGAGGGTGGCTATCGCGCGACCCGAACCGCGCTCGACGGGCCGATCTCCGAAGCTTTGCTGACCGTGGTCGACGCGGTGGTCGCCGCACAGAGCACGCTAGCTGGTGCAGGGCCGACCGCTGCGTTGCGACTTCCGCTGCTCGGCGGTAGCCTGCCCCTCTATCTGTTTGAAGAGATCCTGGGAACACCATTGGTGGTCTTGCCGATGGTCAACCACGACAATAACCAGCACGCTCCCAATGAGAACCTGCGCATTCAGAATCTCTGGGATGGCATCGAACTGTACGGCGCGACCATCGCGGAACTAGGAAAGGTATGGGTGAACCCATGATTCAGCAAACGACGAGGCAGCAGGCCTCGATCTCGAGGCGACTGGTTAGAGCCTTCGCCCTCGCAACTACTTTCGTGTTGATTGCCGGTGCGACCAGCGCGACTAGCCCGATCAGCGCGTCGAGCAACGACACCTGGCCCCAGTTTCGTGGCACTCAAGCATCGGGCCTAGCCGCCGACCAGGAGCCGCCCACCAGCTGGAATGTCGAGACCGGCGACAACGTCGCTTGGAAGATTGCAATCCCGGGGCTGTCGCACTCAAGCCCGATCGTCTGGTCGCACGGTGATCGCACCACGGTGTATGTCACTAGCGCCGTCAGCAAGCAGGCCGACGCCAGCTTCAAGCACGGTCTCTACGGCGAAGGTACGGCCTCCGATGATCGATCCCAGCATCGGTTTGTCTTGGTGGCGGTAGACGCTCAGAGCGGCGAGGTTCAGTGGGAGACGACGCTGCATCGAGGCGTGCCGTTGGAGAAGCGCCACATCAAGGCCACCTATGCCAATCAAACCCCGGCAACCAATGGCGAGGTGATCGTGGCGTTCTTTGGCTCTGAGGGGCTGTATGGCGTGGACATGGAAGGCAGGATCTTGTGGAAGGCAGAAGTAGGTCATCTGGACGTGGGTGCCTACGATGCTCCCACCTACGAGTGGGGGTCCGCGTCGTCCCCAATCATCTACAAGGATCTCGCGATCGTGCAGTGCGACACCCAAGGCGAAGACTTCGTGCTTGCGGTGGACTTAAAGACCGGTAAGCAACGCTGGCGCACGGCCCGGGATGAGCAACCCTCGTGGGGTACACCTACCGCTTTCCCAGCGACCGCAGACCATCCAGCGGTGCTGGTCGCTAATGGCTCGAACTTCATTGTTGGCTACGATCCGGAAACGGGGCTCGAGAGGTGGCGGCTGGGCGGTAGTTCCAATATCACCACGCCGACGCCGATCGCTGCAGGCGACGACTTGATGGTGATCGCGAGTGGGCGCCGACCGAACAAACCAATCTATGTGGTGAAGCGCGGCGCTAAGGGCGATCTGACTCTCCCTGAGGGCAAGACGTCGAGCGAAAGTGTGGTTTGGTCATCCACCGGCAAGGGGCCTTACATGCCGACTCCGGTTGTGGTCGGCGAGCGCCTGTTTGTGTTACAGAATCAAGGCATTCTCGACGCGTACACCCTCTCGGCTGGTGAGGAGGTCTATCGGCAGCGGCTACGTCACCAAGGTGGCGGATTCTCTGGCTCGCCTGTGGTAGCGGGCGAGATGATGTATTTGCCCGGCGAGGATGGCGACGTCTTTGTTGTGCAGACCGCTGGTGAGTATCGCGAGATCGCGGTCAACGCGATTGGCGAGCGGCTGATGAGCACACCAGCGATTGCCAATGACACGCTGTTCGTTAAAGGCGAGCGGCACTTGTTTGCGTTTCGTAAGAGCGAGTAGCGTTGTTCTGTGATCTTTGAGCTCTGTGATCTTTGAGCTAACGCAACAAGAATCCGTGCTTGAGATCGTCTAAGGGGTCGATCACGAACTCGTTGATGCCGGTGATCCAGGCGCGGCCTTCGACACGAGGGACGATCGCTTGAAGCTCGGTAGGGCCTGATCCGACGGTAGCGATGGCAGCAGCCCGGACGCTGAAGGTAGTTCCTAGGATGCTCTCGATCAACAACGCCGGCTGATCGTTGCCGATCGCAGCCCTGCCGGCCCTGACCTCGATTGCGGCACGTCCACTGACGCCGGTTCCGGTCGGGGAACGATCGACCTCGCCTTCTGCGAACACACAAACATTGCGTGAGTGGTTAGCGGGATCTTGAGCATGGCCAACGAAGATGGCACCGTATAAGAAGTCGAGATCTGAGCCGCCTGATGGTGAATCGGGATGACGGATGGGGTGCTGGTCGCTCACCGCGGCCTTAATGCGTTTGCCCATATCGACGATCGCAGGCTGATGCTTTGGCCCCAACTCGAGTCCAACGTCGCTTGCCTCGACATAGGCATAATACGCGCCTCCAAACGCCAGGTCGTAGCGCAGGGGAGCAGCCATGCCCGGGACTGAAACTTCAGCATCGGCATCGAGCACGAAGGAAGGTACGTTGAGAAACGAAACCGAGAGGATTGCGTTGGTCTGTTGATCCCGGTGTGCCTGGGCAAGGACCCGCCCAGCGGGTGTGTCGATCCGCACCACGTCAGGCTCGGCGGTGCTGAACAAGTCGTAGGTCAAACCGACTTTGACCAGGCCGATAATGCCGTGTCCGCACATGGTGCTGAAGCCTTCGTTGTGCAAGAACAAGACCCCAACGTCACCATCGTCGCTGGTTGGCTTGGTCAGCCAACAGCCGTACATATCTGCATGGCCGCGTGGTTCGAGCATCAGTTGCTGCCGGAGTTGATCTGCATGCTGCATGGCCCAAGCGCGCTTTTCGAGCATGGTGGTGCCGATGGGTTCGGTGAAGCCGCTCGCGCGATCGCCCTCCACAAGCACACGCAATGGTTCGCCCTCGGTGTGTGCATCGATCGCGAGCACGCTACTTTTGAAGCGTCTGGGGAAGCGCGCGGCGGCGCAGCCGAGGGTCAGAGTCATGGGTGATCAGCCTGCCTTGCTGCCGCCGCGACACTTGGGTGACAAGCTCGGCCGGTGAGCGTTGCGGTCCCATTCTGCTGGGGTCCAAGCGTCGATGGCCAGAGCGTGGACACCGCCGCGCAGTTCTTGACCGAGCAAGGAGTGAATCCGTCGGTGGCGAGCGAGGCGGCCGACTTCCTCGAACTCAGCCGTGACCACCAGGATGCGAAAGTGCGTCTCTGAGTCCTTGGGCACGCTGTGTTGGTGGCTTTCGTTGATGACGTCGAGTACGTCGTAGTTGACGCCATTCTGGAGCTTGTCCCAGATCTGTTCTTCGATCATTTGCTTGGTTTCTGAGGTGGAGCGGTTGAGGATGTTCGGAATGGTGGCGCTTTGCCGAGCGTAGAACGGCACATGGGTCCTGTGTCAGCGACGCAATCATGTCCGATATCGTGGCTGCAAAGCAGTTACATGCTGTGTGAAGCCTCCCGTGGAAGTCGATAGATGCATGGGATCCCCACCCCCGAGATCGCGAGAAACTAGGAGACTTGAGAATGTCTGAGCAGAAGAAGTCACCGTGGATGTGGATTGGTTGCGGCTGCGGCTTGCTGGTGCTGATCATTGGTGTGGCAGTAGGTGGAGCGGGTTTCGTCGCGGTCAAGAAGGCCAGAGAGTTTGGTGAGTCGATGACCGATCCGGTGAAGCGCGAGGAGAAAGTGCTCGAAGTCCTTGGTGGTGAGTCGCTGCCTCCCGGCATGCATGCGATGCTCGGTTTCTCCATTCCATGGGTCCTCGATGTCGCGTTGCTCTCCGATCTGCCATCAGATGGCGGCGAAGAGCCCCAGAGTTTTGGCGAAGCAGGAATGATCTACGTGCAGATTCGTGGTGGCCTAGGCAACAATGTCGATGAGCTGCGCGACTACTTTGAAGGTCGTACTGACGATGTCAGCGTGTTGCGCGACAACGACATCAACATTCGCGTGAAGGAAGTCTTAGAGCGCGGATCGATTGAGCGCGATGATCTCGACTTGCTGTGGGTCTCGCAGCGCGGCGACGTGAGTGCAATCGGCAATGGATCGGGCGACACGGTCACCGCCATGATGCTGCTCGATTGCCCGCAAGACAAGAAGATGCGGTTGGCCATCTGGTTCGAGAATGACGATCAGAGCGACGTGGCGAGTGGCGATCGGAACTTCGCCGGTACACCCGCTGACCCCGCAGAGATCGCTGAGTTCTCTAGTTACCTGCGTCCATGCCCGGCCAACTAAGGAGCTTTGATGTCCCGCTATTCCATTGAAGAATTTCTCGCGAAGACCGCTCAAAGAGATCACGGCCAGGGCTTCTTTGAACTCGAGGGTGAACGCACACTTGAGGTGAACCTGCTGCCGCGTGGTGAGGTGTGGTCAAAGATGGGGAGCATGGTGGCGTACCACGGAGCCATCAAGTTCGATCGCGAGAAGGTGCTCGAACACGGAGTGGGCCGGATGCTCAAGCGGTCCTTCACCGGAGAAGGCACGCGACTGATGAAGGCCGCCGGCATCGGCAAGCTCTACCTGGCCGACGCCGGCAAGAAGATCACCATTCTCGAACTGACCGACGACACCATCTTCGTCAACGGCAACGACTTGCTGGCGTTTCAGTCGACGGTCGAGTGGGACATCAAGATGATGCGCAAGGTGTCAGCCATGCTCGCCGGGGGACTCTTCAATGTGCGGCTGTCCGGTTCTGGCTTGATCGCAATCACCAGCCACTACGACCCGCTAACCCTCAGGGTGTCTCCGGAGCGGCCAGTGATTACCGATCCCAACGCTACCGTTGCTTGGTCGGGCGACCTCGAGCCGAACTTTCGTACGGATGTCTCCTTGCGCACTTTCTTCGGTCGCGGCAGTGGAGAGTCGATTCAGATGGAGTTCACCGGTGACGGATTCGTTGTGGTGCAACCGTATGAAGAGAATGCCATGCAGGCTCAAGGCCGACCAGGACGATAACAGTTGACCCGTTCTCGGTCCCGTTGCCGTTAGTGACATCATAGACGTCTTCAGTCCCACTAACGGTTTGTGCGGTCGCGGCTCCTAGCTTGAGTCTTCGCGGGCGTCCAACGAAAGGAAGCACCCTCAATGAGCCTTGTGCAAAAGATGATCTCGGCCGCGGCACTCGACGTCAACCTCTACGAGTCGGTAGAGGCCGACCAGAATGCGACGACTCAGGCAATGACGGTGGTGATCATCAGTTCTTTGGCCGCTGGGATTGGCGCAATCCGTTCCGGGCTGCTCGGGGTCGTGGTGGCCGTAGTCGGGGCCTTGATCGGCTGGGTGATCTGGTCGTTCCTGTGCTATTTCATTGGCACCAAGATCTTGCCCGAAGAAACGACCGATGCCGATCTTGGGCAACTGCTTCGCACCACCGGCTTCGCGCAGGCGCCAGGCGTCTTAAGGATCTTCGGGATCATCCCCTTCATTGGAGTCCTGATCAGCCTGCTGTCAGCGATTTGGATGTTAGTGGCGACCGTTATCGCGGTGCGCCAGGCGTTGGACTACAAGAGCACGCTGCGCGCGGTTGGGGTCTGCCTGATCGGCTTCGTGGTGTACATGGTATTCGCCGTAGTGCTGGGTCTGGTGATGGCAGTGGGAGCCGGCGCAGTGAGCGCTGTGACGGGCTGATTGCGCCATCGCCCGTTGTCTCTTGGGCGCCAGGCGAACCGCCAAACGAGCGTGGATCTCTGGGCTTTGTTTCCCATTGTCTGGGGTTCCCGCTCCGTTCTGGCGCCACAGGATTAGAGCTGTTCAGGAGTGCACCGGCGATTTCCCTATGCGTTGGCTCCGTACGAACGCGGGCCAGCGAGGCCTCTGGTCTGCTGCACCCGAACAGGTCTGCTGCGCCCGAACAGGTCTGCTGCACCCGGACAGGTCTACTGCGGGGGCATCAGCATGACGTGTGCGCCCGCCGTGCCACTGTCCATGAGCCATGGTGCTCCCCTTGAAGGCGAAGCTGTTAGGCCGGTGGCCTCAGGCGTAGCAAAGGGCATGTAGATCACCCAGCGCGTGGAACCGTTGGTCACGGTGTTGTTGGCAGCGTCGTAGCCGTCGCCACTGGTGACGTAGAGCATGCGGCCATCGCGGGGCATTGCCAGCTTGCCGCTTTCGATCTCTTCGAAGCGCTTGAGCTTGCGATCGTTGCCGGTGATGCCTTCGGCTGAAAGCTGGCGACCGCGCGCCATAAACGGTTCGAGTGACTCGTGGTAGCAGGCAACGCTGAAGTTGGTGTTGCTTGGGTCGTCGGCAAGGCAGATGAGGTCGTTGGTGCCCTTGCGCAGGGTAGTGACTGCACCATCGACGTATCCAAGAATGGTGGCCTCAGCGCGCCGGTCCTCCGGAGCGGCGAGTGAGGCAGCCGCGATTTGCTCATCGGTGCTTTGAGCGGCAACAGGTGCTTGAGACCAGCTGGTTGCAAGGGCCAGGACGGCGATTGCGGTGAACGTTCTATTCATTGACGCGTCTCCTACGAAGAGTTTTGGGGCTTGCTTGAACTTGTCTTAGCCTGTCACGAGATCTTTGCCGGCGCCGCGTCGAGCGGCGGCGACTGCTGCTGAAACGAGACCGATCGTAACGGCGAAAGCGATCAGCGAAACGATCCGGAGCCAGCCGCCAAAATCAGCGGGCTGAAAGACATTCATCCAGTGCATGGCGAGTTGGAAGCCATCTTCGGGCACCTTGCGCAGTGCTTTGAGAGCGCTCAAGGTGGCTGAAAGCCCGCTTCCAAGGAAGAAGGCCGCAAAACCCGCGCTGATGCCGCGTGAGGACAGTTGCTGTTTGCTCAAGGGCGATAGCGGCGATGTTTCGATGACGGTGAAGGTGGGCTCGCGCACCCCCCATGGGACAAACCGCCAGAGCATGAACATGCCGGGCAAGCCGAGGGGGATGGTGATCCAGAAGAACGTCGCCCAGCCCACAGCATCGACAGTGAAGCCGGCGATCGGGCCCGAGATGATCCGGGCGAGACCGAACAGCGTAGAGAACAGCGCGTACTGGGTTGCCGAGAACCTGCGTTGGGTGAGCCGGAACAGCAGGACCGAGAACGCCCCTGTACCCAGGCCTTGGGTGAGGTTTTCGAAGCCCATGGCGGTGAACATGAGCGGCAGATTGACGTCTGCGTAGGCGAGCGCCACGTAGCCAACGTTGGACACCATTTGTAGGCCGCCGAAGATCCATAGAGCGGGGCCTACGCCCATCCAGATGGTGGCCGCTCCGCCGACAAAGGCGCCGGTCAGGGTGCAGGTCAGGCCAATGGTGCCGAGCGCAACGCCGCGTGCCATGGCGTCGTAGCCGACGTCATTGAGAAATGGTCGTAGCAGAGCCTGTGCGAAGTTGTCGCCAAACTTGAACAGCAGCACGAACAGCAGGATCTCGAGCGCTCGGTGTCGCGACAAGAAGCCAACGAAGGGCAACCAGATGGCCTCGCGCATGGATGCTGGAGGCTTGAACTTTTGTGCGGGTTCTGGAGCGCGCCAGGTGACCAAGACCATCGGAACGTAGAGCAGTGCCAGCAGGATACAAGCGAACTTCCAACTCATGGTGGCCGCAAGCGTGATGCTTAAACTACCGGTCACCCACATTGCCGCACGGTACATGGCCACGCGCGATCCGACGGCAACCGCCTGTTCCTCTGGCCGCAATACGTCGATTGCGTAGGCGTCGATCACGATGTCCTGCGAAGCTGCAGCAAAAGCGATACCGAGAGTAAGGGCGAGCGCCACCCACGCAGCGTCGGGCGAAGAGCCAACTCCGGCAAGCGCTAGGGTGCCGAGACCGAGAGCGATCTGAGCGACCGTGATCCAACCGCGACGGCGACCGAAGAAGGGTAGCTGGAAGCGATCCAGCAGTGGTGCCCAAATGACGTTGAAGGTCCATGGGGCCTGTGCCAGCGTGAACAGGCCGACCACACGGATGTCGACTCCTGAGTCGCGCATCCAATCCGGGATCGCGATCCACACCAGGCCGAGTGGCATGCCTGAGGAGAACGAGAGCAGCACAACCGAAGCCGTGCGCCAAGAGGACAGCGCTTTGACCAGCGCACGGAGGCCACCAGGCGCTGTCTGTTCTTGAGGGTCGGGCGGGGACTCATCCGTCATGCCCGCATCTTACGGGACTTAGTAGCAAGCCCCGAGGTCTCTTCCTTGGCTGAATGCCGAACTAGATCAGCGTGCGGCCTTGGGCATGAAGATCCAGAGGGCGAGGTAGACGATGATCCCAGGAAACGCGACCGACAGGATGGAGCCGACGATGTAGAGCAACCGGACGACGGTTGGACTCCAGCCGAGCCAGTTGGCGATCCCGCCGCAGACGCCGCCGAGGACGCGGTTGTGACGAGCACGATGGAGTGGTCGGGAGGACATAACGGTAGCGGCCAACGGCGGTCTCCTATGAGTTGTAACCAGCCACAGCAAAGAAACGTGTGGCCTAGATTCACCTACGGCATTTCTCGCAATGTTGTTCCAGGAACGCTGAACTCGCTACTGATCGAAACCCTGGAGGAACCGGTCCCAACGCGGTCGATAGCGCCGTTCGGGGTCGACCGACATTGCCACGCCGGTTGCTTTGCCCAGGATCAGCCGTCGATCGACTAGGCCGAAGACCCGCGAGTCGGCGCTGTCGTCGCGGTTGTCGCCCATGACGAAGAACTGTCCTCCACCGATCGTCATTGGTGAAAAGGTGGAGCGACCCGAGAACCAGGGCCGGGTCATGATGGCGTGCGGATCTTTGCCGGCCAGAGATTCGTTGTCGATACGGTAGCTGGTGCGTTCGGCGTCATCGAGGTAGCCGATCGACTCTGGGTCGATGCGCTGATAGGCCGCCTTGCGTCCGTTGATCGAGAGGCGGTGACGCCTCAGCTCGATTCGATCCCCGGGGACTCCGATGACCCGTTTGACCAGCCGCTTACCGTCCGCTGGCGAAAGAAAAACAATGATGTCGCCGCGTTCTGGGTGCGACCACTCAGCTATGCGTCTTGTTGTGAACGGAACGCGGAGGTCGTAGGAGATCTTGTTCACAAAGATCCGATCGCCTTCGAGAATGGTGGGGCGCATGGAGCCCGTGGGCACGTGGTTCCAATCAGCGATGGCTGATCGAAACGACAGCAAGACCAGAAGAATCACCAGAAACGGGCGCAGCCATTCCCGCCAGAAGATGGTGAGTTTGGCGCCGATCGAACTCTCGCTCTGAGGCGTCGAGTCGCCGTCGAGGAGTACGGGCTCGGTGAGGTCTGCGGCCAGAACATCGTCCATCGGGATGGTTGGCTGGCTCTGGGCAGATGATGAAGAGAGGGGCATTGCGTTAGTGGGATCTTCGGACGAAAGGGAGAAGAGTAGCGGAAACGAGCTCCACGGTGTTGGCGTCATGGATTCAACTTCGCGGCAAAGAGACAACGTTCGACCCGGCGCTGGTGTTCCTCCCGGCCACCGGTCGCGGCTGTTTGAGCACGCTGCTACAGCTATGATGCGTCGATGAGAACCGACTTGAATCGTGTGTTATTGCTCGCCTTAGGACTCTCGACCCTGACCACTGCCGCGCCGGCCTCTGCCGAACCCGCTGGCAACGCTAAGGCAACGCAAGGGGCGGTTGCTATTGACACGGTGCACCCTGGTTCTGTGGTGCGATGGCCGGGCAGCGCCATCGAATGGTGTGAACTCAATGGTCGCAGGTTTAAGCCTATGGCTGGCGCGTGTGTCTTGTCCGTGGATCTTGATGCACTGGACGAGTTGATCGCACGACGCAGTAGCGGGGAACGGATCGACACGTTGCGGCTTCGCGTTGGGGACTACCCCTACAAGTTGCAACGGCTGACCCTCAAGGACGAGTCGCGCGTGAATCTGTCCAAGCCCAACCAAGAACGCGCGGCGCGTGAGCGAGCGCGGTTGTTGCCGCTGTTCGACCTGGACACTGCGCGGTCTTTCACCCTGCCGCTGGCTGCGCCGCTCGAGACGATGCCTGAAGGAGGGCGGTTTGGCTCGCGCCGGATCATCAACGGAGAGCCCAGGTCACCGCATACTGGGTCAGACTTTGCCGCGAAGTCGGGAACGCCGGTCCTGGCTGCAGCGGACGGGACGGTAGGGCTAGCTGAAGAACATTTCTTTTCGGGCAACAGCGTGTTCATCGACCACGGAGATGGTTTGGTCACCATGTACTTCCACCTGAAGGAGCTGTTTGTCGAAGCGGGACAGCGAGTGACTCGAGGTGCAGTGATCGGGAGTGTGGGCAGTACCGGAAGATCGACCGGTCCGCATCTGCACTTCGGGGTCAGGTGGCGCGGCGCAAGAGTGGACCCCGCTCTCCTATTGGGCCTGGGCGACGCTGAGTTGTCGTTCGTGGGAGAGTAGGCGGGCCGACGTTCGGCCCCAGATTGCGGCCCCAAATCGCGGCCCCAGATTGCGGCCCCAAATCGCGGCGTCAAATCGCTCCTTGCCCTCATTCAGGCGGAGTATGAGGTCGTAGGTATCAGAGTGGAAATTTCAGGGCCGCGGGCCGGTCGACCAATCGCCGGCCCTTAGAACTTGATCACCAACGCGGCGGTCAAGACGGTGTCCCAGTCGCCCAGCTCGGTCAAAACTTTGGTTCCGGTATCAACGCCAGTGTTGTCGAACAACGCGACGGACTGTAAGGCAGGGAGATTGTCGTAGAGCAGTCGGTAGCTCAGTTTGAGGGCGATTTTCTCAGTCATCGACACCGATAGAGAGTGCATCATGTCGGCGCGTGAGTCGTCCGACTCGTCCAGGTTTTGGTCGACAGTCAAGACGTTGGTGTAGGAGGTGCTGGCGTTGAAGTTGTAGAGGAAGTCCCAACCGAGTCCTAGGCCCGCGGAGCCGCCCTCTGTTGCAGGGTTCAAGATTAGGTCGTCTTGTTCGGTATAGGTCAGGCCGTAGTCAGAGTAGAAATGGCCCTTAGCCGTGCTCCACCAACGGTTGCCAGTACCCGCGATTGCGGTGGTTCGACTACTAAAGCCAGTGAACTCGTTCTGTTCCCAACCAAGACCAGCAAACCAATACAGCCGTTCACTGATGTCGCGGTCGTAGCGAGCACGGAGGTAGTAGTTCTCAGCGGTTGTGCTGGTCACTGAGGTGTCGCGGATCTCGAAACGGCTGGGGGTTCCAATGGCAGAGCGGCTGATGGCGTCGGATTCGGCGTTGAGTCCGCCCAGACCGACAGTGAGGCGAGCGTTGTTCCAGAGCCGTTCTAAGGTGTTCTTGAAGCCGAACGTACTGGCCTCTGAGTTGCCGGTTGTGCTGATGAGAGAGAACTCGGCAGTGTCGTACCAGCCTGGTTCGCGGTCGTCGCGGGCATGGCTGGGTGCGACCTGTAGGACGATCGCGATCAGCGAAGAAAGGACAACCGGACTCGCCTTGAACGGTTGACGGTGACTTAGATTCATTATCGGTACTCCCATTGCCAGATGTTCGCATTGAGGAGCGAACCCTGCGGCAGAAATGTCAACAAAAGCTTCCGCGCGACAGTCGCGACAGTCGCGACGGAGCGCCAGGCGACCAGCACCGGGCAGCCTGAAATGGGCGTTTGGCTCGGGGCCCGAGTGGCTCGCACGAGTGGCCCGCCCGACTGACCCACGCAGCAGGGCGCTCAGCTTGGCGGTACACTTCAAGGAAACCAGCGATTTGTGAGAGAGATTCGGGCCCAACGGCTCATGCTGACGTTCAACCTCCTTAAGGAGATGTAGTGCTATGAAGACCCGACGAATCAGTCCCTTGACCTTGATTTTGCTGTCCTTGCTTGGGCTGGCCCTGCTCGGGACCACCGTTGCAGGTGCCCAGGCGTCTCCGCTCGAAGAACAGCCGGCAGTGGTTGAAGAAGCACCAGCCGACCCTGAAGATGCCGGCGAGCGAATCAATGAGCAGGTGAACGAGGCTGCAACGCAAGCAGGCAGCTTGGTGTCGAGTGACCGCGAAGCGACCCTTCCTAGTGTGAGCGACGTTCGTGAATCAACGACTGCGGCGTGGGAGACGTACTTGGTGCCGATGTGGAGTCGTTTCGTCGAGGTGTTGCCGACGGTGCTCAAGGCGGTGGGGCTTCTGGCGGCGTTTTGGCTGGCGGCTGTGATTCTCGGGTGGGTGGTGACTCGACTGCTTAGCATGACCGACCTCGACAACCGCTTGGCCCGTGATCTCGGCATGGAAGATCGTATGGCCGAATGGGAGAAGAACGGGACGTCGCTCGAGAAGATGGCTGGCACTGCGGTCAAGTGGGTCGTTCTGTTGTTTGGTTTCGTTGCCTTCTTTGAGGCTCTGCAGTTGACGATGGTTGTAGGGCCTCTCAACAGCATTCTCGATAGCGTCGCGAAAGCGATCACCAGTTTGCTGACGGCGTTCGCCGTCCTTGCACTCTATTGGGCTGTGGGCACGCTACTGAAGATAGCGCTGAGCCGCGGTCTGAAGACCATGGGCTTCGACGAACGTGCGGAGCGTTTTTTGAAGCCGCGTGAGGTCAAGGGGCAGATGGTCGGCCCGTCCGACATGGTGGGCCGCCTGGTCTTCTACGTCGTGTTGCTGTTCGGTCTTCCGACCTTCCTGCAAGCGCTGCAACAAGAAGCTGCGGTCGCGCCGCTGCGCGACATGATGACCAAGTTCTTCGAGTTCCTCCCGAACGTTGTCGCTGCCTTGATCCTGGTCTTTATTGCACGGATCGTGGCAACCATTGTGCGCGAGATCGTCACGAATTTTCTCGCAGCTACTGGAGCAGACGGGTTCGCTCAGCGCTTTGGTCTGGGCACATCAGAGAAGAGCCGCAAGCTGTCTGAGATCGTCGGATCGGTCGCGTTCTTCTTTGTGATGATCCCGCTCTTGGTTGCTGCCGTCGACAGTCTTCAGATCGAGGCGATTTCAGAACCAGTCAAGAGCACCCTCGAACAGGTGCTTGCAGCGATCCCGCTGATGATCGTCGCCTTCTTGGTGATGGCGGTCGGTTTCTTGGTGGCGCGTACGGTGCGGGGCCTGGTTGAAGGCTTCTTGCGCGGTGTCGGCTTCGACACACTGCCCGAACGAGTTGGGCTCACCTTCTTGATGCCCAAGGAGGGCGGTCAGAGTCTCTCCACCATCGCCGGATCGGTGGTGATGGTGGTGATCCTGCTGTTGACTGCGCAGCAAGCGCTGTCGAGCTTGGAGCTCTTCCAGTTCTCCGAGCTATTGGGCGATCTGCTCGGCTACCTACCGATGTTGCTGGTTGGAGTGTTCATCATCTTGGCTGCACTGAGCCTTGGCAACTATGTCTCGGACGTCGTGGGTCAGCTCGCGTCTGGCTCGGGACACGGCAAGGTTGCCTCCGGGGTCGCGCGCTGGGCAATCTACTTCCTCGGCTTCAGCATGGGCTTGAACCAACTGGGGGTTGGAGAAGAGATCATCCGCATTGCAGTTGCCGCGGTGCTAGGTGGCGCAGCTCTCGCGCTAGGCCTTTCGTTTGGTCTTGGTGGCCGCGATCGTGCGAAGGAAGTTGTGGAGAAGTTCGGGAAGTAGGAGGCTCGGCCCAAACCCTCGGAATTGATCGGCCAGATCGGTGCTCTCAAGCGCTGGTCTGGCCGTTGTCGCATCTGAGGACTAGTGAGTGCGCCATTGAGGCGGCTTTGCGTATAGACACTCGATAGACGTGGACCAGCTTGAATCCGTACTTGTTCTCATGAAACAGACCATCGGACCGGTGATCCTTGTGACAGTGCTGTTGGGTCTTGCGGTCGCCAGGGTGGCTCCCGGGCTCGCCGATGCGATCGAGAAGAGCAAACAAAAGAAGGCTATGTCGTTGGTCCGCGATATCGGTAGCTTGTCCTTTGGTGGTGGAGAGTGGGGTCAGTTGGCGGAGTGGCAGACGGACTTGTGTGCACGTCGGACAGATGGCGGTCCAGCGGCGGTCATTCTGAGCGAACCTGAGCTGCGCAAGATGCTTGCGATGAGCGGCGCTAGTGCGGTCGAGATCGATGAGCTGGGAAGCTTCGCTTCGATCGAGGCTGGGACCTACTGCAACTGCGACGGGGGCTTCCTCTGGATCAAGGCTGGCGACGTGGTTTGGAGCGACGGATACTTCATCTCGCGGCCTTCCGGACTCAGCGGCGATGGAGTCACCGCGGGCTGGAAAACGCATCCTAAGAATTGCCAGACGGATCCTTCGTCGTGAACGGAGCTTCGAAGACTGGGGACCCTCGCGGACGTTTCCCGGTATCGAGTCGTTGGTCTGATTGGCGTTGGGTTACTTTGGCCCACACCTTGGCGTCGTGAAGCGGATCCTCACCCGAGTTGTCTTGGGAGTAGCGCTGCTAGCGGTCGTGATTTCGTGGGTAGATCACGAGATCGAACATGCTGTAGCCAAGAGCGAAGAAAGGATGGCTATGTCATTAGCTCGTGAGACCGGGTTTTTGCTTCTCCGGGGTCAGCAGTTTCTGCCTGTTGGGACGTGGAGGCGCGAGTTCTGTGCTCGCCGTACCGATGGAGGTTCCGCCGCAGTTGCGCTGAGTTCGGGCGAACTACACGGGATGCTGATTGCGGCTGGAGCCGGCGCGAGTGAGATCGCGGACCTAGGGCCCCTGAGTGCGATCCAGGTGGGGACCTTTTGCAACTGCGGCGGCGGTGGGCTCTGGCTCAAGGTGGGCGACGTGGTGTGGAGCGACGGCACCTTCATCTCACGACCGTCTGGACTGAACGGTGCCGGACTCGAGGGGAGCTGGGTAACGCAGCCTCCCGACTGTCAGTCGGAATCTTTGTCGTAGTTGAGTTCCTCACCTTCTGAGTCGCCGATTACCGCAGCGCCAATGCTGTCGGAGGTGATGTTGACCATGGTCCTGTACATGTCGAGCGGCCGATCCACGGCCAGCATCAGACCGACCAGAGCATAGGCGGCAGGGTCGGTAAGGCCGACGGCTTCGAGCACGATGAAGATCATGACTAGACCTGCAGAGGGAATGCTGGCCGCACCAATGGACACCAGCAACGCAGTGATCACGATCACGATCTGTTGGGTGAAGCTCATCTGAATGCCCAGAGCTTGAGCGATGAACAGAGCTCCTGCGCACTCATACAGAGCGGTGCCGTCCATGTTGATGGTGGCGCCCATGGGGATGACGAAGCTGGTGGTCTTGTTCGAGACGCCCACGTTTTCGCGCAGACACTTGATGGTGGCAGGCAGGGTCGCCGAAGAGGAGCTGGTGGAGAAGGCCATGGCCATGGCTGGGGCCATCGCGCGGTAGTGGTCCAGCGGATTGCGTTTGGTCAGCACAAAGAACAGCAGCGGCAAGACCACGAAAGTGTGCAGAGTGAGGCCGATCGCAATCGTCAGCATGTATTGGCCGATTTGATTGAACACGCCGAAGCCCATCTTGCTGATGGCTGCGGCGATCAGAGCGAACACGCCGATGGGAAGAACACGCAGCACGAAGCCGGTCATGACCATCATCGCTTCGAACGCTGCGCCGAAGAAACTTCGGAGGCGCTCGCCTGCCGCGTTCTGCATCGTAGCCATGGCGGCGCCCAGGAAGATCGAGAAGAAGATCAGGCCCAGGATGTCGAAATCTGCTGCTGCTTGCACCGGGTTCGTTGGCACCATGTTGATGATGACGTCGGTGAGTGAGGTGGCGACGTTGTCGAGTTCTTCAGGTCGCTCGCCACTCAGTTCAGGAATCTCGACGCCCACGCCGGGTTGGATGATGTTGACTAGTCCGAGTCCCACCAGGGCTGCAAAGAAGCTCGTAGCGAGGTAGTAGAGAAGCGTCTTCAGTCCCAAGCGGCCAAGGCTCTTGGGGTCGCCGATGCCGGCGACTCCGGTGACGATCGAGGTGAAGATTAGCGGCACGATGACCATGCGCAATAGCCGCATGAACACGGTGGCCACCTTGTCCACCGTTCCTGAGAACACAGCGTTGTCGCCGAACAGGGAGCCAGCAGCGGCGCCGAGTATCATCGCAATCAGAATTTGCCAGTGGAGTTTGAGCTTCAAGAGAATCCCGGTGACCGTGTGCGATCGCGACTGTGGGAGATTGTCGAGCCACCACAAGAGATGACTTCGCCGCGAGAGCGCGTGGATCAGTATGAACGTGTGAACCAGTATGAGCGTGAACGGATTGGATGATAGCCGAGCAGACTCAGTGCGACCGTTGAACCGAGGGTTGCGACCGTGGATGCTAGGCCTTCTGGTCGCCGTTGCGATCGGCGGGCTGTGGTCGTGCACGAGTCTCGGCTACGTCACGCAGTCGCTTGGGGGAGGCGCCAAGGTGCTTCTTAAGCGGCAGCCGATCGAGCGGCTGCTCAACGACCCGCAGTTGGACCCGGAACTCGAGAGTCGTCTCCGGCTGGTGCTAGAGGTGCGCGAGTTTGCGCAGCTGGAACTGCAGCTGCCGGTGGGCAAGAGCTACCGGTCATACGTTGAACTCGGGCGACCCTATGTCACGTGGAATGTGGTGGCGGCGCCCGCTCACTCGATGGTGCCCAAAACCTGGTGCTTCCCGATCGCAGGGTGCGTTTCCTATCGCGGCTACTTTTCCGAGCACCGCGCGCACCGCTTTGCCGAGGCGTTGCGCGAGGACGGCTGGGACGTGTCGGTTGGTGGTGTCACCGCCTATTCGACCCTGGGGTGGTTCGCTGATCCGGTGCTCGACACCTTTGTTGATCTTCCGGATCTCAGTCTGGCGGGCCTACTGTTTCATGAGATCGCTCATCAGAAGCTCTACGTTCCAGGCGACACTGCGTTCAATGAGTCCTTCGCAAGCCATGTTGAACTGATCGGCGAGCGGCTGTTCAGCGAGCGACGCGGTGAGGCCGATCACTCGACAGACGCAGTAGCGTTGAGGGCCGCAGCGGTGGCCCGGGAGCGGGAAGGCCAGTTCATCGATCTAGTGCTCTCGACCCAAACCTGCTTGGATCGGCTCTATCGGTCAGGCGCCTCGGATGAGGTGTTGGAACTGGGAAAGGCCCAAGAGTTTGATCAACTGCGAGCGCTCTACGGGCGGCTCCGCGCCGAGTGGGTCGCGGCGGACAAGGCCGGGCCGGTCTACGACGGCTGGTTCGATCGCGCACTCAATAACGCGCATATCGCTGCGGTCGGCGACTATTCGATCTGGCTCGAAGCGTTCGCCGAACTCGAGCTGCGCAGCCAGAGCTTGGAAGCGTTCTACCAGGCGGCGGCCGATCTAGCTGCGCTCGACCCAACCGAACGGAAAAGACAGCTTGAAGAGCTTTCACCAGCACGGTCCGCGCCGACGGATCGCTCCGAAGAAGACAACAACACCCAGGCTGCCTGTGTCACGGCTCCTTTAGCCAGCGAGTAGCCACAAGCGTTCTAGCGCTCGGAGTCGGTCCTTGCGTCGAGAACTGCTCGCGCTCGATCCGGGAAGTCGGTGAACAGCCCATCGACCCCGATGTCGAAGTAGAAGCTTCGCAGCTCAGCTTCGATGTCTTCGTAGCCAGGGCCAACAGCGTCCGCTCTGAAGGTATACGGGTGTACTGCGAGATTGGCAGCGTGAGCGCGCTGGACGAGATTCTTGTCCTTGCGGATAAGAGTCTTGGATGGACCGATACCTTGGGCCACCTTCGCGATCGCTGCCAAGCCAGCCGTTGACAGGTGGTCTTGGGCGTCCGCTGTGTCGCTAAGGAGGAAGATCTGAGGTAGCTGGGATCCGAGCTCGCGCATGTGCACCAGTGGCTCAAGTTCAAAGGCCTGTACGAAGATCGGGGCGTCGCTGCCGGTGTATCCGTAGCGCTTAACCAGAGCGAGAAAAGCCTTCTCCATGGGCTGTCCTTGGGCGCGGTGCCAAGCCGGTTGCTTGAGTTCAGGATAGATACCGACAACGCTGGTGTCGACGTTTCCGGTGGAGGCGTTGAGACCTTGAATCAGTTCGATCATCTCCTCGAAGGTTGGGATCTCGAAGGTGCTCTTGGCCTTAGGGAACCGGCTCGGTAGACGCTCGTGCGCTTGCAAAGACTTGATCTCCGCAAGATCGAAGTCGATCGCGTAGTAGCGGCCGTCTTCGCGTCCGCGGTCGGGGAATGTCTCGGCGACATTCGTGGTGGCTTCGAGATGAATGTCGTGCAGGCAGATGAACTGGCCGTCGCGCGTGAGCACCAAGTCCGGCTCGATGTAGTCGGCTCCTGTAGCGTAGGCATATGCGTAGGCTGGCAGGGTGTGCTCTGGAAGGTAGCCCGAAGCTCCGCGGTGTGCGATGACGAGAGGGTTGCTCATGAGAGGTGATGCCAACAATAGAAGAAGAGCTGAGAAGGCGGACGACGAAGTCATGGACGGTGCCTCAATGGTGGTGATCGAGCAGGGTCGACGCCGTTCCGCTCGAGCGGGGTAGGATTCCAGTCCATCATAAGCAATCCATCAGCAACGTCGAGCGAATGATGCGGAACGCGCGAAAAGACCGGAGGCGCTCTTTATGGCCCGAATTGTCGACCTTTCGACCACGATCAAGAACAGCCCCGACACTGTACCGGAGCTCCTGCGGACCACAATCGAGTACTCCGACCATCAGCAAGGCGCTGCCGCGATCGACGCGATGTTTGGCGTAGGAAAGGAGTTGCTACGCGATGGTGAGGGGTGGGCGGTCGAGCGCTTCACCAGCTTCGGCACTCACAACTCCACCCACGTCGATGCACCATGGCACTACAACAGTCGCATCGCCGGTGTTCCGGCCGAGACGATCGACCAGCTACCGCTCGAGCAGTTTCATGGGCCGGGAGTGGTGCTCGATATGCGCCACAAAGAGCGCGGAGCAGCGATGACGGTGGCCGATGCAAAGCACGCTCTAGTGGCCGCTGGTCATCAACTCCACCCTGGCGACATCGTCTTGGTGCGCACCGACTGCGATCGATTCATCGATCAGCCCGACTACATGTTTCAAGGCTGCGGTGTCTCCTTTGAGGCCACCGCTTGGCTGGTCGATCACGGCATCAAGACCATGGGAATAGACGCGTGGGGTTGGGATGCTCCGCTTGACGTGCAGGCAGAGCGTGCCAAGGCTTCTGGAGAGGCCGGTGTCTTCTGGCAAGCGCACCAAGCCGATCTCGCCTATTCGCAGATTGAGCGTCTTTGCAATTTAGCGGCACTGCCGAACACGGGTTTCGAGGTCGCTTGCTTTCCACTCAAGATCGCGGGCGGAAGCGGCGCTCCGTGTCGCGCAGTTGCCTTTCTCGACTCCTAGCTATGCCGAATGCTGCCTCCGATGCTCGGTTTGCCGACGCAGTAGCTCGGCGAAGTCCTGGGCCGGGACCGGGCGCGAGAAGTAGTAGCCCTGGAGTAGATCGCAACCGTTGTCGGCAAGAAACTCTCCCTGCGCCTCGGTCTCGACCCCTTCGGCGACCACCGACAGCGACAACGTTCTCGCCAACGACAAGATGGCGCGAATGATGTTCCGCGTGGTTTGGTTGCGCCGTGCGCCTTCCCCGATCTCGCTAACGAATGAACGATCAATCTTGATGGTGTCGAGGGGAAAGGTGCCGAGGTAGCTCAACGAGGAGAAGCCGGTGCCGAAGTCATCGACTGCGAGGCCGATGCCGAGATTGTGAAGGTCCTGCAAGCGACTGTGGTTGTGGCGCGAGTCCTCCATGATCAACTGCTCGACGATCTCGAGCTCGAGGTACTCAGGTGGTAAGCCCGAGAAGCGCAGGCTGCTACGCACGGTCTCGACTAGATTTCCGCGCCTAAAGTGCAGCGGCGAGATGTTGACCGAGATCGGGATCGCGAGCAGGCCTTCCGACTGCCAGGCTTGGTTCTGCTCACACACTTGTTGCAGTGCCCATTCGCCGAATGCCACGGTGAGGCCCATGCGCTCGGCCAAGGGGACAAACTGGCTCGGCCAAATCATGCCGAGCTCGGGATGGCGCCATCGCAAAAGGGCTTCAGCGCCCGCGATTCGACTGCCGTCTTGTGCGTCGACCTTCGGCTGGTAGTGCAGCTCGAGCTGGTCTCGGTTCAAAGCCTCGCGGAGTTCGCTACCGAGCTTGGTCTGCTCGAACCAGTGCTCCATGGTGGGTCGGTTTTCCGCCATCGTGGGGTGGAACAGCTGGTAGTGACTGCCACCGCGTTCCTTGGCCGCGTCAAGAGCGGTTTCGGCATTGCGCATGAGCGTCTCAGCGTCTTCACCGTCCCAGGGAAACATGCTGATCCCCATCGAGGCGCTGACATAGAGCCCGTGACCACTGAAGTCATACGGTTCGTTGACCAGCTGCAGAATCTTCTCGGCGAACGCGCCGATGTCACCGTGTGGTGCGAGGTTGTCGAACATTATGAAAAATGAGTCCGAGCCCGATCTAGCCAATTTGTCACTGGTATGCAGATCGCTTTGGAGTCTCTCGCCGAGAGCGCGAAGCAAAAGGTCGCCCACCCGAAAGCCAAGCGCATCGTTGAGGTCCTTGAAGCCGTCGACGTCGAGGATGGCGACGCCGAAACGTCGATCGATGGTGCCCTTGACCTGAATGGCTTGCACTTCGTGGCGGAGACTCTCAGTGAACGAACTGCGGTTGGGCAAGTCGGTGATCGGGCACAGTCGCGATTGGCGATCGGATCGCTTGACAGTTTGGTAGCGGTCGAAAATGAGCGCGACTAGGTGGCCAACCTCGATCAGTTCGTTCGCGTTCTGGCGCTCTGCGTCCTTGTGGTCGGCAAAGTACAGGTCGAGCGTGCCGACGGTGGCGGCATGCTGTCCTTCACCACGCACCGCAAAGAGCGGGATGGACCAGACCGCCTTCATTCCAGCTTCGAGGGCGATGTCGTGGATCTTGCTCGAGGCACTGTCCTCGGCGATGTTGGGAACGTAGACGGGTTCACGTCTGCGCACCGCCGCCACGCACGCCGGACCAGCAGAGTAGAGCGGCAGGCCGTTGATTTGTGCGGTGAAGTGCGTGGGTAGGTCGCCCGAAGCCGCCAGGGTGAGCGAGTCAGCTTCGCGATCACGCATCATTAGTGTTGGGATCGAGTGGGGCACGTACTCTGCAGAAAACTCGATCGCTCGCTGGAGCAGGTCTTCAGGTGTGCCCTCTTGGTCCAGCGCTTCCAAGATTCGGGCCTGAGCCCGAATGTTGATGCGTCGCTCCGCCGGTTGGTTGGGCGCGGTACTGGACAGTGAACGCTTCAGCCCCATCATGGACAATAGACCTAAGTTGTGGAAATGAATCCACGGGTACAAATTCATTGGAAGAGTCGGAGTTTAACGGCGTGCGAGGTGTCCCGAGAGACGGGAATGCGCAAGCCAGACGAGGCGCGCGTCTGGCCGCCAGGCTACTCTGACCCGAAAGCAAAGTGATTCTAGATCTCGAAGTTACACTATGTGGCGTCAGGATGCGACAGCCTCGACTTCGATCCTGGCGTCGTTGAAGCACGCACCGCCTCCAATGTCTGTCAGAGAGTCTGGCACCAAGGCGTTCGAGGTCGCTCCGTTCTCGGATGAGCTGAGCCACGCTCCTTTGGGCATCACTGTCACGCCGGTCATCAGGTCTGCGTTGATTCGATAGCGACAGATCACCTCGCCGCCGTCGTTGAAAGCACGAACCAGTGCCTCTTTGGTGTTGGTCGCGAGTCCTCGCGCCGCAGCATCGGCTGGGGCTAGTTCGATGATTGTCTCCAGCTTCCTGACCTGCCCCATGATGGAGTTGATCGTCTTCGAGGTGGCGGGACTGAGTAGGGCCAGCGGGTACTTTTCAGTGGCAGGGTCGGGACTGAACTGGTACAGGCTATTGGTGGCATCTTGATCGAGCTGGACCGGCACCAGATCCATCTTCTTTTCGCTTGTGCGTGGGAACGTGTCGACAAACTGAATCGGTCGAGCTCCTTCGCGTGGCAAGATGGGCTCACCTTGCATGATGCCGGCAGCACTATCCTCGAGAATGAAATCGCGCAGTTCGGGTCCGGTGATCGGCTCGCCCTCGCGGTGAAGGTGCGAGCGCTTTAGGAGATCCCCGAAGACTTCGTGGTTTGGTCGAGATTCACCGATCGCTTCGATCGCCGGCTGGCTACGATGCACCACCATGGCGCCGTAACCTTTCGCTAGATCTTCGTGCTCAAGGAAAGTTGTGGCCGGCAGCACGATGTCGGCATAGCGCGCGGTATCGGTCATCACCGGATCAAACACCACGGTGAAGAGATCCTCGCGCTCAAGCCCGCGCTTCATCAAGGATTGATGGGGCAGGGTGGCGAGCGGGTTGCAGTTGTAGACGAAAAGGAAGTTGACCTTGTCATGCGTGGTGTTAAGCAGCCGGCCGACGTGGTTCATGTTGACTGATCGGGTGTTGGGTTCATCTTCGAGAACTGCACTCCTGATCCGAGAATCGCTGGCCCAATGAGCGCTGTTGCTCATGGTGTAACCGCCGGCGCGCACGCCGAACTTGCCGGCGACCGCCGGCAGGGCCAAGATCGACGCGACTGCCGAGCCGCCGTTGCGATTGCGCTCGACTCCCCAGCCACACCGAATCACCGCCGGATTCCGCTCGCTGTATAGCAAAGCGAATGCTTCGATGTCGGCGGCTGCGATGCCAGTGGCCTCGGCCGCTTTGTCGATCGACCATTGGGCTGCTCGTGCTCTGAATTCGGGCACATGGGTGCAGTGCTGATCGAGGAAGGCCGCGTCGTGCTGGTCTCGCTCGAAGAGGTGGTTGGCGACCGCGAGCGCGAGCGCTAGGTCGGATCCGGGGCGCGGTGCGAGGTGGAGGTCAGCCTTCTTGGCCAGTGGAGTGCGTCTGGGGTCGATGACCACGAGTTGCGCTCCGCGCTTCTGCGCGCGTTGGATCACAGGCACAAGGTGAATGCCGGTGGCCGAGGGGTTGACGCCCCAAACCACGATCAGCCTTGCGTGTTCGTAGTCGTCGAGCGCGACTCCGGTCATATCGCCGCTGAGCCCTGCAGACGCTGCACCGCTGGGAGCTGCGCACACGGTGCGCCGGAGGTTGCTGGCGCCGAGGCGGCGGAACAGACGCAAGTCGGTGGTGTTTTGGGTCAAGACGCCGTTCGATCCGCCGTAGCAAAGCGGCAAGATAGCTTCGCCGCCGACGGTGTCGCGGACGCGCTTAAGCTGCTCTGCAATGGTGTCCAGCGCCTGATCCCACGAGATGCGCTCAAAGTGCCCTTTGCCTTTGGCGCCAATACGACGTTGGGGATACTGCACGCGGGAGTCGTGGTAGACCAAGTCGTCAAAGCGCCGCACCTTCGAGCAGATGAATCCGCCGGTGAGGCTGTTGCCAGAACCCGCCGCGATCTTGGCGATCTTGCCAGCCTCGGTGGTGACTTCCAGACTGCAGGAGTCGGGGCAATCTAGAGTGCATGCGGTGTGTGTGGTTGCCATGGAGCGTCCTTCGATAGCGTGGGGTTGGCCTAGAAACTTGAAGCAGCAGTGGTCGATTGCCGACCTGCTGTTCGATAGGATCAGAGTAGCAAAGGTCGGTCACCAGGCTTGCTTTCGTCCCTGCGCTTTCGTCCCGCGCTTTCGTCCCCGCACAGCCCGGATCTCCGAATTGATGAGCGACAACTTGATACTGCTTTTTGTTTACGGGACGTTGCTTCGCGGTGAACGCAATCACAGCAGGATGGGATCATCCAGATTCCTTGGCGAAGTTGCGACCTCGAACGGTCTCGAACTCAGAGATCGCGGCCGATTCCCCGGGATGGTCAAAGCGTCTCAGGGGTGCGTCCAAGGAGAGCTCTATCGCGTCAACGGCGAGGTGTTGGCTGACTTGGATGAGTTGGAAGGCCACCCGGATCATTTCTGGCGGACGACGATCAAGCTTGCCGACGGGCGAGAAGTGCAGGCCTATCTGCTAGGTGACGATCACGCGCGAGGAGCGGCAGTGATCGGTTCGGGAGATTGGCTCCAACGCTAGGCGTTGCATTTTTCGGGCGGGGTGAGGGCGGTCATGAGTCGGAATCAAACTACTGCTGTTGGAGATAGTGATGGGGATTAGTTGTGGGATCGTCGGCCTACCGAACGTCGGCAAGTCGACCTTGTTCAATGCACTAACGCGTTCTGAGATTGCGGCGGAAAATTATCCGTTCTGCACCATTGAGCCTTCAACCGGCGTGGTGGCGATTCCTGACCCGCGGCTAGACGCTCTAGCCGAGAAGGTCCAACCTCAGCGTACGGTGCCAGCGGTGATGGAGTTTGTCGATATCGCCGGGTTGGTGGCGGGTGCTTCGAAGGGTGAGGGGCTTGGCAACCAGTTCCTCGCCAATATTCGTGAGGTTCACGCTGTTTTGCACGTGGTGCGCTGCTTTGAAGACGAGAACATCACGCACGTTGCGAACACCATTGATCCGGCGGCCGATATCGAGGTGATCAACACAGAGTTGACGTTGGCCGACCTGGCCACAGCCGAGAAGGCGCTGCAGCGCGTGGCGCGCGCCGCTAAGGGTGGCGATCGCGAATCCAAAGAGCAGGTCGCCCTGCTTGAGCGCTTGATCCCGCATTTGAATGAGCTCAAGCCAGCGCGCACCCTGGATCTCTCGGATCTCGACCGCAAACATCTTCGGTCGTTTCACTTGCTGACCAAGAAACCTGTGATGTATGTCGCCAATGTCAGCGAAGAGGGATTCGAGAACAACCCCCACTTGGACGCCGTGCATGCCATCGCCGCTGACGAGGGATCTGAAGTGGTGGCGATCTGTAACAAGCTCGAAGCGGAACTGTCAGAACTCGATGATGAAGGCCGACAGGAGATGTTGGAGGAACTCGGGTTCACGGAGCCTGGGCTCGATCGTGTGATCCGCGCTGGCTATGCTCTTCTGGGGCTACAGACCTACTTCACGGCGGGCGAAAAGGAAGTGCGAGCTTGGACGGTGAAGGTCGGAGCCACAGGACCCGAGGCCGCAGGGGTGATCCACACCGACTTTCAGCGCGGCTTCATTCGCGCTGAGGTCATCGGCTTTGAGGACTTTGTGGAATTGGGAGAGGTCGGGGCAAAAGAAGCTGGAAAGAGGCGCTCCGAAGGCAAGGACTACATCGTCAAGGACGGTGAAGTGATGAACTTTCTGTTCAACGTCTAGCACCCTCTGCTGCCCACTGCCCACTGCCCACTGCCCACTGCCCACTGCCCACCGGCTGCCTCCACGAGGACATAGCAGGCCCTAGGGGCTGAGCGTTAACTTCGATTCGGTCACAGACTCGATCTTCTGGCGCGAATAGAACAACGGGAAGTACTGGTTTCGAGCCCACAGCTCGAAGAGATCCCGGTAGTGCGGGTCGCTTGGGTCGCCTGATTGGCCGGGCGCGCTGGTGGCAATGGAGTTGTCCCAGTTGGCGGTGTCCATGATGACGCGGAAGGTGGCCCCAGCGCGCTGGTTGTCCGCGTTGCCTGTGTTGTTGAGAGTTGAGGAATCGCCGCCGCGCGGGAGCGGGCCGACGTCGAGGGTCGCCTGAGTGTCGCTGTTGACGGCGCGACTCAGAGGGTGCCGGATCTCGACGTGTTTGAACGCTGGGCTGCCGTACGCCCATGCTTCAGGGTCGGTGCCCAGTTGTTGCTCCAGATCGGCGATAGCCTCGGTGAGAGACTGCTTGAGCAAAGCATCTCTGCCAGCGATCGGACTGTCGCCGAAGCGTCCGTCCGGAGCTGTGAGCCAATCGATGACGCGCTTCTTGTTGAGGCGATCGAAGAACCGGTTTGCCGCTTTGGGCACGATGCGTTGCCTGAGGTTGCGTAGTAGGCGGCGTTCAAAACTGACGTAGATCGCGGCCGTTGAAGATGTCTTCTCAAGGACAAAATCCCAATCGAGTAGTTGGGTGGCGGCCCTGGCGATGTTTGGCGCGGTGAACTCAAGTGGTTTCAGCAGCGGCACAATGTTGCGCGCCGGGATCGACAGTTCATCGTGCTGGAACTCCATCATGTCCACCATGGTGAAGCGCTTACCGCTAGACATGAGTTCATCCACTCGCAAGCCACGCATCTCATCGCCCCAGGTGTAGTGGAGGGCTCCTTGGTGAGGATAGCCGTCCGGGACCATGTAGTTGTTGGCCGAGGCAAAGTAGCCCTTGTCCGGATTCTTGATTCTCGGGAGGGCGGTGATGGGCAAGAAGCCTTCCCACTCGTAGCGGCCGTCACCTGGCACCGGGACCAGCCCGCTCCAGTTGGGTCGGATCGGAGAGATGCCGACCGCTTGGTAGCCAATCTGTTTGTCGCGGTCGCCCCAGATCATGTTCTCAGCAGGCAGCCGACTGTAGGAACAGGCTTCGACGAATTCCTCCCAGGTCGTGGCCTGGTTCATGCGCAGGCTTGCAAGGTAAGGAGCATTGCCGACCTCGAGCCAAGCGGCTCGCAAGGCGTAAGCGACGTTGTGCTTAGGATCTTCGAATAGCACCGGGCCATGCCGCGTGTACTTGAGCTCGACCACTTCGGCCCGACCGCCTTTGACCGGGATCGACTCTTGGATCGTTGTCATGTCTTCCCAGGCGTCGCGATACCGATACTGAGTAGGGTTCTGTGGATTGGTCTCGTAGACATAGAGGTCTTCGTTGTCTTGGCCGAAGACCGTCAGGCCCCAGGCGCCATGTTGGTTGTGCCCGATTGAGATGCCTGGCAGCACGGGCTCGCCGCCCCCAATGACGTCCCAACCTGGGCCTACTAAGTGGACGAAATAGCGGAGAGACGGCAGAGCCACGGTCCGATGCGGATCGTTGGCAAGGTAAGGGAAGCCAGTCTGAGTGAAGCGCCCGCTCACCACCCAGTTGTTGGAGCCGATCTGATCGCTGCCATCGCCAGTGGGGAGCTGGGCTTCGAGCATCGCTTGCTGGTCGAGGGTAGTTCCACGAGAGGTCTCGACGATGTCGCCTGCCTCGAACCTGAGCGGGCGCCGGAAAGCTCGGTACAAATGGATAATTTCTTCGCTCAGCAGCTCTCCCTTGATTGCTGGATCGAGCGCTAGGACCGGTTGACCTGGGCGGAACCAATCGAGTTCCCGCACGGCTTCCGCACCAATAGCGGCTACCGCTTGGCTTAGACGCATCTCTGTTGTCAGGTTCGACAGCAAACCCTGGTGGCGCGAAATCACATCAGCCGCAGTCCACTTGCCGGGTTTGATTCCCAGCATCTGAAACTCGATCGGCAGCAGGTCGGGATCTTTCTCGGTGGACGCAATGTACGCGTTGATGCCTTCAACGAACGCTCCAACGATCTCTTTGCCACGGGGATGGTAGTGGCGAAGCTCCTGATCTAGGTCACCGCGGAATCGAAAGAGCCTTGCACCTATGTCGCGCTCGAGCTCGCGACGGCCAAGAATCTCGGCGACCGTCCCCGTGGCGCGCCGCCGCCACAGTTCGAATTGGAACAAGCGATCCTTAGCAGCGCTCCATCCTTGAGCGAAGAACAGGTCGTGCTCGGTCTTGGCGTAGATGTGAGACACCCCCCAGCGATCCTTGAGGATTTCAACCGGCTGTTCGAGGTCTGAGATGCGCAGCGACGTCGGGGTGGTTGCGCCGAGCACAGTGGCGAGGGCGATGAAGCAGGGGAGCAGCAAGAAGGCCTTGCGCACGATGTGTCTCCTAAGTCGCTGAGGTAGCTAGTTGAACCAATAGGTCACACCCCAAGTAGTACTCGTCGAGTTCGATGTATTCATCGACTGTGTGCGGGCGATGTTGACCGGCGCCCAGCGTGACGGTAGGGATGCCCATCTCGTTCAGCCGGTTGGCATCTAGACCACCGTTGGCGATCTCATATGTGCTCGCGTGCCCGAGGGCCTTGAGCGCCCTACTGGCCGCGACCACGCAGGGTGACGACTTGGGCATGCGGAAGGCGTGGTAGTCGCGATTAGCTTCGAAGATCACGGAGCCTGCTTCGCCTGAGACGTTGCGTACCGACTTAGCGGCGCGCTCCAGTTCGGTGCGGTAGGTCTTGGTGATGCGGGCCAGGAAGGCCGGGTTGTGGCTTCGGCATTCGCCTTTGAGGTAAACCTCGTCGGTGACTTGGTTGGTAGTCTCGCCGCCACGGAAAATCCCGACGTTCGAGCTGCCGACTTTTCCACCGACCTCCACCTTGCCAAAGAAGCCTTTGGCTGCGATGGCGGCAATTGCTCGGCTCGCGATTAGGGTTGCTGAAACACCGTCTTCAGGGTGTGCGCCGGCGTGTGACGACCGCCCTTTGACGAACGCCTCCCAACGATCCGCGCCCAGTGCACCGATGCGCAGGCAGGTTGGATCGCCGCCGTCGACGTTGAACCCTAGGGATGGATTGCCCAGGCGCTTGGGATCGATATGGCGGGCCCCGCGCAGACCAACTTCTTCACCAACCGTCATGACGATGGTGAGCGGGGGGTGATCCAGATCGCGCCCAAGCACCGTCTCAACCATAGTCACCAGGGCGCCTATCGCGGTGCGGTTGTCTCCACCTAAGGCGGTATTGCCCGCTGCCACTAACCGCTTGCCGACCTTCTTAGGCACTGCTCCTCGACACAATGGCACGGTGTCGAGGTGACCCATGAATAGACGTCGAGGCGCTCTACGCAGGGTTCCTGAACCAGGGATCTTGACGATCATGTTGCCGATCTCGAAGCCGTCACCGATAGCGCGGTGAGCTTGATCGTGGCCGATCCATCGTTCCTTGCAACCGGCAGCGATCAGGCGCTGCTTCACAGCCTCGGCAATCGCGGTCTCTTTGCCCGAGGTGCCTTCAATAGCGAGAAAGTCGAGCAAGTGCTGTAGGCCGCGCTTGCGGTCGCTACGAGCTGGGGTCGGTCGGTTAGGGTTGGCCATATCTGATTTCTCCGACAATTGTTGAGGTTACGTAGTGAAGTTCTTGATGATCGCTTTGTTGCTGGTACTGGGTGCGCTCGGACTCCTATTGATGAACGCAAGCCCTGAAACTGCGGATACTACGGGCGCTGGCGTTGACCCACAGCCTAGCGAAGTCCCAGCTGATGCCTCGGCTGCAGTCGAGGCGCTGTTGGATGTTCAGACTGCGGCGTGGAACCGTGGCGACATTCCCGCCTTCATGGGTGGCTACTGGAAGAGCCCCGAGTTGCGCTTTGCATCCGGCGGTTCGATCAACCGTGGGTGGCAAGTCACGCTGGATCGATACCTGTCTCGTTACCCCGATCGAGCCGCGATGGGCACCCTTCGCTTCGAAGATCGGGAGATCACGGTGACCGGCCCGGACCGTGCGATCGCCTTTGGGCGCTGGATCCTGGATCGTGAGAACGATCAGCCCCAGGGACTCTTTACCCTCTTGCTGCGCCGGTTTGATCTAGACGATCCTGATGCCGGCGAGTATGCGACTGCGAACGGTTGGCGAGTGGTCGCGGACCACACCTCGTCGGCAGAGGCGGCAGAGGCGGCAGAGTAGCGCTGATCCATACTCGGCGATCGAGCGCCGCGCTGCTAACGATCGGTGATCCGCAGTGCTACCTTGAATGCTCGGCGATTCTCCATGTCGTCGAGTGCTTCGGGGAGCTGCTCTAGGGGCCGCATGGTGCTCACCAGGAGACGCGCAATGGTTTGGTTCTCGACCAACCACGCCAACGCCTTGGGGAACAGTGCCGGTCGGTGGTGGTAGAGGCCGCGCACCAGGATCTCTCCGTAGTGGATGCGGTGGCTGTCGATCGGTAGATCACCGCCTCCCGGGATGCCGCCGAAGAGCACCACCTCGCCACCCGGCGCCACACAGCTGGTCGCGTTGCGCCAACCTTGGATGGTGCCGGAGGCGTCGAGCGAGAAGTCATAACGTTCTCGATGATCGTGGAGATCGTCGAGCACGCGGTGATAAAGCACCGAAGAGCGCGCTCCGACCTTGATCGCTAGGCGCAGCCTTTCGGGATTGGGATCAACGCTGACGGTTTCAACACCGTGTTCGCGCAACAGCGCAATCAGGAGCAGGCCTAAAGGGCCGGCGCCCATGACGATAGCGCGAGCGCAGGTGTCGTCGGTGAAGCGATCCAGTGACGGACCCAGTTCTTCGATGCAGTGCAGCGCACACGCAAGTGGCTCGGCCAGGCAAGCTAGCTCGGGAGCGAGACCGTCGGGACACGAATGCACGCTTCTCGCAAATCGCGCCGGCAGTAGCAGTTGTTCTCCGAACGCGCCGTTGATGTAGCGCTGATCGGTGCACAGGTTTTCTCGACCCAGCTGGCACGGTCGACAGCGCAAGCAGGGTGATGAGTTGGAGACGATCACGCGGCTGCCTTGGGCAAGGCCAGTGTCGAAGTTGGGCCCCACATCCTCAAGCGTGCCGACCATTTCGTGACCGAACGGGCAGGGCGGAGTGAGCATCCGGGCGTGACCGCCGGCTTGGAACGCCTTGAGGTCGGTGCCGCAGGTGGTCGCGTACTCGATCGCAAGGCGGGCCTCCTCGTCTGAAGCGCTCGGGAAGGGCCGCTCGACCAGCTCAATGTTGCGGGCGCCATTGAGCTGCCATTGCTTAAAGCTATTCATGCGTGAGGCAGTGACTTATGGAGTGAGCAGGACCTTGAGTGCCTGGCGGTTGTTCGCCAGTTGCACGGCGTCGTTGATGCGGTTCAGGGGAAGGCGATGGGTGACGAGGACTCCCGGGTCAAATCGCGGGGAGTTGATCAGTTCTGCGGCCCTGACTTGGTCCATCCTACCGCTTGAGTAGGTAGCGACGATGCGTTGCTCGGCTCGGAAGAACTCATTGCTGTCGACCTCGGTTGTTTGCTCGCGCTCACCATGCGCGAAAAGCACAAGAGTGCCTCCGGGTCGGAGCCGGTGCTGGGCTGCGCGGGGAATCGAGCCGGCGCCGACGGTGTCGAAAACGGTGTCGAAGAGCGCACCGTCCAGAAGCGCAGTTGAATCCTCCGACTCAAGCGAATCGCTCACGGTGTCGGCCCCAAGTGCGCGCGCTTGTTGCTGGCGTTGTGTGTCCGGATCGACCATGTGAACAGTCGAGTTTGGTTGGATCTGCCTGAGAGTCAACAGATGAAGGAGCCCCATGCTGCCGCAACCAGCGATGGCGACCCGCGGCGCCCGCTGCATCAACGGCTTGATCCCTGCTTTCTCAATCCCGCGTAAGACGCATGCGGTTGGTTCGAGAAAGATGGCGCGCTCGGTAGGCACGGAGACGGACAGGCGAAAGGCAGAGTTGTGTACTGCACGTTCGCTGATTAGTACGCGCTCACAAAAGCCTCCGGGCATCAGTAGATTTTCCTGGTAGGCATCGCAGCTGGTCTCGGCGTCGTGACGGCAAAGGTCACACTTGCCGCAGGGCACATGATGTGCCACAACCAAGCGGTCGCCGATCGCGAAGGCGCAGTCAGTGCCCACGCTTTCGACAGTGCCCACCAGTTCGTGACCCAACACCACGTCGGTCATGGCCTGGTTGGTGGACGCTCGACGTTGATGAATCTTGAACAAGTCAGTCCCGCACAGTCCGCACCCTTCGAGCGCCAGCACGAGTTCGCCTCGCACCGGCCGCTCGATCTCGACCTGCTCCAGGCGGTTGGCGCCGTTGGATCCAGTGACAACAGCAGTCGCGACCATTGCGGGGGCGGAGCGTCTGGAGGGATCTTGGCCGGTCACGCCGCTCCGCTGGTTCCGCCGCCGAAACTCGACGGCATTTCCTTGATGTAGAGATCACGCTTGACGAATGGGATCTCGATATTCTCTTGCCCGAATCGTTTGTAGACGCTGCCGAACAGCGCGTCTAAGGCTCTGCCTCTGAGTTCTGGCTCTGAGACCCAGCACAACAGTTCGAAGTCGAGCGAGGAGTCGCCAAAACCGCGCATGCGCACTCGCGGTGCGGGATCGCTCTCAGCTAAGGGCTCTGAGGCTGCCACCTCAAGTAGCGTCTTGTTGACCAGGTCGATATCGGTGCCGTATGCGACGCCTACCGGAATGCGGATGCGGTACTTGGAGTCGGGCCCGCCCGTCTCATTGACGATCTTGGCTCCTGAGATTACCGAATTGGGAATGATGATCTCGACATCATCGCGGGTGAGTAGTCGGGTACTGCGAATGCCGATATCGGTGACTTTGCCCCGTTCGCCTGAGTCCAGGTTGATGTAGTCACCGACCTTGTACGGCGAGTCGGCGAAGATGAACATCCCGGCGAATACATTGCCAATGGTGTCTTTAGCGGCAAGGCCGATCACCAATCCGCCGACGCCGCCCAGAGTTAGAAGCCCACTGAGGTTGCCTCCCCACGCGACAACCAAGAAGTAGACGCCCAAGATGCCCACGGCGATTGTCGTCAGGTTCTCGAACAACGGCAGGGTGTCCTCGCGAAGAACGCCGAAATGCCGGGTGTTGCCCATGCTAGTCAGAAGCGCCTTGGCGATCTTCGAGGCCGCAATCAGCCAGGAAATGATCACTGCCGAGGCCAAGAGACTCGAGACTACCCCGGCTCCGGAGTCATCCAAACCGACCCGCGCCAAAGCAAGACGCAACCCGGCTGACAGCATCGTGATGTAGATCGGGCCGGTCAGCGCAGACAGAATCTTGTCATCGAGGTCGGTTTCGGTCTTGGACAACAGTTGCGCCGCGACGCGCTTCAAGAAGAACGAGGCTAGGCTCGCCAGCAGAAGAAAGAACACCAGAATCGACGCGCCCTGGAGCAGCGGTGAGTCGGCGTAGAAGGGAACCCAGTCCCGGAGCTTGGCTTCGATGGCTTCACCGAACTCGGTGAGCGGGCTTGATACAGCGGCCAGTGTGTCCGCTGTCGCATCTGTTGTGCCGGTTGTCGTGGTCTCTGCGATTGCAGTGGTTGCGGCTTCTTCTGGTTGTGGCATGTTGACTTCTCCTGCGCTGCTCGGCTCTGAACTAGTTGGAAATGTTGGTGATGATGGTGGCGTCGCTGGATGTAGGTGGCCAAGTAATCACTAGGCCACCGGCCACGCCCGTGGCGACCTTTTCGCCATACAGATGGTCGACGATGTAAAGAGCAGGATCGTAGCTCTTGGCACCGCCTTCTGAGGTCACCGCCTGGCCGTCGTGCACAAACCCAGTCTTGCGGCGCAGGTCAAGGGCTGGGAACAATTCGCCGAAGCGGTCTTGATCGCCGGGGAAGGTGGTGACCGCGCGGCCGTCTAGAAGGCCAGCTGCCGCCAGCACGAAAGCACCGTCGCACAACGACAGCACGAGGTCGGCTTTTGCGCCGACACTGGCGACCCAGCTCATCATCTCCTGATTGTCGAGATCGGTGCTCATGCTGTGCTCGGCACTGGGCACCACCAAGATGTCGATCTCGGGCGCGGTGGCAAAACTGTGGTGAGCGTTGATGACCAAACCTTCGAAGGTGGTCACTGGCGAGCCGTCCGGTGAGACTGTGAACACCTCGATGCCCGGATTAGGAGACGTGTGAAACGGCGTGTGGTGGAAGATGTCGTAGGGCGCAACCAACTCACTATTGTAGACCCCGTCGACAATCAGGAAACCAGCGCGCAGGGGGCGCGAGATGTCGACATCGGAGGGCACCCGAGCAAGCGTGGTGCCGCGGCGGCCGTTTGAGCCAGCCGGTTGTGCTTCGGCGTCTTGTTCCACTGCGCCTTGTGCCGAGTCGCGTGTTGCGTCTTCATGGATTGCGCCCGAGGGGTTACACCCCGCGCTAAAGAGGGCGGAACCGGTGAGCAGCAGGATTGCGGCCTTGCTTGAAGAGAGTAGGGTCATAGGATGCCTTGAGTGGGAGTCTGAGGTGTGAGCGGAAACAAAGAATATCGGAGCAGGGGAGAAAACGGCTGATGTCGATTCGATGGGTGTTAATGCTAGGCGCGGTTTTGTGCGCAGTGTCGGTGATCGGCGGTGCTTTCGGCGCTCACAGCCTGGAGGCTAGGCTCACCGCCGATCGGCTGGCGTTGTGGAAGACTGCCGCGCAGTACTTGATGGTCGGCGGTTTGGGCGCGATCGGGGCGGGGTTGATGGGGAACGCTTTGAATCTGGAGCGTGGAACGGGCGGCGCCGCCTTGATCATCGGTGGCCTGATCTTTGGTGGCACTGTTGCCATCTTGGCGTTGGGAGGGCCGCGCTGGTTGGGCGCGATCACTCCCATCGGGGGCCTATTGCTGATCGTCGGGTTCTTGCAGATGGCGTGGGTGTCTTGGCGCTCGTTCTAGGAGCTTGCTGAAGAAGTCATGGTGCTCGAGCTTTGCTTCAGGCGCTGTTATCGGCGCGGCGAAACGGTAAGATCGCGGCACCAACTGCGGATCGATAACCAGGCGTAGGCTCTTGCATCGAGTCCGTAGTTCTGATCCAACCAACACCCATCCATCGCCCATGCAGCATGGCCCCTGAGCCCGCTGGGTGACTTTGCCTTTGGAGGCTTTCCCTCATGGCCGACGGTCTATTCCACGTCCCTACTCCCCTCAACGAACCGATTCTCAACTACGCGCCGGGCAGCCCTGAACGCGCAGAGCTGAGTGCTGCGATCGAAGACATGCTGTCCGCTCCGATCGAGATCCCAGCGATCATCGGCGGTAAGGACGTGTTCACCGGCAACACCACCCAGGTGGTCTCGCCGCACGACCACGGACACGTCTTGGCGACGCTCCATTTGGGCGGCGAGAAAGAAGTGGCTCAAGCAGCCGAGGCGTCTGCAGCGGCCTGGGCCGATTGGTCGGAGATGCCCTATGCATCGCGCGCGGCGATCTTTCTGCGGGCCGCGGACCTGTTGGCAGGACCTTGGCGCCAGAAGCTAAATGCGGCGACGGTGGTGGGACAATCCAAGACACCGATCCAAGCAGAGATCGACTCGGCGTGCGAGCTGATCGACTTCTGGCGATTCAACTGCTCGTATGCACAGGATCTGCATGCGCAACAACCAACATCTTCCCCGGGGATCTGGAACTACACGGACTATCGGCCGCTTGAGGGCTTTGTGTTCGCAGTCACGCCGTTCAACTTCACTGCCATTGGCGGCAACCTGCCGACGGCGCCCGCGTTGATGGGTAACACTGTTCTCTGGAAGCCCGCGACCACCGCAGCGTTGTCGAACTACTGGATCATGCGCTTGCTGGAGAAGGCAGGCCTGCCTCCAGGAGTGATCAACTTTGTGCCGGGTCGTGGAGCTGATATTGGTGATCCCGCCTTGGCCCACGAGGATCTCGCCGGGATTCACTTCACCGGCTCAACCCGCGTCTTTCAGATGATGTGGAAGACCATTGGCAACAACATCGCCAAGTACAAAGGCTATCCGCGGATTGTCGGTGAGACCGGCGGCAAGGACTTCATCTTCGCGCACCCGACCGCCGACGCTCCGAGCCTTGCTACCTCGATCTTGCGTGGCGGCTTTGAGTATCAAGGGCAGAAGTGTTCGGCCGCCTCCCGCGCCTACATTCCAGAGTCGCTGTGGCCGGGCGTTAAGGCGCAGTTGGTCGAGGAGATCGGCCAGATCAAGATGGGCAAAGCTTCGGACTTCTCCAACTTCATGGCGGCAGTCATTGACGCTTCCTCGTTCCGCAATATTTCGGGCTACCTGGACGAAGCCAAGGGCGAAGGCTACGAAGTGCTCGCAGGCGGCAACTGTGACGACTCGGTTGGCTACTTTGTGGAGCCAACCTTGGTGCGTTCGCATAATCCGAAATCGCGACTGATGAAGGACGAGATCTTTGGGCCGGTGATGACGGTCTACGTCTACCCGGACAATGAGGTCGAGGAGACGCTGGCGCTCTGTGATTCAACGAGCCCCTATGCATTGACCGGTGCGATCTTTGCCGATGATCGCGAAGCGTTGATCGAGATGTCGAATGCACTGCGACATTCGGCTGGCAATTTCTACATCAATGACAAGCCCACGGGCGCGGTCGTTGGGCAGCAACCCTTCGGTGGTGGTCGCGCGTCGGGCACCAACGACAAGGCTGGATCAGCCATGAACCTGTTGCGCTGGACCTCGGTGCGGTCGGTCAAGGAGACCTTTGTGACTCCGACCGAGTTCCGCTATCCCCACATGGATTGATCTCGACGATGAGTCTCGGCGGCAAGTTGCAGCCGAAGGTCTAAGTCGCCTTCGGCGACACTCGCCCAGGGACTCCTCCTCTATGGCAGAACGTGTAGGAGAGCGAAGCGCTGATCTTGATAGGTCACGCGGACCGCTTGGGCGTCCCCGAGCAAAGCCATGAGGCTTGCTGGGTAGGGGTTCCAAGACTCTCGCTGCGCGATCAGGATATGGGTCACTCCGAGTTCGTTGAGAACCGCTTTCGCTTGAGTCGACGATTCGACTTGGGCGAAGGTGTGACTAATCTGAGAGGCTTCGAAGAAGCTGTCTGCAATGACCGGCCGGTTGATGTGAAAGCGATGGCTGGTGTTGAGCAGGAGCAGGTGGCTTTCGGCGGGTAGTGCGTCGATCGCCGCATAAACAGGTTGGATGACGGCTTGCTTGGCCTTGTAGCCAAGAGCGGTGAGATCGCTCGCGAGCCTTGGGGTTTGGCGAACATAAGGGGCGGCCGCTGAGACGGCTAGACCCACGGTGAGCATGGTTGCGAGGGGGAGGAGTCGGTTGCGGAGGGAGTGAGTGAAGGTGGCGGCCAGGGCGCGAACGCTTGCGAGCGATAGGAGTGCGAGCAAGGGAATCAGAAAGCGCATCTGTTGCGAGGTGGCGGTCCAGATGGCGAAGTAGATGGCGCTGACGATCGCTGCCCGGCGGACCGTTTGATCGCGTCGGGCAGCGATCAAGATCAACGGGATGCAGATCAGCCACGCGAGGTGCAGGCGACCGTCGAAGTTGCCGTACCCCTTGCCGCCCTGGGTGATCACGCGCCAGGGGAGAAGCAGGTAGTCGAGCGGCGCACGTCCCATGCCAATGCTGCCTTGCCAGGCGGCGTGCTGTTGCCCCAATGCCTCGCTCCAATTGGGACCGCCGAACGTACCAAAGAGCAGGGGATAGCCAGGGTTGCCGGTCAAAAACCACGATTTGATCGGCCAGGGTGCCGCTAGAGAGAGGAGAGGTACGGCGACCCACGCGGCATCGCGGAGTGTGCGAGAAATCCCTCGCCGCGCAATCGTGGCAGCGAACACCACTACCAAGAGGCTCGACGCCAAGAGAACGCCGCTGAGCTTTGTGGCACACACCAGTCCGCAGGCGATGCCCAAGAGGAGCAGATCGGCCTTGCGCTCAGGCTGTGTCAATTCGTCTGTGACCAAGAGGCGTTCTGAGGAGACGAAGGCGACCAGAAAAAAGAAAGCGAGAGCGAGATCGACATAGGCAACCCGGATCTCGAAAAGCACCACTGGGTTGGCCAGGAAGAGGGCGCAGGCCAGCAGGCCAGACCAAGCGACGCCGTGAGAGAGCTTGTTGTCTTCGTTGGCGTTGGCGTTGGCGTTGGCGTTGGTGCGGGTGTAGGCGTGGGTGCCGGCGTACAGGGTTGCAAGGGTGAGCAAGCCGAAGACAAAGTGCAGTTGTTTAGCGAGCACGTAGTCGTGGACTGCGATGGCGAGACCGAACAATAGCTCGACGCCGAGCGGCCAATGGCTGTAGACGTTGAACGGCACAGCAAAGAAGCCGCCGTGCTCCAAGAACAGTCTGGGCAGCGTGAGGTGGTAGACGTTTGCGTCCCAAGACAAGTCGGGTCTGATCGACTGCAGCCAGAGAACCAGAGTCAGTCCAAGAACAACCAGTGCACTTAGCCGAAGCAACCACGACGGCAGCTTGGCGACAGTTGATCTGGCGCTAGCTAAGGTGGTGCGCAACTCGGAGCGCAACTGGAGCCCACCTGCGACCACAGTCGCGACCGCGAGCAGCATCAGTACCCACGGTCGGTAAGCACTGGCCGCGGCCAACAAGAACAGCACTGCCACTAACAGACCGCAACCAAGGACGACGCGCTCGATCCAGTGCCTGAGCGAGCGTGGATCGTGGTGCCGAAGTCTGAGCAGCGAAGCCGCCACAGTTCCCGCCATCACCAAGAACAGTCCGATCAACGGGACCGCGATCAGTCGCTCGAGCATCATCAGCATGAGCGTCGTCCGGGGTGAAGCGAGAGGCGCTGTGCTATTGGCTTAGCTGTCACGCAACTCGCAGATTGCGGTCATCATGTCGTCTACACTGCAGAACTTGTCGCGCACTTTTCCTTTCGCCTCGCCACGACGGATCTCCTCTGCGTCAAGTCGTAGCCAGTCGTCGAAGTCGGACACCGTGACGCCGTTGGTTTGCAGTCTCGCGATCAGTGCCTCGGGGTCAGCATCGCGTTCAGCGAACAGTCCGTTGGTTGCGTCTTCAATCAGCTTCGAGACCGTGGCAGTCGAATCCGGCCCGTTGGTGCCGATCAGTCCTGACGGTCCGCGCTTCGCCCAACCAACGACATACTGGCCTGGAACGGTGGCGCCGCCCTCCTCTTCGGTGAGTCTGCCATCGGTGTTGGGAAAGGTGCCCCAGCCGTCGTTGAAGGGCACGCCCTCTAGTGGCACGCCCCGGTAGCCCACAGCTTTGAAGATCAGATCGACCGACAGGTCGAAGGTCTCGCCTGTTCCCCGCGGCCTCGGAGTGCCGCGATCATCAAGGTAGAGTGCGTTCGTTTCGATCGTGACCGACTCCAGCTTGCCGTCACCGTCGCCCTCGCATTTGGTCGGTGAGACCAGGAAGCGACAGACAATGTCGATGCCGGCCTCTCCGGGGGCTTGTGCGCTGTGTTCAGTGAGGTACTCGACATTCTTCTTGGCGCTTGGTGGCGCGTGCTCTTCGAGCCAAGAACTCGAGGCCTCATCGAGCGCGACTTCGCTCGGATCGACCACCAGGTTGGCACGCTCGAGTGCACCGATCTCTTTGATCTCTTTAGGTGAGAACGCCGCTTGGGCAACACCGCGTCGACCGAGAATGGTGATCTCTTCGACGGTACTCATGCGGAGCGCCTTGAGCGCCTTATCAGTGATGTCGGTGGCACCCAGTTCATCCAAGTCTTGAGCTAGCACCCGGGCGACATCCATGGCGACGTTACCGTTGCCCACTACTGCGATGCGCTTCGCTTGGTCGAGCGCGAAGGTGCGGTCTTGGAAATCAGGGTGGCCGTTGTACCAACCTACGAACTCAGTGGCGGAATGGACCCCGGCCAGATCCTCCCCGGGAATGCCTAAGCGGCGGTCGCTCTCGTTGCCCACGGCATAGATCACCGCGTGGTAGTGAGCGGCAAGCTCTGCAGCAGCGACATCACGGCCAATCATCACGTTGCCAAAGAACCGGAAACGCTCGTGGTCGGCGGTCTTGTTGTAGACCCGGATCACGTTCTTGATCTTCTGATGGTCCGGCGCAACGCCACCGCGGACCAAGCCGAACGGAGTTGGCAGTCGATCGAACATATCGACGTGTGCGGTGACCGCGTCACTCTTGAACAGTGCGGCAGCGGCATAAAAGCCACTCGGGCCTGAGCCGATGATGGCAACGTTTATCGATGCTGGCACGATTGAATCGTTCGCTTCGGCCGGGGAACTGTCGGGCATGCGCACTGACTCCTGAACTCTTCGGTGGTTGTTCTCGACTGTTGGACTTGAATGGGGCTGCGGCGAATCATAACGTCAACCTGTAGGACTTCTTCAGCCCAGCTTCTCGGACACCGTATGATGCGCTGGGACTGCGAGGAGATGCGATGACCGAAAGACAAGCTGAGACCGAAGCGACGCCAGTGGGTTTTGTGCGTCTCGATTCCGAGACGTTGCGCGGCAATGTGATTCGGATCTTCGAGGCACTAGGGTTAACCAGCAAGGACGCGGCCACGGTTGCACATGCGTTGATCGAGGCCGATTTGATGGGGGTCTCGACCCACGGGGTTTCGAACTACATCCTGCTGCTCTACGCGCCTTTCTTGCAGAAAGGGATGACCACGGCTACACCTAACATCAAGGCGGTGCGCGAGTCGCCCACCATGGCCCTGATTGATGGTGACAACGGTATGGGGCATGTGGTCGCGACGCACGCGATGCAGTTGGCGATCAAGAAGGCCAAAGCCACCGGCATCGGCATCGTCTCGGTACGCGGCTCACAGCATTTTGGTGCCGCCGGGGTCTACGCGAAGATGGCGCTCGAGCACGACATGATCGGGGTAGCGACGACCAACGCCGATCAGTTGGTGGTGCCGCTGCACGGGAGCGAGTCGCGGTTCGGTACTAATCCGCTGGCGATCGCGGTACCAACCGACCAGGAGCCGCCGTTTCATCTCGATATGGCGACGTCGACGGTCCCGCTGGGGCGCATCATGCTCTCGTTGAGAGCCGGCGAGCCGCTAGGCCCTGGGTGGGCGACAGATGAAGCTGGTCGACCGACCATCGATGCCGAGGAGGGATATCGGGCCAAGCGCTTGTTGCCGCTGGGCGGTTCGTTCGATTTGGGTGGTCACAAGGGTCAGGGCTTGGCGATGGTGGTCGACATCGTCAGCGGACTCCTGTCAGGCGCAGGCGTGCTGGATCAGGTGAGCGTCGATAGAGGGGTCGGTCACTTTTTCGCGGCGCTCTCGATCGAGGGCTTGCGCGATGTCGATGAGTTCAAGACCGAAATGGATCACTTTGTAAGGGCGGTAGTTGCCACTCCGCCTGCACCGGACGCTGAGCCGGTCATTTATGCCGGGGTGAAGGAAGCGCGGTGCCGTGCAGATCGACTGGCTCAAGGCATTCCTTTGCACCCGGATGTAATCGCAGGGCTCGAAGGACTCTGTAAGGAACTCGGAGTCGACTGGCGAGGGTAGGCCCAGCGTCGAGCGCTCTTTGAGTGGTTTGCTGTCCAGTGATCGAAGCTCTATCCGCAGGCCCGGCGGGCGATACGAGGAACGTCCGTCAGCACCTGAGGAGCTGGTTTTTGAGCACGCTAAGGATGCGCTCTGCTGCTTGGCCATCGCCGTAGGGGTTTGGAGCCGGGATAGGGCCGTCATAGATCGGCTCGTGCCACGCTTGCTCAAGCGCTGCCGAGACGGCTGCACGCTCTCTGCCGACCAGCAGGTTGTGGCCGCTGTCGATCGCCTCTGGCCGTTCAGTCGTTTCGCGGGCCACGAGCACGCGCTTTCCTAGTGAGGGACATTCTTCTTGGACGCCACCCGAGTCCGAGAGCACTAGCCGGCACTGGGCGAGCAGTTGGCAGAACGCGCCGTATGCAGGTGGTGGGACGATCTGAATCTGTTTGCCGACAACAGTGGACTTAGCAGCTTCAAGAGCCGCACGTACGTTCGGGTTGGGGTGCATTGGCCAGACCACCGAGGCCTCAGGCTGGATCTGTAGGAAGTCACAGACACCGTGCACGATGGCTCGGAGCGGAGCACCAAAACTCTCGCGGCGATGCAGGGTGAGCAGGATGAAGTCTCTGGAGGGGGCATCTATTGTCACGGTTTCAGGATGAGCGAGCATCCACAGTAGAGAGTCGATGCCCGTGTTGCCGGTCACGACGATGCGGTCAGCGTCAATACTCTCGGCCCTCAGGTTGTCCGCTGCGCCTGCGGTGGGAGCAAAGCACCAACGAGCGATGCGGTCGAGGATCAGTCGATTGCCCTCCTCGGGAAAAGGCGAGTCAAGATCGCCGGTGCGCAGGCCTGCTTCAATGTGTCCGACTGGTGTCTGCTGGTGAAAGGCGGCGAGTCCTGCTGCCATGGCGGTGGTGGTGTCGCCCTGAACAAGCACTGCGGCAGGGTCGACTTGATGGAACACTTCCGGCAACTGCTGAAGGATTTGCGCGGACAGTCCGTTTGGGGTTTGAGAATCCGTCATCAAGGCGAGGTCGTGATCTGGCACCATTGCCAGGCTTTCAAGTGTGCCCGTGAGGAGCTCGCGGTGTTGGCCGGTGGAGATCAGAATTGGCTCTGTGGCTGGATCGTTGCGGAGCGCACGGACCACAGGAGCCATCTTGATGGCTTCGGGTCTAGTGCCAATAACCAGCGCGACTTTCATGAATAATGCGATGCCCTTCGACTGTGCCGTGGTTGGAGTGCTGGATTCCAGGAACGATCCTGCGCCGGTCGCGCGGAGCACCCTGAGACTGATGAGAACCCTATCTTGAGAATCACCTTCTTGACCCTCGAATACCCTCCTGCGGGCGGAGGCATTGCCTCGAGCCTTGCGACGCTGGCCCCAGCATTGGTGGCGAGCGGTCATGAGGTGAGAGTGGTTGGCTGGGCTAACCGCGCTCGGCGGGAGGAGGATCGTGGCGTGTTGATTGAGATCGAGGCGCGAAGCTCGATCCCAAAGTTGGGCTGGTTGCTGAATCCGAGACGGCTCGAGCGTCGATTGCGGCAGCTAGTAAGGCACGGTCAGCTCGATGTGGTGGTTTCGCATGACTGGTGCGGCCCCTCGGGGGCGATTCGTCCAGGCTGTCCGGTGGTTGTTTGGTGCAACGGTTCAGCGACCTATTTCTCAAAACTCACCGGCGAGCCCGTGCGGCCGCGAGTCAGGCGTGCTGAGGAGAGAGCGCTCAAATCTTCTCAGGCGAACGCAGCGGTAAGCCGATTCACTGCACAGCAAACTCAAGAAGTGTTCGGCCTCAAGCGGCGACTGCAGGTGATTCCCAACCCCGTGGACGTCGAGCGGTTCACTCCCGCCGAGCCCGACCAGGTCCTGACGGACTCATTTGTCTACGTGGGCACGATCGTCCGCAAGAAGGGTGTGTTGGATCTATGCCAGGCGTTCAACGAGGTCGTGGAGCGGAGGCCTGAAGCGCGGTTGATTGTGGTGGGCCGGGACTCGCGCGATGTGGTGAGTGGCGCATCGTCGACCTGGGCTTTGTGTTTGGCGCAGCTCAGCTCTGCTGCCCGCCAACAGGTCGACTACCGCGGCTTTGTTCCGTATGCCGAGATCGAGCAGCTCATCAAGACTTGCTTGGCTGCCGTGCTGCCGTCTTACGCGGAAGCGCTGCCGTTGTCTTGGATGGAGGTGATGGCGTGCGGGCGACCAGTGGTCGCAGCCAACGTCGGTTGGTCAACTGAGTTGATTCGGCCGGGGATCGACGGGCTATTGGTCGAGCCGGGTCAGCCGGATCAGCTTGCGGAGGCGATGATCGAGCTGTTGGACGATGCACCGCTAGCGACTCGGTTGGGGCAGGCCGCGCGTCAGCGGATGGTGGATGATTTCAGTGCTCAAGTGGTGGCCGAGCGCTTCGCCACCTGGCTGGTCGAGGTCACTGCGAGGTGACCGTGGCGACAAAAGAACCGGTCACACTGACGCTGGTGATCTGCACGCTCAATCGCCCGCACTGTGTTGAGCGTCTCTTGCACTCGACGTTGCAATCCGATCGGGTGCCGGATGAAATCTTAGTGATCGACGCTTCTGCCAAGTCTCACTTTGACGTACTTGCCTCGAAGATTGCGGCATTGGACGACCCACGGGTCAGGCATCTTGTGGTCGAGGAAGAACACCGCGGGCTGACCAGGCAACGCAATGTCGGCATTCGCGCAGCGCGCGGCGAGATGATCGCGTTTCTCGATGACGATTGCGTTCCGTCGCCCTCCTATTTCAGCGAATTGCTGGGGGCGATCGAGACCAACCCAGCGGCGGTGGGAGTCGGCGGTTGGATCGATGAGGGGCAGTGGAGTGATCCCTCTCAGACGAGTGCTGCAAATGGCAATGGGGTAAGCGTGGAGGGCGGCTGGATCAACAGCTTCGGCTGGAGGCGGCGAGTTGGCCTCAGATGGCGGCTGCGTCGAGCCTTAGGCTTGGCGCCTCCCCTCAGGCCTGGCGCGGTTCCAGCGGAAGGGCACGGCTGGCCCATCGCCTATCTTTCGCCAACAGCGGGAACGGTGACGGTCGACTGCTTCATGGGGGGTGCCTCCTTGTGGCGCCGGTCCCTGTTTGGCGAGATCGGATTCTCGTCGTGGTTCGAGGGTTACGGGCTCTACGAAGATCTCGATTTTTGCCTGCGCGCCCGCGAGTACGGCCAACTCCTAGTGGCGTCGACAGCTCGGGTGGCGCATCTGCATGAACCTTCCGGTCGACCGCGACCCTTTCACTACGGACGGATGGTGGTGGTGAATGGTTGGCGTGTGTGGCGACGAGGTAACCCGAGCCCGACCTTCAGTGCTCGACTTCGCTGGTGGATGATCACCGAGTTGTTGATCCTGGTGCGTGCAAGCAACGGTCTGTTGGGTCCCGACCGCTTCAATGCGATGGCCGAGTGCCTGGGCCGCATGGTTGGCATGTTGGTGGTCATGGTTGCAGCGCCCAGCCTCAATGACGACTGCGAAGCGCCGCTCGCCGCGAGCCTTGATGCGCCAGCGACAGGAGTCGCGCTCTGATGGCCGATTTGGCGAACCGAACTGTTCTTCTGTTGACAACGCTCGAGGGAGCTGTCGCCAGTGTGCAGAGAATGTGCGGCGCTGAGAGCGAACTTGAAGCCCTGGAAGTGGCAGGTTCTGACAGAGACTTGGGCACGGTCGCAGCAGTACTCGCTATTCACTATCCAGATGACTGGCTGGTGTGGCGCGCTGGTCCAGTGGTCGATTCCGCTGCGGTCACGGTGGACGATGTTGTGGCCCTCGCGGGCAAACCGCGTCATCGCAATGAGCTGTGGCACCGAGGACTCGATCCAGCGACGCACCGGGCGATCAGGACTTTGGGCTACGTGGAACTGGACGATGCGGCACTGGTTGGTGCAGCGCACAAGCATGCGACTTGGCTTCTGTCGTCCCGACTGGGAGTTGCTCATGTTTCTCTTTTTGCAGCGGTGCGGTGGGGGCTGAAGCAGGCAAGTGTTGAGAGCTCTTGGATCGATTTTGGTCGACGGGTATCGCGTGCCGGAGTGCTTTGCATCGCTGATCCTGATCTGAAGTTGGGCGGCGCGGTTGCTGGGACCGGTCGAGAACAGATCGATCTGGTAATGATTATCGAGCGTTGCTACGGCCCGCGATGGGTCGTCTTCTGGCGCTTCGCCGGGACGCTCTTCGGGCCGTCCAGGCTTGCGAACGCCTTGGGCTTGGTGTCGTCGCTATGGCGACTGTTCGGCCAGGCCAAGGCGGAGCGCGGTCGGTTCCAGGGTGACGTGCCGACACCGGTCGCCCGGTGTTCCCGGCTCACGTGTGATCTTGGGACGGTAGAACCTGCACCGCGACGAGTCAGCGTGATCGTTCCCACATTGGGACGCGAAGAGTCGCTCTTGGCCTTGCTCCGCGATCTCGAACAGCAGCGGCCGCAGATCTCCGAGACCATTGTGATCGAACAGAGCCCGGAGGGCATGTCCGACTACTCGATCGACTGGGGCGCAGTTGGCACTCCTGTTGTGCACCAACGCGTGGAGTGGATCGGTGCCGGTAGAGCCCGTAACTTGGGGTTGTCCCTGGCGTCCGGAGATTGGATCCTGTTCCTTGACGATGATGTTGGACTACCAGCGAACTTCGTGGAGTCATTGGTCAGTGAAGCAGAGAGTTGGGACGCCGGTGCAATCAGCGCCACGGTGGTCTCTCCGCGCACGAGCCCTAGCGGTGCGCAGCCCCGGCCTGATCCCATGGACGCGGCCGAACGGCCTCGCGCGATCGTGCTCGAACTTGCGGAGTCCGATGCCGAACGCCGGCGTGAGCGGCACGGTGATCTCACCTGGGCGTGGACGGGCCTGGCGGGAGGCGCGAGCCTGGTGAAAGCGGCTGCAGCGACGCAAGTTAACGGTTTCGATGAACGCCTCGATTTTGGCTATGGCGAAGACTTCGAGATCGGTGTGCGTCTGCGACTCGCTGGCCATTCCGTCATGACCACCAACCGAGTTTCACTGGTCCACTACCATGCCCCGATTGGCGGGTTTAGGGCTCTGACTGGACTCGACTGGAACGGCGAGGCAGAACCCAAACCCTCACCGTATGTGTTGCTCAGTCGATCGGGATTGAGTCAAGAAATGCAACGTTCCTACTGGCTGATCTATTTGTTGCGAGGCCTTGTGAGCGACGGATGGCGTCGGCCGTGGCGGATGATCAGGACATTTCGTTTGCTGCGTTCCGCTCAACGCTGGAAGCGCACCTTCAGTTTGAAAGAGCGGGGCGGAATCGGCGCGAGACGCTAGGATCGAGTCCTTGAGTTGGGCGGCCTTCGACCAAAGTCTTCGATATCTCGATTGAGAGAACTAATGGATCCAGGAATCGACGCGTCGGCGGCCAAATCTTCGCGTTTTCGGAGAACGCGGGTTGGATCCGAGGTGACTCAGCTCGGTCGGTTCGGCAAGCAGCACCCCTGGATGACCTTGCGATCCAACCGATGACGCTTGACGAGAGCCGTCCCGGTTCCGGCGCGCAGGATTCCGCTGAGCGGCAGGCGCTGCACATCCTGTTGATCTCGTCGCACTACATCAACGGTACATCCGAGGGGTTGTGTGCTGCGCGGGCCGCTGTCGCTTTGGCAAGCCGTGGTCATCGGGTTACCGTGGTCGCCAATGACGATCTCCGCTCTGAGTTCACAGAACCTGCAGTGGAACATCGCGATGTCAAGGTGGTGCGTGTGGCAGCGCGCACGACAGCCTTGGTGCGCTGTTGGCAGTGGCTTAGTGATCGCCGACCCCGATTCCTACCGCTCAGAGTGGCGCTGGCAGTGTTCAACCTGCGTCACTTGGTGACCGCAAAGGAGTGGGGCTGGGTGCTGGCGGCCTCCGATAGAGCGGAACAGATCCTAAGAAAGGAGGCGGGTTCTCGCGGCGCGATCGATGTGGTCTTCTCGCGACTCAACCCGGTTGGCAGTCATCATGCCGCCCGACGGTTGGTCAGACGCCAGCCAGCGCTTCCGTGGTGTGCTTACTTCAGCGATCCTTGGCCACACCATTTGTACCCTGAGCCTTTCAACTATGCCGCCGGTCGCAGGGCAACGCGGCGCGGGGCGCTGCTGCTGAAGGATCTGTTTGAGGCTGCCGACACGCTCCTCTTTCCCAGCGCTCGACTTTCGCGCTACCTGGCTTCCTTTGTTTGGTCAACATCCGGGTCGGGCGCCGATGATTCAGGGCAGCGGGCGAAAAACAAGCTCATGGTCGCGGCTCACTGTGGGCCTCCAAACTGTCGAGCGGCCGAGCTAGCTCGAGGGGGGCAGACTCAGCCGCGAGCGAACCCGGTGATGATCATTCGCCATGCTGGCTTCTTGATGAAGGAACGAAAGGTCGATGGTTTGTTCGAGGCGTTGCGCAGCCTCCCCGACGCGGTTCGCGCGCAGGTGCGGGTCGAGTTCATGGGCCGCACCGGCTCGCAGACGACGCTTTCAGCTCCAGACTTGGTCGATACCGTTTCGTTTGTGCCTGCAGAGAGTCCCAAGGACTCGTTCGAGTGGATGGGCAAGGCTGACGTAGCGTTGCTGGTCGAGACCGACCTTGTCGAAGGGATCTTCATGCCCTCCAAACTTGCGGACTACGCTTTTCTGGGGCGGCCGATTCTGGCGATGAGCCCGAAGCAGGGAACAGTTTCTGACGCACTAGCAAAAGGCGGTGGTCTAAGAGCTGGCCCGCTCGACGCAGTTGGTCTCAAGAATGCCATCGAGACGCTGCATGCAGCTTGGACCAAGGGCTCGCTGAGCGAGCTTGCACCCACGGCTGAGTTCGCGCAGCAATTTGACGCCGAAACGGTGGGCGCACTGATCGAGGCGGCGCTGATAACGGCGATCGACAATAGGGATCGGCAAGGTCGCTAGACGTCGATCAGTCGATCAGTCGATCAGTCGATCAAGCGATCAAGCGATCAAGCGATCAACGGAGCGGTCGAACGCGGCGTGGCCGAAGTGCTCGACCGCACGCTCTCGACAAGCCACGGCGAGGGTCTGACGTTGCGTGCTGTCAGCGATGAGTGCCGTAGCCTTGTACTGGAGTTCAGTGAGACTTGACCAGCATAGTTGTGGGTCCGCGACGATCTCTTTGGGGCCCGCTTCGCCGAAGACCAGGGGCACGCAGCCTGCGGTCATTGCTTCAGCGACCACGATGCCAAAATGTTCGAAGCGTTGGGGTTCCGTGTCTAGATCGGCGCCTAGCCCGGTGGTGTGCCAAAACAGGGAACTGCTGCCGTACAGCGCTGCAAGTTCAGCCGCGGTCGCGTCGACGTGGATATCGATGGGATAGCTCTGCACCCGGTCTCGGACGCGGTCAAGGTAGCCGTCAGTGCCGGCGAGCCCCGCGAGCTGGAGACGCCAGCCGTCGAGACCTTCGTCTACCATCTTGCGAAAGGTCTCGACCATTTCGAGCTGGCCCTTGCTGCGACCGCCGGCGATGAAGCGGCCAACACCTAGGATCCACGGTTTCTTGGCCAAAGGTACGCACTCTTGAATCGAGGGGTAGAAGACCTCGGTGGGCGCACTCCAGTAGCGCTCAATCCACTGACGGGTGAACTCAGAGTTGCCGATCAGCAGGTCGTACGAGTTCAACCGATGACGCCAGTCGCGTGATGATGGAGTGGGGTCTCTGGGGAATTCGGTGAACAAGACCGAGCGGGTCGCACCCGACGCGGGTGGAATGTGAGAACTCTGGATCAGTGCTAGGTCGTACTCAGCGGTGAGGTTCCTAAAACCGCGCCGCGCATTAAGGCCAGCCAGTTTCCTGCCGATCATCGGAATTTGCTTGAGTGGGGCGCTCCAGTCCGGGGTCTGTCGTACGCGAATCCCCTCGAGTTCGACCGCGAATGTTTGCTTGATTCGCTCGAGATCCAGAGGTCTACGAACCGCCACATCTACCGAGTGGCCGCGGTGCAACAGACCGTCGGCGATTGCCGAGAGCGTTCGTTCCAGACCGAGGTTGAAGTCACCCCAGAGGGCCGGAATGAGCAGGGTTTTCACGGCAGCGACTTAGGACTAGTTCTGCGCCATCCAATGGTCACAAACTTCGCGCACGGCACCGCGCCCTCCGAGCTGGGTGGTGGTCCAGTTGGCAACTGCGCTGGCTTCCTTGTGGGCGTCTGCGACAGCGATTCCGAGACCGCTCCAGACCATGCATTCGAGGTCGTTGACGTCGTTGCCGACGTAGGCCACTTGTTCTGCGATCAAGCCGCGGTCTTGAGCCAGGCCCTCGAGTACCGGCAGCTTGTTGTCTTGACCTTGCACACATGGCACACCGAGTTTTCGGCAGCGAGCCGCAACAACTGGATTGCGTTCTTTAGACAAAACCAACACGTCGAGCCCCTGGGTCTGGGCTAGCTGGATCCCCATCCCGTCGCTGCGATTGCAGATGACGGTCTCGCTGCCGTCCTCTGAGACCATTACTCGGTTGTCGGTCATCACGCCATCAAAGTCGAGGACTAAGAAACGAATCGAGCTTAGGTCAGGGGCGGTTGAGTTCATCGGCGAGTTTGCTCTACTAAGGTGCAGGTGGAATGGACCCAAGGTGAAATGGGACTGGAAGGACTGAGTCTAGCGTCCCGTTTGGCGCTTGGCGGCGTCGTATTTGTGCAGCTCTTAAGAAACGAGTCGGTTACTGTGGGATCGCGAGACTTGGACTCGAAGGTTTCGCTAGTCTCCAGCTTCTCAGGACGACTGCCAATATACCTTTCCCCATACGGCCCGCATGTCGGTCTGTATGGCCATCAAGAGAACTCAATCGAACATGCTTTCCGACGTTCTTCCAGGAGTTGCCGAGGAGCCGCAGCGGGTGGTAATCACCGCTGGTGCGGGCGGTCTGGGCTTAGCGATCGCCGAACGATTTCACGACAGCGGTGCCAAGGTTCACATTGCGGACTTGTCTGCAGAGGGGATGGTCCAGGTCCTAACAGAGCATCCGGGCATGCATGGCACGGTGACCGACGTCTCCCGTGCTCGAGACGTGGCATCGCTGATCAGTGAGGCGCTCGAATGGATGCACGGGATTGACGTGCTGGTGAATTGTGCTGGCGAGGTCGGTCCACGGGTGAGCTTGCACAAGGTCACACCAGAAGACTGGGATCGAGTGATGTCGGTCAATCTCTCTGGCATGTTCTATTGCGTTCGAGAGGTTGCCCCCGTCATGAAGGAGCAACGCGCTGGAGCCATCGTCAACATCGGTTCGCACTCCGCCACTCAGGGCCTACCCAAGCGCGTGGCCTATGTCGCCTCTAAGGCGGGTGTGTTGGGGCTGACGCAGAACGTGGCTCGAGAGTACGGCAGATACAACGTGCGCTGTAATGCGGTGCTGCCAGGGATGGTGGCGAATGAGACCGGCCGAGAGATGGTCCAGGCGAGGGCGCGCTCAAAGAGGCTGTCTTACGAGGAGGCGGAGGCTGAACTCTTGCAACATGTGAGCATGCGGAGTTGGATTGAGCCGGAGGAGGTCGCCGAGGTGGTGTTCTTTCTGGCTTCAGAAAGCGCCAGGCACGTGAGCGGGCAGACCTTGGGAGTGTGCGGCAACTTGGAGTGGGAGTAGGTCGCAGGTAGTAGGTAGTAGGGAGTAGGGAGTTCGGAGTAGGTCGCGATCAGGTTCAGCAAACAGGGCTAACGCCATTCGACCGGGATCTGCACCTTGCGATCGTCCTTGTCCTTCCATAGCACATAGCCTTCGCGACGGCCAAAGAGATACAGGTCGCGCAGCAAAGTGACGTCTTGGCGGCAGTAGTCTTCGATCAGGTCTAGGCGTCCTTCCCGGTACCACTCGAGGCTCTGCAGGCCGTCGGCGGACTTGGATGATCCCAGGGTAGCCTCGCCCAGGCGCGCAAGACCGATATTTCGGCCGACCGTTTCCTTGATGGTCTCGAACAGGTCGAGCGTCGGCAGGCTGCGGCGAAAGTCTTCACCGTTGTAGCCCGACATGACGGGGTAGTCGAAACGGATGATGTTGAATCCGATGACCAGATCGGCGGAGCGCAGTTCGGCAACGAGACCGTCTACTTCGTCTTCCAGGTAGACGTTGAAAGTGTTCTCTTCGAGGTTGCAAGTGACCGCGAGCGCGACACCCAGACGATGGAGCATGTGCCAGCCGCCGACCTCTTTGGCCGAGCGTTTGGTTTCAATATCGAACAGCACGGTCTTGTTGATTGTGCGGGGTATCGGACAGCGAGGAAAGTTTTGTGTCGGGGAGGTTGAGCGATCGCGCGGTCTCAGAGATTGGGTTTGGGCCTTCTGAGTGGAGGGCAGCGGCGGCAGCGGAGGGAGATCCCCGGTCCTCATAGACCTTTGTTCGGCGACGCTGCCCGGCTCACCGAGGTCGAAGAGATCTCGAGTCGGCCCGCCGATTGCGGGTCCTTCTGGGTGCCCAAAGTGATCGCTGAAACGGTTTGCGGTGTTGCGATCCAATCCCCTCTGATGGCGTTTGAACTGGGCCGGATCGACCCGTTGCTCTAGATCCGGGGTGGGAGCGACGATTTCACCTTCAAGGGGCTGCTCAAGCGCTAAGAGCAGACGCATGTGGCGAAGCGCCCCCCCCTTGTCAAGCGGCCGGTTGCCGTTGCCGCATTTGGGTGATTGAACGCAGCTGGGGCAGCCGCTCTCGCACGGGCATCTCTCCAGGAGCTCGATCACCTTGGCGAGCAGCTCGGGAAGTCGTTCGAAGCCGCTCTCTGCGATGCCTACGCCGCCGGCGTGCCCGTCATAGATGAACACAGCTCCACAACCGACTTGCGGGTGAAAAGGGATCGAGATACCGCCGATGTCGCTGCGATCGCACAGGGCCAGGGCTGGGAAGAGCGAGATGGCGGCGTGCTCAGCTGCATGCAGACCGCCCATGAAATCTTCTTTGTGTTCGAGCAGCGTCTCTTCGATGGTGCGCGGAGCGGCCCACCACAGAGCCACCGTCTCGAACTCCACTGGGTCCAAGTCGAGTGCTTCTTGCCCCAAGCGTTCCTGGCCAGCGATGCGCTTGCGCTCGAAGCCGGCAACAAACTCAGTGACCCTGACCCGACCGAGCCATGCCTCGAGAGGGCCGTCCTTGCGGTGATTGAGGATTTCCAAGATCTCGGTCGACTTCTCGGTGAGAGGTTGGGTGAAGTAGTCGACCCGCATTGGTTGTGCGATTGCCATCTTCTTTTGCTCGTCGAGCTCGGTGATGCCGAATTGCCGGCCGGCGTGCAGATAAATAGCGCCGGGGTGGCATTCGCGAAGCGCCCGAATACCATCGACCGTGCCGATCGTGCGGCCGCTCGAGGTGGAGTAGATCGAGTAGTTGGCTCCTCCACCGCGGAGGCTGACGTCGCGGTGGGGTCGTTGTCCGCGGCAATAGATCTCGCTGCCGTCTTCAGAACGGGTCAACTCGAAGTTACGGATGAGATCGTCAATTACCGGCTGGTGGCGCTCGACATACTCTTGGTCCCGGTCACGTGACAACGGCATTTCGGCGGCGGCGCATAGGAGGTGTTGACGTCCAATCACGCGGTTCTTAGGAGAGACGATCAGTGGTTCGCACGGGCGTTGCAGGAACTCATCCGGATTTTGGAGCAAGTATTGGTCGAGCGCATCGGGTAGGGCGCAGAGCGCGGTCACCGACTCTCGTCCCTCTCGGCCCACTCGTCCGGAACGTTGCCAGGTGGCCATCATGCTGCCCGGGAAACCCACCAGAATGCAGGCATCAAGGCCTCCTACGTCGATTCCCATCTCCAAAGCAGAAGTGGAGATGACGGCGTCGAGCTTGCCGTCGAACAGATCTCGTTCGATCTGCCGGCGCTCGCTCGCTAGGAAGCCGGCTCGGTAGTTGGCCACGCGTTTGGCCAGCTCGGGTTCTCGTCGTTTCAACCAGTTGTGCAAGAGCTCGGTCATGCGCCGCGCCTTGGTGAAGACGATCGTCTTCAGGCCGTTGTTGACGCACTCGGTCAACAGCTCCAGGGCGGTGGTGTAGGGACTCGAGCTGGGCTGGAACAGCAGGAAGTGCCGGCCCTCGCGGGGCGCTCCAGACTCCTCGATCAGAGTGAAGGGACGCGCGGCTAGCGCTCCGGCAAACTCGGCTGCGTTGCTGGCGGTAGCGGACGACGCGATGATCTTGGGGTTGCCGCCGTGCCTGCGGCAGACACGTAGCAATCGTTGCAGTACGTGGTAGAAGTGGCAGCCGAAAATGCCGCGGTAGGTATGGAGTTCGTCGAGCACGATCCACTTGAGGCTGCCTAGGAATTCGGCCCAGTGAGCGGCGTTCGACAAGATGCCATGGTGCAGCATGTCGGGGTTCGAGATCAACACTCGCGGTGGGTTGGCTCGAATCTGCTGCCGGTCTTTGCGCGAAGTGTCACCGTCGTAGATGGCGCAACCGGCCACATCGTCGGGGAGCTGGGCAGCGTGGGCCAGGCTGCGAAACTTCTGTAGCTGGTCTTGGCCGAGTGCCTTCAGTGGAAAGAGGAAGAGCGCCCGCCCGGGGCCGCGATTGTGGGCCTCTTCGAGCACTGGCAGCTGGAACACGATCGACTTGCCGGAGGCCGTGGGGGTGGTGACGAGCACATCTTCGTCGCGTCGGGCAGCGTCGACTGCGGTGACTTGATGGCTCCAAAGGCGCCCGACACCGTTCATTACCATCGCAGCTTCGAGCGCTGCGGGCAGTGGGGTCTCGAGCGTGGCGAAGTGCGAGGGTTGCCCCGGAAGGAAGGCGCGATGGGTTAACTCGTCGGCGAGCTGCGGGTGTTGAGTCAATCCGTCGGTGAAGGGTTGCAGGCCCTGAGCAGGGACCGGTTGGCTTGGGGGTGAGGACATTCGACCTGCGATGTTAGTGCTTGTCTGAGCAGAACGCTGAGAAGTCCTTCTGGAGCCTGTGATGTCGGAGCCGAAGCTGTTGGCCGCCAACATGATTGGACAACCGTCAAATAGCCTTCGGCGGGAAACGTCGTGCCGTGCGGAAGTTCTATGGGTTCCGATGCGTAGGGGCCGCTAGAGTAAGAGCACAACCTGAAAACGGAGTAAAAAGTGAAAGAAGTTCAGATTGGCAGCAAGTGAACAAGCACTGAGATCGGTGCTACAACTCAGTCGACCCCACAAGAACCTCTGGTGGTACTACGCCCTGTGCTCATTGATCTTGGGCCCGTTCTTTTTCTTCATGTTGATTCCGCTCACCTTCCGCTTCAGAACAATGCGTTATGAGTTCGACGACGAAGGCGTGTCGATGCGATGGGGCGTCTTCTTTCGCCGCGAGATCTCACTCAACTACTCGCGTATCCAAGACATTCATCTGAAGAGTAATCTGGTGCAGCGCTGGCTCGGTCTAGGCGACGTCAAGCTGCAGACCGCCAGCGGCTCAGCCAGTGCCGAGATGACCATCGAGGGCTTCCAGGAGTTCGAAGTGGTCAGAGATTTTCTCTACTCGCGCATGCGGGGCGCAAAGCAAAACCGCGGCGTGCAGGCGGCACCTGATGGGCAGCCGGCCCTGCGTGCGCCAGATGCAGCGAGTGCTGCGGTGAACAACGAGCATCTAGTTGCCGAGCCAGCTGGCGACATAGCCAGCGCTGATGTGATTGCTGAGTTGCGCGCAGCCAGAATAGAGATGCGTCGGCTTGCGGATCGACTTGAGTCGCTGGCGCAGGCCAGCGGGAGTGTCGAGCAGTGAAGTCGTTTGTACTGCGCTTCTTGAAGATTGCCGAGCGACCAACACCGCCCCCCGACGCTGACGCTTCGTTTGAGTTGTTCAATCCGTCCAAGCGCTTGCTCATGCTGAACTGGATTCGTTGGGTCATTAGGCAGTTTTGGGCGTTGGTCGGCGTGGTGTTCTCCCTTGCCTTCTTGGGCGCGGTCGATCTCCCGCAGTTTCTGCAAAGAGTCGCTTCGATCGCGGACCAGGTCAGGCAAGGCATGCCCTTGGATGAGAACCTTGAGATTCAAATGGGCAAGCTCGCGATCGACACCAACGTTACGCTGGTCGAACTTCTGTCGTGGGTCGAAGTCTTGGCGATTGGGGGCTTCTTGATCCAGTTAGTGGTTTCAGGCTTTCTAGTCAATCTGCGCTGGCAGATGCACTGGTACATGGTCTCTGATCGGATTCTGGGAATCCGCAAAGGGCTTGGCAAGGTCAACGAGCAGACTATGACCATCGCCAACGTGCAGAACATGAAGATCCGCCAGGGCCCGTTGCAACGGCTCTTCGGGATCTCGGACCTCGAAGTGCACACCGCCGGCGGCACCAGCTCTTCGGCTGACGGCACCACAAGCAGCGAGCAACTGCACGTGGGGAAGTTCGAGGGGCTGGATGACGCCGAAGGTCTGAGGCAGACCATTCGCACAGCGCTGGCCCGGTCGCGCACGGCGGGTCTGGGTGATCCTGATGATATTGATCACGCGACGGTTGCGAGCGACTTGGCGGCGGCCTCTGCGCCCGTCACAGCAACGAGTCCCCTGAATGGTCCGTTGCTCAGTCAGGAGGCCCGCGGTTTCAAGGACGAGGTGGTTCGAGCGCGCTTGGCTGCAGAGACGCTGCTCAAGAACATCGCGACCAAGGTGTAGTCGGGATGCCCGAGCTTCCCGATGTCGACCTCTACGTGGAGGCAATCGCGGAGCGAACCCTCGGCGCGCAGTTTGTTCGCTTGAGGCTGGGCAGCCCGTTTGTCCTGCGCTCGGTGACGCCGATGGCAATTGACTTGGAAGGCAACAACGTTGTCGGCGTCAGTCGTCTGGGTAAGCGGGTTGTGGTCGAACTCGAGGGTTCGCTCTTCATGGTGATTCACCTGATGATCGCCGGTCGCTTTAGGTGGCTCGAACCAGGCAAAGAACCGTCACTCAAGGTGAAGAACAACATCGCGGTGCTGGAGTTCAGCACGGGCTCGCTCTTGCTGACTGAGGCTGGCAGCAAGAAGCGTGCGTCGATCCATCTAGCCGGGTCGCTTAAAGCCTTGGAGGAGCACGAGCGCGGCGGGCTCGAAGTTCTCGATGCGACCTTCGAGGTCTTTCGTGAAGTGCTCCTGCGTCGCAATCACACGGTGAAACGCAGCCTCACTGATCCGCGGATCTTGTCTGGCATCGGCAACGCGTACTCCGACGAAATCCTGCATCGCGCGAGGCTCTCTCCACTCACTTGGACAAGTCGGCTTAACGATGAAGAACTCAAGCGACTGTACGCCTCGATCCATGAGGTCTTGGTCGAGTGGCGCGATTTGCTGCGCGACAAGGCCAAGGGCGAGTTTCCAAGGAAAGTCACTGCCTTCCACCAAGAAATGTCAGTCCACGGCAAGTACAAGCAGCCATGTCCCGCCTGCGAGGCCCCCGTTCAACGGATTGTGTACGCCCAGAACGAGTGCAACTACTGCGTCAACTGCCAGACCAAGGGCAAGGTCTTGGCTGATCGCGCGCTGTCCAGGTTGCTTGGCAAAGATTGGCCTCGCACGCTCGAGGAACTCGAGGAGCGGCGACCGGGCTAGTCGTCGCGCCCTGGGTTTCGGCGCGGCGATGGGTACCGGTGAGTGAGTTTGCGGTTTCTTTGCAGGGCTTCTTGCGCATATAGCAAAATCCAGATATAAGTAGGCATCTAGGTTGCAGTGCGGTTCCGATGAGATTCGATTGCTCTAGAGGCTCACGCTGAGCTGACCCCTCCGTCAGACCAGAGTGCGGCCGCCTAAGCCCCCAGAAGAAGAGCTCCGGACTGACGCAATCTGCGTTCTGATAGGCGCTCCTTCGTTTTTGACTTCGAGAGAGGGAAAGCAGATATGAGCCAGCCCGAAGCCTTCGTGGGATCGCTCGACGATGATGACCAGGGCAGTGAATTGCCGTTGTACGACACGCCCAGAGCGCAGTCGACGCTGACCGATCCCAATCGCTATGACGGCCTAGCTACGAGCGAAGAACGCGGCGCTCCGGACCTCTATGTGCTGGCGGTCAGCCGACTCGGCTACGGTCACAAGCACGGTCAGCGAGCAGAGTGGAATGCTCTTGGGGCCAACGAGCAAGAGCGCTGGGACAATTACTTGAAACAACAGCTCGATCCAGACAACAACGACGGGGCGGATGCCTTTCCGGGCCACCCTGGCACGATCGATGACAGCGACTACACGACGCGCAAGGCTGCAGCTGGCTACCAGACCCTCGATCTCACCCTCCATGAGCTGTGGAGAGACTACGAACGCGATCTTCTCGGCGTCACTAGTTCGAACGATCCGCAAGAAGAGTGCGAACTCGATTGGTTCTTACGGTCGATCTATACCAAGCGCCAGCTCGAACAAACGATGACTGAGTTCTGGGTGGATCACTTCAACATCTACAGTGTTGAATCACCAACCGAGTCGATTTGGCCGGACTGGGTCAAGATGCTGAGTGGGCATGCGTTCGGCAATTTCCACAGCCTTCTGTATGACACCGCTCATCATCCGGCGATGCTTTACTACCTTGATCAGTACACTAGCCAATTCGCGGGGCCGAACGAGAACTACGCTCGCGAGCTAGTGGAGCTCCATACACTGGGCGCTGAGAACTACCTCGGCGTGTTGCCGCAGGCTGCGGTGCCCAATACCAAGTGGGCCGCGTATTCGGCGCAGCTTGGCGGTCTCTTTCACCCGACGCTGGGCATTCCAGATGGATACGTCGACAACGACATCTTTCAGGCCGCTGCCGCTTTGGCGGGTTGGACGTTCGAGGGTGCTCCGGGTACTGGGGCTGGTGAGACTGACGGCCCCACAGGCGGCGAGTACTTCTTCGAGACCGATTGGCACCCCAATACGGCACAGATGACGTGTCTGGGTTTCGGTGTGATCAACATTCAAAGCACCACGCCTCGCGCGCTGCGAGGGGATCGGGTGCTCGAGATGCTGGCCTATCACCCGGGGACGGCTCGCCACGTGTGCCGCAAGTTGGTGCGCAAGTTCGTCTCGGAGGCAGCGGCCGATCAAGACACACCCGGTTCGCTAGTCCACACCGCAGCTGACGTGTTCTTCACTGAGCGCAACAGCCCGGTGCAGATTCGCAAAGTGCTTGAGCACATTTTTGCTTCTACTGAATTTCTAAACTCGTTTGGTTCGAAGATCAAGCGTCCGTTCGAAGTGATCGTGAGTATGTTGCGGGCGACCAGAGCTCACTTCGATTTCTCCTTGGGGGGGGACGAAACTTCGAGCTTTCTCAGCCACTTCGGCCGAACTGGGCATCGTCCTTTTCGCTGGAGTCCTCCAGATGGATATCCCGACGTTCGAGGGAACTGGGAGACCGCTGCGCCTCGTGTAATGACCTGGCGGATGGGTCAGTGGTTTGCTGACACTCGAACCGACGCAGATAACCTCTTTATGCCGATCCGAACCATCACGCCGGGGTCGGTGCCCCGCACGCCGAATGGTCTGGTGGACTACTGGCTGGACAGGATATTCCCTCAGGGCGTTTCGGCCTCCTACCGGGAGGAGATCGTCGACTTCATGGCCCAGGGATTCAACCCTGATACCACCCTTATCATCGAAGACAACAACTCCACCGAGTGGCGGCTGCAGATGATGATCGCCTTGATCATGGCAACCCCCGAATTCAGCGAGCGCTAGGAGACACGCATATGGCTACAACACGACGCAAGTTCATTGGTGGTTGTTCTGCAGCGATCGCCGCGATGGCAGGGTCCTCGAGGATAAGCAAGCTGACTTTTGGCGACCCCGGCAGTCTCAATGGCAACGTTCTTGTGAACATCTTCCTTCGCGGTGGTTGGGACTCGATGAACATCCTGATTCCTGCGGGCGGGGCGGATCGCGGTGAGTATGAAGCAGCGCGCCCTAGTCTCCAGATCGCGCTGCCAGGCGGCGCGGGCGCTGGTGATCCGGCGCTAGCTTTGACTGGCAGTGCCTCGCGCACCATTGCCCCAGGAATCCCGACGGTCAACAATGGCGGCGGTCTGTTCGTCCATCCACGGTTAATGAACACTTTTGATGTCAACCGTCCGGGCGAGCTTTGGGACATCTGGACGCAGGGGAACCTGGCGTTTGTGCCTGCAGCGGGCCTCAGTCAGGTGTTGACGCGCAGTCACTTTGATGCCCAGGAGATCATCGAACTCGGCACCGGCACGACCAGTGGTAGTGATGGCTGGCTGGCGCGGCACCTGTCGACCAATGGCTCTAATCTTGACCCCGAGGCGCTGATTCACGGTGCCGCAATCGGTTCGCAGGAACCGACGTCTTTGCTTGGTGCTCCGGGCACCGCTGGCTTTGGCGATATCAATACCTTCAATCTGCAGGAGGGTTACTCCACCTGGCGCCCCGCAATGCGCACCGCATTGCGCAACGTGATTGAGGGTGGCGGGACTCTCAACCACCTTTCAGGTCTCGACTCGCTGGACGCGGTGGACATCATTGAAAGCGCAACCGGCGAGGACTACACGCCAGAACCGGGGGTCACGTACACGGGGAGCCTCGCCGACAGCCTGGAATCGGTGGCGCAGATGGTCAAACTGGACCTCGGGCTGCAGGTCGCGACGATTGACTACGGTGGCTGGGACACCCACAACGGCCAGGGCGACAACAGCGGCGGTGGGTTTGGGTCCACGCTTGAGTGGGTTCGCACGGCTTTAGCCAATTTCTACCTGGACCTCAACGGCTCGGGCTCTGACCCCTACATCGACAAGGTCACCGTGGTTGTGCAAAGCGAGTTCGGTCGTCGATTGATAGAGAACAACGATCGCGGCACCGACCACGGCTACGGCAACATGATGATGGTCATGGGTGGCAAGGTGAACGGTGGTGTCTATGGCTCCTGGCCGGGCTTGCAGCCTGGCGACCTGGTGGACAACAACGACCTGCAGGTGACCACTGACTATCGCAAGGTCATGACTGAGATCTTGGTGCGCAGACTGTGCAACCCGAACATTGAAACAGTGTTCCCCAACTACCCGGCCGAGTATCAGTCGACCGGCGGCCCGTTGGGTATCGTCGAAGGCAACGACTTGCCGATCACGCCAGTGATTTTTCAGGATGGCTTCGAGTCAGGAAGCACAAACGCTTGGGGGTAGGCCTCTAGCCACGGTTGTCGGTGAGGGAACCCAGTCGGTTTTTCTCCTCGGAATCAGGTGTGCGGGCACTGCTACGGCTAACGATGGCCATCTTTGGTGGCCATCTTTCGCGGTCATCAGCGGCTCGGCAGCGGCCAATCGTTTTCCGGGATGGGCTGTGAGGCCGTGGTAATTTCCTCGGATGCCAGTGCCTCTCATCGACACCCACACGCATCTGGGCGACCCGGTCTTCGATGCTGATCGCGAGGCTGTCTTGCGCCGCGCTGCCGCCGCCGGAGTCTGTTCCGTGGTTGTGGTCACCGAAAGCCACGACGAGATCGCGCGCAATCTTGCTCTGAGTGAGCGCCATCCAGAGTTTCGGCTGGCGTTTGGTCAGTATCCAACAAGGTTGGATCGAACCGAGGCGCGTCAGTTTGTTGAGAGCATTCGAGCACACCGAGAGCGCTTGGTCGCGATCGGAGAGGTTGGGCTTGACCGCTGGAAGGTACAGGAGGAAGACCAGCGCACGACCCAGCGCGAGCTGTTTTCTCAGTTCATCGATCTGGGCCTAGAGCTCGACTTGCCGCTCAACGTCCATTCGCGTTCGGCAGGATCCCACGCTATCGAGTTGCTGCTCCAACGCGGGGCACGGCGGGTGCAAATGCATGCCTTCGATGGAAAGCATTCAAAGGCCAAGGCTGCGGTTGAAGCTGGTTATTTCTTCTCGGTTAGCCCGTCGATTGTGCGGTCCAATCAACAACGCAAACTCGTCAATCTGCTGCCAATGGGCTGCCTGCTGCTCGAAACAGACAGCCCGGTGTTAGGTCCTTTGCGGGAGGAACGCAACGAACCGGCGAATGTCGCTGTTTCGCTCGGCGTGATTGCTGAACTGAAGGGCGTCTGTGTTGAAGAAGTGCGGGAACGCGTCTTTGACAACACTGTGCGGCTCTACGGCGAGGCGATCCTCGGCTAGTCGGCTAGTCGGTTGTCGCGGAGTGTAGGAAGCCCCTCGATTGCTTCCGGGTTCTGCAATGACGACAGGTCGCCTAGGTCTTCTCCTAAGTAGCGTGCGCGCACCATGCGCCGCAGGATCTTCGCGCTGCGCGTCTTTGGCAAGTCGCCTACGATGATGATTTTTTCAGGGCGGTCCACTTTGCCGAGGCGCTCAACGATCGCTTCTTCGAGTTCTCCAAGTAGCTCGGCCGATGCTGTTGTCTGCGGTTTGAGCACTGCGAAGCAAACAATGCCGGTGCCCTTGATCTCGTGCGGCACGCCGATCGCCGCAGCCTCTGAGACCTTGCCGGTTTCGATCAAAGCTCCTTCGAGTTCGGCAGGACCGATGCGGCGACCCGCGACTTTGAGCGTGTCGTCGGAGCGGCCCTGCAAGAACCATTGGCCGTCGTCATCAACGATCGCCCAGTCACCGTGGTTCCAGATCTCAGGCCACGGTGTCCAGTAGCTATCCAGATAGCGCTGCGGTTCGTTCCACAAGCCACGCGTCATCGATGGAGCTGGATGAGTGGCTACCAGGTAGCCGACCTCGCCGCGGACGGATTCGCCGTCGTCGTTCCAGACATCCACCGCCATGCCCAGCGCCGGGCCGGCGAGGCTGCATGGTTTGATGGGCTCAATAGGTAACGGCGACAGAAAGCAGCCGATGATGTCGGTGCCGCCAGAGATGTTGATCACCGGGCAGCGGCTTCCTCCGACGTGTTCTGAGTACCAGTGCCAGCTGTCCTCGTCCCACGGTTCGCCGGTAGAGCCGAGTATGCGTAGAGCGGCCAAGTCGTGAGCTTCGACGTCGTCGGTGCCGGTTCGCATCAACATGCGGATCGCAGTTGGTGAGATGCCGAAGACACTGATCTTCTCGGTCTCCAGCAAACGCCACAATTGATCGCTCGTGGGATAGTCGATCGCTCCTTCGTACATGTGGACGGTGGCGCCCCAGAACAGGCCGCCGATGATCATCCAGGGCCCCATCATCCAACCGATGTCGGTGAACCAGAAGAACTCGTCGTCCTCGTGCATGTCGAAGGCATAGCCCACTTCCTTGGCGAGTTGCACCATGGTGCCAGCGTGTGAGTGCACTGTGCCCTTGGGTCGTCCAGTGGTGCCCGAGGTGAACAGAATCAAGGCTGGGTCCATTGAGTCGACGCTCAGTGCCTCGAAGTTCGAGATGTCACGAGAACTGGGTGCCGCCAGGAAGTCTGCCCAAAGTACATCGCGCTCAGGGGACAGTTCTACCTGCGGGGGTTCCGGGTCGGTATTTAAGGCTGGCCGAGCGACGATCACCATCGTGGTCACCGATGGCGACTGTGCCAACGCTTCTTGTGCCTGCGGCAGGACCGAAATAGCTTTTCCCTTGCGCGACGATCTGTCGGATGTGAACAGAAGTTTCGCTTCGGCGCCGTTGAGCCGTTCTGCCAACGCTGCGGGCGCGTAGCCGCTGAAGACTGGAATGAAGATGGCGCCCAGTTTGAAGGTCGCCAACATCTGGATGACGACTTCGGTGATCATCGGCATATAGCTGGCGACTCTGTCGCCCTTGCCGATCCCCCGAGCCTTCATTGCAAGAGCGCAGCAGGATACCTCCTGGTCTAGTTGTTCGAAGGAGAAGGTTCTGCGTTCGCCGGTTTCGGTGTGGCCGACCAGGCAGGTCTTCTTAGCCAGTGGCCCTTGAGCATGACGTTCCAGACAATTGCGGGCGATGTTGAGCTGTCCGCCAACGAACCAGTCAGTCCAAGGAGCGCCTTTGCTGAGGTCAAAGACCGACTGGTAGGGCTGGTCGAATACCAGGTCCATGTCGTCGACGATCGCTTGCCAGAACCAATCTTGTTCGGCTGCCGACCGGGCGCGAAGCTCAGACACTGATCCGATCTCGTGATGCTGCATGAAGCGGCCGATACGAGTCGTGTCGAGTGCGTCTTTCGAAGGGTGCCAGGCGAATCCGCTCATCGTATTCTCTTTTGCTGTTCTTAGGTGAAGTTGATCGATCAACGCTTTGATTCGACGCTGCTAGTGTTCCGTGATCATGGCGTCGCAAGCAGAGGAAAGTCCAACCCCGAAGTGGCTTAGAGTTCTTCGCTGGCTCGGTGTCGACCTGCGTCCGGAGGAGACCGGGCTACTTGGAGGTCTGTTCACCGCATCCTTCCTGCTCGGCGTTTTCCAATTCTCTAGCAAGGCGGTCCGCCAAGCGAGCTATATCGACCAGTTTGGTGCCGATCGCTTGCCGTACGTCTATCTTCTGGTGGCGGTGAGCGCCTATCCGGTTCTGCGGTTGTACGGCCTCGTCGCTCAGAAGTGGTCGCCGCTAGCAGTGATCGCGGCCACGGTCGCAACGATCGTGGCGGGCCTGATCGCTTTCTGGTGGCTGATGGCAGATCCGCCGTCGTGGGTGCCGGTGGCTTACTACGTGTGGGTCGCGATCGCGACTGCTTTAGCTCTCACTCAACTGTGGAGCCTTGCTAGCACCTGCTTGGACGCCCGCCAGGCGCGTCGCTTGTTCGGACTGATCGGGGCGGGCAGTTTGCTGGGAGGTGTGGTCGGCGGCCAGGTCGCTAGCCTGTCGCGGAATGAACCGCGCAACGCGTTGTTGATCGCGGCGGCGATGCTGATGTTGATGGTCCTGGTGGTCTATCGCCTGGAGCGAGCTGGCAAGCAACGACGCTCGCTGAGCGGCGATAGCCTGGATGGAATAGCGACTCGTGCTCCTACGGATGAAGCGCGCCTTCGCGGTTTCGACCTGCTCAGCTCGTCCAACCATCTGAGGCTTATCGCGGGCATTCTCTTGATCACGGTGGTCGTCGCTCAGATCATCGATCTGCAGTTCAGTTGGGTGGTTGAAAGCACGCGAGACTCCTCTGCCGGCAGAGTGTCCGCGTTTGGCAATGTCTTTAGTCTGATGGGCTTGGCGGCGTTTATTTTCCAGCTGGTGCTGACGCCTAGGATCCACCGATCCTTCGGGGTGGGCCATGCGATGCGGGTTCTGCCGGCCTTCGTCACGCTAGGTTGTTTGGGGTTGCTGTTGGCGTCGAGCTTGGCACCCGCGCTCCTTGTGTTTGCCGTCGGTATGCTGCGCATTGGCGACAACGGGTTGCGCTACTCGCTCGATCACGTGACCCGCGAGCTGCTGTTCGTGCCGGTGCCAGCCAGCCAGCGGGTTGAAGCCAAGGGCTATGTCGACGTCTTTGTCCACCGGTTCGGCAAGGCCCTGGGGGCTGTGTTGTTGTTGAGTGTGACCTTTGGGTGGGTCACTCCGCTACAGCTCACTTGGGCTACTCTGCTTCTGGTCGCAGTGTGGTTTTGGCTGACGGCGGGCGCCAAGCGTCACTACGTTGAAGCGCTCCGCACTGGGCTCACCGAGAGCGACGGTTTGAGCGGTGACGGCGATCAAGCCAGTGACATGGCGATCGACCCGAACGACGTCAACACACTCGAGATTCTGGTCGAAGCCTTCGGTAGCGCTGACGCCTCGAAGGTGCTGGGAAGCCTGGAGCTGCTTCGCGCCCACGATCGCGCGAAGCTGGTGCCACCGCTCTTGCTCTACCATGACGATCGCAGGGTTCGCAAAGCCACGCTTGAGGTGATGATGGAGGCTGAGCGCAAGGACGCTTTGCCCTTGATCGAACGCTGTGTTGCTGACCCAGACGCGGAAGTTCGCGTGGCAGCAATCAGCGCGCTGGCATCCCTCTCCGGTCGACGCGGCCCTGAGCTCATGATTCGCCGCCTGGAGGACGCCGAGCCTAGGGTTCGTGCAGCGGCCGCCCATTGCGTTCTGTCTCAAGGCGGACCTGAACAGGCTGAACAAGCCGAGGCGACTCTGCAAGAGCTTTTGAGCGACGGTGCTCCGGCCGTCAGGGTCGAGGCCGTTAAGGTGCTGGGCGATCTGCCCGAACCGCTCCTTCAACGGCAGATCGTGGCCGCACTGTTTGATGCCGACAAGCAAGTGGTGAGGGCGATGATCATCTCGTTGCGCAACCGTGTTTCGGGCGCGAACTCTTCGCCGATGTATGTGCCGATCCTGATTTCCCTGCTGCGCGATCGCCGGCTTAAGCATGATGCACGCGAGACCCTGGTGGCATACGGACCGTCTGTCCTACCAGCGTTGTCGCACTTTCTCAACGACTCTAACGAGCAGATCTGGGTGCGTCGGGCACTGCCTAAAACGATCGCCCAGTTCAGTGGTCGAGGGGCTATTCCGGTCCTCTACGAGAGCCTGGAGTCGAGCGCTGATCCTTTGCAACGAGCCAAGGTCATCGAGGCGTTGGTGGCGATGCCGGAGCATGCTTGTGATCAGCAACGCTTACATCGGTGCCTGCACGAGATGGCTCGGCAGTACTTTGAGAATCTACTGGCCCTGCACAGCTTGAGTGCGGGGGCCATCTCGTTGAAGGGAACGCACCTTGAATGGAACGGCGACAGGGTTGGTCAGGCTGAAGCTCTGCTGCGTCGCGAGTCCCACTTGCCACTCGCGCTTCGATTGTTGGCTGAGGAGCGTGAGAGTTTGCTCTCAAACATCACAGGCCTGATCAAGATTCTGCTGCCCGGCGTGGAGCTCAACAACGAGCGCACGGAGCGGATGGAGGAGCAGGAGCGCCGACGTTCGTCGAGTCATGCAGTGGAGTATCTCGACAACGTCCTGGACGGTCGTTTGCGCGACGAACTGCTGTTGGTGCTCGACGACATTCCCTTAGATCGTCGACTGAAGTCGGCGCGGGCTTTGTTTAACGTCCCACTGAGAAGCCAAGAGGGCGCGCTGAAGTGGCTGTTGAGCCGCTCAAACGGTCATGAAATGGAGCGATGGTTGGCGGCTGCGGCAGCATACTGGGTGGGGCACGAGAAGATTGAATCGCTGATGCCTTTGGTTGCGCGGCTTGCTGCTCAAGATGGTCGTGGACTGGTGCAAGAGACCGCCGAGCTATTCGTCAGTGGCAAAGCGGTCAAGTAACATGAGGCAAACATCTTCCAGGAATCAGCAACTTTGACTACGCCCCGCATGTCTCGCATCGAAATGGTGATGCACTTGCAGTCGGTGGATCTCTTTCGATCGTGTGCTGCAACTGAAGCTGTACGGTTGGCACAGATCGCCGAGCTAGTCGAGTTTGCTGAGGGTGAGACCGTCTACCGGCCCAGCGAGCCGGCGACCAGACTCTACAGCGTGGTCAAAGGGCAAGTCTTGGTCGAAGGTGACCATGAGTTTCGCCTGGAAGTTGGTCCTCAACAAGCTTTTGGGGTACCTGAGGTGTTGAGCGGTCGGCAGCGACGGACTAGCGCTCAAGCGCGGACAGCAACCCTCGCTCTCGCCATTGCCGGGGAGGACTTTTTTGATCTGTTGTCGAACAACATCAACATCGTCAAAGCTCTGTTTAGAGAAGTGTTAGACGAGTCCAGTCCGGTCGGTGCGCCGGATCAACAGCAGGTGTTGGGTCTTGTGCAGACTGCTGCAAGAGTGCAGCAGTCTTGAGCGTTTTTGGTTTGAATGAAGGAGGGCCTACCTCATGTTGCTCCAATCCATCCCTTTATGTCGGCCATCGCGCTTATCCCTGCGGGTGCCGTTGCGGAAGCCGTCCTTGCGGACGCTCTTGTCGCACAAATCTCGTCTAGGGTTGCTCCTGTTGGGAGCCCTGGTTGCCGTTTCTTCAGCGAGTGCAGGCGCCGGTCGGCTGGTGGCCATTGCGGACGTGCATGGTGCTTATGACGAGCTGGTGGCGCTGCTTCAAGAGGCGTCCTTGATTGATGAGGAAATGGACTGGATTGGTGGGCAAACCACTCTTGTTCAAACAGGCGACTTCTTGGATCGTGGCGCGGATGTTCGCAAGGTGATGGATCTCCTGCGGGCGCTACAAGATCAAGCAGCCGTTGCGGGTGGTGAGGTGGTGGTTCTGCTCGGCAATCACGAGGCCATGAACTTGCTCGGCTTTCGTAGTGACATCAGTGATGAGGCATACGCATCCTTTGCAAACGAGGACTCAGTCAAGCGCCAGTCGGCGGGGAGTCGTAAGTTTGGCAAGTGGATCAGGCAGCGCGCAAAGCTGAAGAAGGAGCGAATCCCCAACTATGGGCAGGCTGCAGCCGCCGCCTTTGTCTCAGACCATCCGCTGGGCTATTTTGAGTACGCAGATGCAATGCGGCCAGAGGGCGAGTACGGTGGTTGGCTTCGGTCTCTGCCGATGGTGGCAAAGCGCGGCAGGATCGCGTTTCTCCACGGCGGGATCTCGCCGACCTACACCGGTTGGTCGATTGAAGAACTCAACCAGCGAATGTCGGAAGAGATCGCATTGCTTGATTCCTGCCGGGAGAGCCTGCTCAATGAGGGAGTGATCTTCGAGACATCTGATCCCAACGAGATGGTGGCTGAGGGGTTAGCCGAGATCGAGGTGTTGACCAAGCGGCTGAAGCGTGCGTCGCCGCCGGAGCGTGAGCAAGTCGAAGAGCAGCTGCGAGTTCTCCAAGGGTGTGTGGGCTATGAAGACTGGTTCTTGGTAAAGAGCGAGAGCCCCATCTGGTACCGCGGCTACGCAAGGCTGGAGGGTGCAGAAGCTTTGCAGGTGGTCACCGGAGCGTTGAAGGGTCTGGGCGTTGATCGATTTGTGGTTGGGCACACCCCTCAAAAGTCGATGAGGGTCGATCGCCGTTTGGATGGTCGCTTGTTTCTCCTGGACACCGGCATGCTCACTAGCGTCTACAAGGGGCGGCCATCAGCGCTCGAGTTCATTGGCGACCAGGTGACTGCGATCTACCTCAACGAGCGAGAAGTGCTAGAGCAGGGCCCTGGGGGCGAGGCATCAGCCGTTGAGCGCAGGGTCCAGGCGGTGCCTGGCCTTGCTGGATCGCAGTTTGCCGGGGGCTTGGGCTCGTTCGCCTCTTTGGTGTTGGGAGTGGCGGCTGCCAACCCACCCGCGGTCACCAGCGGTGTTGACTATCGCGACGCACAGGGCGATCCGCTGCCCTTTGCCTCTGAGGCCGATCTGATCGCCTTTTTGAGCCGTGGGCGGATCGAAGTCGGTGCAAGGACCGACACCGGAGTCAACCGGCCGCTAAAGGCGACCGTAACCGCCGATGGAATCACCATCGATGCCGTGTTCCGGTCGGTTGACAAGATGGAGCGCCGAGTCCGAACCAAGTCAGGCAAGACTCTGGCCTATTTGCGCGACACCTTTCGCTTTGAACCTGCGGCATATCAATTGAGTGCGCTGCTTGGGCTCAACCGGGTGCCGGTCGCGGTGCTGCGCACGGTCGATGGCAAGCGCGGATCGTTGCAGATCTGGATGCACGGCATGGTCGATGAGGAAGGCCGTTTGGAGCGCGGTCTTCGCCCGAAAGACACGTTGGGCTGGCGAGAACAAGTAGCAGAACAAAAGTTGTTCGATCGGCTGTTGGGCAACGTCGATCGTAATCAAGGCAACTTGCTGATCAATCTTGAGACCGAGAAGGTTTGGTTGATCGATCACACACGCGCCTTCGCGGAGATGGCGACTCCAGAAGATTTGCAACGGGTCACTCGCTGTCGTCGTACGTTCTATGAGGCGTTGGTGAACACCTCAGAAGCTGAGGTGCGCAGCACCATGGCGCCCTACCTGCTGAACGGCGAAGTCGACGCGTTGTGGTCACGATGGGACATGATCGCTAAGCGCCTGCGGAGTTTGTTGGAAGAGCACGGCGCGGACGTCGTTTTCTTCTAGCCGCTCTTGCCCGCTGCCCGCTGCCCGCTGCCCGCTGGGGCGTATGTGCTTCGTGGCCCATCAGCGCGTGCTCAAAGTAGACTTCGCCGAACAATTCCCCTCCGGAGGTCCACGTGGCGCAAGCGAACTACGAACAACTCGGCGTCTTCTATCTAGGCAAAACGGTCGACGATGACGGTGATCGGACCGACGATCTGCTGCTCTACGATTCAAAGGACCTGACCACGCACGCCTTAGTGGTTGGCATGACCGGGAGTGGTAAGACTGGCCTGTCCGTGGGCCTCCTCGAGGAGGCTGCCATCGACGGGCTGCCAGCGATCGTCATTGATCCAAAGGGCGATCTGGGAAATTTGTTACTGACCTTCCCAGATCTCGCGCCGAGCGATTTTGAACCGTGGGTAGATCCGGCAGAGGCGACTCGCGCAGGCAAGACGCCCGATGAATTCGCCAAGTTCACCTCAGAGCTATGGCGCACCGGTCTGGACAAGTGGCAACAAGATGGCGATCGTATCCGGCGCTTTCGCGAGTCGACCGACCTGACCATCTACACCCCAGGTGCCTCCGCGGGCATGCCGCTGTCGGTCATGAAGTCGTTCGACGCTCCAGCTGAAGCTGTTCGCGAGGATGCTGATGCCTTGCGCGAGCGAGTCGACGGTGCCACCTCGGGGCTACTCGCACTGCTCGGTATCGAAGCGGACCCAGTGCGCAGCCGTGAATACATCCTGCTGGCGAATCTTCTTCAGCGCGCTTGGTCCGAAGGTAAAGACCTGGACCTCGGTGCGTTGATTCAGGACATCCAGAAACCGCCGTTCGAGCGTCTTGGAGTGATCGATTTGGAGACGTTCTATCCAGCTAAGGATCGCATCAAGCTTGCGTTGCAGTTGAACGGCCTGCTGGCTTCACCCGGATTCAGCGCTTGGTTAGATGGCGAGCCGCTCGATATCCAGAGCCTGTTGTATCGGCCCGACGGTAGGCCGCGGATCTCCATTATCTCGATCGCTCACCTGTCGGACTCTGAACGCATGTTCGTTGTCACGCTGCTCTTGAACGAGATGGTTGCGTGGATGCGATCGCAGAGCGGGACCAGCAGTCTGCGTGCGTTGCTCTACATGGACGAAATCTACGGGTACTTTCCACCGTCGAAGAACCCGCCGTCGAAGACGCCGATGTTGACCTTGCTCAAGCAGGCGCGCGCCTTTGGACTCGGTTGCGTGCTGGCAACCCAAAACCCGGTCGACCTGGACTACAAGGGGCTGTCCAACTGCGGCAGTTGGTTCATTGGCCGACTGCAAACTGAGCAGGACAAGAACCGGATTCTGGACGGACTCGAGAGCGCTGCCGGAGCGGCCGGATCGTCGGTGGATCGCGCCGAGCTTTCTCGGCGTTTGGGATCACTCGGCAAGAGAGTGTTTCTGCTCAACAATGTGCACGAAGACGGGCCTCAGATCTTCAACACGCGTTGGGTACTGTCGTATCTGCGGGGGCCGCTCATGCGTTCGCAGATTGCGACCCTCATGGCGAGCAAGAAGAAGGCACTAACTGCCGATGGCGCTGTCGGTACGGCAGGCGGGGCTGGTCCATCAGCGATTGCAGCAGCGACGCCGCAAGAGGTGGAGCAAGCTAGCGATGTTCGGAAGGGGAAACGGCCGGTACTCGGCGAGGGTGTCGAGGAGCTGTTCGCGCTGGTCCTTGAAGAGCCGAACGACGGAGAACGTGTTCTTTATCGCCCGCGGGTTCTCGCCCAGGCACAGGTGCACTTCAAGCGCACCACCCTAGGTGTTGACCTTTGGCAAGACGTCGCGCTTGTGACTGAGCCCGAGGGGTCGTCGATATCCTGGGACGGTGCCGGCATCGCGATCGGAGAGGCCGGCCCAACTACGCGCAAGCGGCCGATGGGAGGCGCCCGCTATGCCGAGTTACCCGCAGTTGCGCAGCGGGCTCAGGCTTACCGTAAGGCCGCGACGGGTCTCAAGGCTCATCTCTATCGAGAGCATCGCTTGTGCTTGTTCTCCTACCCTGCGGGCAAGCTGAACTCAGAGGCCGGTGAAAGCGAATCGGACTTCAGGTTGCGCGTGCAACAAGAGCGCGCCGAACAGCGCGATCTCGCCGTTGAGAAGCTCCGCACTGCCTTCGCTAGGAAGATGACGGCTTTAGAGAAGCGGATTGATACTGCCGCAGAGCGCGTCGATCGCGAGAAGTCACAACTGCGTGATCGCAAACTGCAAACCGCGATTTCCTTCGGGTCGTCCCTGCTCGGTGCCGTGATGGGCCGGAAAAAGTTCAGCTCGAGCACCCGCACCGGCATGGCCACCGCCTTGCGTAACGTGGGCAGAAGCCGTCGAGAGGGCGACGATGTGTCGCGAGCGAACGAGAAGCTCGAGGATCTTCTCGAGGAGAAAGGCGCGTTGGAAGCTCAGTTCGAAGTGGCTGCGGACGAAGTTAAGGACGAGTTCTCAGGCCAACAAGTGGAGCTGGTGGAAGTGGAGATTCCGATGCTCAAGACCGATCTCTCGGTGAAGACCATAGCTCTTCTGTGGACACCTTGGGCCATCGATTCGGATGGCATCGTCCGTCCGCTGTCTTAAGATCCGTAGGTCGGTTGGAGGTAGCCCGCAATTGACCTGGGACTAGTGGTCTACGAAGGTTCAGGAGTTGCGGGGAAGCGCGCGAGACGCTTCCTGAACTGGCTCGGCTATGGTTATAATTAGGGGATTTCGCTTTCTACCGCCCACCCCGCCTTAGGGGATGACGGAGTTCGGCCGGGATTTCGTCACTGGGTGCTTGGCGGATAGCATCAGTTTCCGTCTTTGTAGAACAGGAATCTCGCGGTGTTCGACGCCGCTGTCTTGCTAGACACATGCCTTACAGTTCCTTTCTTTTGAATGCAGCGAGTGGAGCGTAGTAGCTGATGAGAGTACCGAGTATCTTTCTCCTGATTGCCTTGGGGACGACTGGCACTGCCGTCGCTCAAGACATCGAGGTGATGGCAGAACAAGTGCCTTGCCTGCTGGTGCAAGAGAATGCAGTTGTGCGCGCGAAGGTTGAGGACAACGCACCTGACTCGCGAGTGCGCCTCTACTTTAGGCGTCTTCATGAAGAAGTCGAAGACTTCTACTGGGTGGAGATGAATAGCCAAGGCAGTGGCGAGTATTGGGGAGTTCTCCCGAAACCCGATGCAGAGGTTCTCGAACGCCGTGACTTGGAGCGTATCGAAGAAGACATCCGGGAGCGCTGGGCTCGCTGGTGGCGCCAGAAGGAACTCCTGGAAGACCGAGATCCCAACGATGACCTCGATCAGGAGACCATCGAAGAGCGCGCCCAGGTTGGGCGGCTTGAGCCGCGCAACTGGCTTGAGAGCCTGAACGACGAGTCCTTGGAGCAGTGGTTAGAGAGCTTGGACTACGAACCAACTGAGTACTATGCGGCGGTGTACGACGGCTACGGCCAACGTCTTGCCAAGGGCCCAATGCAGGTCACGCAGGTGCGCGACGAGTGCTCGACCAACCTGACTCCGGCAGAGGCTGGCTTGGCCGATAATCTCACGGTTGGCGAGACCGCTGCCTGGCAGGCTGGAAAGCAGGTCTTTCATTGGCTCTGTGACGGAGTTATCTCGCGCATAGATCCGTCGGGCGTCTACCGCGGAGACTCAATCTGTCGGGCGTGTGTGGTGGCTTGGTGGCAGAAGAAGGAGTTCTTACTGCCGTTGGCGGCAGGTGTGGCGGGTGCCGGGGTTATCGTCGTTGATGATGATCCTCCGGTGTCCGTTTCGATTCCGAACTAAATTGCGCGTGGTGAAACCACGCGCAATTTAGTTTTGCTGATGCTCGCTCCAAGCGCCGTTGGCGCGTCGCGAGGAGAGGATGGCTGGCTTTGGTTGGTTGGTTGGTTGGTTTGGCGGGTCCGCGTTTGCTGTGAGGGGCTGTTGGGTGGTGTTGGGGTGAGTCGCCGGGAGGCTGGCTTGCTTTGGTTGGTTGGTTTGGCGGCCCGCGTTTGCTGTGAGGGGCTGTTGGGTGTGTTGGGGTGAGTCGCCGGGGAGGCCGGCTGGCTTTGGTTGGTTTGGCGGTCGGCGTTTCGGCAAGGTGCTCGGATTGGCGCGGTCTGCCGTCGTCGGTGTCGATTGGGATGTGCCTAGCGCGACCGCGCCTCATCACGAGGCTCCATGCGCACACGGCGGTTTGGGCCTCGACGGGCTGGCCGCGAGATGAGGATGGTCACTGTCTGAGCAGCCGCTGAGGCCGGGTGTGACGTTGGCTCGACGGGTCCGCGGGCTTGTGCTCCGGCGTGGTTGTGAACCGGAGCGCACCCTCGTTCGTGTGCGCTCGGTGCTCCCAGACGCATGCCTCCTTTGCTGGCATGACGGCAGGGCTTCTCAGCGGAGGGTGGCGGATCTGAGCTTGACTGTGACTCGGCCAACCGGTGGAATCTTGCCTCGGATCTCGACGGGCATGCGGAGGGTTTCGTCGACGGCGACTTGGATGGCGCCTTCTAGGCCTAGGAGGCGGAGGTCACCGGCGTTGTTGACCGGGGTGACTTCGTAGATTCTGACGGCGAGGTTGGGGGTGCTGGCCCGGTGTTGGCTGCCGTCGACTGTGGTTACGGTCGAGGTGGTTCGGATGGTGGCGCGGGTGGCGGTGCGTTTGATACGCACTTTGCTGATGCGATTTCTGGTGAGAACGTCCACCTCGATGCCCAGGTCGAGCTCATTGTGCGGGTGGGTTGCGATCAGGTAGAACAGGGCCAGCGGGTCGGTCACGGTGAGGGCACCGGCGGTGTCGATGTGTTGTTCGCCGCGTTTGGTCCAACGTGGTTCTGGCAGGTCCTGTTCGGCCTTGTTGGCCGGCTCCGAGCGGAAGGCAACCGCCTCAGCGTCGCTGAATCGATAGACCTTCTTGCGGGCTCTGCTGCCGCTCTCGATCAAGGTGCGTTGAAAGGCGGCGAGAGATCCAGGCTGAACCCAGACGGTGGTGATGGAGACACGGCTCAGCATCGACGTCTTCGATTCGAGTCGCACGGTGGCGCCGCCCGCCGCTTCAGATCCGCGACCTCCGTCGCTGAGTTCTGCCCAGTGGCTTTGGGCTGCATCGAGGCTTTCTTCGCTGACGCTGAGCGAGGAGCGGGCGGTGACCATCAGCTTCGAAGCAGAAAAGTTAAGCGTGCTCCATGCTGGCAGCGACGGTCCCTGGGCACGCTTCGCCGCAACGTTAGGGCCGACCGTTACTGCTGCTAAGAGGATGAGCGCAGCGCCAAGGGTGCGGGATTGGTTGGGCGGGGGCATTGGTGTAGGTCTCTTCAGCATGGGGCCGTCAATGGGGTTACGGATGCCAGCTCCAATCTGTTCAAGCGCCAGCGTCGCTAAGGCTGATCGTACCGAACGGGTTTCCATCGATGCAGCAGTCTTCGCGAGACCACGTTGGCGGTCACAAAGATCAGCGGTGTCGACAGCAGCCAGGCAAGCGTGGCGTTCGCCATGGTCGCACTCAACGTCTCGAAAGCGTCAAAGCCGTCGCTACGGATCAATTCGACGATCTGGGTCGGGCTGAGAGGCAGATTGTGCCAGCCGGTGAGCCGAGAACCGAGTTCGGCGAACGGCACGATCATCAGGATCTGGGCTGGGTACACCCCGTAGTTGGCGGTCAAGCAAGCGACCGGGTTGAGCTTGAGCAGCAGCGAGAGAACACTTCCAGTAATGGTGGTGGTGCCGACCAGTGGACTCATCCCGGTGGTACAACCCAAGGCCAGCGCGCGCGCCACCTGATCCACCGTCAGGCCGGTTTTGAGCAGCCCGAGGATCGGCGCAACGAAGCGACGGTGGAGCCAGGACTTCGACGAGACCTCTTCAGTCAAGCTTTGCCCTTCGATCGAACCAGGGGCGAGCTTGCTCCAGTTGAGCAGCGAGCGCGAACAGGAGGTCGTCGTGACCAAGAGCTGCGCCGAACTGAATCCCGATGGGTAAGCCGCTGGTGCTGGTAGCAAGAGGTACCGACATCGCCGGTGCGCCGGCCGCGTTAAACAGCTGGGTGAAGCCGATCGTGTTCTTCAAGTTGATGAGATACTCCTGAGGGTTCTGATGGTCGAGTGCGAGTGCCCCGATCGGTTGTGGTGGAGCAGGCATCGTTGGTGACAGGAGTACGTCGAACCGTTCAAGAAAGTTACCGACCTTCCGGCCGGTGTCGTGCACAGTCTCGATGGCGCTGAGATAGTCGAGCGCCGAGAATCGCTGGGCGGTTTGTGCATTACCCCAGGTGATGGGCTCGACGTCGTCTGCTTTTAATGGTCTACCGAGCTCGTTGCCGCGCTTGTGCAGAGCCGCTGCGGTGTTGGTCGCGACCACGACTCGGGCGGCGCGGGAGAGCGCTTCAGCGTCGACCTCGGGGCGCGCTTCGACCACTTCGTGGCCCAGTTCCCGACACAGTTCGGCTGCGGTCTCCGCTGCTTGCACGCACTCAGGGTGCGAATCGACGTCGGTGAAGGGCGTAGTGGTTAGGGCGATTCGTAGCGAATGTGGTGGTCGTTTGGTGGCGCTGAGGAACGTGCTGGGGAAATGAGGGGCCGAGTAAGGATCACCTGCGGTGTTGCCGGCCACGGCGTCGAGCAGCGCCGCGCTATCGCGGACACTGCGGGTGATTGCATGGTGGCAGGACATGCCACCCCAGCCTTCTGCTGCTTCAGGCGCCATCGACACCAAGCCTCGACTTGGTTTCAAGCCGAACAGACCGCAGCACGATGCTGGGATGCGAATCGAGCCGCCACCATCGGAGGCGTGGGCTGCAGGCAAGATTCCAGCGGCCACCGCCGATGAGGCTCCACCCGAGGATCCTCCGGACGTGTGAGTCAAGTTCCACGGATTGCGCGTTGCACCAAACAGTTGCGACTCAGTGGTGGTGGTGAGGCCGAACTCGGGCGATGCTGATCGTCCGAAGATAACCAGTCCAGCCCGTCGATAGCGCTCGGTGATGTAGCTGTCGTGGGTGGGCACCTGATCTCGGAAGGCCTTCGATCCGTTGCTGAGCGGCGCGCCCGCCAAGGAGACGTAAAGATCTTTCAACAGGAATGGCACGCCGCGAAACGGGCCGTTGGGCAGGTTGTCGAGTTGATCTTTGGCCAGGTCGTCCAGCCGAACAACGATCGCGTTGAGCTTCGGATTCAAGAGTTCGGTTCTACGCAACGCTTCATCGAGCAATTCTCCTGGCGAACACTGCCCGTTGCGAACCAGTTCGGCGAGGCCCAGAGCGTCGTGTTGATCGAAGAGAGAAGATTCCATGTTGGCTCCGGTTGCGCCGCGGGTTGGTCGAGAGGACTTGCCTTTGAATTTTCGCACAAGCATCGGTTGGTGTCGGTTTGACACGCGCGGAACGTTGGCCAGCGTTCCGCTATGTTCAAGGTCTTCAGGAAATATTGAAAATTCGGCAAAGTCGAGCTATGCTCCTCTCATGACCAACGTCACACAGGATGTTCGCGACGACTTCGTTCGACTTTGGGGCTCCCTGGGCACCTTTTGGGGAGTGTCACCAACGACGGCCCGGGTCTTCGGTTGGCTATTCTCCCGCAGCGAGGGCGCGGATGCTGAAGAGATGATGACTGCGCTCGATCTCAGTCGTGGAGCGGTCAGCATGTCGTGCAAAGAACTGCGAGACTGGGGTTTGCTGACCAGCGAGCGTCCTCCGGGATCGCGCCGGACTCTCTACTCGTCTGAGCGAGACCTCGAGAAAGTGGTTCGTCATGTCGTGCAGATCCGCAAGCAGCGTGAGTGGGACCCCATCCTGGAGAACCTCGAAGCCTGGTTGCCGAGACTCGAATCGGAGTCCGGCGACGACGCTGAATTTCTCGCGGAGCGATTAAAAGCGGTTGAGCAATTGGTCGAACTGGCCGACTCGATGGTCGAGCGGCTGTTGAAGGGTGGAACGGTCACGAACTTTGGACTCAAGGTGTTGGTCGGCGGTGCCGCGCGGCGCTCGAAGAAACCGCGAACCAGCGACAAGGCAAGCTAGAACGTTGCCGAAGCCCCCGTAGGCTGAGACTCACTAAGGAACACGTAGATGTTGATGGAATCCCTTCACTCCGAGAGCGCGCAACCTGATGCGCCCGAACCAGACGTCCTAGAACGCCTGCGGCAGCTGTGTATCGAGCGCGGTCTGAATGGTCTGGCGAGCAATCTGGGCGAGTTGGGTTTGCTGGTCAAAGAAGACATGACGCAGATCTCGGCTGAGCTTGATCGCCTGGAGTCGCAAGGCAGTCTCGCTGAACAAGCGGCGCACTATCTCATGGGAGTTGGCGGCAAGCGTCTGCGCCCAATGTGTGTAGCGCTAGCAGCTCGAGTCGGAACTGGCCTCGATCAACGGACGCTCGACCTTGCGGTCTCGGTGGAGCTGGTCCACAACGCGACGCTGTTGCACGACGACGTGATCGATCTTGCGCCAAGTCGGCGTGGTTTGCCGACCGCGAGATCTGAGTTTGGCAATGCGGCGTCGATCTTCGGCGGCGACTGGTTGCTGGTGGAGGCCCTGCGGCGTGTCCTAGGCGCAGATGTTGCGGACGCCTTGCCGCGCCTGCTCGACACTATTGACACCATGATCCGTGCTGAGTCATTGCAGCTCGAGCGACGAAGCAGACTGAACACCACTGAAGAGGTCTACTTTCGCATCGTTGAAGGAAAGTCGGCTGTGCTCTTCCGCTGGGCGTTGTATGCCGGTGCACGTGCAGGGGGATTGAGTACCGCAGACTGTGAAGCGCTTCAAGACTTCGGTTCCAACTTGGGGGTCGCTTTCCAGATCATCGACGATCTACTCGATTTCACCGGTCAGCAAGTGGACACCGGCAAGGCTCTGTTCACCGATCTGCGCGAAGGCAAGATGACCTATCCCTTGATTCTCGCGTGTGCGCGCGACGAGACGCTAATGCCTCTGCTACGCCGCGTCTGCGCAGCCTCAGAAGAAGGCAGGCCGGTGGACGTAATCACCTCCTCGGCAGTGCTTGCAAAGCTCGAGGAGACCAACGCACTGCGAGACAGTCGCACGCTGGCAGAACAGAGGATAGAGGCCGCTCTCGATGCGCTCAATGCGGTCTCGGTCAAAGGCAGTGATGCTGTGACGGCTCTCGCACTCGTTGCCCAATCGACCCTGCACCGCGACCGCTAGCACTCCCGAGCAGCCACGTTGATGAGCAAACACACTGATATCCCTCTCTCAGGCGCCGCCAACGCGGACGGCATTGGCGTTGGAGGCGCTGATGGCTCTGGCGTCATGTTCGACGCGATCGCCGAGCGCTACGATCGCCTCAACCGGCTCTTGTCTCTCGGCCTGGACCGCGGATGGCGACGGCGCGCGGTGCGAGCGATGAATTTGAGCGTTCGAGGACACGCGCTCGATCTCGCAACCGGCACCGGGGACCTGGCGGTTGAGATCGCGCAGACCGTGTCTTCAGCGACCGTCGTCGGTGTTGATCCCTCCGCCGGGATGCTGGGCGAGGCCCGGCGTAAGGTCGAGAGCTTGGAGCTGAGCGAACGCATCAACCTTCAGCAGGGTAGTGCCGAGGTGCTTTCCTTCGACGACCACACCTTTGATGCAGTCGGTATTGCCTTCGGAGTCCGCAACGTCAGCGACCGCGTGGCTGGGCTCAAAGAGATGGCTCGGGTGACCAAGATCGGCGGCCGTGTCGTGGTACTTGAGTTGGGGGAGCCCAGAGGAATCCTTGGTCTGGGTGCGCGCTTTTACCTACACCAGCTGGTACCTCGCATTGGTGGGTTGTTGTCCGGTCATCGCGAGTATCGCTATCTGCAGAAGTCGATTCAGGCTTTCCCGGGTGCTCCAGAATTTGCCGACCTGATGGAAGAGTGCGACCTCGAGATGCTCGAGCTGGTGCCCCTAGTCTTTGGAGTCGCCAACCTGTACGTCGCGACGCCGCGGAGTGGGTCCAGCTGATGACCGAAACGGTTTCAATGTCACGTCCTCCGCATTATCTCGCCCTGCGAGAGGATTTGGCCGAGCAACTTCGCTCGGCAGAGCCGCTCGTCTCGCAGGCCCACGAACTCAGCTGGGTCGAGTTTCGAGGGCCAAAGGTCGAACCGCGTGAACTCTTGGCGATTCTCCAAGACGCGGGTCAAAGCGGCGGAGCGATTGATCCTGATGTCGTGGTTTGGGAGTCGGGCGCCGAGCGATGGTTCGGATGGGGAATCGCTGACGAGGTAGCCTCTGATGCCGGCCCTGCTGATCCCGGCAGTGAAGGTGACCGGTATGGTGCAGTCCGCGATGGTTGCGCCAAGGTCACTCCATCCGGCACGCGCTGCAATTCCGGGGTGCGGATGGCCCCGCGATGGTTCGGCGGCTTCTCGTTCGATCCGTCCAGTTCAGCCGTGAGTGCTGAGTGGCAGTCGTTTGGCAGCGGCTCGTTCGTACTTCCCCGGGTGGCTGCTCAGCGCACCGGAGAAGGCGCGACACGGTGGTTTCTGACCTTGAGCAGAGAGGATTGCATGGAACTCCCTGCAAGCGCTGCGGTGCAGATGCTCCAGGATCTGTGGAACGCGGTCGACACTCGAGCTGCGAAAAGCACGCCGAGGCCGAGGCCGACGCTAGCGGTAGCGAGCGAGGACTCTCCCGCGCGGCGTGTGGATGAATCTACTCTGGAACTTGCAGCGAGCCGGTGGACGCAATCCGACGGGGCTTCCTTGTTCAAAGAACGCATCCAAGAGGTGGTTGAACTGATCGAGGCTGGTGGGGCTCAGAAGATTGTCGCCGCTGATCAGAGCGTCATCGCGCTTGAACGATCGCCGCGACTGGATGTCGTCCTTGAGCAGTGGGCACAGCGCGCGCCAGAGTCGACCCGTTTTCTGTTCTGTCGAGGCGGAGTTGCCTTCCTCGGAGCTACCCCCGAGCGTCTGGTGCAACGCCACCAGCTTTTGGTCACCTCGCAAGCCTTGGCGGGCACTCTGCCAAAGCAAGCGGCACCCGCTGGTGGCAGCGCAGAGTTTGAACAACGGCTCCTTGGCAATCCGAAAGAGCAGCATGAACACGAGTTCGTGGTACGCCACATTGTTGAGAAACTCGGCCCGCTGTGCAGTGAGGTGACGGTCGAGCAACAGCCGAGGATTCTGGAGTTGCGGGACATGTTGCATCTGCAGACGCCGGTCGCAGCCGTACTCAAGCAATCCCTGCATGTCCTGGACCTGGTTAAGGCACTACACCCGACACCGGCGGTGTGCGGACTGCCGGCCACGATCGCACAGGCGTGGATCCGCGAGCGTGAAGTGGCAACGCGCGGCTGGTACTCCGCTCCTGTGGGGTGGTTTGATGCCGAAGGCAATGGCGATTTCCATGTCGCCCTGAGGTCGATGTTGCTGTCACCAGGTTCCGAAACGCTCACCGGTGCGCTGCGAGAGAAGGCCTGGACTCAAGCTCGGCTATTCGCCGGAGTGGGTTTGGTAGCGGGTTCTGTAGTGGATGAGGAGCAGCGGGAAGTGGCGACCAAACTGCTAACAGCCGGGCGTACACTCGAACCGTGGATCCGAACAGAGATTACCCACAGGCCGAGCGAATCGACTGAGTAACGTTGACGTGTCGTCCGCGAACAGAGGGCAAGATGAAGCGACCTTCGCGCAGTTGCAGGCTGACTGGGCGGCGCAGGTTGTCGAGAGTCTTGTTCAGGCCGGCGTTGCTGACGCGGTGGTTTGTCCCGGGTCGCGCTCGACACCGCTCGCTCTGGCGCTGAGTCGCTCGAGCGCCATTCGCGCGATCGCGGTTTCAGACGAGCGGAGTGCTGCCTTCTTCGCGCTAGGCCAGGCCAAGGTTAGTGGCGCGCCGTCGGTCTTGGTGTGCACTTCGGGGTCCGCCGCCGGGCACTTCTTTCCAGCGGTGATGGAAGCGTCGGCAAGTCGACTACCGCTACTCGTTATAACCGCAAACCGCCCCATCGAGCGGGACCATTGCGAGGCTCCACAGACTACGGATCAGCGCAGGTTGTTTGGCAGCCACGCACGCGGCTTCTTTGAGATCGGAACGGCGGATGCGCTCCCTCGTAGCCTACGCGCGGTCGCTCGCACTGCGGCACAAGCGGTCGCCTTGACTCAGTGGCCGCTCGCAGGACCGGTACAGATCGACGTGAGAGCCCGCAAACCTCTTCAGCCATCAAGGTCAGACGGTCCTGGTTCTCGAGCGAGCTGTTCGACGCCAGCGATTCTGCCTCCGTCGATGCGCATGGCTGCCTCCAGCATCGCGGACTTGGCTGAGCGTGTTCAGGCAGCGCAGCGACCGTTGATTGTCGCCGGACCAACATCACTGGCCGCGCAGAAGCTCCGATCACAAGCCAAGCGCATGGCGGGATTGGGCATTCCGGGTGCGTTCGAGTTGACCAGTCAGCTACGAGGCTGCGGTGAATTGTCGACCCTGTCGATGTGGATGCAGGCACCGTCCTTTCGCGCAGCGGTTCGACCAGACTTTGTCTTGCAGTTGGGGGGTGCACCGATCAACGGAGGCTGGGAGCCGTGGATCGAGTCGCTGGTAGAAATGGAGGGAGTGGACCATTGTGTTCTCGCTGAGAATGGCCTTCCCGACCCGGTCAGTACTGCAAGCAGGCTGTTGGTGGGAGAGTTGGACCCTGCGCTCGATGAGCTGTTGGGATCCTTGTCCAAACGACCCTCGTGGCACGACTGGTATCACCGACTAGAGCGGTTGGATGCGGTCGCATTGGATCTCATTGCGGTACGGGTTAAGGCCGGAACCACCGAAGGGCGAGTGGCTCATCTCGTGTGCAAGACGCCGCCGATCAGCGATCTACTAGCGCTTGGCAATAGTCTGGCGGTCCGTCTGGCGGAGACCTACGGCGATCGTCGGAGTAGTGGGCGTCGGAGTCAAGGTCAGTTGGTGTGGCACCAACGTGGACTCAGCGGGATCGACGGCATCGTCTCAGGTGTGGCTGGTTCGTTGCACGCGTTGGGGAACTCCAAGGGTCCAGTATCCGAAGATCCTCGGGAAGTCACGGCGCCCTCGGCTCGACTGTTGATCGGCGACGTGAGCCTGCTGCATGACGTCTCGGGCCTGGGACTGTTGCGCGACTCCGCCTGTGCGCAACTCGACGTGGTGGTGATCGACAACGGCGGCGGGCGCATCTTCGACCGCCTACCAGTTCAGGGGCTTGGTTTGAGCCGAGAACAAAAGGACCTGTTTGCCACTCCGCACGGGGCCGATTTTGAGGCAGCAGCTGCGGTCTACGGACTCAGCTACAAGCACGCGCGTGACTGCGACAACCTCGCAACCATCCTGTCTGAGCGTTCGCTTGTCAGCGGAGCCCGGCTGATTCGGATCGAAACCGAAGCTGGTCAAGAGGCCATTGAACATTCGGAGCTGTTGAGTGAGCTGGACGCGGCGTTGCCGGGAGCATGGGAGGACAGTTTGTGAGCCGCTTCCTACTGCTGCACGGGTTCGCTGGATCGCACGAGAGCTTTGAACACTTCAGCCGCTTGCTCCCCAGGGGTGCCACGGTGTGGGCGCCTAACCTCTTTGGGCACGGCGGGCCCGAGCAGTCGAGTCTCGCCGTGCATTCCTTCGCCGCGGAGGTTGAGCGGCTCCTGGTGCAACTGGAGGCACGGCGGCATCTGGCAACACAAGTGCAAGCCCACGAGCCATGGCACGTGGTTGGGTACTCCCTTGGTGGCCGGGTGGCCCTGGGTATGGCGCTAGCTCAAGCCGATCGGGGAGGGGGACTGATCAGTCGCGTGACTCTAGTCGGGGCAAATCCTGGACTCGCCAAGGAGGCCGAGAGGGGTGCTCGTTGCATTTCAGACGACAAATGGGGGCAGCTGATCGAGCAGGAAGGGATCGCACAGTTTCTGGTCGCCTGGCGCGCTCAACGCCTGTTCGCCAGCCAGGCTGAGTTGAGCGATGCTGTTCTAGAACGGCAGCGCAGGATCGCGCTTGGCCATGATTCAACGCGGCTTGCAGCTGCAATGCGCACGCTAAGCCTCGGCCGTATGCCCTACTACGGTGGCCAACTCGACGCACTTGGACCCGGGAAAGACGATTCGTCGGTTAGGGTCACCCTGGATTGGGTGGCGGGCAGCTTGGACGCCAAGTTCTCCCAGATCGCGAGCCGCTGGGCTGAAGCTAGCGGAGGCCAGTTCTATTCAGTCGCTGAGATTGGCCACAATGTCCTACTTGAGGCCCCCGAGGAACTTGCGCGCATCGTTCTCCGAGCGCAGTGACCACCGATTCCCAGATCACTGAAGGTTGAATAACGAATGGCCATGAACCCGTCCAAACCATCTGCCTGGTTGGCCGCGAGTCGCCTGCCGACCCTGTGGGCCGCCGTGTCACCCGTGGTTGTAGGCAGCGCTTGTGCTTGGCGCGTGGGCTGCTTCGATCGCAACGTCGCTGTTGCCTGTTTGCTTGGCGCGATGTTCATTCAACTCGGTACCAACTACGCCAACGATCTCTTCGATTTCAAGAAGGGCGCTGATCGGCCCGATCGACTCGGTCCGCCTCGCGCGGTTGCGGCAGGCTGGCTAACTCAGAAGGAAATGGCGTTGGGCGCGATCATCGCTTTCCTCTCAGCCACTGCCTTCGGGGTCTTCCTTTGGTCGCAAGCGGGTGTGCTGGTGGTGGTGGTCGGTACAGTTTCGATTGCAGCCGGTGTTCTCTACACTGGCGGGCCATACCCACTTGCATATTCAGGGCTGGGCGATCTCTTCGTGATCGCGTTCTTTGGCTTCGTGGCGGTGTGTGCAACTGCACTGTTTCAATGTGGGCACGTGCCGCCCACCGCATGGCTGAGTTCGGTTGCTGTTGGCGGACTGGGTGCTGCGATTCTGGCGGTCAACAACCTACGTGATCGCGAAGGTGACAGGCGCGCGGGAAAGAAGACCCTGGTTGTGCGGTTTGGAGAAGACTTCGGACGAGCCGAGGTGATAGCGCTGATCGGCGTTGCCTACGCCGTTCTGGCTACCTTGGCAGTCTATGGCTACACCGGAGCCCTATTGGGACTGGTGTCGTTGCCTCTTGCCTGGCTGGTAGTTCGCAAGGCTGCACTAGCAGACGGCACGGCACTCAATCCGGTGTTGGGCGAAGTCGCTCGACTCCAAGTTGTCTTCAGTCTGCTGTTGGGTGCGGGCCTCGTCTGGCTCTAGGCCGGACTAGTCAGGATGCGCCAATTGCGACCACCGACGTATCCCGTCTGGTACGTCTGTGAGCGATTCGGTGGCTGCGTCGCCGGCGACGCCAGCGACACACGTGCGGGGTTTCACCACAGGACGCTCCACCGCCTGCAAGCCTCCAGCCGCCGCTGTACGGCAGCCTCATCGACCTCGCTACGGCATTCATGAACAGTCCGGGGCTGATGGAAAGACAAGAGGGGGCCGGGATGGTGTCTAGGTTGAGCATTCAGCGGGCTGCTGCTGAAAAGCCGCAACATCCGTTCTTGGTCTTTGGTGAGACCTCGTTGACCTTCCGCCAAGCAGCTGCGATCGTCGAGTTCTTGATATCGGAACTCAAACTCGATGCGGTCAACCTGGAGGCGACCGGTGAGTGGTGCGATCAGATTCCGGTTGCCATTGAGGGCCACCGAACGGTTGAACAGCTGATTGCCTTATGCGCCCTGTTCGAGTTGCATGTCCCCTTTGTGGTACTGGATCCGCGTTGGAGCGATCGTGAACGCGAGCGCGTGTTGTGCGCATGTTCAGTCCACCGGGTACTCAAGAGTGATCAGATTGCGACTGCGGTCGGTCGGTTCAATGGAGTCGATGGCAAGACAGGGGGGCAGGTACTGCCGCGTAGTCAAGCGGGGGGCGGGGTGGTGCTGTTCACCTCCGGGACATCGGGTCGCCCGAAGGGAGTGCGACTGTCAGTCCGAGCGCTGGCCGCAGCGGCCTCGGCGAGCACCAACCGATTGCGATGGCTAGCTGATGACCGATGGCTCCTTAACCTGCCTCTTGCCCATGTCAGCGGGCTATCGGTGCTCACTCGGGCGCTGGGCGCTGGTGGCACCATCGTGTTGGCTCCACAGAGGCCGTTTGCTCCGGCTGAGTTGGTCTCCATGATCGAGGCTCAACGCATCACTTTGGTGTCGGTGGTGCCAACGATGCTACAGCGCATCGTTGATGCACATCTTGTGTGCCCGCCGAGTCTGCGCGTCGCGTTAGTCGGCGGAGCACGAGCATCAGTGCCATTGCTCACTGAAGCCCGCGGGTTGGGCTGGCCCTGTGTCGTTACTTATGGCCTGACCGAGGCGGGCTCGCAGGTTGCAACCCAGGATCCGTTGCAGGCAGCCACGCGGCTCACGACGGTCGGTCCGCCGGTCGCTGGTGTCGAGGTCCGGATCGATCGCGACTTGGAGGCAGGCCCGATCGAGATTCGAGGACCGTCCTTGTTCTCAGGCTACCTGGGAGAGCCCATCTTGGACAGCGCGACATGGTTTGCGACCGGGGACTGGGGCTCGATTGGCGCCGATGGAGATCTTCTAATCCTTGATCGTCGAGACGATCTCCTGATTAGTGGCGGTGAGAACGTCGCCCCTGCCGAAGTCGAAGCGGTGATTGAGCAGCATCCTCAAGTTGTGGATGCGTGCGTGGTGGGCGTCGATGACCGGGAGTGGGGGCAACGGATCGCGGCCGTTGTTCGGTTGCGCGACCACGGATGCAAAGTGCCCCAAGACTTCGAGCTCTATTTGCGAGAGCACCTCAGTGCGTTCAAGCGTCCTCGCCTGCTGCGATTCGTGGCTCAGCTACCTGAAACGGCGGGCGGCAAGCTCGATCGTGCTGCCTGTCGCCGGCTGTTCCTCTAGCAGCCTGTGGTGAAACTACCGTGCGGCTGAGCGCGGGGATCTGGTGGGACATCACCTTCGCGCACGGCGCACCGGTGCGCCAGCCTCCAGTGCGACATCTGGAGCCCAGTGCGTAAGCCTCCCGTGGGACGGCGCTCGAACTCAGCCGCACGGGAGTTTCACCACAGGCTACTAGCCGGCGTTGTGGTATCAGCTCACCTGCTCGACCCGTTCGAGCAGAACTCGACGACGATGATCCAGTCGTTGCGCTGCTTCGGGGCCGAGAACACCAGAACCTGCCGCCGCCGTCAGTGCAGCCGCGAGATCGTCCAACAAGATTCGTTGAGAGTCGCGTTCTTCCTCGGTGGATAAAGGTTGAGTGCTGGGCAAGAACAGTCCCGGGAGCGCCACGGCGGAGCGCCTGAGACGCGACGCTTCACTCGTTCCAGAGTCCGCCCGCGGTTCTGGCGTCGCACGCGTCGACATGCAGACATCGGCAAGCAGGGCGCGCGCAAGCTGATACTCCTCGCGGTCGCGATACCGCCTTTGCGAGTTGGTTCCTGACATCTGATCCGATGGAGACATTCGAGATTTCAGTCTCATTCGCCGTGGGAGGGTGGCGTGGGGTGAGGAGTGTGGGAATTTGAGGTGCATGAGGGCACCTACAGAGATAACGCTCGGCAAGCGGGTTCGGTTTCGAGCCGATTGACAGATTTCTTCCTTTTCCCTTCGGGGCAGTCTACGCAGTGACCTCGAAAAGACTTCCCCCTGGCAGTTGGATTGCACACAGTGTACGGCCGTAGGTGCAGCCTCCGTCTAGTGAGATCCAGCGCCGCGAGCCCTTACCGCCGGTGCGTTGGCCCAGCGCCGCCCAGTGGCCGAAACAGACCGTGAGCCGTTGTTCCTCCTTGCTTCGCAGGCTGACCCACTGTTTGAACCAAGGCTCGAGCCCTTTGGGAGCTGCTTCAGGCTCGCCATTGAATGGCGAGGTACGAGCGCGCTTATCCAGCATCCGAACTTTGGTGAAGGTGTCAAGAGCTCGAGACGACGATCGCGGTCGCAGCAGCTTGCGTCCCTTGCCCTTGCGCAGTCGCTTTTCCAGTTTGCGAGCGGTAGCAATCGCCTCGCCTAGCGACCAGTGAGGGAGGAGACCCGCATGCGTGACCAGATAGCCGTCTTCGAAGTGGACCAGAGGCCGCTGACGCAGCCAAGCGAGAAGCTGGCCGCGATCGTCGGCCTCGAGGATGTCGTCCAGCGTGTCCTTTGCTCTCAGCTCGGTCAGACCGAGATCGACCTTGAGCAGATGGATCTCGTGGTTGCCGAGCACCATCTGGAATCGATCACCCATCTTGCGTTCGAGCTTGATCGCTCGTCGCAGCATCCCGAGTGAATCCGGCCCACGGTTGACGATGTCGCCAACTAGCCAGAGCCGATCCTTCTTGCGGTTGAACTTGACGAGCTCGAGCATGGTGTCGAACGCGTCGAGACAGCCGTGCACATCGCCCACGACGTAGGTCTTGCCCACGGTATGTCTCGCTTGTCGCAGAGAGTCGCTTGTTACTAGCTCTCGCTCGGAACGGGCGCTTCTTCGACCAGCTCAGCTTCCGGTTGTGAACAGTCGCTGCACCGGACGCTGTGTACGTCACCCCCCTCGACCAGCGCCGTTAACCACTCGAGGAACGTGGTGTCGCCGACGCGATAGGTGTAAACCTCAGGGCGTCGCAAGATGGTGTGGAGTTCCCCGCCGGCGATGAAGGACCGGAAGTTCGGGTCAGCGGCAGCGATCTCCTCGTGATTGGCGTCTAGCAGAGGCAGCAGCGATGGAGTGGGAGTGCCAGCGAGTTGCAAGAACTGCAGTTGCACGTTGTCTTCAGCGGTGTCGTACTGCGCGTACTGGATGTTCGCGGCTCTTTTCGCCGATGCGACGTAGAGATCTTCGAATGACAAACTGTCTTCAAGCCCGGCAAGTTCGGGCCAGTCCAGCGCGCCCAGAGTTCCCCACTGGAGGTAGGGCTTGGATTCAGAGGCACCACGATAGCCGCCTGCGCCGTCACCGAGTTGGGCAACGCGTGCTTGGGGCCAGTGCTCGGCAATCCAAGTGGCATAGACAGGTGACGGGATAGACCCTGCACTCGAGCCGCTGACGAAGACTGCAGACGGCGCGTCGAAGTGCGCGTACGCCCAGTCGAGGGCGGCGCGACCGTTGTCGAGGCCGTGATGCTCGATTGTGAAGGTGCGGGCTTCGCGGTCCTCGACAGCCGGGGCGGTGTACTCAACCGTCCGATCGCCTAAGTGGACGTCGCCGCCGCAATAGGGAACGAAGATGGTGGTGTACCCAGCCAACGGATTGTCGTCTCGTTGGGTGTTGAACACACCGGTCGAGGCTTGACCGTCGCCCGGCTCGACCACCGGGGTGTAGGTCGGTTGGCCTTGAACATCGCAAGTGGCACCGCTCCAGCAACCGCCCCCGCCCTCGAGATAAAAATGAACGTTCTGGTCGCGGCTTGCTTCGCTGCCGGGCCTGACGAAGAAGCGGAACGGCGAGCCGTCTGAACAGGTGGTTTCGCCACCAGGCTCGATCGCGTTCCATCCTTCGCTCAAGGCGGTGAGCTTGGATGGGGCTGGCTCGGGTGCGGTGTCGGCGGGGCTGCAGGCAGTGGCGGCTATGAGGGCTAAGGAGACGACGGCGAGGAGCAAGAATTGGCGCATGGAACTAGGGTGTCCTTCTGTTGGTGGACGGGTGCTGTGGCTCAAAGTGCGGGAATGAGGGTAGGTTAGCTGATGTTGAGAGACGATAGGAGCTTTGCTGAGAGTGTCCTCTGGTGCTCGTGTCGTTGCTCTTGGACGCGCTTGTGCTTCGGGCTTGGCGCAAGGGCGCAAAGAGCGAGGAACCCTCCGGTCTTATGGGTTTGTGGTTTCAGAACTATGGTTGCGCATCCTCGACACCGCTAGGGCTTTGCCTACGTCGGCGACGCTTTGCCGGGAGCCGCAGATCCGCGTGCGAGTACCGTGGGTCTCTTTCAACAAGTTCAGAAACCGTGAGTGCGTCTTTTGCGTCGACGGCTGAAACGCTACTGCGGTCGCCGGAGTTAGAGTTGTCGGCACGTGTTCGGCTGCACGGTGCCTAGTGGTAACTCGTAAACTACTGAAAACATAGGCCTTAGGGGTTGTGCTTCGAGTAGTTGGTTCTATACTGGATTCGCTATGCGTTGAGTTGAGTGTTCGCAGCTTCAACCGCTTTCTTGGAGGTACAGACAATGAACGCACTTCGATTGGGACTACGATCTTTCGCTTTGGTAGGCGTTCTTGCAGGTGTCTTGGCGGCGCCATTGGGCGCGAAGGGCCCGCGCGTTGGGAACCCGACGGAACTTAAGTCGTGTGAGTTGGTCTATTCGCTCAAGGGATGGTCCGCGTTCTACAAGCGAGCCAAGGGCGAGGGCATCGTGACCTGCGCAGACGGTCAACGCGCTGAAGTCAAGCTCCGGGTTCACGGAGGTGGCTTGACTTTCGGCAAATCGCGCATTCGCGACGGCAAGGGCCAGTTCTCCGGCGTGTTCGATATTGATGAGGTTTTCGGCTCGTATGGCGGGGTTCAAGCCCACGCCGGGGTACTCAAGTCGAGCGACGCGACGGCGGTCACCAAGGGCGAAGTCTCATTGGCTTTGATCGGGACTGGTGAGGGCTTCGACATCGGGCTCGCGTTTTCTCGCCTAAAGATCCTCCCTCGATAGACATCGCGCAGGTCGAGCTCCGTGGTGTTTTGTTGGCCCGTGCCCGTGCCCGTGCCCGTGCCCGTGCCCGTGCCCGTGCCCGTGCCCGTGCGGGCAAGTCGCGCCTCTAGCAAGCTGGTGGATTGCGCCGGTCATGGAACACAACGCGTACGCTCAGCGTAGGTGCCGGTGGGACGTGTGGCAAGCATTAGCGGCTTGCTGAAAAGGTGCCGATTGCCCGCGGCCGCAGATCCCTGCGCTCAGCACCGGCAGACTTTTTCACCAAGCTTCTAGCGATCCGACCATCGGTCGCACTACCATTGCAGGCCGCCCGCGATATTGAAGCCCCCTCCGTTTTCTGAGGGAGAACTAGTCACGCTAGAAAGGACACCTCCCAGTGGATTGGATGAAAAATCTTCGCAACGAGCTGATCGATATCATCGAGTGGGTCGATGATCCCGGCAACACACTGGTCTGGCGCTTTCCTCGCTACCGCAACGAAATCAAATGGAAGGCGAAGCTGATCGTTCGGCCCGGCCAAATGGCTGTGTTCGTCTCCGAAGGTCAGATTGCGGACGTATTTTCTCCTGGTACCCACACCCTGGAGACTAAGAATCTGCCGATCCTGCGCACCATCCTGTCGTGGGCTTACGGCTTCGAGAGCCCTTTCAAGGCGGAGGTTTACTTCGTCTCGACTCGCCAGCTGACGGGCCTTAAGTGGGGGACTCCGAACCCGATCATGATGCGCGATCCGGATTTTGGTCCGATCCGTCTACGCGCGTTCGGCACCTACAATCTTCAGTGTCGTGATCCACGAGCCTTGCTCGAGCAACTGGTCGGCACCGATTCCAACTTCGAAACTGACGAGCTCCGTGAGCTGATTCGGTCGTTCATCATCAGTTCGTTTGCTGATGTGGTTGGTTCCTCCGAGGTCGCTGCACTCGATCTCGCGGCGAACTATCAAGAGTTGGCCGAGAAGGTCCGGACAACGGTCGCAGACAACATTGATGACGAGTATGGGCTCGCTCTACCTCAGCTGTTTATCGTCAATGTGTCGCTTCCTGAAGAAGTTGAAAAGGCGCTCGATACCCGCACTAGCATGGGCGTCATTGGCGACCTGGATCGCTTCCAGCAGTATCAGATGGGTGAAGCGATGGTTCGCGCCGCTGAGAATCCTGGTGGCGGAGGTGGTGCTGAAGGCATGGGGCTCGGTATGGGCTTTGCGATGGCGAATCAGATGGCCCGTCAGATGGGCGGTCCAGTGATGGGGCAGCCTGTGGGCGGGCAGATGCCTCAGGGCCAAGGCATGGGCGTAGCCGGCATGGCAGGCGCGGGCCAGATGCCACCGCCGGTTCCGCAGCAGCCGTTGGTCGCCTGGCACATCGTCGAGGGCGGCCGAACGGTGGGCCCGTTCAGCGCCCCGCAAGTCTCAGAGTTGGTCGCTCAAGGACGGCTGCTGCGAGAGACGTTGATCTGGCGCGCAGGCTTTTCAAGCTGGCTGAGTGCGTCGGATGTTCCGGAAGTTGCGGGCATGCTGGGACCACCGCCGCCGCCGGCTGAATAGTGGTCAGCAGTTCGACCGAACCCAGTGGGGCGTCAAAGGGAGCGGTGCCATTGCCTGATCTCCCGACGTTGCCCGCTGCCAGCATTAGTGTTCCCGGTACTACCAGCGGCGCTGGAACGCACGATGTCGACGACGGACGTCACTTCCCTTGTCCATCGTGCGGCAGTGATCTGGTCTACGCGATCGGCGAGTTGTCGTTGCGATGTGGCCATTGTGGGTTCTCTCGAGCGATCGAGCTTGCAGAGGACCAGGCGATCGAGGAGAACGACTACGCGGCCGCGTTGGCACAGATCGAAGCGCAGCGCGACCGTCGCGGTCAGCATGCGTCGAAGGAGGAGATTCTTAGCGAGACGGTGGGCTGCGAAGCGTGTGGTGCTGAGGTCACGTTCGATGGGGCGATCACCAGCCTCGACTGTGGATACTGCAGCACGCCTTTGCAACGCGATCACGTGCACCTAGACCCGGATCGCATTCCAGTCGATGCGGTGTTGCCATTCTCGGTGGACCAGGCTGCGGCGCGTAACTCACTCAAGTCTTGGGTTAGTGGTCTTTGGTTCGCACCGACCAAGTTCAAGAAACAAGGTGTTTCAGGGGATCTCAAGGGCGTCTACTTGCCGTTCTGGTCCTTCGACAGTCTGACTTTCACTCAGTTTTCGGGCCAGCGCGGCGACTACTACTATCAAGGCAGCGGCAAGAACCGCAGACGCAAGACACGTTGGCGACGGGTAAAGGACAAGTTTCAGCACTTCTTTGACGATGTCTTGGTCCTTGCCGCACGCGAGCTGCGCTCGACACCGCTCGGCCCTACCTTGCATCGGCTGGAACCGTGGCCGCTCGAGAAGTGTCGAAGCTTCCAGCCGGAGTATTTAGCTGGCCTTCAAGCGCGTACGTATGACACGCAGCTCGAAGACGGGTTTAGCGAGGCCCATGAGCGCATGAAATCGGTGCTTCGGTCGGAAGTTCATCGACGCATCGGTGGAGATACGCAGCGCATCGAAGAGCTCCGCTCACGCTTTGATGCGGTGACCTACAAGCATGTCTTGCTGCCTTTGTGGCTGCTGACCTACCGGCACGATTCCAGCGAGAAGCAAGTGGCGATCAATGCGATGACTGGCAAGGTTTACGGTGAGCGACCGTGGAGTGTGATCAAGATACTGTTCGCCATCTTCGCGGCGATCGCGGCGATCGGCTTCGTCATGCTAGTCGCGCGCTAAGGGAGGTCATGGCTGGTGTTAGGCAAACTGAAGATTCGAGCCGGCCTCGACCCGCGCAAGCGCGCGGGCGACGAGGATGGTGCACCGGGCCAGACATCGGCTGAGCGACTCTGCGCCGCCGCCATGTGGGTTACTGCCGTGGCTGGACTGCTAGGCGTGTTGGCTGCGACCGGAGCTTCGCCGATTCCGCGGGGTACGCCAGCCCTTGCCTGGTGGCTCCATCCGCTGGTCATCGCGTTCGGTACGGTTGGCGGCGTGTTGTCGATCAAGCGCGCTCGCGAACTCGATCAAGAGCGTTGGCGGATCGTGGGTGATAGCGCACTGACCTCAGGCGAGCGCGAATGGGCGCATAAGGAAGCCGAGCGTGCGATGCGCTCCGCGGCGACGACTTTGCTCTTGTCTGCCTGCGCTATTGGGGCCTGGTTGGCTTACCAGACACGGATTCCAGGCACGATCACCGCCGCTGATCTGCTGGTAGCGACCCCGGTAGTGGGGTTTGGGTTAGGACTGCTGATCGCCACCAGCCGTTATCCCAAGATCGCTCCGGAGCTCTAGAACTTACGCTCCTAGAGCCTGATTGAAGCGTCGGACTGCTCCTGCCATGCCGTGGATCAGCGCGTCTGCAGTGAGGCCGTGGCCGATCGACACTTCTTTCAGAGTGGGCAGGCGTGCGACCAGGGGGCCGAGGTTTGAGACGGTGAGATCGTGGCCGGCATTGCAGTCGAGGCCTGAGCGTTCAGCGAGTTCAGCGGTCCCCTCGAGATCGTCGAGCCGTTCGTCACGGGCGGCGGCGTCGCTGTGTGTTGCGCCATATGGGCCGGTGTAGAGCTCGATGCGATCCGCTCCCGTGTCAGCGCAGGCGAGGATCGCATTGGCATCAGCGTCCGGGTCGCAAAAGAGGGCCACCCGGAACTTGGAGGCATGCAAACGATTGATGGTTTGAGTCAGGATTTGCTGGTGTTCGAGGAAATCCCAACCATGGTCCGAGGTGGATTGCGACGGATGGTCTGGGACCAGTGTCACTTGTTCGGGCCGGAACTCGAATACGAGATCCAAGAACTCGTCGGTGGGGTAGCCTTCGATGTTGAACTCCGCCGATGGATAGTGTTGGTCGAGGAGCTTCTTGAGCGGAGCGAGATCGGACATTCTAATGTGTCGCTGATCCGGCCGCGGGTGAACCGTGAGTCCAGCGGCTCCAGCCTCCAGGGCGATACGCCCGAGCCCGACAACGCTGGGCCAAGGTAGATCACGGCGGTTGCGGAGTAAAGCAACGGCGTTGAGGTTGGCTGAGAGTTGGGTCTTACTGGTCATGGGAGTGGCGGAGCCTCCGCTTCGATAGGGTTAAGGCTAACAGTGCTCGGTCGCTCGTGGACGGGATTGAAGTTGAACTGTTCAGCTCGAACATTCAAAGGGCGCGGGTTCTAGGATCCGTTCATTCCAGGTCGACGACGGTTGCTCCCCAGCCGCCGGCTTCCTGCGGCGCATCCTCGAAGTGCAGCACTCGCGGATCTCGCGCCAGGAGGACTCGAACCGTCTTGCGTTGGACTCCTGCGCCCCGCCCGTGGATGATTCTGAGTGAGCGCAGCCCCCTGCGGTATGCAGCGTCGAGATAGTCGCGCACGACCGCCTTGACCTCCTTAGGAGCAAACGAATGTAGGTCGAGCACATCGGTGATCTCGAGTGCAACGGGTTCGAGTTGTTCGTCCAAGAGGCCTGGGTCAGCGACGCTATCGCCAGCTGTGCTCGAGGACGCCGTTCCATTTTCGGCGGAATCCCACGTTTCGCGACCTCGTAGCCAGTTCCATAACCCCATTGATGCCGGCTCCTAGGCCGCCGCGGGCAGCTGTTCGTTCATCAGTTCACTCTCCCGTCACCTAGCGATTGAACAACTTCAAGAATGCGATGAAGGCAGTGAAGCCATCCGCCGGACCAGCGATCGGGAAACCGATGTCGAAGTTGACCACGGTGCCCCACGGCCCCATGACCGTGCCGTTGAGCCCGATGCCCGCCAGTAGCTCGTCCTCGAACCGCGATGCAAGGTCAGTAGCCAGGGCAGCATCGCCCACCAGATCCACTCGGAAAACGTCCCCAAGGTTGAAACCGTAGGACAGATGTGCAGCCGTCACTTCTTCGGCCTTGACGATGCCGGAAGAGTAGCCACGGATCGTCACGTCGGAGAAGAAGCCGAAATCGTACTTGCTGAAACGATCAAGGTTGTCACCGCCCGCGTATTCGAGCTGTGCGCCGAACTTGGTGAACTTGGGGAGGTGCCAGATCTTGCGAATCGACGCGCCATAGCGCTGATAGTTCTCTTGATCTTGGTTGAAGTCGGTGTTGCCGGGGAGGCCCCACGGTGTCCAATCGCCGCGTCGGTTCTCGCTGCCGCTGAGCCTGACGGAGAAGCCCTTGCGGTTGTAGTCGGCGGTGACCTGGACTTGGTGATCGATGTGATCTTCGGGTAGTACGAACTCAGGTGCGGTGTCATCGGCCGTGCTGAAGTTGTTGAAGCCGATGCTGTACTGCAAGCCGACCTTGAAGAATTGACCGATCGGTCGGCCGAGGTTGAAGTCGATGTTGGGCCTGAGCGCCTTCACTGCTTCTTCGCGGACCTCGAGGTTGTCCCGGAAGACCTGGTCCTCGCCGGCAATGGCGAGACCGAAGGCATCGACTCCCGCTTCCCAGCGGCTGCCGAAGAGCGATGGATCGGCGATGTTGGCTAGCAAGAGCGGCCCGGCAAAGAAGAGATTTACCTGAGTTCCCGTGCCGCGCCAGTCGAAGTTGAAGTAGTTGATTCCCGCAAGAGGCAAAGGGAAATCCTGCGAGTCGTCGTAAAAGACACCGCCGACGAGGAACAGCCTGCTCTTGTCGAACTCTTCCTTGACCACGCGCTCGCCCGACTTGTCGGTCGCTAGGTAGCGCAGCCCTTTGGCTGTGTCGCGCACCATCGTCGACTCAGAATCAAGGATCGCCTGTCGTCGTTGCTCGAAGTCGACAGGATTGATCTGGATGTCAGTGAGCTCGACTTCGCGTTCGACCAGAGTGGTACCACTCAGGATCGAGAATAGCTGCTGGCCCTTGACTCGTGTGCCCAAGATGAATGCGTCGCGGGACCACGGTGCGGCGGCACCATTGACGGTCAATGGTGTGTAGGTCGTGGTCTCCTCGTTGGAAATGACATCGCCGACTAATCCGAGCTGAATGGCGTTGCTGCGCACCCGGACGTAAAGCTCTCGATCGACCCAAACAGTGCCCTTGTAGAGGGTGCGCCCCTCTTCAGGTTTGATCCTCGGCGAGAAATCGACGACCCAGGTATCGCGACCCTCAACGACGGCTGTGCCCCGCAGTTGATAGCTGTAGTCCTTGGTGAAATTGATGTCGACGGGTTGGGCCGCTGCCTTTTCGGGCTGGATCAGTGGAATCTCGGGAATCGCCTTGCGCCGCCAGCGGACCCCGTTGACGAAGAACTCTTCCCACGCCCAGTCGAAGCCGCCATCCGCGTTGACGAAGTACGGACCGCGAAAGGTGGTGTCGAGAGATTGAGCTCCACCGAGTAGGAAGCGCAGCGACATTGAATTGGTAGCCGCGTAGTTCTCGAGGCGTCTGCTTTGAGCATCTTCTGATGCCTGCAAACGTCTGAGGACTTCGCCCACCGGCATGCGGCGGGTGTCGGCGACGTCGACTTGTTCCTCGACGCTGTCCACACCTTCGAGTGCCCCGAGGCCTTGGCGGCTCAAGGCGACCAAGAAGGCGGCCGAGACGTCGGCGCTTTGCACGTCGAGACGGTAGCCGGGTCTTGCTCGACGACCGCCGAAGAGCGACTGCGGCTCGGCACCAGCGGTGAGCAGGGTTGGCGTAGTGAGCGAGCGGTCAGTGAAGGCCAGATCCACGGAAGCGGCACCGGTCGGCTTCTCGACGACAACTCTCAAGGCAAGATCTTCGCCTCGAACAAAGCTCCAAGCGTTGGCGCCCTGGGGTGTCGAGTAGGGATCGAAGTTGATGTCCCCAGCGAACTCCGTCGCCCACAAGCCCAGTGGTGCCGCGCGCGCAAGTGATGGTGTGCCGAGATCGAAGATCGCGATCTGGCCGCCGACTTCGGCCACTCGCGCAGCGCCAGCGAGGGCAGTGGTGGTATCAGCGCCGGTGGCGAGGCCTAAGATCACCAGCTCGCTATCGGGATCCGCGGCGATCAGTGCCTCGCGGAACGCCTTGAGTTGTTCCGTGTTCTCGGCATCGATTAGTTCCATCGCGAAGGCGATGCCATCGATGTAGGCAGCGAGGTCTTCTTCAATCAGGGCAGTGAGTTCGGCTGCATCAGGGCGTTCAAAGCCCACCAAGAGCTTGGCCTCAGGTCTAGCGCCAGTGACCGCGACGGCAGTTCGTTTGATCAGGAAGTTCCAGTCGGCAGGCGATTCGGCAGGACTGCCGCCGGTCCACCGCAGCCGAACCCGAGGTGCGTTGCTGGAGCGCCCGAGTCGTTCGCTGAGTTGTTCGAGTTCGTTTGCAAGATCGTTGGCATTGGCGGTCAGCGGGGCTGGAGTCGCGATGTTTGCGTCGATCACCAGCTCGAAGGGCCCAGTGTACGTGGACTCAGGCGCGGTGCTGCCAGGCACGTACAAGAAGAGTTGAGCGGTGTCTTCGGTGGCCAGTGCCTCGATCTCGGCTGCGGCTCCGGCAGAAGATGCCTCAAGACCGACACACGGATTGCAGCGGGCGATCTCGGCCGCAGTCTTGGGTTCCTGAGCGTTGGCCGTAAGGCAAGTGAGCGAGGCTGCGACGAGCCAGGACAGGACGCCGTTGGTGAAAGGCCTTCGCGAGAGGGTCGATGAAGACAGCTGGATTTGCATTCGAGTAGATGTTCCTTCGCCTGTTGCGACTGGAAAATGGAAGAGCGAAAATGGAAGTGCGGAGAGCGAGACATTGCCGCCGATCGCTAGTGATTCAAGGCTCTAACACGCGAGCGGTATCATGGATTTCCGGGTGATGGACTCTTGTCCCCTTGAAGGACTACGCAGAGAGGTACGCAGAGAGGCAACGAAAGGATGCTAATCCAATCGACCGGAAACAGTGCGAACAGAGTGCGAACAGTGCGGCTGATCTTGGATGTGCCGCTGTGTGATCGACCCAGAGCCGAATGTGCGGACCACGGGGGGCGCGGCCCTTTAGCTGAGGTCCTCGAGAGCGGTCTTTACGTCAGGAAAAGCGAACCTGAAGCCTTGGTCCTTCAGTCGTTGAGACACGACGAAACGACCATACAGCGCCAGATCTGGATCGGTGCCGATCAGTGGAGCGCCGATTCGTACCAGAATGCCGGGGGTTGGTAGGCCGATTGGGATCGCCAAAGAGCGCCGCAGGGTCTTCATGAATGTTGCATTGGAGACCGGTTTCGGCGCGCTTGCGACGTACATCCCTTGGAACCCGTTGTTTGAAATCGCTTGCTCGAACAGTTGGTTCATGTCGGACTCATGAATCCAGCTGATTCCTTGACGACCATGGCCTACCTTGCCACCTAGGCCACTGCGCACGAGTCGCTTCAGAGTGGACAACGCGCCGCCGCTTCGACCCAGGACAAAGCTCGTGCGCAGAATGACGCCGCGTACGGAGGGAGGGATGGACTCAGCGAACGCCTCTTCCCACCGCAGCCCCACGGTCGGCGCGAGGCCGAGCCCTGTGGTCGAATGCTCGTCGCATTGCTGGGTCGGCGAATCTCCATAGATATGAGCGGTGGACATCTGCACCCACACACTCGGTGGATTGGCTACCTCGCGCACAGCCTTGCCCAGCGCCCGAGTTGAATCGACGCGCGATCTAAGGATTTCGTCACAGTTCTCTGGCGTCTTGACGCAATCAACAGTGCGACCAGCGAGGTTAACCAGCGCGGTGGTGCCATCTAGCTCTGTGGCCCAGCTGCCAACGCTGGCGCCATCCCAGGCGACATGGCGCCAGCGTCCTTCTTTGCTCGGAGCGGTTCGAGACAGGATGACGACCTCATGACCGATCGCGCTCAGATGCCGAGCAAGGTTGAGCCCGAGGAATCCTGAACCGCCAGCGATCACAGTTTTAGTGGTCGTCGCATCCCCCATTCTTCGGCCACTCTTTTACGTTGTTCGACGACCCAGAAGCCGGACTAGGCCAGCCATTGCGCCCACCCCCAGCAACAGCACGAGCCAGGGCGAAAGACCGAATGAGGCGGGGATGATGCCGACTACAACGGCGGCGAGGCCCGCACTCAGAGCGTACGGTAGTTGCGTCTTGACATGCGCCATGTGATCGGAACCCGAGGCCATGCTCGCGAGTACCGTAGTGTCCGCGATCGGCGAGCAATGGTCTCCCCAGACGCTGCCGGCGAGCACCGAAGCGATGGTGCCTAGCAGGATGGAACTGTAGGCGCTGCTATCTACGGCAGTGCCCGCGGCTATGTTCAGTCCGTGGGCCATCGGAATCACTACTGGCGTGAGAATGGCCATGGTGCCCCAGGATGTGCCAGTGGCGAACGCGACCGCCGCTGCCAGGACAAACGTCACCAGCGGCAACCAAGTGGGGGAAAGCTGACCTTCGGTGAGCTGCAGCAAGTAGGGCGCGGTACCGAGGTCCCCGCAAATGGCCCCAAGCGACCATGCCAGAATCAGCACAACAAACGCCACCATAGGCGCCTTGATGCCTGCGATGGCGGCTGCGCTGGTTTCGTGCAAGGTCAGGATACGTTGGCTGATGGCAAGAGCCCCGGCGACTAGCAGGCCCAGGAAGCTGGCCCACAAGAGTGCGTGGTAGCTGTTGGCTGCGGCAAACACATTGCGAACGCGCTCGAGTCCACTGGTGCCAACGACGCTGCTGTCGCCACTGCCGGTAACCCACAGGCCGACGAGGACCATGCCGATGATCGTTGCGATCGGCAGTACGGCGTTGATCGCGCGTTGCGGTTTGCCTTCGACCACCTGAAGGGCGGTCTGATCGTAGTCAGCCAGGACCACGTGATCCTCGGCCAGGACCGCGCCACCTTTGGCTCTCTGTTCCGCCTTGCGCATGGGGCCAAAGTCACGGCCGCTAAAGGCGATCGAGAAGCCCAGCGCGAGGGCGAAGAACTGGTAGAAGCGGTAGGGAATGGAAGCGACAATGGCGGGGAAGGCTTGGCGTGCGAGCTCCAAACCGTCGAACGCTTCTTGAACCAAGCCGATTTCGAACCCGATCCACGTCGAAATCGGAATCAGGCTCACTACTGGTGCTGCGGTTGAATCGACGATGTACGCAAGCTTCTCACGCGAAATCCGAAGGCGGTCCGTGACCGGCCGCATGGTCGGTCCGACGATCAGAGTGTTGGCGTAGTCGTCGAAGAAGATGGCGACGCCCATGAACCAGGTGGCGAGCTGGCCTTTCTCCGGCGAAGTGGCGATTTTGGTCAGCCGGTTGACGATGGCTTGCGTGCCTCCGGCTCTGGCGACCACGCCCACGGTCGCACTGAGCAGCGCCGAGAAGATCAAGATTGCTGCATGGTCCGCATCCGCTAGAGCCGGCACGATGTAGGCGTCGATGGTACGAGCGAAGGCCGTGAACACACCACCGTGCACGAATAGTGCGCCCAAGAAGATCGCGACCACGAGCGCGATCAGCACATCCTTGAGCAGCAGCGCCAGCACTATGGCAGCGAGTGGTGGCAGCACCGACCGAAATCCACGGTGGCTGGGTGCGGCCTCAACCTGAGCCTCATCTGCCTGGCTCTCCTCAGGCTGGGCTGGCCCGGCTTGAGCTGCGCCAGCCTGGGCTGGCTCGGATGAGCCTTCCTCAACCTCTTCCGTGGCGGCCGCGGTCGCAGCGGGGTTCTGCGCTCCGATCGATGGAGCGACAAACATCGCGAAAGTGATCAACAGCGCTGCCAGAGGGAACCGCCAGGGAATGGTTGCAGGAAGGTTAAGCAAGACTACGCGTCGGCCTCGGTGTCGCCATCTGCGACCCGGATCGGCGGTAGGCCCATCTTGGCGCGGATCTTCATTTCGATCTCTTCGGCGAATTCGGGGTTGTCTCTAAAGAACTGCTTCGAGTTCTCTCGGCCCTGCCCGAGTCTGACGTCACCCGCGGAGAACCAAGCACCGCTCTTTTGAACTTCGTCGTGCAGCACACCGAGGTCGACCAGTTCGCCGACGCGAGAGATCCCTTCTCCGTAGCCGAGGTCGAATTCTGCTTGGCGGAACGGTGGAGCGACCTTGTTCTTGACGCACTTGACTCGGCAGCGATTGCCGACCACTTCGTCACCGTCTTTAAGAGCGCCGATGCGGCGGATGTCGATGCGGACCGACGAGTAGAACTTGAGTGCACGACCGCCGGTGGTGGTCTCGGGCGAACCGAACATGACACCGATCTTCTCGCGAATCTGATTGATGAAGACCAGGGTCGTGCGTGACTTGGCAACGATGGCGGTCAGCTTACGCAGTGCTTGCGACATCAGTCGAGCCTGGAGGCCAACGTGGGAATCACCCATTTCGCCCTCCAGCTCCGCTCTGGGCACCAGGGCCGCGACCGAGTCGATCACGACGATGTCGATGCTGTTGGAGCGCACCAGCATCTCGGCGATCTCGAGTGCCTGCTCGCCGCTGTCGGGCTGCGAAACCAGGAGGTCGTCGATGTTGACGCCCAACTTGCCGGCGTATTCGGCGTCCAGTGCGTGCTCGGCGTCGATGAAGGCAGCGGTGCCACCGACCTTCTGCGCTTGAGCGACGACCGACAAGCAGAGGGTTGTCTTACCGCTCGACTCGGGCCCATAGACCTCGACCACTCGACCCCGCGGGAAACCCTGGCCGCCGGTGGCGTAGTCGATTGCCAAGGAACCAGTCGGGATGCCTTCGATCCCCAGACCTTCGGTCTCGCCAAGTCGCATGATTGCGCCCTTGCCGAACTGGCGATCGATCTGGGCGAGCGTGTTGGCGATGTTCTTGTCTTTGTCGTCGGTGATCTTGGCTCTGTCTTTGGCTGCCGCCATGTTTTGGTGCTCCGTGAGGTGGTCGAGCTGACAAGTCAAGGTTGTGATTTGTCGCTCATTGAGGGTGATCTCTTGTGCACCCACTCTTCCAGTGGAGTGCGGTGATTGCAAGGCCGAAAGATAGGGTGGTGCGGTCGAGGTGAAGGTTGCGGAGTGAGCCCAAACGGCTGTCTCCATCACTAAGGACGCCAAATAGCATCCGGTTCGCTCACCAGGGCCTCTTCTTGGGCTTAAAATGCCGAGTTCTTATGACGCTCTTGAGCTGGATCGACCGATTGCACGAGATCGCAGCGAAGCATCCCGAGTCGTGCCGCATCGATCTGGGCGCAAGCCTCGCGCGCCGCTCGACCCTTCGAATTGGCGGGGCTGCGGAGGCGTTCCTCGAGATTGGAGATGCCGCCACGCTACAGGCGGTTCTCGATCTTTGCTGCTTGGATGATGTGCCTCACTTGATGGTCGGCAAGGGTGCGAACCTGCTGTTTCCAGACCAGGGACTGCGGGGCGTGGTGTGTCGGCTGGTCGGGGAATTTCGTGATTCGCAGATCGTCGGAACTGAGGTGACGGCGGGGGCGGGCGTGCTGTTGGCGCAGCTAGCTAAGCAGTGTGCAACGCGAGGACTGGTTGGTTTAGAAGCACTGGCAGGGTTCCCAGCCTCGGTTGGAGGGGCGGTAACCATGAATGCTGGCTGTTATGGCACCGAGGTCAGCGAGATTCTTGTAGATGTCGAGGTGCTGGGCCATGATCTTGAGAGTAACCAGTTCGTTCTCAGAAGCTACAGCGTTGAACAGCTACAGCCTCAGTATCGGTCGACGTGCCTCAAGGGCAGCGGCTCGGTGGTGCTGTCCGCTCGTTTCACGCTGAGCGAGGGCGATCCGGCAGCGACGCTTGAGCGTTTGAATGACCTTAATCGCCGACGTTGGGAGAGCCTGCCATCAGGGAAGCCGAACGCGGGCTCGATCTTCCGCAATCCGCCTGGTGACTTTGCCGGGCGCTTGTTGGATCAGTACGGGGTGAAAGGGCTTCGGGTCGGCGACGCACAGTTCAGCGAGAAGCATGCGAACGTGATCGTCAACCTCGGTTCTGCTCGAGCACAAGACGTGGTCGAGGTGATGTTGAAAGCCCGAGCTAGGGTTCAGGACGGTTGCGGAGTGATGCTGGAACCGGAGTTGATCTTGGTTGGCGAACTTGCGCGTTTGTGGGAGCCATGACGTCCCCCGTCGTTGGATAGGATCAGCGTGGACTATGAAGCTATCCGTCGTCATTCCTGTCTACAACGAGCGCGAAACCCTTGAGGAACTCCTGGGCCGCGTCATCGTTGCTCCGTTGGCTAGTGGGATCGATCCCACAATAGAGGTCATCGTGGTCGATGACGGCTCGACCGACGGCACCCGCGACCTACTCCGTGAGCTCGGCCAACGACTACCGATCCGAGTCTTCGAGCAAGACCACAATCAGGGTAAAGGCGCGGCCATCCGGCGCGGCTTTGCCGAGGCGACCGGTGACCTCTACTTGATTCAGGACGCGGATCTCGAGTACGACCCGGCCGAGTATCCGGTGTTGCTGGGCCCAATCGTCGACGGTCATGCCGATGTTGTCTATGGCTCGAGGTTCCTAGCGGGCCCTCATCGGGTCCTGTTCTTTTGGCACTCACTGGGCAATCGCGCGCTAACCATGCTGTCCAACATGATGACTGACCTCAACCTGTCGGACATGGAGACCTGTTACAAGGTGTTTCGCAGTGGAGTCCTCGACGGCCTCGAGCTCAAGTCGAATCGCTTTGGAATCGAACCAGAGCTAACCGCGCGAGTGGCTCAACGCAGGGCTCGTCTCTATGAGGTGCCGATTTCTTACCACGGTCGAACCTACGAAGAAGGCAAGAAGATCGGCTGGAAAGACGGTGTCTCGGCTGTTTGGTCGATCCTCAAGTACAATCTTTGGGACCGGGTCAGGCCGCTTGGCGAGCCACTTCCCAAGATAACTCCTCAGAAATGAGTGCCGAAACTGTGAGCAATTCATCGCGTGCGCTGCGGCTAACCACTGGCGGCCTTCTACTTGCTGTCGCGACCCTGAGTGGGGCCTGTGGTGAGTCCGACCCATATGCTGTGATCGAGGCGCAACGGGCGCAATACACTGCACAAGCGCAAGGCTTCTACGTTGACGAGCGGGTCATCGATCGTGAGCCGATCATGGATGCTGACGGCAACGAAGTGAGCATCGAGCCGATCATCGAGAAGGACATCCTGTTCGACATGTTGGTGCAGAGTGAGGCAGATCAAGCGTTGTCAGGGCTCACCGTTGACTTCGAACATGTTGATTCTTCAGGGAACATCAAGAGCGAGCGCAAGATCTATCTCGACATCAGCGCGGTCGGGAGGGGCAATGTCGGGTCCTTCTCAGAGACGTTGACCAATGTTGACTACACTGAGGGCGACGGGTTCACGGTCAACGTCAGATCACCGATTCCCGAGGCGGAACGGTCCCAGTATCGGGAGTTCGACGCGGCTCAGGGGAGCTAGCAGCCCACTCACTCACTGAGTCACTTGCGAGTCGCTGTCCTTGGGACTGAACGGAACTGTCTTGGTCTCCGTAGGTTTTGAGGGACTGACGGCACAAGCAGCCGTTTCATTCGCTCAACTCCAAACCGAAGGACCGCCATCATCTCAACCCAGCCGACGGCTCTTGCAGACGGTTCGCCCGTCGATGAAGTATCCAACGAGCGCCATCGCCAGCTATTGCAGGCGTTGGAGGACAATGTCTGCTCGGTCGTTCGGGGCAAACGACCGGTGGTCCGGCAGGCACTGATCGCACTGGCAGCTCGCGGTCACCTCTTGATCGAGGACGTGCCCGGAGTGGGCAAGACGATCCTGGCGCAGGCGCTGGCCCGATCGTTGGCGGTCGAGTTTCAGCGTGTGCAGTTCACTAGCGACCTCCTGCCTTCTGATGTGCTCGGGGTTCAGGTCTATCGCCGCAGCGAAGAGCGCTTTGAATTCGAGCGCGGGCCGATTTTCGCCAGCGTTGTACTGGGCGATGAGATTAACCGAGCAACGCCTAAGACGCAGTCTGCGTTGCTTGAAGCGATGGCCGAGGGGTTTGTTACCGTTGATCGTGATCGGCACGCATTGCCGCAACCGTTCTTTGTCCTTGCAACGCAGAACCCGCTGGAGCATCAGGGTACGTTCCCGTTGCCCGAGTCACAGCTGGATCGGTTCTTGATCTCGCTTGAGATCGGATACCCCAAGCGACAAGATGAGCGTGACTTGTTGTTGAGCGGCGGCGTCGAGGACGCCCTTGCATCGCTTGAGCCGGTGATGGGTGCGGCCGAGTTGATGGCCATCCAACGCGCAGTCCGAGCAGTGCACGTCGAAGCAAAACTGGCTGACTTCATGGTCTCGATTGCCGAGGCCAGTCGCACCTCCGCCCATTTGAGTCTCGGAGTTTCGACGCGTGGCCTCCAGGGGCTCTATCGCGCAGCCCAAGCCTCGGCACTTTTTGATGGGCGTCAGTATGCCGTCCCTGACGACGTGGTTCGTTTGGCTCCGGCGGTTTTGAGTCACCGAGTTGCGTTTCGTCGGCCGACCGATACCAAGACAGCCCGCACGCTCTTGCGCAAGCTGGTTGAGGGCGTTGCGGTTCCGGTATGAGCCGCAGTTCCGATATGAGGAGCGAGGCTTTGACCGAACACACTGAGCTGAACCTGCGGCCCTCGATGCAGTCGCGCTCAATTCAGCGGCGCCGTGGCTAGGGCGACAGCAACTGCGGACTTGGATCAGGCGCTAGGCCAGTCCGGTCGGGATCGCGTCGTCGGTCTCAATACCCCGGGTTGGATCCGTGGAACGGTGAGTTCGGGTCGCATTACCAAGGTCGGATTGTGGCTCACTTTGCTGACCTTGATCTTGTCGGTAGCTGCGGCAAATACCGGCAACAACTCGTTGTACCTGGTGATCGCGGCAACGACCAGTTTGCTGATCGTGGCGTGGGCTGTGGCCCGAGCCAACGTGATGGGGCACGACTTCAAAATCATCGTTCCAGATGAGATCTATGCAGGGTCGCCGGCCGTCCTCAAGTACGAGGTGAGGCGTCGGGCGCGCGGCGTGAGCACCGAGTTGCTAGTGCTGATCGAGGGCTCGCGATCCGGTACGTTGCTACGTCGCCTACGTGGGCTTCCGAGTTGGTACTCACGGTTGCTCGGTTGGGCGAAGCAGGGTAGCGACACAGCGGTGGTGGAATCGTCAGATTCTGAGGAATCAGTCGCAGAGGGCGGAGATGGCGTGAGTGCTGCGCACAGGCGCGTTTTTCGAGGCGATCAAGAGGTTCTCTATTTGCGTCGCGGGGTGCACCGAGTCGGCCAGGCGAAGGCCCTGAGCTTGTTCCCTATGGGGTTCTTTCGCCGTCAAGTGATTTTCCGCTCAGTCCAAGAAGTAATTGTTCTGCCCGAGATCTTCTCGGGCTTGCGCACCGAACAAGAGGCCGCACCTCGGGGGTGGCGTGAGGTCGGAGCACAGACCGGACGTAGCGAGGATCTTCACTCCCTACGCGACTGGAGGCAAGGAGATGATCCGCGCTCTATTCACTGGAAGCAGAGCGCACGCAATGCGCGATTGATCTATCAAGAGCGGTCCGAGGACGAAGATCGCCGGGTCTCGATCTTGGTGGACAACGTTGTCCCAGAAGCCGTCAGCGTTGAGGACAACCGGTTCGAACGGCTGATTAGCGAGGCTGCGACGGCTTGCGTCGAGTACCTAGAAAGCGGCTACGAAGTCGAACTGGTACTGCGTGACGGCACCATCGGCTATGCCGCTGGCGCGTGGCAGCGCCGGCGTTTGCTTGAGGCTTTAGCACTGCTGCAGTCGCAGGTGGCATCACCTGAATCTGCCGAATCCCATAGGGCCCTTGAGGCTTGGTCGGGTCGCCCAGAAGAAGGAGCGCATGTGCTGCGCTTTTCTCTATCTCAAGCGAGTGTTTCCAGTGCCGACGGTTGCAACCTACGAGCATGAAGTTCGCCCGCGAAAAACGTCGTCTGCTGGCTTGGCTAGCGTTGGTCGCGCCTTTGCCGCTACCGCTCAATGAGCCGCGACCGACTGGAGTGGTCGGCTGGCCGTTTCTTGCCTTGTGGGCTCTCGTAATACTGCTCTATCTACGGCGTGTCGAGAGCGGCTCCGAGCGATGGTTAGGACCGCGAGCGCTGAACCTTCTGGGTCTTGCCTATCTGCCGTTTCTTGCTCTTGATGTGATGTCGCTTGCCAGCAGCTTGCTGATTCGGCCGATGATGCACCTCGCGATGTTTGCACTGGCAGCGAAGCTGTTCTCTCTCGAGCGCGAACGGGACAAGTGGCACGCGCTGCTCGGCATCTTCTTCATCTTCGTCACTGCGACTGCGACCAGTACCAGTATCGGGATCGTGGTGTATCTGCTGGTGTTCATGGGCCTGGCCGCGATGGTATTGGCGCGTTTTTCGTCGCTGCACATGGAGTCCTTCGAAGATGGCGAGCGCCCGGTGCAGCGTCGTCCCGTGATGGGTCGGTTCTTGCCCGCGGCGATCCTGTTGATGATCCCGATCTTCTGGTTTCTGCCGAGGTTCGGGCAACCGTTCCTGTTTGGCGAGGGTGGCGGTGGATCATCGATCATCGGTACCGGATTCTCGGATGAGGTCAGTCTCGATGGCATCGGCCGGATCCGCAGCAGTTCGGATGTGGCGCTTCGGCTCGACTTCGGCGAGTCCGAGCCATCTCGATCGATTGTTGGCGGCTTGCGTTTGCGGGGTGCCACCTACGATCGTTATCAAGGAGACGGTTGGGAGCGCACGCTCGAGACCAGCCCGGTGCGAGCCAACCGGGAAGGCGTTTTGGAGGTGCGCTCATCAGACACTCGAGACGCACCACCGGTGGCCTCCGCTGAGGTCTGGCTAGAGCCCCTAGACGCACGAGCTGTGATCTTGCCGACTCAAACCCTCCGAGTGCAGAGCGACTATCGTGAGTCTTTCGAGCGTAACCGTGCCGGGGCACTGAGCTTTCTGAGAGCGCCGAGAGGGCCAGTTTCGTATCACGTCGAGTTAGGGGCTCGTGACACCCAATGGGCCGAGCCGCCCACGAGCGCGCGTGAACCTTCGCTGGATGACAGTGGCATTTCCGAGCGGATTCAGGCCCTCGCTGAATTGGTTGCAGGCGATGGTGATGAGTTCAGTCGAGCTGCTCAGATCGAGCAACACCTACAGACCGAGTACGACTACGAACTCGAGATGCTAGGTGCTGGGGATACCGGTGCCGTCGAGCGTTTCTTGTTCGAACGTCGCGCCGGGCATTGCGAGTACTTTGCCTCGGCCATGGTGTTGATGTTGCGCAGCCTAGATATTCCGGCGCGCTTTGTCACCGGATTCTTAGGGGCAGAGCGCAGTCCTCTGGGGTACAGCATCGTGCGCCAGAGCAACGCCCACGCCTGGGTTGAGGCCTACGTGGAGGGTTCGGGATGGCAGGTTTTTGACCCGACGCCGCCTGCAGGTCGGCCCACAGCCAGCTCGGGATCGTTGGCGGAGTTGGCTCGCCAGGCCTATGACTGGGCGATCTTTTCCTGGGACAAATATGTGTTGGGGTTCGGCTCGGGCGAGCAGCAGAGAGTGTGGACCCGCCTGGTCGAGTGGGTTAGAGCGCTGATGGCGGTTGAGCGGACTGAAGACCCAGCGCTGGGAACCGGGTCGGTGGCCCAAGTGCCAGTGCCAGTGGTCGAGGTTCCGCGCAGCGGCAGGTTCAGGTGGGAGCCGAGTGCTTGGATACTGATTGGACTGGTGGGACTCGTCTTGGTGATGTGGTTGAGGCGCAGGCGTATTTCGCCCCAGCGTGGATACCTTGAGCTGCGCGGTGCTGCACGACGTGCCGGAATCGCTCCAAGCTCCGGGCCGCTTGAGTTTGCTGCTCAAGTTGGCCGTCGCGTTCCGGCGGCCGAGCAACCGGTGTTGAACTCAGTGGTCTTGTATCTTGAAGACAGTTTCGGCGCCAAAAAGCTCGACAAGGAATCGCTTGGTCGCTTCCGATGCGAGACGCGCGAGGCAGTGCGGCTCCTCCGTCGATCGAAGACAACGCGCCCGACGCAAAGCACGGCAACCAGGACGCGTGCGCGTCGGCGCCGTGAAGTCTCCTGACTCAGCGATCCAGACTCAACTCTCCGGATCTCTCCGGATCCAGTGATCCAGTCCCAGCGACAGGGCCTAACGAAACGTGACGTCAGTAGGACGTTCGATTCGTGGCGACTCAAGCGTAACGAAGCCGTTGCCCTGGGCACTTTCGCTGGTGTCCGTTACTCGCAGAATCAATGTGTGTGTCTGAGTCGGAGGCGTTTGCGAGGACGTTGGCACGACCAGGGCAAGAGCCTTGCTCGCGCCAGTGAGAGAACCCACCTTGGTGATCTCCGTTCGCTCGAGGCCTCCCAGATAGACCTCGACAACCGAATTGGACCCACACGCGACGCACCGAATGGCATCAACGGCGATTCGTGAACCGGCTTCGAGCTCGAACTCGTACTCCGACCAGGAGCCCACCGCGAGGCTGAGCGATCGGTTGATGAGGTCGGTCGTACTTTGCGGGATGCCGGTGCGGGCACCCCGTGGGGTGGCGTTGTCGTTCGCGAGGGAGATGGACGACCAGGCAACGCCGAGGTCGCGTTGATCGCGGTTCCATCGGGTTGTTGCTTGCGATGGTAGGTCGCTTCGGATCCAGTTGTAGTGCAGGGAAAAGTCGTTCCGGCCCCGTTTCAGGGATTCGGACGGAATAGGCAAGCTATGTTCGGTCATTCCGCCTCCCAGCACCGCAACGCCCACAGTTCGGTCCTGCTCCGCAGAGTCTTTGACCAAGAGCGCAACAGATTGCGGCAGAAGATTGCTGTCCGTTCCTTCGGGGAATGGAAAGCCTCGGAGGTGAAGCACCGAGTCGCGTGGGTCGAAGACCATTAGCCCGAAGCTGGAGGTTCTGCCATTGCTCCACACGAAGGTTTCTCCTGAATCGTTGGATTCGTTCCAGGACCAACCATCGACTAGCCAAACGCGACCCTCTTCTGTTCCCACGTTGATCTCAAGCGTGTCCCAGTAGGTCTCCGCGAGAGCAAACGAACGCTCAAGCCGATATGAGGTCTGCCACTGAGGTTCACTGCACCCAAACAGTGCGATCAGCGCGAGCAGCAGGAATGCCAGCAGCGGGAATGCCAGCACTTGGTGAGTTGTGTTCCGGTGGGCAAGCCGAACCTGAAACGTCAATGTGAGCCTCTGTTTCACCAACTAGTAGGCGTTGGTGGCAAGGCCTTGGCGCACGGTCATCCACAGGATCTTGATGTCGAGTCTCAAGCTCCAGTTCTGGATGTAGTAGATGTCGTATTGGATGCGCTTGCGGATCGAGGTGTTGCCGCGCCAGCCGTGTACCTGCGCCCAGCCGGTGATGCCCGACTTCACACGATGGCGCAGCATGTAGTTCGGTACCTTGTGTTTGAACTCGTGCACAAACGTCGGGCGTTCAGGGCGTGGCCCTACGATCGACATGTCGCCACGAAAGACATTCCACAGCTGCGGCAGTTCGTCGATTGAAGTGCGCCTTAGGAGTGAGCCGATGCGAGTGCGGCGAGGGTCGCTCTCGATTGCCCACACCGGCCCGGACGCAGATTCGGCGTCAACGAACATGCTGCGAAACTTGAGCATCATGAAAGAGCGACCGTCGAGTCCCATGCGCTCCTGGCGGTAAAAGATCGGTCCGCGGTCTTCAAACCAAATGAGTGCTGCAATCAATGGTAAGAACGGCAAGAGAGCGATCATCGCGGTGCCGGTAAGTGTGACGTCCATGACGCGTTTCGCCAGGCTGTGCCAGCCTTCGAGAGGAACCTGGGAGAGGTTGATGACCGGGGTGCCGTCGAGGTCCTCGAGCCCCGCTCGCAGTGTGGCGTACTGCAACAGGTTCGGTACCAAGCGAGTCTCTAGGCCTTCCTTCTCGGCGGTCTCCATCAGGCGGGAGATCTTCTTGTGAGCTTGCATCGGCAGAGCGATCATTAGTTGATCGATGTTGTGCTCTTCAATGATGGCCGCGGCATCGGTGGCAGCTCCCAGCACTGGCATGCCATAGAACGAGCTTTGACGAACGCCCGGATCGTCATCGATAAAGCCTGCGACCTCAAAGCCGAGTTCGCGGTGGCGTTGGATCTTGCGCGCGATGTCGCGACCGACCTCGCCAGCGCCAGCCACCAAGACACGGCGAATGTTGTGCCCCTTGAGGCGGCGCCTGCGCAGATAGCTTCTGAGCAAGAGTCGCACGGCGCCCACCAAGACAACACTCGAGAGCACAAAAAGTACGAGATAGACACGGCTGTAGGTGAACGGTCCGGGGTCGCCTGGAGCGCGCTCAGGTCGATAAAACGTCATCAACCCGGCCAGCATCACCATGCTCAATCCGTGCGCGACCACCTGCGTGAACAGGTCCTCGATTCGGCTGAAGCCGCGGCGACTGCGGTAGAGGCCGTGGAAGTAGAAGACGATCGGCCAGATGACCAGCGCCACCGGAATCAGCAGCAGATAGCGCTCGAAGTCAGGCACTTCCTTGTCGGCGGCTAGTGGAACGATTTGAGCCTCGAACCGGAACCACCAGGCTGCGAAGAAGGCAGTGGTTAGACCGACAACGTCGCCTAGTAGAAAGAGACTCGCAGTTTCTCTGTTTCGTTGTTGAAACAACTCCGATTCACTCCCTTAGGTTCTTGGAATTAGGTGCGAAGCGCCGCGATCGCTGACTGAAGCTGGCTGGTGAAGGCATTCTCCGAGAAGCGCTGCGCCCGATGAGCTGCCTGGCGCGGATCGAAGTGAAGCCGCTTGACCCCCTGAATGGCTTCCATGAGTCCCTTCACCCTGTCTTTGGAGTCATACAGTATACCTTCGCTGCGGTGCTCGACGATGTCCAATACGCCACCCTCAGCGGCAGCCACCACCGGAGTGCCGCAAGCCAACGATTCCGCCGCGGCGATGCCGAAGTCTTCGATGCCGGGCTGCACGAACGCAATCGCATGGCGGTAGAGCTCGCGGAGCTCGGTGGCTGGAATCCCGCTTCGGAAGTCCACTGTTTGATGGCCTAGGCTTCGAGCCTGTTCTTGGAGTTGTGCTTGATCTGGGCCCCGACCAACAATCACCAAAGGCAAGTCGAGCTCGGCCGCGGCCGAAATGGCGAGATCGACCTTCTTGTAGGCGTTGAGAGCTGCGACGCAGAGCAGGTGGTGACGGTGAGATGTGGCGTCAGGAGGAGTGAAAAAGTCGACGTCGACCGGCGGTGCAAGCACTGAACTTTCGCGGTCGTAGTACTTCTTGATGCGCTCTTGGACGAAGCTCGAGTTGGCCAGGTATTGAGTGGGCCGATGCGCTGTCTTGCGGTCCCAACGGCGGAGACGGCTCAAGAGTGCGTCGCGCGTAAGGGCTAGGGGACTGTTGCTCTTGGGGAAGTAAATCCGTTGCTGGTCCCATACATAGCGCATCGGTGTGTGGCAGTAGCAAAGATGCCGGGTCTCAGCGCCGACGATGATGCCTTTTGCGACGCAGTGGCTGGTGCTCACCACCAAGTCGTATCCCGCAAGGTCGAAGGATTCGATCGCTCTTGGGAACAATGGTAAATAGTGGCGATAGCGCCTCTCGAGGAATGGCAGTTTCTGTAGAAAGCTGGTGTGGATCGAGCGTCGCTCGAGTTCTTCGGAGACTGACCCTTTGAGGTGAAACAGCGTGTAGATCGGGGCGTCCGGGAAAAGCCGAACGATCTGTTCCAGCACCTTCTCGCCGCCGCGCATGCCGGTAAGCCAATCGTGAACGATCGCGACTCTCTGATTGGTGGTGTTCTCGGCCATTCAGTGAGCCAGGACACGGTCGTAGCTAGCGAGAGTCTGCTGAGCGCAATTGGACCATTGAAAGCGTCGGACTTGCTCCAGGCCGAGGTCCCGAAGGCGGTATCGCTGGTCGGCTTGGGTGAACAGGGTGCCGATGGCGTCGGCAATGGCCGTGGTGTCGAGTGGGTCAACTAGAAGTGCAGCGTCGCCCGCTACCTCGGACAGTGCTGAATTGGTAGATGTGATCACCGGAGTGCCAGCAGCCATGGCTTCGGCGACCGGCAGTCCGAAGCCTTCATAGAGGCCGGGGAAGACAAACATAGTGGCTGCTTGGTAGAGCGTCGGCATCTGCCAGCCGTCGATGAAACCGGGCAGCCTGACAGAGTCGGCGATCCCTAGCGCCGCAGCCTTTTCTGCGATTCGACCGGCGTCCGCGCCGGTGCCGGCGCAGACCAGTTGGCCCAGGTCCCGGTTTGCTGTCTTTGCCAGCCGGTAGGCTTCAAGCACGCGTTCGAGGTTCTTGTGGGGTTTGGGATTGCCCACGAAAAGCAGGTAGCCAGGCTCCAGGCCATGACGTTTGAACATGTTCTTGCGTTCGGTGTCGGTAGCGGGTGTTGAAAAATCAGAGCTAACGCCGTTGTGGATCACATCGATGCGGTCGGATGGGATCGCTAGGTGCTGCTCTAAGTCCATGGCTGTGTGGTTGGAGACCGCGATCACCCGGCTGGCGATGCGAGCGGCCCGCTTGAGCATCACTCGCGCGTACGTTAAGGCAAGGCGATTGGGTAGGAACTCCGGGAACAATAGGTGAATCAAATCGTGGATAGTGACCACACACCGACAAGGGGGCCTCAGGGGCAAGGTGTAGTGGGTAGCGTGGTAGAGGTCTGCGTCGATGCGCTTGAGGGTACGGCTGACCGAGAGTAGCTCTCCTGCCGAGTAGACTGTTGCAGGTTCGATCACCGTGGCGAAGCGGCGCGGCAGCGGTCCGAGGTCGCTTTCAAGCGTCTCTTCGCTCGCCACCAGCAACAGGTAGCGGTGCTCACTGTCGAGTTGCGCCAGGTGACGGATGAGGTTGCGGATATAGGTCCCAATACCAAAGTCCTGCAGTTTGCGAGCGTCGATCGCTATGGTTTTGGACATGGAGTTGGCAGAACTTTGGCAGAACTTTGGCAGAACTAAGGGGGAGTCAGTTGAAGAGCCGGCTAGATCCGATTGATGAGAGTGGAGCGGGCGTTTGAGTAGAGGTTATCTCTCTTCCGGACAACGGTCGCGGTTGGTAGTCGTTGTGGTGCTGGCAATGTGTGGTTGGTGGCTGGCGACGGCGCTTTCAACCGATTCATCGCAGCTTCAGCAGCGCCTGCTGGGCGCGACTACGGGCCCCGCGCCTGAGACGATCATGGTGTGGGTCGAGCGGCCGGCGACTCAGCTGACACTCATTGAGCGGCAGCTCGGCGTTCCACTGGGCGAGTTGATGCTCCCTGCGGGCACGGAGAGGCTGTTGAGCAGGGCCCGCGAGGTGTTGCTGCTGGCTGAAGAAGGTGCAGTGCTCAAGGCCGAGGTGCGGCTTGGCAGCGTCGCTTCTATCGTGACCAAGGCACTTGGGATCGTTCGCAAGGATGCTTGGCTTCGGGGCGGGACGGTGAGCATCGGTGGGAATCCGGCGAGGGTCAGGTGGGGTAAAGGGGGCAGTTTCGTCGCTGATCGCTGGATCTTGGAGCGCTACGGTGCGGCCGGGGCACCGCTATCTCCGGCTTCGCTACCGCGTGGTGAGGAGGTCGAGGTCGGGATGGTTGCGTTGGTGCGAGTGCCGGCACCGGGCTCAGAATCCAGCGTCTGGGGGTTGGTGCCCCAAACGGAGGAGGATTCGGGCCTGCACTGGCAGCGCTTGGGCGGCTCGGTTGAAGGCCAGATAGCGCTGCCTTGGTGGACAACGAATGGCGATCCCCGAGTTCTAGACGGATTGAGCTCTGACGCAGTGCTGGCGGCGGCAGCTCGCACTGGTGATGACTGGCAAGTCATGCTCTGGAACGATTCGCCAATCGAAATCGACGAGTTCTCGGTAAGTCTCGAAGTGCCCAGGGCCGGACTGCTTGCTAGCGTCGGTCACCCGACCCCTTGGACGCTGCCGGCCGAGGGTGCAGCGCGCAGCCTAGCGGCGTCGATTGATGAGCTTTCACCTTCCGCAACGAGCTCCTTGCGTTCGTTGAGCGCCGAGGTGACACTGGTACTGAGCAGTCGTACTGCGCAGCTCGAACACTGGACCATGGGCCTACGCGAAGGCGCAATCGCGGCGCAAGTGGATCCGGCGGCACTGGTGGTATGGCTTGAGGCCGTCGTCCAGATGGGTCGAACCCTGCCCGGTGCCCAGCTTGGCGATGGTGCGCGCGCGCTCCGTCGGGACGGTGCCGCTGGGCCTCTTCTAAGTCGACTGCCCAGGCTTCAGCTGCACTTGCAGCAGGACGACCTGTGGGTCCGGGCTCATGATCATTGACTTGCTGTGGCGGGGTTTGAGGTTCGTTGTGGCCGCTCCGATTCGCTCCTGGCCTTAGGAGTTTCCATTGACATCGGAACCGATGCTTTCGTAGCCTCTTCGGCTGAAAAGGAGGCTCTTTGTATGCGGATCGAACTAGACGACGCAAAGCGCGGTCCAGTCGCCTGGAACGAGACCCTCGACCTGGAGGTCAAGAGCCTCGGGACGAGCGGGTTAGGTGATTTGGGAGTAGTGGCCCTTGAGGCGATTGAGCACAGCGGTGAATTCACCTACTCTGAGCCCAACTACAGACTTCGTGGCGAATTAAGTTACCGACAAGAGCTTTCCTGCTATCGGTGCCTGGTAGAATTCGCGGAAGAGGTTGGTGACGACTTCGAGTACGTGCTAGAGCGTTCTGCGTTCCGCGCGGATCGTGGCCAAGATGCGGACTCGGGCGATATGCCCGGTCACGCACCGGGTACAGTTGGAGCTGGCGAGACAACCGAGACTGCTAACGGCGACGATCCTGGCCTAGCTGGAGTCGAATTGGAGTTGCACACGGACGATCTCGAAATGCTCTCAATCGACACAGATCACATCGACACGACCTCCTACATTCGCGAGCAAGTTCTTCTGCATGTGCCGATGAAGGCGCTGTGCAGGGTCGATTGCAAAGGCCTTTGTAGTCAGTGTGGCAAGGATCTCAATGCCAGTTCGTGCGATTGCAGTCCAGAACCGAGCGACCCGCGTTGGGCAGGTCTAAGTGCCTTGAAAAGCCAGCTCGACGGTTAAGTCTCTAAAGCTCGAACTTGAATCAATAGCCGTTTTAGTCCGTATCCCAGATGACATCTGAACTTGGCCCGGTGCGAGATCACTCGATGATCCTGGCAAAGTCGAATAGAGGAATCAGTCAATGCCTAATCCCAAACGCAAACACTCCAAGGCCCGTCGCGATCGTCGGCGTGCCCATGACGCAATCACACCGCCTTCGGTCTCTCGTTGCGAGAGCTGCGGCGAAGTCAAGCGCCCTCATCGTGTATGCCCGTCGTGCGGCGAGTACAAAGGTCGTGAAGTCATCGAAGGCCAGGACGCGCTATAAGGCGTCGGCTTGCGCTGTTCGAGAACTCGTTCTTCGAGCCTCTTGAATCCTTCGAGACTCTTGAACCCTTCGTGGTTCTAGGACCAACGTGTGGAGCCTGAAGTGAGTGTGATTCGCATAGCCCTTGACGCGATGGGAGGCGACGACGCCCCCAGATCTCCGGTGGAAGGTGCCGTTGATGCCATCCGCCAGAGTGGCGTGCACGTGGTCCTAGTCGGCAAAGAACCGGAGATCGATGCCGAGTTGCGTCGTCTTGAAGTGCCTGCCGATGTCGGTCGCCGACTCGAAGTTGTGCACGCAGAGCAGGTCGTCGAGATGGACGATTCGCCGATTGCGCCCCTGCGCCGTAAGCGTCAATCGTCGATTAGGATCGGTGCTGAGCTGGTGCGAGACGGGCGTGCTCACGCGCTGGTTAGCGCAGGTAACACTGGCGCTGCGATGGTCGCCGCTAAGAGCGTGATCGGGGTAGCCGACGGTGTGACTCGGCCTGCGCTAGCCACCACCCTTCCGACTGAGAAGGGCTGGGTGGTGTTGCTTGATGTGGGTGCAAACGTCGATACCTCGCCCGAACAACTGCGTGAGTTCGCGGTGATGGGCACCCTGTTCAGCCAGGAGATTGTCGGAGTCGACAACCCGAAAGTTGGACTCTTGTCGATCGGCGAAGAGCAAGGCAAGGGCAACGAAGCAGTGAAGCAGGCGTTCGAGGGCATCGAGCGCGCCGGCGTCAATTTCATCGGCAATGTTGAGGGTGGCGACATCTTCAAGGGCACCTCAGACGTTGTGGTGTGCGATGGTTTCGTCGGCAACATCGTGCTGAAGAGTGCGGAGGCGTTGGCCGAGATGATGTTCCACATGATCCGTGACGAGATCATGAAGAGTCCTTTGACCCGCCTTGGCGGCGGCTTGGCAAAGCCAGCGATGCTGCGCTTTCGCGCCAGAACGGCCTACGATGAGTTTGGAGGAGCGCCCTTGTTGGGTCTCAATGCCGGCTGCTTTATTGCTCATGGTCGCTCGAACCCGAAAGCGATGCAGAACGCCATCCTGAAGGCGCACTCGTTCGCCGACGCGCACGTCGACGAGCGCATCTCGCGACGACTGGCACGCATCGCAGACGCTCCAGCTGAAGAGATTGAGCAGGTCGAGGCCTCTTAGAGAGCCGGTCACTGCACCACGGAGCTGGCCTCCTCCGGTCAAACGGGACGCGGACCTCAAGCGATCGTTACCTAGGGTGGCCCTGTGTCGCGGTTCCCTCGTGTGGCCGTCCCCCATATGGCAGAGACCCATTTGTACGTCCATGGTCAAATCGCTTGGAAGCGCCAGATCTCGGTCTAGAAAGAATAGAGTAAAACGATGACATTTGCCTGTGTTTTTCCCGGCCAAGGGTCGCAGAGTGTCGGCATGGGCAAGGAACTTGCCGACGCTGATGCTGCGAGTCGTAAGGCGTTCGAAACCGCCGATGAGGTGCTTGGGTTTTCGCTGTCCAAGCTGTGTTGGGAGGGTCCGTCAGAGGATCTGGCCCTAACTGAGAACACCCAGCCCGCCATTTTGGTCGCTTCGGTGGCGTCGTGGCGACGAGTCGAAAGCCTCGGGGTTTCGCCGAGTTTGTTTGCTGGCCACAGTTTGGGTGAGTACTCAGCTTTGGTCGCCGCTGGCACACTCGCATTCGAGGACGCGGTGCTCTTGGTTCGCGAGCGAGGGCGCCTGATGCAAGAAGCGGTGCCGGTTGGCGTGGGGGCGATGGCTGCTGTCATCGGCCCCTCCGCTGAGGCAGTCGAAGAGGTTGCGGCGAAAGCGGCTGAGCAGACCGCCGAGGTGTGTTCGGTTGCCAACTACAACGCTCCTGGTCAGACAGTCATCGCTGGCTCGAAGGCGGCCGTCGATTGCGCCATTGAGTTGGCAAAGGAGGTCGGAGCCAAACGCTCGATCTTGCTGCCGGTGTCTGCGCCGTTTCATTGCGCACTGATGAGAAAGGCACGCGAGGGCATGGAGCCGCTTCTGCGTTCAACGGAGTTCTTAGACCCTGTGGCGCCCGTCGTTTGCAACGTGGATGCAGTGGCGATTACAACCGGTTCCGGGGCTCGTGAAGCGTTGATCCGCCAGATCGATGGTGCTGTGCGGTGGGTGGAGTCGGTGGAAACGATGATTGCAGCCGGAGTTCAAGGCTTCGTCGAGGTTGGCGCTGGTGGCGTGCTGTCCGGATTGAACCGACGCATCGATCGCTCGGTTAAGACGGTTGGCGCAGGCACCCCGGAGGCGATCGACGCAGTGCGTGTGTTTGTCGCTGGTCTAGCCAGCGCATCGTAAGTCGCCTTCGCTACTTTTTGACATAGGAATTTCGAACCATGTTTGACCTTACCGACAAGACCGCAATCGTGACTGGAGCCAGCCGAGGTATCGGTCGCTCGATTGCCAAGACGCTGGCTGCTGCCGGCGCCCGGGTTGTACTCGCAGCGCGCACCGAAAGTGCGCTCGAAGAGGTGGCTGATGAGATCCGCGCAGCTGGAGGGGGCGTACCGTTCCCTCTAGCTTTGGATCTCGCTCAGCCGTCGAGCTTCAAGGAACGACTCGGTTCGTTGCCCACGGAGTTCGGCAAGCCGGATATCTTTGTCGCCAATGCTGGCATCACTGCCGACAACCTGTTGCTGCGCATGTCGCATGAGCAGTGGCAGAGTGTGATCGACATCAACCTAACTTCGACGTTCGCGCTCACCAAGCTATTGGTGCGCGGCATGATGAAAAAGCGATGGGGGCGGGTGGTGGCTGTATCTTCTGTGGTCGGCATGATGGGTAATCCTGGCCAGGCTAACTACGCTGCGTCCAAAGCAGGATTGATCGGTTTCACCAAATCAGTGGCGAAAGAGGTCGGTAGTCGCGGGATCACCGCGAACGTGGTGGCGCCCGGCTACGTAGCAACTTCGATGACAGAAGAAATCAGCGATGAGGCGCGGGACAAGATGTTCGAGCACATCGTTCTTGGCCGCTTCGGGGAGCCCGAAGATATTGCCGCCGCGGTCCTGTTTCTAGCGAGCACCGAGGCCGGTTACGTGACCGGTGAGGTGATCAACGTCAGCGGCGGTCTGCTGATTTGACCGAGCATTGTGCTCAATTACAGTCCTGAACGGGTAGAATCCTTCGGGCATACGTCGATCACCGCCGGAGGTCGTTTCAGGGAGTCTGGAGCGCGTCTCAGCGGATTGTTTGCCGGTTATTACAACTCTCAGGAGCGCAAGCGCGTTCTTATGTCTTGGAGGTCCATCACTACTATGGGCGTAGAAGCAAAAGTCAAAGAAATCATTGTCGAACAACTAGGTGTCGACGCTGACGAAGTCACCACTGAAGCGAGCTTCACTGAGGATCTCGGAGCAGATTCGCTCGATATCGTCGAACTCGTCATGGCCTTCGAAGAAGAGTTTGGAATCGAGATTCCGGACGAAGAAGCCGAGAAGATCGGCCGTGTCTCCGAGGCGGTTTCCTATATTTCCGAGCACGCTGAGTCAGCTTAAGACTTAGGTACTAGCTCAGACTGAGACCAGAGTCTCAGATCTTAGGCTGCCGAACCCAAGCCCTGAACGTCATCGAGACGTTCAGGCCTCGAAGCACGGGAGCCTGAGAGCAAGACGGGTACAGACCGGGTGGTCGAGTACCCGGCCAAAGCTCCTAACCACTGTCCATTCTTTGGGTTGTGACCAGGGGCGTTGGTTGCACCAACGCACCAATTGCTGCTACGCGAAGGACCATAGGGATGATTGCGAACGCTAGACGCGTCGCCGTAACCGGCGTCGGACTGGTATCGCCCATCGGACTGGACACAGACACGACTTGGCAGTCGCTGATGGACGGTCAGAGCGGCACTGGGCCGATCACGCGGATGGATGCTTCGGAGTTTGCCTGCCAGATTGCAGGCGAGGTCTCCGACTTTGACCCGCTTCAGTTTCTTAGTAGCAAGGAAGTGCGCAAGGCGGACCGCTTTGTCCAGCTTGGCATCGCTGCGAGCGATGTAGCACTTGCTGATTCGGGCTTCGAGATCAACGATGAAAACCGCGAGCGCGTGGGCGTGTTCGTCGGTGCCGGGATCGGCGGTCTGCCGCTGATCGAGAAGATGCACGACATCTTGCTCGAAAAGGGACCGAGTCGCGTCTCGCCGTTCTTTATCCCCGGTTTGATCGCCAACATGGCGGCGGGACAAGTGTCCATCCGTCACGGTGCAATGGGGCCCAACCATTCCGTGTGCACCGCGTGCACCACGGGTCTGCACGCCGTGGGCGATGCGTTTCGCCAGATTCAACTGGGCTTCGCAGACGCTGCGATCTGCGGTGGTGCAGAGAGCTGCATCACGCCGTTGGCAGTGGCGGGATTCTCGGCTATGCGGGCCCTCTCGACCCGCAACGACGAGGGATCCATCGCCTCACGCCCGTGGGACAAGGATCGCGATGGCTTCGTGATGGGCGAGGGGTCGGGACTGCTTGTGCTCGAGGAGTGGGAAGCAGCCAAGGCGCGCGGTGCACGCATCTACTGCGAGATTGTCGGCTACGGCATGAGCGGTGACGCGTACCACATCTCGGCTCCACACCCTGAGGGCGACGGAGCAGCTCGAGTGATGATTGCGACGCTCAAGGATGCAGGGATTCCTGCAGATTCGATCAGTTACATCAACGCTCACGGGACCTCCACTCATCTCGGCGATTTGGCTGAGGTGATGGCGATTCGTCGGGTGTTCGGCGCCCATGCCGACAAGTTGGCGGTGTCGTCGACCAAGTCGTCGACCGGGCATCTACTCGGTGCCGCAGGTGGACTCGAGGCTGGCATTTTGGCGCTCGCTATTCACAAGCAAGTCATACCCGCAACGATCAATCTAGACGAGCCCGGTGAGGGTTGCGATTTGGATTTCGTGCCGCATACGCCAAGAGAGGCCGAGTTCGAGTACGCCTTGACCAACTCCTTTGGCTTCGGCGGAACAAATGGCGCCCTGGTATTCAAGCGAGCCTAGCTCTTACCTTGTAAGCAACACGGTCTTCGCCGCAGGTGCAACCTCAAGGGTGCGTCCGCGTAATGGGTGCCCTGGTTTTCAAGAGGCCTAGCACTGTGTTGGCGGCAACACCGCCTGTGCGGTGCTTTGAAGCTCGAAGGGTGCCTCAGGGGCAAACGGCGCTCCGATTCTGAAACGGTCGACTCTCGGAGCAGCCTGCGCTTCAGTCTGCTGAGAACCGGGAATCCGCAGACGCGCCGGGCGCGGCTACTTCTTAGCGTCCCAAGAGTCCATTTGAGCGCGCGCCGTCAACTCATGGCCTTTGGGGGCTGCGCAAACATCAGGTCTCTGGGCAGGCTGCTGTTGTGCGGGCGAACTTCGTTCGCAACAAGGCCCAGGCTTCGTTGCTTCGTTGCTTCGTTGCTTCGTTGTTGCCTGGCGCCGCCGCCTCGCCGGGGGTTACACTGGGCGTAGCCCCTTAGGATGCTGGTTCAACGATTCACTTGGAGTTCACCATGAAGATCGACTTCACTCTCAACGGCGCTGCGACCACAGTCGATGTCACGCCCGACATGCCGCTCCTATGGGTGCTGCGCGATGTACTCGACATGAAAGGCACCAAGTTCGGCTGCGGTGCGTCGTTGTGTGGCGCCTGTACCGTGCATGTGGATGGCAAGGCCACTAGGACCTGTCGGTTGCCGGTCCAAGATGTCAAAGGAGCGAAAGTCACCACCATCGAAGGGCTCTCAGCGGACGGAACCCATCCGGTCCAGATCGCGTGGAAGGAGATCGATGTTCCCCAGTGCGGCTATTGCCAGGCCGGCCAGATGATGACGGTCTCGGCTCTCTTGGAAACCAACCCGTCGCCAAGTGATGGGCAGATCAACAGCGCCATGAATCGCAATCTCTGTCGGTGCGCAACGTACAGCAGGATCCGCAAGGCGATCCACCACTCGGCCGAGTTGATCGCTGGCGACGAAGCGGCGACGGCGTCAGGATCGGGTGCCAAATGAGCGATTCCACGAAGGGCCGTCTGTCTCGTCGTAACTTCTTGCGCGTTTCCGCGCTCGCTGGTGGCGGTTTGCTGCTCTCCACTCGCTTTGAACTGCTGGGCACTGCCAGCGCAGCTACGGCCGATGCGGCAGGGTCGCTCTCGACTCACGTCAGCATTTCCCCTGATGGTCTGGTTCACATCGTCGCTCAGAATCCTGAGATCGGGCAGGGCGTGAAGACCATGCTGCCAATGTTGATCGCTGAGGAACTCGATGTTGCTTGGGAGCAGGTTCGTGTGACCCAGGGTGATCTCGACACCGACAGTTTCTCAGGCCAGTTCGCCGGTGGCTCCATGGCCACACCGATGCATTGGAAGCCGATGCGCGTCGCCGGTGCAACCGCGCGCGCGATGCTGATTGGCGCAGCAGCCTCACGCTGGGGCGTGAGTGCGGATTCCTTGACAACCGACGCCGGTGCGGTCTTGCACAAGGCCACCGGCCGGTCGCTCTCATACGGAGAACTCGCCACTGAAGCCGCAGCGTTGGCCGTTCCTTCAGCCGATAATTTGGTGCTGAAGACGCCTCAAGAGTTCAAGATTCTTGGCGTCAGCAAGCCTGGAGTCGACAATTCAAAGATTGTGACCGGGCAACCACTGTTCGGCATTGATGTGACGCTGCCGGGCATGAAGTACGCGGTATTCGCCAAGTCTCCGGTTTACGGCGCCAAGCTCAAGGCCGTCGATCTCGAAACAGTCAAGCAAGCTGCTGGTGTTTCGCATGCGTTCGTCGTGCGCGGCGACACGCCCCTTTCAGGCCTGCAAGACGGTGTTGCGATCGTCGCGGATAGCTGGTGGGCGGCCAAGAGCGCTCGCGACGAACTGGTGGTTGAGTGGGACGAGGGGCCCACGGCTGCCCAGAGTAGTGCGGGTTTTGCTGAGCAAGCCGAGCTGTTGTCCAAGGGCGAGCCAACTCAGGTGATCAAGGCCGACGGCAACGTCGAAGTTGCTCTTGGTGCTGCGGCGAAGACCGTCGAGGCCGCCTACTCTTATCCCTTCATCGCTCACGCGCCGCTCGAACCGCAGAATTGCACCTGTCATGTAACGGAAGGCGCTGTCGAGATTTGGGCGCCGTCGCAGACTCCAGAGCGGGCGAGAGATGGAGTGGCCGAACTACTCGGAATCGACAAGAGCAAGGTCACCCTACATTTGACCCGGATGGGTGGCGGTTTCGGCCGGCGCCTCTACAACGACTTTGTGATGGAGTCGGCGCAGATCGCGAAGCAAGTCGGAGTACCCGTGAAGCTGCTATGGACTCGCGAGGACGACATGGCCCATGACCTCTATCGCCCGGGCGGCTTTCATTACCTCAAGGGAGGTCTGGATGCCAACGGTGACTTGAGTGCATGGTACGACCACTTTGTGACATTTGGCGAAGGCAAGAAGTTCAGTGCGAGTGCCAGCATGGGCCTCGCCGAGTTTCCACAGGGATTTGTGGCCGACTACTCGCTAGTAGCATCCAAGATGGCTCTCGGTGTGCCCACCGGCGCTCTTAGAGCTCCGACCAGCAACGCGATTTCCTTTGTCATCCAGTCGTTCATGGACGAGTTGGCGCACGCAGGTTCCAAGGACCCGTTGGAGTTCCGCCTTCAGCTGCTGGACAAGGTCATTGCAGCAGGCACCAAGACCCGACTGGACGCGAAGCGCATGCGCAATGTGTTGCTGTTGGTTGCCGAGAAGTCCGGATGGGGCAAACGCCAGCTCGCTCGAGGCTCGGGGATGGGCGTTGCCTTTCACTTTAGTCATCGCGGCTACTTTGCCGAGGTGGTGCAGGCCACCGTCAGCAAGCGGGGTGACGTCGCGGTCGACCAGATCTGGGTTGCCGGAGATGTTGGCAACCTGATCATCAATCCGATCAACGCTGAGAACCAGGTTCAAGGTGCCGTTCTCGACGGTTTGGCACAGGCGCTTCAGCAAGAGATCACGTTTGAGGGTGGTGCTGCTAAGCAGAGCAATTTTCACAACTTCAAGTTGCTTCGTATGGCGCAGGCGCCTCCGATCGAGGTGCATTTTCTCCAGTCCGAAGGGGATCCCACTGGTCTGGGTGAACCAGCGCTGCCGCCGGTGCCGCCGGCATTGTGCAATGCAATCTTCGCCGCGACTGGCCAGCGGGTCCGGTCTCTACCGCTGGCGAATCATGATCTCAGTTGGACCTAGAGCTGCTCCTACCAGGCTAGAGCTGCTCCCAACAGAATGCGGTCCTCATCGCTTGAGCCGCTTTCGTTCTGTGGTCACAGAAAAACGGCCGGCGAATCGCCGGCCGTTTGACTTAGCTTGAGGCGTGGCCCCCTTGGGCTCGCGCGCCGCCACTTGGCGACGTCCTCCTGGCGCCGCCACTCGGCGACGTCCTCCTGGCGCCGCCACTTGGCGACGTCCTCCTGGCGTCGCTACTTGGCGAAGGTGAAGGGCAGCACGCCGATTTGCTTGCCCCAGACCAGGACAAGGTTGCCGCCGTCGGCACTCATGTCGGAGAAGACGTAGGTCAGCTGGTCGATTGTGTTCTCGCCGGCCACCACCATCATCGGCGCGCGGGCCACGTCGTGGTCTTCGCTGTAACCGTAGGAACCCCAGGTGATGCCTTCAGCCATCTTGGCGCGATCTGGCTTTTCCATGTGAGCTTGGCTGGAGATGATCGCGGTCCAAGCGCCTTCTTTGAGGTCGATGAACAGGCTGTATTCGCCCGCCGCAACCTTTGTGTCACCGATCATGAGATCGACTTCGCTGGTGATGCGAGTGGAAGCGTTAGCGCCTGCGCGCCAAACCGGGGCACCTGCGTTGAGCTTCTTGCCGAAACTCTCGCCGGATCCGAAGATGTCCGCTCGGCCGCGAAGGATTGGGCGTGAATAGCTGACGTCGATCCACTTGCCATCCACTTGGGTGGCGGCACTGCCCATGGGGCTGGCCGGGCGTTCGTCTTGTGCGATCGAGGCGGTTGCGACGAGGGCGAGAACCGCGAGCGCGGTTACTGCTACTTGAAGAGTTTTCTTCATCGAGATGGATTCTCCAAAGAGTGCCACGCGCGAGGGGTTAAAGAGCGCCTGTGGCTTATGTTGAGTGAGTAGAGGTCAGCAATCTGGTCTACTTGAACTGAGCCTACCCGAATCCTATGCGGAGGGTGGCTGGTGACGAACTGCGCACCACGAGAGTGTACGGCTTGGCCAGCGTTCTGGATTGGGAGCAAGCTGCTAGAGATCCTTGATCTTCTGGTACGACGGCAGCGCCTTCAGGCCTTGCCAATAGCGAGTGGTGTTCTCCTTGAACTCGTCGATTCCCAGAGACTGAGCGAGGTGCAGTCCGTAGCCGACGCAAATGTCGGCGATGGTGAAGCGGTCGCAACAGAGGAACTCGCGATCTGCGGTGGCACTTTCGACTGCACGCAGCCGCCCCCAGAACCACTTTTTGTAGTCGTCGGCGACCTGCGGTACTCGGCGCTCTTCGGGCTCGAGCCGGGTGTAGCGGAGGAACAAGGTCTGAGGAAAGGTGAGCGTTGCGTCGCTGTAGTAGAGCCAGTTCAAGTAGGAGCCGTACTCGGGATCGTCGACCGCCACACCAAGTGGAGTGGGCCCGTAGCGATCGACCAGGTAGTTGCAGATACCTGATGACTCCGTCATCTTGGTTTCTCCGTCAACGAAGTACGGAATGGTGCCGAGCGGGTTGAGTTCAAGGAATTCCTTGTGGAACACGCGCGGCGGGAACGGCATGGTTTCGAGCTGATAGTCCAAGGCCATTTCTTCCAGGCACCAGGCCGCGCGTAGGGAGCGAGCGCCTTTGCAGTGATAGAGGACGGGGGGCATGGATGACTCCAGTTGGTGAGTGAGCGAACTCTCTTCCGCGGTCTGCGGCGACCCGGTTGGGTGGGGGTGGCCGGTGTTCGGAGACTTGTAGCTGCCATAGCTTCGAGCGCTGGCAACACCAGTCTCCCGAGTGCTTAAGACCTACCAGAGTCCGTAGCGCTGGACCTCGGCTCGGCCGACCACCATATGGTGCACTTCGTCTGGTCCGTCGGCGAAACGTAGGTGACGCATGTCGGTGTACATGCCAGCGAGCGGCGTCCACTGTGAGATTCCCGCTGCTCCGTGGATCTGGATGGCCGCGTCGATGATCTCACAGACCTTTTCTGGAACCATCGCCTTGACCGCGCTTACATAGACCCGCGCCTCTTGATTGCCGAGAACGTCCATCGCCTTAGCGGCTTGCAGTACCGCAAGTCGCATTGCGTTGATTTCGATCCTGGCTCGGGAGATGACCTCGAGGTTTTTGCCCAGTCGGACGAGGGGCTTGCCGAACGCTACTCGTGAGCAGGCCCGCTTGACCATCAGCTCGAGCGCTAGTTCGGCCTTGCCGATCGAGCGCATGCAGTGGTGGATACGTCCTGGCCCTAGGCGGACCTGCGAGATTTCAAAGCCGCGACCTTCGCCCAGCAGAATGTTCTCCTTCGGTACTCGCACGTTGTCGAACTTGATGTGCATGTGGCCGCGTGGCGCGTGGTCTTGCCCGAATACCTGCATCCCGTCGAGGATCTCGACTCCGGGAGTGTCGGTGGGAACTAAGATCTGGGACTGTTGTCGGCTTGCTTGCGCGTCGGGGCTGGTGCGCACCATGGTGATCATGATCTTGCAGCGAGGGTCGCCGGCCCCCGAAATGTAGAACTTCTCACCGTTGATGACCCAGTCCTCGCCGTCCAAGATGGCGGTGGTACAGACGTTTTTGGCGTCCGACGATGCGACACCAGGTTCGGTCATCGCGTAGGCAGAGCGAATCTCGCCAGCGAGTAGTGGCTTGAGCCATTGCTCCTTCTGCTCCGGCGTGCCGACGCGCTCTAAGACCTCCATATTGCCGGTGTCGGGTGCTGAGCAGTTGAGCGTTTCTGAGGCCAGCGGGTACTTGCCAAGTTCTGCTGCGATATAGGCGTAGTCGAGATTGCTGAGGCCTTGCCCGATCTCTGAATCGGGCAGGAAGAAATTCCACAACCCCGATGCCTTTGCCTTTGCCTTCGCGCCTTCCAGCAATTCGAGTTGTCGTGGGTGCCAGGACCAGCGGTCCTCTTTCTGCGCGTGCAGATCGGTGAATTCTTCGGTGATCGGCTCGACGTTGTCTTTGATGTGGCGCATGACCGCATCCATAAGCGGTTGGGCTTGCTCAGACATGGCCAAGTTGAACAGTTCGGTGTTGACGGTGGTCATGAGTTCTCCAGGTTGAAGAGAGGAAGGCTTGGTGAGAGCGAAGGAGTGGATCGGAGATTGTAGTACTTTGCCTCGGAAGAGCAGCCGCCACGGTGTTACAAGAACGCGAAACCACGGGTTGTTCTTGACACGACTCAAACCCGCTGTTTTAATCCAGGGCTCGTAGCGACGGCAACTACTCTGTTGTCGCTGCAGAAAAACATGCTTGTACTCAACACCATCGTCGCGCCCACCAACAGCCAGCTGCACTGGCACCACTGGACCCACAACTAGGTCGGGCGCCGCTGCGCTCCCGGCCATCCATTGGCCGGTTGGAGCGCTGACAAGTGACAAGCCTCCTTTCCGGTCGGTAAGGAGGCTTTTTCGTGTCTGACAACTCTTTTGGTCGTTGCCACTTGCGACAGCTCCCCGATCGACGGGGTTTGAGGTAGGGGTGACCGTGGTTGCCGATTGCCAGATGCGCCCGCTGATTGTGGCGTCGCTCACCTCCATGAGCGACATCGATCGGCTCTCTCCTGCTCACTTGGATCAGGTGGATTGGCTCGAGGTGCGTGCAGATTTGATCGGAGAGGTCGACCTTGGCGTCTTGCGTTCGCGGTTTGGCGGCAAGCTGCTCTATACCTTGCGTAGCCGGGAAGAGGGTGGCCAGTCGATGCTAACTGCCGCCGAACGACACGCAGCGATCGAAGCAGCGAGTGCGCTGTATGACTTCGTTGATCTCGAGCTGATCGCCGATCAGGCCAGCAATGCAATCTCGGTGGTCCCAGAGTCACAACGGGTGGTGTCTTGGCACGGTCAGTTCGGACAGCCGCCGTCGCTCGACGAGCTCAGGCGATTGTTGGATCAACAGCGGGCTGTGGGTGCGGCATTCAAGAAGCTGGTCACGGCTGCCGAGACCCCCGAGCAGGCGTTACCGAGCTTGCAACTCCAGGTGGAAGAGGGGGAGAGCGGCGATCTAGTGAGCTTTGCCATGGGTGAGAGCGCGTCATGGAGTCGAGTGATCGCTGCTGCTCGCGGATGCGCTCTCGTCTACGCTGCGTGCGCAAACACCAAGGCGGCGGCAGGGCAGTTCTCGGTCGCGCAACTGGTTGGTGACTATCATCTCGGAGCCAAACAAGCCGTAGCCAAACAACGGCCTCGTACCATGCCCACCAAACTCTGCGGCGTGCTGGGCTCAACGGTGGCACACAGCCTCTCTCCGCGTCTTCACAACGGTGCCTACCGCGATCGCGACCTCGATGCCTTGTTCGTACCCATCGCTACCGCTGATGCTGCCTGCACACTCGAGATGTTGTCGAGTGCCGCCTTTGCGGAACTTGGTTTCCAAATTGGCGGCGTAGCGGTGACTACGCCGTACAAGGACACCGCACTTGCGATCGGCGAACCGACAACCTGCGCGACCACCATCGGTGCCGCCAATACACTCATTCCTCAGACCCGACAGCACCCATCCGGTTGGTTGGCGGACTCCACCGACCCCGAGGGTGTCGTGGGACCGCTTCGATATCGCGCTGTCCCGATCGCGGGAGTCGCTGCCGCAGTCGTCGGCGCGGGCGGTGCGGGCCGCGCGGCTGCCCATGGCTTGCACGAAGCGGGCGCGAGAGTCACCTTAGTCAACCGCACGGTAGCAAGCGGAACCGAGGCGGCCCACCGTCTGGGTGTTGATTTCCAGGCGCTCTGTGACTTCGATCCAGCAGCGTTCCGAATCGTGGTCAATGCGACTGCCTTGGGGCACTCAGCGGATGACCCAACTCCGTTCGATGTGGACCTACTCCGCGCTGATGCGACTTTGGTCGACATGGTCTACCTAGGCGGCGCGGTTGAGGATTCGGCGACCAGAAACACCCAGCTCGTGAAGCAGGCCAAGGCTCTTGGGCTCACTGTCGTCGACGGCCGCGAGGTCTTGTTGTTCCAAGGCCAAAAGCAGTTCATGCTGATGAATGACAGTGAACTCGACCTCGAACGTGCGGCCACTCGGCTGGGCGTCGAGCTTGATGGCGGAGTACCGTAGTGCGTATCCAATCGGGCCTTCCGGTCGGCGTCAATGCAGCCTTCTTCGACGAAGCGCGGCGCATTCGCGCGCTCGAAGCTTTGCTCTCGACGCGACTCATCGAGGGGGGCTTTCACGAGGTGCTGCTGCCGATCCTCGACTACTACCAGCCCTATGAGAACCTACTCACTTCGGGTGCGACTGAGTCAGGTGCGGCCGAACAGCTCTATCGCTTCATTGATCGTGATGGACAACTACTGGCTTTGCGTCACGACTTCACGCCAATGCTGGCGCGCTTAGTCGCGCCGCGCATCAGTCAGTGGCAACTGCCGGTCCGGCTGTTCTATCGCGGCGATGTGGTGCGCTTTCAGGAACCACGTCCGGGTCGACTGCGCGAATCGGCGCAACTCGGAGCGGAGATTCTGGACGCACCGGAAGCGAGCAATGAGCAAGAGGTGCTCGAACTGTTTGTCGATCTGCTGCAACGTAGCACGAGGTCTGGAACCGGCGGCTTGCAGATTGTCCTTGGCCTCGCCAACGCGCTCGAACCGCTGATTGCAGCAGCTCCTGACGCGGCAGCAGCGGCGCAAGCTGTTGTCCGTCGTGATCGCACCGCGGCGGCCGCAGTGAGTCGCGCGCTCCTTGAGGTCGTTCGCGACGGAGCCCCAAGCGACTTCGCGGCGCTAGGGCATCGAGCTGGCGAACTCGAGGGATTGTTCGAAATCAAGGAGCGTCTGCTGCAGTCGGTCAGTGGGGATGACGTGCAGGTGTCAGTCGATCTCGCTGAGTTCGAAGCCTCGTCCGGGACCATCCAGGGCAGCGAGCATCTCTACTACCAAGGCCTCGTGTTTCGCGCCTACCGCCGTGGGTCCGCCCAGCCAGTGGGCAACGGCGGTCGCTACGACGGGCTGTTCAAGGCGTTAGGTGCTGAAGTGAGTGCGGCTGGATTCTCCATTGGTCTCGATCAGTTGCTGGCTGCACAGGATACGGGGGGCATCTAGGATGCTCCGACTAGCTTTGCCCAAGAGCCGGAACCAGGAGAGCGCGCTCGAAGCGCTGGGCGCGGCGGGTGTTGACGTGTCGACTTTCTCGAACCGTCGGCTGCGCCAGTGCCTGAGTATTGAACCCTTGTCGGTGTCTGCGCCCGGAGATGCGGGTCCAGAGATTCGCGAGGTCGAGATCGTTTCGCTCAAGGATTGGGATCTGCCGCTCTACGTCGAGTACGGTATCGCCGACTGCGGCTTCGTCGGTACTGATGTGCTGGAAGAGCGCGGTGCAGATCTGCTGACGCCATTGCGTCTGCGTGCAGGTCGTTGTCGTATGTCACTGATCTCGAACACAGTCCTCCCTCCGAGCGACGGTGCTCAGATTCGCGTTTGCAGCAAGTACCCTGAGTGGACGCGGCGATTGCTTGCGCAGAAGCCCTGGGGAGCGGAGGTGTTCCAATTGTGGGGTTCGGTTGAACTCGGTCCGCTGCTTGAGCTTGCAGAACTGGCGGTCGACATCGTGCAAACCGGATCGACGATCAAGGAACACGATCTCCATGAGTTGGAGGTGCTGGCCGAGATCGCACCGACGTTGGTGATCAACCGTGCCGCTTTTCAACGGCAGCGCGTTGCGCTCAACGAATTGATGGCGCGCATCGAGCGCGCCGGGTTGGTGGGGGCCTAGATCGATGTGCTCGAACACAACATTGCCTGGCAGGGCGTTGACTGGTGCGGCGATCTGGGGCACCGAGATTCATTCCCTACGCCCGCTGGTCGCGGGGACCAGCGAGTTCGCGGATCGCCTTAAGCTCCTGCGTGCTCGAGCTACGGCCTGTGTTGATGACGCCGTGATCGCGCGAGCAAGCGAGATCCTCCATGCTGTTCGAACCGGTGGCGATCAGGCGTTGCTGAGTGCTGTCGAGACTTACGACGGCGTCACCAAGAGGTCCGTCTTGGAGCTGCTCTTTGAGGTGGAGAATGAGGCCGCGGCCTCAGATGGAGTGCCCGAACTCAATACTCAGCTCAGCGCAGAATTCCGTGCGGCAGTGCACAGCTCAATCACTGCGGTGCGCCGCTTCCATGAGCCGCAGCAGCGGTGGATCGAGTCAGGCCACTATGCGATCGAGGCCGACGGGCTCAAGATCGAAGAGCGCGTCTTCCCGCTGCGTCGAGTCGGGTTGTATGTGCCAGGTGGCCGGTTCGTCTATCCGTCGACGGTGATCATGACCGTGGTGCCAGCGCAGCTTGCAGGCGTCAGCGACATTGTGGTTGCTTGCCCCCCTGCAGCGTTGGCTTCGAGCGCCGAACTGCGCTATGTGCTGCAAGTTTTGGGGATCAGCGAGGTTTGGGGAATGGGCGGCGCGCATGCGATTGCGGCTTTGGCCTACGGCACCGACACTGTCAGGCCAGTGGATTTCATCGCCGGCCCAGGCAACGCTTGGGTGACGGCGGCTAAGCAGCTGGTTCGCGGTACGGTAGGAACCGATCACGACGCTGGCCCGTCTGAAGTCGTGATCGTCGCCAGTGGCGATGCGCCCGCGACGTGGGTTGCTGCGGACTTGATTGCGCAAGCGGAGCACGACCCGCGAGCAGTTGCCGTGCTGGTCACGCCGTCGATGGACTTGGCGGAGTCGGTGCTCGCTGCGCTGACTCAGCAACTCGGTGACTTGGCGACGGCGGAGACCGCAGTTGAAGCCCTGGCAGGTTTCGGCGCGGTCCTGGTGACAGAAGACCTTGAGCAAGCGTTCGAGGTCGGCGAGTCGTTGGCCGCCGAGCATCAACAATTGATGGGTGCAGCGGCCGAAGACTTGGCGCCACGCTGTCGCGCTGCTGGCGCACTGTTTGTCGGTAGTGCGACCCCCACGTGCTTCGGAGACTACGCCGCGGGACCCTCGCATGTGCTGCCTACCGGTGGTACCGCACGCTACTCGTCGGGCTTGTCGGTGCTTGACTTCGTCCGGCGGACACATTCGGTTCGAGCCAACTCAGAAGCGTCCGCTTCGCTGGGGCGGACCGCGGCCGCGCTGGCCGAAGTCGAGGGCTTGGTTGGACACCGACGTTCCGCGGTTCTGCGCGCTGAGGCCTTGGCGGTCGATGCTGGTGAGTCGTCATGACACCGCGGAATCCAAGTCGGAAACCCTCGGCGAGCGCTTTCATGAGAGCCGAGCTGCGTGCACTATCTGTCTACCAGCTCGACCAAACCGCGTTCACTCACAAGCTCGATCAGAACGAGGTGCCGTGGGATCTGCCGAGCCGTATGAAGCGAGAAGCACTTCAACGGATCGAGCGGCGCAACTGGGCTCACTATCCGGATTTTCACAGTGATCGACTGCGCGAGCAGATCGCTCAGCGCTACGGCCTCAAGCTCAATTCGGTGCTGGTGGGAAATGGTTCGAGTGAACTGCTTGGTGTGGTGATCGAGGCCTTGGTGGGAGCCGGGGATGAGGTGATCTCACTGGCTCCGGCGTTCAGTTTGTATGAAATGTTTGTGCGCCGCACTGGCGGTCGGACGCTGACGCTTGCGCCGCGCGCCGATTTCGCTTTGCAGATGGACGAGCTGCTCGCAGAAGTCGAGCGCGATCCGGAGCGCACGGTTCTGTTGTGTGCGCCAAACAATCCGACCGGCGCTACCGCCACGGTAGATCAGGTGCGAGCGGTGCTGGAGGCGCTCAATGCTCCGCTGCTGCTCGACAATGCCTACGGTGAATTCTGCGACCAGAGCTATCTACCGCTCCTGAGCGAGTATGCAAATCTGGTTGTGTTTAGAACGTTCTCTAAGGCTTGGTCCGTCGCCGGGGTCCGGCTCGGCTACCTGTTGGCAGATCCTGAATTTGTCGGTGAGCTGCTCAAGGTGAAGCTGCCGTACAACGTCAACCATGCGTCGGCGGTCATCGGCGAAGTGATGCTCGAGAACGCAAGCTTCTCGGAACGCAGTGTGCGAGTTCTGTGCGGACGCCGAAGTCAGTGGAGTTCGTTGTTCGAGACTGCGGGCTTCGAGGTGTTTGAGTCCCACGCGAACTTCATCTTGGTCCGACACCCCGAGGCGGAACGGGTTCGCGATGGCCTTGGCGATCGCGGGATTCTGGTTCGCGACGTTTCATCGGGTCCAGGGCTCCAGCGATGTCTCAGGGTCGCTTTGGGCGATGGTCGTGCGCTGCGAGCGACCCGGCAAGCTTTGACCGAGATTCTTCATCTGGAGCAGCTATGACCGACTCGAATGCGAATGCCACAACTGGGCGCAGCGCCACCATCCAGCGTGCGACCAAAGAGACACAGATCGACCTAGCGCTAGATCTCGATCCCAACTCGGCACAACTTGCAGCGCGCTCGATCGAAGTGCCTGACGGGTTCTTCGCGCACATGTTGGATGCGCTGAGCAAGCATGCCGGAATCGGTATCCGGCTCGAGGCCACCGGCGACACGCACATCGACCTTCACCATACGGTTGAGGACACCGGCCTCGCATTGGGTGAGGCGCTGAGTGAGGCGCTTGGCGATCGAACCGGCATTGTGCGCTTCGCGCATGCGTATGCGCCACTGGATGAGGCGTTGAGCAGAGCTGTGATCGACCTCTCGGGCCGCGGTTTCTTGTGCCTGCGGATGCCCGAACCACTGCAACAAGCGTGGGTCACTCAGGACTTTCCGCTGACTTTGATTGAAGACTTCTTTCAGGCCTTCGCTGATCGTGGACGCTTTACTCTGCACTTGGACATGTTGGAAGGTCGTAACCCGCACCACGTTGCCGAGTCGGCCTTCAAAGCGGCGGCACTAGCTCTGCGTCAGGCAGTCACGGTAAGACCTGGCGACAGTTCTGTTCCGAGCACCAAGGGAACCTTGAGCGCGTGAACTCTTCTGCTTCAGCCATCGTGATCATCGATGCGGGCGTTGGCAATTTGGGTAACGTGCTGCGCGCCGTCGAGCACGTGGCGCTTGGGTGTCGGGCGGTGATTACCGACGACCCGGACAAGGTTCGTCGAGCCCGTATTCTGATCCTGCCTGGAGTCGGCGCTTTTAGACCGCCGCGGGAACGTCTGCGTGGTGGACTTGAAACGGCGCTGGCTGAGGCTCTCGCTCAGGGCGCGTTCTTGCTGGGCATCTGCGTGGGTTTTCAACTGCTGTTCGAGGGCAGTGATGAGTTTGGCGATACGGACGGTCTCGCCTATGTGCCCGGTCGCGTGACCCGCATGCCCGATCACAGTGCGGATGGCGCCGCATCGCCCCACATTGGTTGGAACCGTTTAGTCGACTGCACCGACCACCCGTTGCTCAAGGGGGTCCACGACGATTACGCCTACTTTGTACACAGCTACGCGGCGATCAACGTTCCTTCAGAACTCGAAGTAGCTAGTTGCTACCACGGGACTCGCTTTCCCGCGGTCGTTGCTCACGGCAAGGTGATGGGTACTCAGTTTCATCCCGAAAAATCTGGCGCAGTCGGACTCAAGATTCTCGGCAATTTTCTCGAGCTCGCCGGAGGCACTCATGTTTGACGCCATCGGATCTGCGACTGACGCCCCGCCACAGGAGAAGGTGGGAGCCAACGGGTTTGAGTTCATGCCGGCGATCGATCTGCGCCATGGGCGGGTGGTTCGGCTCCAACAGGGCGACGACGCTCGGCAAACGGTCTACGGCGATGATCCGGAGAAGGTCCTGCGTGGCTATGCCGATTCGGGCATCCAGCGTGTGCACATTGTTGACCTCGACGCAGCTTTTGGGGAAGCTCCGCAACGCGAGTTGATTGAGCGCCTATTGTCGATGGACTCAGGCCCAAGTATCCAACTTGGCGGTGGCCTGCGCGATCGCTCGTCGGTGGATTGGGCGTTTGCTGCGGGCGCAGAACGGGTGGTCATCACATCGCTCATGGTGCGCGATTTCGCTGCGTTCGCAGAACTGTGCAGTCGCTATTCGCAGCGGGTGGTCGCGGCCTTGGATTGCCGCGATGGCGATTCCGGAGCGCAGCTCCGGCTCGCGGGGTGGACCGAATCGGCGAGCGAGGATGTGGAGACCATTTGCGAACGCCTGCGACGGTTACCATTGGCTGCAGTCCTAGTCACCGACATCGGCAGAGACGGCATGATGTCGGGCCCCAATATCGCGCTAGCAGCGCGGCTTGGTCTTTGGAGTGGAGCTCCAAGCATCGTCTCGGGCGGCGTTCAGTCATTGGTAGACCTCGAGTTGGCCGTTGCAGAGCCGGGCGTCGGCGGGGTGGTGGTGGGCAAAGCTCTCTTCGATGGAAGCATTAGCCTTGATGCCGCTATGCGTACGGTCGAAGGCGGCGGTGCAAACCGGGGGGTTCGCGCTCGGCCGATCACCGGGCTCACCCATCGGGTGATCCCGTGCCTGGATGTCCAGGATGGGCGGGTGGTCAAAGGTGTGAACTTTCAGAATCTTGTCGATCACGGTGATCCAGCAGAAGCGGCCAAGAGGTACGCAGAACAAGGTGCTGATGAGATCGTGTTCCTCGACATTGGAGCCGGTCCGGAGCGCCGGGATACCGATCTTGATTGGGTGAGCCGGGTCGCTGAGCAGGTGTTTGTTCCGTTGTGCGTTGGAGGTGGTGTGCGCAAGGTCGAGGATGCGCGCGAATTGCTGCTCGCTGGGGCAGACAAGATTGGCATCAACAGCGCAGCCGTGGATCGTCCCGAGTTGCTGCGCGAGTTGGCGGAACGCTTCGGCAAGCAGTGTGTGGTTTTGTCGGTGGATGCACGTCGGCGTCCTGCAACTGGTAGTGGTACGCCCACGTGGGAAGTCATGAGCGGCGGCGGCCGGCACGAAACCGGGCTCGACGCGCTTGAGTGGATTTTTCGAGCAACCGAGCTGGGTGCGGGCGAAATCCTGTTGACCAGTATCGATAGCGACGGCACCCAGGATGGCTACGATACCGAGCTGCTGCGCGCCGTCTGCTCGATGGTGAGCGAGCCGGTAATCGCCTCGGGCGGCGCTGGCACCATTGCTCACTTGGAAGCGGCGCTCAGTACTGGTGTTTCTGCAGTGTTGGCTGCGTCAATCTTTCACGAAGGGACTTTTACTGTGTCGGACGTCAAGCAACAACTCAGTCACCGTTTTCCAATGCGAACAGCGAGGCACCCCAGATGAGCGGTTCCGCTCCCCAAATATCCCTAGCGTCTGCCGACCTCGAGCGGCTGCGCTTTGATGAGGCAGGCCTGATTCCGATGGTGGTTCAGGATGTTCAAAGTGGCACTGTACTGATGGTGGGTTGGGCAAATCGACAGGCGGTAGCGTTGACCATCGAGACACAGCGTGCTCATTTCTTTAGTCGATCCCGGCAGACCTTGTGGCGCAAAGGCGAGACCTCGAGTAATGAGCTGGTGGTGCGCGAGATCGCCGTCGACTGTGATCGCGACACGCTACTGGTACGCGCTGACCCACGCGGCCCGACCTGTCACACCGGTGGGCGCTCTTGCTTCGACGACGGTCTCAAGCGGGTTCCGTCGCAGCTCGAGCTCGGTTGGCTGGCGGAGGTTGTTGCGAGTCGTGCACGGGCCGGCGATGCCAATGCGAGCTACACGGCGAGACTGCTCGCGCAGGGTGTGGAACGTGTTGCACAAAAGGTCGGTGAGGAGGCGGTCGAGACGGTAATCGCCGCTGTTGTTGATCCTGCACGAGGTTCCGCCGAGGGGTCGCAACGTCGCGAACTTGTGGGCGAAAGCGCGGACCTCTTGTTCCATCTCCTGGTCCTACTCGAGGCCAAACAGATTCCGCTGCAAGAGGTCGCGGCTGAATTGCGTAAGCGGCACAGCCAATCCGATTCCGTTGCGGACCTTGAGGGTGACCGATCGCCTAGCGCGGCTGAAGAAGGTGGCGCTCGATGAGTGGCTCGCAAGAGCGCGGCAGCGTGCGTGCCACCGCCCATATCCGAGAGTTCCTCGCGGACACCTTGACACCGCTCGGCGTCTTCAAGCGACTCCAAGGTCTCTCGGATTTTCGGTTTCTCCTGGAGAGCGTGACCGGTGGTGAGCAAGTGTCGCGTTTCTCGTTTGTTGGTGCAGCCCCCAGCGAGGTGCTGTGGCTCTACGAAGACAAGCTCCTCTTGTCGAAAACGCCCGACCTCAAGCAGCGCACGGAACTCGCTGGCGATCCCTTGGCTGTGCTGCGAGCGCGCATGGAATCGATTACTGGTGAACGCTGCTTGGTCGCGGGCACCGAGCTGCCGTTCGTCGGTGGCTGGGTAGGGTACTTCGGTTGGGACCTGGTCCGATTGCTGGAGAACTTGCCGAGCCGCCCGCCGGACGACTTCGGTCTTCCTATTGCCCTGCTTGCACGCTTTGATGACGTCGCAGTCATTGATCATGCACGTCAACGGATTGTGCTGGTTGCCAATGAGGTGGAAGGCGAGACCACCGGGGCCTCAGCAGAAGCGCGACTCGATGCACTGACGGGAACTCTCGAGGCGGCCCAGGGCGCTGGTGCTCTGCCGCTGCCGCAAGAGGAGTTGAAGCCACCTGTGCTCGCGCCGCCGACACTCAGCGATGACGAATACCAAGCAGCAGTGGTGAAGGCCAAAGAGTACATTGGCCAGGGTGACATCTTTCAAGTTGTACCCGCGCGGCGCTGGGAGGTGCAAGAGAGCATCAAACCACTCGCGTTGTATCGGTCCCTGCGAGTGGTCAATCCGAGCCCCTACATGGTGCTAATCGAGACCCCGGAGGTTTCTTTGGTCGGAGGATCACCGGAGACGCTGGTCAGAGTGCAAGGCGACACTTTCTCAGTCCGACCGCTCGCTGGGACCCGGCCTCGTGGCGCCACGCCTCAGCAGGATCGTGAGCACGAGCGAGAGATGCTGGAGGATCCAAAAGAGATCGCCGAGCACGTCATGTTGGTGGATCTTGGCCGCAACGATCTGGGGCGCGTTGGGGCAGCGGGCGAGGTCAAGGTCTCGGACTTCATGACAGTCGAGCGCTACAGTCATGTCATGCATATCGTCAGCAGCGTCCAAGCCCGTCGAGCGGAAGGGCGATCTGCGCTCGATGCGTTGTTCGCGTGCTTCCCCGCGGGCACGTTGTCTGGTGCACCCAAGATTCGTGCGATGGAGATCATCGATGAGCTGGAGCCGGCCGCTCGGGGTCCGTACGGCGGCGCAGCCGGCTATCTCTCGTTCAACGGTGATCTTGATACCTGCATCACCATTCGTACATTGGTGGTCGAGCCGAACAGGATCACGGTCTCCGCTGGGGCGGGACTGGTCGCCGATTCAGATCCCGCCAGTGAGCAACAAGAAACAAAGGACAAGGCGGCGGCACTCTTGCGTGCTGTGGCTCTGGCCAAACGACTTCAGGAAACTTCAACCGAGGCGCTCAACTTGGACTCATTGACGAACGCAGTGAATTCTACAGACGCAGTGAATCCCATAGGCGCAGTGAATCCCACAGACGCTGTGAATCCCACAGACGCTGTGAACCCTACGGACGCGGTGAAGCCTACGGACGGAGTGAACTCGGCGGACGGAGGCGAATCATGAGCCTGCGTCGACATGCCACCTGGGAACTGGGAGCCGAGTGGGCAAGCCGTGGTCGACCGCGTTTGCTAATTGTCGACAACTACGACTCGTTTACCTACAACTTGGTCCAGATGCTGGCGGTCAACAAGGTGGCGTTGGAAGTTGTTCGCAACGATCTACTGTCGGCTGAGCAGGTTCTTGAACAAGTTGAGCAGGGGCGCGTTCAAGGCTTGGTGTTGTCGCCCGGCCCGGGCCGACCCGAGGATGCTGGCATCTGCGCCGATCTCCTGAAAGCTCAACCGAAGATCCCTATCTTGGGGGTTTGTCTTGGACATCAGGCGATGGGGTTTGCCTCCGGAGCGGTGGTTGATCGAGCGCCGGTGTTGATGCACGGCAAGACCTCTTCGATCCGTTTCGAGGATCATGCGATGTTCTTTGACATTCCGCAGCCGTTTATCGCCACGCGGTACCACAGCCTTCGAGTCGCGGAAGAGTCTCTGCCAGACGAGTGGTTGCCACTCGCTTGGAGCGAGGAGGGCATCTTGATGGCAATGGCGCATCGGTCGTTGCCGTATTGGGGATTCCAGTTTCACCCGGAGTCGATTCTGACTGTCGACGGAGCGCAGCTACTGGCAAACTTCGTAGCTCTGACGGAGACCTACGACCGCGAAGGTCAGGATCCTGAAACCCGCGTTCAGCGAACCGCACTGAGTTCAGAGCCAGCCTCAAGCGAGACCGAACTATGAGCGAGTCAACCACCTTCAGCGATCTATTGCGACACTTGATCTCTGGCCAGGATCTCACCCGAATCGAAATCGAGAACCTGTTCGGTCGATTGATGGATGGCGAGTTGTCGGTCTTCGAGAAGACGGCCCTTCTGGTTGCACTGGCGTGCAAGGGAGAGTCCTCAGAGGAGATCGCCGGAGCCGCGTCGGCGATGCGCGGGCGCTTGCTCGAGGTTCATCACTCGCAAACCGACGCGGTAGATACCTGCGGGACGGGTGGGGACGGCTTGGGCACGGTCAATGTGTCGACTGCAGCGGCTCTGTGTGCTGCGGCCGCAGGAGTTCCTATCGCAAAACACGGGAATCGATCGGTCTCGAGCAAGTCAGGCAGTGCCGACGTATTGGCCGCGCTAGGGTTAGAGCTCGAACTCAGCCCGCGAGTGATGGGGCGGTGTCTGGATCACGTCGGGATTGCCTTCTTGTTTGCGCCACTCCTGCACCCGGCCATGCGCGAGGTGATGCCGGTACGCAGCGCACTCGGAGTCCGCACCGTCTTCAATGTGCTTGGTCCTTTGACCAATCCAGCTGGCGCGCGTCGTCAGGTGATGGGTGTCTTTGCTCGACGCTTGGTGCTGCCGATCGCGCAGGTTCTCAAAGAGCTGGGGGCTGTCCATGCGTTGGTAGTCCACGGTGCAGATGGCCTCGATGAGATCTCGACCACTGGGCCAACCTTCGTTGCGGAGGTGAATGGCTCGGTGATCTCTGAGTACACGCTCGAACCCGAGGACTTCGGCTTGGTGCGGCGTTCGCTCGACGAGCTCGCGGGTGGTACTCCTGAGGAGAACGCGGTCTCGCTGAAGACTGTGTTGGAAGGAGCCGACGGCGCACAGAGTGCGCACGCCGAGATCGCGGCGTTGAACGCGGCTGCCGCTCTCTATGTTGGCAGCAAGGTTCATGATCTGGGGGCAGGCGTTCAGCTAGCGCGCGAGACTCTTGGGTCCGGCGCGGGTATGCGCAAGCTCGAAGAGCTGGTGGCGTTTAGCGCTGCCGCATCTTCTGAGGACAGTCGATGAGCGAGAGTCTTGCCGACGTATTGCTCCGCATTGTTGAACGACGTACGGATGTGCTGTCGGGTGCCGGGCACGCGATCGGTGCGGAAGGTGTCAGTCGGTCCGCGCTGGCCGACCGCGTGGAGTGGCCGGTGCTCGCGCAGGACACCGCCGGCCATGCTTTCCTCAGCGGCCTTTTGGAGCAGCGCGGTAATGCGATCATCGCCGAAGTCAAGATGGGCTCGCCGAAGCTGGGCGACCTGAGAACCGAGGTCGACGCTGAAGCGCAGGCGCGAATCTATGGGGAGGGCAAAGCGGCAGCGTTGTCGGTTGTGGTCGAGCCTGACCACTTCTTTGGCAGCTATCAGCTTTTGGAGCGATGCCGGCGGGCAAGTGGATTGCCCGCGATCGCGAAGGACTTCCTGGTTTCAGAGCAGCAGCTGCGGTGGGCACGTGACGCGGGTGCTGGCGCCGTGCTACTCATCGCGGCGCTCTATGAGTCTCGGGAGCTCGAAGACTACGCGCTCGCAGCCTTGGCACTGGGCTTGGTGCCATTGGTCGAAACGCACACAGCAACGGACATTGCCAAACTGATGTCCAACAACGCGGTTCGCTATGACTTGGTTGGAATCAATAATCGGGATCTCCGGGACTTCTCAGTGGACATCGAGAATTCAATTCGATTGAGGCCGACCCTGCCCGCTTCGGCGCTTTCGGTGGCTGAAAGTGGTATCCACAAGCGCTCAGACATCGAGCATCTTTCAAGCGCAGGCTTCGATGCCTTTCTTGTCGGCGAATCGTTGTTGCTAGCTAAAGATCCGGCTGCTCGGCTGTCTCATCTGCGTGGTGATTTGCTGGGCGCCCGTCCATGATCGGGTCAAGGCTCAAGGTGAAAATCTGCGGCGTGACCAACGCAGAGGACCTCGAGCGCAGTTGCGAGCTCGGTGCCGACTTGATCGGATTTAACTTCTATCGCCCTAGTCCGCGCTATGTCACCCCTGAGGCGGCACGCCGACTACGCGCCTTGATGCCAGCTGGGATCGACGCAGTGGGTGTGTTCGTCAACTCGCCGATGAGTGAGGTGGCGCAGGTCGAGCGGGAAGTGAAGCTTGATCGAATCCAGTTTCACGGCGATGAGACGGCGGATGACGTTGCGCCGATGGCCGAACGGTCGATCCGCGCTCTGCGTGTAGGACAGGGCTTCAAGAGCAAAGACGTCGAGGCTTGGTCTGACTGTTGGGCTGTGCTTTTTGATGCGCCATCTGAGGCCCTGTATGGAGGCTCAGGAGTTGCCTGGGCCTACGACCGAGTGCGTGAGGTGGTGAATGGTTCGATGCGAACGTTTATCGCAGGAGGATTGGGTCCGCACAACGTTGCAGCTGTTTCCGCCCGCTTGCCCGGGCTCGAAGGCGTTGATGTGTGTTCCGGGGTCGAAACGAATCCTGGGCGAAAGGATCCAGAGCTGCTGCGCGAGTTCTTTGAGCGACTACGACAGTCCTCCGCTGCACTGGCCGGATGAAGTCACTCTTGTTTGATCAGAATTTTCCCTTAACTTGGAGGCTTCTCACATGAGGTCCACAGTCCCCGATGAACGAGGCCATTTCGGTATCTACGGCGGGCAGTACGCGCCTGAAACGTTGATGGCGCCACTGGCCGAACTGGCGCGCGCCTACGACAAGTTCAAGAACAAACGAGCCTTCAAGAACCGGTTGAACGATTTGCTGGCGAACTACGTCGGCAGGCCGTCGCCGCTCTACTTCGCGGAGCGTCTGACCGAGCAGCTGCAGGGCGCCAAGATCTACCTCAAGCGCGAGGACCTACTGCATACCGGCGCGCACAAGATCAACAATGCTCTTGGCCAAGCGTTGCTCGCCCAAGAAATGGGCAAGAAGCGCGTTATCGCGGAGACCGGGGCCGGTCAACACGGTGTCGCGAGCGCGACCGCAGCCGCACTCTTAGGTCTCGACTGCGTGGTGTACATGGGAGTTGAGGACATGCGTCGTCAACGATTGAATGTGCATCGGATGCGGATGCTCGGGACCGAGGTCCGTGGGGTCGATTCGGGCAGTCAGACGCTCAAGGACGCAATCAACGAAGCCATGCGGGATTGGGTCACCACGGTGAAAACGACGCACTACATTCTTGGTTCAGTACTTGGACCGGAGCCTTTCCCACGCATGGTGCGCGACTTCCACTCGGTGATCGGCGAGGAAGCCACTCGCCAGCTCAAGAAACAGAACGGGACACCGAACCCCAACGTTGCCATTGCTTGCGTCGGCGGTGGCAGCAACGCGATTGGGTTGTTCCACGTGTTTCTTGATCAGCCCGGTGTGCGACTCATTGGTGTTGAGGCGGGCGGACGTGGTCCCGCCCTTGGTGAGCACGCGGCGAGGTTTAGTGGCGGCCGCTTGGGTGTTCTGCATGGCACCAAGACGTTGGTCTTGCAAGACGAGCATGGCCAAGTGGCGGCCACCCACTCAATCTCAGCCGGTCTCGACTACCCGGCTGTTGGGCCGGAGCACGTTTTCCTGAAAGAGAAAGACCGCATTGAGTACACCCAGGCGACCGATGCCGAGGCGATCGCAGCCTTTCATCGATTAGCGAGCACCGAAGGGATCCTGCCTGCTCTCGAGTCCAGTCACGCGATTGCTGAGGCTTTGAGGTTGGCACCAATGCTACCCGCAGACCAGGTGATCCTGGTCAACCTCTCAGGTCGCGGTGACAAGGATGTTGAGTCGGTGATCGCCTATGATGAGGAGCACCAAGCTATCCAAGCCGAGTCAGGGGTGCCGGGGTCTGAGGCCGAGGCCGGCACTGAAACATACTTGGATGCAGCAACTGAACCACTCGAAGAATCCGATGAACTGGGGAGTAACTGATGACCACTCAGCACATCAACCGGGTTTTCGAAGCCTGTGCCGAAGAGAAGCGAGCAGCGTTCATTCCGTTTCTGTGCGGCGGTGATCCAGACCTTGCGACCACGCGACTCTTGCTGCGCGCATTGGTCAAGGGCGGTGCCGACATCATCGAGGTGGGTGTGCCGTTCTCCGACCCGATCGCTGATGGCCCAGTCAATCAACGAGCTGCTTGTCGATCGCTCGAATCAGGGACCACCCTGACCAAACTGCTTGCTCTGATCGGTGAGGAACGTGCCGCGCTGGGCGTACCGATTGTTCTCTTCACCTACTTCAACCCAATCTTTGCGATGGGAGTCGAGCGCTTCGCGACTGCAGCCGCTGAGGCGGGCGTGGATGGCGTTCTGTGTGTGGATCTGCCGCCGGAGGAAGCAGCTGAAGCCTTGACTCCGGCATTGGGCCGAGTCGATCTTGCGCCGATCTTTCTGCTGGCACCGACCAGTTCCAAGGAACGCATGCGCTTGGTCGGTGAGAGTTCGAGGGGCTTTGTCTACTACGTGTCGCGCCTGGGCGTGACGGGGGCCGCCACCGATACCGGTGGTGACCTCGGTTCCGACGTGAAGACGGTGAAACGTCTTTGCAAGATGCCGGTCGCGGTAGGCTTCGGTATCTCGACCCAGGAGCAGGTTAAAGAGGTTGCGGAGTTTGCTGACGGCGTGGTGGTGGGCAGCGCCCTAGTGCAGCTCATTGAGACGGCGGTCGAGGGCGGTGCGTCAGGGGAGGAGCTGGTTGAAGTCCTTTACGCTCGCGTTGCGGCACTGACCGCGGATCTTGCCCGAAAGAAACTGCTTGGCATCTTCTGACTCAGACCACGAAAGCACGATGAATCACATGAGCAACCCGACAAACAAGTCGATCAACTATCTGGACGCCTTTCGCCTCGACGACAAGGTGGCAGTAGTCACCGGCGCGTCTTCAGGGCTCGGAGTGACCTTCGCACACGCATTGGTGTCGGCTGGCGCCGCGGTGGTGCTTGCGGCAAGACGCAAGGACCGCCTCGAGGCTCTCGCTGCGCAGATTGAGCAGGCAGGCGGCCGCGCGCTCGCGGTTGAGTGCGATGTTGTCAGCGAGCGTGACGTTGATGCGTTGGTTGATGTGACTCTATCGACGTACGGAACGGTTGATATCTTGGTCAACAACGCGGGCACGACGAATCCTCAGCCAGCCGCGGTCGAGAGCGTCGAGGATTTTCGCCAGGTGGTCGACGTCAACCTCACCGGTGTGTTCTTGTGCGCTCAACGATTCGGGCGCGTGATGCTGGAGACAAATCGCGGCTGCATCATCAACGTTGCCTCCATCCTAGGTTTTGTTGCCAGCGGCCAGATCCCACAGGCGTCCTACGCGGCGAGCAAGGCTGGGGTCGTTAACCTCACCCGCGAACTTGCGGCACAGTGGGCGCGGTCTGGTGTGCGAGTCAATGGTATTGCTCCGGGTTGGTTTCAATCTGAGATGACCGAAGGCATGTTCGACGACGAGCATGCGCTGAATTGGATTCGCAAAAAGACCCCTGCTGGTCGGCCGGGCAAGGAGCATGAACTGGCAGGGGCATTGCTGTTTCTTGCGTCCGATGCCTCTAGCTACATTCACGGTCAGACCTTGCCGGTCGACGGTGGCTGGACAATTGTCTGACCGAGTCTCGTAACGCTCATCGCGACGTCGGCCGATTCCGGGGAACTCAAACGGCGCTAGAAGGTAGTTGCTCAACATGTCTGAATCAGAAAAGAAGAGACCCGGTTGTTCGCGGATCGGTTGTTGTAGCTGCTTGGTGTTGATCGGTTTGTTTGTCGGTTTGGTGGTGGCCCTAACCCGCATGCAAGCAGTTTTCGAGAGGGGCTCCGGGCCGCAGCAGACCGAGACGCTGCAGCGCGACCTACCGACGCTGCGTGACTTCCAGCAGTTGGTGGAGGCCGGAGAATTGGGAGCCCCGAGCCTGCCGGTCGTGGACGCAGAAGATACGGAGACTTCAACTGCGCTCGAAACACGCCGCTTTAGCTCGTTTGCCGAACTGCTGGCGGCGACTGGTGGGAGAGTTGTAAGGGTTGAGTTGGACCTGGATTTTGGTGACTTTGATGTGAAGCGCGGTGAACCGGGCTCTGGCATCATGGTTGAAACCAAATACGACGCGCGTGCGTTCCGCTTTACTGAAGAGTTCACAGAGGGCCCCGATGGCGGCGGTGTGATGAAGATCAAGGCTGGCCCGAAGGGCGGCCGGATGGGCCTGATGCTGCGGGGGGCGGGCCGCGGTCCCAAGAACTTCGTGACCATCAAACTGCCACCCGATGTGCCTCTCGATCTCGCAGGTCAAATTGGAATTGGCGAAACTCACTTGGAACTGGGCGGGCTGCTGTTGAGGTCTGTGGACTTGGATCTAGGGACCGGCGACCATGAACTCAGCTTCAGCGAGCCGTTGCTAGCTCCCATGGAGAGCTTCTCGATCGGCAAGAGTGTGGGGGAGTTGCGTGTGGAGCTATTGGGCAACGCCAGCCCGAGTACCGTCGACATTAACCTTGGGCTCGGTGAGCTTGATGTCGATCTAGAGGGAGCGTGGGTGTCAGACGCGACCGTCGCTCTGCGTAACCGCGTTGGCGAGTTGCAGGTGAGCCCCCCTTCGACAGCTCATGTTGCGATGGTCGGTCGGCAAATTGCTCTAGGTGAGAGCGACATCGATGTGCCGCGACTGGATCTCCCTGAAGGAGCTCCGATCCTCGAAGTAGACGTGTCAGGTGTAGTGGGTGAGATCAGCCTGCGCTTTGATTCACCGTAGGACCTGCGCGCCTCGACCGCGCCAAGCGTTGGTGAACTGAGCCTGCGTGATCTGAGAATTGTATTCTGGGACTGGTATTCTGAGCCTTGCGTTCGGGACCAAGGTGGTGGGCTCGCCGGTCATGTGGACCTAGGCGGTCGGCAGACCGCTGAGCACTTCGGCGACCGCTGAGGCGCTCGCTGGCCGATCCTCGGCGCGCTTAGCTAAAAGCGTTGCCACCAGTTCCGACCAGGGGCCTGCGAGTTCAGGCCGCCGTCGCTCAAGCGGTGGTGCGGGGGTGTGCAGATGCCCGTACAGTACCGCCGAGACCTCTTCGGCTCGGAACGGTTCATAGCCGACCAGCAGGCGAAAGGCGAGATTGCCGAGCGCATATAGATCGGCCCTGGCATCGATCCGGCCGCCGGAGAGTTGCTCAGGTGACATGTAGAGCGGTGAGCCGACGGCGAGACCGTCTTGAGTGATGGTGGCACCGACTCCTTGCATCCGAGCGATGCCGAAGTCCACAAGCTTCACTAGCTCCGACCCGTCCACAGAGGTTGCCTTGGTGACCATTACATTGCCCGGTTTGAGATCGCGATGCACCACCTGGAGGTTGTGGGCGGCACCCAATCCTTGCGCGATCTGTAAGAGCAGCGAGCGCACCCGGACCAGGGCGGGTTTGCTCTCCAACAGCAGCATGGCATCCAGGGGCTGCCCCTCTATGAACTCCATGGTTACGAAGATTCCGCCTGGTACGCGACCGGCGTCGTGAACGCGAACGACGTTAGGATGCGCGATCTTGCGGCAGATCTGGACCTCGCGGATAAGGCGTTCGGCGTGTTCGGGTGCGGCGTTCTGAAGCACTGTTTTAATCGCCACGGTCTCGTCTAGCAGTTGGTCGTGAGCGCGGTAGACATGGCCCATGCCGCCTTGTCCCAGCGTGCCGACGATCTCGTATCGATTGGCGAAGACTTTGCCTATGACGATGGCATCGAACGAACCTCTCGGCCTCGAAGAGGCTGAAGAAGGTGCGCCGGATGCTCCAGGAGTGTCGACGACTGTGTCGTCAAACTGCAGACGATGGAGCCGACTCGCGTCAAGCAGTTCTTCAAAGTCGGTGGTGCTGAACTCGTCTTCGCTCGCGCTAGCGCTGACCTTTCGTGCCCCGGGGCTCGTGACGGTTGCCTGCGCTCTCTTGCCTGGTGGGTTTGTTCGTGGCGCGGCAACCGATTTGGCGGAGACCCCGGTCACCGTGGCGGCGGTGGGCACACCGCTGATGACCTCTGACGCGAGTACTTCGTGCTCAAGAGTGTTTAGCCTTCGCGAGGCGTCGCGGTAGTCGCTTCGAGGAATAAGGAGACGTCGATATGCCGCGACCGCTTCCGCCTTGCGCACGAGCTGTTCCAGGCAACGAGCTTCCCAGTACAGCCAATCTGGGCGGGTGTGTTCGTCGCGCAATGCTGCTGAGACCAGGTTGAGTCGCTTGAGCGCGTCCTGAGCATCATTCCGTTGCTCGACGAGATATGGCAGGAGTAGCAGTGTTGCTTCTGGGTATCCGCCGTCGCGGACGCCGATCTGTTGGAAGGTCTGGAATGCCTCTTGGTCTCTTCCGGCCTTGAGCAACATGCGGCCAGCGCCCAGGCGGTCGCCCTTCTCTAGGAGGCATTGCGCCGCTTGCAGTGGTTGCCCGGCCTGAGAATAAAGTTGGCTCGCGCGACCATGACGCCCGGCGGCGGCGAAGCAGCGGGCGGCGTCAAGCGGTCGCTTCGCCTGATCGAACGCGCGCGCCGCTCGTTCGAGTTCGCCGACTTTTTCCCAACGCTTGCCTGCTGACTCGAAGTTCTGCGCCTCTTCCAGGACCTCCGCTGTCACTCGATCGTCACCCAGACCAGCATAGATGGCTGCCGCCGCACCGAGATTTCCGCAACGGCGTTGGACATTGGCGAGCAGGCGTCGGTCGGCCTTGGGATCCAGTTCGAGCAACTTGAGAGCCGCATGTGGCTTGTCAATGGCCAGGTAGGCGTCGACCGCGGGTCCTGGTCCAGCCAACTGCTCGATGAGTTCGGCGTCCTGAACTGTTCGCGCGGGCCAGGGACGGATCACATCTGCTGCTTCCTTTGACTTGCCAGCGCGTGCCAGGAGCTTTGCTCGGCGCATGTCCAGCGTGCGTCGTCTCTCGTCGTCGGAGCGCGTGCCGGCTGTTCCGCTCTCAGCCTGAGTTAGCTTGCGCGATTCGGCCCCCAGGATGCGAGCCGCATTGATGAAGTCGCCGCTGCGTTCGTAGTACTGAGCGGCAGTGGTGTACTTCTCGGCTCGCTCGTAGTTGATTGCGCCTCGGTCGTATTGGCGCAACTTGACCGCAACGTCGGCAGCGCGGTCATACGCTCGAGCCAGCTCGTACATGGCGATCGCCTCGCTCAGATGGCCAGCTGCGACCAGCAGTCCGCCGACTTGAAGGGGCTTGAGGTCACCTGCGTCGGTTGTGCTTCCGACCGTGGCTTGGAAGAAGTAGAGCGCTGCGGCCTTCGGCTCGTTGCCCTGAAGCGCAATCCTTCCTGCATCGAGGTAGTGTTTTCGTTTTGCGAGAAGCTCTGCCGCCTTGGCGTGCTCCCCCTTCGCTACCAGTTGTGCAGCGCGTTTGATCGGGTCGAAATTGAACAGGCTAGACAAGCTCGGACTCGGATTCTTGGGACGATGGTTCGAAGCTGTGGTTCGATTTCTGGGGGATTGTAGCCTCCTTGGTGCTCGGCCGGGTCGTTCCGGCGCTGATAGCTTCGTCTACGAGCCTTGGTCGATGTTAAGGCGGCGAACCAGCCAAGACCACCGAATGTCTTGCAGAGGGGACGATAGTGAAGATACTGCATGCTGGGGATGTACCCGGTGTAGCTGAGCTGCTTCGAACAAACGGGTGGCTCGAAGTCGACGAGACGGTGCTCAGTGCCGACCGCGCCGGCGATGGCAATATGAACCTGACTCTGCGAGTGACTACTGACCGTCGCTCGGTGGTGCTCAAACAGGCACGCCCCTGGGTAGAGAAGTACCAGCAAATTGCTGCGCCGATCGAGCGCGCGCTGGTCGAGGCTCGGTTCTATCGGCAGGTCGAGAAGCTTCCCGAAGTGAGTGCGATGATGCCTGAGCTGCTGGGCAGTGACTCTGAGAGCTACACGTTGCTGCTGGAGGATCTGGGGTGCGGGAGCGATCTGAGCACTCTGTATGCCCCTCAGGCACCGCCACTCGAAGCCTCTGTACTCGAACAATTGGCTCGGTACTTAGGGACGTTGCATGCCGGTACTCGCGGTCAGTTCACGCCTGAATTGGCGAATCGCGAGATGCGAGCGCTCAATCATGAGCACATCTTCCGAGTTCCGTACCAGCAGGGCAATGGAGTCGATCTTGAGCAGTTTGAAGCCGGACTGACGGCGGCGGCCGCTGAAGTCCGAGCTGATGAGCCCTTGCTTGCGCTGATCAGCGAACTGGGAGAGCGGTACTTGGACGACGGCCCTTGCCTACTCCACGGCGACTTCTTTCTTGGTAGCTGGTTGCGCGCCGACCGCGTGATGGTCATCGACCCCGAGTTCTGCTTCTTTGGCGATCCAGAGTTTGATGTCGCGATCGCTGCTGCTCATCTGCTGCTCGCCGGGCAGAGCGCAGACCAGCTGTCGATTTGGTCTAAGTCGGCGTGTGTGGCCGCAGTTCGGTCGCTAGACATGCGCTTGGTTGCGCAGTTTGCCGGTTGCGAGATTCTTCGCCGTCTGTTGGGCGTTGCCCAGGTGCCGGTTGCGCCCAGTGAGGGGAGTCGTGCGGACCTGGTTCAGTGTGCGGTGAGCGCGGTGAAGGATGGGCACATCGTCGGACTCTAGGGTGGCGCGCCGCGGGAGAGCGTGTGCGAGACTCATGGGTGAACTGAAGGAGAATCATGGGCGACGTCAACCAGGTCGGAGCTCAGCGCAAGCGCTGGGCAGGGTTAGTGATGGTGGTTTTGCTTGCGTTATGCACGGGCTGTGGCGCGGGCGATGAAGAGCGAGTCCAGGAACCCCCAACGCCTGAAGCAACTGTCGAGCAGATCGACGTCTGGCTCGATGTGGATCCGGCAATCGGGTTGTTCGAGAAGGAGGTCGACGACGGAGTGATGTTGCTGCAAGCGTTCAACTCACCCGAGCTGCTCATCCATGGGGTGTCGGTCGTCTTTGGCAATGCTTCGAGGGACAACGGGCTGCCCATCGCCAAGGATGTCGTGAGCCGCTTTGGTCCGAGTGGGCTGGGCGTGTATTCGGGCGCGGGTGCTGCGACCGAACTTGGAACAGCCACCGAGGCCACTGAGGCGCTTGCAAGAGCACTTGAGCAGCGACCGATGACGGTGCTGGCAGTGGGGCCGGTGACCAATGTTGGCTCGCTGTTGATGCTGCGGCCGGAACTTGCATCGCGGATCGAGAGCCTGGTGATGGTGGCGGCTCGTCGGGTTGGGCAGAGTTTCAGGGCCACCCCAGAGTCCACAGGGTCGCCCTTTCGCGACTTCAACTTTGAACTGGATCCTGATGCAATGCAGGTGATCCTGGACAGCGAAGTGCCATTGGTGTTTGCGCCTTGGGAAGTTTCTTCCCACGTCTGGGTTACCGACGCTGACCTTGAGCAGCTCGCTGCAGCGAGTGCGTCCGGTCAGTGGTTGAGTGAGCAGGTGGCCTCTTGGATCGCGTTTTGGAAGCGTGATTTGGGAACGGTGGGTTTCAATCCATTCGATACTTTGGCGGTGGCATGGTTGACTCACCCCGAACTGATTGCCTCGGTCGACGCAGGTGTGTGGATCCAAGAGGATGAGGATGACGTCAATCCGGGCCAGCGTAAGCCCTTTCTCTATGTCGATGAGACTCGAGCCGATATCAAGCAAGCGATCTACACCTATCGGCCGCAACCAGCGTTCAAGGACGCGTTACTGGCGCGTCTGGCAGGTGTTGAGGAGGTCCCCCAAAAATGAGTGTTGCTGATCTGCCTCTGGCTCCGCCGGTAGAGGTTGCGCAACCCGCAAAGCCTGCCCCCAAAGAGCGCGGCCGCCTGGTCGCACTCGATGTCGCGCGCGGCTTTGCTCTGCTCGGTATCGTGCTAGTCAACGTCGATCTGTTCTCGGTGCCGATGGGGATTCTCGAGCAAGCGGGTCCCTATGAGCCGGGGATCCTGCCGCTAGCGGCCTGGGTGTTCATGGCCATGTTCTGCCAAGGAAAGTTCTATCCGCTGTTCTCACTGCTCTTTGGAATCGGTGTGGTGTTGCAACGCGAGAACATCGCGACTCGAGGAGGTAACTACACTACGCTCGGCGTGCGGCGAATGGCGCTGTTGCTGTTGTTTGGTCTCACTCATGTTGTTCTCCTTTGGTACGGCGACATCCTGGTGTTCTACGCAACCGCGGGAGTTGCTTTGGTCTTGGTCGCAGGCTGGCGCGCGGCCACCTTGATCCGGGTTGGAACCGCGCTCATCGTGGGAGCGACGCTGTTGGTTGGAGCGATTTCTCTAGCGCTGCCGGCGGAGTCGTTTGGCAGTGCAATAGAAGTGCTCGAGGAGGCAAAGACGCTAGAGATCGGTGACCAGCCTTTTAGCGAAATGATCGGAAAGATCGACGAACTGGACCGAAGCCTGGCCGACCCGGTTTACCTGGCAGGTGAAGCAAAGGCCTATCGAGAAGGCGGCTTTCTACAAGCTCTGGGGTTTCGAGCACTGTCGTGGTTGGCGGTCGTTGTTTCTGGTGTCATTGGGTTCTGGTGGGTAGTTCTCGGACTCTTCATGCTCGGTGCGGGTTTGTTCAAGGCGGGGTTGTTGGATCCCGCGAATGAGCGGTACCTACTCCGTTTCGTGAGCGTTGCCATGGTCGTCGGTATCCCACTCAGTGCTGTCGCGGTGGTGCTGTTCAAGAGCCAAGATCCGAGCCGCCTCAGGGATGCCTTTGCTGTGGCAGGACCGCTGTTGATTGGGCCGGTGGTGGCGCTTGGCTATCTGTCGGGAGTCACCTTGATCGTGCGCCATCGCTTTTTTGTTGGCGCGACCACCGCACTCGCTGCCACCGGGCGCATGGCTCTGACCAACTACCTGAGCCAGAGCCTTGTTCTAGCGTTCGTTTTCTACCACTGGGGCTTGGGGCTCTACGGTCAGCTTGCCGGCCACCAACGCATGCTATTGGTGATTGGGCTATTCGCGTTTCAGGTCGCCTTCAGCCGTTGGTGGCTCGCGCGCTTCCGGTTTGGCCCGCTTGAATGGGTGTGGCGGTCTGCAACCTACGGTCGCAGGCAGCCCATGCGGCGTTTGCCGTCTTAGTGTCGTCAAGGAGTTTCTAAGCTTCGTTCGTGCTTTCACCTGGAATTGGAGAATCTCAAATGTCGGATCGTCGTCTTGCTTCGTTCGTTCGCTTCCTAGTTGTCCTTCTTGGCCTTGGTTTGCTGGCGCCTTCAATTCACGCGCAGTCCGAAGCGATGCCAGATTCGTTCGCCCAAGGGCGAGTGGTCACGCGGATGCCCGATGTGCTGTCACAACGTGAGCGACCGCCGGTGATCAATCGGTTCCTCGACCAACGGCTCGAGAATCTGCTGCCCAAACTGATGCGCGAAACCGGCATCGACATGTGGTTGGTGATCAATCGCGAGTATGCAGAAGACCCGGTGTACTACAGCCTGGTTCCACACCCTACGTATGCCGCCCGGCGCACGACGATGTTGGTGTTCTTCGATCGCGGCGGGGATGAAGGCATCGAGCGACTAACAGTGAGCCGGTATCCTTTCGGTTCGCTGTATGAATCGGCATGGCAAGGCGGGAACCTGGACGAGCAATGGAAGGGCTTGGCCGAGGTGATCGCCCAGCGGAATCCGAAGAAGATTGGCATCAATGTGAGCCGCACCTGGCCGCCGGCAGATGGGTTGACGGCCTCTCTGCGCGATCGGTTGATGGAGGAGCTTGCTCCCAATCTGCGTGAGCGAGTGGTCAGTGCCGAGCGGCTGGCAGTGCGTTGGCTCGAAACGCGCTCGGAACTTGAATTAGCGACGTATCCGCACATCGTGCAGATCGCTCGAGCGGTGATCGACGAAGCGTTCTCGGAGCGGGTGGTTACGCCCGGATCGACCACTGCGGCCGACATCGCCTGGTACATCGCCGAACGCTTCGCCGAGCTGGAGTTGCCGATTTGGTTTCAACCCTCAGTCGACATCCAACGCGCCGGTCAGGAATGCAGTGACACTTCGCCCTTCTGTGGAGCAAGCGGCGACGTCATCGTCATGCCGGGCGACGTACTGCACACCGACGTTGGCGTTTGCTATCTGCTGCTGTGCACCGATACCCAGGAGATGGGATACGTCCTAAGGCCGGGAGAGACCGAAGTTCCGCAAGAGTTGGCGAACGCTCTAGCAGCTGGCAACCTGTGGCAGGACATGCTGACGACGAGTTACTCCACTGGCCGAAGCGGCAATGAAGTGCTCGCGCAGACGATTTCGAAGTGCGAACGGGAAGGCCTCAAGTGCAGTACCTACACTCATCCGATTGGCTACTTCGGACATGCTCCGGGCCCAACGATTGGCATGTGGGACAACCAAGGTCCTACCCCCGATCGAGGTGATTGGAAGGTCCACCCCAACACCGCCTATTCAATCGAGGGCAATGCCCGCACCAAGCTCGACATGTGGGATGGTCAGTACGTGGTTATCAAGCTCGAGCAAGATGCGGTGTTTGATGGCGAGAGCGTCTGGTATCTGGCTGGCCGACAGACGGAGTGGTTGTTGGTCCGTTAGTCAGCTCAGCGCCGAGCTCGGCCAGTTGGCAATTGGATCGGTCGCTGGCCGCCCCTTCCCTAGTGGGCGGTCGGCTGGTAGCCGCTCGTTCCCCAGCGGGGCGGTCGTTTGACCGTCCCGTTCCCCAGTCGGGTGCGAGGCACGGGGTCGCTAGCCGGAAGTGGTGACGCCCCCATCGACGACGAAGTTCTGGCCGGTTGTCCATGCTCCGGCTCTAGAAGCGAGATAGACCGCGATGCCGGCGAGATCTTCTGGGACCCCGAGGCGGCGCAGTGGGGTCTCGCTCTCGCGGGCCGTGCGCATTTCATCGTTCTCCCACAGAGCGCGGGCGAAGTCGGTCTTGACCAATCCTGGGGCAATGCTGTTGACGCGGATGTTGTGAGGCCCGAACTCAACCGCGAGGTTACGGGCCATCTGCATGTCAGCGGCTTTGGAGATCGCGTAGGCGCCGAGGTGAGTTGAGCCCTTGAGGCCGCCGATCGAAGACACCAGAATGATGGTGCCGTCTCTGCGCTCCTTCATTTCGGGAGCGACTCGCTGAGCGAGCCAGTGGTTGCTCTTGATGTTGACGTCCATGATCTTCTGAAACGCGGAGTCCGGGATGTCTTCGGCAGAACCAAAGAAGGGGTTGATGGCTGCGTTACACACCATGCTGTCGATCTGGCCGTAGGCTTCGCGCGACTTAGCCAAAAGGTTCTCGATCTGGTCAAGTTTGGAGATGTTGCAAGGCACGGCAGTGGCATTCCCGCCTGCGCTGTTGATGCCCTCGGCAACCCGGTTACAAGCGTCCTCCTTGCGACTCGAGATGACAACGTTGGCGCCGTGATGGGCCATCGCTTCAGCAATCGCCTTACCGATGCCCTTGGTTGAGCCGGTGATGACGGCAGTCTTGCCGGTGAGGTCGAACAGATTGGCGACGTCGAAGAGATCACTCATGCGGTGGGGCTCCAGTGGAGAAAGTGAATGGGAAAAAAGGTGCGAACGAAGGCGTGATTCTACGCGCAAGGCTGCAACTCGTCACTGTCCATATCGTATAGGTACAGTAGTGACAATTGGCTCGATGTGGTGGCAAAGCCCGGCCCTTGTGCTCGCGATCCTGGCCCGGTTCGGAATGCGAGCGCTAGATTCGGCGTAGGCTGGCAGAACGTAGTCACAATGGACGCCGACAACAACAGTCTTAGTTAGGAGTATAGGTGTGAGTAGTGAATCCGCCCTTTATGTAGAAGGGGTCTCGAAACGATTTGGAAAGCAGGTTGCTGTGAAGCACCTGGACATGGATATTCCACGAGGGGCCATCTACGGTTTTCTTGGTCCTAACGGAGCTGGCAAAACGACCACGATCCGGATGGTAATGAGCATCATCTATCCCGACACCGGCACGATCCGGATCCTAGGCCAGCCGAATGCTGAGGGCATTAAGGATCGCTTGGGCTACCTCCCCGAAGAAAAGGGGCTCTATAAGAAGATGACCACTCTTGAAATCTTGGTCTACTTCGGTCGCCTCAAGGGCATGAACGCCGTAGACGCGAAGAAGCAAGCGCGCGAGCTACTCACGCGCTACGGCTTGAAGGACGCGATCGACAAGAAGTGCGAGGCGCTCTCCAAAGGGATGGGACAGAAGGTGCAGATTCTCGGCACCATGATTCATGACCCGGAGCTGGTGATTCTCGATGAGCCGTTCTCGGGTCTTGACCCGGTCAACGCCGAGGTCATGCGAGACCTCATCCTGCAGATGCGCAAGGATGGAAAGACGGTGATCTTCTCCACGCACATCATGCACCAGGCCGAGCAGCTCTGCGACTCGATCTTGCTGATGCATCACGGCGAGAAGATCATCGACGGTTCGATGATGGAAGTTCGTTCCGCCGGAGATCACGGGATTCAGATCGACTACGACGGAGACGGTGCACTCTTAAAGCAGCTGGAGGGTGTTTCGAGAGTTAACGATTCGGGCAAACAGGCCGAGCTCTATCTCGAAGAGGGCGTCGACCCGCAGGCAATTCTGGCCAAGCTGGTCGGCAAGATCAGCATTCGTCGATTTGATCTGCGTGAACCATCTCTGCACGAAGTGTTCGTGCGTGCCGTAGGAGGCGAAGTCGATGCTTAGCAAAACAGGGTTAGTCGCTCAGCGCGAGTACGTTGAGAACATTCGCACCAAGGCATTCTGGATTGGCATTCTGGTGTTCCCCATCCTTATCAGCGCGATGATGGTAGTGCCGATGCTCTTAGAGCGAGCCAAGTCAGCGCGCTCGTACGCGGTTGTCGACCAGTCCGGCTGGTTGCTTGAGGCCGTCGAAGAACGAGCAACCATGCCAGATGTCGAGAAGGTTTTGCGTCGCGCGCTCAAGGATCTCGAGGACGAGAAGAAAGCCGCAGAGCTACCGGAGACGCTGAGAGCGACCGCTCAGCAGATCAACGTCGCTTTGAGCATGATCCGCTCGGACAAACTTGCGGGTGATCTGGATGACGAGCAGTGGGAGGACGCTCAAGACAAGGTCATCACTGGATTTGCCACGATGGTCGGCGGCTTCAGTGGGGCTGATGGCGCAGCGATGCGCGAGATGTTGCCCGCTCAAGCACTCGCAGAGTTGAGTCGCCTACGATCTTCGATCCAGGAGTGGTGGCTCGCGCTGCCTGCCGACGAGGCGGCCGAGTACGGCTCGGGGCTTGCCAAGAGCCGCTACTCGAGAGTGGATGTCGAGGTCGGTGGAAGTCAGGAAGACCTGATCGCCGAGCTCAATCGACAGGTCAAAGAAGACGAAATCTTCGCTTACTTCGTGCTGCCCTCTGACCCAGTTGTAGCGAGCGATGGCGGTCGTTATGTCTCGACCAACCTCACCGATGATGACCTGAGGATCTGGTTTTCGAACATTGCCGGGGACGTCATCAGAGAGCGACGGATGGAGCAGCGCGAGATCGATCGTGAGACTGCTCAGTGGATCACTGAAGACTTCCGCTTGAAGTCAACCAAGATCGGGTCCAGCGGCGAGGAAGAAGACGTCTTGGCTCAGGATCTGGTCCGACAATGGGCGCCGGTGGTGTTCGTCTACCTGCTTTGGATCTCGGTGTTCACCATCGCTCAGATGTTGCTCACCAACACCATCGAAGAGAAGAGTAACCGCCTGATGGAGGTGCTGCTTTCCTCGGTTTCGCCGATTCAGCTGATGATGGGCAAGATAGTGGGGATCGCTATGACCGGCATGACCATGCTCGGTAGCTGGATGGTGTTCTTCTACTTGGTGACCAAGTTCTTGCCACGCTTCATCGACGCCGATATACCGTTCGATCTGTCGGTGATCGCAACCGATCCCAAGTTCATGGTGTCGTTCTTGGTTTACTTCCTACTCGGGTACCTGTTCTACGCCGCGCTGCTGGTTGGTATTGGTTCGGTGTGCAACAGCCTGAAAGAAGCTCAGAACCTGCAGACTCCGATCATGTTGCTCTTGTTTGTGCCGCTGGCGTCGATGATGCCGATCGGTAAGGACCCGAATGGGCTGCTAGCTCAGGTGATGTCGTTCATTCCACCCTTCACGCCGTTTGTAATGATGAATCGGGCGGCCGGGCCGCCGTCGATGATGGAGTACGTGCTGACGACGGCCCTGCTCTTGGTGTCAGTCGGAGTGGTGATGTGGGCTGCAGCGAAGGTCTTCCGGATTGGCGTCTTGATGACCGGTAAACCGCCCAAGTTGGGAGAGATCATTCGGTGGATCCGCGCCCCTGTCGGGATCGTGCCGGAGCGGGACCAGAGCTAAGGGGAGCGCAGGCTAGGAGGCCTTCCGGGCAATCGATATCGCGTCGACTGTCCGGGAGGTTCCCGCCGGGAGACATCTCGCCGGAAGATGTTGCTGCCCGGAGACATCGCTGCCGGGATGTCGAGCGCACCTCCACCCGCGAGGCGAATCTGATGCGGTTGACACTCTTCAAAGAGCTAGACACTCAACACTCGGAGGGCAAGCGCGACACACTACTTCGGCACGCAGTAGATCGGCACGCAGTAGAGTAGTGTAGGTGGTGGGCTTCTCAGAGCTTGTTTTCAACCCTCAGCCAACACTCTCAATAGGTCTACAGCCGCTTAGATGACTACTCGCGAAACTGATGTCCGGGCCGTTAGCGCACGTCCAACCCGATCGCGATCTTTGGGCCTCAGGCCTCTACTAGATCTCGTTAAGCAGCCGTTCTACTGGCTGTATGAACGGCGTCTGTTGTCGAAGGTCGATGAATGGTCGATGCCACAGCATGTCGGCATCATCATGGATGGCAACCGCCGCTATGCTCGCAATCTCGGTCTGTCTCACGTATCAGAGGGACACGCCCGGGGTGCCGCGAAGCTCTGGGACGTGCTGAATTGGTGCTACGAAGTTGGGGTTCCGGTGATCACTGTGTGGAGCTTCTCGATGGAGAACTTCCAACGTGAGGGCAGTGAGGTCGAGTCTTTGCTGGAGCTGTTCGAGGAAAAGACCCGCGAACTGGCCGATTCAGACGACGTGCATTCGAACGAGATTCGGGTGCGCTATCTGGGCGAGATTTCGATGCTCCCCGAGAGTCTTCAGCAGGCGATTCGGCACGCCGAAGAGGCGACCGCGGGATACTCCAAGTTCCAGCTCAACATTGCGATGGCCTATGGTGGTCGCGAAGAGATTACGTCGGCCTTCAGGAGTTACCTGCGTGACGAGCACTCCAAAGGTTGTTCGATGGAGGAGATCGTCGAGAACCTCGACAAGAGTTCGATTGAGCCCTATCTTTATACCCATGGACAGCCCGAGCCCGACTTGATCCTGCGTACCAGCGGAGAGGTCAGACTGTCAGGGTTCTTGCTGTGGCAAAGCGCCTACGCTGAGTACTACTTTTGCGACGCGAACTGGCCGGCACTGCGCAAGATCGATCTGCTCCGCGCACTGCGCGCGTACCACGGCAGGCAGCGGCGTTTGGGTCGTTAGCTCCTGGCAGTCGGTTCCGACTCAGCCTGAGTCGTTGTTACTGCGCGGGACCACGCGTAGCAAGATCAGCGTGGGTCCTTGTCGCCACCGCGTCGGTTCAAAACGCTTGACCTCTTCATAGCGTTCGAACATCTCGCGGTAACGTTGCGCATAGACCATGTGGTGGTCTTCAGTGAGGTCGGCTGGCCTCAAGAAGCGGTTGAAGGCCCTGCCGGCCAGCAGCACATACTGGTAACGGTCTTGCTCGATCTCCTCAATCGGCACTCGGGCGGCAAAGCGTGCGCGCCTGAGGAAGAAGTGCTCTGGGGGGAGGCGCGGTGTGTAGGACTCGCGGAACAAACGAGTGCCGGCCGGCAGTTCGTCAACTAGCCAGCGCGCGGCGATATCTCGGGTGCTGAATCTTGCGAGACTCACGGTTTGTTGCAGCGTACTCCACGCTGGAACTGCCGCCGCTAAGAGCACGATCGCCACCGACGGCCCGACAGAGGACAGTACGCGAGAGGACAGGATGCGAGGCGCCCATGCACGGGCAGACAAGCGTTTCACCACCGACGAGGTTAGATACTCGCTGATGCCAGCGACCCCGACCCCCGCTAGGGCTGCCAGCACCGGGATCACTGGCGCGAGGTTGCGCTCGAGTGCCAAGCTCATGGTCAGCATCAAGAGGAGGTATGCGAATGGATAAAAGGCCATCAAGAGCCACCGTCGTCGTTCACGCACCCTCAGCGCCAACGGTGCAACCAGGATTGCGAGGAGAGCAATCCAGCCGAGGGCCTGACCTAGGACGCCAAGATAGAAGGTGAGATTGTTCTCCCGGATGACGCCGATCCAGCCACCCGTGGAGTATTGCCTGATGCCGAACAGCATCCCGCGCGGGGCGAAGATCGCGAAGTGCGGATCGAGAATGAAGGTCGGCATCGCTGCGATGAAGGTAGCCAACGAGGAGAAGCCTGCAATGGCGAGTGGGGTGAATGTCTTGAGGTGTGAGGGGCGCTCTTTGGCCGTAGAACTCCTGCGGGCTTCGAGAGTGAGCGCTACCCAGGCCGCAACGATCGCGATTGCGACGGTGCCTGCGGGATACTTGGTCGCCGCTGCTAACCCTGAGAAGAGCCCGGCCGCGGCGTACCAGCGCCACTGTGCGCGCTGGTTGGTTGTGTGCAGAATGCGCACAACGCAATAGAGCGAGAAGGTGGCCAGGCAAGCGGACGGATAGTCGCTAATGATCAGGTGTGACCCATGGTTGAACACTGGCGAGAAGATGTAGAGAAGCGCCGCGCAGGCTGCGGCGACCAGTGCGCGAGCCGGTCGATCTTGGGTACCGCCACCGACGATCCACCAGGCGATTCCAAAGACCGGTAGTACCGTGACTGCTGACAACAACGCGACCAGAACGCGTAGGACGAGCCACTGATGGGCCTGAGCTTCGACGGTCCCCGACCAAACGGTGGCTAGTGCGGCAAAGCCGGTGGGAAAGAGGCTCGCGAGCCACAGTGCGAAGGCGCCCGCGTAGTAGCTCACATGTCCGTACACGAAGCTCGGCCGCCACGGGTTTCCTGCGTTGATCTCAGCCGCGTGGTGATAGTAGGTCCCCTCGTCTTGATAGGCCCGTTCGAAGACCTCGTGGTCTGCTCCAACGAGGCGCACCAGAAGAGCTGCGCCAAGGGCTACGAGCAGGACCCACCGCGCCGCGAGATGGTGCTTGTTTGTGGTGCCCTCACTCCTCATTGAACGGTTCAGCGCTAGACATCCATTCGCTACCGCTAGGACCAGCCAGCAGACCGCGATCCAACGGCCAACCGGTCGCGTGGAATTCCACGGGCCGAATGCTTGAGTCATCCAGCACCCCCACAGGAGGATCGTCGCGGCAATCAACGTCCGTCGGAGGTGATAGGTGATGGAATCAATGGCGATTTGTGTAACCCCGGGGAGCCGACCGACGTTTAGTCAGAAGCGCCGTAAGAATGAGTGAATGAGTGTTCGAGCACACCACGGACGGCTAGAGTGTGCCCAAGCTCAACAGCACTTCTTCAGCGTTGAGGCGATGTTAGATGAACTCTACGTTGGAAACCCAAAGATCCATTGAGCCAGTTGTTCTTCAGATGCCCGAAGCGAGGCCGCGTGGCTAGATCTTGTTGGCGAGTTCTCTCGAGCCTTGCGCTGGTGTTTGGTTTGGCGCCAACCGTGGCGGCGCATGCCCAACGTCAGCTCGACCTGCGGCTGCTCCAAATCGAGCTGCCGGGGCCGCCCGTGGAGGTTTTTGCCTCGGATCTCGACGGCGACCAGATCGGTGATCTCTTGATCTTGGTGGCCTACACCACCTGGGATCAGATCACGATCAGTGAAGAAGTCGAGATGGACGAGGTGGAAGGTCTCATCGAAATGATGACCGTGGTTCCCGCTCTGGCCGATCGTAGGGAGTTGTTTTTCTTGCGCGGCTCAGATGACGGTGGCTTCGTACTGGTGGGTGGGCCGCTCGAGGTGCCAAAGACGGTGTCCACCTTTCTCGATGGCCCGTCCTCAGCGCCGGTGCTAGCGATTGATGATGAAGGGTTGCTAGCGGTGCGACTGAAGGTTGAGGCCAACGATGGTGAAGCTCGGATCGACTATCAACGGCTCTTGTCTGAGCCCACTGTGCTGAGCGGTGGTAGATCGCTCTTGCCGGGTCTATCGTTGACCGGTGACATCGACGGCGATGGCGAACTCGACTTGATCTATCCACTAGAGCGCGAGTACACCGTCTACCTGGGCCGCGATGCCGGTTTTGCCGAGTGGAATGAGGACGCGCAAACGCTCGGCGGCGAGGCTGACGCATCAGCGCCCCAGAACGTGGTCGCAACCAGGCCGACTCTGACGCCAGTTCAAACGATCTATCTCCCGGGACGTGAAGAGCTGCAGTTGACTTCGCGACGCATCCACTATCCGCTGCCGCATCTCGAGGATCTCAACGGCGACGATCTCCCGGAGTTGGTGTTGCTGCACCCGAATAGGCGATTCAATGATCCCTGGATTGGACTCAATAGCGAGGGCAGGCTTGGGCCTCTTCGACGCCCTTTACGCCGCTCCCAACTGGGGCAAGTTGAGAGCGCCCTGGATCAGAACGTGGTGTTCATGGGCGACGTTGACGGCGATGGCCAGGCTGAGTTGGTGAAAGAGACGATGCTCGCAGATGACGAAGGGGGCTTTCGGCATGAGATGCGAACAGCGAAGCAGCCTCCGTATCGTTACGAGATCTTCCGCACCGATGACAGCTTCCGGCCGCTAGGAACGCCCGCAACCTTCGAGTCCACCGGCTACGCGTTTGGCGCGGATTCTGACGCGGAGTTTCCACTACCGGGAGGCTTCCAAGATCTAGATGGCGACGGTCTGCTCGATCTGGTGACCATCACACTCGACTTTTCCATGATGCAGTTGGTCCGCATCATGGTGACCCAATCGATCAGCATAGGTCTCGATTTCCACATCCGGTGCCAGGGAACGGATGGCAAGTTCAAGCGGGTTGAAGGCTTGGATCTATCCGGCAAGTTCAAGGTCAGGCTCAACGATCTGCGCATCGGGCAGCTATCGCAGTTCGCGGGTGACTTCGATGGCGATGGTCGCGCGGACTTTGTCCAGATGGGGCGTGGCAAGAGGGTATCGATTCACCGCGGATCTGACGGTTGTGGGTACCCGGCTCGACCGGATCTCGAGATCGAACTCGAGCAGGAGCCTAAGAACTTGTCGTTGGTCAAAGTTGGTGACTTTGATGGGGACGAGTTTGCAGATCTTTTGGTGGTGCATCCTCGCAAGGGTAGGGGAGGCCGAGCCAGCGCAGCCGATGCGTCGACGTTGCCGGTGACCTTGGAGATGCACCTGAGCCGAGGGCAACGAAATTGAGCTTGTTCAACCCAGCGGCTTTGCGATTGACAGTCAAGGTCACAGTCTTAGTTGCGGTCGCAGTGCTGTGCGAGGCCGAGCCGGTAGCTGCTCAAGGTCCTTCAGCACAGGAGAGGCCCGAACTCTTCAGCTTCGCACTCGATGGTCGGGTGCGCGAAGTCAAGAGTGAGTGCGCGGGTGATACTTGCACCAGCTACGTCCTGCTCCGGACGCCTACCGAGGATGATGAGGACGATGAGGACGATGCAGTGGGCGCTGTCGGAGGATCGAGCCCTGAAGGCCTGCGCAACGTCGAGCTGTGGTCCTTGGTCGTCCCCGCGACCGCGCAGAGCTCAGCCGAAGCGTCCATACGTCGGCTTCGATCAAGTGTGCCCGCCGATGCCGGTCGCCTGGCTCTCTGCGCAACGAACTCGTCGCGGTCGCTGGTGATGCTGCAGGCTCTCGGCTCGGTGTACTTCGTCGATCCGGCGAGCGAGGACCAACCGTTGGCACCTGGGACTCGGGTGGGCTCGGCGAAGTGGTCTGCTCCAGCGGCCCCTTGGACAACTGATTGCTCCGAGTTGATGTTGGTTGGTCCTGGAGCCGTGAGGCAAGTGACCCTGGCCGGACGCGGTCCGCGGCGTTCGGTACTGTCAGTGACTGAGTTACCAATTCACTTCAGCATCCGCCGCAATGGATCGGGGCTGACGCTCGAGTCGCCGCCGGTGCGTCGCATTGATCAGGGATCTGGGTTGGTTGCCGTGGGGCCAAAAATCTACGACCACCTTCGTATCGAATCGTTGGTGTTCGAACCGACAGCAGACTCCGCTCATTGGCTTCAAGACCTGGGCACGGATGCGGACGGAAATGACGCTGAGGATGGCACGGCGCAACGAGCGTGGTCGCGCTTGCCAGCCGCAGAGGAAATACTACAGTCGCGCTACTTGTCGCTCGAAGGCCAACTGGTCCTCGTCGTCGTGACCAAGGAGGCGGACAAGATTGGCCTTCTCGAGCGCAAGAAGCTCCGATTGTTTCGCCTCACTGCCGATCGGACTCGAGCGGGTAGGTTGCCGTTCTTTGAAGCGCTGACTTCGAGTCGGCTGTGGCAACGGCTCGACATTCAGTTCATCGACGTTACCGGAGACGGCGTCAACGATCTGGTCTTGGTTCAGCCGGAGGGGCTCAGCGGCGAGCCGACCCTGGTTGATGTGTTCGCTGCGACGGCACCGCTCCAGTTCTCATCCAAGAAGTCTCGGACAGTGCTCGAGACCGGCGCGGCATGGTGGTCGCTGGAGAATGACTGGAACGGAGACGGCCAAGCGGACGTCGCCGTTCTCGACGGGCAGGTGCTCCAGTTCCACAATGCGCAATGGCAGGCGGCGAGCGCCGGGAAGGCGAGCGACGGGAAACGGAAGAAGCGGCAGGCCTACTGGGCGAGCGAGCCGTCCTACAGGATGGAGCTCGTGGATCGTGCTTCGTCCCGGCTCGATCTCGGACTTCTCACCGGAGCCGAATCGGGAGGCTCCAGTCCGACCGATGGCAGCGAGGAATCGCTCAGTGAGATGGTCTCCAGCATATTTCAGAAGGTGTGGGTCGACGACGGGATGATGGTGATTCCCACCGTCTTTGAAGGCAGCAGCCAACCCAGCGATGAAGAGGCTGAACTGATCGAGATCAGCGTCGTAGAAGAGGAAGATCAAGACCGGAAGGACGACGACGATGAAGCGAAGCCCGCCGCTGAGAACCGAGGATTGATCTTCGTCGTCCGCGCTCCCAACGTTGGAACAGCGCCGGATCGATAGTAGATGCGTGGCAACAACCAGCACCCGATCCAGAGCCCTACCCAGAGCACTGATGCTTCCAAACCGCTATTGCAAAGCGCTGAAGCGCTCGTGGATACCCATTGCCACCTGACCCTCGAACAACTGGGTGAGGATCCTGATCGCTATTGGGCACGAGCGCAGCGAGCCGGAGTGGTCCAGGCCATCGTTATAGGTATTGATGCGAAGACCTCCGCTGACGCTGTGAGCTACGTCGAATCTCGTGAGGGGCTGTTCGCAGCAGTCGGGATTCATCCGAACGAGGCGGGTACCGCGAGTGAGGGCGACTTCTCGGCGATTCGCGAGCTGGCTCAGCACCCGAAGGTGGTTGCGATTGGAGAGTCAGGGCTCGATACTTTCTGGGATCGCTCTACGGCTGAGGATCAAGAGTATTGGCTTGCTCGCCATGTTGAGCTGGCCATCGAAATTGACCTGCCTCTGGTGCTTCACATTCGCGGTGCCTATCCCCGCGCGGCCGAGTTGCTCAAGGATTCGGCCGAGCGAGGTTTGCGCGGGGTGGTCCACTGTTTTGCAGGCACCGGCGAAGAGGTCTTGCCCTTTGTTGAATGGGGTTGGCCGGTGTCGTTCAGCGGCATTTTGACCTACGGTAAAGCCGACAATGTTCGCGATGGTGCCATCAACACCCCGCTGGAGCAGTGCCTAGTCGAAACCGATAGTCCGTGGCTCACGCCTGCCGGTCGCCGCGGCGAAGTCAATGAGCCTGCGTTTGTGGTTCACGTTGCCAAACGTCTCGCGAAGGTCAAGGGCGTTTCCCTCGAAGAGGTTGCTCGTGTGACCACTGCAAACGCTCGTCGCGTCTTCGGCCTCTAGGAACCGAAGCCATTCTTCGCACGGGTGCTCACTAGGTGCCTTCATCGGCGTTCCTAGCGCCCGGCTCGGTAATGCGAGTTCGTTGCGGGCAGAAACTCACACGGGCAGAAAAAAGCCCCGAGATCCGTTTCCGGAACCGGGGCGTTGCCGGTGCGTCCCACGAAAGGACAACAGGGCGCATATCAAAACTAACACTGAGTTGAGCAGAGAGGCTAAGGGCATGGGGTCCAACCTGAGGTTGGGTCGCCTCTCTAAACTAGGACCGACGGCTGCTCGAAGGCGCATCGATCAAATGATGGAAATGACTAACTGCAAAGGTGGAGCCAAGATCTGTCTTCGAGAAAGTTTCCTGCTAGTTTTTCTTCTGCGCGTTGGGTTTGACGGGCGCTAGGGTGCCTGTTTTGTTGAGCTGTGAGCAATCTCGGATCTAAGATAAAAAGAGTGTGATTGCTAGCCAGGATGGGTTCTGATCATGTAAGTGGATTCAGCTGGGATTGTTCCAGTGTGGTGCATTCTGGAGAAATTGTTCCGTTTCGGTTCGGTTTCAGGAGAGATGACCCGATTTGGCTCGGTCTTGTTTTGCGCTGAGGCTCGTGAGATTGGACAGGAGAAGAGTTCCGCCCAAGGTCAACGTGATCGTTCGAAGCGGGTCGGGGTTAGATCAATGCAGGACTGTGAACTTCCCGGTCAGAGCGCATAGAGTGCGTCTATTCGTAAGTCGCTGCTCGAGTAGGCTCGAGTAGGTTTGAGTATCCAGAGCTACCAGGAGCCCACACTTCCCAATGCTAGAAACGGCCAAAGACTTTTTCGTCGAACTTCTTGAGACGCCCAGCCCGTCGGGCCATGAGGCTCCAGTCCAAGAGCTGGTGCGCAACTATGCCGCGGGCTTCGCCGACGAAGTCACAACCGACCACCATGGCAATGTCATCATCGCGTGCAATCCAGGCGGCAAGCGCCGCGTTCTGTACGCTGGGCACTGCGACCAGATCGGGCTGCTGGTGAGCTTCATCGATGACGATGGCTTCTTGTATACCCAGACCATTGGCGGCTGGGATCCGCAACAACTAGTTGGTCAGAGTGTAGTGGTGTGGTCGCAGGACGGGCCGATTCCCGGTGTCATCGCGCGTAAGCCGATCCACTTGCTCACCCTCGAGGAACGAGGGAAAGTGGTTCAGGCCAAAGATCTCTGGATCGACATCGGTGCTTGCTCAAAGAAGGAGGCATCGGAACTGGTTCGGATCGGTGATCCGGCCACGCTCACCCTCGGCTACCAAGAGATGCGCAACGGTCTTGCGTTTGCGCCCAAGATGGACAACACCACCGGACTGTGGGTGGTGATCGAGGCTGCACGCAGAGCTCAAGAGGCCGGCGGCCTCGACTGTGCGCTTTATGCGGTCTCCACGGTCCAAGAGGAGATCGGCCTGCGCGGCGCGAAGACCAGTGCGTTCGGAGTCGATCCCGAGATCGGCGTTGCCGTAGACGTCACCCACGCTACTGACTGCCCGACCATTTCGAAGACACAGGATGGCGAGATCGCTCTCGGCGGAGGTCCAGTGATTGTGCGTGGTCCCAACATGAACCCGCGGATCACTGATCTGCTGATCGAGACCGCCAACCAAGAAGAGATCGAGTATCAGTTGGCGGCAATCGCGCGGGCGACGCCCAACGACGCCAACTCGATTCAGATCACGCGCTCCGGGGTTGCCACGGGGCTGGTGAGCATTCCCAACCGCTATATGCACAGCGCGGTTGAGACGATCTCGCTTAGCGACATCGATCGGTCCGCTGACCTGCTCGCAGCTTTCGCGCTCTCGGTGGGCGAACAGTCGTTCATCCCTTGAGCCTGAGATGACGCGGACGCGACGATTGACCGAGGTCGAGCTGCGAGTGGCCGGCGCGCTGATGGAGAAGGAGCAGACCACTCCAGACGCGTATCCAATGACGGTCAACGCGTTACGTGCTGCGTGTAATCAGAAGACCAACCGCGACCCAGTAACCGACTTAGGCGAGGAGGCTGTGCGTGATGCACTCGAGTCTCTACGTCAAGATGTTTTGGTGTGGCGGAGTTCCGGCGCACGCGCCGAGCGTTGGGAGCATCGACTTGCGAGTCGTTGGGAACTCAACCGTCAAGAGAAGGCGGTGCTCACTCTGTTGATACTGCGCGGCCCACAGACGCCGGGAGAGCTGCGCACTCGTTCCGAGCGGATGACCGACTTCGCATCGGTGAATGCTGTGGTGTCGACGTTGAACACCATGCGCGAAGGGGACCATCCATTGGTGCGCGAGCTGTCGAGAGCGCCTGGTCAAAGTGCGACTCGGTGGGATCATTTGGTTGGCAAGGACTCGCCGAAGGCCACGGCCGGCGAGGTTGCTGGTTGCCAGCCGAACGTGCCCGCGTCTGAGCCCGTCGCGAACGGTGACGACGATCGTTTCACTCAGCTGGAGGCTCGAGTGTCTGATCTCACAAAACGCCTGGAATCGCTTGAAACAGCGCTAGGTGTTAACAGCGAGGCAGATACACCTTGATCAATCCCGAACTTTTGCCTGAGCTGGCCGCTTGGTTAGCCGTGTTCATCTTTTCGACCACGCTACATGAAGCCGCTCACGCCTGGGCTGCCCTGCGGCTTGGCGACGAAACCGCCTACCTGGGCGGTCAAGTATCCCTCAATCCACTGCCTCATATTCAGCGCGAGCCGTTCGGCATGTTGATCGTGCCGGTGGTCTCGTTCCTGCTGATGGGAGGGCGTTGGATGATCGGCTGGGCCAGTGCTCCTTATGATCCGCGCTGGGCCAACATGTACCCGCGGAAGGCGGCCTGGATGGCGCTGGCGGGCCCGATGTCGAACCTCTTGCTCACGATCCTCGCTGGTGTCGCTTTGCGAGTGGGCCTGGCGACAGGATATTTCGTCCGTGGGATCGATTCCCTCTCCAGCGTCGTGCAGCCGACGGAAGGTCTTGGGAGTCAGGGACTGGCGATTGTGCTGAGTGTCGCCTTCTCACTCAATCTGGTGCTCTTCTTGTTCAACCTGATTCCGCTGCCACCCATGGATGGCAGCGCGGTGATTCAACTCTTCATGAGCGAGAATCTCTCAAGAACCTACCAGGAGCTGATGTCCAACCCAATGTGGGGTTGGGTCGGCATCATTGCTGCCTGGAACATCTTCCCCAAGGTGTTCTCACCGTTCTATGTGTTTGCGCTGCAAGCCTGGGGCCTGTGGTAGTCGTTAGCTCCCCCAAGCATGCAGCGATGGCGACGTCTGGTCCGTTCGTCAGTCGACGATCGATTGGTACACCAACGACCTGAACTCATCGCCGAGTGTGGTGCGATGGGGCAGGATCTGCACCATGTAGATGCCGATCAGGTTCTCTTGGGGGTCGATCCAGAACTTGGTGCCGGCGGCACCGCCCCAGTTGAACTCGCCCTTCGATGTGTACTCGCCGAGTTCCCCAGGGCCGTTGGATACCGCGAAGCCTAGACCGAAGCCGTAACCGCCAGCGGTCATTGGTCCGGCTTCGATGCCGCCCATGTGATCGCTGGTCATCAGTTCCACTGTCTTCGGTGAGAGGATCCTGGTGCCGTCGATCTGGCCGCCTCCCAGCATCATCATGCAAAAGCGCATGTAGTCACTGGCGGTGGACGCCAGGCCGCCGCCGCCACTAAAGAAGGTGGCTGGATCCTTGGAAACATAGTTCCGTGACGTAATCGCGGGAGCAGGCTCGATCTCGGTGCTGGTGTTCTGCGCCAAGAAGGCGTTCGCGTCTCCGGGGGTACCTTTGGGCGCATAGAGCTGCGCGAAACGACTGCGCTTCTCTGGCGGAACCCAAAAGCTGGTGTCGACCATGCCGAGTGGACCAAAGATTCGATCGTTCAGGAATTCCTCGAAGGTTTGGCCGGAGACCACTTCGACCAGTCGACCCAAGACGTCGGTGTTGACGCCATAGTGCCAGCGGGTTCCTGGTTCGTACTGCAGTGGAATCTCGGACAATTTGCCGACGAACTCCTCGAGGTCCTTATCGGCGAGCAAGAGGCCCGCGGCCCGATACTTCTGGTCGACTTCGCTGTTGCCGAAGAAACCGTAGGTCAAACCGCCGGTGTGACGCAGCAGGTCGCGGACGGTCATCTGCTTCTTAGCGTCGCGGGTTTTGCCGGCTTCGCCGTCCTCGTCAGCGGTGGCGGTTGCCACTTGAAGAGATGCGAGCTCAGGGATGTATTTGCCTACCGGATCGTTGAGGAAGAGCTTGCCTTCTTCATACAGGATCATCACCGCCACCGAGGTGATGGGCTTTGACATGGAGTAGATGCGGAAAATGGTGTCTTCGCGCATCGGTACGCTGTTCTCTCGATCCGCCTCACCCCAGGTTTCGAGGTAAGCGATCTTGCCGTTGCGAGCGATCATGCCGAGCGCCCCTGTCATTACTTTGTTGTCGACATGTTGCTGCATTGACTGACCGATGCGCGCTAACCGGTCTGCTGAGAGCCCCACATCTCCGGGCTTCGCCTTCGGTAGGCCGTTGGCCAGGAGCGGCGCTGTGGCTACCAGAACCAGGCAGGCGAAAGCGGCAGCCAAGCGGCATGCGATGGATCTTTTGGAGGGATATCGTGGTTGACGCATTGTTAGGGGTGCCTCGCGAGATGGATGGTTTTGCATGTGGAATCGAGCGCCCAGGGTACACCGAAATGGCGGTGTGGGCTATCGGGCATTCCCGGGTGGGAACGACCGAAGGGAACTTCGAAGCATGCTGCTTTGAACCGGTCTGAATCGACCACGAAGAGGTCTACCCTAGATCAGGAGCCACTGCTACCATCGCCGGTTCATCGTTTACTCGCCCTGCGCTCGAAGCGGCAATGGGAAATGGAGCTTGCTTGTGGTCTCGATGCAGCGAATTAAGCTATTGGTCCTGCTTACTGCATTGTGGATCGCATTGTCGGGTACCTACTCACTGAAGCCGATTATTCTTGCGGGCGGGCTCTTCTCTATTGCTCTGGTGATGGTGGTGGTTGGGCGGATGGATAGCGCTGTAGGCCAGACCACACCCCGGCCGGAGCTTGCGTTTTTCATGGTGCGCATGCCCAAATACTCATGGTTTTTGCTGGGTAAGGTGATCTCGGCAAACCTTCGAGTCACCCGCATGCTGTTTACTCCGAGCCTTCAGCCTGATCCGCGACTGCTGCGCATGAAGGTCGGCCCTCAGACCGTGTTGGGCAAGCTGGTGCTGGCGAACTCGATCACGCTGACCCCTGGCACGGTAACCCTCGATCTACGCGCTGGTGAGGTCTTGGTGCACGCATTGGGCTCAGTTTCCGCAGGAAGCGTGGTCAATGGCGATATCGACCGAGAACTGCGCAGGCTTGAGGGCGGGTCTGGCGTTAGCGCACGCTCAAGGCCCGATGTCGACGCCGAGGACTCGGTGGGGAAGAGCGAGTGAGGCCGGACCTCTTGTTTGTGGTTCCGATGTTCGCGATCGTGGCGACCATGATCCTGGCGCTGGTGCGAGCCTGGCTGGGTCCCACTGTGTTCGATCGACTGCTTGCGGCGAACGTGATCGGCACCAAGACGGTCTTGCTGATTGCGGTAAGTGGTTTTCTTCTGGGTCGCCCCGAGTGGCTCGATCTCGCCTTGCTCTACACCTTGATCAATTTCGTCGGGACCTTAGCAGTGTGCCGCTTTTCTCGGTTTGGCAGTCTCGCGCAGGACGACGTGCGCAGGCCCGAAGACATCGGCAGCGGGAGGGGTGCGTGAGCGAACTACTCGCCGCCCTTGACCTCCCTCTCGAGATCCTGAGTTGGGTGAGCCTCGTTCTAGGTGGTTTCTTTTGCCTGGTTGGAGGCTTCGGTATGGTTCACTTCGACTCGTTCTTCCTGCGCATCCATGCCGCCGGTGTGACTGACAGCTTGGGCGCAGCACTGATCATTCTGGGGCTTGCGTTTCAAGCCACGAGTGTTGCGATCTTCATCAAGTTAGCGCTACTGATTCTGTTCTTGTGGGTCACTGGACCGACCGCGACCCACGCGTTGGTCAAGGCGGCGTACGCCTTTGGGGTCAAGGCCGAAATCGATCTGCCTCCGCTCGCCCGTGATCCGGACGCTCCTCCGGTGCCCGAAGACGAAGGCAAACACGGCAAGCCAGTCGTTGCCGGAGTTTCCTACGAGACGCCTCCATGACGCCATTGCTGTTGCTTTTGTTTGTGGCGCTAGCAGTGACCGCTGTCCAGATCGTTCGACTCGACGATCTGTTCTCGGCTGCGATGTTGACTGGCGTCTTCAGTCTCTTGTCTGCTGGACTGTTTGTGCTGATGGACGCTGTTGATGTCGCCTTCACCGAGGCCGCAGTCGGCGCGGGCATGACCACGATTCTCATGTTGGGCGCTCTGTCGGTGACCTCGACTCGTGAGCGTCAAGGGAAGCTTCAATGGCGGCCGTTCGTGGTGGTCCTAGGCGTGGGCGCGGCCTTGGTGTACGCCACTTTCGACATGCCGGGCTTCGGCGACCCGGCCGCACCAATCCATCATCATGTTGGCCCTGAGTACTTGGCTGGTGCCGAGGAGCACCACATCCCCAATGCGGTGACAATGGTGCTGGCGAGCTATCGCGGCTACGACACCCTAGGCGAGACGGTGGTGGTGTTCGCAGCCGTCGTCGGGGTGTTGCTGCTCTTGGGCGAGCGTTCCTTGCTGATGCGCCTGCGTCGTCGGGCTACCGCGACCGCTGAGACCAACGCCTCGCGCGCACGAGATATCGCCTAATGCCGATCACCAAGGACCAGCGGGACGAATGGCGCACCGAAGACAATCTTCATGCGGGCGGACCCAAGATGTCAGAGGGTGCCGAGCCCCTGCCGATGCGTGGAAAGTTGGTGCTCCGCGGTGCCGTGCGCTTGGTGGTGCCGTTCGTCTTTCTGTTTGGGCTCTATGTTCAGTTCCATGGGGACTATGGGCCGGGTGGGGGATTTCAGGCCGGCGTCATTTTCGCCACCGGGTTTATCTTGTTTGGCCTGATTTTTGGCAGCCAGTTGAGCGAGTCTGTGTTTCCCGAGCGGTGGGCAGAACGCTTGTTGGCCTTGGGCGTCTTGCTCTACGCCGCGGTTGGAGTCTTCTCTCTCGTGGCTCCCGGCGCTCAGACGTTCAATTTCCTTGACTACAACGCGCTCGGCAAGAACGGTCAGCACTACGGCATCGTGCTGGTCGAATTAGGTGTCGGACTCGCTGTGGCTGCGGCAATGGTCAGGCTCTACTACGCCTTTGCCGATTTGTCAGAGTTGTCGGCGCCGGTCGAAGCGGCGATCGACGACGCAACACCGCTTGCGAACGCAGCTTCCAGGAACAAAGACTCTAGGAGCGCAGAGTGATCGGCGACGCGCAGTCAGTTGCCGGTCTGGCAATCTATTGGGCCATCATCGGTCTGATGATGACCGGTCTTTATGCGGTGATTGCGCGCGAGAACCTGATCAAGAAGATCATGGGCCTTTCCTTGTTTCAGTCATCGGCGATCTTGTTCTACATCGCCATGGCCAAGGTCACAGGCGGCACTGCGCCGATCCTGATTGAGGACAAGCATGCCCAGGCGACGAGGGCCGGCCACGGCGCTGCATCAGCTGGTGCCGACGGCACCAACCACGCGGCAGCGGAGGTGCTCTATAGCAACCCGCTGCCTCACGTGTTGATGCTGACCGCAATCGTGGTTGGGGTCGCGACGTTAGCCCTCGCGCTGGCGATGGTGGTGCGGATCCAAGATCGGTACGGCACTGTCGAAGAAGACGAGATTGTTCAACAAGACTTGCGGTCGTCGTTGCGACGCGCCTTCAAGCCCGCGGCCGAGTAGCGCCAGTGCCAAGTTCTCTTCAGCAGCACCTGCCGGTCTTGACGGTGCTCGTTCCCATGTTGGCGGCACCGCTGTGCGTGCTCATTCCCAACCGTGCCTTTACACGGGTGTTGGCGATCCTCGCCTCGGCAGGTTCTTTTGCAGTCGCATTGGCGCTGTTGGCTTCCGTGCGCGAGTCCGGAGTCCCGATTCACTACGCACTGGGCGGCTGGGCGCCTCCGTTGGGCATCGAACTCCGTATCACCTTGCTCAGTGCCTTCGTCATCGCCACGATCACCTTCATCTCGACTGTGGTGCTCGCGTTTGAAGCGCGCGGATTGTCGGCGTCGGGTCTGCCGGAGTCCAGGCTCAACTTGTTCTACGCGGCCTATCTGCTGGCGTTGACCGGTTTGGTCGGCATGGTGGCGACCAACGATCTCTTCAACGTGTTCGTTTTCCTTGAGATCTCCTCACTGGCCTCATACTCGATGATCAGCCTGGGCAAGGACCGTCGCGCGCTGGTAGCCGCCTACTCGTATCTTTTGATTGGCACCGTGGGGGCGACCTTCTACCTGCTAGGGGTCGGTTTGCTCTATCAGGTGACCGGCACTCTCAATATGTTGGATATAGCGGCGCGGTTGCCGGAGGTCGCGCACCTGCGTTCGGTAGCAGTGGGTTTCGTCTTCTTGATGGTGGGATTGTTCATCAAGCTCGCGGTCTTTCCGCTGCATCAGTGGTTGCCGAACGCCTACACGCACGCTCCTGCGAAGGCTGCTGCGATGCTGGCGGGCACGGCGACTAAGGTCTCCTACTACGTGCTATTGCGGGTGATTTTCACTGTCTTTGGTGCAGCCTTTGTCTTCGGACAACTGGGCCTCGCTCGAGTGCTCTTGCCGCTGTCGCTGTTGGCGATGTTCGTTGGCTCCGCTGCAGCGATCTACCAGACAGATCTACGCAGACTCTTGGCCTACTCGAGCATCGCCCAGGTCGGTTACATGACGCTCGGACTGTCGCTGCAGAACGCGGACGCACTCACTGGTGGAGTGGTCCATCTGTTCAATCACGGCGTGACCAAGAGCGGGCTGTTCTTGATCGTCGCTGCCATGGCGACGCGCGCCGGCGGGTGGAGCGTCGACGCCATGGCGGGCGCTGCTAAGTCGATGCCGATCGCATTTGGTGGCTTCGTGCTTGGTGGCTTGAGCTTGATCGGTGTTCCTGGAACCGCCGGCTTCGTTTCCAAGTGGTATCTGGTTCGTGGGGCGCTCGAGGCAGGCAAGCCTTGGGTGGCTTTTTTGATCTTGCTCAGCTCGATGCTGGCAGTGGTCTACGTTTGGCGAGTCGTTGAAGCAGGCTTCTTTCAAGAACCGCAGGCCCGAGAGGGTTTCGAAGCCTCAGGACGCATACCATTGAACATGTTGGTTCCTGCTGGCGTCTTGTTGTTGGCGAGCTTGGTGTTCGGAATCTGGACTGAGCCCACCCTAGGAACCGCAGCCAGTGCGGTCGAGTACCTGCTCAGCTTCTCCAACAGCGGAGCATCGATGTGATGTCGACCGGGATTCCAATCCTCGCGGCGACCGTCGGTGCACCCGATTTCGCCCCGTTGCGCGCGATCGGTCGTGTGACGCTCGGTGTCCTCGGCGATGGCCAAATCGCCTTCGCCGTAGCCCTGGTGTTGCCGTTGTTGGTAGCGCTGGCGGTGGCCGTCACCGGATCAAGGCCGAATCTGCGCGATGGCATCACTACCGTGGGCGCGATTCTCACCTTCTTGGCCGTGTGCGCCGTCTATGCGGCTTGGGGCAGTGGGGAGGTCGTATCTTGGACGCCGATCGAGCTTTTCCCTGAGGTAGGCCTAGCCTTTGCGGTTGAACCTCTCGGTCTGATCTTCGCGCTGGTCGCTAGCAGCCTTTGGGTGCCAACATCGATCTATGCGTTTGGCTATATGCGCGGCCACCATGAAGGGAACCAAACACGCTTCTTTGTGTGCTTTGCGCTGGCGATCTTCGCTGCGCTCGCAATCGCATTTGCGGGCAACTTGGCGACGCTGTTTGTGTTTTACGAAGTGCTGACCTTTTCCACGTTTCCGCTGGTCGCCCACCACGCCACCGACGAAGCTCGCAAGTCGGGTCGCGTTTACCTGGGAGTGCTGGTCGGGACATCGATCTGCTTCTTTCTGTTGGCGATCATCTGGACGCACAGCTTGACCGGCACGGTGGCGTTTGAATCGGGCGGAGTTCTTGCTGGCGCTGGTGTAAGCCCAGGCGCAACGTTGCTGCTCTTGCTCTTGTTTGCGTTCGGTATCGGCAAGGCGGCGCTGATGCCCTTTCATCGATGGCTTCCAGCGGCGATGGTCGCGCCGACCCCGGTGAGCGCGCTGCTGCATGCAGTAGCAGTGGTGAAGGCGGGGGTGTTCGCGGTGGTCAAGGTGGTGGCTTACATTCTGGGCGCCGACCATTTGCGCGAGAGCCTGGGCAGTTTCGACCTGTTGCGCATACCCGCTGACCAGATTCTGGTCGGCATCGCATGCTTCACAATCCTTAGCGCGTCGATCGTGGCGTTGAAACAGGACAACTTGAAACGACGGCTGGCCTATTCGACCATCAGCCAGCTGGCCTACATCGTCTTGGCTGCGGCACTGCTGCATGAACTAGGTGTGGCTGCGGGTGGTCTACACATCATGAGTCACGCGGTGGGCAAGATCACTTTGTTCTTTTGTGCCGGTGCAATCTATGTGGCGACTCATGAGAAGGACATTTCGCAGATGAGCGGCTTTGGGCGACGCATGCCGTGGACCTACGGTGCGTTCTTGGTGGGCTCGCTCTCGATTATCGGCCTGCCGCCGTTCGTTGGTGTATGGAGTAAGTGGGCGTTGTTTGTGGCGGCGTTCGAGACCGGTCGTTGGTGGGTCGCCGCGGTACTCGTGGTGAGTTCCTTGCTTGCCATCGGCTATCTCTTACCGGTTGCGATCGACGGGTTCTTTGGCGGCCGCAAGGACGGAGAAAAGGAAGTCATGAAGGAAGCGCCACTGCTCTGCGTAGCGCCGCTGGTCCTCACTGCGTTGCTGTGCGGGTTCTTCTTCGTTGCAGTCGATGAGTGGTACTGGTTGGCGTCGTCGATTGCTTCACAAGGAGCCTTCGGTGGCTAGCGGACCGCAAGACCGACAACACATTTGGGACAACCCCAAGAATGTGCAGAAGCTGCTGGTGGTGTTCTGGATCGCGTGCGCGTTGATGCTCTGTGTGGACTTCCTGGTGCACCGCCATCTCTCGTTCGAGCACGACGAACTTCCGATCGAAGGTTGGTTCGGCTACTACGGTTTTTATGGCTTCATAGCGTGTGTTTTGCTAGTGGTCGTCGCCAAGCAAATGAGGCGATTTCTGATGCGCGGAGAGGACTACTATGACAAGTAGCTTGTTGCTCGCCGCCGCCAGCGATCCGGCCTCGCTTTCAACCACGATGTCGACCGTGCGCGGGATCGATATCGACGGCATCGGCGGTTGGATGCACCCAGCGCTGCCACTGCTCATTGGCGCTGCGCTGATTGCATTCTTGCCTAGCCGCTTCGGCCGTTGGGTGTTGGTGCTGGCGCCAATCCTAGGATTCTTGAACTTGCTTGGGTTCGAGATCGGCACCGTGGTCGAGCTGCCGATGATGGGCCTCGCACTTCAGGTTCTCGAGGTCGACAAGCTGTCGCTGCTGTTTGGATACCTATTCCATTTGGCTGCGCTGCTTGCGGGCATCTATGCGCTGCATCTCGATGACCGGCTGCAACCGTCAACCGGATTGGCCTACGCCGCCGCTGCCGTTGGTGCGGTCTTCGCTGGCGATTTGCTGGTTCTGTTTGTGTTCTGGGAACTGCTTGCGATCACCTCGGTCTTTCAGATTTGGGCACGCAAGAGCGATCAGGCATTTGGTGTTGGCATGCGCTACTTGACGCTGCACATCTCTTCAGGGCTCTTACTTCTGGGTGGTGCCGCAGTCCTCTTCAAAGAGACCGGCGCAGTTGAGTTGGGCAAGATGGAGCTTGGGCCGGTGGGCGATGTGGGACTCGGCCCCTGGCTGCTGCTGATCGCTGTTGGCCTCAAAGCGGCGTTCCCCGCGCTTCACACTTGGTTGGTGGACGCTTACCCCGCTGCGACCCCAACCGGTACCGTGTTTTTGTCGTCGTTCACTACCAAGACCGCGATCTACGTACTGGCGCGATGCTTTGCAGGTGCCGACGAGCTGATCGTGGTGGGTGCCGTGATGGCGATGTTCCCGATCTTCTATGCGGTGATTGAGAATGATCTGCGGCGGGTCTTGGGATACTCAATGATCAACCAGATCGGTTTCATGGTGGTCGGCATCGGCCTTGGAGAAGGTTTGGGAGTGAACGGCGCCGTGGCCCACGCTTTCAACGACGTGATCTTTAAGGGTCTGCTATTCATGAGCATGGGCGCAGTCCTATTTCGCACCGGCAAGATCAACGGTTCGGAACTTGGCGGTCTTTATAAGACCATGCCGCAGACAGCTGGTTTCTGCATGGTAGGCGCTGCGTCGATCTCCGCTTTCCCCGGGTTCTCTGGCTTTGTCAGCAAGAGCATGGTGATGGTCGCCGCCGCGCACGACGGCCAAGTCTTAGTCTGGCTGCTGCTCTTGTTCGCGAGTGCAGGCGTCTTTCATCACGCCGGCATCAAGATCCCGTTCTTCGCGTTCTACGCGCACGACTCCGGGCTCAGGCCTAAGGAAGCTCCGACAAACATGCGAGTGGCGATGGGGATCTCTGCTTTGCTCTGCGTTGGTATTGGTTGCTTTCCGTTCCTGCTCTACCGGATGCTGCCGTATGACGCGCCCTACAATCCTTATGACGTCACTCATGTGGTGACCCAACTACAGCTGTTGTTCTTCTCAGCGCTGGCGTTCGTGACCTTGATGTTGCTCAAGATCTACCCGCCAGAGTTGCGCAGCACCAACCTAGATGTCGACTGGATTTGGCGCCGACTGATCCCGCGGGTTTGCCGCCTGCCAATCGCGCTTTGCGGTGCTGTGTGGGGCGGGTTGCTGGCCGGTGCTGGTGATGTCAGGCGATCTGGCCTGCTAGCGGTGCGCTGGCTCCATAGCCCTGCTGGTCGCTTTGGGGAGCCCTGGCCGACAGGCCGCACCGCATTTTGGGCTGCGCTCTTGTTGGCGGTGATGATGATGGTTGCCTACGCCAGCCGATAGGCTGAGACATGGGTGATCAGGACCAGAACACGGCGACCAAGAGCACGGCGAACCAGGCTGCGGACCACCAGAGCGTGCACCGCCAGGGTACCGAGCCAGAAGACAGAGGGCAGCTGAGCGACATCAAGGTGGAACGGCTGCGATCCGACACGCCGCTGGTGGCTGGTGGGCGGGTTCATCTCAACAATGCCGGTGCTGCTGCGCAGCCGCTTCCAGTGATCGAAGCGGTCAGTGCACACCTTGCGCTCGAGCATCAGGTGGGCGGCTACGAGGCGGCGGCTTTAGCACGCGCAGGCATCGAGTCGGCAAGGGGTTCCATCGGTCGCTGCATTGGCGCTCAAGCAGGCAACATCGCGCTCGTCGAGAGCGCCACTGCGGCCTATGCGCAGGCTCTTTCGAGCATCGATTTTGAGCCTGGCGATTCGGTGGTGTTGTCGCGCTACGATTACGCCTCGAACCAGATCATGGCGATCTCTCTAGCGCGCCGCCGTGGGGTCAAGCTCCTCCGCGCGGAGGAGCTGCCCGAGGGCGGGGTCGATCCGGACTCGGTTGCAGCCTTGATCGAGCAACATCGACCCAAGTTGGTGTCGCTCACGCATGTGCCGACCAGCTCGGGTTTGATCCAGGACGCTGAGGCCGTCGGGAAGATCTGTCGCGCTACTGAGACCCCTTACATCATCGACGCGTGCCAATCCGTAGGCCAGATGCCGCTGGATGTGAACGCTCTCGGCTGCGACTTTTTGGCCGCAACCGGTCGCAAGTTCCTGCGCGGTCCGCGCGGTACAGGCTTTCTTTATGTCGCCGATCGGGTTCTCGAAGGCAGCGCGCATCCGTTGTTGATCGACATGAGTGGTGCTGACTGGACCGCAGGCGCAGAGTTCGCAATGCGCGGCGATGCGCGTCGCTTCGAGCTGTGGGAGAGCCACGTTGCGGGCAGGCTGGGTCTGGGGGCGGCCGCGGAGTATGCATTGAATGTTGGGATCGCCGCCGGGTTCGCGAGAGCAAGTCAGCTGGCGAGCCAAGTGCGCGAGCGTGCGCAGAACGCACGCAATACGAGACCGATCGATCACGGTCATCACCACGGGGCGATTGTCAGCCTAGCGATCGACGGGGGCATCGAGCCGAGCGCTCTTCTGGAGGGACTGCGTGCTCGGTTGGTCAACACCAGCATTACGGATCTTCCCTCGGCGGTGCTTGACCTCGAAGAGCGAACCGGAGGGCAACGGTTCGCATTGCGGGTATCACCGCACTACTACAACACCACCGAGGATCTCGATGCGCTGTTCGTCGCGCTCGAGGAGCTCTTGTGAGTGAGCGAGGCGATCAGCGCCAGGCCTTGGTCACCGGCGCAAGCTCAGGAATTGGTCGCGCGATCGCGAATCGGCTCGCTACTGAGGGCTACCAGGTGTTCGGTGTCGCGCGTCGCGGAGCTGCGAACGATGAGGGCGCAGATGCGCGGATCACCTCAGTGCCGATCGATCTCGAGGACCTCGATCGACTTCCACTAAAACTCGACGCTCTGAATCAGCGCCTCGGAGCTCTTGATGTAATAGTGCTAGCCGCGGGTCGAGGTCGCTTTGGAGCTCTTGAGCAACAGTCGTACTCCGATATTTCCGCGTTGATTGATCTCAACCTGACCGCCAACGTGTTCATGTGTCGCGCGCTGTTGCCAGGGATGAAGCGGCGCGGCCGCGGTCGGGTAGTGTTCATCGGCTCAGAAGCCGCGCTCCAAGGCAAACGCAATGGCTCCGTTTACTGCGCCACCAAGTTCGCCATGCGTGGTCTCGCCCAGGCACTTCGTGAGGAGTGCTCCAAGAGTGGTGTGGCCGTTTCGGTGATTCAGCCCGGTATGGTGCGCACACCCTTCTTTGATCAACTTGATTTTGAACCAGGCCCCGACCGTCACCATGCCCTAGATAGTGAACAGGTCGCAGATGCTGTGGCGTACGTCTTGAACAGCCCTGCGCATGCGGTGATCGACGAGATCGAGCTGTCGCCCCTTCAACACGTGGTCAAAAAACGAAGAAAGACCGAGGCATCATGAAAATCCACTCCATTGACGTTAACCCTCTAGTCGCTGGGTCGCGGGGCTTGACCGCATTGCTGGTTCTGTTCGCTCTTGGCACCCTCGCCGCTGTAACCGTTCAGGCGGAGGATTGGCCCATCTTCTTGGGCGCAGAACGCAATGCGCAGTCCACTGAGAAGCTGTTTCTTCCATGGCCTACCGAAGGCCCGAAAGTGCTGTGGACGGCACAGATTCATGACAGCTACGCCGCACCTACAGTGGCGGACGGTTCGGTCTTTTTGTTTGACCGCGAGGGCGATCAGGCCCGCCTCAGTCGGCTCGACGCGCGCAATGGCAAGACCCAATGGGCGTCGGAGTACAAGAGTGTCTACAAAGATCAATTCGACTTTGGTGGCGGCCCACGGGTGGCGCCGTTGTTTGATCGAGCGATCGCTGGAGCTGCTGGCGAGGCCGGCAAGGATCGTGTCTACGCGTTCGGCGTCGACGGCAAGTTGCGTTGTCACGATGCTGCTAGTGGCGCGGTGATCTGGGAGCACGACACGGAGTCTAAGTTCGGCGTCGTTCAGAATTTCTTTGGAGTCGGAAGCGGCCCAGTGGTCTACGCAGACATGCTGCTGGTGTCGATCGGAGGCAGCCCTGAGGGGGACTGGGACAACCATGAGCGTCGTATCGAAGCGAATGGAACAGGCCTGGTTGCATTCGACAAGTTGACCGGCGAGATCATGTACCAGGCACTCAATGACCTTGCCAGCTACTCGAGTTTGGTGGTGGCGAAACTCGGTGGCAAGGATCGCTTGATCAGCTTCGCGCGGTCGGGCGTTTGGATCGTCGATCCAGCGACCGGGCAGGTGCTGGCTGAACACCCGTGGCGCGCGAAGAAACCCTATAGCGTGAATGCCGCCACGCCGTTGATCGTCGGCGATGAGATCTTTGTTTCAGAGTCGTACGAGAAGGGCGGCCTTCTTCTGCGCTGGGTCAGCGCTCAAGGCACGCAAAGCACTCAAGGCAGCATGGAGGGACGGCTCGAGGTGGTGTGGAAAGACCACGAAGTCCTGCGCGAACAGAGCCTCGCGACTCACTGGAACACTCCGATCATGCGCGATGGCGTCCTCTACGGTTCGCACGGTGAGAAGTCCGGTTCGGCCGAGTTGCGGGCGGTAGATTGGCGCACCGGCGAGGTGCGTTGGAAGCACCGAGGCCTCAACCGATCGAACACGCTGTACGCAGACGGCCACCTGGTGGTGCTGGGCGAGTACGGCGAGATCGTGGTGGTCGAAGCCACCGCCGAGGAGTACCGTGAGAAGCAGCGCTTCAAGTTGGCCGAAAAGCGCGGTGAATCACAGGTGCCGCTACTTAAGCACCCGTCGTGGAACGCTCCCGTGTTGGCCAACGGGGTGCTCTATGTAGCTGGTGCTGATCGACTAGTGGCGTTGCAGTTGGCGCCGCGGTGAGAACTGTGAGTCCGACTTAGGTCTCGAAAGAGACGGCGAACGGAGCGCCGGGATCGATTGACCAAACCTCGCGCTCCGGTTCGCTCAGCGACATCGCGCGAGTGCACAACCAACGGTCGTTGGAGCCGGGTCCTTGCACGGTCTCCCCGTCGCGCAGCACTGGCCCGCTTTGGAAGAGGTACAACGCGACGTTGAACAGCGTTTGACTCACGGCTTCAGGATCCAAGCCGCGGTAGCGGATCTCGAAGTCGGTTAGACCGAGCGCTCCAAGACCAAGGGTATCCATGAGCTTGAAGTCGCCGTGCCCGTCGCCAATGCCTGAATCATCATCTGCGGGCACTTCGTAGTAGCGGACGTTGATCCCACCCGGGAGCGGATTAAGGAATTCATCTTCACGGAACGACTCAAGGACCGCTCGAGGGTGGAGGAATTGCTGTGAGGGCTGCCACCAGAGAGCCTCGCGCTGTGTAGCCTCGATGACGCGAGCGGTGAGCCGTTGCAGGTCGCGCAGTCGGCGTCGGTAGTCGAGGCCGGTGTGCAGATGATCGGTGATGATGAGGCGATCGCTGCAGGTGCCAACGATCTCTGCCGCTTCCTTGAACCACCACGATTGCATCACTGCTTGCTCGACTTCCTCGGCCAAGGTTGGTTCGACGTGTGTGAGTCTAGCGCGTGCGATGGTCCATTCAGGCGGCGGACCTCCGTCAGCCGGTGCCTGTTGATCGACGAATCGCAGCGTCTGGGATTCGTGAGTGGCGGCTGCGATTCCTGAAACCGGTTCCTGACCCAGCTCACTGGCAAGCTGCTCAAGATCAATCAACCCGCGACCCCAAAGCTCGATTGAGTAGTGGCCGAGCATGCCGCTGGGGCCGTGGATCGGCGATGGGCTTGGATGGGACATGGTTTGGGCCGACGGTCGGGAAGGCGTCAGGTCGTGCGTTTTCTTGGTGTGGGCGTATATGGTAGTTGCAACCACAACTACCGCCTCAGGTGATGGTCGCATCGAGCATAGCGTGCCCCAAGAGAGCACGATGCTGCTCAGTACGCTCTTTCTACTCGAGAAAAGCGAATCGCTCCTGAGGCCATGAAGGAACTCGCATGTTGAGCATGTCCAGCCTTTGGCTTCCTATCCTTGTCTCCGCCGTTGGCGTTTTCATCGCTAGCGCGATCCTGCACATGGTGCTGCCAATTCACAAGGGTGACTACAAGCAGCTCCCAGACGAAGAGGCCGTGCGAGCCGCGATGCAGAAGTCACCGCCTGCTCCGGGGCAGTACATGGTCCCGTTCCTCGCCGACTTGAAGGACTTCAACACTCCGGAGATCCAGAAGAAGTACGCCGAGGGTCCCGTTGGAATGCTGACCATTCAAGCCAACGGACCGGTCAACATGGGCAAAAGTCTCAGTATCTGGTTTGTACTGTGCGTGGTGGTCAGTGACTTCTGCGCCTACATTGCGGGGCTTAGCCTGAGTGCTGGTAGCGACTACTTGAAGGTGTTTCAGGTGGTAGGTGCGACCGCGTTCATGGCCTACGGTTTGGGCGAACCGGCCAACGCGATTTGGCGTGGCCAGCCCTGGGGCACCACGTTTCGGCATTTGGCCGGTGGACTGGTCTACGCCTTGGTCACCGCTGGTGTCTTTGGCTGGCTTTGGCCACAGGGATAGGGCCATCGCTGGTGAGAGTTGATCGGCCGCCTAGATGCCGGGGCGGCCGATCGTTTCGATCGCTGGGGTGTCGTAAGAGCGCCGTGCGTGGTTGATCCGACTCTCAGCGATCTGCGCGCGCCACGTAGCACTGTCCTTCAGGCAGTTGGCGGTGAACTGACAGTGCGCGTGTTCTCAGAAGAGTCGTTGTTGCGTGGCTGACGCTGCGATCAGCTTTTGCAGCCGTTGCTCTCGGGTCACCGGCTTCTTCGCGCTCTGGACCCAGAACACTGCTTTCTTACGGTAGCCCGGAGGCTGTTTCTCGAAGTAGTCGTGCGCTGCTGAGTTGTTGGCCAGCTCTGCTGCGTACTCACGATCAAACTGGGCGGGCTTGTTTGAGTTGTGTTCGTAGGAGTAGGTGACCGATCGGGCTTCGGTGCGGCGCGCGTAGGCGGCTAGTCCGGCAGGCCGCATGCGTTGCTCCTTCTTGAGAACGGCAACACGCCCAATGTTGACCGCACTCCAAATGCTTTTCGGCCTGCGTGGGGTGAACCGAATGCAGTAGGCCTCGTCGTCGATGCGTCGCCGGATACCGTCGATCCATCCGAAGCACAGGGCCTCGTCGACCGACTCCGGCCAAGTGATGCTTGGTCGACCTGTTGCCTTCTTGTAGTAGCCGACGATCAGCTCATTTGCACTCTCGTGGTACTTCGCGAGCCAAGCTTCGAAGGCCTTTGGGGTGGCAAAGAAGGTTGGTTTGCTCACCTCTTGGTTGTGCTCTTGGCGACCAACCTAGAGGAGTCCCGTTTCAGCGAACCCACACAGGTCGCCGCCAGTGTTCTCGAACGTGTGCAGAGTCGTGGTTTCGAGGTCCAAGACTTCGATCGCGTATGACTGATCCGTCAGCGAACCTGCGAAGAACCAGAAGTGCCCGTTGATCACCCGCGCGTCCAGGATCTTGACGCCCACCTCGACATTGCCGGGGTTGAACATCCAGAAGGCGCCCGTATCGACCGTGGTCATGACTGGATTGGCGAAGGCAGTTGGAGCGTCACTGATCCACCGGATGCGCACTTCGAAGCGGTCGTGCAGGCAGATCGCGTCACTTCGGCACGGGCCGCCGTCCGTTGAAGCCGGCTGAAGAGAGAACAGTTCGCCAGAGGTGCTTGGTTCAGGCTCGGCTTGGACGGCGTCCCTCGTGGTCGATAGCTGCGTGTCAGTAGAGGGAGTGAAGGCTCCGATATCAGCGACACCGCACAAGCTTCGGTCTTCTGAGTGCCAGAGCGCGACCCGGCCAGTATCGAGATCGCGCACCACGACCCACACCGGGAGATCGGACATCTTGCCGAAGAACATCCACGCGCTGCCGTTGATGCTGGTGCCGTCGAGCATCTTGATCAACAGCTCGACGTTGTTTGACCCGAAGAATGAGACCTGAGCTGACTGGGCGCCGGGTTGGTCGATGAAGCCTTCGAGCGGTGCAAAAGCGCCGCTTCCTTGCTTGTCGAGGTTAGGTGCCCGCCAGACAACCTCGGCCTTGTAACGATTGGCGAGGAAGCAGCTAGCATCGGTGCTCGCGCCGAGGTCGCAGCCAATGGGGTCTTGATCGATGATCACGCCTGAGAGCGCTGCAGGATGCACCAGGGAAGCCGGATCCGTCCCCAGCTCCAATTCGAAGATCTCGGCGGGCTCTGGACCGTCGTCTGCCGTCGCAGCTAACTCGATGCTCGCTGAAGCTTGCCCGGCTGCAAACTCGAAGCTGGTGGGAGCTGGTGACTCAAAGTCGGCTGCATTTGCGGTCACACCGCGCATCGTGACCGGCACGCTGAGCGGCAGCATGATCGCTCCTGAACGCACCAAGGTCACGGTTGAAGTTTCTCCTTCGCCGATCGCTGCGAAACTATGGCTCCAATCGAGGCTTGTGCTGATTGGAGGGGCGTCGACAATCGTGATGACGACGCTCGGCGTGTTGACCTGCCCGTTGCCGGTAATGCGTTCAAGGTCTAGAAAGAACCGCTCTTCTTGTTCAGTGTGCGAGTCGTTGAGCACCACCAAGTCGACAGGTCGCGGTTCGGCATCACCAGCCTCCCACCGAAGCATCTCAGCGACTGGGTCAAAGTCGCGATGACGTCGTGCAGAGCCGTTGCGGGTGTCGACCCGGACTGTGAGTGCCCCGTCGGCAGGTCCTTCGCGATGCAAGACGACGGTGGTGGTGGTCGGCGAGTCACCTTCAGTCAGGCGAAGTTCGGTGATCAGTTGGCCGTCTAGTGAACGCACAGTGACCGCGTTTGCCGCTTCGTTGCGCACCCCGGCGATCATCAAGTCTCGGAGTGAATTGAACGAGGTGAGACCGACCTGCTGGGTAGCCGGCACGTTCCACTCCATGACCAAACACAGAACGGTGTCGGTTGACCTGTCGATATCGATGTACTGGCCGCCGTATCCGATTGCGGTGAAGCGCTCGGGGCCCAGTCGCCACCACTGGTAGCCGTAGCCAAAACTGCTGCCTCTGAAATCTCTGATCGAGGCGTCCATCCAGGAGCGCTCGACCACCTGTCGACCGCTCCAGTAGCCGCGCTGCATCGCCAACTGGCCCAATCGCGCCATATCCAGTGGTTTGATTCGCATGCCGAGACCGCCGAAGTGGTCGTCTGAGGGACGGAGTAGCCAGTTGCTCTGGTTGATGCCGATCGGTGCGAACAGATGCTGGCGCACGTAGTCGTGGAGAGTGCGCCCGCTGCGCTCGATCAAGACTTTGGCCAGCACTTGTGAGAGCGCTGAGGAGTACTCAAAAACCGTGCCCGGCACGGCGACGGTCGGTCTAGAGAGCGAATAGTCGACCAGATCTGTTGCGGTGAAGAGTTGGCCTAGCCAAGGGTCCTCAGTGTCGTCCCACTCGAGCCCGGCCTGCATGGTCAGCACCTGCTCGAGATTGAGCTGCTCTTGGGCACGACCCACGAGATGCTGAGCGTAGGCTGGAAGGAGATCCTTGATCTTCGCCTGAACCGATGGCACCTCGCCCCGCGCGATCGCGATGCCGGTGGCCATTGAGGTGACGCTTTTGGTGACCGAGCGTAGGTCGTGCAGGTCGTTGCTTTGGGTACCGTTGAAGTAGGCCTCGCCCACCAGCGTACCGTGTCGAACCAGGAGCAGAGCTCGCGCGCGCGTGAACCCAGGGTCTTCGTTGATCCTGTTGACCAACTCTTGAAAAGTTCCTGCCGCGAACCCTTGGTCAGTCTCGGCCGACACCGGCCACGGCCCTGTTCCCTTCGGCTGCGCTGTGGCCATGCATGCTCCGGCAATGTGCAGGACCGCAACAATGGCGAGCAACCGGCGGCATGCGAGTCTTTGAGATCGTGGTGCGGATTTGGCGGCAGCGCGAGATCGATTCATAGCAGAAGCATACAGATCGCTGAGCCAAGTGCGTAGATGTGCGGCGGGCGCCGTTCATCGATCCGGGGGCAGATAGCATGGGAGCTGTATGTCACGACCCAATAGATACCGAGGGCGGTCTTAAGATGAGCCGGCGCTGGTTCGTGTCAGTTAGCGGTCCCGAGAGGCTTGACGCTGCGCTTGAGTTCTTGCGCGGCGCAGGGCCTTGTGTGGTGATTGCACCGCGCAAGTCGGTGGCCGATGAGCTGGTCTGGAACCTAGCCGAGGCGGGCCAGCCGACCAGTGGAGTGGTGCGCACGACGCCCGCGGTACTGGCTGGGGAGTTCGCGTCGATCGCGCTGGCAGCCGAAGGGCGTGCGACTGTAGGCTCCACCGCCGTTGGTGCGGTGCTCACTCAGGCCGTCGATGCCGCCCTGAGCAACGACGAACTCCGATGGTTCCGTGATGTTGCACGGCTACCGGGGTTTGCGCCCTCGCTGCAACGGACCCTCGAGGAGTTGCGCTTCGCAGGCGTTTCTGCCGCGGCACTGCGCGCGTGCGCGCAGAATTCCGGTGAAGTGTCGCCTCCTGTTGAGACCGCTCGAGTGGTTGAACGCGCCCACTTACGACTACTGAGTGGAGGGCTGCAGACGTCGGGTGGCTCCGCAGCTCAAGTCGAGGCGTCGGATGAGGGATCGGTGTTGCTCGAACTGGCGGCCCTGGCCGGGCGCTATGAGAACGAGTTGCAACGCTGGTCTTTGGCGGACCGGGCTTGGATCTTTGCTCGCGCGATCGACCTTGTGACGGCTGCAGGTGAGGTTGGGTCAGACCGGACGGTCCTGGCCGCCCGTCTTCTCGATCCCGTACAAGGCATCGCACAACTATGGCTCGATGTACCTCTTCACTCGGTCTTGGAGCAGGAGTTTTTTGCGGCGACTTCGGGCCTAGCTAGCGATTTGACTGTGATCACACCAACGCGTGATCGAGCAACTTGGAACGCTCTTGAGCTGTCGATGGGCAGCGGAAAGGAGCTTGGCGGCGGGGCGAAGAACTCGCGATTGAAACGCGTGCAACGGTCGGTGTTCGCTTCCGATGTGGCGGGCAATGATGCGGAGGCCGGGACCGCTGGCGATGAATCCTTCGCGTTCTTCTCCTCGGCAGGAGAGGGTCAAGAGGCTGTTGAGATCGCTCGCAGAGTAGGGGCACTTGCTGAAGAAGGCATCTCTTTCGATGAGGTTGGAGTGTTCCTGCGGCAAACGGGTTCCTATGTACCGCTGATCGAGGATGCATTTACGCGAGCGCAGATTCCAGCGTACTTCGCTCGCGGGAGTTCGCGACCGGATCCGAGTGGGCGTGCATTTCTTGCTCTGTTGGCGTGCGCGGATGAAGGACTGTCGGCAACTCGGTTCGCGGAGTTTCTTTCCTTCGACCAGTTGCCGCTACTGGATTCACAGCCGTTCGTGTCCGAGGAACAAGGTTCGACTCGATCCGCCTTGGTGGTGCCGTGGGTTGCGCCGGATGGTGACCAGCTGGTGATCAAGTCGATGGTCGAGGCAGGTGAAGCTGCGGCCGACGTCGCGGTCGCCGAGGTGTTCGAGCGTGCGCCGAGCAGGCACGTCGACCCCGCGACTGCGAAGACAACCGAGCCTGTGCAAAACGAGCCGGAGCAAGACGGTGTGATGCAAGACGGTGCACGTCGAGCTCCACCGGCGGCTTGGGAGCGGCTGATTGTCGATGCAGCGGTTGTGGGCGGCGCGGATCGATGGCGCCGGCGCCTGCGAGGGCTCGCTGCTGAGCTCGAGCGACGGGCAAGAGAAGTCGGCGAGGACGAGCCTCGCTCGCGGTCTCTCAAGTCGACCCGCAAGCGGCTCCAGGATCTCGAAGCGGTCGCGCTGCCCCTGGTCGAACGCTTAGCATCGCTGCCGGTGGGAGCCAGTTGGGCTGATTGGCTGCAATCCTTGGAACAGTTGGCGGTGGCTGCGCTGCGGTTTCCGCGGTCGGTGCTCGCGGTGTTGGCCGAACTTCGCCCGATGGCCGCGGTTGGCGACGTCTCGCTCACTCAAGTACAGAAGGTGCTGTCGGAGCCACTGCGCTCGATTGAAGCGGAGCCGCCCAAGCGACGCGAAGGACGGGTCTTTGTTGGTGGCATCGAACAGGCGCGAGGTCGATCGTTCCGCGTGGTGTTCGTGCCTGGATTGGCAGAGGGCGTGTTCCCGGCCCGTGCCTCCGAAGATCCGTTGCTACTCGACGTCGCCCGGCTCGACATCGACAGACAGCTCAGTGGCCAACAGGACCGAGCCTCGGGCGGCGATGCGGCGGGGCACGCGGGCGCGAATGTGCAGGTGGACTTGCCGAGACTGCCGGTCCAGAGCACTCGGTTTCATCGTGAACGCCTGTTGTTGCGTCTAGCAATTGGAGCTGCATCGGATCGACTCATCGTTTCGTATCCGCGCATCGACGTCATGTTGGGGCGTGCGCGGGTACCGTCGTTTTATGCCCTCGATCTATTGCGTGCGGCTGAGGGGCGCATCCCGACCTTGAACGAACTCGCCCGCCGTGCGGCGACTGGAGGAGGCCCAGGAGCGCGTTGGCCTGCGCCAGAACGCGCAGAAGACGCGATCGACGACGCCGAATTCGACCTCGCTCTGCTACACCCGTCGCAGCAAGAGCCCGGTGCTGCACGCTTTCTGTTGTTCGCCAACGAGCACCTCAAACGGTCGCTTCACGCTCGAGCGCGGCGTTGGCGCAGCCCGTTCACTTGGGCCGACGGTCTGGTGATCGATGATGCCGAGTCTTCACCGAGCGAATCGGAACAGACGTCCTCAAGTGCGAAGGCGCTGGCGCTGCTCGAGAATCAACGACCACATCAGCGCAGCTTCTCCCCCACGGCGTTGCAGCATTTCTCGGCGTGTCCCTATCGCTTCTTGCTACAGGCGATTCACCGTCTGCGACCGAAGGAAGATCGTGCAGGCTTTGAGCAGTTGGACCCGTTGACCCGCGGCTCGTTGTTTCATGATGTTCAGTTTCTGCTCTTTCAGCGGCTCAGAACCGAGTCGCTGCTGCCTGTCACCAGCAGGAATCTGAAGCAAGTTCTCGATCTCGGTGACGTGGTACTGGACACGCAGGCGGCACAAACGTACGAGGAAATGGCGCCGGCGATCGAACGCATCTGGCTCGCTGAGATCGAGAGCCTGCGCAACGATTTGCGCGGTTGGCTACGCCAAGTTAGCGAGCAACCGCAGTGGCGGCCTGCGCTAGCGGAAATGGCGTTTGGGCTCGCCCCGTCGGATGACCGTGATGCTGCCAGTGTGGAAGAACCGGTTGAGGTCAGTGGGTTTCGGTTGCGCGGTTCGATCGACCTAGTTGAGGTCTCGGATCGGCATCGTAGGATCAGGGTCACCGATCACAAGACCGGCCGAGCCGCTGCCAAATCGTCGATGGTGGTCGACGGGGGCAAGGTGCTCCAGCCAGTACTCTACGGTTTGGTTGCTGAACAGTTGCTCCAGGACGGCCAGCTCGATGAGGTGACGCTTGGCTTGCCAACGGCTCTTTCAGAGGAGGCGAGCGATCAAAGCGACGCGAATCCAACGAGCCAGCTTCCCGAGGCGTTCCGCGAGTCGAGTGGCCTTCCCAGCGCGGAAACCGCTGCCGCCGCGATCACGGTGGAGTCGGGCCGACTCTTCTACTGCACGGTCCGCGGTGGCTATGCCGACGTGGAGGTTCCCTTGCGCCGGGACGCAAGGCAGAGTGCTGAACAATTGTTTGAGACGGTCGACGCCCATATTCGAGAAGGCTTTCTGCCGGCCGCACCGGCTGAGGGTGCCTGTCGCTTCTGCGACTACCGCATCGTCTGCGGCCCCTACGAGGAACGACGGATCCAACGCAAACAAACGGACCGGCTGGATCCGCTGACGCGGCTGCGGAGGCTCCGATGAAGCTGGTTGATCAAGGCTGGGCGTTGGATCGGGCGACGCGAGACCGTATTCAAACGGATCTCGGGACCTCGATGCTGGTCGAGGCGGCAGCTGGCACCGGCAAGACCACTCAACTCATCGGTCGACTCGTGGCGGTGATCACCACCGGCGCAACCACAGTCGACAAGATCGTTGCGGTGACGTTCACCCGCAAGGCTGCCGGCGAACTGAAGCTGCGGTTGCGCGAGGCACTTGAGGAAGCGCGCGCGGACACCAACGCTGTTGTCCGCGAGCGGGTCGAAGCGGCGATCGCGCACCTTGAAGAAACCCGCATCGGCACCATCCATTCGTTCTGCGCCGACCTCTTGCGTCAGCGACCCGTCGAAGCGGGAGTGGACCCAGATTTCGCTGAAGTTGCAGACGACGAAGGGCCGCGGCTCTTTGCTCGCGCGTTTGATCGTTGGATTCAGGATCAGTTCGAAGTGATGCCAGAAGGGTTGCGGCGGGCCCTGAGTCGACTTGCTCTGGAGAGCGGCTATCAAGGGGGCCAGCGCTCCACTCCGCTCGAGCGCCTGCGCGATGCTGCGTGGAAGCTCGCGGAATGGCGCGATTACCCGGCGGCGTGGCAGCGACCGCCCTTCGACCGCGTTCCGTTGATCGACCGCTTAGTCGACTTGGTCGCACGCCTCGCGAGCCATGCGCGACGTGCAAACCACAAGGGAGATCGCCTACGCAATAGTCTCGAGCCGGTGGTGATCCTGGATACCTGGATTCGTCGAGCGGGGTTTGACTTGCTGCCGAAGCCTGAAACTCCCTCGACCTCGCCCTTGCCTGATGGAGTGTTGCGCTTCCCGTCAACTCAAGCAGAGCAGGTCGAAACTGAAGATCCCTTTGCGCGAGTGCCCGAAGGAGGGCAGCACTGGACGGGCAAGCTCGAGACCCGCGACTACGATGCGCTCGAAGCGAGACTTTTAGAACTGCGAGTGCAACTGCGCCGTCCTCAGAACAAGCACAAGGGGCGCGGCAAGTTTGCAGAGGCCTTGCCACGTGAACAGGTGATCGAAGAGCGGGATCTATTCCTCGAGTGTCTGGATCATTTTCAGCGGGTTGCCAACGCCGACCTTGCTGCGTTGCTGCAACGTGAGTTGCGGGGTGTGTTGCCTGAGTACGAGCGTACAAAACACTCCGAAGGGCGCCTGGACTTCTCGGACCTCCTGCTGCTCACACGCCTTCTGCTGGTGACCTCAGCGGACGTACGCAACACCTTGCAAGAGCAGATCAGCCATCTCTTTATCGATGAGTTTCAGGACACGGATCCCGTTCAAGCCGAGGTGCTGCTCTTGCTTGCGGCCGATGATCCTTCGTGCGTCGACTGGCGCGAAGTGCGCCCAGCGCCGGGCAAGTTGTTTGTGGTTGGCGACCCCAAACAGTCGATTTACCGCTTCAGGCGTGCCGATGTTCGCCTCTACGAGGGCATCAAAGAACGGCTGCGGGAACGGGGTACCGCGATCCTAGAACTCGGCCGTAGCTTCCGTGCGAACTCAGGCATCCAACGCTTTGTCAACGCAGCGTTCGCTCCGCTGATGGACGCCGACGCCGCAGCGGGGAGGCCGAGCTATCTCGCGCTTGGCGAGTTCCGCCAGGCCCCAGAGGGACAACCAGCTGTTGTTTCCCTACCAGTACCGTCGCCCTACAAGTGGAAGTACTTGTCGCAACGAGCGATCGAGGAGAGCCAACCGAAGGCGGTGGCCGCATATTGCGATTGGTTGATCAACAAGAGTGGTTTCAAGGTCGAGCGGGATGGCGATTGGGTGCCGGTGACCGAAGCCGATATTTGCATTCTCTTCCGCCGCTATCTGTCATGGGGGCGAGATGTCACCAGGCCCTACACCCAAGCACTCGAAGATCGCGGTATCACTCACCTCTTGATTGGTGCGCGCACCTTTCATCAACGCGAGGAGATCGAGACCCTGCGCGCGGCGTTGCTTGCGATCGAGCATCCCGACGAGGAGCTAGTTTGCTTCGCAACGCTGCGGGGTTCTCTGTTCTCGTTCTCAGACGAGCTACTGTTGCGCTACCGTGCAGCGGTCGGTGGGTTCTCAGCGTTCGCGTGGCAGGCGTTCCACAAGCGAAATGGCCAGAAGCGAAGCGGCAAGCAGCCGAGTGACAAGAAACCGACTGGATCCGAGTTCGAGAACCCGCGGGTCAACGGTGAGCTGGAGCCAGTGGGTGAGGTACTGGACCTCTTGGTGAAGTTGCATCGACTGCGCAATCGCCGAGCGGTGGTAGAAACTGTACAGGAGCTGTTGGACACGACGCGGGCCCGCGCAGGCTTTGCGCTCCGGCCTGCGGGACACCAAGTTCTGGCCAACGTGGAACGCATCTGCGAGTTGGCGCGCGCGTATGAGATGACGGGTGGCCGTTCCTTTCGCGGCTTTGTCGAGCGGCTCGAGGCGCAGGCAGCTCGGCCCACCTCGGCCGAGGCGCCGGTGGTTGAAGATGGTGCGGAGGGCGTGCGCATCATGACTGTTCATGCTGCCAAGGGCCTCGAGTTTCGGGTGGTGATTCTTGCGGATATGACCGCCAATATCGCGATCCGTGAGCCGGACGCCGCCGTCGATGCTGACACCGGACTGTGCGCAACCAAGTTGTTGGGCTGTGCTCCGATCGATCTGATTCAGCGCATGGATGTGGAGAAGGCGCGCGACCACGCCGAGGGGGTGCGCGTCGCCTACGTCGCAGCGACCCGTGCGCGTGACCTGCTGGTGGTACCTGCGGTGGGCGATGAGGCACGACCTGGTTGGATCGAACCGCTGAACTCGGCTCTCTATCCGGAGAATCCAAGAGATTCTGAACCCTCGCCTGGGTGCCCAGAGTTTGGCGAGCGCTCGGTATTGGAAAGGCCGATGGAACTCGAATCGCCGGGCGAAGCAGCGGGCTTGATGGGATCAGAGGATCCCTCAGTGAAGCCCGGCCTGCATCGCTTCGAGGGCAGTCATGGACGCTACTCAGTGACCTGGTGGGATCCAGCTGTGCTCCACCTTGATGTGAAGCGTGAAGTTGGGCTTGCTCGCGAAGGGCTGTTGAGTCCCAAGGTCTTGCAGCAGCTCGATGGCGCGGGCTCCACCGCCGCGTCGGCTCCTGCGGTCGAGCGCAATCTCGAGCGCTACCGCTCGTGGCAGATCAAGCGAGCATCCATCCTCGCCAGTGGAAGTGCCCCCTCACGCGAGGTTGAGGCGGTCACTGCGATCGATGCTGAGCCACCGGGTGGGATCAGGACGGTTGCGTTGCAGACGGTCAGGCGTGTCGACAGCTGCCGCCCCAGTGGCCTACGCTTTGGCGAGCTCGTGCATAGCGTTCTACAATTGGTGGATCTCCGGCGCTCGCAAGTTGAGATCATTGATCAAGCGCGCGAATTGGCATTGATGACCGCTCGGATCATCGGAGCCAGCGATCGCGAACGAGACGCAGCTGTGGAAGCTGTGGGCGAACTGGCAGGATCGTCACTCGGCGCAGAACTGCGGGCGGCGACCGGCCTGTGGCGCGAGTTTCCGCTTTCGGCGAAGGTAACAATCCAAAGCGAGGATGGCATTGCCAGAGAGGTTGTGGTGGACGCGGTGATAGACCTCATGTTCACCAACGGAAGCGAGATCGTGGTGGTGGACTTCAAGACCGACGCCGCCTTGCTCGCGAGCGTAGGCACGGCCGGCTCGGCACACGCGATCAAGGTCCCGGGCAGTTCACAGACTGGCAGCCAACAGACCGGTATTCAAAGAACCGGCGATCAGCAGACGGACAATGAGCAAACGGGCAGCCCCATCGCGGACGGCCCAGGCTCAAACAACGCCCCGATGACGAAGTACTGCCGGCAACTATCGTGGTACGCCGAGTTGCTCGAATCGTCGGGCAATCTCGCATCGCTCCTCAGCACACTTGAGGCGCCGCCCGAAGCGAATGATCTCGAGTTGCGGCTAGTGCAAATCTAGCGCGCAACTCTGGACAGGGAGGCGTGCTAGTCCGCAGCCTTCCACTGCCAAAGAATGCTTAGCGCAAACAGGAACGGGATGCCCATTACAAACGGTGAGATCACCATCGTCGCCGGTGGGTGGCCGAGCACCACGTCGCCGATTGACATGAAGGCGTAGGTCAGCAGTGGTAGCAGCAGGAGTGGCCGCGAGAGTTTGCCGAGCGGTTGCCAGTCGATCCGCTTCTCGATGGTCCGATAGATCATCATTACCACGAACACTGTGCCCACCCAGCCGATGTAGTTGTGGAACGGAATGCCGAAGTACTGGCCGCCATCTTCCCAGACCCAGGCTTTGTCGAAACCGACCATGTAGGGGTCAAGGGTGAGATCCCAGGCGGTCATGATCATGGCGCTCAAGAATGAGACAAAAGCAGTGATCCCGATCGGGACGTCGGCGCCACTCGGCCGAGTTGGTTTGCCGAAACTGATGAAGTTCGCGATCAAGTAGCTTGGGTACATCATCAGGAACCAGGTGCACGGGATCACCCACGGCACCTCACCGAAGAATTTGTAGCCCAGGACATCGGTGTAGTAGTACTTCCCGAAGATCAGCCCTGACTTGGTGCCCAACAGTTCCGAGAGGAGTGACAGCGGCGCCGCCACAGCTACGAAGGCGCCAGCGCGCTTCCATCCGAGAACGTAGATGGCATGGACCAAGCTGAAGGCAGCGAAAATCGGCACCAGCTGCGTGAACGGCACTCTGATGTTGCGCAGCGCCGGCGACAACTGGAACGCGAATAGAACAAGGCCCAGTGCTATCCCGATCCCGAGCACCACTCTCGCGACGTTGCTGCGGGTGGTGGGTGGCTGGGGATCGGTGTCGATGGGGGCACCGATGAACAGTCGAGCGCAAGCTGCAAGCACTGCGATTCCCATCGCAAAGGGTGCGATCAGTCGGGTTGCAATGGGGTCACCGATGAAGAGATCACCGATCATGTTGATGGCGTAGATCCCGACCGGCAGCGCTGCCACCCACTTGCCGGTTTTGCCCATGGGTTCGAGGCGGATGTAGCGCTCCGCGATGCGGTAAGCGAGAATGATCAGGAAGCTGACCTGCACCCAACCGTAGTAGTTGGCGAAGGGCACGCCGAAGTAAGGACCGCCATCGAGCCACTTCCAGGCGCCGACAACGCCAGACATGTAGGGGTCGAGTGTCAGGTCCCAGGCGGTCATCACCACTGCAGTCAAAGCCGAGAGCCAGAGGATCTGCCCCCAACCGCTGCGCACCAGAGCAGGCGTTCTGGTCACCACTAAATTGGCGATGACATAGGCCGGATAGAGCATCAGGAACCAGGTCAACGGAATGACGTATGGGACCTCGCCTAGCTTGGGGCCGAGGACGTCAGTGTAGAGGTAGTCACCAACGTTGCCCGAACTGATCGAGTGCGATTCGGCAATCCAAGAACCGACGCTGGTGATCGAGAAGAAGGCCAGGGTGCGTCGCCAGCCCAGCATGTGGGCACCATGAATGAGGCCGAAGGCAGTGAACAGGAGCGCTGAGACAATCAGCGCTGGCTGTTCGCCCGGCGATCCTGCGGTGATCAGCCGATGTGCCACGAACAGCGCGAAGGCGATCAGGCTGCCAATTTCAATAGTGCGGCTGAGTTTGCTGGACGAGGATGAATCGGGCATGAGGAAAGCTCCACCTTGTCGAACTGGAGGGGTGTAGGGGCCTTCGCTAGAAGGGCCTAAGGGTTTCGAGGCACCGATCTGTAGTCAGGGACTGGAGTCATTATGGTATGGAGTCTCGACGTTGTGCTAGGCGATTCTTTGGATCCGGGAAGCAGTCTTGCAACGACCGATTGCACTGCCAAAACGGCAGCGGCGTTGGGAACTCTGGTCCTGAGCCTCACAGCGACTAGAATGCAGGCCCAAAAGGAGACCTGCAATGTTGACCATCGAACGCCTTCCCGTCCTCAGCGACAACTACATGTATCTCGTGCACGAGAGTGAAACCGGAACCACCGCCGCGGTTGATCCGCCAGTGGTCGCACCGGTCGTGGAGAGGCTCTCCGCTCAGGGCTGGTCTCTCGACTGGATTTTGGCCACCCATCACCACCCCGACCATGTCGACGGCATTGCTGAACTCAAAGAGAAGTGCGGTGCGACCGTTGCAGGACCCCGAGCCGAGCGCGACAAGATCCCAGGCATCGACGTCGACCTTGCACAGGGCGATCGATTCGAACTGGGCGCTTCAACCGCCCAGATGATCGAGACCCCGGGCCATACCCTGGGCCACATCAGCTATTGGTTCGAGGATGACAAGGCGCTGTTCAGCGCTGACGCGCTGTTCGCGCTTGGCTGCGGTCGCGTGTTCGAAGGCACCATGGAACAGATGTGGGAGTCCCTGGCGAAGCTGCGCGAGCTGCCTGACGACACGGTGGTTTACAGCGGTCATGAATATACGTTGGGCAACGCGCGGTTCGCCTTGACGGTAGACCCAGACAATCAGGCGCTCAAGGAGCGCTGCGAGGAGGTTGAACGCCTGCGAGCGGCAGGGGAGCCGACCGTGCCGTCGATGCTTGGCCTGGAGAAGGCGACGAATCCGTTCTTAAGGCCGGATGACTCAGGCATTCGTGCGGTTTTGGGAATGGGAGACGATGCCTCGAACGCCGACGTGTTTGCCGAGATCCGCGGGCGCAAGGATCGGGCATAGATGGTGGCTCGGGCATCGGTCGACCTTTGATTCCTCTGCGCCCATCACAATGCGATTCGGTCAACCGCTGGCACGCTCGCAGGACCCATGCGCGTTTGTCGGTGTCATGCGGGGCTTTGCGGGCGATCGTTGAACAAACCTTCCTGTGCCTCGGGAGATCAACAGAGCCCAGTGGGGTCAGAGGGTCACAGAGTCGCTAACCCCCTCCTAGCAAGCCCTTGGCGATCAGTACAGGGACAATCAGCCACAAGAGACCTTTGATCAAGAAGAACAGGAACCCAACAACGCCAAAGCGCTTGACGTACCGCTTCAGTTTGCTTTGACGCTCCGCGACGGGTGCTGGCCCGACTTCGGCCGGGCTGGCGTCGGTCGGTGACTTGTGCTCGTCTGACATCGGAGAAGAACTCTTTTCGGGTCTAGCTACCAGCTTGATTCAAGGCTTCGATAAAGGCACGGATGCGGGCTGCATTGGCGCCGAGATCACTCTGGCCATCGCGGGACTTAGAGCGGATGTCCACCATCGAGTGGGCGGCGTCGGCTCCATCTGGTCCTTGAATACGGATGACAATGTCGTCTACGAATCGGAAAGTGCCGGAGGTTGCGGTGGCCTCGATGGTGGCTTCAACGGGCACAGGAGTGGGTTCAAGCTCGGGCTCTGTGCCGGCCTCGGCCTCAGGGTCTACGTTCGCCTCCGCATCTAGTTTCGCCTCAGTGTCTACGATCGCCTCAGTGTCTAGGGCATCGTTGATCGACGCGGAAGCTTCGGGACCGGTTGGTGCAGGCAGGTTGCTCGCGATCACGGTCCAGCCGAGGCTCTCAGCGACTTGCTTCGCTTGGGCCAGGACATCTGCCGGCGAGCGCATGAGGTGCATCGAACTGAGATCAGCGTAGGCCTCGCGGTGGAGTTCTACTGTGTTCTCTGGCCCATGAGGGAAGGCTAGATCGACTCCCTCGTTGGCGGGATCCTGGGCAAGCTCAACAAAAACTGGTGGATTACCGAGATTGGTGGTGATGTCGTGGATTGGCGGGACACCCGCTCCACCACGACCCAGGTTGCCAACGAAAAGCAGCACGAGCGCGCCCGCAATGGTGGCGAACATCGCAACACGAGCGCCTGTGTTGCCAGTGGATTTCCGCGTGGAGAAAAGAGCAACGAGTCCAACCAAGACGGTCGCAAGGGCAAACGGGAGCGCTAGTGCAAACAGCATGAAGCCGCGCAGGGGAGCGATCAAACCGAAATTTGCAAGTGCTGGCCCGAGCACCAAAGCGGTGAGAGTGGCGAAGCACAGAATGCGGGCGAAACGGGCTGAGAAGGCAGGCTTGGTGGTCATTCGAACTCCGGTGGTCTGAAGGCTGAGACGCGCTGGTCGGTGCTTGAGCAGATCCGTTCTTGGTTGGTCGTCGGGTTTCGTCTAAGTGTGAAAGCTTATCCGGTCCCTCTCTTCCAAGAAGACCGTAATCGGACGAGCGTTGCAGCGCAGGCTGTTAGCCTTTGCCGCACGATGATGGACTCCTTTGGAACCTCGGTTCTGCTCTTGATAGTGGGCGTTGTGGCCGGAACGCTGAACGTTCTTGCGGGCGGGGGTTCGCTCTTGAGCCTGCCAGTGCTGATCTTCATTGGGCTGCCTTCGGTTGAAGCGAACGGCACCAATCGGGTCGCGATCCTGATGCAGAACGTGGTCGCCACGCTCCGTTTTCAACAACACGGAGTGGTGCCGTGGGGCATCGCTGGCTGGGCGGCGATTCCCGCGGTGTTTGGTTCCCTGCTGGGTGCGCAGCTGGCGTTGCTGATGGACGACTCCCAGTTCCAGCGGATACTGGCTTGGATCATGGTCGCTGTCACCGTGTGGAGCATGGTGCAGAACCGTCGTCAACGACGGTCGAAGGGCGGGCACTCGACCCGTGCCTCAGCTCTCGCTGACCCGCCTACCCTGGTCGATCCAGCAGGCCCGGTCGACCCAACTGTTCCGGTCGATCCAGCTGTTCCAGTCGATCGAGCTGAATCGGCCGCGGAGCAGGGTTCTGGCCGGAGCAGCAGTCGCTGGCTGCTGGCGGCTGGCTTCTTCTGCGTCGGCGCCTACGGCGGTTTCGTTCAGGCGGGGGTGGGATTTCTGATTCTGGCAGCGCTGTCGATGGCGGGCCTGGACTTGGTGCGTGGAAACGCGGTCAAAGTGGTCGCAGTCCTGTGCTTCACGGTGATCGCTCTGATTGTGTTCGCGCGCAACGGACAGGTGCAGTGGGCTCTTGGTGCGGTGCTCGGTGTCGGTAACTCGATAGGGGCGCTCTTGGGAGTTCGCTTGACGGTGCTCAAGGGCCATGTCTGGATTGAGCGTTTTGTGACGGTCACGGTGTTGGCCTTTGCTGTGGCTCTTTGGGTGCGTTCTTGACCACCACGGCGCCAGTTTCCGAGTCGAAACTTGAAGCGTCGGTGCTGATGTGTAGTGAGCTTGACTGCTCCGAACTCGCGTCTATGCTGCAGGGTTATGGCGTTGTGGTGAGCTGGGTCCCGGACGGAGCCCAGATCCCAGCCTCCTATTGGGGAGATCGAGAAGCGGGGATTCGAGACCGTGTGCTGTTTCTGCGTGGGGATACGCCTGTGCATTCGGCGCTGCATGAGGCCAGTCACATCATCTGTGCTGCGGCTTCAGGTCGAGGCAGCCTCGATACCGACGCAGGCGGCGAGCAGATTGAGGAGGACGCGGTGTGTTTCCTACAGATCCGTCTTGCGGATCGGCTCGCCGGTTTTGGCAAGGAACGCGCCTTGATCGACATGGATGCTTGGGGATACTCGTTCAGGCTGGGCAAGGCTAAGACATGGTTTGAGCAGGACGCAGAAGATGCGTGCGCTTGGCTTGAGCAGCACGACATTCTGTGAGCGCTGGCTGAGGCCAAGCCACTTGTCTTGCCCTTGCGGCGAATCCAGATCGGCTACCGTGCGTACATGTTTGGTAGTTTGTTTGATGGACCTCTAAGAAGTGACTCTCAAGACAGGTTCCTGGGAGCTGCGATGGAACGCGCCTTTGGGTGTGGAATAGGAACGCTGGTGTGGAATAGGAAACAGTCTCAATGGCAATGATTGAACTTAGCGAACGGCAACGCTCAACGGTCGCCTCCGCGATCACGATTCTCGCGACCTTTGTGATCTTGGTTGCCGTCGCGGCAATTCTCTACCTGTTGGGGGCTTTCTTGGCACGCTTCTCTGGAGTGTTCCTTCCCCTCGGCGTCGCGGCGGTGATGGCGTTTGTGCTGCATCCCTACTTTCATTTCTTGAAAGGGCGCTTGCGGTTGCCGGCCTCGTTGGCGATCGTGGTGGTGTTCATCTCTTTACTGCTGCCAATCGTGGGTTTTGCTTGGTTCTTCGGTAGCTTGATCGTTGAGCAGACTGCGAGCTTGATTGAGGAACTACCGGGTCACATCGAGACGGCGTTGGCCTACTCTGAGAACCGTTGGCCGGGACCTTTCTCCTACTTCGAAAGTCAAGAGATCGGTGCCAAAGCGAGAGAAGCCGTAGAGACGCACGGAGCGTCCATCGTTTCTTCTCTACAAGCGTGGTTATCGCAAGGATTGTCGGGCGCGGGTGCTATCGCCGGTGTCGTCATGGGTTGGATAGGCACTGTTGTCACCTGGGCCGTGCTCCCTGTCTACCTGGTGTTCTTCTTGATGGCGGATCCGAAGAAGGCCCTCGAACTGGACCATCTACTGCCTTTCTTGAAGGCCGACACTCGCGAGAACGTGATCTATCTCGCCCGAGAGTTTGTCAACATTTTGGTCGCCTTCTTTCGTGGGCAGCTGATCATTGCCTTCTTGCAGGGTGCCTTGTTCGCGATCGGGTTCAGTGTTTTCGGTCTGCGCTATGGGTTGATCCTGGGCATCATGCTTGGTTTTCTCAACATCATTCCCTACCTCGGCAACATGGTTGGACTCGGGATCGCGATCCCGCTCGCACTGGCCCAAGAGGGCGGCGGTCCACAGCTGCTGGGCTTTGTGTTGTTGGTGTTCGTCGCGGTGCAGATGATCGAGGGCTATCTACTGACGCCGCGCATCATGGGCGAGCGAACGGGGCTTCACCCGTTCGTCATTATCGTTGCGATCTTCTTCTGGGGTTCGGCTCTAGGAGGGATCTCGGGGATGATCCTCGCCATCCCGCTGACTGCCTTCTTGGTGGTGTTCTGGAGACTGGCCAAGGAGAAGTACATCGGAGAGTTGGTCTAGTGGCCGAGGGGGCGAACAACCCAGTGGCCAGTGCTGGCTACTCGCTCAGGCCTTTGGTCAAGAAGCTGGGGTTAGCGGCCGGCGATCGAGCCGTGTTCGTCAACGAACCGGACACCTTCCGCGCGGCTTTGGGCGATCTGCCTGATGGAATCAAGGTCACCACGCAGTTGCGGGGTGTCAAGGACTATGTTCACGTCTTTGTCACTCGGGCAAAGGATCTCAAGCGGAAGTTTGAGCGCCTAGTTCCGGTTCTAGAAGTGGATGGCATGGTGTGGATCTCCTGGCCGAAGAAGGCATCGGGAGTGGCCACCGATGTCGATGGGGCTGTGGTCCGCAGCATGGGTCTCATGGCCGGTTTGGTCGATGTGAAAGTCTGCGCGGTGGACGATGTTTGGTCAGGCCACAAGTTTGTGTTTCGCAAAGAAGATCGCGACAGCATTCGCGCCCAGCGCGGGGCGCGCGCCTAGAGAACCATAGAGGGTTCGAGTTCAATCAACGTGGAGCGTCATAGTGAGTAGACCGGTTCAGAAGGCGTCGCAGACGCTGCTTCAAAGGTTGCGGTTTCCGCAGCTGTTCATATTGTTCGGTGCCCTGTTTGTCGCTGATCTTTTCATTCCGGACTTCGTTCCTTTCATCGACGAAATCATGCTCGGTGTTCTGACCGTAATGACAGCGATGTGGAAGAAGGAGCGCTCAGACACGGGAGACGGCGCTTCAGATGACAAACCAGCGGAAAAGAACGTCACTCCGGAGTAGACGAGACGAGTAGACGAAGCTCTTTCAGTAAGCTCGCGGGTCGCGGTTGCATTCGCCGATTGCATCAGGCGAGCCGAACGTCAGTTTCCTTTCATGCCCCGTGTCCCCGTGTTGTGTCCCTGTTGAGCCGAGAGGTCCATGTTGAACCGAACACCTAGCAAGCCGCACCTGGTTGCAGCAGTGTGCGCCACACTCTTGGGGCTGGGTTTCGCCTCCAGCTCCACCTCCATCTCGGCTGCGGCCCATGCCCAAGGCACAGAGCAGGCGCCTGCTGGTTTGCCGGCCACCTGGAAGGGCAGCGCCGGGGTGGTGGTGTCGGTGGTGGACGAGCGAGGTGGAGCTCTGCCGGACGCAGAAGTGTCGCTGCGCTTTGCAGAAGGGGCGGAGCGCTTGGTTCTGCGCACCGACGAGAATGGTCGCGCCGAGGTCACGGGTATTGCCGGCGGCGAATGGCAGATCGACATCCAGCGTGAAGGGTTCATGCTGTTTAACGCCTATGTGCTGCTCGAGTCGGGCAAGAAGCCAAAGGTCGCGTTCTCGTCGCGGCAGCGCACAGGGAGCTATTGGGAACCACTCAAAGCGGTGTTCTTGCCGCCCGGTGTGCAACTCGGCCGCGGTGTCGCCAGCGGTCGCGAGTCGGTGAAGCAGGCTCAAGCCCGAGCCGAGAAGGCCACCAAGGATTCTTTCCGTCAACAGCGCCGAGCGGAACGAGCTGCGAACAAGGGACGACTGGCGCGCGTAGTGCCGAGTGAACCGGTGGAGCCGACCATCACCGACTTAGTCGAGCGACCGGAACCGCGACCAGAACCAGCAGTCGCGGTGGCGGTGGCAGACACAGCAGACACGGCAGACATAGAACAGACAGAACAGACAGAACAGATAGAACAGACAGAACAGAGTGAGCAAACGGAGCCGACAGAACAGATCGCAGACACAGCCCAGACAGATCTGCCAGAACAGACGGCCACGCAACCTGCAGTTCGAGAAGCATCAGGGTCGACCAGTCCCGCCGTGCCGCCGACGCAATTCCCTTCCCCGACCGAAGAGATCACGACTTCCACAGCATCCCGGCGACCGGAGCGGGAACCAACATTAACTGCTCAGGCACAGAAACCGGCGCCGTCCAAGACGATCGCTGAACCAACTCAGGCTGTCGCAGCTGCACCCGCGGTCTTCCCGGCGACTCCCCCTCCCGCGGCAGCCGAGCCAGAAGTGTTGCCTGCAGCGATCCCCGTTGTGCTTGATGTGCCCTTGAGTCCTGCGCCCAACGTGCTGCGTAACCCCAACCTCCGGCCGGCAGGGGCCTGTCCTGAATGCGGTCCGGGCGAGTATTCGGTCGCGGCTCGTGGCCAGGCCGAGAAGTTCGAGCGAGGCGATACCTGTTCTTTGGCGCGGTTGGCTGCGGTGAGCGCCCTTACGCCGCGTCTCAACGCGGCCCTTACTGATGGCCTAGGTGTCTTCGCTGGTTCGCTGGCTGAAAGCAATGGCAACGATGTGTTGCGTTTGGTACCGCCGTCGCTGCGCACCGATATCAGAGTGGCCCTTAGCGATCCGTCGAACTCGTGCCAAGTCGTTGGCGTGGTTCTGCCTGCTGGCTCCCGCTATGTTGGGTTCCGGTATCAGGCCGGTGAACGATCAGTGATGGCCGAATGCCCGCAGGGTGACGCCGGTACAGAGCAAGTGTGCCAGGTTGGTGACGCGCGCTGGCTAGGCCCGCCCTCGCTGGTGCGGACCGACGGTGTCACGATGGTGCTTGGCGTGTTCGAGAATCGATCTCGCCGCAGTACGCGACTGCCGCAGTTGACAGTCTATTTCCAGCCGCAGCGCGGTTGGCTGCCTCCTTCCCGGTAAGACGTTGGGAGGAACCGGTGCGCGGCTCCGGGTGCTCGCGATCGAGCCTTTCTATGGCGGGAGTCATCGGCAGTTCTTGGATCAGTGGGCCTCGAGGAGTCGCCACCAGTTCGAGCTGGTGACCTTTCCTGGCAGGCACTGGAAGTGGAGGATGCGTCACTCGGCGATGAGCGCGGCGCGAAGGATTGCTCGCCTGGCAAGCGAAGGCGCAGCATGGGATGTGGTGTTTGCCAGCTCGATGCTGCCGCTCGCAGAACTAAGGGGCCTAAGCCCTGAGATTGCCCGAGTGCCTGGTGTGCTCTACTTTCACGAGAATCAGCTGACCTATCCCAAGCGTGGCCCAGGGATCAAAGACCCCTACCGTGATGCGCACTACGCATACACCGAGTTTGTATCTGCTTGTGCTGCCGACGCACTATGGTTCAACAGCCGCTTCCATCACGACGACTGGTTTGCAGCCTTGCCAGTATTCTTGCGAAGATTTCCCGACTACCCAGAGCTGGATCAAGTGGCGGAAATCCAAGGACGTGCCTCGGTTCAATGGCCTGGGGTTGAGCAGGACAAGGCCGGCCGCATGGGGTTGGACGTGGATCGACCACGCACCATCACCTGGGCCGCTCGTTGGGAGCACGACAAGAATCCAGAGTGCTTGTTCGAAGCACTCCGACTGCTCGCGGATGCAGAGCCCTGCTCCAACTGGCGAGTGAACGTTTTGGGTGAACGGTTTCGCGAAGAACCTGCGTGCTTTGAACGCGGCGCGCGTGACCTGGGCGACCGCCTTGGAGAGTGGGGCTTCCTGTCGCGCGCTCGTTATCTGGAAACCCTCGAGCAGAGCGACGTGTTCGTTTCGACTGCGGACCATGAGTTCTTCGGTCTGTCCGTGGTCGAGGCGATGCTCGCTGGGGCGAGACCGCTCTTGCCGAGACGGTTGTCGTATCCAGAGCTGGTCGATAGCAACGAACGCTATCTCTACGATGGCACAGCCGCCGGACTGGCCCGCGCTTTGCGGCGCCTCTTCGATGAAGCTAGGTGCTCCTCGGGTTCGCAAGACGAGCGGACTGCGCAAGAGGTGATCGCACTCGCGCAGAGATTCCGTTGGAGCCAGCGCGTTGGCACTCTCGACGACGCGCTTGAACGCGTCGCCCGTTCCTCGTCGACTCCTAGGCAGCGCACTGGCTAGGTTGCTCGAGTAGTGCCCTTGGCTGAGAGGCGCCTTGGCTAGGGCTTTCGGTTGCGGCCGCTAGAAGGCCTTCAGCTACGGCCCTCCCCTAAAGGGCCCTCGGTTACGGCCCTCCCCCAAAGGGCCCTCAGTGATGGCCCTCCCTTAGGGAAGGGAGTAGGCGGGACGCTCGCTGAGCCGCTCGAGGTAGGTGGTGAGGTTCGCGAACTCGTCTAGCAGTTCGGTCCGCTTGGCCCAGTTGATTGCATACGCGGCGATGATGTCGGTGACAGTGAAGTGATCATCGACTAAGTAGTCAGATGACGAGAGCGCGTCGTTGAACGCGCCCAGCGCTTTCTTAGCCTCCTCTTGGCATTGCGGAATGACCTCTGTCACGCGTTGGTCTTCGGGATAGACGAAGGTATGCCGAGCGGCAACCCACAACCAAGCCTCAAGCTCAGCCAAGGTGAATGCGCTCCATTGCTCGTGCATGGCGCGTTCCCACGTGCCTGCTTTGGCAATCAGATTCGCTTCAGGATGCGCGTCGGCCAGGTACGTACACACCGCAACCGATTCGAAAATGGGTTTGCCATCGATCACCACTCCGGGCAGCTTGCCGAGCGGATGCACGGCCTTGAGTTCGTCGCTGCCGATCAGCTCTCGATCCTCGACGTACTCGTGCTCGAGGCCTAGCTCCTTGAGTGTCCACAGCACCCGAGCTGAGCGAGTGGGGCCTAGGCCGTATAGTTTGATGTCCATAGTTTTCCTCTTTTTGGCGATGCTGTGAAGTCGTGGGTTGCGTTAGCGTGCCAGTCTAGAGCGAACTCTAACGCTCGCCGCGACGCTTACCCCAGAGCTTGCGCAGGCGTCCCCGCGGGCCTCCAGCGCCGCCCCTACCCCTCGAGTGAGTCGATGGACTCAGAAGCTTAGGGTTCGAGCGGGCAACTGGCGAAGGCTTCGACATCCTGAACCGGCAAAAACGCCCGATCGCTACTTTGATAGATGCGTGAGGCGCCGGTCTCGGTGTCCACTACCTTGATTTCGACGTCGACATCGGTCAGGCCGCCGGAGAACACCCAGAACCGCTGGTTGATGCCACAGCCGTTCAGGACTTTGATCACGATCTCGACGTTGGCCTCATTGAAGAACCAAAAATAGCCCGTGTCTTCTGTCAGAGCGATCGCCTGGGCCTGGGCATCGGTCTGATCGACGGTGCTGAAATCGACGTTGACGCGGAAGCGCTCAGTGGCCAAGCAAAGGGAGGTTGCGTTCTCCACGCAAACGCTGGGTGCGTCAGTCGGTCCGTCAATGCCCTCGGTGAGCTCCGGTGGCGGTGGCGGTGGGGGTGGCGGCGGCGGGTCGTCCGGGTCGTCCGGGTCCATCGGATCGGTGTCTTGAGGGTTGTTGATCGCTCTCCTGATTACCACGCCGTCTGCATCACTGACCAGCAGGCTGGGGATTTGCACCGAGGTATTGTCGCCGCCCATGGTCAGGATGCCGGAGGTGTTGTTGATCACCAGGACGCCGATAGCACCCGCGTCCTGGGCGCTGAGAACCTTGCTGACAAAAGTGCAGTCGCCGCGGTCGACAACCGCAATGTTGCCGCTGACCGCGTGTCGGTTGACCACTGGGCCACAGAGCAGGGACGGCGAAGCGCTTGCGTCTCGCGCCAACACAAGCTTGCCGGTGGGCATGACGTTGCTGACGCGCGGGCCGAATTGGGCAACTCCCGCGTCGAAGGCGCCCGCTACGGTCGACGGTGGCTGGATGACAAAGACCGCGGCGGGATCGAGCAGGGCTTGTGCTGCTTGGTTGGTGCGCGAGCCAGTCCACACGAGGCGACCGCTGCGTGTTGCCGATGCTGCTACCTGCGCCGGAGTTAGCTCTGCCCAGTCTTTGCGCAGCACCGTGTCGCGCAGGAAGTGGCTGTAGATGTCTGGCCGGCCATTGAACTGCTGACCGGTGGTGGCGTTGATGAAGGTGGCAAAGCCAATGCCGTGACCGATCTCATGCAAAGCCACATTGATGAAGTGGATCTGGCCGGAAGCCTCCTCGCCGGTTCCATAGAAGTAGGTCCGTCCAGTGCCCAAGCAGCTGTTGTCGATCTGGCTATTGAAGGTGATGCGCAGGTCGCCAGCGCTCGGATTCGGGTTGTTCGCGAGGGACAGGTTCTGCCCACTGAGTGCCTCCGCGAGCGCGCCGGGGTACCAGCTCCCGGGCTCGGCTGCGGTGGGAACGGTGAAAACGAAACTGGCCAAGGCCTGGGCAAGCGTGGCGCCGTCAGTGCTGCTGCAGGTGAGTGATTGAAATCGCGCGTCGATATTGATCGTCACCGAACTTCTTAGCGTGCTACCGAACACATTGGCGGCTTGCTGGAGAGCTGTGCGTCGCTGAGCGCCGAGCGTCGGATGATTGAAACCCTGACCTGCCGGGTCGGTGAAGTTGAGCGAGAAGACTGATTGGCCTGTGGACCAGCCGATGTCGCGCATGGCGGCTGCGGTCACGTCGAGTCCGAGGGGTGGCAGGTCGCTGCTGATCCCTGGCTCCATCAAGAGGCTGGGAAACGCGCTGCTGTCGAAATGGCTGATCGAAGATCCCGGTTCGACCGGGTTGGGTGCGTAGATGAGGAGTCGGCCGTTGGCGTCGGTGCCGGAGAAACGCTCCGGGTCCACGGTGAGCGATCCGGCGGTGGGTGTCTGTGCAATTGCGGCTTGGCCGGACACGATGAGTAGGCAGGTCGCGAGTGCAACCAGACCCGTGAGATTGCGTTGAGTATCGGTGATCACGGCTGCGGTTGTTCCGCAGACGGATCGTGATCGCCGTGCTGGTCGCAGGTGTAGACCAGCTCGCCGGTCGCGGACACCTTGACCTTCAATGCGTGCAAGAAGCGGTCATCGAGCGCGGCTCCGACTCCTATCGATGTAGGGAAGATTGCCGAAGTGTGATTCGCGATCTCAGCCTGAGTCGGCTGTCCGACTGCAGTTGTAGTTGCTGCCGTCGCTGCCCTTGCCGCCGCTTGCGCACGTCCGATGTCTAAGAGGCGCTGCACTTGCCCGGGTGCCGGTTCACTGGTGAGCTCGCCGGTTTCTGGATCGATGAAGATGAGTGAACCGAGGGTCGGCGTGGCGAGAGCTGCTTGCACGGCTTCGCGAGGGGCTTGCTCGGCCGCAGCGGCGGTTTCGGTCTGGGTGCTGGCCGGCTCCTGGCTTGGCGGTGCTTTCGCTCTGCTCTCAGACCCGGCGGTGAGTAGGACGCCAAGCGCCGCAAGAGCGATGACGAAGGTCCGGTGTGGAATCGGAAGGTGGAAGGTCATCAGTTGGTTCCTTGGGAGTGCAAGAAGGCCTTGAACTACTCAGTCTGTTCGTTCCTACGCGTACAACGCGAGCGGTAGCCTTGATTATTGCTCACTCGTCGGGCCACGGCCTTGCTGCTAGTCAGGAGCAAGAATCGCGAGCGAAGTCTGGCCAAGACTCCCTGGGATCGACCTGGAGGTTTCGGGGCTCGGTGTGCCCGGGTTGGGTAAGGCTACTGCCAGGCGTTGGTGTCGCCTGATTCGAACCCATCGGCGAAGAGGATTTCTGACGAGCTAGCGCTGGCCGTGTTGTTGGGCGCAGCGGTGTCTGTTAGACCAGCTGGCGTTGCGACGGTTGCCGTCAGTTCCAGGCTGCCGGTTGTTACCAGGCTCGTGTCGCCGATGGTGTAGGTGTAGGTCACTGGGTCGCCAGAGAAGATCGCGTTGGTGTCGGCGAGAGCGCCACCGCCGGTTGGTGTGCCACACACTGAGTTACCTGCGGCAGAACAGGTCCATGTCACCGCGGCCGCTCCAGGTGGAAGCGCCGCGCTGACCGTGGAGGCGACGGCTGGAACCGTCGTCAGGTTAGTAAGAGTGACGGTGAACACAACCGGGTCCCCAAGATTGAAGGCTGGAGTATCGACGGTGACCGCCACCGCGAGATCCGTGCTCGGGCTGGAGTCGCTCGGTTTGATGGCGATGGGCAGGCGCGCGGTTGGCACCGCGATGTCCGAAGGGGTTAGCTCGAGCAGTGCTTCTTGCCATACCGATTCCACCACCGGCGAGGTGGCGTAGATGCCGACCGCAATCTGTTGTTGGCCGCCGTTCGCCAGGTCAAAACTAGCGGGCACGACGTGGTACTCGAGGTTCGCGGGTGGCGCGACTGGACTGCCACCCACGCTGGTGAAGGAACCTGTCCAGGTGAGAGTGGCAGGTGCGATGCCATCTACTGTTCTTGCGAATGCGCAGCCGCCAGGGCAATCTGCCTTGCTCATCGAAGCAAGATTGAGGGTTGCTGGATCGCCGCCACTGCCGGGATCGGCGGCGGTGAAGTTAGCCCCGGACTCGTCCAGGGCTAGGCCCGCCTGAGCTGCGATTGCGACCGCTAGTCGTCCGGAGCCGATGTCGAACAGGGATGGATCTACAGTCGGTGTGTCGCAGGGGAACGGAAGGATGAACGTATTGCAAACGCTCAGGTCGTCGTGCTTCGCCGTAGTTTGCAGGATCGACTTGACCTGTGCCGGTGTGAGGGTTGGATCGAGTGCCAAGAGCAGGGCTGCGGCTCCCGCAACCTGCGGGCTGGACATGGATGTACCTTGCCGGCGATTCAGGTGCAGATCGCCAGGTGGGTTGTCGAACTGGTGTTGATCCCAGTCGGCGGCAAGAATCCAATGACCAGGTGCTACAAGATCGGGCTTAAGGATGTCTATTGTTCCGAGCGCGGGGCCACGAGCACTGAAGTGCGAGACCACGTCACCGAAGGCTGGAACGCGGACCAGGGTGCCTGCGGTGATGGACACCTTCGGTTCTTGATCCACACCCAAGTCCGGCCCGGCCTGGATCCAAGCCTTAAGAGCTGCACCTTCGACCGCTGGATCTGGAACTCGGCTCGAGGGAATCACTGAAGTCAATGGAAACAAAGGAAAACCGAGTTCGATCAGAGCCACGCCGCCGGCGGCCATCACCGAGTTGGCCTTGTGACTTGCGGTAGCGAATGGAGCTGTGCCGAAGTTGTCGCACAAGACGACCTCGCCGCTGTACGTCCCCATTGTCGCGGGGGCACACTGGTCCTCAATGTCTTCGTCGAAGTTGGCGTCGCCATCGCCATAGACGATCTCGACCGGGCTCCCCAGACTGCCAACGGCGGCTCCCATGGTGATCACTTCCATTGGCGCCGGTCGGGGCTCAGTTCCATCAGCTGGAGTCAGCGTGGCCATATAGCGGCTGCGATCGTGACTACTGGAGCCGACGGTGATGACCCAGGGGTCGAGCCATAGGACCGATGAGGCGACCGGGCCTCCGTTGCCAGCACTCGCGACCACCACCACGCCAGCCTCGACCAGTTCGAGCATGGCCAAGCTGTCGCTCGCACCCCACGGCGCGGTGTTACCTGTGATCGAGACGTTGATCACATCAACCCCATCCAGCAGCGCTTGCTCAAGCCCTAACAGTAGGCCGGAGCAGCCGCCGTTGCAAACGTCGTAGGCGATCACCGACGCGTGAGGAGCGATGCCCGAGATCATGGGCAGTGGTTGAACGGGATCGGGGCCGGCGTCGAGTTGGTTGCCGAGCGCAATGCTGGCCACGTGCGAACCATGGCCGGTGTCGTCGGTTGGGTCCGCAGGCGTTCCTGAGCAATCAACTCCAGTGCAGTCCCAGATGCCGACCAGCTTGTCGTTGCAGAAGCCCGGGTTTGCAACGCAAAGGCCTCGGAATACTCCGGGTCCCAAAGGATTGGCGATGCCTGGGTCTTGGAAGCTCTGGTGCTCGCGTTCAATCCCGCTGTCCAGCACGCCGACCACGATGCCAGCTCCCTTACTCGGCACTCCGGTGGCAGTTCCGTCCCAAACGTCCACGGCGCCTACGAATATCGACGACACATCGCTGGTGAGCGCCCGCGTCACCACCGGTTCGATGCTTGCGACACCTGGATCTCTGGCGAGCAGCGCGACCTCCTCGTCACTCAACTCCGTCGCAAACGCTGTGATCAACGTTGAGTGGCGCTTGAGGGCTGCTAGTTCGCGCCCCAGTAAGTCAGAGAGCCTGATGCGTTCAGCTTCCAGGGCGTCTTTCGCCGCGTGGCGATGAACCTTGAACTCCAGGCTTTCCAGATGAACCCGCCGACTCGCCCCCGGAGACAGCAGCGGCGGTTCACTCGCGCCTGCGGCGCGCGCTTGTCGGTGCGCCAGCCGATTGGACGCCACGTGGGAGGAGAGCCCGCTGCGCTGCGTGGCGCCCGGCAGATTGAGCCGGACGAGGTATTGACCCTCGATGATTTGGTCGCCGGTACCCTGGAGCAACGGCGGGGGGCCGCCCTCAGCCAGCTGAGCATGAACTTGAGGTGCGGTAACTGCGATCAGCACAAGCAAGAGGCGGGTCCACGTTGCGCTCGTGCGGACGGGCTCTTGCTGCGCTGTTGGACGCGGCTGCTCGGAGGTGTAAGGGCTGTGGCACATGAGGGCTCCCGGCGGAAAAGTCGTGCGCTGCTATCACCAGTCGCGACCAGGAAAGGAAAGGGAGATGAGTGCAGAGATGGTGGCTGGCGTCGAGGCTCGTCAGGAACAACAGTCAGATCTACACAGCTACCAGTTTAGCAGTGCCGCGTTTCAGGGCAGTCGGCTCCCCCGTTTGCTAACCTGAGTGCCAACACCAGAAAAAGACTCACACCGAAACCACCGCTCCAACTGGAGGAAGCCATGGCGATCACCTTTCAAGTCAACGGCGTCGAGCGCACCCTCGACATCGACGACGACACTCCGCTCTTGTGGGCACTGCGCGACGAGCTTGAACTCACCGGGACCAAGTTCGGTTGCGGGATGAATCGATGCGGTTCTTGCACCGTGCACGTCGACGGTACTGCGCGGCGCTCGTGCGTGCTGCCGATCTCGCGAGTCGCAGACAAAAGCGTGACCACCATCGAGGGCCTATCGACCGATGGCGATCACCCCTTGCAGATCGCGTGGCAGGAGATCTCGGTGCCGCAGTGTGGCTATTGCCAGGCCGGTCAGATCATGAAAGCAGCTGAGCTACTGAGCTCTACGCCCGAGCCCACCGACGACGACATCGACACTGCAATGAGGCCCAACATCTGTCGCTGCGGCACTTACCAACGCGTGCGCAAGGCGATTCACGTTGCTGCGGCTGAGATGAGCAAGGCGCCCGGCCAAGCCGATGGCACCGCAGCAGGGGAGGTTTAATCGATGACTCCTAAAGATCTAGATTCAAACATGCCGGGGCCGAGCGCCCAAGAATCGTCGCAGACCGCGGTTGTCAAATTGACGGAGTCCATCAGTCGACGCGGCTTTGTTGGCGGTGCATCAGCCGCCGCGTTGACCCTCGCCTTCACTAGCCCTACCCTGGCCAAGCTGCCGGTCGCAGCGCAGGCTGCATCGAGCGCCAACTTCGAGCCCAACGCCTGGATCTCGATCGCGCCCGGTGGCCAGGTGAAGTTGATCATCCACCGTTCGGAGATGGGGCAAGGTGTGCGCGTGGCGCTGCCAATGATGCTCGCCGATGAGCTGGGTGTCGATATCGAAGACGTGGAGATCGAGCAGGCGGTTGCTGACACCAAGTACGGCAACCAGAACACCGATGGGTCCACCTCGATCAGGCTGAACTGGGAGCCATTGCGCAAGGCTGGTGCTGCGGCCCGTGAGATGCTGACCCAAGCTGCTGCCAATCGAATGGGAGTGCCTGCCAACGAGTGCACGGTGACCTCTGGAGTGGTCGAGCACGGTGGAAGTGGCAAGACCGTGTCCTACGCCGACGTTGTCGCAGACGCTGCAGCGCTCGACGTTCCAGCTGAACCGACAACCTTGGATCGTGCCTCCTATCGCTACATCGGCAAGCCGATGCCCAACTGGGACGTGCCGGACATCGTCGCTGGCAAGGCCGACTTCGGTATCGACACCCGCATGGATGGCATGGTGTTCGCGTCGATCGAGCGGTCGCCGACGGTCGCAGGCAAGGTGAAAAGCTTCGACGCAACCGCTGCTAAGGCCGTGCGCGGCGTTCGTTCGGTGCACCAACTGGAGCCCAATACCGCCTTCTTCAGAATGTTCGGCGGTGTCGCAGTCGTGGCAGATAGCACCTGGGCGGCGATGAAGGGGCGCAAAGCGCTGACCATTGATTGGGACAACGGCGGCGCTTCAGAGAACAGCGCCGCGCATCGGACTCAATTAGATGGCTTGGTTGAAGGCGAAGGCAAAGCCTTTCGTTCTGAGGGCGACTTCGCAGCCGCAAAGGCCAGTGCGGCCAAAGTGATGACCGCTAAGTACCACGCCCCCTACCTAGTGCACGCTCCAATGGAACCACTCGTTGCGACTGCAATCGTCACCGCAGACAAAGCGGAGATCTGGGCCCCCACACAGGATCCGAAGACTGCGAAGGACCGCTTGGTTCAACTGCTCGGATTGAAGCCAGAGCAGGTCACGGTCAACGTGACCTTGCTGGGAGGCGGATTCGGTCGCAAGTCGAAGCCGGACTTCATCTTCGAAACAGCTCTGATTGCCAAGGAGTTGCCCGGCACCCCGGTGAAGCTTACGTGGACGCGAGAAGACGAGATCCGTCATGGTTACTACCGGTCGCAGAACGCGCAGAAGATCGAAGCAGCGCTCGATGCCGACAACAACGTCACCGGTTGGCGTCATCACACAGCGTTCACGTCGCTGGTGTCGACGTTCGCTCCGGCGATGAATGAGCCGTCAGGCACCGAAGTCGACATGGGCATGACCAATATGCCGTACCGCTTTCCGGCGGTGCAGCTAGAGAAGAGTGCGATCAAGTCTGATCTGCGCATCGGTTGGTTGCGCTCGGTGTGCAACACGTTTCACGCGCACTCGATCAATTGCTTCGTTGATGAACTTGCAGAAGCGGCGAAGATGGATCCAGTGGCCTATCGGTTGAAAATGCTCGGCGAACCACGGGTGGTCGAGTTTGGTAGCCGCGACAAGCCGCATGGCCAGGACATCGGACGCCTGCGTCATGTCATCGAGAAGTGTGCAGAGATCTCCAAGTGGGGCAAGGCGGACCTGCCAGATGGCGTGGGTCACGGGTTCGCTTCGCATTTCAGCTTCTTGACCTACGTGGCAATGGCGATGAAGGCTAGCGTCGAAGACGGCAAGGCCCGGGTTCATCACGTCGACTGCGTGATGGATTGCGGCACCTTCGTGAACCCGGACACGGTGCGAGCGCAGATCGAAGGCGCGGTGGTGTTTGGTCTTTCGTATGCGCTCTACGGCAGCATCACTGCTAAGGATGGCGCAGTCGTGGAAAGCAACTTTCACAACTACCCAGTCCTGCGCATCGATGAGATGCCGACGGTGAACGTGCACCTAGTGGAGAACACCAAGCCGCCGGCAGGTGTTGGTGAACCAGGTGTTCCACCGGTTGCACCAGCGCTCGCGAATGCGCTCTACGCTGTCACTGGCAAGCGCTTGCGCGATCTGCCGTTGGAAGGGCAGCTGGCCTAGCAAGCTTCGGAGCGATGGCGGTGCTTGGAGTCGCAAGAGGCCCGGGCGCGCCGTCGCATCAGTCACTTGGCGCGTCGGTCACCCGGTGCATCAGTGAGGTGGGTGGGGTATCGGTGGCCTGGCGCATCAGTACCTCGGCGCGTCACTGGTCTCGTCAGGGGTCGCCTATGGTGAAGATCAGCCGATGATGAGATGAACTTTGTTCGAGGAGAGTTAGGAATGAAGATTGATATCCCAGACGACGAATTTCAGCAGATCGTTGAGCTGATTGGGAGCGAGCAAAGTCCGGTCGGTATTGACGCAAAGACTACGCACGTGATCATCATCCACAAGCTGCTCGAGATCGAACGACGTCTGGCGGCTCTCGAGCGGAGCGGTGGCTGACCCTTGTTGAATACGTCGCTGACAGGCCTCGTCGACAGACCGGCTGAACGACTTCGATGACTCGTTCGATCTAGTTCTCTAGTTTGCCGAACAGGATCTCGAATCCAAAGGCTAGAACCGGCCGGATCTTTCGGTCGCGACCGGGTTCACGTCGGTACGACAGGCCGGGTCGGACATCGACGAAGAACCATTCACGAAGAACGCTCTGGCGATAGATGACCCGTGCGGCGACGTATTCGAGTGGAACTTCGCCGTCGGTCTCGCCCGAAGACAGTAGCTGGTAGGCCAGTGCCCGCCTTTCGCCCAGGTTGGTGAACAAAGTGAGTTCGGTGTACCAGTCGATCCCGCTATCGCTTTCAGAGATCCTGCCGATATTGCGCCAACGCAGCAATCGATCCTTCGGTAGCAGGTGATCGTAGTCGGCTCGGGTGGTGTAGCCCCATCCTTTGTCATGTTCCCAGAAGAAACTCTGGCGCAGCCGCAGCATGGTGGTGTCACTCGGGAACAACACGTATTTGTGACGCGCCTTAGCGAACCAATTGATCGGGAACTCAAGATCCGCTCCAACATCGTAGCTCCAGCTGCTTCGACGCGAGCTACGGTGGGGTGAGTAACCAAGCCCGATCAGCCACTCATCGTCGTCCGGCAGCGAGGCAGCCCGGTTGGGCAAGGCGCCCGTGCGCGGCTGCTGATCACCCACCAGTTCGTCTCGATCGCCGCGACCGACAAATCCGGAGAGTCTGCGCTCGGCGTTCGGTAGCTCGAATTCGGCGTGGAAGCTGTTGACGTCGTCGATCTCTTCGAGATCGTTGTACTCGAGGCCCACGAGCAGTCGCCCGTAGGTGCCGCCTCGGTCTTCGGCGGCGAGATCGTCGCCGAACAAGTCATCGAACCACAGCGCCGACTCGCAGACGGCGCGGTGCAATCCACGATTGAGACGGTCGAGCCACGCTTCGCCCTGAATGATGTGCAATGAACACGGGTCGATACCCGCTAAGCGGCGACGTTCACGGGGCTTGGTCGCCTTGGTTTCCTCAGCACCCTCGTCGGTCTCCTGTGCGCCAGGCGCGCTCCGGGGCGTCATCGCAGGCGCGATCGAGGCGATAGGCAGTGGCATAGCTTGCGCTTGCACAGCCGAGATCGTCGCGGACCAAAGCAGAACAGAGCAAAGGAAGGAAGAATGCAACCCCATGGCTGGCGATTCTATGGTGATTTAGCATGAAGTGGGCAATCGCGTTTCCGGACGCTCGCACCGCTGCTTGGCGTTCGAGCCAGCGGTAATGATCGTCGATGCCTGAGTCCAGGGTGCAGCGGTATAGGGGGGCGGCGCCGACCAGTAGTGCCGACCAGTAGCGCCTGACCAATAGGGTGTAGCCGTAGCCGCCGCTGTTGTTGAACGCGCTGAAGAGCTTCGCCGCGCTCACCAGGAACCTCTCAACAGGAACCAGGCTTATGATGATCTTGTCGGTCGTCAGTTCGGTTTCACTGAAGGAACTGGCGCCTAGCGTCTTCCGCGAGGCTTGCCGAGAGAGATCAAGAGTGGGGTCTTGGAGGCCTCAGAAGTGGTGGGGGAGTGTTCGCAGGTTGTACAAACCAAACCGGTATCGAGAGTGAAGAGTACAAGAGCGAGGACGATGACAACCAGTATCGGTGGAGACAACGAGTATCGGTCGAGCCGAGGGGCTATGCACGAAGGTGGTCCCACAGGAGTTGAGTGATGCTGAGCGGCGAGAACTCGGCGGCCTTCGTCGGCGAGAAGGATGGCAGCGGCCCATGGCTCAGCCGTGTTGGCGCGCGAGCGATGCAAGCACGCTTGTTGTGTCACTGGCGATGAGCCTCAAATGAGCCTCTACGATTGGTGGGCGCCGACCTACGATGCCCTTCGAACGCCTTTCGCGTGGCTGACACCGAGGGTTCATTTAACTCTCGACAAGGCTCTGCGAAGCGCCGCTGACAGGCGCGTGCTGGATCTTGGTTCGGGCACGGGTTTCCTGTTCAGACGATGCCTCGAGAACCAGGCTGTACCGAGTACTTACCTCGGTATTGATGCGTCTGCCGGGATGCGCCGGCGTGCAACAAGGTCCGCCGTTGCGGCTAAGTCACGGTGCGCGGTCGCCTTCGAGCGGTGCGACGTAGTCGAAGCGGTCGATCGATTCGATCGGCAGGGCGATCGCTTCGAGATGGTGATCAGCTCCTTGCTGCTTGCCCACCTTGATGACCCTCAAGAATTAGTACGCAGGTCCGTCGACCTGCTCGAGCCTGGCGGCGAGGCACTGTTCTTGTTCTTCGCAGAGGATGGGCACGGATTGCTTAGGCCGATCGTTCGTTGCTTTCTTTGGTTGCTCGGAGCGAGACCGGTCGATGTCGCAGCGACGGTGGATGCGTTGACCGTTGGTGCTGCGAGAAGGTCTAGCGGCCAGTTCGAGGTCCACGAGACGCGAAGCCTGTTGGACACCTTGGTGCTGCTCCGTCTCCAACTCCAAAGATGAGCTGGCACTACGCAGGGCGATAGGGTGCGCGAACACGCTACAGAACTGAAGACGGAGGAAGAGGCTGTGACACGTACAACGACCACGTCCGGGACACACTGGGAAGAAGAGTTTGGCTACGCGCGGGCGGTGCGTGTGGGGGAACGGGTGTTTGTCTCTGGTACAACGGCAACGGGCAAGGATGGGGTGGTGGGGGTTGGAGATTCTGCGGCTCAAGCACGTTTCATTTTTGGTCGCATTGAACGCGCGCTGAAGCGCTTGGGTAGCTGCTTGGAAGACGTTGTGCGCACCCGCGTCTACGTGACGACGGCGGGGGACTGGCGCAGCGTGGCTGAGGTTCACGGTGAGGTGTTCCGCAAGATCCAGCCCGCAAACACGACAGTGCGCGCCGAATTGATCGGTGAAGAATTCTTGGTTGAGATCGAAGCCGAGGCCATTGTTGGTGTAGGACCGGCTGACACGCCATGATTTTCAGCCTGCGATTCAACAATGACCTCCCGGTCAGCGAGTACGTGGCGGCCGCCCAATGCGCTGAAACCGTAGGGTTTGATCAGTTCTGGGTGAGCCACGATCTGTTCTTGCGCAGTGCGCCGGTGATTCTGACTGCTGTTGCCACTCAGACGGAGCGCATCCAGCTGGGCACGTGCATCCTCAATCCCTACAGCACGAGCCCAGCTGAAATCGCGATGAGTGCGGCAACGATTGACGAAGTCTCGGGCGGGCGGTTCCTGTTGGGGGTAGCCGCTGGCGCCGCTGACTTTCTCGATTGGGTCGGCGTGGAACAGCGTCGGCCGCTGCAGCGCATGCGCGAAACCGTCGATGTGTTGCGTCGACTCTTGCGCGGCGAGACGGCAGAACTCGATGGCGAGGAACTCAAGTTCTCAGCCGACGCGTACCTTCGCTTTGAACTAGCTGAGCGAGCACAAGGTCAGGGCTTAAGGGATATTCCGATCTACCTTGGAGCCAACGGTCCGAAGATGCTCGAACTTGCGGGCGAAGTGGCCGACGGTGTCCTGCCGCTGCTATTTCCTCCGGAACACTACTTCGGCGTGCGGCCATTGATCGCCAAGGGCGAAGAACGCCGCGATGCGAACCTTGGGGTGCCCGACGTGGCTGCTTGCGTGTGGGTTTCCATCGATCCAGATCCAGCGGCAGCGCGACAGCCCCTGGCTGAGAAGATCGCCTACTACGGCCACTCGCTGAGCCCGCTGATCTTCGAGCGCCTGGGCCTCGATCGCGACGACTTTACCGATGTCTTCGAGATCGCGACACGTGCGGGAGAACTTGAGCGGGCCGCTGATCTGGTTACGCCGAAAATGATGCGAATGGGGATCGCTGGCCGGCCCGAGGAAGTGATCAATCGGTTGCTGCCGTTGGTCCAAGCCGGGGTGCAGCACGTGAGTTTCGGTCCTCCGCTTGGCCCAGATGTTGTGCGGTCGATCGCGGTCTTAGGTCGCGAGGTCTTGCCGGAACTGCGCGCGGTGTCTTCTTAGTTGAGGAGTTCACGGGTTGGAGGCAAGCAGTTGTCCTGTTACCGTGGGCTAGTTCCCGCAAAGTGCACTTCCCTGCAACCCTGCAACCCTGTAGCCCAATGAGACGATAGGGGATCCTTATGGTTGATACTCCGGACCGGCCAGGCGCTTCCGCCAATGAGCAGAACCCCATGGCGACTCAGCGAATAGAGCGGCCGGACTTCGCTCCGCTGCCGGTCGGTGCCACCACGGCCCCAGTGCTTCCGCAGGCGGGCGAGCAGGATACCAACCGGCTGCTCGGGTTGGTTCGCTTCCCCTCAGGGCAACAACTGCTGCCAAAACTGCCGTTCCGTGAGGAAGTCTTCGAGACGGTCGCCGAGCTAATCGATGCTGGTCAGTGCCAGGACGGTCGGTTTGAAATCGAGACTCCAGAGCGCCGATTGTCGTGCTTGATCCATCGCGGACAGCTGTACCAAGCTGGCCTGCTCGAGGGGGAAAACTACAGCTCGATTCCCTTGTCGGAATTTCCGCTACGCGCTCGCGAGATGCGCCCGGCCAAGTGCCGATTGGTCAAGAGCGATCCGACCGAGGTACTGATCACCGCAGTTCACTTTGCCAAGCGGCCAGCCCTTAGAGGGTCCGTGCGTTTTGTCGACCCAGCGCGGGTTCTAGAGGAACTGGCGCACGAGAAGCAAGACGCTGCGATGTCTTTTCTCAGCAGCAATCAGCGCACCCTCCTGTTTCTGCACCGAGGCAAGCCGACGCGACTATTCTTCGCCAACCCCAAAGACGATCCCGGTGGTGGTTCGCTTGAGGAGCGAATGCTGCTCTTCGCGTTCGGTCCAACTTCGGGCAAGGGGGTAGTGGAGGTGTTCACGGACCTCAGACTGACCCCGGATCCAGATGCCGGCGTACCCCTGCGCCAGCTCGTTGCAGCAGCAAACCCCGCACCTCCTGCGACTGTCTACATTCACATGGACGGCCACGAGGTGAGGCAGCGACCGTTTACAGGGCCCTCGATGGTGATCGGTCGCGATCCAAAGGTGGACGTCTTCATCGACAACCTTGGAGTGAGCCGTCGCCACGCGATGCTCAAATGGGAGCAGGGTGCCTTCTTCATCGAAGACCTTGGAAGCTCGAACGGAACCTTCATCGGCAAAGACAGAATCACGAGCCACCGGCTGGCTCCCAATGAAACAGCCAGACTAGGCAAGTTTGACCTAACCTTGGTACGCAAGGAGCATGAGGAGCAGGTCGACGAGACAATGTTCGTGAGCCGCGCCAACATGTTCAAGACGTTGCCTCCGCCGGTGATCAAAGGTGACGGAGTGGAACTGCCCCTGCGCCGAGAACTGCTGGTCGGCAAGGGACAAGGTGTCGATCTAGTTGCACGCGGTTGGGGAGTTGGTGCTGTGCATGCACGTGTGACCTCAACCGAGACCTACGGACGCGCCAAGATCGTGTGTTTTGACAAGCGGAGAGTGAAGGTCGGCAATGAACTCTTCGGCACCGTCGAGGTCGGTCTCGACCAACCCTTCAAGTTCGGTCGAACGACGTTTACACTGACTGCGGCCAAGCTCTCTGCTTAAGCCGGCTTTTGGACTGACACGGCGCGACGGATTAGCTCGACAGAGTTTCGATAGGGATTTGCCCGCGAGCACCTTGAGAGTTTTCCTTGCTGCTTCGCGGCATAGGGAGTGTTGGATCCGCTAATCGGCCCAGCCAGTTGCCTTTGTCGCATCGAAGACGATTCGGCCGCCGACCATGGTCAATCTGATTGAATTGCGCCACCAGTCGCTGGGTGTTGGTCCGGTTGGCGAGAGCCCCGCGTTCAAGGGATCCTGTTTCAGGACCGTGAGGTCCGCAAATCGACCAACCGCGATGGAGCCCGTTTCCTGTTCGAGGAAGGACGCGTAGGCCGCGCCGCTCGTGTAGGCCCTAATGGCTTGCTCGATGCTGAGGCTTTGTTCGGGGTGGAACGGTGGGGTGTCGATGCCTGCTGGGTCCGTTACGTCCGCTTTGGAGGGCTGAGCTCGTCGGGTGACAGCTGAGTGCAGTCCGTAGAGGATGGAGTGATCAGAACCGGCCAAGTCAGAGTTGAAGGTGAGCCGTGCACCGGCTTCGAGGAGTGTCCGCCACGCGTAGGCGAGGCGTACTCGTTCAGCGCCGAGCCGTTCCTCGGCCCATAGTTGGTCCTCGGCTACATGTGGGGGCTGCATGGAGGCGACCAAACCCAGATCCGCGAACCGAGGCAAGTCGGCTGGTGCCAACACCTGCGCATGCTCGACGCGGTGGCGTTGTTGCGTGGCGTCTGGGTACTGTTCAAGGAGTCGTTCGAGGTAGTCCAAGACCTCTCGGTTGCCTGCGTCACCGATGGCGTGAATCGCGAGCTGAAACTTGCTGGCTGCGGCCTGTGCGACCAGCTCTTCGTCAAAGCCGTAGCCCTCACCGCTGATGCCATGATGTCCTGGCCGATCAGAGTAGTCGTCGAGAAGGCGCGCACCGCGGGAGCCGAGTGCTCCATCCCAATAGGCCTTCACCGCGCAGATGCGGAGTAGTTGTTCTGGAGCGCAGCTTGGTCCACTCTCGATCCATTCGCGGATGAGTTCGGTGTCTCTTGCCGAGAGCATGGCGTACACCCTCAAGTCCAGCTTGTCGCCGCCTGCGAGACGTTCATAAGCAGCCAGGGTTGGTCGGTCGAGACCGGCCTCGTGGATTGCCACGTACCCGGAACGAGCCATTTCTTGTAGTCCGGCATGGAGCTGCTGTTCAATTTCTTCAGGCGTTGGTTCCGGGATCGCTGACTGCATCAGAGTTGTTGCGCGGTTGAGGAGGATCCCGGTCGGTTCTCCGTGTGCGTCTCTGGCGATCTCCCCGCCGACGGGGTCGTTGCTTTGACTCGAAATCTCGGCAGCCTCAAAGGCGGTCCGGTTGGCCCACAGGGCAAATCCGTGCAACGAGTAGAGAGCAACGGGGTTGTGCGGAAACGCTTCAGACAGCGCGTCCCAGGTTGGGTAACTGGCGGCCCATGCGCCTTCGTCCCATCCCCAACCGATGACCCACTCTCCCGGCTCTGCATCAAAGACCGCTGGTTTAAGCCGTTCGATTGCCTCAGACTCGGTTGCTACTCCTAACAAGTCCACACGCTCGAGACGGGCTCCCAGCTCTCGAACATGGGTATGGCTGTCGACCATCCCTGGGATCACAGTGGAGCCCTCGAGATCGATCACCTTGATCTTAGGATCTTGTTGAGCGAGTTCCGTTGCATCCGCGTTCGAGCCGAGCCAAGCAATGCGTTGGTCACGCACCAGGATCGCTTCCGCGTCGGGCAGCCAGGTTGCCGCACGATATGGCGCGCTCTCGGCCGGCTGGCCAGTGACGCTCGGTTCTGGCCAGGCAAAGGTGTAGACCTTCGCGTTGGTCAGGAGGGTCGCGCCGTCATCTGCTGGAGTGTGCTTTGGTTCTTGGGGCAGTCCGCAGCTGACGAGCAGTGTCGCGGCCAATAGGGGAGGCGCGAGTAGGTAAAAGGCTCGAGGATAGATTCGATGTGAGCAAGTATTCATCTGGCGAGCGTATAGCGTGGAAGCCGAGGATGAGCAGAACAACTCGCAGCGAGTCTGCCAACGCCGCTTGGCATCCTGGTGCTACCAGTAGGCGCTACGAGTAGGCGCCGATCGCGGGTGGACGCCGGTGAGGGCGCTTTCTACTTGACTGACTGACGAGCTCTGCCCGCCGGTTGTGTGGGGAACAAGAGCCAGGGTCGCCTTGATCCCGGTATCAGGCCAGCTTGAGTCCGGCTACCACAGGGTTGTGTCGCCAGACTCGAAGCCGTCCGCAAAGAGCACGGAAGGGTATGAACTCAGGTCGATCTTGAACAACTCCGCGCCTACGTCTTTGCGGAAGGCGCTGACATAGAGCAAGTCTCCAACGACTTCCGTGTCGAGCACTGTCGTCCCTGCCGGGCCCGGTTCGATGCTTGGCAGCCTCTCGAGCAGGCCTTCTGCTCCTCGTGCAATGTAGAGTTCAGTGCCTTCTCCCGGAGAATTGACCCCAGCAAAAATCAGGTCTTGTCCACGCACAGAAGCTGCTCCGACGCTTGGGAAGTCGTCGGCGATTACCGTTGTCCCCGAAGTTGTGCCGTCGGAGAACCAGAGGCTACCGTAGCTTGAGAAGTACTCCGGATAACGACGGGTCCGAAGACTTAGGGCCGAGAGCGATGTCTTTGAGCAGGGCCGTTCCAAGGGCAGTGCCATCCGTGGACCAGAGTTCGCTACCGAACTCGCTACTTTCGCCCACGAACAGGGTGATTGACCCCAGTTGGACGAACTGGTACGGAGAGAGCGGGTCATCTTGACTGCCGGCAGCAATATCCTTGACCAACTCGGCGGGCTGAGCCTTTGCAATGGACGCAGGGGCGAGTAGAGCGCAGAGCAACACCATGATCGACAGGGCATGAGTTCTGAGGAGGATCGACTTCAACAGTGACGAGGGTTGGCTGATGTCTTGCTGGAAGCTGGGCATGGGGATGCTCCGTTGGTAGAGACGAGTAACCGCACAAAGAGCACGCCCGCAAGACGAGCTTCGCTCTTGAACGGCAATAGGCGTTCTCTACTGATCGCGCCGGATCAACGCAGCATCGGACATTGCGCTTCATGTTTCTGGTGAGGAGTTCGTCCGAGATGTCGGTCCCGCTCCATCCCGCTTCTCAAAGCTAAGAGAAAGCTGCTGACGTTGCCCGGAACTCGAGGACGCGTATCTGAAGGCGCAAGAATGCGTCAAAGAAGGCGTCAATGGCACGATGGAAACTGAAAGAAGTGCCAGCCAAATGTTAGGCCCGGCTAGTCCGCTGGCACCTTGATTGGCTGGCTGTCGAGCTCAGTACGCCAGATAGCAATCGGCGTGCGCAGTTGCTTCGCGTTATAGAGGGCCAGGTCAGCCCGCCTGAATAGGGTTTCCAGGTGCATTTCCGACTCCCAGGCCGCCACTCCGAAGCTCGCGCTCACTCTGGCGTGTTCGTGTGCCCTGCGGATCTCAGGGATCTCGGCGATTGCAGCCAGCATTCGCTCGGCTGCTTTGACGCCGTCGCTTAGATCGGCACGCGCGCAGAGCAAGACCATTTCGTCACCACCATAGCGTGCGAGCAAGTCCTCGTTTCTTGCTGACCGGCTCAACGCCTGGGCAACTGCAACCAATGCGGAGTCTCCAGCCTGGTGTCCGAAGTGGTCATTCAGACGTTTGAAATTGTCCAAGTCGATTGCCACCAGAGTCAGATGCTCATCGCTCCGGGAGGCGCGGGCAATCATGCGATTGGCGGAATCCACAAAAGTCCTACGGTTCGGAAGGTCGGTGAGAGGATCGTGGGCTGCAAGTCGCTCGAGTTCCGTGGTCCGCGCACGGACCTTCTCCTCCAAGGCGCGCGCGTTCTGTACCAGCGTGCCGACGCGGAGCCGCCACAGCATCCACGCGAGGAGTGCCAACAACGCTACGGCAACCGATCGGGCCAAGAGCGTGTTCCACCACTTGGGTAGAACACGGAATTCAAGAAGGTCACGCGGTTCGCCCCAGCCGGTGAGCGGCGAGCGAACCTGCACCAAGACGGTGTAGTCGCCCACCGGGAGACTTGTGTAGCGGAGGCCGCGCTCAAGTGTCTCAGGCGCGGACCAATCGCGCTCGAAGCCTTGCAGTCGGTGTCTCATCTCGAGTGATCTTGCATCGATGAACCAAGGTGCGGCGACAGCGATTTCCACGGCCCAATCACCGTCCACCACACTTCGGATCCTGCGAGCTTGTTTGAGGTTCGCGTCGGTCCATTCCGCTGCCGCTAACTGGGCGAAGGGAGGAGTCAACTCTTGTCCTACCATGTCTGGGCGCAGCCACGAGAGGCCCTTAGTTGTCCCTTGAACTAGTGAACCGTCTGTGGTTCGTAGCAGGCTGCGGCTCGCGGTGAACTCGCTGCCTGCCAGTCCCATCGACTCAACGAATCGTTGAGAGTCTCCACTCTTCAGGTCATAGCGGACTAGACCGTTGTTGCCCCCAACCCAGAGCACATCGCCAGTTTCAAAGGTCGCTGCCCATCCTGCCAGGGGGCTATCCGTGGCGCGCTCGATCGCTTGCATGCGACCATCCCGCCACAACCAGACCTTGTCGTCCTGCAACAGCGCCATCGAGCCCGAATCGTGCGTTGCTATGGCGTAGACATTGCCTTGAGTCAGACCGGATTCAACCATCACCCTCGGCGTCGCCGACTCGCTTGGAGTCTCGAAAGGCCGGCGGATTCCACTTGACGGATCCCACCGAAATATCCCGCGACCGATGGTCCCGACCCACACGCTCCGAGCGCCATCAGCCACCGATGATGAGGTGTCGTGCTCCAGCGTGTACACGTATCCCATCGAGGCACGGTCCTCATCCAAGACCTCAGTGGCCCGACCATTGCTCACCTTCGCAAGGCCGGCGACGGTCCCGACCAGAATGCCGTCGTCCAGTTCCAAAAGAATGCGCCCAGCCGAGCGCAACACATCAAGTCCGAAGTCTTGGGTCGGAATCGGCCCCTCCATCGCACCTTTCCGCAGCCCCTGCTGTGTTGCGGCCCAGAGCTCTCCCCCCCTGCTCTCGACTAGATCCCAAACCTTGACGTTGTCGAGCGCCTCGATGGTGTACACCGGATTCAGCGCCATGTCGGTTGTCCAGCTGCAAGCCGCGCCGCCAATCAAGTACCCGGTTTGGAACTCGGCAACGGAGTAGACCTGGGTGCTGCAGGGAGTCTTCGCGATCCCTAGCTGGTCGCGCAGACTAGAGACGCGCGCAGCTCCTGAGCTGTCGGTCGCCACCCAAACATTCCCTTGCTGATCGGAGAAGATGTCGTTGACCATGGCCGATGCCAGCACGATCTCCTCCAGAGACCATCGGCCATCTCGCAGCGTGAAGCGGCGCAGCTGACCACCGATCCCTGCCCAGAGTTCATCTTTGGTCGCAAGCAGCGCACCGGCGGTCCCTTCTCGCGGTTCCTGGCTGACCACTGTGGACCTCCCTTCGCGATCGACCTCGACAAGACCTCGGTCACCACCCACGATTACCCCGCCGCGGTGAGCCACTACCGAACGCAATGGCGCTACGCCAGCCAGTTCCGGGGAAGCTACCTCACTCATGGTGCCGGCGAGATCACGGTGGACCAAGATGCCTCCCACCACGATCCAAAGCCCGCTCGGCCCCACATCTAAGTCGGAGATCAGCCGTTCTTCAGTCAAGGTATCGTTGAGCCGCTCAACGCTGACACCATCGGAAGACTTCAGGAGGCCGGTAGATGTCCCGATCCACGCGGTGCCGTTGTCATCGAAGACGATCGACTCGACAAATCCCCAGAGCCAGTCTTCCAGGAGAGGTTGTGGAGCGACTCCGGCTGCTAGTAGATCAACACCCCGATCCGATCCCACCCAAAGCACTTCCTCTGGGCTCCAAGCCAAGGCACGCAGGCCTTGGGTGGTCAACCCGTCGTTGCGAGCCAGCGTTCGAACACGAACTCCGTCGTAACGCGCCAGTCCGGCTGGAGTTGCAAGCCAGAGGGTCTGGTCCCCGCCTTGGACGATGCTGTGAACTTGGCTGCTAGGTAGTCCTTCGTCCCGCGAGATCCACTGTAGTTGACCCGCATGAAGAGCGGCGCCGCCACACAGGACGACCGCTAAACCAAGGCCAACGCTTCTCATGTAATCCAGCAATGAGACCTACCTGCCTGACACCAGTTGGGGCAACAACGAAGACTATCAGCGACGATGATTCTCGACGATAGTACGCCGACTATGCGGCGTACTGGTTGCTGGGTAACTGATTCGCCCCTCAGTCCATTGCAAAGGCCCAGCCCGCCGAGTTCGGCTAAGCCGCCCTGCCACAACGACCTGAGGCTGAGTCCAGGATCGGCAGCGATCGAGCATTGCGACAACAGCGTCTACCCATCGACGAAGGATCTGCGACCTCTTCCTCGCGGGCTAGATGATCCAGAGGAGGCGTTCTTAGCATAGGTCTCTACGACCTTGGAGCCTACGAGCGAGATGCGACCCTGTTCGAGGATGGATTCGAGAGCGGGGATCTGACGGCGTGGAGCCATTGAGAGGTCATCGTTGCCGAGAGCGAGAAAGGGCATAGGGGCTGTACCCTAGTCAGGCCAAGGAGTTCGACTGCCGGCTGCCAGTACCCGCGCTTCCGAGGAAGCGGCGTGCCACCCGTGACGAACTGCGAGGCGCCCAGAGCAGAAGGCTTGTCGCATTTCCGGCAAGCTCGCGGGGCCTTGTCATCGGTGATCGATCAACTTCACCAGCTCCAGATCCTTCTCAGTCACTCCCCCAGCGTCGTGGGTGCTGAGCGTCAGCGTCACCTTGTCGTACCGGATGTCAATGTCTGGGTGGTGATCCATCGACTCGGCCAGTTCCGCCACGTAGCTGACAAACCGCACAGAGGCGGGAAAGTTCGGAAAGCTATAGGCGCGAGTGATCGATTTGCCGTCATCAACGGCATCCCAGCCGCGAATGCGCTTGACCTTGCTTTGAAGTCGGGCGGCTTTGAGAACGATGTCGGTTTGAGTCAGTGCCATGATTTCCTTTGCTACTGGGGTGATACTAGTCGCTGGGTGAGCTCTAGAAGCGGCTCTAGGCTTGTGGACGGGCGAACTCGGCGCGGGCCTGCTCAGTGATCATTCGCCAGCCGCAGTGTTCAACGTGATCGTTGACGACGCCGCAAGATTGCATGAAGGCGTACATGGTGGTCGGTCCAACGAAACTCCAACCGCGGGTCTTGAGCGCCGTGGACATGGCTGTCGATTCTTCGGTCTTGGTTAGTGCGGCGACGATCTGCGCAGTGATCTTGCGAGGGCGATTCTTGCTTGACGGTTCAAAGCTCCAAACGAAGGCGCCGAGGGAACCGAACTCTTGCTCGAGGCGGGCTACCTGTTTGGCGTTGTTGATGGCTGATTCGATCTTGCCGCGATGCCGCACAATTCCCGCGTCTTGGAGCAGGTGCTCAACGTCGCCTTCAGTCATCTTGGCGACCTTCTTGGGGTCGAACTGATGAAACGCGCGACGGAAGTTCTCACGCTTGCGCAGAATGGTGAGCCAAGACAGACCTGCTTGGAAACCTTCTAGGCAGATCTTCTCGAACAAGCGTTGCCGATCTCGGCGCGGCAGCCCCCACTCATTGTCGTGGTAGGCAATGTAGTCATCGTGCTCGCCGCACCAAGAGCAGCGCTGGTCGGCTGTCTTGACACTCATCGGAGATGCTGGGCAATGCGGTCGGCTGCTTGTGCGACTTCGTTGAGGGCATCCGCGTACACTGCCTCCCACTCCTCCAAGAGTTCAATGCTGTTTTGCTCCGCTGCCCAACGTAGGCCAGGGTACATCCACGGTGCATAGCCACTGGTTGGGTCAGGAGAGGCGAACAGTGAGCGATACCAAGCGCCAAAGGGAAGGCCTTCTTCGACCACAAAGAGCCGTTCGACACGGATGAGTTCAGTATTAGCAGCGGCGAAGCTTCGGCCAGCTGCGGTGGACGATTCAAGGGCTCGTCTCCTAACCTTCGCCAGTCGAGCCGAGGCGTTGAGTAGAGCGCGCAACTGGATTCTTGCGTGGCGAAACGAGGTTCCCGCGAGCCGCTCAGTCACTGCGAGATGGCGCGAGGAGTCTTCTGCAAAGGACTCGAAGTCAAAAGGTAGGAGGTCGGCATTCGCGAGCCGCAGCGCGACCAAACCGTCTAGTTCGGTGAGTGCTGGTCCGAGCTGCCAGGTTGGGTCTGCGAACCGTGCGAACCACGTGAAGGTGTCGTAGACCGAGTGGTAGACCGGAGCTGAACCAGAAAAGCCGATCATCGCCGACGGAATACCGATGTGGGAGGCGAAACCAACGTGGTCTGAGCCGCCGCCAAGATCGCTGAACGGTTCGGCCGAGTTGCCCTCCGCTCCCACCCAGTTGCTGTGGATGGTGCCACCAGCTGGGTGCAACACGGCCTTGGCTGTTTCGCGCAACAGGCCCTTGAGCGCGGGCGCGGCCGAAACAGAGAACGTAGAACCGGTGACCGCGCCATCGGCATTGATGTAGGCCACTGCCTTAGCATCGAGCTCTGAGCGCATCTGCTCGACCCACTCGGCCGAGCCCAGGATGCCGAACTCTTCGGCGTCCCAGTGGGCGATCAGGATCGATCGCAAGGGACGTTGACCCTTGCGAACTAGTTCACCCAGGGCCTCAGCGAGCGAAAGCAACATTGCGGTGCCGCCGTTGGGGTCGAGCGCGCCGAATCCCCAGGCGTCGAAGTGCGAACCGAGAATGATCCACTCTTCAGGATACCGGCTGCCACGAACGGAGCCGACAACGTTGGCTACTCTGGTTAGCTCGCGATCTTGGTGAACGCGAACCCTGACTTGCAGGTGATCACCGCCGATGAGGCGGTAGGGCAGGGGCAGGCCCCCCTGCCAGTCGCGCGGCGCAGCGGCACCGGTCATCTGTTCCAGGATGCGCTTTGCAGAAGCGTGGGGCAGTGGGGTGACTGGGATCTTGGGTAAGCCGACGGTGCTGGGATCCTTGCGCACCACGGTTTCGGAAGGATGGTCTTGAGGCCAGGCCGGTTCGAACGGAGTTAGCGGGTCGCCGGTCCAATCGAGGGTCAGGATGGAGCCGCGCTGCACCGTGCTGTCGTTGAGGTTCTTGCCTTCGGGATAGACCAGCCCTTGGGTGTAGCCGCCATCGGCCGGGTCGCTAAAGATCAACAGGCCTGCGGCGCCTGCCTCTTCGGCGTACTTGGCTTTGTAGCCTCGGAAATTGCCTCCGTAGCGGGCTAGCACGATCTTGCCGGTGAGATCGACTTTGAGTTTCGCCAGTCTTTGGTAGTCCTCGCGTCGACCATAGTTGGCGTAGACCACTTCGCCGGTGACGTCGCCACTGGCGGAGTAGGCGTTCCAGCCGGGGCCGTTGGCCGGATGTTCGGTGAAGGCATCGAGGTCGAAGATGTCTTCTTGCTGATTGAGCGGTTCTCGTTTCGGGCGAACAATCTCGACGCTATTAGTAGCGGTTTCGGCGCGCGGCATGTAGATGTCGTAGGGGTAGGTCTGGACCTCGAGCCCGGCATCCGACATGGTGCGCTTGATGTATTCGGCAACGCGCTCGTTGGCTTCAGTGCCCGCAACGTGTGGCTCTTTGGTGAGAGCTAGCAGGTGCTTTTCGAAACTGCCCTTGGGAATGCTGTCGACATACGTTCGTTCGATTGCGAGTTGTTCCCTCACGCGAGCCTTAGAGAAACCGATGGCGCTCCAATCCACTTCGACCTCAGCAAGCTCATTGGTCGGCCCCTGAGCGCTTGCTGAGTTGGCTATCGAAGCGATGCACACTAAGCCAGCCGTTACGCTGAGAGCCAGTCGCAAGATGCCGACCCAGGGTCGAGCAGGACGATGTAGAGCTGGACGATGTGGTGGGCGTTGCATGCGTTCAGGAACGTTTCGAGGAGGCCAGGAACGTTGAGGGGATAGAGGTTTGCTGAGAAACCGATATGGAGGGTTAGCACCGGAGTCGCGCTGGAGTAGAACGCTGTAGGGTGGTGGTAAGACCCATGTTATCTTCGCTTGCACCAAAGTTGTGCCGATGCTTGACCAGTGCCCTCAGCAGTCGGTCGTAGACGGGGCTCCGGCAGGCGCTTCATAACCCTCTAGGGAACTCTCCGCCATGAACAAGATTCGACCAGTCCCTCGTCACCATGCAGATGGCTTAGACACCAACACCACCGACGCTTCGAGCGCGGGGCTAACGCGTCGGAAGACGCTGCTTGGCCTTGCTGTTGGCGGCGCCACAGTGGCTCTGAGTGGATCGCTGCTGGGATGCGCCACGCCGTCCGACGAGTCGGAAGCGAGTTCTTCTGAGGACGGTTCTTCGGTTGACTTCGACTTAGCGGTGGCCGCCCCCGGAGCAAGTTCGGTTTACCCGTTTGCGCTCCCCGCTTTGGGCTTTGCCCACGATGCGATTGAGGCGGTGGTTGATGCGCGTACCATGGAAATCCATCACGGCAAGCACCACCAGGGGTACACCAACAAGCTCAATGCGGCGCTGGAAGGCAACGCCGAGGTCCAAGGTAAGAGCTTGCTCACGTTGCTCAGTGGCTTGCAGGACCTGCCGGATTCAGTCCGCACTGCAGTTCGCAACAACGGCGGTGGTTACCTCAACCACTCCCTCTTCTGGCCATTGTTGGCTCCAGGAGGAGGCACTAGTCCCGAAGGCGGTTTGGCCGCCGCCATTGATGAGCAATTCGGTTCTGTTGATGGGTTTCGCGAGACCTTTGCAACGCAAGCTAAAGGGTTGTTCGGCTCCGGCTGGGCCTGGCTCAGTGCCGATTCCACCGGCGCTTTGCAGATCACCCGATACGCCAACCAAGATACGCCGCTGTCCTCGGGGCTCAAGCCGGTGCTCGGGATCGACGTGTGGGAGCACGCCTACTACCTCAAGTACCAGAACCGCCGTGGCGACTACGTGAACAACTTTTTGGACACGGTGAACTGGTCGCAAGCTTCGGCCAACTTTGCAGCCTAGTTTCCGGGTTGACAAGCTGCCGGTAGCTTTTGGTGTCGGGATCACGTTATGGCTTTCCTGACGGCGCGGTCATTGCGCAAGGTGCTGCCTTCGGGCGGTCGCGATTTGGTCATTCTGGACGACGTGAATCTCGATATCGAGCGCGGTGAGTTCGTGGCGGTCGTGGGCCCATCGGGCAGTGGTAAGTCGACGTTGCTTGGGCTACTGGCGGGTCTCGATAGGCCGACGTCGGGCAGCGTCTCGATCGACGGCGAAGCAATGGAGGATGCCAGTGAAGATGCCTTGGCACTCCTGCGACGCAACAACGTCGGCTTTGTCTTTCAGTCGTTTCAGCTGCTCGCCAACCTCACCGCGCGCGAGAACATCTTGCTACCCATGGAACTGCTGGGTCGCGAGGACGCTGGCGCGCGTGCCGATCAGCTACTGGAGGCGGTCGGGCTCTCCGAGCGTGGACACCACTATCCGATCCAGCTATCGGGTGGAGAACAGCAACGAGTTGCACTTGCTCGTGCGTTTGCGCCTGAACCGCAAATCTTGTTTGCCGACGAACCGACCGGCAATCTCGATGGCGCCACCGGTCAATCCGTGTTGCGATTGCTCACCGCTCTGCGCGACGACCTTGGCTCCACCTTGATCTTGGTCACCCACGACGAGAGCGTGGCGGCGCTTGCGGGTCGTGTGTTGCGCATTGAGGACGGCTTGTTGGTGTCCGATTCAGGACAGCAGTTCGCTTGACTCCTGAGCAGCCAACGCGCAAAGCGACCGCGCTAGCCGGCCTAGGCGCACGAGGCCTGCTCCGACTCTTGCTTCGGGAGTCGCGCGGCAACCTTGGGCGGTTGGTGTTTTTTGTTCTATGTCTGTCCGTGGGCGTTGCTGCGGTGGTGGCGGTCAAGTCCCTATCAGCCAGCCTTGATCGCACGGTTCGTTCTCAAGCACGGGAGCTGATTGCAGCGGATATTTTGGTTTCGGCGCGCCGCCAACCTGAGATCGATATCGAGCAGGTGCTCGGTGAACTACAGGCCAAATACCTAGGCCTAGAGGTCGCGCCGGTGCGCGAGATGCTGAGCGTGGTCGCTTCACAGAAGGACCTGCTCAGGGGGTCCCTAGTACCCGGATTGCCGGTCACGGGCTTGATCGCTGGGAGTCAGACCGTCGAGCTCAAAGCTGTGTCGGCGGGCTATCCGTTCTATGGATCTGTGGACGTTGATCCCCCCAGTGCAGTTGCTAGCTTGTTCAACACCGACGGTTCGAGCCAGGGCCGCGCGCCAGCGGCGGCGTTGGTGGCTCCCGAACTGCTTGAGCGCCTTGACCTCGAGGTGGGTGAGGCTTTGTTGGTAGGCGGCAGTCCGTTTGAGATTGTGGGAGTGATCCGCTCTGAACCAGACCGCTTGGGAGGGTCACTGTCGATTGGTCCGCGCGTGTTGGTCTCGGTGGAGGCCTTGGCGCGCACGCGTGCTCTTACCGACCTCGCACGAGTTTCGTACTCGGTGCAGGTGATGGTGCCAGAAACGGTCGAAGTTGATGTGGTTGCTGAAGACCTGCGAGCACGCTTCCCGGCGGCTGCGCGGATCCGAGTAGAGACCTTCCGCGACGCGAGGCCCGAGTTGCGCCAAGCGCTGGATCGGGTGAGCGCCTTTTTGAGTCTGGTGGCGTTGCTGTCGCTTCTAGTGGGTGGGGTTGGTGTTTCGCAAACCGTTCGTGCTTGGCTAGCAACGCGCTGGGACCAGATCGCGATTCTTAAGAGCCTTGGTACGAGACCGCGCGAAGTCTTGGTGTTGTACCTCAGCCAAATAGTGCTCTTAGCCGTGTCAGGGAGTGCCGTCGGTGCCCTCGTCGGCGGTTGGTTTCAGCTTGTGGTGCCGCGCTTCGTTGGAGATGTTGTGCCGATAAAGGAACTGAGCCCGTGGCAGGCGTGGCCGATCGCTCAGGGCATGCTCTTGGGTATCGTGGTGGCGCTGGCATTCAGTGTGCCTGCGCTGGTCCAGGTCCTGCAAGTACCGGCGGCGCGGGTGCTCAGGCGCGACAGTCAGCCCCTGGCTCGCAGTCGCTGGTCGTCGCTTGGTCTAGGGTTGTTGACGGTGGCGGTGGTGTTCTTGGTCGCCAGTGTTCAAGCGGTCGGGCTACCGCTGAGTCCCTTCTTGGTGGGTGGGGCGTTCACTGGACTCTTGCTGCTGACGGTGCTGTGTTTGGTCGGTGCTTCGATGCTTTTGATTCGGATCGTGGGACTGGTAGGCAAGAGCGGTGCTCAGAGCGCTTGGAGGGTGGCGGCTAGGTACGGAGTCGCATCTGTGGCGCGGCCCGGATCGGGAACTCTTTCCGCGATCGTGGCGCTGGGTCTCGGCATCTTGGTGGTCTTGACCATGGTCTTGGTGCAGGGCGCCCTCACCGATCGGCTGCAAGCAGACCTGCCGACTGATGCGCCGTCGATGTTCTTGATGGGGATCGAGGATGAGCAGTGGCCGCAACTCGAAGACCTCCTTGGGCGCGCGGGGCGGCCCGTTTTTGATCCGGCCACTGTGACTGGTGTGACCTCGGGTGCAGTAGCGGCCCCGGATCGCACGGATCGTACGGTCCGGTCGGTCGCGGTGCTTGCGACTCTCGTTGAGTACATCGACGGTGAGACCTTAGCGGAGCGATCAGAACGAGCGAAGGAGTCAGGGCGGGAGTGGGCGACCAGGCGTCAGCTGCGGGTGACGCCGCTCAAGGAGCTTCCGGCCAACAATGTCTTGACCCAAGGGCGATGGTTCAAAGACGACGGGGTATGGGAGGCGAGTTTGGAGCGCGAGTATGCCGAGGCGCTTGGCGTCGGCATCGGTTCAACCCTGGATTTGCGGGTTGGTGAGCAGCGTCAGCAGTTCGTGATCACCAGCTTGCGTGATGTCCAATGGGAAAACTTCTCGATTAACTTCTGGGTAGTGATCGAACGCGGTGCCTTCGTCGATCCGCCGGTGTTTCGGCTGGCCACGGTGCGGGCGGCCCGTGAGCAAGAGCAGGCGATTCAAGACGCGACGGTGGCCGAGTTTCCGAACGTGACTGTCATCCGGATTCGAGACGCACTGGATAGGGTGGTCGAGATCTTTGCTCGGCTCGGTTTTGGAATTCAGTTCTTGGGCGGCTTTACGGTGATCTCAGGCTTGATCATTCTGGCGGGCGCAGTGGCAGCGACCGCGGCTCAACGAGGACGGGAAGCGGCTCTCCTCAAGGCGCTTGGAATGCAGCGCGGCCAGGTGCTGGTGGCCTTTGCAACGGAGTACGCGTTGCTCGGCCTCGTGGCTTCGACGGTGGCGGTACTCGGAGCGGTGTTGGTGTCGTGGGTGGCCGCTCGCTTCTTGATGGAAATCGAGTGGACCTTTAGACCGGTACCAGTGTTGATTGCTGTCGGACTAGGTGTTGGGCTTGCGGTCCTTGGCGGCACCGCAGCGAGCTTTGGCGCACTTAGACGTCGGCCGATCGAGGCGCTCAGATTTGAGGGCTAAGGTCCGAAGGCTGAGGAGCGAAGAGCGGGAGCAACGGGTGGACTATCAAAGGGGCACATGGGCAGCAGAGCACACATGCCGCTACCTCCAATCGACCACTAGCCGGCCAAACTGATCCCGTCCTGGGTCTCCGGTTTGGCCAAGGCCCGGCTGGCTCTTTCGATGATCTCTAGCAACAGTCGGCCTGCCGAAAGCATCGCTGCGTTTGTGGTTTGGTCACAGGCTCGGTTTGCTTGCACGCCTATTGAGTTGATCCAGATGCTGGGCAGATCGAGTTCTACGAGTGCAGTGGCTAGTGGCGATTCGACGGCTGCGGAGTTCGAAGCGGTCCTTATTTCAGTACCGGTCGCTGTCCCGACCTCGTCTAGGAATGGTCGGAATGCGGGCTCGTTGGTGCTAATCCCGGCACCGGCTTGAGGATCGAGCGCGATCACGGCCACGGTTTGCGCAACGATTCGAGGGCGTTGGGCCAGATAACTCGTCACCAACTGCTCGGGCTCTACGCCAGGTGCCGTTGGCAAGACTGCGAATCTGACCGTCAGTGCTGGAGGCTGGTCAGGATGGTGTCGCTGACTCCAATAGCGAGCCACGGCGGTGAGCGCGGCCGTGTTGCCCGCGTCGCTGGGCGGCGCAAGGCTGATCATCAAGAGCGTGTCGCGAGTGCTGCCCCGGACCGAGGCTGTCACATGGTAGCGCTCGGTGGGCGCTGTGCTGCGTTGGTTCGTCGCAGGCAGTGGGCTAACAGTCAGCGGGTCGACACGAATCTCCTCGAAACCGAACTTCAAGAACTCCTGCTGCAGAACTTCGGCGATGGCATCGGGTCGGCCACTGGTTTGGGTTTCGTTGAACCGCTGCCAACGAGCGCAGCTGAGGTCGCCCGGCTCGAGTTCTAGCGCCGCTGAGAGGCGCGCACGCGGAGGTTCATAGAACGGTTCTTCCGGTTCTGCCACGCAACTCACTAGGACAAACAACGCGCTGGCGGCGGTGAAGCCGCCGGCGACGAGGCCCGTTCGGAGGGTTCTGTGGGGATTTCGAATCGATGTGTCTTTCTACAATCAGTGAGATGGAAGCCTTTCGCCAATAGCCAACGGTCGATATGGTATCGCTTCAGTCGCGATTGATCGCGGTCGCAACCATTTTCGAACCAAGGACGGAGAGTCTAATGAAGTTCCCAATCAATAAGGTTAAGCCTTGCCCCGGCGCCCTCCGCAAAGGGTTGGCACGCCTCACCCTGATTGGCGTCGCCAGTGTGGCGATCGCTGGACCCCAGGCTGTCTTTGCTGGAACTACTACCATCAACCTCCCTGCGGCTGCGGACGCGGCCATGTTTGAACCTCGATCCGGCGATCCCGCCAACGCAGACGGTCTTGGCCCAAGACTCTTCATCGGTAGGACCGGCGGCAACGGCGGCAATACCCTGCGGCGTTCTCTGTTGCGGTTCGACGTTGCTGGCGCGATTCCGTTAGGAGCAACCATCGACATGGTCGAACTAACGGTCACCGTTTCAGGAGTCCCAATCACAGTTGCCGGGTTCACCAGCCTCTTGCATCGGGTGACTACTCCTTGGAATGAGGGACCTTCGGTTGGCAACACAAATGGTGGGGAGGGCCAGCCATCACAGGCTGGAGATACGACCTGGTTGCACAACAACTTTGACACTGAGTTTTGGAGCACGCCCGGCGGAGACTACGCCGCGTCATCCAGCGCATCGGTGTTGATGGTCGGTTTTGGCGACTACACGTTTTCTAGTGGTGTTCGCGGCGCCGAGAGCATGGTCACAGATGTGCAAGGTTGGCTCGACGATCCGGCGAACAATTTTGGTTGGATCATTCGCGGTGGCGAGGGGTCAAGTGGTCCGAGTGCCAAGCGGCTCAGTTCTCGGGAGGCCAGCAGCGACCAGCCGGTTCTCACCGTGACCTACACGCTCGCTGCGCCTCCTCCCTTGGAGATTCCGGTTTCCAGTGGCGCGGGATTATTAGTGTTCTTCGCCGTGCTGGGTGTGTGTGGCTGGTGGACCTTGAGGCGTCATTGACTGTTTGAGTTGTTCTCGCACAGGAAGGTAGGATCGTGGTGGTGGGGCAGCCCTGCCGAAGCTTCTCGATAGCAACACCATGCGGAGCCTCTAATGAGCACAAGTGATGCGACCGACGACCCTGAACTAAAGAACAATCACCTAACGCCTGCAGGTCTGCTGAAAAGCGACTTATGGCTCGACAAGCCAGATGCTGTCGATGCGATTGGCCGGCGGATCGCTTCGGGCCGCATCAGCGAGGAGCAAGGCGTCAACCTTCGCCAGTATGCGGAGGACGGCTACCTCTCGTTCGACCTCAATCTCGATGAATCGGTCTACAGCGACCTTGAGGCTAGCGTGAACCGAATGTGGCAGGAGAAGCCGAGCGACATCGTGTACGCGTTTGATGGCCCGCTGCGTCGCATGCACGAGGCGGAAGAGGCCACGGAGCGTCGCCCGCCCTATCGGATCATGGGGCTTGAAACGCACTGCGAGGCGGCGATGTCGCTCTATCTCAATCGAACGATTTTCGACTACTTGCGCCTGATTTTCGAAGAGCGCCCGGTTGCAACCCAATCCATCTACTTTCAGTATGGGTCACGTCAGCAACTACATCGCGATCCGGTGCATGTCTATATGGACCCGCCAAGTCATCTAGCTGCGGCTTGGGTCGCCCTGGAAGACATTCATCCTGAAGGTGGGCCGCTCACCTATGTTCCTGGCTCGCACAAACTGCCGTACTTTCAGTTCGAGCCTGGGGTGTATCAGTTTGACCACTACTCGCATACTGCAGCGGACGCAAACCGAATGGCTCTCGCCGAAGAGGAGCAGGCAAAGGCGCATGGACTGGCTGCGGAGGCGTTTTTGCCCAAGCGTGGCCAAGTTCTGATTTGGCATCACTCGTTGCTTCACGGCGGAAGTCCCGGCAGCGATGCGATCACCCGCAAGAGCTTCGTGGTGCACTACACAACCATGCAGTACTACGATTCCTCGATGCAGTCGATCTCGAAACCCGACGGCGTCGGCGGCCGGGAAATGGAGATCTGGCAGTCCTACGATGTGTTCTCTCGGAACGGTTGCCAGGGGTTCAGGGCGCCTGTCCTAGGAGCACTGGCCAGCTAGGCGTGGATCTCGGTTGGTCCTGGTTGGTGTGCTAGCGAATGGGATCTGAGCACACGAAGAACGCTGACAAGCCCGGACGTGTTCGGAGTAGTTCGGCGCTCTCTTCTTCCTCGAAACGAAAGTCTGTGGCGTCGAACGGCGAGGGCGAGGGTTCGTTCCAGTCGAGGATCGCGTTGGGACCGCAGTGTCTGAAGTAGCGCACTGTGCGGAATTGTTCGGTACAAAGAGCACGCCAGTACCAAGGGTAGAGTGCGGTCTGAGCTCCTGCAGCGAACGCAGCTCTGATGTCCTGCTTGCTAGCGACCAACGGAACTCCGACCACCAATCGACCGTTATCTTCAACGTGACCTGAGATTCTTTGCAGCAGGGACTCTGATTGGCGGTAGCGCGCCAGAAGATCGAAGGCAAGCACTAGACCGTGGTGTCCTAGGTCCCCACCGGGTGCGCTCAGGGGGGTTCGCCTATAGGAGACCTGTGCGCTACCGTACTTCTTGAGCGCGTGACGCACCGGACGGTCGAACTCCTCGAGGCCTAAGTAGCGTGTGCCACCGGCCTCACGCAGGGGCTCGGAACCGAATCCCGACCCCGATCCGAAGTCTAGGATCGACTGTCCCTGAGCGTAGCGACAAGCAAACAGATATCGCGAAAGAACCATCTGGTAGCGATGATCCGGGACTAACGGAGAGACCAAGCGGGTGCGCGGTGACAGGCCTCCTGACAGGAGTGCTGCTGCGTCTCGGTAGTGCCTGAGTTTCAGTTTGAAGGAGTTCATGAGGGTGTTCTGTAGTTTAGCGACTGTAGGGCCGCCTGTGGAGCTGTGTCCTGCTTTCCGTGGACCACTTCGGGCTTGATCGGGGTGGTCTAGACTCACCACTTTGCTGCCATCCGATGCTTCAAGGAGACCGCGTGCTTCGATTCAACCCGACCTCGACCACCCTGCGCCCACTGCTTCTTGTAGCTCTCTTGCTCTGCTTCGTTGGTGGATCGCTCGCCGCGCAAGGTGCGGCGGTCCGCTACTCGGTATCGTTTGATCAGCGGGAGCATCACGAGGCCAAGATCATCGTCCGCTTCACTGATCTCGGGAGTCGGCCCCTCGAGTTGCGTATGAGTCGCTCGTCGCCTGGTCGCTACCGTCTTCACGAGTTTGCTAAGAACGTCTATGGCATCAGCGCGGTCGATGGTCTGGGCGAGGCCCTTGAGGTGGAGCCGGTGACTCCTTCCAGCTGGCGGGTCAAGAATCATCACGGCACGGTCGAGGTGAGCTACACGTTGTTCGGTGACCTGCTGTCAGGCACCTACTCCGCGATTGAATCTCGATTGGCGGTGCTCAATCCTCCGGCGACGTTCCTATGGGCCAAGGGTCTTGAGCAGCGACCGGTCGAGGTTGACTTCGATTTGCCACTTGGTTGGGGTGTGGTCAGCCAGATCCCAGAGGGCACACCCGGACGAATTGAGGCCGTCGACCTCGCCTACTTTCTGGACAGTCCGATCGGACTCGGGACGTTCGACAATCGCAGCTGGAGGGTCGATCGCAAGGGTCGTCCTTTGCCCCCGATCGTTGGAGAACTCTCGGGTGACCACGAAGGGGAGGCTGCCGCTAATGGTTTTGAGCAGGAGATCCGGTTGGCAGTTCATCACCAAGGAGAAGCCGAGCTCGTTGACCGGTATCAAGAGCAGCTGAAGCGTCTGGTGGCCGAAGCTGGTGCAGTGTTTGGTGAACTTCCGTTGTTTGACTACGGTCGCTACACGTTCATTGCGAACTACCTTCCATTCGCTCATGACGATGCAATGGAGCATCGGAACTCAACTATCCACTCGAGCCCCGATCCCTTGAAGGGTTCACAGAAGACGCTGCTGCACACCATCATTCACGAGTTCTTTCATATCTGGAACGTCGAGCGGATCCGGCCTGCAGCGCTCGAACCGTTCAACTTCGAAGACTTGAACCCGTCGTCTGAACTGTGGTTTGCCGAGGGCTTCACGAACTACTACGACAGTCTGTTGATGGTGCGTGCTGGGGTGAGCAGCGCAGAAGAGTTTCTCGGCGACTTGTCTGTGACCGTCGATCGATTCATGAATTCGCCGGCGCGTAACTACGGAGGCGCCGCGTATATGAGTCGCCGTGCCGCGTTCAATGATCGGGCTGCCTGGGTGGATCCACGCAACACGGTCAACACCTACTTGCATTACTACTACTACGGCGAGGCGCTAGCCCTGGTACTCGATCTCGAACTACGCAGCCAATTCTCGAGCAGCTTGGACGAGTTCATGCAAGAGGTTTGGCGCGCGCATGGCGTGGGGGGCATTGGGCAGGAGAGGCCATATTCCAACAAGGATCTGGAAGCTCTGCTCAAGCAACATACCAACGAGGAGTTCGCGGCTCAATACTTCGAGAACTTCGTTTTGACCGGCGGCGCCCCTGATTTTGATCGCCTGTTGGGCACGGTCGGCCTGAGCGTGGTGCGATCGCAGGAAGGGGGACCTTGGTTGGGCTTCGCAGAGCTCTCTGCCGACAGTCAAGGCGTGTCCGTTGCGGAGCAAACGCGGATCGGTAGTCCGCTGTATGAAGCGGGCTTAGGGCAGGGCGATCGCATCTTGGAGTTGGGGGATCGCAAGCTCCAAGCTTTGGGCGACGTTGAGCGCGCCTTAAGGGGCCATCAACCAGGAGGCTCGATCCGCCTGGTTTCCGAGCGCCGCAAAGAATGGCGAGAGGGCCTCCTTCACCTGGAAGAGGATCCGACCCTGAAGGTGCTCGCTGACCCGGCTCGTAAGACCGCCGCAACTTCAGCAGCAATGGCCTCTTGGATTGGATCGCAGGTTGTGCCGCTGGAGCCCAGCGAACCGACGATTGAGGCAGCCGAGGCAGCGGCTGATGTGAACCCGCGGTGAGCGTCCTAGTTCGAGCGGAGGCCATCGAAGAAACCGCTACGAGGCTTGCACAGTACTTGCAGCCGACGCCCTTGCGTAGGTCGGCTTGGCTGAGTGAACTGGTTTCAGCTGAGGTCTACTTGAAGCTCGAATGCGTTCAGCCCACAGGATCGTTCAAGGTCAGAGGTGCTTTCGCAAAACTGTTGTCGCTGCAGGCGGCGGAGCCGAACCAAGCACTACAGGCGGTGGCTGCGTCGACCGGTAATCACGGATGTGCCGTGGCCTACGCGTTGAAGCAGCTCGGAGGCAGCGGCACGGTGTTCGTGCCTGAGACCGCTGCGGCTAACAAGGTTGGTCGTATCAAGCGCTATGGCGCTGCGGTTCGTCAGATCGGTTCAGACGGGTTGGAGGCGGAGGTGGCAGCGCGGCGCTTTGCCGAAGAAGAGGGCGTAGCCTACGTTTCGCCCTACAACGATCTCACCGTTGTCGCGGGCCAGGGATCGATCGGAGTCGAACTCGAGCGGCAGTTGGGATCTCTGAAGGCAGCTGAGGCCTTAGAGCACAGCGATTGGGTGTTTGCGTCGATTGGCGGCGGCGGCTTGATCGGTGGACTTGGGTCTTGGCTCAAACGCCCACAAGCTGCCGGTAGCTCCAGCAAGATTGTCGGTAGCTCGCCAGTGAACTCGCAAGTGATGATCGATTCGATCCGAGCCGGCACAATCTTGGATCAACCCTCCTTGCCGACACTGTCCGATGGCACGGCTGGTGGTGTTGAACAAGCAGCCGTGACCTTCGAGATTGTACGTTCCGTTGTTGACGAGTACTCGTCCGTTTCAGAACCAGAGATAGAGGAAGCGGTCGCTGCTTGTGCTGCTGAGGAAGGCCTGATCATTGAAGGTGCCGCGGGTGTCGCGATTGCGAGCCTGCTTCAATTCAAAGACAGAGTGGTCGGAGGTCGAGCCGTGGTCGTCCTGTGCGGCGCCAACATTGACGTTGGGGTCTTAAGCCGGCTACTGGCTTAGTGCCGTGAGGCCTTCGGGCAACGTGGATCGGTTTGCCGAACAACGAACTTGCACGCCCGCTCTACTGATTGCTTGAGGGCTGATTCCCTGGCGCAGACGCTCAGGTGCCGATGCCAGGGCCGGATGCCAAGACCGGATGCCAAGACCGGATGCCAAGCCCGGATGCCAAGCCCGGATGTCAGCGTCGGATGTCAGGGGATGACCGACCCTCGAGGTTGACGGTGCCACCGGTGATTGTGAATCCGACAACTTCGCTGATCGATTGCTGCGGTTGAATCGGCACGATCCGGGTAGCCTGGGTTGTGATGTCAAAACTTCCGCCGTTGACCATGCGAACACCGGTGTCCGTTTGGTCGTGAATCATCATCTGGTAGCGGAAGGCGCCTGGGTCGTTGACACTGAAGCCATCGACGTGCAGGACTCCCCGCGCTAGGCGCTGATTCCATTTGGCGACCGCTGATGCGGTGACGTCGTTGGTCGGTGCCATGACAATGGTCAAGGTGTCGATCAGTTGACTAAGCCGATCGCTGTCAGGCAGTTGGCCTTGAGGTGAGGCTCGCACGGCCGTATCTCTTGGGGCGGTCACTGTACTGACAAAAGGAAAGCGGGGCCACCAGCCGAGGAACGCGAGGAACAGAGCTGCGACTGCGACCCACCACGCGGGCGAGAGACCGAGACCAAGGATCCGAGAACTCTCGGTCGGTTGGCGAGTGCCGGCCTTGGTGCGTTTGGCTTCTTGCTTGGCGAGCTGGCGGAGGTCGGCCTCAAGCAGCACTGGCAGCTGAGCGGGCCCAGACGACGGCGCACGAGAGGGCCCAGCTGATGGCCCAGCTGATGGCGCGGCCGCGTGCGCATCTGCGAGCAGCTGCAACTGAACCATGGCGACCGTGGTGTGCAGTTGATCCACAACCGAGTCAGTGTTGGAGGTCGATTCCTCACAGCTGGTCCTAACAAGGAGCAGATCTAGTTCGTCGCGGTCGAAGGCGCTGAGCCCTTGACTGACTTCGTCGATCAAGAGTTGCTCGAGCCGAGCTGTTGGCTTCGGGCTGATCGTGTTCTCGGGCAAGATCGCGTGTTGAACGCGGCCCAGGGTTTGAGCGAGTTGGGAGCGCACAGCATCCGGTGCTTGCTCCAGTCGGCGGGCGACGCTAGCGATCGACTCGACCTCGTGAATCGAGTGGGTGAGGATGACTTGCTCTGATTCGCTGAGGCCGGCGATGACTGCAGAGACAACAGCCATCTGCCCACAGGAATTAGCGTCCGGGACTAGCTTGGGAAGGCCTCGAGTATGCGTTTCGCCATCGTGCGCACTGCCGCCTTCATCGTCGCCATCACCGGCGCCATCACCGTCGAGAGCGAAGCGGCGACGCAGATCGATCAGAGTCTGCCTTGCGATCGTGACAACAAACACGAGTTCGGTGGGCTGCTCTTGATCCCACTCGGCTGCGTTGCGCCATAGATTCAGAAAGACCTCTTGAGTCGCTTCATCAGCGACCGAGCCGGTGAATCTCTTTGCAAGCCACCAAACCAGCGCACCATAGTCGGTGACGCTCTGCTGATGAGCATCCAGATCGCCGTTGGCACATTTGAGCAGCACGGAGGCGCGGTCCAGGGTCGCGGTCAAATGAGGTTCTCCGGGTTGAGTGCATCGAGACCAAGACCAGTGACAAATCGTCCATCCTTGCGGATCAGGACATCGTCGAACCACACCTCTCCGCCGCCCGCAGCCTCGTCCATGAGCAGCACCATGTCCCAGTGGATCTTGCTGCGGTTTCCGTTGTCGGCTTCCTCGTAGGCCTGGCCCGGAGTGAAATGGATCGATCCGGCGATCTTCTCGTCAAACAGAATGTCCCTCATCGGAGTATGGATGTGGGGGTTGAAGCCGATGGCGAACTCACCAACGTAGCGACCGCCGGAATCCGTGTCGAGAACCTGATTAAGATGGTCCGTGTTGTTGCTCTCCGCTGCTACCACTTTGCCGTCTTCGAACGCGAGTCGGATGTCTTGGTGCGATACGCCCTGGTAGATGGTAGGCGTGTTGAATTGAATTGTGCCTTGCACGCTGTCGCGCACCGGGGCAGTGAAGATCTCCCCGTCGGGGATGTTCATCTCGCCTGCGCACGGAATGGCCGGGATGTCTTTGATCGAAAACCGCAGGTCGGTGCCTGGCGCTACCAATCGTACTTGGTCGGCTGCATTCATGCGCTCGCGCAGTGGCTCGATTGCCGCTGCCATGCGGGAGTAGTCAAGGGTGCAAACCTTGAAGTAGAAGTCCTCGAACGCGCGGGTCGACATCTGCGCCAGCTGAGCCATGGCCGACGTTGGCCACCGCAGGATGCACCACTTGGTGTTACGCACGCGCAGGTCGAAGTGCACTGGCTTGGCATAGAGCTCTTCGTAGAGTTGGATGCGGTCCTTCGGTACATCAGACCACTCGGAGACGTTGTTTGAACCGCGAACGCCAACATAGGCATCCATGTTCGACATCAGTTCGGCGTCGACTTTTGCTTGTAGCTTGAGTTGCTCTGGCGATGCCTCATGAAGCAAAGCGCGCCACAGCTGTTGGTCTCGTAGTTGGAGGAATGGGCGACCGCCCGCCGCGGTGCACGCTGCGATCATGGCTTCGACGAAGGTCGGTGGCACATCGATCGCTTCGATCAGGAGGTTCTCGCCAGGCTTGATCTTGGTAGAGAAGTTAACCAGCACTTCGGCGAGCTTTTGGTGGCGGGGATCGGACATAGTCGGTGTGTATTCCTCTGGTGGAAGGGTTGGCAGTGGTGGCCGCTCTTAGGTGCCAAGCAGTGCCAAGCATATTCTTTTCAAAGATCAACTACTCGTACGGCGAGAAGCAGAATGAGTCAGGACCTCTCGGCGGATGTTGTGGTGGTGGGTGTGGGCGCCATGGGCTCGGCGACCTGCGATGTGCTGGCCCGCAGCGGTGTACGTGTGTGTGGTGTTGATCGCCACGTGCCACCGCACGCTTTGGGATCGAGTGGCGGCGAGACGCGCCTCTTACGCAAGGCGTACTGGGAACACCCCGACTATGTACCGATGGTGACCAGAGCCATCGAAGCCTGGCGAGAACTCGAGGAGCGAGCCGGAAGCCGGCTGTTCTTCGAGACCGGGTGTCTGTATGGGGGGCCCGCGGAGTGCGACTTGATCGCTGGTTCACAGAGGGCGGCGGCTGCTCATGGCCTGGACATCGACCGACTGACTCGCTCAGAGCTTGCTGATCAGTTGCCTGAGTTGGTGCTTCCTCGAGACTTCGAAGTCTTGTTAGATCGTGAGGCTGGCGTGTTGCTGTCGACCCAAGCGGTGGAGGCGATGATCGCATCAGCCGAGGGTGCTGGGGCCTTGTTTCGATTTGATGAAACGGTGATCAGAATCGAGTCCAACCAAGATGGCGTGACGGTGGTCACCGACCGCGTCAAGATCCATGCGGCACACGCCGTGCTCACTGCCGGACCCTGGATGGCGCAACTTCTTGGGCGTGTCGATTTGGGCCTGCGTGTGCACCGCCAAGTCTTCTCCTGGGTCGAACCCGATCGCCGCGGCCGTTCGAATGAGGTGGCCAGTCCTCGCTCATTGAGCAGCCAGCCGGTTCCTGCCTGGTTGGTCGAAACGCAGACGGGCTCAAACAACGGCAACTACTACGGTTTTCCGATGATGCCCAGCCACTTGGGATGCCCGTTGAGTGCCGCTGGACTGAAGGTCGGTTATCACCACCCTGGGGCGGAAACGACGCCCGATTCGGTGGATCGACAAGCGAGAGAAGCTGATCACGGCTGGCGCAAGAAGCTCGAGAGCTATTTTCCGGTCGCGTCGGGCCGAACGATAGCGTCGATGGTTTGCTTGTACACGACGACGCCGGACGAGCAGTTCATCATCGATCAGCACCCCGAGATGGCCAGAGTGACTGTGGCCTGCGGGTTCAGTGGACACGGCTTCAAGTTCGCCTCGGTGATGGGTGAAATCCTTGGAGAGCTGGCGGTAGGCAACCCATCGCCCTTGCCAATCGACTTCCTTGGCTTGCAGCGCTTCGGTTCGTCGTAGACTGTGTTTCTCAATTCGCACAATTGTTGGAAAGACGAAGTGCTCCTGGAGCACTTCGTGCCGGACTGAAGGCGAGCGACATCATCGACATCACCACACTGTCTTTCGAGGACTTCTGGACCTGGCTGCAAGGGCATGCCAACTGCATCCTCAGAGTTGCCACGCCTGAATCTGTGCTCTATGACGACGACGACTTGCACTGGTGGGTCGGCGTCGAGAACGGCTTTCATATCGCCCAGGTGATCCGTGGCAAACGCCTGTGTGGCGAGGTGTTGATTGACCCCGAGCGAGTGACCTACGTGCAGTCGATGGGCGAGACCGAGGGCGAATTCGCTTTTGAGCTGATCGCTGAAAGCGAGACAGACCGGGTCGCTGCATTCCAGTTTTCGATGGCGCACGGGTTTGACGATGACGAAGACCGCGCGCATGGGCCAGCGATTCACTGACCCAGGCGATAATCGCTCCGGGCGGCGTTGGTTCAGCGACATTGGTCCGGGCTTGCAGCGCACAATCGTCGGTGGCGGCACGTGCATGCGGAACAGAAGGAGGCAAGTTGATTGAGGCTGTCGCTACTAAGCCCTTGCATGAAGACTCGCGATCTCGCACGCACGGTGGAGTTCTATACCGAACTCTTAGACTTTCGCGTTGAAACCTTGTGGCCGATCGAGGAACCGACCTTCGCGGTGCTCGACCACGGGCCTTCCTCGGACGAGGTGTCGGTGAGCCTGATGTTCTATTCAGAGGACATGGTGGACGGAGAAGGGGAGCCTGCACTGACCGGGCAACTAACGCTCGACGTCGACGACGTCGTGGCGCTTCACGCTCGATTGAGCGCAGTGGTCGAGGTGCTTTGGGGCCCAGAGGCCTACCACTATGGGCGCACCGAGTTCTCGGTGTTGGATCCGAACGGATATCGATTGGTGTTTAGCGCGCCCACCGCTGAAGAGGATCTCGAAGCGGAGGTTTGAGGTCGCGTCAGGTTCTGGCCTCAGGCCATTGCTCCGTATACCAGGTCGCGTGTTTCGCGCCTCATAAGGGTAGTTGCTGTTGGGCAGCAACTGCCGTGGATTTTCGTAATCAGAGCATTGCTCCGTATACCAGATCGCGTGTTTCGCGCCGCATGTTGTAGGTGCTGCTGGGCAGCAACTGCGCCAACTGCACCACGCTGATACCGCTGCCTCGATCTACCCAAAACGAAGTGCTGGCGGCTCCGCCCCAAGCAAACGGCCCCGCCGGACCCTTCACGCGGCTTTGCTCTGGCGACACGGTCACGGTGCCGGTGAGCCCGAACCCCTCGCCACGGAAACTCGCCATACTGGGCAGCGAGCTGAGCGGAGCTGCTTTGGATTCTAAGGCCAGGGGCATCTGACCGAGGTGATTGGTGGTCATGAGCTCAACCGAGGAGGGATTGAGGATGAGCGCGTCCTCGAGCGTGCCGCCCAGTCGGAGCATCTCGGAGAATCGGAGGTAATCGGTCAGGGTGGAGACCAAGCCTGCGCCGCCGAGCGGAATCTTGGGTGGTACAAGAAACGGCTTGTACTTGCGCTCGATCTCTTGAATGCCATTGACCGTGTGGCGGTAGCAGGTCGCCAGGCGACTCTGTTTCTCAGGCGGTACGAAGAAGTCGGTGTCGACCATTTTGAGTGGTGCAAGGATCTCTGTGCGCAAGAAGTCATCGAAGGGCTGTCCCGAGAGAACTTCGATCAAGCGACCAAGAACGTCCATCGCGATCGAGTACTGCCACCGGGTTCCGGGGTGGGCCACCAACGGCAGAGCGGCGATCGAACTGCACCACTCGGCCAGTGAGTTTGCGTTGATGTGCCCGGGGATCGCATCGAGTTTGAGCTCTTGGAGTTGGCTGTCGACTGGGCCGCTCTCAAGGAATCCATAGCTCAGGCCTGCGGTGTGGGTGAGCAGGTGGCGAATTGAAATTGGCCGTTCCGCGGGTGTGAGTGAGCCGTCACTCGAGAGGACCACGGGTGCTGCGAACTCAGGCAGGTAGTGTGCGACCGGGTCATCGAGCTGGAAAAGGCCGCGCTCTAGCAGGATCATCGTCGCCACGCCCGTGACCGGCTTGGTCATCGAAAAGATCCGGTGGATCGTGGTCGGTGTGGTCGGCGCACTATTGGCGAGGATGGCAGGGCCCAGGCACTGTCCGTAGACCAACTGTCCATCGCGCAGGACGGCTAAGCTGAGCTCGGCGAGTTTGCGCTCGCCGACATAGTCTTGCATCCAAGCATCGATGGCCGCGAGGCCCTCGGCTGAGAAGCCCGCTTCCTCGGCGGCGATTTCGGGGAAACCGAAGTCTTGTTTCTGCATAGCGCTTGGCGTTTCGAGTAGCTACGACAGCTTGAGCGTGTCGGCGAACGTCTGTTGGTCGTTGTCTGTCTTGTGGCCAACCGACTCTCCGCAGACCGCGCAGCGTAGGTCGAACTGATTGCCATTCGGAAGGACCAGGAGAAGGTGCTTGCGCACCGGCTGAGACCGCTGGCAGCGCGCGCAAAAGAGTTCGGTGACATCAAGAGAGCCGAACGAATCTGGTGGGTCCTGTTGGTGCATAAGGTGCGGATTCTATGTCGAGGTTCAGCGATATCGTCAGGCCTGTGAATGCGGTAGTTTGTGGCGATGAAGAACGCGTGGACTAGCGGTAGATCGATGCAGCGTCGCTGGCTTGGTGCAGTGCTGCTGGCTGCTTTGGCCGGCTGCCACTCGGACCATTCAGCGGAGCAGCTGACGGAGGAACCGATGGTGAGTGGTGTTGACGACCAGTTTCTCCGTTCGATACTCGAACCCCTGGCTCTGCGCCACGCTGACATCTTAGGTGCGCCCGAGTTGCACAGGTTACAGATCTTGCTGGCCGTGCCGCAGCATGACGACGATGGCACCTGGCGATTAGTGGAGCATGCGTATCGTTCTGATGCGGAGTACTTCTATCCTGCCAGCACAGTCAAGACTGCGGCTGCGATTGCTGCGCTCGAGCTACTAGCTAAGGCGAGAGAAGACGGTCAGGCGGTCGATCTAGACACTCCACTACGGATCCATGCGCAGTTCGAAGAGACTGGCGCTCGCGAAACTGACGACAGCAATATCGACGGCGGCGATATCACGGTGGGGCACGAGATCCGGAAGCTGTTCTTGGTGTCCGACAATGAAGCGTTCAACCGTTTGTTTGAGTTGGTCGGTCGTGACGCGGTCAATGAGTCGATGCACCGGGTTGGTCTCGATTCATTTCACGTGGTTCATCGGCTCGCAGAGCAGCGGACGACCAACGAGAACAGACGGTTCCCTCGGTTCGACTTGCTGGGAGCGAGCGGGCAAGTGGTTCATGTGATTGAGGCGAGAGTGCAAGAACTTGCAGGGGCGAATCTGAGGCCGGGGGAGGTCGCACGTGACTTGAAGGTAGGCCAGGCTCATTTCGAGGGTGGGGTGCGGGTCGAGGGGCCGCTCGATTTCTCAACCAAGAACCGGGTCGATCTGGCTGATCTCCAACGGCTCAACGTTCATCTGTTCCGTCCCGAGTTGCTGCCATTGGAGACGCCCAGTTCCAGGTTGCCCAGTGCTGGACGGCCCAGGCTTAGGTTGTCTGCGCTTCAACGCGCTCACCTTCAACGAGCAATGGGAGAGCTGCCGCCCGATTCGCACAACCCGGAGTACGACCCCGCCGAGATCCCCTTCGCATTTGTCAAGTTCGTCCTGCCGGGTTTGCGTCGCTTAGAGCGGCCCGATCGCTTCACTGTCTATAACAAGGTTGGTCGTGCATACGGCTTCAGCATCGAGAATGCGTACGTGGTCGATGAGACATCGCTGGTGGACGGCGTGGCCGAACGCAGCTTCTTCTTGAACGCTGTGCTCTACACCAACGCGAACGACACCCTCAATGACGACGAGTACGAGTACGCCAAGGCGGATGCCTTCTTCGCCGACCTGGGCGAGAGCGTCGCTCGGTTGCTGTGGAACGACCCCTCGCGGAGTGGCGACTAGCTCCTACTGAATGTCCGAGCGTGCTTAGCTCTCCGCCTTAACTGCGCTGCGTTCACCCATGCGAGCAAGCCAAGCTCCGATGTTCGCAAGCTGCTCGTCGCGCGGTTGACCCACGGTGGCCCCGAATGCCATGAAGCAGTAGAGCATGATGTCCGCCAAGGTGTAGCGATCGCCGCAGACCCACGGCCCGTCGCCGAGCTGCGCGTCGAGCCATTCGAGATACTCCTTGGCCTTGCGCTTCAAGCCGTCGGCAGCTTCGGGCAAACAGGTCATGCGGCTCTCGAACAGTTGCAGGCCTTGCGAGTATCGGAAGCCGTTGGCCATGGTCTCCAGGTAGCCGTGGTCGATGCGCCTGACCCACATCCGGGTTTCACCGCGTTCTTCTGCGGTGTTGCCGATCAAGACTGGTTCCGGGTGAAGCTCTTCGAGGTACTCGCAGATCGCGGTGATCTCGCTGATCAAGCCGCCGCTTTCCAGTACCAGTGCAGGGAGCTGGCCTGCCGGGTTGATGGCGAGGTAGTCCGCCTGTCGATTCTCGCCTTGCATTAGATCTACATCCACTCGGTCGACGTCGATCCCCTTCTCTGCGATGAACAGTTTGACCACGTGGGGGTTGGGTCCAATGGACTGATGGAGCTTCATGAGATTCCTTCCTGTTGGGACGGAGATGAGTAGAACCGAAGCGGGGGCCAGGCGGCAACGCAGCGTAGCAGTCTCGAATAGCGTGGCCCGGTCGGGCGTAAGATGCCGACAGGGTAACTTGAACGCGTCAAGCGGCTGAAGGGCGAGCCATGGAACACACGTCTGAGCATCGATTGAAGCACCTGGTCCAGTGTCGTTTCTGCTCGCGCCAGTACGACACTGAAGGGATGGCCGTTGGTTCCCGCTTTCACTGCTCATGCGGCGAGGTGCTGACCACAGAGTCGGTTGCGCCTAGGGATTCCGCAGTCGTCAGGTGCAGTGCTTGTGGCGGTGCGCGTGATGGAGATGAGCCGAACTGCGGTTTCTGCCAGGCCGACTTCACCGTGCACGAGCGTGACCTAGCGGCAATTTGCCCGGGTTGCGCGACCCGGTTGCCACGCACGGCGAAGTTCTGTCATGGGTGTGGCGTCACCATCGACTTGTTGGCCTCAAAGCCAGGTGGTCCGTCAGATCGGACCTGTCCGAGCTGTGGCGATGGTGCCCACCTGCGCAGTCGAAGGCTTGGCGAGATCGGTGCCGCGGTTGCCGCAGGTCAAATGGCAGATCGACAGCTAGGGGCAGTTCTCGAGTGCCCGAGGTGTGCTGGCCTGTGGGTCGCCGCTCAAGCGTTCCAACAGCTCGAGCGACAGGCGAAGCAGTTGGCGACCATCGACGAGAAGGTGGCTCCCACCGCGCCGGTTCCGCCGCCTCCTGATGCGATCCAGAAACCGGCGGGCAAGCTCTACCGGCCGTGTGTCACCTGCGGCGAACTGATGCAACGCCGCAACTATGCACGTCGGAGCGGAGTGGTTCTCGACGTCTGTCGAGATCACGGCATCTGGTTCGATGAAAAGGAGTTGGAGTCGATCCTTGAGTGGATTCGACGGGGCGGCTGGGAGCGAGAGGAGACGCGGCGCGGACAAGAGCGTCGGGCGGAGAAGCGTCGTGCGTCGCGACCACCGGTGGTGTTGTCGCAAGGGGAAGTGTTCGCTTCCGGGTGGCTCGGAGGCTTCTGGATGTTCGCGGTTCTGGCCGAGGTTCTTGAAGGATTGTTTGATCTCGGCGATTGGTGACGGCCGCTGGCAGCACTGTGGAGGATTCTTTCCAGAGGCGTCTGAGGTACGCTCAGCGAGCACAGGGGTCACAAGACAATTAGAGACAATGCTCGATGAAGAAGGTCGCGAAGCCGGTGGTTTACAGTTTGGTGTCGGCGTCAATTGGTGCCCATTGCGGTCGCGCACAACGACTGACAGGCTTTCGACGCTGTCGCTTTGTCAGGCTTCGTTACCTTGTCAGGTCTCGAAGGACCCAACATCGGCCCGGCGTTGATGTCCAACGGATCGTTGCCGGGCCTAGGACTTGCGATATGAGCCAACAGAAACCCATCGCGAGAGCTACGACGTAGCCACGGGGGAATACTCAAGGGTGGCTACGACCTTGAAAGAGCTAACAGCTGCAAAATGAACAACTCGAAGCGATCGCTGAAGCATCCCGTTTGCCGTGCACTCCCGGTCGGCGGTTTCCATAGTGAATCGTTCGAGATTCCCTTATCTGGAGCCTAACGGGGGCCCACTAGGACAGAACCACAATGATGCTCAACACAACACGGTCAACGGTTAGCGCATTTCGAACAGTAGTTCTTTTGGCAATTGCCACGGCTCTCCCCGTGCCGGTCGCAGCGCAGACAGATTTGGTCGAAAGCCTCAACGTGCGCGTGGTCAATGTCGACGTGGTGGTGACCGATCGCAAGGGCAAGCCGGTCCGTGGTCTTGAGCGCGAAGACTTCCGGGTTCTCGAGGATGGCAAAGAGGTGAACCTCACTAACTTCTTTTCCTACGATCAGCAAGCGGGCCCTTCGGTGAAGATTCAAGACGGCACCGCTGAAATGGACGATGCGGAGTTGGCGGCTCTGCCGCGCGAGCCGTTCACGCTCGCGATCTATATCGATGAGCGCAACACGCCGCCTAACCATCGTGAGCGCGTGCTGCTTGACCTAGAGCGCTTCTTGCGCGATGAGCAGTTCACCAACGCGGACTTGGTTGTAGCGTCGTATCGTAATCGCTTGCAGATTCATGCTGGACCGACGCGCAATCTCTCCGAGGCGCTAGCTGCCTTGCGTGAGACCCCGCGCGGTGACTCGCGCAGTATGGAATCAAGGATTCAATGGCGCCAGACGCTGAGTGCCATCGCAAACAGTTTTGAAGCGTGCGAAACCGTCGCGTTCTGCAACCCGTGTGTGGACAATTGGGGCGAGCTCATCTCGATCGCGCGGGACCTCGCAGTCAGTGAGGAGACGCGGACCTTCGTTGGCATCTCGGGGCTCGCTGACTTGGTCGGCACGCTGTCGGGTCTTGATGGTCGCAAGGCCGTGCTTTATGTCGGTGACGGCTTTCAGCAACGCGGTGGCTTCGAGGGCATGATGTATGTCGCCGATCTGTGTGAGTCAGAGCGCACCGATTCGCAGCGCGATGCATTCAACATTGCCACTGAATACGACGCAACTCGTCGGATCGACCAACTTGCTGCTTATGCCAACGGCAATCGCGTCACCTTCTACATGTTGGACGCCGGTGGTGTGCGGAGTAGCGAGGCTTCAAGTGTGAGTTTCGGGTCGAGGAAGTATGCGCCGACCAGCGAGAACGATCGGTTGCGCATCGAGAACGCCCAGGCCAGTCACACCATCATTGCGGGTGAAACCGGTGGCCGTGCGATCCTCAACGCGAACCGCCCTCTAGACGCCTTGGTCGATCTCGCTGAGGAACTATCCGGGGCGTCCTACTCACTCGGTTTCGCTCCGGATCACGATCCGACCGGCAACGTGCATCTGCTGAAGGTGGAACTGATCGGCAAGGCCGCGAAGGGGCGCAGGATTAGGCACCGTCGCAGCTATCAAGACAAGAAGCTTGAGGCGCGGCTAGTCGATCGTCTGGTGTCGTCGTTGTATCTGGATAGTGAGAGCAATCCACTCTCAGTGCGCTTGTCGGCGGGAGCGACGGCCAAGATCGAGCGCAAGGTGCACGATCTACCAGTGCGAGTGCTGGTGCCCGAGGAAGCGTTCCTCTTGGTTCCCGGCCCCAATGGCTATGACCAAGGGCGAGCACGGTTGTGGCTGAGTGCGATTGGTGAGGACGGCGAACGCAAAGACATCCGGCAGCGCTTCATTGCTCTTGGGCCAGCAGGCGCACAGGCTGAAGACGGTTTCTATCGCTTTGTGGTGAACATGTCACTGGAAGAAGGGCAGCAAACTGTTGGTGTCGGCATCCGTGATGAAGTCACCCAGTCGGAGTCTCTAGTGCGGTTGGATGTGCAAGTGCCCAATTTGGGGGTTGGAATCGAGCCCGAAGAAATTCGAGGAAAATCAGGTGAGTTGCTCAAGGAGGATCTTCGATGAGAGTGTTGATGTGTCGGCTACAGAGCGTTCGGACGGTGGTTCTTAGCACTGCAGCAGTGGGCCTAGTCGGTGGTCTTCTTGTTGGTGCCAGTGGAGCGGGTGGCGCATCGTCCTCAGTGAGCGTGGAGGGCGGAGATCTGGTTGAGTCGGTCGACGTTCGAGTCGTCAACGTTGATGTGGTGGTGACCGATCGCAAAGGACGCCCGATCTCGGACTTAACGGTGGAGGACTTTAGGCTCACCGAAGATGGCCGGGAAGTGCAGATCAGTAACTTCTCGGCTGTGGCAAGGGCTGCCAACGCACAAGTGATTGGTGGGCGTCGGTCGGCCGATGCGACCGAAACGTTGGCGCCAGTAGAACCGCTTTCAGTGGCGATCTACATCGACGAGCGCAACATCGTTTCAGGCCATCGCCAACGGGTATTGACCGATCTCGAAGCCTTCTTGAAGAAGGCGCCGTTCGGAGATGCCAGGTTCGTCGTGATGTCGTACAAGGAAGGTCTCGAGATCCTCGCTGGTCCGACGCGTGACCCGGCGGAGACCATTGCCGCGCTCAAGGCTGCTGAACCGTCTGCTCAATCCTCGCAGGAGCGAGTGGCCATGCGCATGGCCATGAGCAGCGTCCAGGATGCATACAACGCGTGTGAAGCTGTGGGAGGTGGTGGCGGTGGTGATGCGCCCGCGGGTCCGGCTGGGCAAGCGGCTCAATGTTCCCCGTGTGAGGACATGTGGTACGACATGATCAACTTCGCACGACGATACTCCGAGGTCGAGCACGGGCGGACCGCTGAGGGCGTCAGTGCGATGGCTGAAGTGGTGTCTGTGCTCGCCGGGATCGACGGCCGCAAGACGATGCTCTATGTGGGTGATGGCTACCAGCAGCGCGCTGGGCACTCGGTCTTTAGCTACCTCGCCGATTTGTGTGTGCTTGAGCGGCCGAACGGACAAAACGAGATTTTTCGCGAGGTCCTCGATTACGACTCATCCCGACGCTTTGATCAACTAGCGGCATTCGCTAATGCCAACCGAGTCAGCATCTACATGCTCGACGCGGCGGGGATCCGCGCCGGCGAGTCGATCAGTGTCGATTTCGCGTCCACCAAGTTCAGACCGAGCAACCAGAACGATCGGTTGTACGTGGACAACATTCAGAGTAGCCACTCGTTCATCAGCAACGAGACTGGCGGGGAGGCGATCCTCAATGCCAATCGTCCGCTTGAGGCGCTCGACAACATGGTCGCAGACCTAGATGGCGGCTCGTACTCGCTCGGTTTCGTGCCCAGTCACGGACCCACCGGTCAGGTCCACCGCCTGAACGTGCAAGTCACCAAGGACGTCGGTCGTGGCGGTGTCCGAGTGCGATTTCGCAAGAGCTACCACGACAAGCGGCTCAGTGAGCGGCTTGCTGACAAGCTGTTCTCGACGCTTCATCTCGACACCGCGAACGATCAACTCGGCCTTGCCGCGCGAGTGTTGGAGCCCACCAGTGCCGGTGATCGGTGGCGGGTTCCGGTTGAGATCAAGATCCCAGCAGAAGCGGTCTTACTAGTCCCGGAAGGTGAAGCTCAAGACGAGACCGGCCAGGTGCGAGTTTGGATGAGCTCGATCGGCGATCGTCATGAGCGGGGCGAGATGAGACAGAAGTACTTCGACCTAGGACTAGGCAGGCAGATGCCGGTGGACGGCTTCTACCGGATCGTGGTCAATATGGAACTTGTACCCGGTACCCACACCATCGCGGTGGGAGTGCGAGACGAAGTGAGCGGCCGGGAAGGCTACGCTCGGCTCGCGGCAGGTATCAAGGTAGGTCCGGATGAGAGCGCAGCCGTAGATGCAGACGAGCCTTAAGGGGATCGGCTGAGATCGCGATTGGGCTCTGAAATGGGCCTATGTCGGATCGTCTCAGCTCGCTCTGATCGCTGCGGGCATCAACCAAAGATCCCGCAGCCAAAGATCCCGGTCTATTGGATCTACGAGGTGAAAGGCCCCTGCAGGGGTCGAGATGAGATCGCCAAGAGGGGCAACCCCTTTTTCTCTGGAGGGTGCGCTTTGTGGAGGGCGCGGTGACGAGTGTCGCCGCGTGGGACGCCTAATTGATGCCGGTCCACTCACCGAACGATGCTCCTTCGGTGATCCACTTGCGCATCAGCTCGATCTCCTCCTCGGTGAGGGGGTCGCCCTCGATGGGCATGAAGTCGAGGTCATCCATGGGCAGAGCGACTCGCGCGACCAGGGGGCTATTGTCCGGCTCGCCGGGAATCACAACCTTGCCCAGGTCTCCGCCCTCGAGAATCTTCTCGGGGCTATCCAGCCGAAGGTTTGAGAAGGCGGTTCCGCTGTCGTGGCATTGTAGGCAGCTGCGCTCGATCAGGGGCCAGATCTCTGTAGCGAAGTCGACCTGCTCGGCGCTGGCCGTTGAGGTCATAGGCGCAGCTGCACCGATGAGGAGTAGAACCACCAGTGCGCCAAGGGCGAAAGGTAGTGACTTTGAGCTGATGGATTGAGAGGAGAAACGCATGGTGTGGCCCTATCTCTAAGCAGTGAAAACGAACATTGGCTTCAAGGTGAGGTTGGTGCGAGGGTAGCTAGGTGCGGGGATCTGGTGGATCCGTGAGTCTCGACTCCGCTGGTTTGTCCGGACAACCAGAGGAATGAGTTGTTGCCAACTATCCTCACGTGGGTTCCAGGACCTCGGCTTCGGCTTGCGAATCTAACACCGAGAACGCCTGTGTTCGCGATGTTGAGAACACGGGGCTCTGCACTCACCCTCGACAACCGTGTTGAGGGTTGGGCTGATTCCTACCGTCGCCGTCGGGTAACCTCCATGCCATGACTGCCTCACAACGAGAGACACCCGCTACCCCAGGACCTGCGGAGCTGGACGGCACGCCAACGCGGCGAACGGTATTTGGTATCGCGTTGGGACTGGCGCTGTTCACGGTAATCCTCCTGCTTCCTGTGCCCGCAGGGATGTCGGTTGCAGGATGGCGGACCACGGCGGTGGCTGCGCTGATGGCCACCTGGTGGATGTTCGAGGCGATACCGGTGGCCGCAACTGCCCTACTGCCGATTGCACTCTTTCCCTTGGTGGGGGCCGGGCCGTTGCGCGCGGTGACGGCGCCCTATGCCAACCCGATTATTTTCCTGTTCCTTGGAGGCTTCGTACTCGCGATCGCGATCGAACGTTGGGCGTTGCATCGACGTATGGCGCTGTCAATCTTGTCGATGGTCGGCTCACGCAGCGAGCGCATTGTCGGCGGATTCTTAGTGGGCACGGCGCTGCTCTCGATGTGGCTGTCGAACACCGCGACCTCGGTGATGATGCTGCCGATCGCGTTGTCAGTGTTGGGTCTCCTTGAGGAATCCAGTGGTTCTGAATCAGGAGAAGGCCGTAGTGATCTGCCAGTGGCGATGTTGTTGGCGCTTGCCTATGGTGCCTCGATCGGTGGCATTGCGACGTTAGTGGGAACGCCGCCCAATGGGATGCTGGCGGCCTACCTTTCGGAGACCTATGGACACACCCTGGGTTTTGCCCAGTGGATGACGGTAGGGGTTCCGCTCATGCTCTTGATGCTCGGTGCGGCGTGGTTGGTGCTAACCCGGCTGAGCTTTAGGGTCGGTGGAGAGGTCCCGGGTGCGGCCGAGCTGATCAAGGCGCAGAAGAACGCGCTGGGTCGTTGGTCTCGTGGCGAGAAACTTGTTGCCGCCGTTTTTGGGGTAACCGCACTCAGTTGGATCTGTAGACCGACACTGGTTTCTGCCTTCGCGGGCACCTCGCTGTCGAATCTGTCGGATGCCGGGATCGCGATGACCGCGGCTATCGTGGTGTTTCTGGTTCCCGTCGATTCGAGCGGAGGCAAGACTCGATTCCTGATGACCTGGAAAGCGGCTGAGCGCGTGCCCTGGGGAGTGCTGCTGTTGTTCGGCGGCGGGCTGAGCGTCGCGGATCGGATCAATCAGAATGGCGTGGCGAGCTGGATTGGCTCGCGTCTGGAGCTTCTCGGGGCCTGGCCGATCGTGCTCCTTCTGTTGTTGGTGATCACCACCATAGTGTTCTTGACCGAACTCACCAGCAACGCGGCGACCACCGCCACCTTCTTACCGGTTCTAGCCGCGATTGCGGTATCGGTTGGGCAGTCGCCTCTGTTATTCGCGGTGCCCGCAGCCATGGGCGCGAGTTGTGCGTTCATGATGCCGGTCGCCACGCCGCCCAACGCCATCGTCTATGGCAGCGGCAAAATCACCATTCCACAGATGGCTCGAGCTGGCCTGTGGCTGAACTTGTTTGCGATCGTGGTGATCTTGACCATTGGTTACTACGCGTTGAGTTGGGCCTTTGGAGTTCAGCTCGGTGTGGTCCCGGATTGGGCGGGAACGGCGTCTCCGTGATCACAGAAAAGTCTCCTTTTTGATCCCCGGTATCTCGCGGTCAGGAATCAAAGGCCGAACCCTGATGGTTCTCGTATCTTTGAAGTACTGACCCGATTGAAGAGCACGGCTCGAGGCCCTAACACCATGAAAGACCGACTTTGCGGACCGCTTGCCAGCTCATTGCGAGCGCTTGGAATCGGAGCTTGCGTGCTTTCAGCCATGGCGGTCGGTGGCACGGTTGAGGGCGAGGTTGAAGGCCGTGCATCGGATCGCCCCGATCGGTCGCGCAGTGCGGTTTCAGCGACCCAGAGCCCGGTGCTCGAGCTGGTCTCGCAGGAACCGGCTCTGCACGAACCGGCTTTGCTCGAAGAGACCGTGCTGACCCAAGAACCGAAGGCATCACAGACCGCCAAGGGTCGAACCAGTACCGATGATGATCCTCAGCCCAAGAAAGGCAGAGTGCGCGGCCGCAAGCGTGATGGGTCGCCGAAGAAGGGCGTGATCAAGGACCGCTATCGGAACACGCCCTCCGAGGAGCGCTTCGAGAACACGGATCAGCGTGAGCGCTACGAGCACTGGATCGATCTGGTGATTCCGATCATCACCGACGCTGAGCTTGAGTACTTCTTGACCCTGGAGCATGACTATCGGCGCGAGTCGTTCATGCTCGAGTTCTGGAACGTGCGCGACCCGAACCCCGGCACTCACCTCAATGAGGCCAAGGTGCGATGGAGGAGTCGTTCGGAAGAATCGTTTTCGCTATTTGGCACGTTGGAAGATGCCCGAGCGGTGTTCTTCTTGTTCAACGGTTCGCCCGGCCGCTTTGTGCTGCGCGATGGACGAGTGCTCAGCGTCTGCTACGACAAGTCGTCTCAGCTGGAAATCTGGTTTTATGGCGGCAGCGATCAATCCAACGCACAGTTTTCGGTGATCTTCCAGCGGCGTGCAGCAAGTGCTCGCTACGAGATCTGGTATCCGGGCTTCGCCATCAACCCTTGGCCGCGCAGGCGTCTTCCGACCACCAATCCACGATTGCTCTGTGCTGAGGAATTCCTTCCGCTTGCTCAGCAAATGATCGGGGCTGACCCGACGTACCCTGAGAGGATCAGGCAGTGGACCACTGCACCTGATCCGCCGGAGGAGTGGCTTGCCACGTTTCAAGCCGAGACCAGCGAGTTGCCGGAGGGTGCGGAGACGTTTCCTGCGGAGGTCCTCTGGGCGTTTCCTGGGCGCAATCAGAATCGCACCACTGCTCAGGGTGTGCTCACTGTTCCGCTCAATCAACTAACGTCGCGCGTGTTTGCAGGCCGGGAGCTGGTTCACTTGGTGGTGACCGGCGAGGTCTTGCGCAACGACCGCGTGTTCGAGCAGTTTCGGTATCGCTTTGAGTTGCCGGTGCCGGAGGGGGCTGCGACCCGGGAGCGCATCGGTGGAGGAGCTGCTGAAAGCGGACCAACTGAAGGCGGACCAACTGAAAGTGAAGCGGCAGACGCGGTGATCACCACGTCCGTTCTGGGCAGTGACGAGCTTGCGCCCGCGTCGTCAGCGCCCGCGTCGTCTGCGCCCCCGGCAAGCCCGCCGGAGTTGCCGTTGGATGAGGATGCCAAGTTGCCGTTGGTGGTCACGCGATACCTCAGGCCCGGGCCCGCCGAGATCGTGCTTAAGGTCGAGGATGTGTTCGGTGACCGCTATGCACGGGTCGAATCATCGTTCGATGTTCCGCGCGCTCCAGACGCGGTCGATGCTGCTCGCGCCTTGACCGAGGCCTTTCCGTTTCTCGCCGAGGCGCTTGAGGCAGCCGAAAAGGGCGAGCGCTATTTGAAGCTGATCCCGCCCAATGATCCGAGTGGGGTTCAATACGGTGTGATCCGATTCGACACGCAAGCCGTGGGCGACTTTGATGAAGTGAGGTTCTTCCTTGACGACGAAGAGGTGCTGACCAAGCGCCGGCCACCATTCGCGGTGTCGCTGAATCTAGGTACGGTACCGGGACTGCATCGCGTGAGGGTTGGCGGGTTTGTCGATGGAGAACAAGTGGCCACCGATGAACTGTCGCTGAATCAAGGCGGTCAGCGCTTCAAGATTCGCCTCACCGAGCCGCGGCCCGACATCACCTATACCAACAGTGCACGCGCGGTCGCCCAGGTGCAGATTCCAGACGCGTCAACTTTGGATCGCGTCGAGATGTTCTTGGACGAAGAGCGGGTCGCAACGCTCTATCAAGAGCCTTTCATGGCCTCGGTCGAGCTCAAAAAGTTAGGGCTCTCGATTGTGCGCGCTGTTGCGTTCTTAAGCGATGGCAGTCAAACCGAAGACGTCGCGTTCATCAATGGTCCCGAGTTCACCGAAGAGATCAACGTCCAGTACGTGCAGGTCTTCGCCGGGATCGTCGATGGCGATGGTCGCGCAATCCTCGAGCTAACGCCCGAGGATGTGACGGTTGAAGAGGATGGTGTGCGGCAGACGCTGACCCGATTCGAGTTTGTTCAGGATCTACCGGTGCACGCGGGTCTCTTGATTGACACGTCGACTTCGATGGAAGGCGACATCGAAAGTGTGCGCGCCGCAGCCGAACGATTCGTGAGCAGTTTTGTGCGCCAGCAGGATCGAGTGACGGTGATGTCGTTCGACACCAGAGCGCAGAATCGGATCGGATTCACCAACAACAAGGAAGATCTCATTCAGGCCTTAGCAGGCCTTGAAGCGAGCGGTAGCACCGCGCTTTATGACGCTGCCATCTACGCGTTGAGCTACTTCGATGGGATCACCTCGCAACGCGCGCTGTTGCTGTTGTCAGACGGCGAAGACGAAACCAGCTTGTTCGACTTCGAGCGCACCAAAGAAGTCGCACGACGAAGTGGTGTGGCGATTTTCGCAATCGGCCTCAACAAAGCGGCTCGCGACAAAGACGCACGACGAAACCTTCGGGTGTTGGCTGAAGAGACTGGCGGTCGCGCGTTCTTTATTGACAGTGTCGACGAGCTTGATCGGATCTATTCGGAGATTGATCAGGATCTGAGGTCGCGGTACATGATGGTGTACCAGTCGACGAGTGAGAAGGGGGATGAGGAGTTTCGGGCGGTGCGGGTGAGGGTGAAGAGAAGGGGGGCGGAGGTCCGGGCGATGTCGGGGTATTACCCGTAGTTGTTGGCGTTGTTGCCGATCCTCCGGAACACTTGGTTTGGGCTGTGTGAACGGGGTCTCACACCTTATGGCGCCGTTCACACAGCCCAAGCCTCCCGCCTCTCATATTCCAAGCGCAGCCTTTCCACTTTGCAGAAATGCTCCAAGATGCGCCCATCGCAAACGCTGCTCGTCCCAGCTTCACTAGCGACGAAGGCGGTGAGGACGTCCCCGACGGGGGCAGCTCGTCCCGCGGGAGGCTTCGCACCGAAGGAGCCCTTCAACAGCGCTCTTCGAGAAGCCCATCGCGTTGCGGGCGACTGACTGCGAAGCGTCCCGTGGGAGTGGCAGGCAAGGCCCCGCTTCACCGCTCAGGACAAGGTCGCAGCCGGTGCCTCCAAAGGGGATCCCCGATCCGCCGAAAGGCGCGAAGACGCCTCTCCAATCGCGATCTCGCACCCGCCATCACCAACGCCGCACCAAAGATCACCGACGCCGCACACACTCACAAACGCCCCAAAACAACCGAAGCGTACCCCCGCACGACGAAGGAATCATCCCCCAACTTTGCAGACTCTTCCGCCCACCTGTGCTAGCGTCTCTCTGTTAGCTTGGATCTCACGAACGCAGCGGCCTCGTCTAGACGTTTTTTCGGATAGCAGTGCTCTCGAGCCTTCGGTGGGTTCCCAGAATTATCGGGTAACTCAGAGTGATCCCAGTCGGCGTGTGGCCGATCTGGTTTCAATGCGGTGCGCACCCTCACGAGGGACGCGCGGACTTGAAAATGAATCGCTGGTCAGAAACTCGAAGGATTGGAGAGTCGCTCTCATGACAGTTCGTATCTACGTAGGTAACCTTCCCTTTGACGCGTCGGAAGACTCAGTCAAGGAGCTTTTCGGCGCCCACGGCGAAGTGAGTTCCGTAAGTCTTATCACCGACCGTGAAACTGGTCGCCCTCGTGGCTTCGGTTTCGTGGAAATGGAAAGCGGTGGCGAAGAAGCTATTGCACAACTCAACCAGCAGGAGTTCGGTGGCCGTCGTTTGACAGTCAACGAAGCTCGTCCTCGCGAACCCCGCCATGGCGGCGGTGGCGGCGGTGGCGGCGGCGGTCGCTGGTAGGCCATTGGCCATTGACGATGCTAGCAATTAGCTAGTGATCGTTTGCGAAGAGTCGGTTCCGCAAGGAGCCGGCTCTTTTGCGTTCTGGTGAAGTGCATTCTCTCACCGGTCGAGCTGGTATCTTTCTGCTCAACTATGCGGCGTAAACCAGCAGATGCTTTTCCGGCAGCAGACCCCAAACAGTGGCGCGAGATTGCAGAGGCCTCACTTCGCGGACGGTCGGTCGACTCGTTGCGGCGACGTACCGATTCCGGGCTCGAGCTCGAGCCGGTGTACTTCGCGCCAGCCCACGAAAGGCCCTCAGAGTCGCCGGGCACCGGATCATTCAGGCGGGGTGCCTTGGTGGTTCCACCTATTGAGGGTTGGGATCTGCGAGCGCGGATCGCACGGGGCGGTCCGGCTGCGATCAATCGGCAGGCGCTAACTGAACTCGAGGGCGGCGCCAACTCGCTCGAGCTGGTCGGGGAGTCTCTGCGGATCGGCTCCGCTGAGCAATTGAACGAGGCCCTAGAGGGCATCTATCTTGACCTCGCTCCGGTGGCACTCGATGCCGGCGTCGACTTCGAACAATGGGTGGAGTGGCTGTGTGAGGTGTGGAGTCGCCGCGAACACGATCCGGCCTTGGTGGAGGGGGCCTGGAACATCGACCCGGTTCGGCTAGCGGTTGCAGGTCGATTGCCAGAGGAGGCGGCCGATGTCTTCGGTCCTCGGTTCGAGAATGCGGTGAATCGCGCCGTAGCGCTTGCAGCCACTGCGGCTGGCGAATGGCGCAAGGTCACAACGTTCAGAGTTGGAACCGAACCGTTTCATCTCGGTGGCTGCAATGACGCTCAAGAGTTGGCTGTAGCGCTGGCCACCGGCCTGCACTATCTGCGAGCGATGGAGTCTGCTGATATCGAACTAGACCGTGCGTTCGAACAGATTGTCGTCGGATTGCAGGTCGATGCAGATCTGTTTGCGGGAATCACGAAGCTGCGAGCGGCTCGTGCACTGTGGACACGAATGGCCCAGGCGTGTGGAGTTGAGCTTCGTCGAGGCTTGCGTATCGAAGCGACCACGGCCATGCGCATGCTTTCGGCTCGTGAACCGATGACTAACGCCTTGCGGGCCACCACTGGCGCCGCGGCCGCGGTACTCGGCGGCGCGGATGTGATCACGGTGCGTCCCTACGATGCTGCGACTGGCGCTCGCAGCAAGCGAGCGATGCGCCTAGCGCGCAACACTCAAGTCATCCTGCGTTCTGAGTCGAATCTTCATCATGTGATCGATAGTGCTGGCGGCTCGTGGTATTTGGAGAGTAGGACCGATGCGCTGATTCACAAAGCCTGGACCGAGTTTCAAGCGATCGAAGCGGCGGGTGGGATCGTGGCGGACCTTCGGGCCGGTCGCTTGCAGCGTGTGATCGGCGAGGCCGCGATGCAGCGTGGGGCGCAGATCAGGAAGCGCAAGAGGCCGCTGGTCGGTGTTAGCGACTTCGCTCGGTTGCAAGAAGACAGTCCTGACGCGGACGTGGCTGCGCCCGGCAGTACCGTGGAGAATACTGAAACCGAAGAAACCGAAGGGACCACGGAGAGCCTCTTTCCCATGCAGCGTTTGGACTGGGAGTTCGAGCAATTTCGGTTGGCCTCAGACGTGGTCCATCACCGCACCGGTTCAAGGCCCCAAGTGTGGTTGGCCAATCTTGGTTCACTCGCGCAACACAACCCACGCAGCACCTTCATGCGGAACCTGCTAGCCGCAGGCGGAATCGAAGCGATCGACGGGCCTTCAGTCGGGACTCCTGAGGGTTTGAGCGCTGCTGCTTCAGATGCGAACTTGACGGCCCAGACGATTGCCGTTCTGTGCTCGAGCGATGCGCTCTACGAGGCGGCGGCGGTTCCTGCGCTCAAGGCATTGCGCGCTGCAGGGGTTGTTGCCGTGTACTACGCCGGGCATCCGGGCGAGCGTCGAGAGGCTTTGACTGAGGCAGGTTTCGACGGTTTTGTTCATATCGGCGTCGATGTCATCGCAGTGTTTGAAGAACTCTATCGCCGACTCGAAATCGATCTGGACAAGAACCCGAGCGAGGGGCCAGCCGCATGAGCCGGATTCCTGACTTCAGCGGGCTGCCGTTCTTTGCTCCTGACCCTCTTGCTCCGGGCCCTCTTGCTTCGGACCAAGGGCAAGTCGGCTCTTCCTGGTCCGAGGCTTTCGAGCTGGCCACGGGCGAGCCTGCCGACGCCTGGCGAACGCCCGAAGACATTGAGGTTTCGCGGTTGTACCAAGCGGCCAGCAACGGTAGCTCCGATGGCCACCATCTCGGCTGGGCACCTGGTGTGGCCCCGTTTGTGCGAGGCCCGTATCCGACCATGTACGCGAGCAGGCCTTGGACGGTCCGGCAGTACGCGGGCTTCTCGACTGCAGAGGCGAGCAACGCGTTCTATCGACGCAATCTGGCCGCTGGCCAACGGGGCCTTTCGGTTGCCTTTGATCTCGCCACTCACCGAGGCTACGACTCGGATCACCCTCGAGTTGCCGGCGACGTGGGCATGGCGGGCGTCGCGATTGACTCGATTCTCGACATGCGTACTTTGTTCGACGGTATACCGCTCGATCGAACCAGCGTCTCGATGACCATGAATGGAGCTGTGCTGCCGATTCTCGCTTTGTTCGTTGTGGCAGCCGAAGAACAGGGCGTTCCTGCCGAGCAGCTCGCCGGCACTATTCAGAATGATGTGCTTAAAGAGTTCATGGTGCGCAACACCTACATCTATCCCCCTCAGCCGTCGATGCGGATCATCTCGGACATCTTCTCCTTCACTTCGAGCAAGATGCCGAAGTTCAACAGCATCAGCATCTCCGGCTACCACATGCAGGAAGCCGGCGCGACCGCGGACCTAGAGCTCGGCTACACCCTGGCGGATGGCATTGAATACGTCCGAGCTGGAGTTGCGGCTGGTCTCGACGTCGACGCGTTTGCCCCGCGCCTATCGTTCTTCTGGGGCGTGGGCATGAATTTCTTCATGGAGGTCGCCAAGTTGCGCGCGGCGCGTTTGCTGTGGGCCCAGTTGATGTCGCAGTTCGATCCCAAGAACCCCAAATCGCTCTCGTTGCGCACCCATTGCCAGACCTCGGGTTGGAGTTTGACCGCGACCGATGTGTACAACAACGTGGTTCGCACATCGATCGAGGCGATGGCTGCCACGCACGGCGGAACACAGTCACTGCACACCAACTCATTTGATGAAGCTCTTGCCTTGCCCAGTGACGACAGTGCACGCATCGCTCGCAACACGCAGCTGTTCCTTCAGTACGAAGCCGGCACCTGCGATGTGATCGATCCGTGGGGCGGCAGCTACTACGTTGAACAGCTGACGCAGGAACTGGCAGAGCGGGCATACAAACACATTCTCGAGGTCGAAGAGAGCGGCGGCATGGCGCGGGCGATCGAGAGTGGTCTGCCCAAGTTGCGGATTGAGGAGGCTGCGGCGCGGACGCAAGCGCGCATCGATTCTGGCGAGCAGGTGGTGGTTGGGGTGAATCGGTTTGTGCCGCAGTCGGATGAGCAGATTGATGTTCTGCAAATCGACAACGGCGAGGTGCGTGAACAGCAGCTTGCGAAGCTCGCAGAGCTGCGGCGTGATCGCGATGAGAGTGCGCTTAGAGTGAAACTTGAGGCATTGACCGCAGCGGCCGGTGATCGGGAGGGTGTCGTGGCTGGTCGTGCCGAAGCACTCGAAGGTAATCTGCTGGCACTTTCTATCGAGGCCGCACGGGCGAAAGCCACGGTCGGTGAGATTTCTGACGCACTCGAAGCGGCTTGGGGCCGTCATGTTGCGGTGGTGCAAACGATCTCGGGGGTTTACAGTCAAGCGATGGGATCAGCCACAGAAGAATCAAGCAAACGCATCGCCACCGTTGCCGAGATGGTCGCAGACTTTGAACGAGACGAAGGCCGCCGTCCGAGGATCTTGGTAGCCAAGATGGGACAGGACGGTCACGACCGCGGTCAGAAGGTGATCGCTACGGCATTCGCGGATCTCGGTTTTGACGTCGATATTGGGCCGCTGTTTCAAACCCCGGCCGAAGCGGCGCGCCAAGCTGTTGAGAACGATGTGCACATTGTTGGTGCCAGTTCATTGGCCGCTGGACATCTCACCCTCGTTCCACAGCTACGCGCAGAGCTTTCGGCGCTCGGTCGTGAGGACATCATGGTGGTGGTCGGCGGAGTGATTCCACCCCAGGATTTCGAAGCGCTGAAAGCGGCGGGTGCCGCCGCGATCTTTCCGCCGGGCACGGTGATTAGTGACGCGGCGGTAGATCTTCTCTCGAAGTTGGCGGAGCGCCGCTAGGTGGCCCAGCCGCCGGCCGGGAGGTCGATCGGTGAGTTGGTGCACGGCGTGCGCGCTGGTGATCGGACGGCACTGGGGCGTGCGATCACCTTGGTCGAGAGCACCAAAGCATCGGATCGAGAACGGTCTCAAGAGTTGCTCGAGGCCCTACATCCATTCGCGGGGCAGAGTCATCGGGTTGGCATCACCGGCGTGCCGGGAGTTGGCAAGAGCACGTTTATCGAGACGTTGGGCAAGCAGCTGACCACAGCGGGGCGACGGGTCGCTGTGCTAGCCGTAGATCCGAGTAGCAGTCGGACCGGTGGCAGTATTTTGGGTGATAAGACCCGGATGCCGAATCTGGCAATCGATCCAGCGGCGTTCATCAGACCTTCACCGGCGGCAGGCACTTTGGGCGGGGTCACACGACGAACGCGAGAGACCATGATCGTGTGCGAGGCCGCGGGCTTTGACGTGATGCTGGTGGAGACCGTCGGTGCTGGTCAATCAGAAACAGCGGTCGCTGACATGGTGGACTTCTTCTTGGTGCTGATGCTGCCAGGGGCCGGGGATGATCTACAGGGGATCAAGAAGGGTGTCCTGGAGATCGCCGACATGATTGCGGTCAACAAGGCGGATGGAGAGAACGTTGAGCGGGCGCAGAGGGCGGCGGCTGATTATCGGAGCGCACTTCGGATCTTGAGTCCGGTGTCTGAGACGTGGAGTCCGCCGGTGGTGCGGTGTAGTGGCTTGACCGGCGAGGGGTTGGGGGAGCTTTGGGGGGAGGTTGAGCGACACCGGCAGGCGATGGGGGCGAGCGGAGAATTGGAGGCGCGGCGGCGTGGGCAGTTGGTGGGGTGGTTTGATGATTTGTTGGAGGAGGGGGTGCTGGGGCAGTTTTGGGCTGGGAGGTCTGGGGCGGACGGGGTGGCGGAGATGGCGCGGGTGCGGGGCGAGGTTGAGAGGGGTGTGGTGTTGCCGGGTCGGGCGGTGGGACGGTTGTTGGGGCCTTAGTTTTTGGCGATGGCGATGGCGATGGCGATGGCGGCGGGTCGTACGCTGTGGTCGCTGTGGTCGCTGTGGTCGCTGTGGTCGCTGTGGTCGCTGTGGGCAAAGGGCTTTCGCGTTGGCGAGGCAGGCGATTGCGGGCTCGCCCTCGCTCCTTTCGGCGGATCGGGATCCCCCTCGTAGGCACCGGCTGCGGGCTCTTCTTGAGCGGGTAGGCGTGCCCTTGCCTGCGCACTCGTCGCCGGCAACGCGGTGGGCTTCTCGAGCGTGGTCGTGAAGGGCTCCTCGAGAGCTGCCGACTCGGGGGACGCCCTCACCACCTTCGTCGCTAGTGAAACTCGTCAGGGCGGCGCATCTGATCGTGACCATCTAGGGACGTGGTGGCAAAGGGG
>JAJCXN010000056.1 GCA_029263415.1 Acidobacteriota bacterium
GGGCGGAGCTCTCGTAGTAGTCGGAGCACGGGAAAGCCGTGTACATGGCAAAGGGGAGCAGTCGATGAGTAAAGTTTCGAGGCCGCCGGGGAAAGCCATGTATGTGGCATCGACTGCCGATCGGCAGTGGCTCTGGAGCGAGCAGCGAAAGCTTTACCTGCGCAGTTGGGAAAAGTCTGACTACGTTTTCGAGAAACTGTGGGGTCTAGTTTGTGACCCACGGAATCTTCGATGTGCGTTAGCGCGCGTAGCCAGCAACCGCGGCCGGAACAGTCCGGGCGTGGACAAGGTAACGGTCAAGGGAATTGTTGCTCGTGGAGTCGTTGAGTTTCTGCTCAGGCAGCAGACAGGGGTGTGGATCGAATCGGCAGGGGGTACTGACGTCCAACAAGGGCTTCGAAGAGTGGGGCCACATCCTTGGGGATGAGGTGATGGCAGCCGCCTTGATCGACCGGGTGCTGCACCATTGCCACCTCGTCAACATCCGCGGCAACAGCTACAGGATGCGAAAACACGCTGACCTTCTACGAGCTCCAAAGGCCTCGGACTCGGCTCTGCCTCGCCCTCGGACTTCCGCTGCCAGCAGAAGATCCAAGGGAGGAAAGAAGACCAAATAGGGGCTGGTTACCCAACCGCGGGGTGGGACATTTTCAACCGCCATGGATGGGACATTTTCGGTCGGCGTTGACAGTCTGGGTATCCTTCGGAGTACGCATGGTAGCCGGTCGCAATGCTCAGACTGCGGAGTGTGTTTGGAGATATGCCGAAAAAGCCGAGTTGCAACTATTGCTGTGAGGGTTCAGGTATTCTGACTGAGAAGGAACTTCGATGGTCGCGGACCGCCGATGGGATCTAGGGAGAAAGTGGATATGAAAGGAACTAGAAAGTTGAAATCAGGAACGTGCGCGCAACTAGCTCTTGCTAGCCTCTTTGCAGTAGCTGTTGCCGGGTCAACGTTCGCCGCCTCAGATCGGGCAGATGTCTTCTATGACGGATCCGGACGGAAGTTCCCAATTTGGGTTTCGGCGAAGCACGCCATTTCGGCCAGCGGTATCAAGAAGTCCTATTTCTCAGAGGCCGATAGGAACCAGATCGAAGATCAGATCCGTTTCTATAGTGAACTTCTCGGAACCGCTAGGTCGAAGGGGCTATCGCAGGGGCAGATTCTCTCTACCGATGAGCACTGCGGAGTGTCATTGTTGACGCTTGACGGTGCTATGAACGAGTCGGTTGATGACAGTCTGAGTACTAGCTTTGGTGTGGCTCTGAAACGCTCTAAGGCTGCGATACTCGGATCGGTCGATCGTGTGACAACTGGTTTTTACCGGGGAAGACCGGCATTGTTGCTCTCCCTGTCGGTTGACGAACACCTGTCGGAAAGCGAACTCTATACGCCAGCGTTTGATGTGAGCCTAGTCGTACCAACGGCTCGGTTCGTTCACAGAGACGTAGTCTTTTGTGGCTCCAAGGGTGACTCACTGGCGCTGATTCCAAAAGTTGGTGACCGATACTTGTTGCTGCCTGCGCTTGCGCCGCCTGATCGGTTCGGTGAGGTTGTGGTTGCTAGGTCGGGAGAACTCTTTATGATCGGCGAGGAAAACAGTGTTGTCTCAGTCTATGAGCCTGACTTGAGACTCCCCACGGTTGCGGAAATCAAGTCAAGCTTGTCGCACCGTGACGAAACAGATGCTCGAAAGAAAAGTGATCACCCGGGCCTGGAGCAAGAGTGAATATTGCAAAGAGACTTCCGTGCGTTATCTTCGCGAGTTTCCTGCTCAATGCGAGCCTGGCCGGGGCGCAAGTCGTCACAGCTCAAGAGACTACGTGCGCCCCTCATTGGGGTGGCTTCAACGTTGGTGGGCTTTCGGTGGAGGCAGGCTCTGTGAAGGTGCAGGTCAAGCCCAATGATCGAAGGATCAGCACCGTAGCGGCCGCGCCACAACGCGTCACTAAGGATGAGCACAAGAGGTGAACCGCGCATCTCCTCCGGATTGAAAGCCCTTCCCAGCGCCGGATGAATACCGAGCAATCTGAAGTAGCCAGTGGAAATTCTAGATCCTTGAACGCGTTCAGGATCTTCGCCGGGATCTGTGAGGGTCAAGGTGGCCCCGCCAATCAAGGCCATGTCTGCCATCGAGCGAGTGCCTTCGGACCAGTCGAGAAAGGCGCCGCCTGTGGTCCGAAGGGGTGCACCGCTCTCGAGTGAGCGGTCCTGCAGAACCACGAGCCGATCCGAGTCTTCATAGGCCAAGGGACGAAGGAGTACGGCGTAAAGCACAGCAAACAGGGAAGTCGTCACCCCGACTCCAAGAGCCAGAGTCACCACCGCGACCCCTGCTGAAGTTCTGTCTCGGCGTAGCCCCCTCGCTGCGTACCACGCATCCTGACCAAGCCCGCGAAGCCATGCACCTTTCTCCGATCGCACTTTGGCGCCTTGTGCAAGGGCCTCACCTCCGGACAGGTGGGCGGCCACGGCGTCCGGCACGATGTCCAGCAAGCACCTAACGAGATAGATGGCAAGGGCCCAACTCCCGCGCCTGTTGAACTCGTGCTCGGCTCCGCACCAAAAGGTGTCGAGCAGACCCGTTCCGAACTCGCTTCGAAAAGCTGCTGGATAGACCCGGATGGCCCGCTGATAGATGCGGCGCGCAAACTTCACTTCGCGAAGGGAGTTCATGGACCGCTCCTCAGGCCTACCGCTTCGGCACTTATGACGGCCTGAGACATGCGCGCCACCTCCGCCGCGGCAACCTTTCGACCGCGCTTGGTGATTCTGTACACGCGGCGGCGCGCTTCCGATACCGAGGGTTCTTGGTGATCCTCGTTGTGCTCAGCAATCCAACCGTCTTGAAGGAGTTTTGCCAACCTGCGGTACAGCGGTCCTGGCCGCAAAACCAGCTGGCCCGACGACAATGCCTCCACTTGACGGAGAATCGCGTATCCATGATTCGAATCCTTCGCTAGTGCAGTGAGAATCCAAAAAACATCTGGTTTGAGTGGCGGCGGGTCAGCGTGGGAGTTCCGCATCTTGTTCCTCGTTGATAGGTACAACTTGTACTATACACAAACTGTACACTCAAGGCAATCGTGAATGAGCTGCGTGCTCACACTCACGCTCAGGACGTCTTTGTCAACGCGTTGTGAAGCTCTAGCCTGGATGGGTTCAAGGTAGACGAAGACGTAGATGAGATTGCGGACGCGTCGGAAAAAGCACAACCGCTTTTGGATCTGGCGAGGCGAATCGTGGACTTTCTTAGCAATGGTCCCCGTCGGCTTCTTCACTCTCGCAAATCACGCCGTCGAGCACGATTGATGATGCTGAGAAGAGCAGCGCTGACCGAGTTAGAAGAATCCGGAAAACGCGGGCCGAGCGCCAATATCCTGCGCTTTCTTAACGCCTCCCGCACTCCAAGCAGCGATTCGGCGTCGAAGTGCACGGCCGGGCCGGTGTGTTCAGCAAAAACGAACCGGGTTCAATCAACACGATTCTCCCGCACTCCTTCGGACCGGCACGTCCGCTTTGACTGACCAAGGAGATCTGTACTAGTGAGCCTGCCTCGCATCGAGCGAACCTGGCTCAATGTTCCTGGAAGCGCGTGCATCCATGGGGCCACCATCAACCTGAAACTCAGGAGCACATCATGTCCGACGGCAAACGAATCAGCGGTCAAGTCACCTCGTCCGGTTCCCCAACGACCGGCAGTAAGTACACGATCTCTCAGAGCACAACCGGGCTAGTTGTCGGTTTCAACTCCGTGTTCAAGAACCAACCGGTGGCCGTGGTGACGGCCAGTCCATCGAACACGACCGCAATTCAGACGGTCGTCGACAGCCAACATCTCGAGATTAACTGGGACGGCAGCGCACCCGACTTTCTCACCTTCTATGTGACCGACCAGGGCCTTGGCTACTACTAAAGATAACCTGGACGAACGGTGGCCAACCAGTGTGTTGGCTGCCGATCGCAGCTACTGGGCAGGGGCTACCTCGACACCTCCGGGCTGCGAATAGGCACAAGGAAGAGGAGGGACCTCTCACTGGCCACGCATTGAACGATTTGGGCCGATCGTCTGGTGGACGACCCTCATCCTTCTCAGGCTCTGCTCATGAACCGCCAGACCGCACCCCTTCTCATCAGACTTCTCTTCCAACATTCATCATGACTAGCGCATCGGCATACCACCTGCCGACCGCTCGATTGTCGTTGTCACCTGCAACCTAGCGGTGGCTGTCCAGTCGTTCGGCAGCAACATCGAAAGCCTGAGCAAACCATGCAGTTTGGTCCGCCAACTCCGGTCGGTCCAGTATCCCGGCCGAAGCGCTGTGCCAAATCGCCTAGGACGAGCATCGCGGCACTGCCTTTGCCCCACTATCGTTGCCGGAAAGCTGGGCGATTGTCCGGTGACGGTGCAGGCCAGATCGCGATTCGAGTGCCGGGAAACCGCACGCTCGCGAGGAATAACGTTCCTCGCCCGCAGCTTCGAATCAGCCAAGCTTCATGATGGAACTATCTCCGCACTTTTGAACTGGGAGCGACTGAGCTTGGCCAGCCCACACCCCGAGAAGTTTGTGACGCCTCCTACTAGTCTCTAGAAGCGGACCCGACTAGTGGGGAGAACAGCTGGAGAACGTTCCCCTCCGGGTCTTCGAGCTGAAGAATGCGAATCTCGTGCGGCGGAAAGTCCACGATCGTTGGGAGCTCTCCGGTGAGTTCCGCTACCCGCCGGGCGATGGCGTCCACGTCATCTACCGCGAATCCCACCTTAAACAACCCGAACGGTCTTGGTGTTGCTTGTGAGCGGGAGTCCTCAACGATCTCGATCGCAAAGTGCTCGCTGCGGAGATTCACAATACGCCAACGTCCGTCCTCTGCCTTGCGCTCATCCAGCGGCTCGACACCAAGAATGCTCTGGTACCACTCCGTCACGCTGTCAACCGACTGGACTCGGATCGCGAAGTAGTACTGGGGTGCCAAGCTTGCCTGGACAATTGGCGATTCGCCGTCGACTGGTTCCTGGCCGTAGAGGCCTCCCGGAACGGTGAAGCACTGGACTAGACAACCTACAAAGAGCCCTATCGAGAACGTGGCATTGTCTAGGAACGAGCGAACGCGCGCAAACCTAAGCGGCAGCTTGAACTCAGGCGAACACTTCGTGCCAGCAGATTCGGACCCGCGCCGCAGCGCAATGGACGACCGGGAAGCTTCAAGTGACGTCGCGCTATGAACATGCCTTTGACGGCCTGGGCGGCCCTCGAACCGATCCTGATCCGAAGGGTCACATTGCCGCCGCGACTGTACCGCAGCGTGCCCCACAAGGCCTTGATCACCGCTGAAGCTCATCGCCTTGCTCCGTCATGGTTGCCGGTCCTCGGTGGGTCAAGCCATTGATAGTGATCAAACTATCCACACAACCGTCGCCTTGCTTACCTTCGTCATTGCCCATTTGGTTCGAACTTACCTCTGATCTGCCGCACCACAGCACGTGGCGATAAGACTCAATTCGGCTTCTTGCTTTCCGAGCTACGCCAACCTCTCGCAGACGGATCAATCAGCATCTGGGCTCCTTCACGCGTTAAGCGCGAGACCATCGCCGGGGCATTGTGCGCACCATGCTTTGGGATCAGCATGCCTTCGACTTCTGCTGCATTGGTCGCGACTCCAACACCGTCACTCAGTTCGACGTGCAGGCCTGTCTCGTGCGTAGCAGTGCCATCTGCTCGATCGAACTGCCACCGCTCTTGCCATCTAAAGTGCTTGGACGCCATTGACACATCGTCCTTTCAGGATCCCGCTCCTGCTCTTGCAAGAGCCAGCGTTGAATCCTTGTCGAAGGGGTGGGAAAAAGATCGAAGTCTGCCCAGGAGTCTAACCAGGATCTAGCCGCGATAGGCCGATCGTGGCGAGATCGCGTCTCCCGCACCAACTGCCAACGATCATTGCTGTCGCACTAGAAGACAGCGGACTCAAAACGACGGCCCGAATCAAGCGCCGCCTTCGGACATGAGCATGTAGAACCAATCGGCAAACTCCCTGAGGAACAGCCCACCGAGATTGGGCAGGAGCGATTCGCAGGTTTAGAACATCGGCAGACGACTGGACGAACTCCTCTGACTCCCACTTCCTTCACTTCTGGTATCGACTCGGCCGCGCGCGCTCGCTGCACTCAGACCCGGCTTCGTGTACTGAATGAGTCGGCTCTCAAAGCGATTTGTGGCTCTGTAACTTGGTTCACCAAGCTACTTCCCACCAACTACTAGCAACTTTCTAGTAGCTCTTTCGTACTAGAAAGCCAAAGGCGCTCCAAACGCATGCCGAGACCACCCGGAACCCCAAAATATGAAAGCACACGACATACCGACCGCACTGGCCAAGATCCAACGGCAGCTCAATGCCGGCTCGGTGAGCGTTGCACTGCTCGCTCTGCTGGCGCGGGCAGACAAACCACTCTACGGCTACAAGTTGTCGAAGATCCTCGAAGAAGTCACCCGTGCCCCGCTTCCAATGAAGCAAGGCACCCTGTACCCCGTCTTGCGCTCCCTCGAACGTGAGGGGCTCCTGTCTAGCTCGCTTGAGCCCTCAGATTCCGGACCATCGAGGCGCTACTACCGAGTCACCAAGCTCGGCCACGACGCGCTTGAGCTGGTCGAACGAGCCTGGACAGATACACGGAACTTCGTCGATCGAGTTCTCGCTGGCGGCGACGAGATCCGCAGCGCTCTCGAGGCTTCGCAAAACGACTCCAATCAGAAGAGGAACTCATGACCCTAATCAAGACCACCGACCAGTACCGAAACGCGATTCGGTTTGCCCTCGCCGCAAGCGATCCGGCCATGGTCCAAGACGCGCTCTACGACGCTGACGAGTTCCTGCGCAGCGAGCGCTCGGCAGCACTCGGCGACCTCTCGGAGCAAGAGCTAGTCGATCTCGCAATCGAGGGATTCGGCTCACCCGAAGAGGTCGCCGCCTCATACCGGGAGACTGAAGTCACTGTCACTAGGGCACTTGCAACTCCAGCACCAGCGTCCGATTTCCTCAGTGGTGTCTTCGGGGTACTCCTCGATCCACGGGCCTACGGCGCACTGTTCCTGATGCTGTTCAGTCTCTTGACCGGAATCCTCTACTTCACGTGGGTGGTGGTCGGCGCTTCCATGTCGATCGGTTTCAGCATTCTCATCATCGGCATTCCATTCCTTGTCGGATTCGCCGTTTCACTGCGCATGCTGGGCCTCGTTGAAGGACGACTGCTCGAAGCTCTGATCGGTGTTCGCATGCCGCGGCGACCTGCATCACTTCCTACAAACGCTGGTTGGATGGCGAAAGCCAAGTACTGGATCACCGACCCACGCACCTGGTCGACCTTGCTCTACTGCATTCTCTCCTTGCCACTTGGCGTGCTCACTTTTGCCATCGCTATCACCCTGCTCAGCCTGGCACTGTCCTTCTTTGCATCCCCATTCGTGCAGTTGTTCACCGACATGCCGATGATCACAATCGGCTCGTTCGAGTGGTACGTGCCTTGGTGGGTCTTTCCCTTCTTCTGGATGCTCAGCGTGTTCATCGGCCTCGGCTTGCTACACCTTGCGAAACTGTTCGGCAAGGTGCGCGCCGGACTCGCTAAGGCGCTGCTAGTTGCGTGAGTTTCAAGCGGCGGCGGCGGGCTGGCGCGGCAGGCGGCAGGATACACAGGATGCCCAAATACTTCAGGCCGTTGGAGAGGCGGCGGCTATAAGGAGGCATCGAAGGCGGTTCTACTTCTGTTGGTTGCTCCGAGAGGCCGGTCCTAAGGAGAGGTGGAGACTGCCTCAGGGAGTCTTCTAATTGGCTCTCGGTGGTTCTGGGTGGTTCTGGGTGATAGTCAGCAGGCTTGCCCGGCGGCTAACTACTTCCAGCCTGCACCTCCTGCGGTCATCAAGCCTACAAAGAGCCACTCACTCTGCCCGGGTGGCAACGAAGGTGTAAATCCCTTCGTGCCAGGAACTTGTTGATTCGTCGTACCGGTCGAGCCGCAAAGAGAATCCCTCAACACTGATATCCGACCAGATCACCCGGTTGCGACCGGGGCGCCCGCCGAACATCTGGCCGGTTTGCTCCATTGTCGCGGCGTTGCCCGAGAATTCACCATCGAGTTGCTTACGATTGCCCAAGGAGTTGATCGAAGAACCCTGTAGCGACGTGCCGTCGCGACCGAGAAATAGGATGGTGACCTCGGTGTATTCGGGACGCCCCTCGACCAACGGATTCTGTCGCTCATGCAGTCGAATCCCGCGGCCGTCGAGAATGGGATGCACGTCCAGTCTTCCGGCACCCTGCATGGTTGTGCCATCGCCAACAGAGACCTCTGTTTTCAACTGCCAACTGCCAACTAGCTGATCGAGGCCAGAGCTTTGCTTGTCCGCCGATTGGCCTGCGGCAGCAGGGTACGTGACAGCTCCAACGAGAAGGCCTGCAACCAGCAAGGCGCCGCAACGAATCGGATGCGCTACTTTTCCAAACGACTTCATAGTGATCTTCCTTGTTCTACGCTGTAAGCGAACGATCTCGAGACTCCATGGCTCCATGCCAGCCCGGCCATCAAGGTGGCGGCCACCAGTGACGGCCCGAGATCGGTCAAGGTTAGGCCCGCCCCGCCCATTGCCAACTTGGCCGCTGCGACCAAATGGATCGAACGCGCGTCCAGACCGATGACCACAATCAGCTGAACTACCAGGGTCAGAGCCCAGAAGCCGATCACGCTGGTGATCAGTCCGCCAATTCGCTGCCTCCATCCCAACGCTCTGCCTCCAAGGCTCGCCCATCGAGCGGCTATGACCATCGAAATCAATGCTGCCATGACGGCCACCAACACCACGCTCCATCGGACCCATCCGGCACTCGGATCTTCGGTGAATCGTGGCCACCAGAATCGGAAGGAGATCCCCTCGATCGCGAGCCAGGCCCATAGCCACCAGGGCAACGGTCGAAACAAGGATCGCCTTGCGTTCCTATGTCGCCAGCACCGAACCGGCTCGCGCAAATCATCGGCAGCGCCGAACCGTTGCAAGGCGCGGCTAACCGAGACCTGAACGCTGAAACCCTTCCGCGTCTCTAGGAGGGCCGCCGTACTGAGATGGTGAACCCACTCTTCGCACACCTGCGCTCGTCGCTTGACTGGGACGCCAGCTGCGGTGACTAGTCGGTCGACTTCTGACTCGATCGATGCCTCGATCCGCTTCACCACTTCCTTGTCGGTGTCGTCTCCACGATCGATCACGGTCTCGCTTGCTTGATCTTCAGATCCCATCGTCCATCGCTCCTGCTTCGACATAGACCACCGCTACGACATAGGTCACCGCGTTTCTCTCCGGCGCATGCACGTTGACTAGACCGGCTCCACTACGAGGTTCATGGCCTTTACCAAACTCCGCCAGCCCTGTAGGCGGCGCTGGCGGTAGAGCTCGCCTTCCGGCGTCACTCGGTACAACTTTAAGCGCCGTCCGGAATCTCCCTTCGCCCACTGCCCAACAATGTGGCCCTCGTCTTCGAGACCGTAGAGCAACGGATAGACAGTCCCTTCCTTGAAAGCGAGATGCCCCTCGCAACGCTCCGCGAGCTCTCGAACCAAGCGGTATCCGTGCATCGGGCGCTCGGAAAGTAGCGACAGGACAAGGAGAGTCGTGGTGCCCTTCGCAAGCTGGCGATCCGGTGTTTGGGTTCTGACCAAGTCTCTGGACTCCTCGGAGCGGGCTGTGTTTCCGTCTGTTCAAGCATTACCTTGGTCATCATACTATTTTTACCTAGGGATACCAGCGCACCGCAAGGATCGCCGCCCCCTCTAGCGCTGACGCCTCGACGTTTCCAACCGATCCAGCTTAGACTTGTGTCTCGCCAGTCCCAGATTCCAGACGCCTTCCGACACTCGTTCTTGCACTTGGAGGTGCCCATAATGATTCGTACCGCCGCATCAGTTGCCATTTGGTTCGCCCTCGGCCTCGTCACAGTCGCCAATGCTCAAAAGAGTGACTTCGTTAGCACTTCCTTGCAGGCAACTTCGGTGCAGCGAGCCAGCGAAAACGTCAATATTGACATCGCTGATGGCCTCCCAACTCTGGTGACCCAGGCGCTCGACGCCGACGACTCGACCTACAATCGACAGGTAAGTGGCTGCGGGGGCCTGTCTGGCATCGGCACCAGCGTCTTCTACGACACCGTCACTCTGACCAACACGTCTGGGGTTCAAGCTTCGATCGAGCTCACCACAAGCGATGTCGGGGACCCCTCGAGCTGCACCCTCGGGGATACCCATATGTCGGTCTACTCTCCGACCTTCAACGCCGTTGATCCTCTCACCAACTGCGTTACCTCGAATGACGATAGCGGCCCTGGCGCTTGCAGCGCCGTTGACTTCGATCTAGGCGTAGGGGAAACGGCGGTAGTTGTCACCACCTCGTTCGGTAACGGAGCCCAGTTCCCGTTTCAGCTCAACATTGATTCCGACAGCTGCAACGACGGTTTGGTGTACGACGATGGCACCATCGAAAGCGCTCTGCAGGGCCCCATGGGCACCGCTACGGTCGAACTCACTCAAAAGTTCGACCTGCCGCTGATCGGTGCCGCCGGCGCAGCGCCGAAACGGGTTTGTGCATGTTTTTCAAGGACTGTCTCGGCAACCGACGACTTTGAGGTCAATTTTGTTGTCCGTCGACCTGACAGCTCTGGCGACGCGCCTGGTGCGCGACTGAAGACCGAAGCCAAGATGATCATGGACGTCCCCAACTTCCCAGCTTGTCGCTACTACGCTCTCGATGTTACTGACGCAGACTTCACTACTGACCGGATCTTCATCGGCGTTGAGTGGGATCAGGCCTCCAATCCACAATTGCTCCTGGGCAACGACACCAACGGGCCCACAACGCAGCCGGGTTTCTCCACCGCAAACGGCGGGGCGTCCTGGAATAGTGTGACGGTGCAAGATCCCGCCCACCGAAATCTTGCGTTGCGGTCGACCTTCGACGAGCCCTTTACACCTCTGTCCAACGCATCAGCACTGGTTGTGCCCGGCTACCAGATTGATCTTGCCGACCCGAGCGGCCCAACAACACTGTTTGCGGCCCGCAACACCACCGACGACAATGTCGAAGTGAACGTCGAATTCCACGGACAAGAAGCAACGCCGACGCCCCTGCGCGTCGACGGCCAAGCCCTTGCTGCCAATGACACGATGTCGGTCAACATGCGCGATGACACCAGCAGCCTCGACCCGGACGGGGACGATCTGGCCGCCGGGCTGGCCCTGATCTACCGGACCGACACGGGCACCCATGCGGGACTAGAGGGGGACTTCCTCAACGTCGACGCGGCTAATGACTTCGCAGGTGGTGATCGCTTGTTCAAGTTACCCGAAGATCTCTGCAACCTGATGGAGGTTCGTTTTCTCAACTTTGGTGCCGGTAGCAACTTCTCCGTGGTCGTCGATCAACCCCAAGGCGACGTGAAGTCCACCTACTCCTACGAAGCGTACCGCCAAGACGGCACGCTCCTTGGATCGGGCGACTACTTCACCAACAAGCATTTCGAAGTGATCGCCGCTCAAGAGTTCGCCGGTATGGGCAACAACTTCGGCACCGTTGTATTCGATTTCTCCAAGGCTGGAGGCGGCCGTGTGATCGGCCAGTATTCAGCCTTCGGCCGCTTCTCCGTAGAAGTCGCGGGAGCATGTCGCGACTGACTCCGCTTGCAGCATGACAATCGATAACCCTTAGGATCAAAAGAAGGATCAAAAGAAGGATCAACCGGCTTCGGGTGAGGGATGTGCCTGGCGTTTCCCTTTGCCCCGAGGTCGCGACTCCTGAGTTACGCCCAACCCTCGAAGTCGAGTTCGTCGGCCTTTTCTGAGTCTCTTAAGTCTCTGCGGGGTTGGTCTTTGACAATTGCCTTGCTGTGTAGTGTCGTCAATCGCTTCCTCTCGGTGGAGGACAATGCTTGCGAGACGGGCCTAGTCAATATAGCCAAGGGAACGAAGCCTTCGGACCATCTCCGGATCAAGCTCAGAGTCATCCACCTCCGGCGCGGCAACGCTCGTCGAAGACAAGGATGCTAGCTGGGTCGCGAAGAATAGGGCTCCGATCGGCCGCTCCAACAAAACGTTTGTCGTCTCCTCCGGATCATTGACCAGATCGTAGAGCGTAGTCCGTCCACCCATCGACTGTCCTTCAGTGTCTATGTACCTGAGATCCGCAGTTGTAAGTGAGGTTCCGAAGAATCGATCGATACCAACGTGGGACACCACAGCCCGCGGTCCGCAGTTTGTGCAAAGAATGCTCTCGCCTGGCAACCCGGGTAGCGGTGGCAGACCAAGGTAATCGAGCAGAGTCGGCAAGAGGTCCACATGTTGGGTCGTTCGTTGAACCCGCCCGGCGGCGCAGTCCGGCAAGTAAATGACGAACGGTACGTCGAGCACTTCGGTGTGTAGGCTCTTGCCGTGTTCCCAGCGTCCGTGTTCAAGGAATTCTTCTCCGTGGTCTGAAACAACGATGACCACGGTGTTCTCCAGGCTGGGATCTCCCAGAGTCTCGAGGAGATCACCAAGCGCGGCGTCGTTCTCTGCAACCTCAGCGTCGTAAAGGAGTTCCATTTCCCGCCGAACCGTTTCCAACTCCCTCCCTTGCTTGGATCTGAGGCCTTGCATGAACTTACGTTTGTAGCGTTCAGGATTCTCGACCTCGGACGCGAATCGCCGAGCGAACGGTGGAGCCGGTTGGTATGGAGCGTGAGGTTCTACCGTGTGAAGGTACATAAAAAACGGCTTTGCCGAGTCTCTTTCCGCTATCCATTGCTCGGCAGTTTCGCTCACTGCTTTTGCGGAGGCGCCCTTGCCGCTCAACGTCACGTATCGATCAAAGCCTTGTCGAAGACCGTACTTTCCCGAAGCGTTGGGATTCGTGACGAATCCAACCGTCGCGTACCCCTGCGCCGAAAGCACCTCGGCGAGCGTCAGAAATTCGGATGCCAGGGCACTCTTTCTTCCCACTACTCCGTGAGCGAGCGGCGTGAGTCCAGTCATCAGAGAAGCCACCGATGGTCTGGTCCAAGGAGACTGGGCTACCGCCTGCTCAAGGACAAGCGACTTCTCAGCGAGAGCATCGAGAGCCGGTGTCAGGCCGCGAAGGTTGCCGTAGGCCCCGACGCGGTCGGCGCGCAGGGTATCGATGAGGTAGAGAACGATGTTGGGTGTTCGAGGAGCATCTGCTTCACGGCAAGAAACTCGACTCTGAGTACTGAACCGCGTCGAGTCAGATGCGGGTCTTAGCACAGGGCCGCTCGAGTCTCCTCGATCGAATTGGAGACCGTCGGCCGCTGGATATTGATCTGGCCAGAGGCCCACGAGGAGATTCTCTGGTGGGTTACCGACTGTCCGATAGCTGAGTTTCTGCCAAAGGATGACCTTTTCGGCGGAAGGAAACGTTGGTGTACTAGCGGCCGCGTAACCAAGCTCAAGTTGAGTCGAGCCCCTGCCGGCTAGTGCCGCCGGAATGTCGAAGGTGACGGCTCCTCCACCAGCCGCAAGCCGCTGGCTTCCGATGGCCTGGCCTTCGACGGTCGCGGTGACTTCGATATCTCCTCGCAGAGGGAAGGGACGGCCCTCCAACGTGACCACCAGGGCAACGCTTTCCACGCTTGGCAGGAGAATGGTGGATTGGGCGCCCATCCCGGGAACGAAGTTTCGACCACCGCTACTCGACTCCGGAACACCCCAACCGGAGATCAGGAACGGCAGGCTCGAGGCATCGGAAAGCACCAGTTCACCGAACGTTGGCACTGGAGAGAAGGCGAAGTCCCGTCGATCCCCTGCCTCTTCAGCTGACCGGCCGCAACCTACGCAGAACAGCACCAGCCCCAGGGGCAACAGCAGCTGTTGCGACCATAGACCTTTGATTCGCGATGGCTTCATCATGCTAAGTACTTTGCCCAGAAATTGGCATCGACGCGCTTCCGGCGTGCCGATCGTAGAAACGACGGACGCTAACAAGCGAGCGACGCGCGGTCACGCATTCGAGCAAATTTCCGACGACTGCACGGGACTCCGGCTACTACCCCAACCATGTAGGAGAGGCGAACCCGCTCTCACTGAGAGCCGGCTGTTCCAAGTGATAGCTCGAAGACCTGTCCCGTCGGATCGGCATTCTTCCGTGAGGGAATGGCTCACCGGGGAGCTGTCCTCTCAAGATGGACTCAGCGGCGGTGGGAGTCGCCTCCTTCTGCGCGTTGGCAAAGACGGAGAATCCCCACGTGAAGATCCAACACGATCTGCTGCGATACACGCTGGACGAGCACGGGCACCCGATGTGGAACGAACTCTTGAACTGTACTTCGAGCCCTGAAGGAGAGCTGGATACTGTCTCTCGAGTACCTGCCACGAACCCAGTCCGAGGAGCAGAGTTCGGCAAGTACCGGCGCATTAAGCAGGGGGGCCTATTGGTAAATCTGAAAAGCTGCCCAGTAGTAGGGGTGAACCCAGGTTCGATCGGACGGCAGATCTGAGGCCCGTAGTCCACCCACTGACCTCGTTGTACCACCAGCTTCGTTCGTGCCTGCGTCGCCTTCGACGGCCACGGTCCTTTGGGCTGCGGCAAGGGCCACATCCGGCTCTTGACCCCGACGCAGCCGGCGATAGAAATCCACCATCAGGCCACTAGTTGCCTGATCGCTGATGCGCCACAACGATGCGACGACCCGTCGTGCACCTACCAGTCGAAATGTACGCATTAACCCGAGCAGGCCCTCACCTTCATGGAGCCTGCCTTGGGCGGTCTCGCAGGCCGCCAAAGTCACCAAGTCAGCCACCAGGGAAAGATCCTCGGCCAGCTCCCATGCTTCGACTCGACTCGACACATTGGCTTCATCAACAGCCGCCCCACCGCTGGCGGCCAAGAAGAGCGCTGAGCCCAGCGGATCGTTGGAATCGACTGTCGCATGAACAGCTAGGTGCAGGACATTTGCCGTTGGAGCCTCCCTCAGCAAGGTGTCGAGTGTCGCGCCCTCGCCGACGAAAACGCCCGCGCCCGAAAACAGCGACGCGATCTCATTCGCCTCCCGACGCGCGCCAGGGAGAGCCGGCCAAACCGAAGGACTGCGCGGCGCGCCTGGCGAGTCGGACAACTCGACGGTGGGATCAGCCATCACCACCAGTCGCGGCTCTTCTGGCCTTGCGATCGACCGCATCTTGTGAGGTAGCGTCGACGACTCGCCAACCAATACGAAGCTTGGCGAAGCGATCTCGACCAGGAACCGAGCGTCGTCGTTCCGATCAACGACGCGCAGCGCCCCGAAAGGTACACGGTGGAGGGGCCCATCCGGCGCAATCAACAATGGAGCGATCTGGCCCTGCTGCTCAAGACGAGCCAGGGCAGGTTGCACGAGCAGCTCCCCCAACCGACGCGACGGAGCGAGGTACTCATCGGGCAACGAGGGCAGCCGCAAGGCTTGATCATGCTGCTCGACTAAGGTTTCCAACATTCTCCGTGAAATCGGCACCTCGATGGCAGTGGCCTTTCCGTCGGGACTAAGTACCAGCAACCAAGTACTTTCCTCGCCTGTGACATAGGAAAGTCTCAACCCACCCGCTGGAACTGCGGCGGCCAACTCCTTGACCGTTGGGGCACGGGGTGTCTGCAATTCAGCCAACATGGGCGCCGCGGCTCGAAGCTCTTCGAACAGCACCGACCGCTGCTCTCGTAGCTGCTGAATCGACGCCTCAACCGACTGGAGTGCCCCCTCTAGACCCTTATCTTCTCTAACATCCTGCTTCTCTGGCGCCCGCTCTTCAGCCTCAAATGCGAACTGGGCGCGAGCAGCATCGCGCCGAGCCGATTCCCGCTCAAGAAGCGTCCGATTGCGGACTAACCGCGCACGCAGATCAGACGGTACTGCTGCCGACAGGTCGACGAAACGCTCGGCGAGTTGGGTGCGCAGCGACTGCCCTCGGAGTCGTTCCATGACCTCGATCGCGCGCCCGGCCTTGCCGCCTCTTGCTAGTACATCAGCGCACAATCGGTAGATCCTGACGTGGGCCTCTCTGAACGTCGTTCGATCGTCCTCCCACGCGCCGCTCGCTAAGGTCAGGGACTCCAGCTGATCCGTCGCACCGCAGATCAGGCTTTCGGCCGTTGCGATGTCACCTTGAAGTCGCAACACCTCCCCAAGGAACGAAGAAGAGCGCGCCGCCTTCGCTGACTTCGGAGCGAACCTCAGATTCCAGTCCAAGGACTCATTGATGACGGCTTTGGCGGCCTCGAGCCGACCAGCCTCAACCTCGATCTCCGCCAATCGAGTGAGTGCCGAGGAAACATTCACCGACGAATTCAACGACCTATAGCGCTGCAAAGCACTTTGAGCCTTCGCACGTGCTCCATCGAGATCTCCCGAGCGCCGAAGTCCGGCCGCCTGTTCATGCTCGATGAACGCTAGGTATGTGCCGTCGTCGGGCTGATGTTCAAGGAGTTCTTCCGCTTGCCGCAGCAACGCCATACCGCCCGGAAGGTCGCCCCGCAACTGAGCGAGCTGCCCCATGTGCGCAAGCAGCAGCGCCTCAGGGCCCCCTTCAGCTAGCGCCTGGTCATACTCGACTGCGGCCCGATCGTAGTCGCGACGGTTGTAGTACAGCTTGCCAAGGGCCTCGTGAGCGTCAGCCAACCTACGACTCTCAGGCGGCTCGTTCTCCGCAAGCTCGACGACCCGTCGGAGCACTACCTCAGCTTCATCGAACCGACCCCGGTTCTTGAGCACGGCACCAAGGTTAGCCAGCGATGCCCGAGCGGTATGCCCGTCCGGCACGAACTGAAGATCAAGTGCGACCGCACGTTCCAAATAGTCTTGCGCCGCCACCAGGTCGCCCTGGAAGAACGCAAGTGCACCTAGGTTGTTGAGCGACTTCGCGAATCTGGGGCTCGGCGCTCCGGATGCCTCAAGCAAATCCTGGGCCTTGGCGAAGAGTCGGTGCGCACCATCGAGGTCTCCCTGGCGGGCGGCCAGAACCCCTTCAGTGCTCAGTTGATCAACCAAGACGCGCGGTGGCGGCTCGGAGTTCTCGAGCAACCTCCGGGCTGCCGCCAGGTCATCCGCCGCTGCCCCGAAATCCCTCTTGTCCAGAGCCAACCGTGCCAGCGTCTGATGAATCCTTGCGGTCACCAACGAGCTTGGATCCTCATCGTCCAGCGCGGCACGTGCCTTTTGCAACCATGCGGCTGACGCGGTGGCGTGACCCGCATCTCGGCCCACGCGCGCAAGGGCGACGAAGGCGCTCGCGATTGTGTTCGAAGAGGCTTGCGCTAGCTCGAACCAAATCACGGTTGAATCAAGAATCGACCGCGCCTCGTCGTAGGCGCCCTGATCGCTTAGCCGTGCTCCGAGCAGGTGCCCCAACTGCCCGCGCCAACGATCCAGTTCGGTCGAAATCGCAGCCAGTGATGGGTCATCAGCGTTCAAGCGAAGCACACTGAGGTCTTTGATGGCCCGGTCCAGGAGCGTTGCCTCTTCATCCCAACGCCCGGCGCGCGCGGCATCGGCGGCCTGAATCTCCAACTGGCAAACTGGTGCGATGTGCGGCCTCAACTGCGCGTTCGCTGCCAAGTAGCCCTGCAAACACAAATCGCTAGAAGCGCCCGCGGGCGCTTTGGACCAAGGAGGCAGTTGAGCTCCGGCGCCCGGCGCCAGAGAGGCGCAGCACATCAGTAGAAGCGTCGCTGGGCCTATGCCGTCCCCCGACCTTTTGATCTTGATCATCAATGAATTATGACTCCTCGAGGTGCGCTTTCGCGGTCGAGACATTTCCGGATCCGAAACTCACCCGAGCTTCGAGCAACCTGCCACGACTTCGAGGCTTGGGCAAAGCGCGTCTAGAGTCGATCCACTGAGCACTTTCTCACACTTGTGCCAAGAACGAGATGGCGCTCCAAGGGACGAGACCTAGCTCCGTCGGCCCTGTGCTCTCAGTAATTCCAAACGGCAAATGCAAAGACGCACATGGGCACGCACCGGGTAGTCAAAGCGAATGGTCTGCAGCTCAGCCGCAGCTGGGATTGTTGAGGCTCGACTCCGAAGCAACGTGCGATTCCCTCCACTGGGAGTCAGAGCAATCGACCGCCTACTTCACGCAGCAGGAGACTTCTGTGCCCCGATTGCTCGCGTGATCGCTTACGCCAAAGCCTTCACTCCGTTCTCGTCGTTCGGCCGTTGGCCAGGCATCCGCACAACCACACCAAACAAGCGCCAGCTACTCCGCCGTAGTGGTGGCCCGTGGCTTCGCATCAAGAGCAGAGAACCACCCTGCAACAGAGACATTGTGTGCGGTGCCAGCGTCCTTGGCGTTGAAAGTCCCGTAGCGAGGGCCCGATTTCCGGGCTCACACATCACTAAGGAGGCGCGTCGTCCGTCCGGCGTTGTTGCACTTTTAGGTGACGAAGAATTCAGGAGACTCACTGTGACTACTGTTAGAAGGATCGGATCGTTGACTTTCGTATTGGCCGCGTTCGTACCGTTTGCTTCGGCCTGCGCTTCGGCTCCGAAGGACCAATGCGCCATGGCCGTTGACGGTACCTCTCACCATCTGGAAAACGTCGTGGCCGTCCGCGCTCACGACCCGTTTGACTTGGACGATTCGACCCGCCTCACGAGGCTTCTCTGCTTTGAAAAACCAATTCCGAAGTCGACTGTCTCCAACGAAGGAGAACTCATGGGTTGGGTCATGCGAGAAGGCCACCAGGGTTTGGTGATCGAGGTTCGGGACAACGGCGATGTCGTGACGGCCGCAATGCTCTGGGCCGGCAAGCAAACACACTGGACCGGGACCTTTAGCGGCTTCGAAGAACTCAAGTTCTCTGGCACGAATGATGCCGAGAGGATCGCCGGCACCATCGCAACCGAGCCAGCGCTGAAGGACGAGACAGCAGGCGTGAGCGTGCGATTCGCCATCCAACTGGAGCACGATATCGACGCAACTTGGTGAAAGAAGCTCTTGCGTGTGGGCGCAAGGTCGCTGAGCCCAACAACTCTGCGACCTTGCCCGCACAGAAAAGCATCGACAACTGAAAGAGATCTGATGCGGTGGACCGTCCGGCCAGCACAACGCTAGCCTTGCAAGTGCCTAGTTCGCGGGTCGCGGTAGTTAGGACAACACCATCGGCAAGGGCCTAATCACTGACTGGTTCTAGACGCTGGCCTTCTCCATCGCCAACCCGACTCGGTCTTCCTCATGAAAACCTTGCCGCGGAACCGCTCATCGCCACCCTCGACGCGATACTCGACCGTAATGCGTGCTGTACGACCGGCGATCCCGGATCGCTCAAAGCATAGCCAGCGACGATGCTCCTCCGTCGTACCCACTCTTGCGGAGAATGAGCACCGTCAGGCGCTTCGTGGGTCTCTACCCAAAGCAGTTCAAATCACCCGCCGTTCCTCGCCGGTCGCGTCAACCCTTAGTCCCGTTGGCCAAGAGATCGGGTTTCCCAATGCCTGAGTAGACCCGAGCGACGCGGAGAGATCACCGCGCCAAGCCGACGTTTCACCGACCAAAGCGCGGGCACGATCGCGCGAATACGGGAAAACAACAATCCACAGTTCCGGTGCTGCCAACCTCACCACCTCGATTGCGTCGAGCCGCCGCATCGCGTGCGGGCTGAGCTCCAAAAACCGCACGTAAGGCGTTAGTACAACCCCCCGTCGGAGAGTGGCGCCCTTGATCAGGTCCGATCGAGTTGAGCCGAATGGAAGCCTTGGATCTCTCGCTTCGTTGAGAGTAAGCGGCGCCGCGCCATGATCTTTCGTGGCGGCCTCGATGCGTTCCCTTGCCAGCGGCTCTTCAATGGGCAACGCGTCTTGGCGAAGTCCTGAAGTTGCTGCTGACACTAAGAGGATCCACAACAGAACCATCCCACGCAACATAGACGGCCATCGGGTTTGCCTGACCGGAATGCATGTTGACTGCATCAGAACTCCTGTATTCCTCACCACTGTTCCTCACCACTGTTCCTCACCAAGTTCAACGATCCACACAGCCCAACGACGCAGCCTCCTCGAGCACACACGTTTAGCTGCGAACCGGTATCCACCCGTTCTCAGCCTTAGTTCACATCGGTTGTGCGCTGTAGCGCAGCCGGTGCGTTGACCCCAACGTCGGCGGACTTCAACGTCATGGACCGAGGCATCAGTGGACCGAAGCGCGCGCGCGGCTGGCCCACCGGGCCAACGCCCTTCCCGCACTCATAAGGGAGCTCTACCGTGGATTCAGTTAGGAACAGAACTTCAATCGTGGCACTAGGAGCGATGGCTGCGCTTTCCTTCGCCGTCGGTTCGGCTCCGGCTGACTCACAGCCGAACCAACTCCAACTTCTCGTCGAGATCAACCCCGGAGAAGCAGACGGTCTCGCATTCTCCAGCAATGAGTTCTTTACTGGCGGATCAAAGATCTACTTCAAGGGTTGTCAGTCGGCCACCGGGTGCGAGCCTTGGGTGTCAGACGGAACCGCGAGCGGCACCTTTATGCTTGCGGACGTCAGGCCAGGGAGCGAGGGCACGCTGATCTTCTACCTCGGGTACACCGACAATGGAATTCTTCTTTTCGATGCAGACGACGGGGTCACTGGCCGCGAGTTGTGGCGGAGTGACGGGTCACCTGGAGGCACCTATCAAGTTGCAGATCTACGCCCTGGAACCTCAGGCTCAGGCCTCCTGGAGTCCAACTTCGAAACGCTCGGAACGCTGGCGATCTTCCAAGCAAAGACAGCAAGCTCCGTGACCGAACTGCTGGTCTATGACACCGCAGTGCCTGCACTACCACCTCAATCACTGCTCGGTAGCGCTGGTCGACCGCTAGGCCGTCTTGGTGACACGCTCAATGAGATTGTGGTGACGAATTCGCCGCCGGGTGGAGGCATCGGTCGCGAGCCCATGCGCACCGATGGAGCGACCGTGACTCTGATCCTTGACCACAATCCGGGGCCTGCTGATGGCGTGCACCCTCTATCTGAGAGATCAGCGACGTCGCAAGGTCGAGTCTTCTTTGTTGGTAGCGATGGCCTTGGTGAGGTCCATGAGATGTTCTCCACCGATGGAATAGGAATCCGATCGCACGGCGTGGTGGCCCCGGGCCCGGGAGACGGAGACATCGGAGACCTGGTGGCGCACAATGGTGGTGTGACCTTTACCGTGGATGCTGGAGTCTCAGCCCGGGAACTCTGGTTCGCGCCAGCGATGGGTGACGCGATCCCGGTGCTGGTGCCTGGAGCCGGACAACCGTCTCCCGCTAGCTTCGTTGAGGGCACCAACTTCGTTTACTTTCGAGGAGACGCGGGTGGAACAGGACAAGAGTTGTGGCGGACGGATGGAACGGTCGCTGGAACGTTCGCCATTGACCTTCTCGCAGGCGCTGGCGGGTCCAACACGACCCTCTACTCCGAATACCTCGGCCGCTTCTACTTCAAGAGTCGAGATAGCGACTCAGCGGACTTTGGACTCTGGCGAACCGATGGCACTCTCGCTGGCACCGAACCGGTCCTCGTGGACTACGACGAAGCGTTCACTGGCTCTTGGAGCGGTGTTGCCGGTGGTGTCTTGTTTATTGCCGTCGACACGCCCGAACTAGGACTGGAGCTGTGGACTCTCGATCTGAGTTCGATCTTCACCAGCGGTTTTGAAGCGGGTGATCTCTCTTCTTGGTCAGGTGCGAGCCCGTGACCGCAACTCGACCCCCGGCTCCGGTCGAGATCGCTTGCATGGAACTGCGCATTGCGGAATATCCACAGTAGCCCCCACGATCGAACCACCGTTGCAGGCGGCGCGCCTCAATAGCACAGCCGCTCGGCGGAGTTCCCGACAGACACTGACACCATCAACCCCCACCGGAACGTCTCAAACGGGCTGAGCAGCTACAGATAGCCCAGGGCCTCGAGTGCCTTGCGTGTCTGTTCGTCGATAGCCGCCGGCCTTGACTCTCCCCTGGCACCCGCAAGCTTCAAGCGAATCATGGATGCCAAGTAGCCGGTGCGGATCGGAAACTGACCCGAGAGCTCCGCGGTCTCTTTTGGGTCCTGGGCAACATGGTAGAGCCGTGGGCGGATCAGCTGCCCGTGTTCGATCCGCTGGATGAGCTTCCATCCGTCATCGACCACGCTGGCCCGGGCTGGACCATCGAGATGAAGGTACGAGAAAGCTGACGGAGCGCTCTCGCTGGTTGGTGAGTCGTTCGTTTGGCCAGCGATCAACGGCAATAGACTTCTCCCCTCCGCGGCGGAACTCCCCGGCAAAGACAAGGCGTCGAGGATTGTCGGCAGTAGGTCGACCTGCTGCACCCGCTCGCTCACCCGGCGACTGTTGCTCGACCCCGGCAATTTGATGATGAGCGGCACTCCGATCGACTCAGCGTGCAGCGCTCGGCCATGCTGCCAATTTTCGTGGTCGTGAAACTCCTCGCCGTGGTCCGAAAGCAGGATCACGAGGGTGTCGTGTAGCAGGGCTCGCGCGTCCAGTTCATCGAGCAAGGCGCCGAAGGAGTCGTCGTTGTAGGCGATCGAAGCCTCATAGAGCGCCTCGAGTTCGCTGAGGATCTCGTTGTCGAAATGTCTTCGACCCGCTTGTAGATCGTTGAGAACTTCGAGCGAGCGCCGACCTAATCCAGGATCGACTCCCGGGGCCAAGCGGCGGTTGAACGCGTCGGGCGCAACGTAGGGAGCGTGAGGGTCTAGGGTATGCACCCACAGGAAGAACGGATCCTGGCTAGAACGGGCCTCCAGCCAATCGACGACCTCCTCGTTCACGGTGTCCGAACCGGCTTCCTCACCGAGGTATTTGAATTCGTCAAAACCCCGATCGAAGCCGAAGGTGGAGTTGACGTTGGGATTGGTGACGAACGCGGCGGTCTCGTATCCTGCCGCCCGCAACCGATCCGGCAGCACCTCGAGGTCCGCGCGCAGCACGTCGTCACGCCCGTTGGCGCCGTGAACCAGGGGCCACAGACCGGTGAAAACTGAGGCCATGGAGGCGCGAGTCCAAGACGAGTTCGCAACGACTTGCTCGAACAGCACAGCATCCTGGGCGAACGCGTCGATGCGAGGCGACACCGGGCGTGGATATCCGTAGCAACCCAGGCGATCTGCTCGCAGTGTGTCGATCAAATAGAGCACTATGTTCGGCCGCGGGCCCGAATGCGATCTGTTCGCGTCGAGAGCGGCCGCCGGGTTGGACGCGAAGTCCGACGTAGCATCCGCGTTCAGCTCGGCAGGTGGCCTCGCCGATGGCTCACCGGGTGATTCGGCAGGCGGCGCGCCGGATGACCGATCGGGTGCCTCCTCAAGCGGTGACCAGACGGAGGGCGCGCGTAGCTCGATACCGCTTCCTGGTGGACTGTCTTGAGATCCAAAGGCTCGTAAGGCCAGGCGGACAATGCGAGCAGTTTCACCGGGCAAGTGAAACGTCGACCGTTTCCCGGTTCCTCTAAGTTCGGCGATTGGAACCGGGCTCGCGCCCTCCGCTTGCAGTTCCACCTCAAGCCGCTCTGAGGCGCCACCAGCAGTTCTTCTCCATGCCCAGCCGTCGAGTTGGAGAAGGCTGTGAGGTTTCACCGCAAGGTAGTAGACGACCTCCGAACCCGCCGGCACGAACAGTCGAGGGGTCACGCCAAGCGCCGACCGAGCGGAGTTTGCAGAGGTCACCTCGCCAACACCGAAGTCGATGGCGTACCAGGCCACCGCAAGCGACCGCCTGTCGTTGGCGCCTGAGACCAGTCGCGGACTGCGGTTCCAGCGATACGACAACTCTAGGCGGTTGCCCCCCGCTAGCAAGTGCTCCTCGGGCACAGGCAGTGTGTAGCTTGTGAGCTCAGGTTGAAGCTCCACCGCTCCTACCGAAGAGCCGTTCACGGACACCGTCACGATCTGAGTTGGTGCATCCGGCACGGTGAACGGCCGCCCCTCAAGGCGCAGGTCGAGAGCGCGGGGCGCCAATAGGTGAAAATCGACGCTCGAAACCTCACCTTGTCCCCAGGAGAAGTTCCGATCTAGCTGCTCGTCGCGTTCGAAACGCGACCAGCCGGAGCGTAAATATCGCTGCTCTTCTCGGGAGGTGAAGGTGATCGCCGTCAGTTCGGACAGGACCTCGGCTGCTGGCAACAGGTTCGCGAGATCATGGGTCGGCTTTAGGCTTTCCCGACCGGCGACATCGCCACAGGCTGGCAAAAGCAAAAAGCACAGCAGGGTGACGATCCCGGGCACGCTCGGCGTGTGCATCCTCGCGGGGCTTTGGTTCTGAAGCATAGGTACTGACTCGGCTGGTTACATGCAGTGAGGCACTGGGTATCGAACCGCCGCCAAACTCTCTCCTGCGGAAGGCTAGGGCATGGCCTTAGCAATAAGCAAGTCTAGACTCCCCTGATCCGAATCCCCTTTTTGCCGGAAGGCCGGAACCGAGGCCAAGACCTGAAGAAGCCGCAGGACTAGGTTGCTGAGTGAAGTGCTCAGAAGGTGGAAGTTTCATTCGCACAACAACGCTCGCAATTCGCCCGCTGTGCAACCCGTGATTCCGGCAAGGCACGTTGCACCAGTCGACATCAACAAGCGATCCGAGGATCGCGCCAGCCCGTTCAGACCGCAGTGGGCGTTACCCGAAGAAGTCCTCGACACCGGTTAGAAACATCTGGATCGAAATGGCCACGAGCACCATACCCATCAGGCGCTCGATTGCGATCAATCCGCGCTTGCCCAACCGTGCAACGAACTGGCTGCCAAGCAAGACGATAACCGCGGTCGCCAACCACGCGATGAGCACCGCTATCAGCCATGTCGACCAACGCTCCGGCTCTTTGCTCATTAGCAGGAGTTCAGCAGCAAGGACCGAGGGGCCGGCGACATAGGGGATTGCAAGCGGCACGATGAATGGCTCGCCTTCGATGTCCTCCTGCAGACTCGTCGTTGGCGGGAACATCATCCTGACCGCGATCAGGAACAGAATCACACCGCCTGCGATCGTCAGCGCCGGGTCTGAGATGCCCAGCGCTCTTAGCATCTGCTGGCCAAGAAACAAGAATCCCACCATGACAGCCAAAGCGATCATCAACTCGCGGATCACTACAAAGCGATGCCGCGCGGGTTCCACCTGATTCAGCGCCGCAACAAAGAAGGGAATGTTGCCGAATGGGTCGATCACCAAGAAAAGCAAGACGACAGCGGAGGTTAAGGTCATGAACTGTTCTCAGCAAAAGTGGTCATTGGGGCCAATCCTGCCACGAAGGCGTTGGCTGGCGCATGGACCCTATAGCGAGGGGCTCAGCCGAAGCGTATTGACCGCTCCCGCGGTGACCATCCGACTTCGCGTGAGAGCCCTCCGGACCCACAGACTCCGGACCTACACACTCCGGGACCTACCAGACTCCGGGACCTAACAGACTCCCGATCTTCGGCCTAGACACCTTCGACCATCAACCGGGTATCGGACAGTTTCCTTAGATGAGGAATCGCAAGGTGCCCCCAGAACTCGGACTTCAGGAGTTGGAGTGCTCTAGCGTTCGACCACCTTCCCCGCACTGAGAAGCGCCACGCTTACCCCGCTTCTTGCAGAATCGCGCGAACCGCCTTCCCCAGGAATCCTTAGGAGCACCAGCTCAGCCAACCTCCCCTCTTGTACCTAGCGCCCTGAATTCTGAGGGCGTCCTCCCTGCACTCCGTCTGAACTGGCGAGTGAAGGCACTCTGGTCCGAATAACCACAACCCATAGCGACTTCCGCAATGGGGAGCGTCGATGCGAGCAATTGGTGACAGGCATGATCCATGCGGAGCTTCAACAGCCAGCGACCGGTAGACAACCCGAACAAGTGCTTCATGCGTCGATCCAACTGGTAGACGGACATCGACGCAACCTCGGCCAGTTGCTTCACTGCAGGAGGCCGAGACAACCGCGACTCCGCGTGGGCGACCGCATTTGCAACGTCGCTAGATCCGGCCGTTGCATCAATCGCTGGAGCGAGATCTCGTGACACGCCAACAAGCCCAACGATCTCACCGGTTGCGGCTCGAAGCGGCAGCTTCGTGGTCAAGCACCACCCTGTCTTGCGCGGTTGATAGACGTGCAGCTCCAGCTTGTCCTGCAACTGCCGCCCTGATCGGATCACTTCACGATCCTGCACCTCGAAGCCTCTACCAAGATCCTCTCCGAAGATGTCCGAGGGTGTGCAACCCAGCAGTTCAGACTTCCGCTGCTTACCACTCCGCACAACCAGGGTCTGGTTCACGCAGACATAGCGGCCGTCACTGTTCTTGATGAAGAACACCGTGTCCTCCATCTGGTCAAACAGCGCCTCTGCGGTAAAGGGCTCGGCCAGGCGCAAGAGCAAGGCGCTCACCAGTGGTTGTTCTTCCATTCTCTGATTGTGCCAAAACTCCAGTTCAAAATTGACTGCATGCCAAGACTCGAAGGTTGAATATTCGTATGCTAGGAAACGTCAGATACCGTCTCTACGCTGACTCGTCCTGTGCCATATCCCGACCGAGGTAAACGTGATGATCGCTAGTCCTTCAGTCTTCTCAGGTTGCATTCCAGCCCTCATGACGCCGTGTGACGCTCAGGGTCGGCCAGACTTTGACGCGCTGGCTGACAAAGGTGTGGAGCTGATCGCAAAAGGCATGCGAGCCGTCGTCTATTGCGGATCCATGGGTGACTGGGCGCTGCTCGACGACGCGCAACGCATGCAAGGCGTCGACCGCCTAGTCGCTGCGAAAGTGCCGACGATCGTGGGAACGGGAGCACAAAACACCAAGCGAGCGGCGGCGATCGCGTCACATGCCGCCAAGGTTGGGGCCGATGGGCTAATGGTAATACCCCGTGTGCTCTCGCGCGGGACTTCGCCGGCCGCTCAGCGGCTGCACTTCGCGAGCGTCCTTGATGCAGCCCAAGAGCTTCCCTCGGTCATCTACAACAGTCCCTACTATGGATTTGAAACCAAAGCCGATCTGTTCATGCAGCTCCGCAACCGTCATGCGAACCTGATCGGGTTCAAAGAGTTCGGCGGCGCCGCCTCTCTGTCCTACGCCGCTGAGCACATCACTAGCGGCGACCCAGAACTGACACTGATGGTTGGCGTCGACACACAGGTGGTCCATGGGTTCGTGCGCTGTGGGGCTGTTGGCGCGATCACCGGGGTCGGGAACGCGCTGCCCGGGCCGGTCTTGCGGCTCGTTGAGCTCTGCGAGCAGGCTGCCGAAGGCAATGCCGAATCGTTGCGTCTCGCAAATGAACTCGACGGAGCACTCTCCGTACTATCGACGTTTGACGAAGGGCCTGATCTGGTCCTCTACTACAAACACCTCATGGTGCTGGAAGGTAGCGAGGAATACGGTCACCACCTCAACCCGGAAGATCGGTTGAGCCCACAACAGAAAGCGTACCTAGAGGCCCAGTGGAAACAGTTTCGGGGTTGGTGGGACAGTTGGCTCGGCGCCAACACCTAAACGCCTATGAAGATGCATGTCATCGACTCGCACACCGAAGGCGAACCGACCCGAGTGGTACTAACAGGCGGACCCGAACTGGGCGAAGGCCCGTTATGGGAACGTCGCCAACGATTCGCCGATGAATACGACCATGTTCGGCGCCGTTTGATTCTTGAACCCCGAGGCTCTGAGGCAATGGTCGGCGCTCTACTCTGCGAGCCCACCCGTGACGATTGCGACGCGGCAGTGATCTTCTTCAACAACGCGGGGTTTCTTGGCATGTGTGGTCATGGGATGATCGGTGTCGCAGTGACGCTGTCGTACCTGGACCGACTCTCACCCGGTGAGATCCGAGTCGAAACTCCGGTAGGAGTGGTCGCAGTCGAGCTGACTAGCCCCAATGAGGCAACCGTTGAGAACGTGCCAAGCTACTCCTACCTCCGCGACGTCACCGTGCAGGTGGAGGGCCTGGGTGAAGTCACCGGCGACGTGGCCTGGGGTGGGAACTGGTTCTTCCTGACTGAGAATTCTCCGTGCGAGATCGTACTGTCGAATGCCCAAGAACTGACGCGTGCGGCAAGCAGCGTCCGTACATCCCTGGCCGAACAAGGAATCACCGGCCCTAACGGAGAAGAGATCGACCACATCGAGTTCTTCTCTGCGCCCGGGGAACCAGAGGCACCAGAAGTACTACAAGCGCACAGCCGCAACTTTGTTCTCTGCCCCGGCAACGCATATGACCGATCACCCTGTGGCACTGGAACCAGCGCCAAACTTGCCTGCCTGGCTGAACGCGGCGCACTCGCTGCGGGCGAGACATGGGTGCAAGAGAGCGTGATCGGCAGCCGGTTCGTGACCAGCTACCGCACCAATGATGCTGGTGAAGTCATAGCTAGGATCTCGGGGCGTGCCTTCATCTGTAGCGAGAGCACACTGGTGTGGCAACCCAACGACCCCTTTGCCAACGGAATCGCTTGACTATGTCATCGAGCAGCGACGTGATTGTGATTGGCGGCGGAATCGTCGGTATTGCGTGCGCGCACTACTTAGCCAAGGAAGGCTATGGCGTCACGGTGATCGATCAAGCCACCATCGGGGCTGGTTGCTCACACGCTAACTGCGGCTTCGTCTGTCCAAGCCACGTGTTGCCGCTGAACGAACCGGGCGCTATTGGTGACGGGATCAGATCCCTGCTTAATCCCAGCGCAGCGTTTCGAATCAAGCCGCAACTGCGGCCAAACCTCTACCGGTGGTTGTTCCAGTTTGCTCGGCGATGCACCCATCGCAAGATGCTCGAGTCTGGGGCCAACCTTTTGCCCCTATTGGAGTCGTCGATCGTCGAGTACCGGACGCTTGACAGCGAACTCCGCTCTGCCGGCGAGTGGAAAGAAAATGGATTGCTCTACGTGTTTCGCTCAGAAGCGGGCCTCGACAAGTTCGCGCACACTGATGGTTTGCTCACCGAAAACTACGGCGTTTCTGCGCGGCGGATCGATGGTGCCGACCTACCAGAGTTCGACTCAGCCTTGAAGCACGGCTTGGCAGGCGGTTTCTTCTACCAAGACGATGCCTCTGTGCGACCCGACAAGCTGATCCGCAATTGGAGTACTCACCTCGCAGAAGCAGGTGTTCGTTTTGTCGAGCACTGCCAACTTGAAGGCGTGCACCGATCTGGAACCCACATTTCGGAACTCCACACCTCAACGGGAACCATGACAGCACAGCAGTACGTCATTGCTACCGGAGCTTGGTCAGGCGAACTGTCTGCACAGTTGAACTGTCGCCTACCGATCGAGCCCGGCAAGGGCTACTCAGTCACCATGAGTCGGCCTGAGCGCTGCCCAGAGCACCCGATGCTATTCCCTGAACATCGCGTTGGTGTGACTCCGTTCGAGGATAGCTATCGCATTGGTTCAATGATGGAGTTCGCAGGTTTCGACACCACCATACCCGCCCGAAGAATCCGCCAACTCCGCGATTCGGCGGCCCCCTACCTCGAAGCCACGACCGCAACTGCCACCGAAGAGACCTGGTATGGATGGCGACCCATGACGTGGGACAGCCTGCCGGTGGTAGGCCGAATTCGAGGGCTGGATAACGCACTCGTCGCGACCGGTCACAACATGCTGGGATTGACGTTGGCGCCAGCGACCGGTCGATTGATCGCGGAGCTGGCGTCAGGCCAACCCACCCATATCGGCATCGACGCATTCTCACCAAACAGATTCTGAGTAGCCTAGGCTACTTTCCCCACCTGTCACTAGACACCCCAACTGCCCCTACACGGACGGAGCCCAAATGCTAAATGGACAACACTTGATCGCAGGAGAATGGGTGACTGGAGAAGGAGAACTCCGTTCGAGCCCCGCCACTGGCCCGTCTCACACGTTCTCGAGCGGAACGGCCCAGATCGCAAACCAAGCGGCCGACGCTGCCGCAGAAGCGTTCAAAGTGTTCGGGGTCAGTAGCCGGTCCGAGCGAGCGACCCTGTTGCGCACAATCGCAGCGGAGCTCGAAAAGAACTCAGGCGAAATCGTCGAACTGGCCAGTGGTGAATCTGGTCTTCCAGTCGGGCGCATTCAAGGTGAGCTGGGCCGAACCACTGGGCAACTCCGGCTCTTCGCTGACCACATCGAAGACGGCGACTACCTCGACCGCCGCGTTGCCAATGCCCTACCCGAGCGTGAACCCTTGCCGCGTCCCGAGCTGAGGACGATGATGCGGCCGCTCGGGCCGGTTGCCGTCTTCGGAGCCTCCAACTTCCCACTGGCCTTCTCCACCGCAGGCGGGGATACCGCGGCAGCGTTGGCAGCTGGGTGCCCTGTCGTCGTCAAGAGCCATCCTGCACATCCGGGCACCGGCGAACTCGTCGCACAGGCCGTCCTAGCCGCCATGCGAGAGACAGGAACCCATCTCGGGACCTTCTCCTTTCTCCAAGATGCTGGTCACACCGTAGCAACGTCTCTAGTTCAGCATCCGGCGATCAAGGCAGTTGGCTTCACCGGCTCGTTGACCGCAGGACGCATCTTGTTTGATCTTTGTGCAGCGCGAGCTGAGCCAATACCCTTCTTCGGAGAACTGGGGTCTATCAACCCCTGCTTCGTTCTGCCTACCGCGCTTGCGACCGGCGCTACTCGCATTGGAGCTGAGTGGGCCGCTTCACTAACACTCGGCGCAGGTCAGTTCTGCACCAGCCCGGGCGTGATGTTCGTCGTTGATGGGGATGGAGCAGATTCCTTCATCGAAAGCACGCTGGCTGCGCTGGGCCAGGTCGACAAGCAGACAATGCTGACAGACGCGATCGCGAGTACTTTTCGCACGGGGGCCGAACGGCTGGCTGGAACTGACGGAGTGCACAGACGATTCGGAGAGCAATCCTTCCAAAGATCCGTGACCCCCTACCTCTTTGAAACAGACGGGGAAACGTGGAATCGCCATGCCGAACTCGCAGAAGAGGTCTTCGGCCCCTTGGGCATTGTCGTGCGCACTCGATCGTTCGACGAGCTGCTCGCCTGTGCCCAGTCTTTGAGCGGTCAACTGACGGCTACCTTGCACTTCGAGCAAGCCGATGACGAAGCCGCCTTGCAACTCTTGCCGGTACTCGAACACAAGGCCGGCCGCCTCCTGGCCAACGGGTTCCCTACCGGTGTTGAGGTTGACCCTGCGATGGTGCACGGTGGCCCCTATCCCGCGGCCACCAACCCCGCAGCCACGTCGGTGGGCACGTTAGCCATTCGCCGTTTCTTGCGCCCGGTGTGCTATCAAAACCTGCCTCAACGGTTGTTGCCAGCGGATCTACAGGACGCCTAGGAGGGAAGGCGCTCTTCTCCCAGAGCAGAGTTATACCCGCATCCTCTGTGGCAGCGGGAGGATGCTCTTGGATCTGGCGGGCGTCTTGCTCGACAATCAGCACCAGGCAGCGCCTTGCTTCAGCGACAGATGGTCCTTTGGGGAGCACCGGAAAGAGCCAGTGATTCGAGAATGCGATGCTCCTTCGTGCGGACTGCTTCGCAGATCAACGTGGTTGCGGTGTATGCAGGCTGCCGTGGCGGAGTGCTTGAATTCTTCTGAGTTTCGAAACTCAGCAAAACCACATCGCCCGATGGCACCGTCAATTGGGCTGCGATTGCATAGCGAGAAGAGAAGATGCGTCCCGCAATCGACTCCCTGCCTTCTCGGTCGAGCGCGACCGAGAGTTCGGTGATCTCAAGCACACCGCGGAGAGCTGAATCTTTGGCCTCAACGCCTATCACGGTCAGGTCTTCGTGCAGAGCGTCTAGCTGTTCGCGAACGCTGTGATCGAAATCTGCGGGAAGCTGCACTCCAGCTCCAGGTCGGATGGTGAGTTGCAGCTCGATTTCCGGTTTGTGGAGAGCCGGTGCGACGAACTCCATTGCGCGATCCAATCTGATCGCCTTGAGGCCGGGTTGATCGGTCTGGATGCGCAGAAGAAGAGCGACGGGTTGATTGTTGATGGTGACAGTAGAACCGCTGTATCCACTCCTAATAACGGAATCCCTGGGGTCTAGAACGACCAGTTCGGTCTCAACCCGGCTCACAAAGACCCTGTTCCGCTCGAGCACGTCGAGGGCTTGAGTGAGAACCACTGCTTCCGCACTAGAACCCAGCAATTTGGCGACCGGCACAGGATCGATAGTAGCTCGTGCACATTCCGGGCTCGGGTCTAAGCGAAGCAAACTGAGGTCAGTCTCATGCTCCGCGTCAGAGGCGATCCCTGCACCCAGAGTCCAGAAAGGCTCGCCCGTCGCCCGACGGCCACTGGGAAAGGTGACCTCGAACTCCGAGTAGAACGTGTCGAGGACGTGGGCAGGAGCAAGAACGAAACACTCTTGACTGGTACCGATCGCCAGGCCGTGTCCCGACGTCTGGCCACCAGCGATATGGACGGGAATGGTCTCCGCTAACGCTTGCGTGGCAAGGCCGGCCAACACGATGACAGCCAGGGTCGAGGGGCGGCCAATGCGTTTCAGTCGGTTCTTCACTCTAGGGCTCATTTGCTTTTCCGCCACTAAGACGATGGCGGAAGGTGGCGAAGTTGATCAGCAACGCAAGAATGCCGGTAACCAGCGGCGTGATGGCGACAAAAAGCTGGGACAAGCGGTCGCTCCTCAAGAACTCGGTGAGTGTGAGTCGTGGAAACAGGAGCCAAGCACCGGGCCGTCTGATCTCCACCATCTCCCCGAAATACCGAGCATCCGCGGGCGCACAAGGACCAGCAGATGCTTGGCTGTCGGCGGAGCCCTGAGTGACTCGTGCGACTAAGCCGATAGCCTCACCATCGACCAACCGCAGCATGCCGCTCACGGCGCCTTTGAGTACCAGCTGCTCGCCCATCATCACATCCGTCCTCTTGAGTTCGTGTCCTTGTCTGTTGGCTTTCCAGCCTTGTCTGAACGCGACCGTTCCACCAATGAGATGGTGTCGCCATTGAGCAGCGTTGGTGGCCGAATCTCCCACCTGTAGACACGTCGCGTCGAAATAGAACGCCAGGTTGCCACGTGATCCCTCTTGCTCCTTGATGTCCACTTCGAAGCTAGAAATCCGGGGTCCCGTCGTACTGTCCTTGCTGTCCTTGCTGTCCTTCGTGTCCTTGCAGTCCTCTTTGGCTTCCGTGGAACCAAGCGCCGGTTCCGGCTCTGGCTCAACGTTCTCACTCTGAAGAGTTGCGCTCTTGCAGTCAGCGCACGGTCTGCATTCCACTTGCAAATCCCCGCCGTCAGTCGCGTTCGAGATGATGTCTAGCAATAGAGGACCGCCCGCCGTCTTGCTCAGCTCAATACGGGACTGGTCGGGGATATGCACAAAGACATCCTCGCCCGAACAAACGGACCCCAGCGAAAAATTCGACGGACCACACTCACCCCAACCCGTTTCGTCCGTCCAATCATCCTCGGCTACCCCCCTAACGTCGTTCCCCAGGAACCACAGCTGCTCGCCCTCGACCTCAATCCGCGCGAACTCGGTCTCGACAGTCGCCACATAGCTACGGATGGCTGTGCAGTATCGGTGCAACAGCATCCCGGTGAGTGTGGTAGCGGCGATACCAGTGATCAAGAGGTAGCCGCCAGTGCGCCGCTTGGCTGCCGGAATCTCGCCAACCCGGGTTCTCAGCTGCTGATAGGACTGAGTCAGCAGGTGCACTACCGCCCGGCCCAGGCGAGCCACGACCGACGTGATCTTGATCGCAGCAGAACTACCGAACCGGCGTGCAACACGCAACGCTCGGTTGGCCCGGGTACGCCACGAAGGGGTGGTCTGATTCATGCTAAGTCACCGATCAGCCGTTGCCCAAAAACACCACAGGGAAGGCGGCTTGTACGAGACCCAAGCCGCGTCACCGTTGCCCTCCCCCCGTGGGGCTGGGCTCGCAGCTAGGCGAAGGGAATCTGATGGCTATCGGTGGAACAGAGTCCACACGACGACCGGCACGAAAGCGTACCTGGACCTCGTCGTTGCAGTACCAATCACCCGTCGCTTGGTCAGGACTCAACTGGCATCGATGCGAATATCGATTGAAGTCTAGCCCCGAGAGTTCGAAGCAGTTCACCGGTGTTCCTACCCGTTGCAAGCGAGCTTGGCTGATGCCGGCCGTGACGCCATTCACCAGCAGAACCAGTTCGGACAGCGTCGCGCTTCCCAGCTCCGTCGCAGTCGCTTCGGCCTCAACCCAAACCACGGGAAGCAACACAGGCGATGCCTTGGCGCCCGACTCAATGCTTCCGCAATCTGTCGAAGCGATGGCGAGAACTCGCACTGCGAGATCATCTGGCTTGTACCTACCCAGTCTCTGCTTGAGGCTCTCTCTGCTAGCTGCCCTCCGTGGTTTTGGCAGCTCAAGCCTTACCCACTGACCCTCTGCCTTTGGGGGGCCCAATAGGTGGTACGGGCCTTCCCCTCGGTAGGCACCTTCCTTCGAAGTAACGAGCGCGCACAGTGTCTTGAAACCCGCTGGAACGAAGGCGACCACTTCGTGCGATCGGTTGGCAGCGACGTTGGTCGTTGTGAGATAGGCACCTCGCAGGGCCCCGACGGAAGCCACTGGAAGTTCTTCTAGGTAATGCGCTTCAAACGAGGCCTCAAGCAGTATCGGGGGATCCTCTGCCACAACGATGCTGGGGGTGATCATGGTCACCAACAAGGCTGCGCGAATCAACGGTGGCCTCGCGCATCCAGCTACCTTGAGGGATCTTGAGGGCTGCAACGTGCCCATTTCAAATGACCCCAAGTTCAACTACCGTGCTTCGGCCGATGTCCTTGGTCTGTTCAACCAGTCGACACGAGCTAGTTGTCGCATTCACAATGAAGCACTTGAGGGAACCAATGGGTCGTTTGTGCAGAATGATCTGACCACTATCAGGGTGTGGAATGCGTTCGAACTCCACTGCTGTCAGTGTGCTGCGTTTGGACAGCCCATCATTCTTGCCCAGATCCACCACCAGTTCATCTCCTCGGCTTTGCACCACCATGCCCTGGGCGGGCAGCTTACGGCGAATGGATACCTCCAGCCGCTTAACTGCCGCCTCGATCGAATTCATCTCCTTGAGCTTCACTTTTCGCAACAGTGCGTTGAAGGCTCCAGCAGTGGTCAAGACATGCTCAACATTGCCGCCCAAATCGACCAAGCGAACGGTGATTCCGTACTGCTCTAGCGGCTCTCCGTCCTTTTCTCCGATCTTGAATTCGTAGGAGATCAGTCCTTTGTAGGCAGCAACTGTAATCTCGGGCGCATCGAGCGTGCCAAGGGTTTCTCCGAGAATTCTCTCGTCGATCACCCGCTTGAGTTCTTTGCGCTCGACCGTCTTTGCTCGTCCCGATTGTTCAAAAGCACGAGTGACCGCGTTCAGTACGCGAGTGTCGCGTTGATGCCTGCCTGGGCTTTCGAGCTCGAGACTCAGGATTCGTGTTTGGCCAGGCGCTGCGCCCGCAAACGCAACTATGAAAAGAAGCCCAAACGCAGCCCGCAGTTCGAGCGGGACTTTGTGTAGGTCTAACCGCCATGTGCGACACGTCATGCCTTAGACCCCCTGGGCCGTCGAAAGGTGAGCGAGCGAAGCATTCCATTGTTCCAATCTTGATTGGCAGTATAACCCTGGCGAGCAAATGGACAATTGGCAGCGACTGCCAGAGTCAAGATCAAAAGTGCTGTTGACCGCGGTTTGCCGCGAGGCCTAAGGGCGAATACGGGCAGTACGGATCGTGGTGATGGGTAGGAATGGTACCCATCCCGATGCCCGTTCCCCTACCCGTGCAGAGTTCACCACGCTGCCACGCTCACTGAGCCAACCTAGATAGGTCGTGCTGTCCTCTCACCTACAGTATCGTTGCAGCACGAAATCCAAAACGCGGCACCCGCGGCGGTTCTTGACGAAAAGGCGATCGATGGCACGCAAAGGTATGAGCGGCAAGGGCAAGAAACGCCAAGGTGGGAATGACCGCTGGCAAGGGAACAGTGCGGTATTGCTAGCTCCGTTGGAAGATGCCCACCTAGGATCCTGGTGGCGATCGATCGGTGGTATCAGGCATCGCCTGGCGCAGCCCGTTGCCGCAGATTCGTTTGCGTTCTTCCGTTGTGCCTACGGTCTGATGATGGCTTGGACCATGACCTACTATCTCTTCGGTGGGCGGGCTGAGCGTTTGCTGTTTGGCACCATCGTCAAGTTTCGCTATCAAGGCTTCGAGTGGGTGCCGGTCTTCGGCAAGACCGGTTCGCTGACTCTTTGTTGGATCGCGTTCTTAGCGGCGCTCGCCCTGGGCCTGGGCGTGCGCTATCGCACGGCTGCCGCTGCGTTCGCGACATGCTACGGAGTCATGTTCTTTTACGACGTCAGCAACTACAACAACCATGACTACCTCGTGGTGATGTTCGGTTTCATCTTCGCGCTCGTACCGCACAGTTCAGTTGCAACGATCGGTCGATCAACGAGCCCAAGGAGCATCCCGACTTGGGGCTTGTGGTTGCTCATGTTCTCGATCGCTCTGCCCTACTTCTTCGGTGGCTTGGCCAAGCTCAACTACGACTGGCTCGTGCTTCACGAACCGATGACCGTCTGGTTTAGCCAGGGGCGGGTCGAGGGCTTAGATCGCACGGTGTCGAATCCCGAACTCTGGGGTTCCTTGTTGAGTCTGGGTGGACTTGCTTTTGACCTCTTAATCGTGCCTCTGCTTCTATGGCGGCGCACACGGGTTGTGGCCTACCTAGCATGCGTCGCCTTTCACGTGGCCAACTCCCAGCTATTCAACATCGGTCCCTTCCCCTGGCTGATGATCGCAGCGACCCCAGTCCTCTTTGCCCCCGCGTGGCCACAGCGCTTCCGGCTAACAAAGCGGATCCCCTTGCCGTCGTCCCATCCGCTGCCACCGCTGGCCCCATGGGTAACAATTCTTCTTACCGGCTGGCTCATCTTGCAACTAGTCCTGCCCTTTCGGCACCTGCTCTATCCGGGCCCTGTTCATTGGAACGAGGAAGGCGCGCGATTCGCATGGCGGATGAAGCTTCGCGACAAAGTTGCGACCACGATATTCCATGTCTCAGAAGGAGAGGGTCCATGGACAAGGGTCGAAGGCCTTGACTTCGCTTTGACCAAGCGTCAGATCCGCAAGATGGAACACAAACCCGAAATGGTTCGGCAGTTTGCGACCTTCCTCGGCAACAAGCTAGATCCGACGGGGACAAAACAACTCAGGATTCGAGTCGACTACTCGGTCTCTTTGAACGGACGCAAGGCCCAGCCGCTGATCGATCCGGCCATCGACTTGCTCAGCCTCGAACGTAGGGTTCCCTCTTCCAAGTGGCTTCTTCCCTTAGCGCAGTAGCGGCCTTGGTCCCTCCGACCCACTGCCAGGAAAACGCCTGCACGGCGACCACCACCGCTAGTGCTCTCAAATCAACACCTAGTTCGAAGACAGATACTCGCGCGCCGCAGCTGGGCGACCCAGGAGGAAGCCCTGAGCCAGCTCGAACCCAACATCGGTACAGGCCGACAGTTGCTCTTCGGTTTCGACGCCTTCCGCAACGGTGACGCACTTCAAGGAACGATCGACTTCACCTTGAGCTCCGGCTGTTTCACCGCAAAGCTCGAAACTGTCTCGCGCTCTCTCCTCGCGGTCACGGGGCTCGGTCTCCTGGATCGCAATCTCAGACCATCTAAGGCAGAGCAGACGCTTGGCCTCCTAAGACCCCATGTCAGTGGTAGTAGGGCACCCTTGCTGCCTTCGATCGCCCTTAGTTGATCCGTTCATCTCCGCATGATCCCGCCGCAAACAGTTGGGCCCAACCAGGCCCAACCGAATTCACTCGGCAGGCACCCTCACTCAGCTCACCGTCATAAGCGAAGAGCGGACTGCCAAGAGCGGCGATTACGCCGCACCCTGCGCACTAGCGCTCCACTAAGTGGCCGCCCCTTAGCTCGAGGTGTCGGTCAGTGACTAACCGTACGTTCTCGGGTTCATGGGTGGTCACGATCAGGCCGATGTCGTCTTCGGCAAGAGCCCCCATTAGATCCAGAGTCTTGGCCTTGGAAGTTGCGTCGAGACCGACGGTCGGTTCATCTAGGAAGAGGAATCTCGGCCCAAGAACACGCGCCCTAGCGAGCGCAAGTCTCTGGCGCTCACCACCGGACAGCCGGCGGGCGTTGCGTTGTGCAAGCGACTCCAGACCGGACCACTTCAATGCTTGAGATACGGTTTCATCAACCACATCGTTCGCTTCGCCACGACAGCGAAGCCCGTATTCGAGGTTGTCCTTCACTGACCGATCAAACATGTACGGCGCCTGGTGGAAATAGACCGTGTCGCGGAGCAGTTGGTCCCGGACCTTGAACCAAGAGAGCGTCGTCCCGTCGACCTCGAAACGAGCGGACTTGGGTCGCAACAGCCCCGACAGAATCCTGAGCAGAGTCGTCTTCCCAGAACCGTTGGGCCCCGTCAGCAGAACCGACTCGGCGGAATCGAGCGAGAGTTCCTCGATATGTAGGAGGGACCTCCGCTCAAGCTCGTACAGTAGCGACCGAATCGTTAGCTTCATCAATACGAGCTCACGTTCGCAAGGACCCACGCCCCTGAAGCCAGATCAGGGAAATGTTGAGCACCAAGGACAGCGAAAGAAGGACCAAGCCGAGGGCGATGCCCTGGGCGAAATCGCCCTTAGAGGTTTCCAAAGCGATCGCAGTGGTGATATTCCGCGTTGAATGCAAGATGTTGCCGCCAACCATTAGAGCGCTTCCGACCTCGGCGATGATCCGGCCGAAGGCCACAACGAATGCAGCCATCAGGCCGAAGCGCACCTCATACATGAGTGTGCGAGCCGCCTTGAACCGACTGGCACCGAGCGTGCGCGCCGTTTCCCAGGCGCGCACGTCAGCGCTCTGCAGGGCAGTATGCCCAAGCGCCACCAGAACTGGAAATGCCATCAGAAACTGGCCGATGATCATCGCACCCTGTGTGAACAAAAGACGTAGCTCGCCGAACGGACCGCTGCGCGAGAGGCAAAGATAGACAGTCAAACCGATGACCACGGCAGGTACTGCGAGCAGCGTGTTGAACAGCGCGATCACCAGCCTCCGGCCGGGAAAACGGCCGAACGCAAGCGCAAAGGCGCAAACAAATGCCGGGATGGTGGCGCAAATCAACGCCTTCAAAGAGACGCCAAACGAGATGCCAACGATCTCCCACAAACCAGGGTCACCTGACAGCAACAGGCGGAATGCGTCGGCCGTAGCGCTCCAAAGAGAAAGCATGGATAGATCAACAACGCCCCTCGAGCGCTATTAGGGCAAATCCTGAGTGGTGGGATGAAACAGCACTTCCCCATCGACCGTGAAGTCACCGATTAGCCGCTGCGCGTTCGGCGACGTCAGCCAATCGATGAATCGCTTCGCCATCGGGTAGCCGATACCCGCGTACTTCGCGGGATTCACCGCAATGACCCCGTAGCGGTTAAACAGGCGTGAGTCACCCTCAACCGCAATCGATAAGTTGCTCAGCCTGGACTTCATCGCCAACCACGTTCCGCGATCGGCCAGCGTGTAAGCGTCGAGCTCCTCCGCCATTTGAAGGATCCTCCCCATGCCCTGGCCAGCCTCTCGGTACCACCTGCCATGGGGCAGCATAGAAGCGGTCTTCCACAGCTCTCTCTCCTTTAGGTGGGTCCCAGACTCGTCGCCTCTGGACACAAAGGTCGCCCTTTCCTTGGCCAATCTTGCCAGCGCCTCAACGGCGTTCGTCTGACCACGGATCCCGGCAGGATCTGAGTTGGGGCCCACAATCACGAAGTCGTTGTACATCACCGCCCGATGGTCAACGCCGTGGCCCGCTTCGACAAAGGCTCGTTCGAGAGCGGGGGCGTGCACTAAAACGACATCAACATCGCCCGCTTCACCGAGTTCCAGTGCCTTGCCCGTGCCGACCGCAATCGCCTGAATCTCGACACCGGTCTCTTCGGTGAAGCCCAGCAGGACCTTGGCCAGCAGGCCCGAGTCTTCGATGCTCGTCGTCGCCGCTAGCCGGAGAGGATCGGCACTAACGATCCCGCCTGCGAGCAACACCACGCCAGCGAAGCCGCAGCAAATCCGCCACAGCCAAGAACAGTTCAACGTCGGACCCTTTCTAATCGGTAGGCATCTTCGCGATTGGCTATTCTAGGAGATTCCTAGGACAAACAAATCGCCTCGATCCGGATGCGCAAGATCGGAATAGTCACTCGATGTCGGCAAAGGCTCGGTTCATCAACGCATGAATCGTCTGCAAGCGGTCGCGATCTAAGCCTCTGCTATTCGTAGCTCGCCCCGAACTCATCCAGATACGCCATCTCAGACACCCGGCGTCGTTTGATCGGACCGTGGCCACCGCTAACCGGATACCCGATCGGCACGACGGCACAGGTACCCCATGCCGCAGGAATCTCGAGTAGTTCCTTCACCTCCGCCTCGCGATGACATAGAAGTGTGGTGATCGTGCAGCCAAGGCCTTCAGCACGGCAGGCAAGTAGGGCGTTCTGCACGGCCGGAAAGACCGAGCCACCGCCGACCACCGAGGGCCGGTCTAGCTTGAGATCAGTGATCGCCATCAGCCCCGGGTGAAAGCAGAAGACCAACAGCACCGGCGATTGATCGAAGTTCTCTGCCAGCGTGTCTCCGGCTGCGATGACACGGCTCTGCTTTGCGGCCTCATCTGCGCTCATGTGATTCAAGCGCTCCGCGTATCCCTTGGAGAACGTTTGCCATTCGGGTTGGTAGAGATCTCGCAGTCCCTGCTTCTTGGCCGGGTCCTTCACCACCACAACCCGCCAAGGCTGCAGGTTACCGCCTGAGGGCGCCCAGATAGCCGCTTCGAGCACGCGCTCCAAGACATCGTCTGGAATGGGATCGGGCCGCTGCCGTCTGACGGCTCGCAAAGTGCTCATGGCCTCATACAGGTCGATGCTTGTCATCTCTTTGCTCACGCTTTCTTTGCTCACGTTTTCTCTCGTTCGACCGCAATGACTACCGGCCGGTGAAACTCGGTGCGCGCTTCTCGCGCAGCGCATTGAGCGCCTCAGCATGATCCTCACTCTTGAAGGTCACGATCTCAAGCGCGGCAGCGACATCAAACGCTGTGTTGAGCGCAGTCTTGACCTGCTTATTGACGGCTTGCTTTGTGTACTGAATCGCAAGGGGCGCGCCCGCGGCAAGCCTCTGGGCATAGGCCATTGCTCCGTCGGCCAATTCATCCTCAGGCAACACGAAGTTGACTAGGCCCAGCCTTTCCGCTTCCTGCGCCTCGATCGACTCCCCAGTGAGCAGGTAGTGCTTTGCCCGCGCAGGGCCCAGAACAAGAGGCCAGATTGCGGTACCACCATCGCCGGCAACAATTCCGACCTTGACGTGAGGATCGCCGATCAGCGCCTTCTCCGAGACGAAGATGACATCGCACAAGAGCGCGATCGAAGCGCCAAGCCCCATCGCGTGTCCGTTCAAGGCGCAGACGATCGGCAGATGCACATCGAGCAGATTCCAGATCATGTTCTTAGCATCGAGACGCAGGTGTTCGAGGCGCCCCGCCTTCTGAAGCTCTGGAAACCAGTCAAAGTCACCGCCAGCTGAGAATGCCTTGCCACTCCCGGTCAGGACAACGACTCGGGCATCACGCTCTCGCTGTAACCTTGGGAACAGCCGTGTCAACTCGTCGTGAAGTTGCTCATTGACCGCGTTTAGCGTGCTATCTGGGCGATCAATCGTGACCAGCAGAACATTCTCTTGCCGCTCGAAGCGCAAATACTCGAATCGGTCCCGATCAATCAAAGCGCACCTCTTCGCACACTGGCGGGCTCTCGGCCTATGACACTCACAGTTGAGCAATGTGGGTGTCGAGACCCAGGGTCTTGCGCCCGATCATCTCGTAGGTGCGGGGCGCTACCATTCCGTGTGTAGCTGCAACCTGAACATCGCGGGCTAGGCGCTGCAGCGGGCACCGCTCATAGACCGACGTGCCACCAGCCAGTTGGAACATGCTGTCCACGACTGCGACCGCGTTGCGCATGCCAAACGTAGCGGCCATTCTCAGTCGTCTGCGCTGTTCGAGGGTGACGGAATCTTGATCGGACCCAAGGCACGCCTGCTCTACCGCCTGATCAACAAACGCCCGCGCCGAGTACAAGCGTGCCTCAGCCTCCGCCACGGTGGCCAACACCATCGGGCGATTCGAAATCGCACGACTACTGCCGACATACTTCTTTTGCTCCGCGATCTCCTTGAACTCGTCAATCGCACGCCGAGCGATCCCGAGCCCCACCACCGTCACGCCGACCGCAAGCAAGCCAAACGTCGGGAACTGGTAGAGCGAGCTGGCCACGGTTGCACTCCGATCTACGTTCAGCCGTACCCACCGCCCCTCAGGCACAAACGCCTTCACCACTCGATAGTCCGTGCTGCCGGTACCCTTGAGTCCGGTAACGTGCCAAGTGTCCAGTAGCTCCACTTGCTCACGCTCAAAGAACACAAACACCGGGGCGGCCTCACCCTCGACTCGGCAACCCGCGCCTATCCAGTCGCTGTGAAATGTGCCGCTTCCCCACGACCAAGTTCCCTCGACTTCCAAGCCTCCGTCAACCGCGCGTGCAATACCCCGAGGTTCGGCAACACCGCAGGTGATGACCCGAGGGTTGTCGCCATAAATGGCCCTGGCGTGCTTTTCCGGAAGGAACGCTGATTGCACCGCCGTGGTGGCGGAGATCATCGCGCACCATCCGATCGCGGAATCCCAGTAGCTCAGCTCTTCAATCAGCGCGAGGCCTTGTGCGACGGGAAGTTCGTGACCGATGTAGCGTCTAGGGATCCAGCAGCGCAGAACGTCGAGATCGAGCAGTGCCTCGGTTACATCTTCGGGCAACTGTCGCAGCTGTTCGAACTCGGCACTTCGAGCCGCGAACGAAGGACCGATCTCCCTAAGCGCTGCGATAGAGGGTTGAGTCGTCATGTGCTGCTCCTTTGCCAATGCAATACCGTCTGAGCGCGCTGGCCCCCGCGTGCCGAAGGCAGCTGAGAACCTCGAGGCCTGTTGACCCAGTGCCCTTCAAAATCAGCCACCTCGAAATCCGGCTGGATCGCTCACAAGGGCCCAGGCGGCAACCCGCCTTACCGTACGCCGATCTTCTCCACTCGGAAGGCAACTTCCGTCCGTTATCCGCGTCGGAAACGAATTGCCGTAGAAAGACTCGCCTCGGTCTCCTTCCTGCTGCTAGCCAGACTTCTTGCCAAAGATGGATTGCAAAGAGCCGGCCCCAGTGGGATCGGAGGCTTCCACTTCGGTGTAGCCGGCAGGGACTTCGAAGGTGGTCGCAGGCACGGCTTCCTTGCGCAAGGTGGTCACCTCCATCGAGCTGGTGCTCACCTGCTCCTTGCCCTTTTTGTTGATCAACCTCGACGTCGCCTCCAGTTTGAGCGCTAGTCCATCTACCCGGTTCATCTCAGCCTTGATCAGCTGATCAAAATCCTCGTCTCCGGTCGAGGGTGCGGCCTTCAACCAAACGAACATGCCCGGTGCTTCGATGTCATTGGTGACCCAAACATCCTGCTCTGACTTCACGCTCCACGATCGGCGCATGCCGACCACCTTGACTTGAATCCCATAGCCGGTGGCTGATCGCACGTGGCGAGTACTCATTCCCAGTACTTCCGGGCCCGCTTCGTCTTGCAGCACCTCAGTTGAGAGATCAGTGAAGTCAACGTTTACGAGTCCATCCATGCCTTGGATCACCGAGCCAAATGAAGCGAACAGGGCCTCTAGGTCCCAACGCGAATAGGTCCTCTCCTTGGGATCAACAACCAAGATCTCAGTACCCCCATCCTTGGTAACCATGAAGCTGCCCTTGGGAAAAATGGGACTCGTTGAGTCGAGAAACTCAACTTTCGCCGAAGAGCCGTCAACCCAGCCTCTGACCCGCCACTGAGTCTGTGCATTCTTCTTCTTGGCATCGACCACCTTTTGGACGGCTTCGTAGTAGACGCCCTCAGCGATGATTGCAGCAGGAGCGAGAGCGGCCAGAACGAATCCGGCAAAGATGGCCTTGGTGGCAAAGGACTGAGTAGTGGCGCGCGAGAGAGAAGAAAACAAAGGTGAGACTCCTATTTCCGTCGGGACGAAGCGGTGGAATATGAACTTCGAGGTAAGGGGATGGCACGGGCTGGCAAATCGCAGATCTCATCAAAATCGGATTCAACGAGCATAAGCTGTCACCTGAACCCACCGACCAGTGAGCACGAACAGTACACCGCGTGTATCTTGGTTTACGTGACAAATAGAGTGCCCTCTGCCCATCGATGCGATCGTACCCCACCGGGTCCAGGAGTCCTTCGTGTTCATCAGGCAAGTACGGGCCCCGGCGTCAACGAGGCAACCTCCGTATGATTGAGTACCTCGAAAAACCTCAGAAAGGCCCCCTCGAAGACACGTTGGAGTGCCTGTGGATCGCGCACACGCCTAAGCCGCTTGAACCGCGCGAAACACAACGGATCGTTCCAGATGCGTGCCCCGAGCTCTTGATTCATCTCGGTGATCCATTCGAGCGCTGGAGCGATGGCAGCTGGCACACCCAGCCGAGGGAATTCCTCGCGGGCACCCTTGCAGCCCCGTGGCTCCTTCGCCCGGGCTCTCAGGTCAGGACGATCAGCGCACGCTTCCGACCCGCTGCGATATCAAGGGTCTTTACCATCGACATGAAGACGGCGGTCGACCGCGAGGTGCCGCTGGTCAGCGTAGCGGGAGAGACCAGCGGGGCCGAACTAGTCGCTGCGCTCAACGCCTCGGAGACCACGGAACAATTGTTCGCTCAGTTCGAGTCGTGGTTGCTCGAGCAGCAGATCGCAAGATCCTTGCTCAGCGTGAATCCACTGAGCAGACGCGCGGTTGAGCGCGTCCTTGCCGTACACGGCTCGATCAGCATCGTCGAACTAGCGAGAGAGCTTGACTGTCATCCGCGCACTCTCGAGCGTGCGTTCAGCAAAGACCTCGGAATCTCGCCGAAGCGCTATGCTCGCATCGTTCGGCTCAACGCCGTCCTCGCCAGTCTCGACGAGATCGAACGAAACCAAAGCGTCGACCTGGCCATCACTATGGGATTCTTCGATCAAGCGCACATGCTCAGGGATGCAAGATTGCTAGCGGGCCGGAAGCTCTCCGCCTCAAGGAATGACGATGGAAGTCTCGGCAAGCATTTCACTGCACCGGAACGTCTTCGCCAGTTGTTGGCAAGTGCTTACCACGACGACGGCGTGTCGCATTCTTCCAAGCTCTCAACTGACACGTGCACATAGCCTTGACGGGTACGGTCAAGACCGACTGCTACACCCCTTCCAAGGAGCTTCTCTGATGCGCAACCGTCCCATTCTGTTGACCGCCATTCTTCTGATCGTCCCCGCTGCAGCCCACTCGTCAGAGCCGGTCGAGGCCAACGCTCTCTCCTTTCTTAAAGGAATCTGGATCGGAGAGGAGAACGGTGTTCGCAGCGAAGAACACTGGACATCGAGCGACGGCAACGCCCTGCTTGGCATGCACAAAGACGTCCACAACGGGACCATGGTCTCATTCGAGTACCTCCGCATCGGCTCCAGTGCCGACGGAGTCCTGACCTACTTCGCGAGCCCGGGAGGCAAAACCCCTACTCCTTTTCCAATCAGATCCTCAGCTGAGCATCGTGCAGTCTTCGAGAATCTCGACCACGACTTTCCTCAGCGCATCATCTATTGGCTCGATGACCAAGGACGCCTGGGTGCGCGCATCGAAGGGGCCATCGATGGTGAGCCTCGCGCGATGGAATGGAGGTGGACAAAGCAACACTGAAGCCTTATGGCTGCCTACCTCCTAGCGACCAACCAACTGACGTCGAGCGAGCGCAACCTCGACCCGCTCGTGCAGAGGCAGAGCTTCGAACCGCGCCAGCTGCTTCCTGAGGTCAGCAGCAGAGCCTGGCGCCAGCCCGTAAGCAGCGCGCGCGCGAAGAAAGGAGAGTTCTATGACGATCGGATGCTCGGCCGGCATGCTTCCTGTCGCATCAAAGAGTGCCGTTTCCGCGACTTCGAGAGCGCGTGGGAAACGGCCGTGGGCAAGCAAGAGTTTGATCAACATGGCCCGAGCTCGGCTGGGATAAGGGTCATCGCCGCCGACACGAATCCGGTCGAGGGCTGAGACTCGCTTCTCGGTAGTGTCAATCGATGCCGAAAGGTCCAAAGGACCGCCCGCGCGCCCGTTCATGTAGGCAATCTGGATCTCAATGTAGGACTGATTGCGCTCGTCCACGGGAAGATTCGATCGCAAGCCTTCGAACAGTTCTGTCGCCTCCCGGTAGCCCCCAGCGAGCCCGGTCAGCATCGCCAAGTTGCGAGCCGAGTTCACTGTCGCCCGCGAGCCCTCTCCGTACAGAGATCTCAAGAGACCGACCGACCGGCGAAACGCCTCGAGCGCCTCGTCGATCTCACCCATCCGCGCGAGGTGTTCACCGACGGTATTGAAACTGCGCGCAACAGCGGCCGAGTCACGACCGAACACGCGCTCCTGACGTTCGATCAAATCGCGCAATACCGGAAGACTTTCGGTGCGCGGCAGGAGCGTCGAAAACACATGGAGCGCGTCGAGCGTTTCAGGGTGATCTCCTCCGAGTGATCGTTGCAGAATTGGTAGCGCTCGTTCGATGTCTGTGCGCGCGGCGGCGACCATGCCCGCCCACTTCCGAGCTTCGGCGCGCTGATCGAGGGCGCGAGCCACCTCTATGGAGTCGTCTCCGAACGCTCCTTCTAGAACCAAAAGAGCACCATCAAGTAGAGGCAGAGACTCGGTGGGCTCGAGTGCGGCCACGAAGTCGACCTCGACCAGGGCGGTCAGCGGGTCCCTAACACCATAATGTCTCCGATGGTTCTCGACAGACGCGCGAAGAAGTTCGGCGCCTCTAACTCCATCCACCGCGATCGTGGCTCTTGCCACCGCATGATCGAGTTGCAGCTGTTCTGAAGGCTCGGCACCTGCGATTCGCCTCGCCGAAGCAGCTCGTTCTAGGAAAGCAACGGCGCGCTCGCCTTCGTTGCGACCGGCGTGGATTCTCCCCAAAATTCCAAACAACTGCGTTTGCAGCTCAGGATCCTCCTGCAGCGAATCAACAGCCGCTTCAACCCGCGCTAGAAACTCAGAAACCGGGATCTCATCTCCTACCGCGCCGGCTCTCGGATCTGCGGTCCCAAAGAGTCCAACTAAGGCGCTCACAACCCGCTCAGATCGTTCGGTCTGTGCTGTCGCTGTCGCTAGTGCCCGTTGGGCGCGGCCAGTCTGCACGGCCAGAAAACCGCTCAGAACTGACAGTGAAACTAGAACGGCGGCTGCAACTACGACGGCCAGGCGATTGCGCCGCAACAACACCCGCAGTCGGTAGTTCCAAGTGTCGGGCTGCGCGAGCACCGCCTCTCCTCTTTGGAAGCGAGCAATGTCCTCGCCGAACTGACCGGCGGACGCGTATCGCCGCGAGACATCGATGTGCAGCGCCATCGCGCCGATGCGCTCAAGATCCCCTTCGAGCAGACGGCGCAATCGATCGCGAGTGGTGTCGCGATGAGATACTGCGCTCGCGGTCGCTGCAGTGGTCCACTCCTGCGTCAGAATTTCTGCTAGCCGCCGAGGAGTTCCGGTTCGAACCAGGCGCTCATAATCCGCGGCAGAACCCGAGCGTTCAAAGGGCGGCGAGCCCGTCATCAGCAGATAGTAGAGGACACCCAGAGAATAGACATCGGTAGCAGTGGTCAACGGCTCGCCGGCGTACTGTTCGGGGGCCGCAAACAGCGGCGTCATTGGCCGAGCGCTGGTTCGCGTTTCCAGGGCTGAAATGTCCAAGCGCGCCGGCTCGATCAACTTGGCGATACCGAAGTCGAGCAGTTTCACTTCTGGCTTGCCCGCTTCGCGCTCCACCACCATGATGTTCCCGGGCTTGAGGTCGCGATGAATGACCAAGCGTGTGTGCGCGAACTGGACCACATCGCACACCGTGCGAAAAAGTTCCAAACGCTCATCGACACCCAAACGGTGATGGTCGCAATAGTCGGTGATCGGTTGGCCGTCGACGTATTCCATGACCAAGAACGGTCGACCATCGTCCATGCTGCCAGCATCAAGCAACTGAGCGATCCCCGAATGCTGCAGCTGAGCAAGCACTCGGCGTTCGAGATCGAAGCGGCGCAGAAGGTCGGCCGAAGCCTTCCGATCGGCCACGCCCATCAGTTTGATGGCCACCTTTCGATGAAACTGAGCATCATCGCGCTCAGCAAGATAGACCTCGCCCATGCCACCGCGCCCGAGCAGTTTCGTGACTCGGTACGGTCCGATCCGTCGACCAGCCAAGGGCGTTAGGAGTTCGGAAGTCTGCAGAGCCGGCGCTTGAAGCGGTTGGCCGGGCGCAGGAGCCTCAGGTAGCAGCCGTTCGATCGCCAAGCCAGGCTCATCTTGCGAAGCAAGCATGGTCCTAACCTCTTCTTGCAAAGCCAGATCATCGGTGGATGAAGCCAGAAAGGCGGCGCGCTCCCCCGGTCTTTGTTCAAGCGCCCGAAAGAACAGCTGTTCAATCTGGTCCCAACTCGGCTCGCCCGGTGCTCCCGTCACGGATCTGGCACGGTGCCGGTCAAGGCGCCTGGCCCGCTTGTCCCGCGTCAAGGTCGGCGCCATCTAGCGCGGCAAAGCCAGAGACCTCTTTGCGCAACCACGCTCGAGCGGCAATCCAGTCTCGATGAACAGTCCGCACGGTCACTCCGAGGTGCGCCGAGATTTCCTGTACCGAGAGTCCGCCAAAGAAACGCAACTGAACGACGTTCGCGGCTCGCTCACTCATTGTCTCAAGCCGTTCCAACGCCTCATGCAGACCGAGCACCTCTTGTGATTCTTGGTCGCTCAAGAAGGCCGTCTCTTCATCCAATGGCAAGGCCTCCCGACCGGCTCCGCGCTTCTCTCGCGATCGCGCGCGGGCATAGTCCACCAACACTCTCCGCATGGTCACCGCAGCGATCGCCAAGAACTCTGTTCGATCCCGCGCCTCGAGTCTGCGTTGCTTGAGCATGCGCAGATATGTCTCGTGAACCAGCGCAGTGGAGGTCAACGTGTGGTGCTGGCGCTCCTGTGCTCGACGACTGATGGCTAGCTGCTTTAGCTCGTCATAGAGCAACGGCAGCAGCTCGTCTAACGCTTGCTGGTCACCGCCGTCGAGTCGGCGGAGCCATTCGGTGACTTCGGGCATCTTGGATACTGGCGCGGTTGGCGATATCGATTAAAGATCAGAAGGGGACGAATCGACTGTATCGTCTCATATACAACCTCGCGGAAAGTGCGATTCATTGAATCGTCTGAGCGAGCTGTCGGCCCATGGCCGCCGACCTCGTACTTCAGCTAGGGTCGTCGACTTGAACAGCGAGCGCAACGGGATTCTGGGGGTAAGCGGGCTTCAAGCAATGAACACACTGCGCACAACACCGGTTGAGTTCGCCCCACTCTCACAAGAGTTCGCAAGAGATCCGTATCCGATCTACGCCGCGCTTCGCGGCCAACCGCAGCTCCAATACTTCGCCGCATACGACATGTGGTTGGTCCCTTGGCACAAGGACGTGTCGACGATCTTGAGCAATCCAGACATGGTGCGCTCTCTCGACCATCAGATTCCGGCAGAGGAGATTGCAGCGCGGCAGGTCAAAGACAACTGGCACGACATGCCATACCACTCTCGCTTCGTCCAGTTCAGCATGCTCGACAGTGATGGTGCGACCCACGATCGACTGCGCTCTTTGATCGCAACTTACTTTGGGCCGAGTGCGATCCACCGCATCGAAGCATCGGTCCGCGCCTTCGTCGATCAGCAACTTGGCGAACTTGCTGATGCCAATCGCATCGAGTTCGTTGAAGACTTCGCCGCTCACATCCCAGGGCGCGCAATCGGTGCCTTGATGGGCGTTCCAGCCGAAGATTGCGCGCTCCTGCGGGCGTGGTCGGAACGAATCGTTCAGTTCTTCGACATCGATCGATCCGACGAAAAGAAGGAACTTGCCGAGCGCACAACGCGTGACTTCTACCTGTACCTCAAACAGCTCGAATCTGAACGGCGCAGGCAGCCTGCAGACGACCTCCTGTCGCGATTGGTCGGGCTTCAAGATCGGGGACTATTGACTGAAGACGAGTTCATCTCCACTTGCATGCTAATCGTGATGGCAGGACACGGATCGACTCTGGACGTGCTGGCTAGCGGCCTTCACACCCTTCTGCGCTTTCCAGGCGAGATGAACCGTCTCAGGGCAGACCCTGGCCTCATGGGCACTGCGGTCCAAGAAATGTTCCGGTTCGAATCACCACTCCCCTTCTTTCATCGCTACGCCCGTCAGGACGCCAGCGTCCATGGTCAAGAATTTCGCTGTGGCACCCGCTTCGGTCTCTTGTATGGTTCAGCCAATCGCGACCCAACGATCTTCGCCGAACCCGACACCTTCGATGTCGCTAGGCGCCCGAACCGACACAAGGCGTTCGGCGGCGGTGCCCACTTCTGCCTCGGTAACCACCTTGCCCGCTTGAACATGGATATTGTCTTTACCAGCCTGCTCCAACGTTTCGAGACGATCGATCTTGTGAGTGACCCCGAATACAAGCGTGGCCTGTCGGTGCGTGGACCGAAGACACTCGAGATCTCGTGTTCGATCGGCTGATCGTTGTCGCTGGCATCGGCGTGCTTTTGGGTGTTGCCATCCTCGCATCAACCAATCGACGTGCGATCAAGGTCTCGCTGGTTGCGCGCGCGTTGCTTCTGCAAGCAGCTATCGGTGCCTTCGTGTTGTTTGTACCGCTGGGCAAGGCGGTCACTGAACTGATCAGCGATGGCATCCTGGCGATCATCGGCTATTCCTCAGCTGGCATCGAGATGGTCTTCGGAGGCCTCGCCGCGACCAATCTAGGTTTCAGTTTCGTAGTGCAGGTGCTACCAGTGATCATCTTCTTCTCGGCGCTGATGGCCGTGCTCTACCATCTACGCGTGATGCAGGTCTTGGTGCTCGTCGTTGGCGGCGCGCTGCAGCGACTGATCGGGATCTCGCGGGTAGAATCGTTGAATGCCGCAGCCAATGTGTTCGTCGGTTTGACAGAGGCTCCACTTGCCGTGAAGCCGTTCTTAAAGGGCCTCACCGACGCACAGTTCGTGTGCATCATGGTGTCGGGTGTAGCCTCGGTGGCGGGCACAGTACTCGCCGCATACTCCTTGATGGGTGTCAGACTGGACTATCTCCTGGCTGCCAGCTTCATGGCGGCCCCTGGAGGCATTGCCATGGCTAAACTACTGATGCCGGACGAGGTCACGACCCAAGTTGCTGCATTGGAGATCGAGCCCGACCCGACCGAACACCACCCCAACGTCATCCTGGCAGCCGCCGCAGGTGCCGCCGATGGACTGAGGCTCGCCGTCAACATCGGCGCAATGCTGATCGCCTTCGTCGGTCTCATCGCTCTCTTGAACGGCTTGACTGGCGGCGCTGGCGCGTTGCTGGGCGTTGAAGGTCTCACCATCCAGGGCATCCTCGGCACTTTGTTCTCCCCGCTGATGTTTCTGCTTGGGGTTCCCTGGCAAGAGGCAGCGACCGCCGGAGGACTGTTCGGCGAGAAGTTGGTTCTCAACGAGTTCGTCGCCTTCCTCCATCTTTCAGACTTCTTGGCTCAGATGAGCCCGCGCACCGAAGCGGTTGTTACGTTCTCTTTGTGCGGCTTCGCCAATCTGTCGGCGATCGCAGTTCTGCTCGGAGGGCTCGGAGTCTTGGTACCCGCCAAGCGTGGCCTGATCGGCCGTTACGGCCTCAAGGTGGTCCTTGCAGGCTCACTTTCAAATTTGATGAGCGCTGCCTTCGTCAGCCTCATGCTTGGGGGCATAGCGTGACCAAGCAACGACCAATCTGGCAGCGGGCGCGCGACTTCGCGCTCTATCGTCTTCGGCCGCTGCGCGGCTGGCTCAAGCACTCGTTGCGCAACCGAATTGCTGAAGTAGAGCGATCAAGCGGACCTCTCAAGCTGCACATCGGCTGCGGCACCGAGACGCTCGACGGATGGGTAAACCTCGACATCCAAAAGCTCCCGGAAGTGGACGTCGCCATCGACATTCGAGCTGGTCTTCCCTTCAACAACGCACAGTTCGTGTTCGCAGAACACTTCCTAGAACACCTGGACATCGACGCGGCACTCGACTTCCTGCTAGACGTGCACCGTTCTTTAGGCGAAGGCGGTTGGCTACGGCTATCGACACCCAACCTCGACTGGGTTTGGGGCACCGTGTATGGCGGCGAACGTGCCGATCACAACCAGCACCTGGCAGCGGTCATCAACACCAACCGCGCCTTCTACGGTTGGCGACACCGCTTCATCTGGGATCGTGTCTTCCTCGAACACGCTCTCGCGGCGTGCGGATACAACGAGATCAGGCCTTGTCGGTATCAAGAGAGTTCAATCTCTGAACTCTCGGGCCTCGAACGTCACGCTAAATCCCCAGACACCGATGAGATCCCTCATGTACTTGTGTTCGAAGCGCGCAAGGGCCCAGCCCAACCCCATGCCTTCGCCTCGCTCAAACGTAGAGTCGCCGACGACTTCTTGAGCCATCGCGACGTGCTCTAGGCTTTAAGGGACCGAGGACCGCTCGCGGCCTCAGACAGATCCTACGATCTTGGCAACTCGACTGGAAACAGTGAGTTGGGAGCGGTCTCAGCAACCAGAATCGCGACGCCTTGGCGCACAACATCAGGCGATATACCGGCAATGTTGTCTTGCTCGTTGGGATCGATCGCGAGGTCATAGAGTTCCCACCCCTGCCACTCGGAAGGGTCTGCGTTGAGCCCTTGATGAACCAGCTTGTAGTTGCCAAAGCGAACTGCCACCTGGCCGCCATACTCAGGAAACACCCACACCAGAGGATTGCGCTCAACGACCGCTTCTTCACCCACTAGATGTGACATCAAACTGATGCCGTCGAGGTCTGTTGGCGGACTCTCTCCTAGCAACTCGGCGAACGTCGACCACCAATCGGGAAAGTAGGTCACCTGTTCGGTCTGCGATCCGGATTCAACCCGACCGGGCCAGCGAACGATCAAGGGCACCTTAATGCCTCCCTCGTACACACTTCCCTTGAAACCTCGCAGCCCGGCCGTGCTGTTGAAAAACGCTGAATCGACGCCACCAATACCGAGCACCGGATCGCTTCGGTGACCGTGGGTAGTGCCATTGTCGCTGGTAAAGACGACCAGCGTGTCGCCCTCAAGGTCGAGTTCTGCCAGCTTGTCCAACACCGCACCAACGTGTTGATCTAGATCGCTGATCATGGCCGCGTAGCCTGCGCGCGGGCGCGGGTGTGGCAGGTAGGCGCCTTGTCCGCGGTATGGCCGTTGGTCCCATTCCTCGGGGTATTGATCTACCCACTCTTTCGGCGGCTGCATGGCAACGTGTGGTTCGACGAATGGCAGATATAAAAAGAAGGGCGATTCCTCGCCCTGGGTGACGCTCTGTTCGATGAAATCGAGGGCTTCGGCCAAGATCAGGTCCGGAGCATAGTTGGTCGCTTGCCAGTCCTCTAGCCGCACCTCACCGTCCGGCTGCTGCTGATGCCCGGGAATCGGCTCCTCGTTGATCACCACTTTTTCGTGGTCGGACCACAGATGAGGCGGGTAGTAGCTATGGGCAACCCGTTGACAGTTGTAGCCGAAGAAGTGGTCGAAGCCTTGAGCGTTCGGGTCGCCAGCTGAACCCACCGGACCAAGCCCCCACTTGCCCATGGCACCAGTGCGATATCCATGTTCTTTGAACAGCTCAGCGAGGGTGCGCTCACGCGCTTCCAGCGGGTGCTGCCCTTCGACGCGTGCGCCTTGGCTATCCACCGCATCCAGGTTGCCTCTGATCGATACGTGCCCTAGGTGCTTGCCAGTCATCAGCACCGCGCGTGACGGCGCGCAGACCGGCGCGCCGGAATAGTTGTTGGTGAAACGCTTCCCTTGGGCCGCAAGGCGGTCGATGTTGGGAGTCTTGATCTTGAGCTGCCCATAGCTGCCCAGCTCTCCGTAGCCGAGGTCGTCCGCCATGATGAATACAACATTCGGAAGACGCTGTTGGCCTGTGTTAGCAGAACGCTTCTCTGGAGCCCTCTCGCACCCGACGCTCAGGCTAATCGTCAGTAGGAGTACCGTCAGCGCGACCGTCCGACACTGCGCGATGCCGTGTTGCTGGAGTCTCTGATGGATCACAACTACCCTCCGTACAAGCTAGCGCAAAGAGCGCGCTAGCAGCTTCTCAAGTTCAAGCAGTACGGCCGATTCGAGCACACTGGTGGCACCGTTGGTCGTACTCTCCACTTCCACGGAACCATCGTAGATGGTCCAGCGGCAACGTGCGCTGCTTCGTCGCGACCAGCAGTCGGCCATTCCGGCGCGATCCCAGCGCACGGACAGCTGCCACCGACCGTGCCAACCGCGAACGCCGGTGACAGCGCCGTCCTCCCAAATCTCACTGAGCAACGGTCGCTTGTCATCCTCTGCCGATAAAGCTGGCGTTAGTGCAGGAGAGTTCTCAGCACCCAACTGGTGCCTGAGAGTAGCTCCAACCGACTCGAGCGCGATTAACGCGCCCGGCGGTGGCAATGGCTGCGGTTGGCGATTAGCGCCAACTCGAATAGCGATCGGCACCCGGCCTTCTGCAGATCCGTGCACTGAGGTCACTACTACCACCACGTCCTCGAGCAGCCCTCGCCCCTCGAGGGTCACGAGAACTCGATTGACCATCGCTATGGTCGCCGCGGGCCGCTTTCTGGCCATAACTTTGTACCCGAGCCAGAACACAAACGGCGCCTCCGCGACCTCAAGCGACGTCAATGCCGGCCTCAGCAACGCAAGCCTAGTCGCCCCAGGTACTAGCCGGTCCAGTTCAGGCCTTCGCCAAGTCGCCCCCAGCAACCGCGCGATGACTGCCGGCTCAAATGCCTGATCAATCGAGAGCGATCGAGTCAGAACCAAGTGATCCAGCGTTGAGATCTCGATTTCATCCAGGGCCCTCAAGCGCAGCGGCGCCACACCGCTAAAGAAACCGAGCAGCGACCGCATCGGATCTGTTGAACCGGGCACGGCACTGCCGAACCACCACTCTCCCGAACCATCGCTGCCACGAGCCAGCCAGGTTTCGGCAACGTCCGTACGTTCGATCCCTGTCCAGCTCGGCTTATCCTCGACCGTAATCACGACCACCGAAGCGCGACCCAACAGCTCCGTTCCGTTGCCCATCGCAGCTGATGGCAAGAACAGGGACGCCACGGCAAGAGTCAAAATGATCGGTTTCAACGAAGTGCAGCCTCTACACGGGTTCAGTACGGGGTCCTCGATAGCTGCGAGCATACCGACAGGACACGCGACAGGGTCGGAGGATCGGCACATTGGTACTGCCAAGACGTCGACAAGATGGATCTGTCATGTGCCAGGTAGACTGTGAGATCGATGATCCGCATACCGGTAACACTCAACTTCTCCGTCTCTCTTGCGCTGTGCGCTCTCGCGTTCGTTTTCGCCTTTGCTACAGCAACGGGAGCCTTCGCACAGCCTCAAGAACTGACTCCACAAGAGCACGCCCTCCGCATCCTTGACGACTTCATGACCGCGTTCAACGCGCGCGACACTCAGGCGTGGACCAAGACCATGCACTTTCCACACGTGCGATTTGCCAGTGGAGAGACCCGTACCGATCGAACTGCCGACGAGATGTTGGCTCGTTTCAGCTTTGCCGATTTCGCACAGCGGTTCGACTGGCACCACAGTGCGTGGCTCAAGCGCGAGGTAGTCCAGTCGGGGCCCGACAAAGTCCATGTGGCTGTGCGGTTCGGCCGCTATCGAGACGATGGCACGCTCACCACCGCGTTTGACTCGCTCTATATCGTGGTCAAGCGCAACGGCCATTGGGGCATCGTGAGCCGTTCGAGTTTCGCGCCCTAGCAACAAGCAACTGTAATCTGAGTCAATTTTTAGAACCGCTCGTACTGAAAACCTGACTTAGCTAGAACCAGTCGATGACGAGCACCTGCAGCCTCAGCGTCGCTATTCTCGTAGCCAGCGTCGCCCGACCAAAGGGCCACGCGCGTGCCTTCGACCGTCACCCCAATTCGGGTCTCATAGACATCCGGCACCAGGCCGCTCAGATGGTCGAGCAGCGGAGCCACGGAGTCGAATTGAATCATTTGATGAAGCGTGACCCAGGTCGGTGGCGCTAGATCGATCTCGCCATTGCGATGCCGTTCTAGTGCTGCCGACGGGGGAACCCACGAATGCTCCTTGATCTCACCGTCATCGATGGTGACCACGTCGGAACGTTCGAGCCTCGCTGCAAAGAACCAAGTTGCGTACCGTCGCGGCGTCGACGACGGAGGCGTCCAGTGCGAGACTTGAACCAACGACTGTGGCTCGATCACGATGTCTGCCTCCTCAAGCGCCTCGCGGACTGCGGCGGTGCGCGCCGCCGTTTCGAGGTCTCCATTCTCAGAGTAGTCATCGTCATCGAGCCGGCCACCCGGAAACACCCACATGCCGCCGAACGCGATCTTCGAGTTCTTGCGCAGCATCAGGGTCTCGATGCCGTGTTCGTCTGAATCGCGCAAGACGCAGACTGTGGCAGCAGGTATCGGTGCGTTCTCCGACGGCGGCGCCTCAATATCGCCGTAGATGTCGTTGCGGTGCTGCTCGTCTCGCTGGTCTTTACTCATCGATCGCGGGTCCTTCTTGGTTGAAATGTCAAAGCCGTCTCATCACGTCAATTGCGAAGTGCCGCAGATGGGCCCAGTGCGCAGCCTCCCGCGGGACGCCGTTGAACCCTTTGGGCGCGGGGGTTTGCGGCGCCAAAGGCACCGCCGACTCAACGATAAACCGGTGCGCAAGCCTTCCGTGGAACATCGCCCTCGGCGGCACCAGCCCCACCAGACAGTGCGCCAGCCTCCCGCGGCACGGCGGATCCCCGCGCTCAGCCGCACGTGAGTTTCACCACCGGCTGCTAGTCCCGGGGACTAAGAAGTCGAGACCCTGCGGCGCGACAAGCGAAGGTTGTGCAGGTGGCCATAGATCAGCACTCCTGCGCCCATGACTGAGACCAGCGCGGCGGCGACCACTCGATCACTGACTTGTTCCATGGCACGGGCAACCACGAGAAGACTCAGCCCCACGCTGAGAGCAACAAGCACGCGCTTGGAGCGATGCCGTTGATAGCCGCGACCGAGACTGAAAGAGGCGATCACGCCTGCCAACGCGAGCAATAGCCACTCCAAGCGTTCATCACCCAGTGCAACGCCGGCAGTCGGCAGGATGCCCAGCAAGATAGGCACCATCGCGCAATGCACAGCGCAAGCGGTCGACACCAGGACACCCAAGCGATCGTACAGTCCGGCGTTGGAATTCGGTTGACTCACCACGGCGGCATTCTACCGAGAGAACATCTCCTTAGTGCAGAGTGGTTTGCGACCGATTAGATCCTTGCAAGTTCGACAACTACTCGCTTACAATGGCGCTCTCAAGTTGATCTGGTTGTCGGAGTGTAGGGTGGCACGAAGTTGTACCAGCCAGCTTGCCGATCTAGTGTTTGCGCCATCAGCCGGACTCACTCAGTCCGACTGATTCAGTTGCTCTGACTGGCTCAATCGATCTCGACTGGCTCAATCGAACCGACTGGCTCAATCGAACCGACCGGCTCAATCGAACCAGGGAGAGAGCCTCGGCCAAGTTGAGTCCCTAATTTCAATGGTAGGCATCGGTGCCTCCACGCGTAGCTAAGCTCCCCCGCTCCCCCGCCCTCTCCACACCCGGCCTCTCGATCAAGATGCTCTTCGTCCTATCTTCTTTTCTCGGCTAAATTCTTTCTCGGCCATTTCTCTTCTCGGCCAAAGCCGCCTCTTCGATCGACCGCAGGCCAGCCTCTCAACAACAAGAGTGATATGGGTCTCAAATACCACACGATCATCTTCGTCCCCCACTCCCGAGCGAAATTCCGCAAGTGGCGGGTGAGCAACCGACAAGTCCGCTGGGCCATCGCTTGCGTCTCGGTGCTCACTATCGGTGCCATCTTCGTCAGCTGGAAGAACTTCACCACCAACGTCTCCTTGAGTGAAGTCAATCGACTCAAGCTAGAGAATCAAGAACTGCGTCAGGTCACCACCGACTTCGAACGTGATTTTCAAGCGCTGGAGCTTCAGCTCGCCACTTTTGAAGACAAGGCCAACAGCCTCGCCATCGTCGCTGGCATTGAAGACAGCGCGAGTTCGGTCGCTTTGCGCAACGGCCAAGGTGGCGGCACCGGTGGAGCACTAGCGTCTCTGCGCCCCGGCGACTTCCACCTAGCCGAGCTCGCAGCGCGAAGCCAGAGCTTGGCGGCCAGCCTCAGCGTCGTCGGGGAGCGGCTTGAGCAACGCAAGGAGCTGATCTCTTCGATGCCAGCCATCCTGCCCGCAAAGGGAATCGTCACCAGTCGATACGGCTACCGCAGCGATCCAATGCATGGCCGGCGCGCATTCCATTCAGGAATTGACATCTCAGCACGGCCCGGCAGCCCAGTCTATGCCAGCGCTGACGGCGTCGTAGCGCGCGCGGGGACCATTGGCAGCCTCGGCCGCGCGGTCTACTTGTCACATAAGTTCGGCCACTCCACCCGATACGGCCACATGTCGAAACTTGCGGTCCAGCCTGGCGAGCGGGTCAAGCGCAACGACATCATCGGCTACGTCGGCAATACCGGCCGGGCCACCGGCTACCACTTGCACTACGAAGTGCACACTGCTGGCCGAGCACAAAACCCACTCGAGTTCGTCGCCCACTGAACCAAGCGAGGCAGCCAAGCGAGGCACCGATAGCGGTGCCCTTGGTGTCCAAGGGCTCTGGTACACTGTGCGTATTCGAACGGGTCGCAGGTGCGTCCCAGTTCACTAAGCAGCGCCCTCGATCCACCGGCGATCAGAGTCGGGCAACGAGGTTTTGATTCGCTAACGGATCGAATCCGCACGACAGTCCGCTCGTAGGGCCACTAGTAGACCTGCTTGTCAGGCCGCTGACTCAACGCCGCCGGCGTCCCAATCTGGGCCGCACGGCTCTCCTTTACCCAGTTCTCTTTTTCTAGCAGCTCCTATGATCAACAAGGTTCTCACCAAAGTCTTCGGCAGCAAGCACGGGCGCGATATCAAGAAGTTGCAGCCATCAGTTGACGCGATCAACGCTCTTGAACCATCGATCCAGGCGCTCGACGACGACCAACTCAAAGCCAAGACGGACGAGTTCAAACAGCGCTTTGCCGACGGCGAGACCCTAGACGACCTGATGCACGAGGCCTTCGCGGTGATTCGCGAGGCGAGCGTGCGCACATTGGGAATGCGCCACTACGATGTGCAGCTCATCGGCGGCATGGTCCTGCACCAGGGCAACATTGCGGAGATGAAGACCGGTGAGGGCAAGACCCTCATGGCAACACTGCCGGTGTACCTGAACGCCATCGCAGGCCAAGGCGTTCACGTGGTCACAGTCAACGACTACCTCGCTCGCCGCGACGCCGAATGGATGTCACAGGTCTACAACTTCATGGGCCTGAGCGTCGGCATTATCCAACATGGTCTCACCGACGAGCAGCGCCAGACGGCGTACCGCAACGACATCACCTACGCCACCAACAACGAGCTCGGATTCGACTACCTACGGGACAACATGAAGTTCCAACTTTCCGCGATGGTTCAACGCAAACATGCGTTCGCTATCGTCGATGAGGTCGACTCCATCCTGGTTGATGAGGCACGGACTCCGTTGATCATCTCAGGACCTTCTGAAGCGTCCACCGACAAGTACTACTCCACCGATCGAATCATCCCTCGCCTCGAACAAGGCGAGGAGATCAAAGACGGAGATCATAAGTACACCACCGGCGACTTCGTGATGGACGAAAAGGCGCAGACGGTGACTCTCACCGATGAGGGTGCCGAAAAAGTTGAGAAGCTACTCGGCGTTGGCAACCTCTTTGAGATGGAAAACATGCCGGTTCTGCACGCGGTTAACCAAGGCCTACGTGCACACCATCTCTTCAAGCTGGACGTCGACTACCTGGTCAAAGAGGGACAGGTCGTGATCGTCGACGAGTTCACCGGCCGCATGATGCCGGGCCGGCGCTGGTCGGACGGGCTGCATCAAGCGATCGAGGCCAAGGAAGGCGTCAAGATCGAGCGCGAGAATCAGACCCTCGCCACCATCACCTTCCAGAATTACTTCCGCATGTACGAGAAGCTCTCGGGCATGACCGGCACCGCCGATACCGAAGCTGGCGAGTTCGCCGAGATCTATAACTTGGATGTTGTAGTCATCCCGACCAATCGGCCGATGATTCGCGAGGAACGAGACGACCTCATCTACCGCACGCTGCCTGAGAAGTGGGATGCAGTCGTCGAAGAGATCGCCGACTGTCATCAGCGCGGCCAGCCAGTTCTGGTCGGCACCGTGTCGATCGAGAAGAGCGAACTGATCTCAAAGCTGCTCAAACGCGCCAAGGTCCCGCACGTCGTACTGAACGCTAAGTTCCACCAAAAAGAGGCGACCATCGTCTCGCAAGCGGGCCGCAAGGGTGCAGTCACCATCGCCACCAATATGGCTGGTCGCGGTACTGACATCGTCTTGGGCGGTAGCCCGGAGCATCTGGCGCGATCTCAGGCGGATCCTGAGACGGAACCAGAGAAGTACGCAGAATCCCTCGCTCACTACAAGGTCCAGTGCGTCACTGAGCGACAAGACGTTCTCGCTGCAGGTGGCCTGCACATTCTCGGTACCGAACGCCACGAATCGAGACGGATCGACAACCAGCTCCGCGGCCGCTCTGGACGCCAAGGCGATCCGGGCTCCTCACGCTTCTTTCTCGCCCTCGAAGACGATCTCATGCGCATCTTCATGTCCGATCGAGTGCAGGGCTTCATGCAACGCCTCGGCATGGACGAAGGAGTACCGATCGAGGCCGGCATGGTCTCCCGCGCAATCGAACGCGCCCAGACGCAGGTCGAGGGTCGCAACTTCGAGATCCGCAAGAACCTGCTGGAGTATGACGACGTCATGAACAAGCAGCGTGAAGCAATCTACAACCTACGCCGCGACGTGCTCGAAGGCAACGAGGGCCGTCAGTACGTAGAACGCATCAGCACCGACATCGTCGACATGCTGATCGAGCAGAACTGCCCAGAGCGCGCCGACCCGCGTGACTGGGACATCGTCAAGCTCCGCTCCGAGTTCAACAACTACTTCAACGCTGACAGCACACTGCTCAAGGACGATTTGGACGAACTCGGCATCGAGGAGCTGCGTGACGCACTTCGTGCAGGAGTCACCGCTCGTCTTGACGACCAAATCGAGAAGAACAAGGGCGAGGAGCAGTTCGCTGCACTCGAACGTCATTTGATGCTCGATGTGGTCGACTCCTCCTGGAAGGACCATCTATTGGCGCTCGATCACCTCAAGGAAGGCATCGGCCTTCGCGGTTACGGTCAGCGCGATCCTAAGAACGAGTACAAGCGTGAAAGCTACGAGCTCTTTCAAGAGATGAAGGAGCGGATCGAGGACTCGATCATCCAACGCTTGTTCCGCATTCGGCCGGTGTCCCAAGAGGAACTCAAAGAGATGGAACGGCGGCGACAATCGTCCGGCCCCAGATTCACGCTCAACGAACCCACCGGCCCGGTCGGGTCGGTTGCCCAGGCGGCAGCCCAAATGCCGATCGGTGCGCCGCAGCCGTCCGGACAATCCCCCGGACAAGCGCAAGGCCCACCGCCGCGCTCCACCAAACCCGTCACCGTGGTCCGTGATGAACCCAAAGTGGGCCGCAATGATCCCTGTCCTTGCGGTTCTGGCAAGAAGTACAAGAAGTGCCACGGCTCCTAGCTGACCCTCGCTAGGCCGTGAGCAAGAACGACCAATCAGCACCCGTCGAGGTTTCCCATGACCGTATCCAACACACCACCGGAAACCCCAAGCTTTCAGGTCGGCCTGACGTTTGATGACGTCCTGTTGCAGCCCGGTCTTTCCGAGGTGCATCCCAACGACATCGACCTGAACACTCGGATCACGCGAGGAATTGCGCTCAAGACACCGCTGATCTCAGCGGCCATGGACACCGTCACCGAGTCCCGGCTAGCGATTGCCATGGCACAGTCGGGTGGCATCGGCATTGTCCACAAGAACCTTTCGATCGAACGTCAACACCGTGAGGTCGACAAGGTCAAGCGCTCTGAAGCCGGGATGATCGTCGATCCGATCACCATGAGGCCCGATCAACGCATTCATGAAGCCCTCGAGATGATGGCTAACTACAAGATCTCGGGCGTTCCGATCACCGACGACGACGGGCACCTGGTCGGGATCTTGACCAACCGAGACCTGCGCTTCGAGACGGATCACAACCGCCCCATCGGGGACTTGATGACGCGTCAGAACTTGGTGACAGTTCCGGTCGGCACAACTCTCGAACAGGCGAAGGCCAAGCTCCACGAGCATCGCATTGAAAAGTTGCTGGTCACGGATCCCGCGGGCAATCTCAAGGGTCTAATCACGGTCAAAGACATCCAAAAGATGCAGCAGTACCCGAATGCTTGCAAAGACGATCTCGGGCGTCTGCGCGTGGGCGCTGCGGTCGGCGTCTCGGGCGATTTCCTTGAACGAGCAGCGACCTTGATCGAGGGCAAGGCCGATCTACTTGTTGTCGATTCATCGCACGCGCATAGCCGCGGTGTCCTCGATGCCGCCGAGACGCTGCGGGATCGCTTTCCCGACGTGCAGATCCTGGTGGGAAATGTGGCAACTGAGGCGGGTGCCAGGGCACTCCTTGATCGCGGCGTTGACGGCATCAAGGTTGGGATTGGTCCTGGCAGCATTTGTACCACCCGCATCGTTACCGGAGCGGGTGTGCCTCAGATCACGGCCATCCAAGCGTGCCGCCGCGCGGTCGAAGGTACCGACGTACCAATCGTTGCAGACGGCGGCATCCGCTTTTCAGGAGACCTCACCAAAGCCATCGCAGCCGGCGCCCACGCGATCATGGCGGGCTCGCTGCTCGCAGGTGCTGAGGAGAGCCCCGGCGAGACCATCCTCTACCAAGGGCGGACCTACAAGGCTTACCGCGGCATGGGTTCGCTTTCCGCAATGGCCGCTGGCAGTGCCGATCGCTACTTTCAAGATTCGACCGATCGCAATTTCAACAAGCTCGTACCCGAGGGGATCGAAGGCATGGTGCCCCACAAGGGAAACGTCGAGCAGGTGCTGGTTCAGCTCACCGGCGGACTCCGACAAGGAATGGGACTGGCTGGCTGCGCTGACATCGAAGAACTGAGAACCAAGTCCATCATGCTGCGTACGACCGCAGCAGGCCAGAAAGAGAGCCACGCGCATGACGTGGTCATCACCAAAGAGGCGCCGAACTACTGGGTCGAACGGTAGCAAGCTGACCTCGACCTCGACGCGAGTTAGAAACTAGAGGCCCATACTCCTGCTCCATAGCGCCAGAAACTCCTTCGGATCCAGCGCCCAAGGCAGATTGGTTAGCAAGCGTAGCTGCACCGAGCCGGTGTGATCGAGCTCGACAACGTAGAGGTCTTCGTAGCGGACGCCGAACTGACCCGGTTGATACAGCGCTGGCTCGATGGTGATCGCCTGGCCTGCACTGACCGTGCCGCCGGGGAGTTGCGCGAACTGAGCCGAGAACGTCGGGTGCTGATGCAGTTCGCCGCCTACCCCATGCCCAAGACCGTGCACGTAGCCGGCGCCGATGCTGAGCACTTCACCATGCTCGTCGACCTGCGCATGCCAGCCCATGCGACGGAACTCAGCGCACGCGGACTGCTGTAGAGCGAACCCTCGAACACTGCCTCGCTCACGCAGGGCTGTCTGAAGCTCCTCCACAACCAGCGCTTTGACCGTCACAACGTCGGCCGCGGCGCGAACCAACTCACGCGCTTGGGCACTCTCGCAGCCAACGCAGAAGGTGCGCGAGCAATCACTGAAGACGGGATGTTCGCGCGACAAACTTTTTGGAAACAGATCGATCAACACGCACTCCCCGACCGCGATCCGCTGGATGTCCTCTCCGATGTGGTGAGGCTCCGCCGCAGGCGCCCCCACGGCGATCAGATTGCCCTCCGGCTGAGTTAGACCAGCCGCAGTCAACGTCTCCGCGATCACTCCACGGAGACCGCCGACCGTGAGCGGAATCCCGGCGAGCCAAAGCGTCTCCCCGTCTCTCACCGCGGCAGCTAAGAGCCGAGCTGCCGCGAGAAAAGCACTGTTCGAAATGCTCGCGACTCGTTCGATCTCCGCCAGTTCAGCTGCGCTCTGCTTTTGAACGCACTCGCCTTGAGCGGGGTTCAGAACACCGTCCTCACCAACGTCGGTCCCGTCAGTACTGTCGTTTGCAACAGTCATAAGCGACGAAATAGCAAGCACCACGCTCCACCCCGCGGACGCTGCCTAGGCGACACCCTCAGCTGAGGAAGCCGACGTCTCGTCTGCCGGTAAGTGCTTTTCAACGAAGTCCACCAGGCGCGGCTTTGGCACGGCGCCCATCGTCCGATCGACCGGCTCGCCGTCCTTGAACATGATCAGGGTCGGAATGCCTTGCACCTGATACTGGGCGGCGAGATCTTGGGCGTTGTCGACGTCGAGCTTGGCGATCTTGACCGCGCCGCCGAGTTCGTCTGCCATTTCTTCCAACACCGGCGCGATCTGGCGACACGGACCGCACCAGGTTGCCCAGAAGTCAACCAGGACCGGGACATTTGATTGGAGTACCTTCTCGCCAAAGGTCTCGGAGGTCACAGTAAACAAGTTAGCTGAATCAGTCATCGGCTATTGGGCCCTTTAGCAGTATTCATGAATGAAAGCCCAACCACCGCGGCCGGACCTCCGAATTGTTCTCTAAGATGAGTGAACAGGATGAGTGAACAGGATGAGTGAACCATACCGTAGCGGCTCTCCTCACTCGACCACGGAATCTTCCGGCGCCCCCACTAGAGGGTCTGCCAGGGGATCTGACAACGGATCGGAGAGCGTACGGAAGTAGTCTCGAGCGCTATCGACATCGCGAGAGATCTGCGCAGACAAGTCCATGGTGGAGTGAAACAACATCTCATCCCGCAGACGGCGGAAGAAGGAGAGTTCCACCTGTTCCCCATATACGTCGCTGCGAAACTCGAGGATGTGCGTCTCAACGACCTGCTGGTAGTTCTCATAGACGGTGGGGCGCGTACCAATGTTGGTCACCCCATCGAAAACAGTCGGAAAGCTGGGGAACTGAACCCGCGAGGCGTATACCCCGGTTGCCGGAATCAGCTCATTCGCGGCATCTAGATTGATGGTCGGCCATCCGATCTTCTGCCCCATGCGATCGCCTTGAACGATGGTTCCAGTAATGGAATAGGCCCTTCCTAGGAGTTCATTTGCCCGCTCAACGGCACCTCCTGCCAGCAGCCCGCGGATCAAAGTGCTTGACACCCGATTCCCCTGGGATCGTACTTCGTCGACCGCCTCTGCACAAAAGCCAAGCTCCTGCCCAAAGGCCGCAAGCTGCGCAAAGTCGCCCTCTCGATCTTTGCCAAAACTGAAGTCAGAACCCACCATCACGTGCTTCGCCTCGAGTCGCTTGGCGAGAAAGTCTCGAGCGAAGCTCTCGGCCGACATGCGCGAGAACTCAGCATCGAACTTGACGAACAGGACAAAGTCCACGCCCGACTCGGCTAGGAGCTTCCCCTTCTGTCGCGCCGTGGTGAGCGCCAAGGGCGCCGCGTCACCCTTGAGCACCTTGAGCGGATGAGGATCAAAGGTGACCACCACCGAGAAAAGGTCCTCCGCCTTCGCTCGCTCAACAACCTGCGCCAGCACCTCACGTTGGCCGGCATGAACGCCGTCGTAGTTGCCGATAGTAACGACGCACCCGTTGGGTAAGTCAGGCGCATCGATCGCGTTGTGAATGGTCTGCATTGGGTACTGCTCGACGCTCTTTAGGCGAACACCGGTTGAGCTACGGTCACTAAGGGGTCGTCGGTCGGGCCAACAATCCGTCCGATCAAGTCTTCGGGATGCGCCTCCGTGATCTCAACATCGACGAACTGCCCAAACGGGGCAATGCCGTCATTGACTAAAACACGACCATCGACCTCAGGAGCCATTCCGTGGTGACGCGCCTCGAGTAGGTGATCGGTTTCCTTGCACATGCCCTCGAGCAACATGCGGTAGGTGCCGCCGACCAACCGTTCGCGGTTGGCGTGCCCGATGGGACTCTGCAGTTCCATCAGCCGGCGCCTACGATCCTTGGCCACCTCACGCTCCGGTCGATCTGCAAGCTTCGAGGACGGTGTATCTTGCTCAGGGCTAAAGAGGAAAGCGCCTAGGTGGTCGAACTGCGCCTCTTCCACAAAATCGAGCAAGTGCTCAAAGTGCTCTTCGGTTTCGCCGGGAAAGCCAACGATGAAGGTGGTACGCAAGAACACATCGGGCGCTAAGCGCCGCGCCTCTGCAAGCTGTTTCAGATACCGCTCCGCGTTGCCACCGCGCCGCATTGCCGTCAACATTGCCGGGTGCGAATGCTGTAGAGGCATATCGAGGTACGAGCAAAAGCGCTCCTCCTCACCCATCAGCTCAAGCAGACCATGATCGAGCGTTGTCGGGTAGGCGTAGAGAAAGCGAAGCCAAGGTACAGACGTTCGCTCGAGCAGCGCTTCAGCCAAGCGCAGCAGGCCGTGCTTGCCAAGGCCCAGATCCTCGCCATAGCGAGTGGTGTCTTGAGCGAGAAGGTTGATCTCAACCACACCTTGGTCGAGCAGCTGTTGAGCCTCGTTGACCAAGCTGTCGATGGTGCGCGACCGAAAGCGGCCTCGCCAGACCGGAATCGCACAGAACGTGCAAGGGTTGTTACAGCCCTCTGCCACCTTGAGGTAAGCGTGCCCACTGGTTGTCAGTAGACGGGGCGCCTGGTGGTCGAAAACCACATGAGCGGCCGACTGGGTTGGTGCGGAGGCCGATTGCAGCTGGATCAAGGATGTGACATCCCGCAGATCGTCGAGGCCGATAAAGCCGTCGATCTCGGGCATCTCGGCCTGAAGCTCTTCACCGTAGCGATTCACCATACAGCCCGCGACCAAGACTTCCTTGGGGCCCGAGCCCGATTCTTTGAGATCTATCATCTCGAGGATCGTCTCGATTGACTCTTCTCTAGCTTCGTCGATAAAGCCACAGGTGTTGACGATCACCGTATCCGCCTGCTCGACGTCACTGATGATCTCGTAGCCTTGACCCTTGAGCTCACCCAGCATGATCTCGGTGTCCACCAAGTTCTTGGGGCAGCCAAGAGAGATCATCCCGACTCGTTTGCGGGTCTCTGATTCCTTTGGGTCAGGGTACACGTCGACTTCCGCTGTTTGGGCTGGATTGTGTTGGATCGTCATGGTGGGATGCTGGCTCCTTAGCCACTCAGAAGGAATCGTCCAGGAGTCAAACCCGGAGGGCGCGGGACCGCAGCGCGACGCTACCATTCCCTGTGCTCGTTTGTTCCAAGGATTCCCTCCGCTCGAACCGTCAACATCTCTCAATCTCACTCAAAATGAAGCCATTCACCGTTCAGTCCACCGACGCCGTCTCCGTCCCAGTCCACGTTCTAACCCCTGGGTCGGCGAACGACCCAAGTCCGCCATTCTTGATGGTGCACGCAACCGGCTTTCACGGCCGCACCTACACCACTCTGGCGAGAGCTCTGGCTGCTCGGACCACCAGCACCATTCTGGCGCCTGATCTCAGAGGACACGGCGACTCCCCGAGTCCGAGCAACGGGCGGTATCGATGGGAGGGTTTCGCCGAAGATCTCACGGCAGTGGTCGAGGAAATCGGCTCGACCGGCCTGAGTGCCTTCGGTCATTCGATGGGCGCAGCGATCCTGCTTCGAGTAGAGCTACTCCGCCCAGGAACGTTCTCTAGGTTGTATCTCTTCGAACCCATCGTCTTCCCCCCATCGGCGCAAGGGCGCACGGTCAACTCCCCGCTGGTCGAGGCATCCCGACGCAGGCGCTCCGAATTCCCCTCATTCGAAAGAGCGATCGAACGCTTTGCGTCAAAACCACCCCTAAACCTGCTCGAACCCGCTTGTCTGGGAGACTACGTCCGACATGGCTTCTCGCCCACTGAGCAGGGCACAGTGACACTCAAACTGCCGGGAGTCGAAGAGGCCGACGTCTACCGGATGAGCCTCGGTCTTGACACTTGGGAACACCTCCCTCAGATCAAGAGTGAAGTCACCATTGCCTACGGGCAAATCGAGGGCCCGGGGCCCGCCTATGTTGCGCCGCTCATCGCGGAAAAGCTGCCCAACGCGACCATACGTCGTTACCAAGACTTGGGACACTTCGGCCCGCTCCAAGCGACCTCTAGGATAGCGGCAGACATTCGCCCATAGGCCTTTTCGGCGATCGTCCCGCATCCCTCCCGGTCTACACCCGGAGGGCACTGCGGATAGGATCAATCCATGACCCGCACAGCAGCCGCCTTGCTCATCGGCAACGAGATTCTCACCGGCAAGATTCAAGAGACCAACCTGGCCGTCCTCGCCAAGGAACTCTTCCGTCTTGGGGTGGAGATGCGCCGCGTGGTCATCTGTCAAGACAAGATCGACACCATCGCCACCGATCTCAGAGAGTTGAGCCAGAACCACGACTACGTTGTCACCAGCGGTGGAGTCGGCCCTACCCACGATGACGTGACCATCAAGGCGGTTGCTCAGGCGTTCGACACCGAAGTGGTGCGCAGCGAGGAGCTTGAGTGTCGAATCCGGGAACTAGTCGGTGATCGGCTCAACGACGGCCATCTCAGGATGGCCGATGTGCCCAAGGGCGCCGACATGGTGGAGGCTGGTGAATTCGACTGGCCAACCATCCGCATGCGAAATGTTTACGTCCTGCCAGGACTACCAGGGATCTTCAGGGCCAAGATACCGATGCTCCGCGACAACATTGGGGCGACTCGGCCGTTCTTGAGTAAGGCAGTGTTCACGACCTTGCGGGAGACGGACATCGCTGAGTTGCTGAGTGCCATCGAGGATGAGCATCCGGAGGTGGATGTCGGGAGTTATCCGGTGTTGAATGAGAAGTATCGGGTGCGGGTCACGTTTGACGGCAAGGATGGAGCGGCGATTGATTTGGCGGTGGCGGATTTGTTGGCGGGGATTCCGGAAACGGAGATTCTGCGGCGGTAGAGGCGACTCCCATGGTGTGGTCGTGGGCGCGGGGCACTTGGATGGAGGCAGTGACGATGCACATACAGCGGGCGATGGCCCGTTCCGTGTAGCTCACAAAAGCGCCAGAGGGACTCGCCAGGAACACTGGTCACAACGTTGAGCGAGTGGCAGCCTTGAACACCGATCCGTCCCACGTTCATGGGCCGAAGCGGTTGACTCCGGTAGTCTCTTGTCTACCAACCTCTCGGAGTTCGCCATCCTGTATCTACAGTTTCTTCTCGCACTTCTGCCCAACTTCACCCCCGCGGTAGCGCTGTCCGCGACCGAATTGGATTGGACTGCCAAAGTCGATCCGTGGGTCGCAGCTAGCGTCGCATCGGGCGCCACCGCTGAGTTCGTAGTGTTCTTGAAAGAGCAGGCCGATCTCAGCGGTGCCGCAACCTTGCCAACCAAGGGCGAGAAGGGGTACTACGTCTTCTCACAGCTCACCGCGCTCGCTGAGCGGAGCCAAGAACCGGTACTCAACGAAATCCGCGCTCGAGGACTCCTCCACCGGCCCTACTGGATCGCCAACATGATTTGGGTAACGGGAAGTCAGGCAGATGTGGCTGCACTTGCATCGCGTAACGACGTCCATCGAATCAACGCAAACCCTTTGACGGCGCTCGAGAAGTCACAGCTGATGAGCGACCAGCACCGAATCGGGGGTCCCGAAGCAAGTCTGGTGCACATTGGCGCGACCGACCTCTGGGCAGCCGGGTTCACCGGCCAGGGAGTCGTCGTCGCCGGTGCCGACACCGGGTACGACTGGACTCACCCAGCACTGAGGGACCAATATCGGGGCTGGGACGGCAGCAGCGAGACTCACGACTACAACTGGCACGATTCAATCCACTCTGGAGGAGGCATCTGCGGCGCGGACTCTCCGTTTCCATGCGACGACAATAACCACGGAACCCACACCATGGGAACGATGGCCGGCGATGATGGCGGTTCGAATCAGATCGGCGTTGCTCCCGGAGCTCGCTGGATCGGCTGCCGCAACATGGATCAAGGGAACGGCACGCCGATCACTTACAGCGAGTGCTTCCAGTTCTTCCTCGCACCCACCGATCTGAATGACCAGAACCCAAATCCGCTCCTGGCTCCCGACGTGATCAACGGATCATGGAGTTGCCCAGACTTCGAAGGATGCACCGACCCTGAAGTTCTTCGGACCGTGGTCGAGAACGTACGCGCAGCAGGAATGGTGGTGGTGCAATCAGCGGGCAATGCTGGTTCGGGTTGCAGCACGGTCGACACACCAGCGGCAATCTACGACGCGGCATTCACCATCGGCGCGGTCGACCTTTCAGACCAGATCGCCAGCTTCTCATCGCGTGGCCCAGTGGCGATCGACGGCAGCAACCGACTCAAACCAAACGTCTCGGCACCTGGTGTCGGCATCCGCTCGTCCGTTCTTGGCGACAGCTACTCCACATTCAATGGCACCAGCATGGCCGCCCCGCACGTGGCGGGAGTCATCGCACTGTTGATCTCGGCCGATCCCAGCCTCAGCGGCCACCCCGACGCCTTGGAACAACACTTGATGGATACCGCCGTAGACGGAGTCACGGTGGCGCAATCCTGCGGCGGCACCCCCGACACGGTCTTTCCCAACAACACCTACGGTTACGGATCTGTGCGGGCGGCCATCCCGACCAACCTCTTTGCTGACGGCTTCGAGAGCGGCGACACGACGCTGTGGTCGGCAACGCTCCCCTGAGCACCAACTTGGCTGATGGCCGCGGATCGCACTACAAGCTTGCTCGCCACCTTCGATGGACAACCCGGCCAGTGCCCGGTCGGTGAAGGCCACCGTGGTCGGCCGAGCTTCGTGCTGCCGCTGAGGGCGAGCCGGATACCGAACAATCACGATCTGCGTGTCCAGAGCCGCTACGGTCCAACCCAGTGACAATTGGTCTTACTCCGGTTGTCGGGCCAAGAGCTATGAGAGTTGGGTGATGCGTCGCACCCGACGAAATCCTGAACCTGCTTGTTTGCAGATGACAGGAGGCACTCTCCAACTGTGCTGCGTGGCCGAAACTCGTCGTAGCTGATCCTGGCTGACGAAACCGGGACGCTTCCGCAATGCCCTCCTCCTTCCGTTCTGAGGGACTCGATCTTCACCAGGGAACCGCGTCCCATACCGGCATAGAGAGGCACAGCAGTATGAGGACGCCGCAACCGATTGTTCTGGAACCATCGGGCTGGACTCCCAGCTTCCGCTCGCCACGGCTCCCTCTGCCACCGCGCTTCAAGATGCCTCGACCGCGAACGCTGCACGACCAGGCTTCACTAGCGACGAAGGAGGTGAGGGCGTCCCCCGAAGTCGGCAGCTCGTCCCACGGGAGGCTGCGCACCGAGGAGCCCTTCACAAACGCGCTGGTGTAGCCCAACCCGTCGACGGCGACGAGTGCGCAGGCAAGGCCCCGCCTACCCGCTCGAGGGAAAGCCGCAGCCGATGCCTAAGGGGGGATCCCGATCCGCCGACAGGAGCGAAGACGCACGCCGCAATCGCGACCAAACCGAACGATCCCCATCCACCCTCATCGCCTGCCGACATCGCGAACCCATCAACATCCCGCCCCTTCACCCACGCGCCACAACCCCTCGCACTCAGCACAACACTCACGCCACCAACCACACCGCCATCGCCATCACTAGAACCTCGCCCTACAGCACCCCCTGCAAATCACAGAACCGCCGAAACCTCGAATCCTCCCGCCCCCGCAACTCAGCAAACGTCCCTTCCTCCACCAACCGACCACAATCCAAGAACGCAATCCGATCAGCCTTCCGAACCGTCGCCAATCGATGTGACACCACCACCAGCGTGACCTGCCCTCGTAACTCCTCCAACGTCCGCTGAATCCGATCCTCGGACTCAGCATCCAGAGCACTGGTCGGCTCATCCAGCAACAACAACCGAGGCCGTCGCACGAGTTCCCGCGCGATTGCCAGCAACTGCGATTGCCCACCTGAGAGAGGTTGTCCCTCTTCGCCAACGATCGTGTCGTAGCCGGCTGGGAGGTTACGGATGAATTCATCGCAGTGAGCGTCCCGTGCTGCATCCTCAATCCGCTGCTGAGAGACGTTGCCATTGCCGAGCCTGAGGTTCTCTGCGACCGTGCCCTGGAATACAAGCGGGTTTTGGGTGACGTAACCAAGGCCCGTGCGCAGTGCCCCAATGTTGGTGTCGTCAATGGCCACGCCGGCCACCACCACACTCCCCTCACTTGGCGGCAACAGACCAGCCATCACATCCAGCAGAGTGGTCTTGCCGGCGCCTGACTCGCCGACGACAGCGACAAACGACCCAGGTTCGACCGTCCAATCGAGCCTTCTCAATACTTCACGCTCGGTTCCATTGCCATCATTGGACCGGTAGGCCCTTCGACTCTGATCCGAGTACCGGTAACTAAGCGCAGAGACTTTGAGACATGGCGATGCGTCGCCAAACACCCGCTCGTAGCCACCGTCCTCATTGCTCGCGCTGACCGCTGGCCTTTGAGCAGCCAGAAGCTGCCCTTTTCGTGTTTCCAGAATCTGGATTGAGCCGCGCACTTGAGAGTAGACCTGCCAGTTCATCTGGAACAGATCCAACTCCATTACACAACGGTAGAGGAAGAGTAGCGACGCAACCAAGATGCTCAACTCCAGTGAGAACACCTGATGGGCAAGGTAGAGAACACCGCACATGGTCGCCACCACAAGAGGCTCCTGAACTGCTCTTTGTAGTGCCGCCAGCATTCCCTGCCTCCTTCCTACTGAGAGTGAGGCGCGGGCGTCCTGTGTCACGCGGTCTTTCATCGCCTCGAAGCGGCCCGTTGCACGCAAAAATTTGACCGAGCGCACGGCTTCAGCAACCCGGATCGAGTAGTTGGCCAGTCGTTTGCTGCTCTCCTGCGATGCGCTTTGCGACCGGTCGATGATGCGCCTCACTAACCAGGTGGACGACGCCGCAAGAACCAAAAAGAACACGCCGATCTCTGGTGCGAGAAAGAACGCTGAAGCTGCAAGCATGATCACCTTGAGAAGCAAACTGAACGCGAAGGTGTAGGTGTGCAGGGCACGAATGACTTGAGCGAGTTCGGTAGCCATCTCATGTGCGAGACGGGGCCCTTGTCCAACCAAGACTGGGTAGTCGGCGCGACCGACCAACTCCAAGAACTCAGTGCGAGCGCGAAAGCCGAACTCGTGCAAGGTCAGGTTTCGATAGGCGGTAGACACAAACGCGACTACGCCCTTGAACGCAAAGAGTCCGGCGATCACCAGTAACACGCCGCCGAGGTCAAGGGCGCCAGTTGCCGAAGCCAACATGCGTGCCGCTGTCCCGTTGGCGACTGCTCCGCCAACCCCTTGTTCGCTCGCAAAGCCAGCCACCTCGAGCAACGGGATGAACATGAGAATGCCGAGACCCTCCAAGATCGCTTCGACAATGCCAAGCCCCACCAGCACGAAGAACCGCCAGCCCAGGTGAGACCAGACCATTCCGAAGTCATCCAGAAACGGCAGCCGGGACCAGACACCTGTTCCACTCTCAGGCGGCATTCCTGACGGGCGTTCTAGCTTAGGTGTCGAAGACTCCGGAGGCGGGGACGAGGAGGGCAAAAGGTGGATCTCGCAGAACAGTTGATGGCGTGACACGTCGTGCCGGGGATGGTACCCGGTAACGGTCAGCCGAGGCTCGTCTTCGGCAATCGGCGATACAGTCTCAAGCCGAGCGCTCGGCGCCCGTATCACTCGAACCTATTGGATAGATCAGGAGAAGCTCAGCTCATGTCGAAATATGTTCTTGCCTTGGATCAAGGTACGACCTCGAGTCGGTCCATTCTCTTCCGCAAGAACGGCAAGAGTGTCGCTGTTGCGCAGAAGGAGTTTCCCCAACTGTTCCCATCCCCGGGGCATGTTGAGCACGACCCAGAAGCCATTTGGAAAACCCAGCTCGCAACTGCGAAGAACGTCCTGCGCAAGGCCAAAGCCAAGGCTGGCGACGTGGCTGCCATCGGCATCACCAATCAGCGGGAGACAGTTGTCCTGTGGGACAAGAGCACAGGCAAGCCGATTGACAACGCCTACGTCTGGCAATCGAGAATCACCGCCAAGCTGTGCGATCGACTGAAGGCCAAAGGGCTCGAGCCCATGGTCACCAAAAAGACGGGCCTCGTCCTTGACCCTTACTTCTCGGGCACCAAAATCAAGTACCTGCTCGATAAACACAAGCTCCGTGCGCGCGCCCGCAAGGGCGAGATCTTGTGCGGCACCATCGACACCTTTCTCTTGTGGCGCCTCACTGGAGGCCAGGTGCACGCCACCGACCCGTCGAACGCCAGTCGCACGTTGCTGTTCAACATCCATACTCAGAAGTGGGACGACGAATTGCTCAAGATGCTTGGTGTGCCGCGCGCAATGCTGCCCGAGGTGCGCGACTCTTCAGGCGACTTTGGCGTCACCGACAAGAAGCTCTTCGGTTCTGAGATCCCAATCGCCGGGATCGCCGGTGATCAGCAAGCCGCCACCTTCGGCCAAGGCTGCTTTCAACCTGGCATGGTCAAAAACACCTATGGCACCGGCTGCTTCCTACTGATGAACACAGGATCCAAGCCGGTGCCCTCATCCAACGGCCTATTGACCACAGTCGGTTGGCGGATCAACGGTGAGACGACCTACTGTTTAGAGGGTTCAGTCTTCGTTGGCGGCGCTGCGGTGCAGTGGCTGCGTGACGGTCTAGGCTTGATAAAGAAGTCCTCAGATGTAGAGAAACTCGCCGCCACCGAGCCGGATGCTGGCGGCACCTACTTGGTCCCAGCGTTCGTGGGTCTGGGTGCGCCCTACTGGGACCCCTATGCCCGCGGCATCTACGTCGGCATCGAACGCGGCACCACCGCTGGGCATATGGCGCGTGCCACTGTCGAGTCGATGGCCTACCAAACGGCTGATGTGGTCAAAGCAATGGCCCAAGACTCGGGCCTCAGACTACGCGGACTCAGAGTCGATGGCGGCGCGACGACCAACGACGCCTTGATGCAGTTTCAGTCCAATCTACTGGGCACCCGCCTCAAGCGACCGTTGGTTGCTGAAACCACCGCGTTGGGCGCTGCTTACCTCGCCGGCCTCGCAGTCGGCTTCTGGAAGACCCAAAAAGACGTGACCAGCAACTGGGCTCTCGATCGCGAGTTCGCCCCCAAGATGACACCTGCTCAACGACGCAAAGGGCTCGCCGGCTGGGCTTCGGCAGTTGAACGAAGCAAAGCGTGGATCAAGCCTTAAGGGCGCAATGAGTATCGATAACGTACTTCTCGGCTTTCATGGCGCCGCGCGCACCGTCACCGGTTCGCGCTACTTACTGCATGCCTGCGGCCAACGCACGGGCATCGACGCTGGCATCTTCCAAGGGTACAGGTCCCTGCGAAGACTCAACTGGCGTGAACCGCCGTACCCGGCCCATACGGTGGACCGGATTCTCCTGACCCACGCGCACATCGATCACATCGGCTTCTTGCCGCGGTTGGTGCGCAACGGGTTCAAGGGTCCGATCCTGTGCACAGATGCAAGTGCCGAGTTGGTCCGCCTGCTGCTGATGGACTCCGCAAAGATCCAAGAAGAAGACGCCCGTCACGCCAACAAATACAGGTACAGCAAACATAGCCCTGCCCTCCCGCTCTACTCCTCTCAAGACGCCAAGGCTACGCTCAAGCAGCTGGAGGTGATCGACCCGAACGGGTGGGTCGACGTGGGTCCTCGACTACGCGCCCGTTGGACCGGCGCCGGCCACATCCTCGGATCGTGCTCGATCGAGATCGAGATCACCGCCAACCGTGGCAACACTGGGACCATCGTCTTTTCCGGCGACATTGGCCGCTACGACATGCCGCTTCATCCAGACCCGCAACCGCGTCCAGAATCTCAAGTTCTGGTCTGTGAATCGACCTACGGCGGTCGCAATCACGACCTGGATGTCTCTGTGGACGACCAAATGGCAACCGCGATCAGTCGTTGCCTAGAGCGCCGTGGCACTGTGCTGATTCCTGCATTTGCGGTCGGCCGATCCCAGCAACTCACTTTCATCCTGCGCCGATTGATGCTGGAGGGCCGCATTCCTCAAGCAAGGGTACACATTGATAGTCCGATGGCGGTTAACGCAACCGGGATCTATGGCCGTCACATGGACGAGCACCACCTCGACGCTGATGTCTTCGAAGACGGTCGCCAGGTGCTCTTTCCTGACGATGTCGAGCTGCACAAAACAGCCAAGCATTCCAAAGAACTCAACCGCATGCGAGGCCCACGCATCATCATTTCCGCATCCGGCATGCTCACCGCGGGCCGGGTCCTCCACCATCTCAAGCGTCTGGTGGGCGATCGTAAGAACTTGGTCGTCCTGGCCGGCTATCAAGCACCGGGCACACGCGGGCGAGCGATTCTTGAAGGCCAGCGTACGGTGCGCATTCACGGCCAGGATCTCGCCGTTCGTGCTGAGTGCGTCTCGCTACACGGACTCTCGGCCCATGCCGGGCAAAGCGAACTCATGCGCTGGGCAGCCTCCTGCGAGACCAAACCGCGTCAAACCTTCTTGACCCACGGCGAGCCCGAGGCGGCTTGGGCACTCGCCCACAAGATGGAGCGCGAGCTGGGTTGGAACGTGGATCTACCCGAACTCGATCAAACGCTGGACATCACCGACGCGCTAGGGCTGGGCTGATTCGGTCTGGGCCTGATTCGGTCTGGGGTTGTTCGCTCTGCTACTGATTCGCTTAGGATTCGCTCTAGGTTCGAGTCAGGGCCGGCAATCTCTCGCTACTTCTGTGACATGGGATTGAATCAAGACTGTAGAACGACGGCGTGTAATTCAACGGTCTCAGTTCACTACCGGTTGCAGTTGCCACGAAAGATCACCGACCCGACTCAATCTCAACAGACCCACCTCGCAAGCACTCGGTTCCAAACTCAACGATGACCAACGCCAACGATCCTGGCAAGGAACTCACCGCCGCCACCGCGACCGAGGAGAACCGGTTCGCGCGCATCGTTTTCCATTCCATTTGCAGCGCAGCTTGCGCGATCGTCCCGGTGCCGTTTTTGGACGAACACCTGATCAAACTCACCCGCAGACGAATGGCTCGGGAGTTTGCCGCCGCTCGCGAACTCGAACTCAGCGCCGCTGACGTGGCGGCTCTCTCAGGTACAGAATCGAAACCCCTAGGATGGGGGTGCTTCGGCGCTCTCGCCCTAGGCCTGGCGTTCAAGGTCGCGGTTAAGATTCTGCGCCGCTTTTTCCGCACGATTCTCTTCTGGCTCTTGGTCAAAGATGCCGCCGACGCCGCCTCTCGCACCTTTCACGAGGGCTATCTCATTGACCGCGCGCTGGACCGTCCAGTTCCTGGACCGGGAGCGGCTCAGCCGGCAGCCTCCCCCGAGCCCTCCGCGATGGCTCGACTCAGAGTGCCAGTGGAACGCGTTCTGGCCAACGTCAACACCAAAGGTCTTACTCACGCTTTTCGGGGCGTCTTGGGCGGCAGCCGAACGCTCCTCGTCAGTGTGGCGCGCACCCTGTCTCGACTGACAGGGCTCCGAGCAGAAGCGGACGACGGCGAGCAGACTCTCGAACGTCAGCTCGCCGATAGCATCCCCGCGTCTCTGGTCGAACGCGTAGCTCGGCAGGTTCTTCAACAGGGCGACTACTTGAGACACCTCGACGAGCTTCTCGCCGACCAGTTCTACCAAGCCCAGCCCGTTGCGGCGACGCCTGCAGACTCGGCGAGCGGTTCGGATCAAGAACCGCGCCCGACCCCTGAGGCCATAGAATGATGCTTGTCCTTGAATTCCCCCTTCAAGGGTTCTGCGATCCTTCGACCGAGCCGACCTTGAACGAACCTCAGTCCCCAACCATCGATCCGGGTCCTCGCGAGCGCATCAAGCGCAAACTGCCCAAAGACCTGCTTCGACCGAAACCTCCGGTCCGCCCCGGCGCCAAGCCCGACGGTGCACTGCGGCTGATGACGCTCAATCTCGCGCATGGGCGCAAGCGCGGACCACACCAGCTGTTGCAGCGCAAGCCTCGACTGGAGCGCAACCTACACCTAGTCGGCGACCTGATCGATGAGGCCGAGCCGGACGTCATAGCGCTGCAAGAGGCCGATGGTCCTTCGTCTTGGAGCGGCAACTTCTGTCATGTATCTCGCTTGTCGGAGGTGAGCGGTCTAGAGCACCACTATCGCGGCCCGCACACTCAAAGAAACTTCGGGCGGCTGCAACTGCAGTGCGGTACCGCCATCTTGAGTCGACTGCCCATCCTGCAGCAGCAATCAGTGACCTTCGGACAGAACTGGCGCGACAACAAGGGCTTCGTGGTGGGAGAGATCCAGGTTCCGCAGTGGAACGACACCACGATCCTGGTGGCATCCGTGCACCTCGACTTCTTGGCGCCTCAGGTACGGCGTCGCCAAGTGCAGCAGATCATCGAAGTGCTCGGTGAGCGGAAACATCCTCTGGTACTGCTCGGAGATCTCAACTGTTCAGCTCTTGAGGACCCGAAGACGCTGCAGCTCTTGCTGCATGACCTTAACCTCGAGGCCTGCGACCTCCACATCCATCGACCGACCTACCCGTCGTATCGGCCGTTACGACGGCTTGACTGGATCTTGGCCTCTCCGGAGCTGCGCTTCGCGAACCCGGCCATGCCTCTCGAGGCCCAGGTCTCCGATCACCTCGCAGTACTTGCTGACCTCGTCCCGGCGACCTAGGAATTACAGACGCAGCCCTCTGATCTCGGATGTGTGATCTCGGATATGTAGTCTGCGACTGGATCTGGGGCTTACCCAAGCCGGCCTGCAGTGAGCTCTCCGGCTAAGTATTCGCACGACCTCACGGTCAACGCCATCATGGTCAGCGTGGGATTGACACAGCCAATGCTGACAAACGAACTGCCGTCCATGACGAAGAGATTGTCAACGTCGTGAGTCTGTTGAAACTCGTTGACCACTGAGGTCTTCGGATCAGCACCCATGCGGGCAGTACCCACCTCGTGAATGCAGAAACCTGGCGGCGGCGTCAGTTGAAACTTGGCCACTTCCTCCACCCCACTCGCTTCCAGCATGTTGACGGCTTCAGCCACCATGTCCTTGGCCATCTTCCGTTCATTGTCGCCCCACTCGCAGTCGATATGCAGTACCGGAATACCCCACTTGTCGACTTGCGCCGAGTCAAGCGTCGCGCGGTTCTCCGGTTTCGCCAGCATCTCACCCCAAGCACCGATCTGCATGTGAGCTACGTTGGCGCTGCGCTGAGCATGTTTCCACTCCGCACCGAAGCCTGGATTCGCGGCAGCGTGCTCGTAGACGGTGACGTTTTCACCTCCCTGGTAGCCAAAACCACGGATGTAGTCGCTCTCTTTGGTCTCGAGATTCTTGAACCGAGGAATGTAGATCCCGTTCGGTCGATTGGCTCGCTCGGGCTTGCGACTGAGCTTCGGCATCACTCCTTGCGCTCCAGACATGAAGTGATGATCCATGAGGTAGCGCCCCAAAGCATCAGAGGAGTTGGCCAGGCCTGCCTCACCGTCGCGTCCCTTTGAGTTGAGCAGAATGCGGGTCGAGCCGAGAGTCGACGCAGCGAGGATCACGACCTTCGCCTTGACCTCCATCTCCTTGCCGCTAGCAATGTCCACGTAGGCGATCCCCTCCGCTTTGCCTTCAGCGTTGAGCACGACGTTGCGTACATGGGCATTAGCAACCAACGTGAACTTGCCAGTCGCTTCTGCTGCGGGCAGCGTTGAATTGTTGCTGGTGAAGTACGAGCCGGTGGAACAACCCCGATGACAGGGTCCACAGTAGTGGCATGCAAGCCGACCGTTGTGGTTGCGCGTCAGCACCGCAGCTCGTCCAATCGTCATGCGACGGCCGAGTGAGGCAACTCCCTTTGCCAGCTCCTCTTCGCCGCAGCTGTATGCCATCGGGGGCAGGAACTGGCCATCGGGCAGCACCGGGATGCCCTCCCGCCTGCCCGACACACCAATGAACCGCTCCACCGCGTCGTAGTAGGGAGCCAGGGTGGCATAGTCGATCGGCCAGTCATCACCATAGCCGTCGTGCGACTTAGCTTTGAAGTCATAGTCGCTCATTCGATACGACTGCCGACCCCAAAGTAAGGTTCGACCGCCTACCTGGTTGCCGCGAATCCACCAGAAGGGTTTGCCCTTAGCGGTTGTCACCGGGTTGTCGATCTCGTCTTCGAAGAAGTGAGCGTTGGTTTCCTCGCAGGCGTAGCACCGTTTCTGAATCGGGAGTCGCTCCAACACCGGGTTACGTGGATCCTGTTTTCCTCGCAGCGGCAACTCATGCGGTAGCACGTGTTCTGTGAAGTCTTTGCTAGAGATCTCGCGCCCTTTCTCCAACATGCACACCTCGAACCCCGCCTCGCAGAGCTGCTTTGCTGCAAAACCACCATTCGCGCCTGAGCCCACCACGATCGCATCGTAGGCCTTTGTGTCATTGATTCGTCGCATCGATGTCGCTACCTTTGGAGAGGTGGGTCGGATTGACCTACCTGGAAAGAACTGCTGAGTGTCCGTTTGGGAGTGTTCATCGTTTCACGAGCGGGCTGACAAGCAAACCAACGATCGGTAGCGCGCTGCTCAGCAGGAGCGCTTGCGAGTAGGCACCGGTGACATCCTTAGACAAAGCGAAGAAAGCCGGACCGAGCGCACTGGCGATCACCAAGAACATGGTCATCATGCCCGAGATCGACCCGAGGTAACGGCGACCAAAGAGACGCGGGAGCGCTGCAACAGTGAGCGGACCATAGCAACCGCCGGCGATTCCCCAACCCGCGACCATGACCCACCTCCAGACTGGATCTTGAAGATTGGTCGCTGCAAAGAACGCAACTGCCTCACCGATCAACATGAGTTGTACCAACCGCACAATCGGCACACGGTCCACCAAGTAGCCAACGAAGAATCCGAGCAGTACACTGACGAAGGAAATGGGTATGAACAGGCCCACGGCTTTGCTTGCATCCAAGCCGTTCAACGCTCCCAGATCAACGATATGAAAAGTCAAGGCAGTTCCTACCAGCGCTTGGATCGCGATCGCGCCGGTCAGCAACCAAAAGTCGAGAGTGCGCATAGCCTCTGAGCGCGTCGCGTTAAAATCTAGAGGAGCCTCAGAGGTAACAGCGCCTCCGCCAACATCCCAGCCCTCGATCTCGAGCTCGGAGATCTCGGCTCTTCCTTCGGCTTTCAGACCTGTGGTCGAAGACAATGGACTCGAAGACAATGCGCCGTTCGCCGGTAGCGCCACCCCATCGACACACTGCCCGATGTCCTCCGGTCGATCGCGGAAGAAGACAACAGCGATCACTCCCACGACCAGTACTACGATGCCCATCTCCCGCCATGCCTCGCGCCAGCCGGAACTGTTGATCCACGCCAACAACAGCACCGGCGCCAGGGAGAAACCGAAACTAATAAAGGCTCCCGAACTAGCGGCCACTAGCCCTCGACGCTGATCGAACCAACGCCCCATCATTGTTCGACTAGCGAGCGTCAGTAGTCCTTGACCAGAGAACCTCAAGAACAGGAACGTCACCGCAAAGAACGCCGGCGCGGCCCACGCGCCACCCAGGGGCTCACCTAGTACTTTGCTGAACCTGGCGACCGCAACATCGCTGAATGACAGCAGCCACAGGGTCGCGCACAACGCCAAGCACGCGCACAGGGCCACTGGGCGCACACCATAGCGATCGATCCACTGACCACCCCACGGCAACAGCAGTCCACTGAGGACTGTACCAACGAGGTAAGCGTTGCTAAACGCCAGACGAGAGGCTCCGGTCGCACCAAGAACCGAGTCGGTGAACACACTCAGTCCCATGGTCTGGCCCGGGATACTGGCTAGTACTCCGATCGTCGATAGTCCGACGATCATCCAACCATAGAAGAACGGAAGCCGCCCGGGATCGAACGGGAATCGCGGTCCTAACAGGGTCTTCATCGATGGCTCATCGGAACTTCATCGACTGCGCTCAACGCCCAACCGAGGACAGCGGTGCGCTAGCGGGCACTCCGTGCACTTGGGACTCAGTGGCACGCAGATCTGTTGTCCTAGGCTGACCAGGGTCTTGTTGAGATCGATCCAATAGCGTTTGGGCAGTTTATCCCTGAGCGCCCACTCGGTCTGCTCGGGAGTGTTGGTACGGACATAACCCCATAGGTTGCAGATCCGATGCACATGCGTATCGACACAGATCGCATGCTTCTTGAAAGCTTCGGTGAGCACCAGGTTCGCGGTCTTGCGACCGACACCCGGCAACTGCACCAACTCGTCAATGGTGTCGGGAACGACACCGCCAAATTCGTCGCGCAGCATCCTGCCGGTCATCTTGAGATTCTTTGCTTTGGTGCGGTAAAAGCCAACCGGAAAGATCAGCTTCTCGAGCCGAGCAATGGCGAGTTGCGCCAGCGCCTCCGGGTCAGGTGCGACCTTGAACAATCGGTGTGAGGCCGCAGCTGTGGTCTCGTCCTTGGTGCGCGCCGAGAGCAGTGTCGAGATCAGTACTCGATATGGATCCTGGCTGCCTTCGGCGATCAGAGTGACCACCGGCGGTGCTGTGTCCCGCAGCGCATGCTGGATCACGCGCAACATCGACCCGATCCGCCGGTTGTCGATCAGCGCGATCGGCCCCGGTGTCATCGTTGACCGAGCGACGCGCTTGTGCAGGCTCCGGTGCTCAGGCGTGCGGTGGGCGCCGAGTCGCTTGCGGCGTGGAACAATTCCAGCAGGCTCTTAAGCAAGAAAGTCGACCTCCGTGCCGATCCCTTGCTTGCGGGCCTGCTCGACCACCATGCGAGCGAGTGCAACGTCCTGGACAGCCAAGCCGGTCGAATCGAACACTGTGATCTCTTGCGCGGTCTCGCGACCCGGCTTGAACCCAGCGCAGATCGTGCCCAGCGTTCCATGGATCGCTTCAGGTTCGAGTACGCCCTGCTCGAGCGGCACATTCACCTCGCCACTGTGTCCGGCCTGTTCGTAGTCATCGACCACCACCTTGCCCTCTAGGAGGATCGCAGCCTCGAGTTCCTGCTTGCCCGGCGCATCAGCACCCATGGCGTTGATGTGGGCTCCGGGCTTCACCCAATCCCGCCTAACGACCGGTGTCCGGCTCGGTGTGGCACAGCAGACGATGTCGCAACCACTTGCATGCTCGACTGAGACAGCCTGGCCTGAAACCTCTTCGGCAAAGGCGACAGCAGCGTCCTGTTTGCGATCTGACGCAAATACCTCGAGCTCCGGAAACACCACTTGCAATGCGCTCAACATGGTGCGCGCCTGCACCCCTGAACCAACGAATCCAACCGTGCGTGCATCGTCTCTCGCGAGATACTTTGCTGCGACTGCGGCCGCGGCACCGGTGCGAGCCGCGGTGAGAAAAGTCGCGTCGAGCACCGCTAGAGGCTGCGCTGTTTCAGGATCGCTCAAGATGTACATGCCCAACACCGCAGGCAGACCGTGCTTTTCGGGATTGCGAGGGTGGGAGTTGACCCACTTCACGCCGGCTGAGCCGTCAAAGTAGGCGGGCATGGCCCGAAAGTCGCCGTGATAGCGCGGCAGATCCAAATAGACCTTCACCGGCATCTGCGTTTGATCCTGCCCGTGCGCTACAAACGCTTTTTCGATCGCGGGCACGGCCAGCGACATGTTCATCAGCGAACGGACTTCGCTCTGGGTGAGTACCAAGGTCAATCGAGTCTCCTTGCCATCACGCTGACGGAGCGCCATCGGTATCCGCAGAGCGTGGATCAGTAGGACTGAAATCGAGCTCCCCAGCGGCTCGTTTTCTCAATAGGTGTTTGCTCAGTTGCTGTAGGAAGCGCAGCTGAGCCGGGTGGACCTTATCCTTCGCCTCGCCCAAGGTGAAGAATCCGAAGCGATCGATCTCGGGAACTTCGATCACCGCGCCCGACTTGGGCGGCCACTCGATCTCGAACGTATTGCTCTGGAGCTCGTCCGGGTCACAGCTACCCTCTAGGGCCCATGCGATGACTACCTTTCCACTCTTGTACCGAATCTCACCGAGCGGAATATAGGACTCAAGGTCCCGAGGCACGCGTTGGATGCCAGTCTCTTCTTTGAACTCCCGGCACGCCGCATGAAACGTATCTTCGCCCTCTTCCACCATCCCCTTTAGCAATGTCCATGTGCCCTCGTCCTTGTTGCGATAGAAAGGACCACCGGGATGCCCCAGCAGAACTTCGAGATTCTGGTCGGTCAAGCGGTACATCAGGATCCCCGCACTCAGTTTGGACAAGACTCGCCTCCTTCCGCTTCGGTCCGATTTCCGGCGGGGAGGTGCTCCCGGCCATTGACCAAGAGACCTTAGACCATGATTCAGCACATGCCCACCCACAGTGAAGAGCACCCGGTCCTCGACAAGATCATTGAGACGCTACGCGCCCAACGCCAGGTCAAGGGTGCCACTTGGGCCCAACGACGCTTGGCGATGGAAGCCGTGCAAGCACAGCTAGCTTTGCCGAAATCGGTGACGGTCGAGGCCACCAAGGCGGGCGGCGTCAAGGCTGCTTGGATCAGACCGTCTACCTCCGAAGCGGCTGACCGAGCCGTCATTCTGTACCTGCACGGCGGCGGCTACGTATTGGGATCGATCACCACCCTCCGCGAGGCAATAGGACGGTTGGCGGTGGCGACCAACGCCAACATGCTCGGCGTGGACTATCGGCTAGCTCCCGAGAACCCCTTCCCTGCCGCCGTCGACGACGCTGCGGCCGCGTATCGTTGGCTCCTGTCTCAAGGAACGCCCGCAAACCGGATCATCGTCGCCGGCGACTCAGCGGGCGGCGGCCTTGCGGTGGCGACCTTGCTGCGCCTCCGTGAATCAGGCGACCCGATGCCCGCCGGTGCGGTCCTGTTGTCACCGTGGGTCGATCTAACCTCAAGCGGCGAATCCCTGACAACACGCAAAGACGCGGATCCGATGGTCGGCGAACAAGGCCTTGTTGAGATGGCCAACGCATATGCCGCGGGGCGCTTGCACGACTCGGAAGCGTCACCGCTGTTCGCTGAACTTTCGGGACTACCACCTTGCCTGATCCACGTTGGTGATGCTGAGGTGTTGCTTGACGATTCGCTCCGACTCGCCCAAGCCCTCCGAGACGCGGGCGGCGACGCCAAAGTCGAGGTCTGGGATCGCATGATCCACGTCTTCCAGGCCTTCCCACAACTCCCGGAAGCCGCTCAATCTCTGGAACGGATCGGCACCTTTGTCAACGAGCAGATCGGGCACTAGGAGGCACGTTTCTTGGCTCGAACGTCCCTTCGGTCGAGTAAAACAAGGCGCAAACAATAGCTAAAATGCTATTCCCCGACCTTTGGAGATCACTGCTATGCATACCAATTCAGAAGCCCGCTCCAACGCCGCGCGTCAGCGAGTGTTCTGCTGCTTGACGCTTGTGTACGCCGTCGTCGCCAGCGCTGCCGTCGCTCAGCCAGGCGGCTATACGGGCCCCAACGTGGAGGTCACGGAAGGTCCAGATATCACCGTCTGGAACATCGCTAGTGCCATGAGCTACGGTCCGGTTGGCAGCATCCGCGCCTATTCGGTTGGCACCGACTCCTGCAACATCGGTAGCGTCGACGCCAAGTGGTGCGATGTCGCCAACCAAGCCAACTGCATGGCGCAACCCGGATGGGACATCGCCGATCACCCGGTGATTTCACAAAACCTCTATCGCCTGCGCACCAACGGCGAGAACGGCGCGTTCCGACAGATCGGCCAGGGTTGGCTAAAGCATGGTTTCAACTCAACCAACACCACTCGATCCGACTGTCGAGGCAACATCGGAGGTGTGCCCCAGTCTTGCCCGAGCACGCCCGGGGGCGCATCGCTGGTGGTCGGCTGCACTGATTTCTACAGCGCCGGAACCAACGCCGCTCAATCCATGGCACCACGCTCTGAAATGATCAGCGCTGCTGGCGGTGATTTTCCAACCAACTACACACAGCCAGGTGGAGGCGGGTTCAGCGCCATTGAAGGTCGCATGCAAGCAGAAGAGGTCGATATCGACCCCTCTGAGGCCGCCAACGTGGGAGCTGATTACTGGGTCGAAGCGCACTACCTCACCGAAGACGACGCGACGTTTGCTGGCTACGGCACCGGTGATGAGCGCAACGGACGCAATGGCCTCAACAATGCGTCCTACCGTCGGGTGACGTTCAGCGGAGGGTTCACCTTGACAGTTGACGGCTCGACACCAACCCAACGCGAGGCTCCAGCAATCTACGCATGGAAAGCACAAGACCCCGAGGTCGAGATCATCGAGTTCGATCTCGACACCACCCCTACCCAGCGCTTCCACATCGCCTACAAGGTCACCGACTTGCCGGTTCGAAGCGGCGCCCCGCTGGTGCACACTGAAGTGGTCGTGCACAACATGAACTCTGATCGCTCCGCTCGAGCGCTCGAGATCCAGTTTCCTGCCGACTCCACGATCAGTAGTCAAGGCTTCCACGACGTCGACTCTCACTCAGGGGAGCCCTACTCGGTTACCGATTGGGCCATGCCCGTGGTCGCCAACACCGTGCGCTGGGAGACCGAGACCCACGCCACCAACATCAACGCAAACGCCCTGCGCTGGGGCACCGCATATACGTTCTGGTTCGACTCCACTCAAGACCCGCGTGATGCTTCTTGGACGCTCGAACTGTTCACACCTGGTACACCACAGCAGGTGACGATTCCGATCGGCAATGTTCTGTTTGCGGATAATTTTGAGTCCGGCACCACAGCAGCTTGGACGTCGGTCACTCCGTAGTTCGGCCACGCCGTAGTTGCTGCGCTCCTTAGGGTTCACAAGCGGCTAGCAACTCCATCTGATACCGGCAGCCTGCCGGTCTGGTCCCTGGTCGCAATCTTGCCGTTGGCCACAACGAAGATTCACATCGCACCATAGACTCGGCCCATGCCAGCCCTCCCCATTCTCCAATCACCAGCGGGCACGTCGCGCATTCGCCCGTCCAAGACCTCGAAGTGGCGTGCGGGCGTACTGGTGGTCTTTCACTTGTTGATCGCCGCTCACATCACCTATTGGATGGTGCGCGGCAGTGCTATCACTCCGGTAGAGCCGTCTGAGGCCGTCGCATTCTCGCGAGCAGGCGTCGTCAACGCCGGACTGATCTTCTTCGCAACGACCATCGCACTGACTGCGGTCTTTGGACGCTTCTTCTGTGGCTGGGCCTGTCACTTGGTTGCTCTGCAGGATGCATCGCGCTGGTTGCTCGAGAAGTTCGGGCGGAGACCTGCCCCGCTGCGTGCTCGATTCCTGGGTTGGGTTCCCATGATCTCGTTTCTCTACCTCTTCATCTACCCGCTCTATCAGAGGCTTGGCGCGGGAGACCCGCTGTTCAGCGGCACCACGGAGATGGTGACCACAGACTTTTGGGGTCGATTCCCGGGCTGGGCCCTCGCACTGCTGACCTTCTTCATCTGCGGCTTCGCAATCATCTACTTTCTTGGCGCCAAGGGCTTTTGCACCTACGCTTGTCCCTACGGAGCAGCGTTTGCCGCCGCGGACCGAGTATCGCCGATGCGTATCCGCGTCACCGACGCGTGCGAAGGATGCGGTCACTGCACCGCCGTGTGCACCTCTAACGTTCGCGTTCACGAAGAGGTGCGTGACTTTGGAATGGTGACCAGCGCCGGATGTATGAAGTGCATGGACTGCGTCTCCGTGTGTCCCAACGACGCCTTGTTCTACGGCTTTGGGACCATTCCTCTGTTGGCCAAGCGCCGAGCCGAGAAACCGGGTCCTGAAGCCAACAAGAACTATTCGCTACCGCTGTGGGAAGAGCTGCTGCTAGCCCTTGCGGGGTTCGCAGGCTATTTGACCTTCCGTGGCCTTTATGGCGCGGTGCCGATCCTGATGGCCCTCGGAACAGCGGCCATCTTTGCCTTCCTTGCGCTCTTGACGGCGCGCCTCATCGTCCATCCGCACGCGGCCTTCAAGGGGTGGCGACTCAAACGGAACGGCGAACTGCTCCGCGCTGGACGGTTCGCGGTTGTCCTGCTGCTGGCAGCGCATCTCTTCTGGGCCCATTCGGCGTTCATGCGCTGGACCCTCAAAGCAGCTGAGCACGGCTACTTCCAAACAGTCCTGTTGCGATCCGCGTCGCTCAACTTGGCTCAGCAGACACCAAACGCGGCGAACCTTGAGTTTCCTCAGCAGGTGCTCGAACGATACCGGACACTCGAACGCTGGGGGCTCGCGCGCACGATGGGCCTTAGCGCACGCCAAGCCTCTCTGGCTCTGGTCGTGGGAGACCTGAGCACTGCAACCCTACAAGCCGAACTCTCAATCGACCGAGGCGAGTTCCTGGAAGACGCCAGTATGGTGTTGGCCACCGCCCAAGCTCGGTCTGGAGCGTTCGCTGCGGCCTCGGAGCACTATCAAGTAGTCACTCAATCCTGGCCTGGCAACCTCCAGGCCCACCTCGGTCATGGCCTCATGCTGGCGGAGCTCGGCCGTTTCCAAGAGGCAGCAGTAGCGTTCAGTGAGGGCTTAAAGATGCAGCCCAGTTCCCCGGAGCTGCGCTACAACCTGGCCCTTGCCTCGGCCTACAGCGGCGACCTTGACGCAGCGATTCATTGGTTCGAGCAAACCCTCCATGTAGCACCCGATCACCAGCAAGCAAGCGACAATCTCGCCGGCAGTTATGCCCAGCTCGGCCGCTTCCAGGAGGCGCGCGAACACCTCTTAGCGGCCATCGAGAACGGCGACGCTCCTGTGTCGACACACCTGCTCCTTGCGCAAGTACTGCTCGAACTCAACCTTGCTCCCCAGGCGCGAACTCAGATCGAGAACGCGCTTAGCCTCGAACCCAACTCTCGAGAAGCCAACCAATTACTCCAAGCACTGAGCAATCGCTGACGTTCGTCACACCACTGGCTATCGCGCGCGAGGCCGCTTGTAGCAGCCTCATTTATCCGTCTTCAATGCGAAGTCAATAGTCAATACACGATCAACACAACTAGCGTCCGCGACCTCCGGCGCTAGACTCTCGACCTATGTCGACACCAATTCCACAGCCACCCGACCGGCCCCTGGTCGGCAACGTCTTCGACCTGTCCGCTGACACACAGGTTCAAGACCTGCTTCGTCTATCCAAGCAATACGGCGAAATCTTCTTCCTCGAACTCGCAGGCCGACGTCTAATCGTGCTCTCGAGTTTCCGCCTTGTGGACGAGGTCTCCGATGAGAAGCGCTTCGACAAGCGCGTCTGGGCTCCACTCAAGCAAGTGCGCCGCTTCTCCGGCGACGGGCTATTCACAGCGCATACCTTCGAGCCGAACTGGCAGAAGGCGCACAACATTCTGTTGCCCAATTTCAGCATGGTCGCGATGAAGCGCTACCACCCGATGATGCTCGACATCGCGCGTCAGATGTTGGACAAGTGGTCGCGCCTCAATCCCGCCGACGACCTGGACGTCGCCGACGAAATGACCCGACTCACGCTCGACACCATCGGCTTGTGTGGCTTCGACTACCGCTTCAACTCGTTCTACCGCGAACGCCCTCACCCCTTCATCCGTGCAATGACTCGCTCGCTCGCGATCTCCATGGATCGGTCGGTCAGGCCTGAGATCTCCAATCACTTTCGCATTCGGCAGAATCGGATCTTTAAGCGTTCGGTAGATCTGATGAACGACACCGTCGACGGCATCATCCGTGAGCGACGAGAAAGTGGCGAGGATCTCTCTCATCGCGTGGATCTGATGTCGGCCATGCTCACTGGCAAAGATCGCGACACCGGTGAGTCACTCGACGATCTCAACATCCGCTACCAGATCATTACCTTCCTGATCGCTGGTCACGAGACCACCAGCGGGCTGCTCTCGTTTGCCACCCACTACTTACTCAAGCATCCAGCGGTAATGGCCAAAGCTCGAGAGGAAGTCGATCGCGTGCTGGGGCTTGATCCCACCGTCGACCCCACCTATCGGCAGGTCACCGAACTACGCTACGTCAGACAGATCCTCAACGAAGCTCTCCGGCTGTGGCCTACCGCGCCCATGTTCTCTTTGTTCCCCAAGGAAGGGACTGCGGTACTTGGCGAGGAGTACGAGATCGACAAGCGAGACGGGCTCGCCGTCTTGATCCCAGCGTTGCACCGCGACCCGGAGATCTGGGGTTCCAATGCCGAAGCCTTCGATCCGGAGCACTTCTCACCTGAGGCCGAGCGCACCCGCCCAGCGAACGCATTCAAACCCTTCGGCAACGGACAGCGAGCCTGCATCGGCCGCCAGTTTGCGATGCACGAGGCCGCCCTTGCACTCGGCATGATGCTGCAGCGCTTTGACCTATTCGATGCGCACAACTACAAGCTCGAAGTCAAAGAAACCCTCACCCTCAAGCCGCACGGTTTCAAGATACGCATTGCCCCAAGACAGATTCCAGCAGAAGGCGATGTCGCGACTCCGAGTTCCGATGCCGCGAAGCACCCAGCCGAGCCTTCGGAGGTGCCAGTTACGGCACGCGCGCCAGCCCACGGGACTCCACTCACGGTCCTCTATGGTTCCAATATGGGCACCTCAGAGGCGCTCGCAAATCGGATCGGCTCAGATGGCGAACTTCAGGGCTTCGCAGTCTCAGTGGAGCCGCTGGATCACCGCACCCGAGGACTGCCGAAGACTGGAGCGGTGATACTGGTCAGCGCCTCCTACAACGGACACCCGCCGGATAACGCAAAGCGCTTCTGCGACTGGTTGATCAACGAAGCTCCCGCGTCGAAAGCAGCTGATGGACTTCCGTTTGCGGTCTTTGGCTGCGGCAATCGGGACTGGGCCGCCACCTATCAAGAGATCCCTAGGTTGCTCGACCAACGCATGGCCGAGTCTGGCGGCCATCGTTTGCTGGTGAGAGGCGAGGGCGACGCGGCCGACGACTTCGACGGAGATTTCGAACGCTGGTACTCGAAACTCTGGCCCGCCGTGCTCGACCAGTTTCAGCTCGACATCAAAGCACCAAACCAAGAGACCAACAACGAACCTGCAACGCCGCTGCTGCGCGTCGAAGTCATCCAAGACCGACATCCCAGCCCCTTCGTCAAGGCCTTTGGCGCCAAGCCGATGACCTTGATTTCCAACATTGAGTTGCAAGCGGCTAGCTCGCCGCGGTCGACCCGGCACATCGAATTCGCCCTACCCTCAGCCGTGACCTACAACACCGGCGATCATCTCGGGGTGATCGCACAGAACCATGAGGCGTTGGTCAGACGCGTCCTGGAACGGTTCGCCTTCGATGAGCAGACCAGAATACGCATTCAAGCTGCGGTCGCAACCCGCACCGACTTTCCAGTCGACCAGCCGATCGCCGTGCACCAACTCCTCACCGATTACGTTGAGCTGCAAGACGTCGCCTCACGCTCGCAGATTGCTGCCCTCGCCCGCTACACCGAATGCCCACCCGACAAGCAGGGTCTCCTTGAATTGAGCGGTTCGACCGACGAACACCAAGACCAATACCGCACTCGGGTCTTGGAACCGCGGCGTTCGATTCTCGACCTGCTCGAGCAATACGCCGCCTGCGAGATCCCCTTCGGTGCATTTCTGGGCTTGCTCGCTCCCTTACGGCCACGGTATTACTCAATCTCTTCTGCGCCTCTGGTCACAGATCGGATCTTGAGCATCACGGTCGGGGTGATCGAAGGTCCAGCTCGCAGCGGCAACGGAACGTTTCGGGGCACCTGTTCGCACTATCTCGCAGACAAGACCAAAGGCAGCGTGATCTACGCCTTCGTACGCGATGGTCAGTCGATGTTCAAGCCACCCAAGGATCCATCGATACCGATGATCATGATCGGGCCCGGCACCGGACTGGCTCCGTTCCGCGGTTTCTTGCAGGAGCGTCAAGCGCAGAAGGCCGCGGGCGCTACGGTCGGCCACTCCATGCTGTTCTTCGGCTGTCGACGTCCCGCCGAGGACTTCCTCTATCGCGAGCAGCTCGAGGGCTTCGAAGCTGACGGCGTAGCCGCCCTGGATGTTGCGTTCTCTCGAGAGACTCCAGATGCCAAGAGCTATGTTCAGCATCGGCTCAAAGCCCGAGCAGACGATGTGTGGGAGTTACTGGAGCAGGGCGCGCAGATCTACGTGTGCGGCGACGCTACCGCCATGGCCCCCGAAGTCAAAGACGCGTTCTTGCATATTCACCAATCGAAGACCGGTGGCGACGCGAAAGACGCGAAGGAGTGGCTCGATGCTCTCACAAGCAACCATCGCTATCTGGTCGACGTCTGGTCCTCCGCCTAGAAACATCTTTGCGAAAAGCGCGTCCGGCACACGATACCTGCCATTCGTCACAGCTATCGGAACCGATCCCGAACGTGAAACGTCTATTGCTCGGAGGTCTACTTTTAGAGCCGGATCGCAGCGCCCGCGGGACGTTCCCCTTGCACTGCCCCGGCTCATTTTTTTGGCACCCTTCACTCCCGTCTGGTGAAACCTTTTCAGCTGATCTGGCGTTGTGATCATCAGTAGTCACCGCCAAGAGGCCGCTGGGGGCTCGCACCGGCTGGCTTCACGATCCAAACGGGTTTCACGATCCAGTAAGAGGTATCCAACGATGGGCAATCGCAACCACGGAACAAAGACCGACACCACCAAAACCCAAACTCGATGGCGCGGACCAGCAGTCGCAGCCGCAGCGGTTGCGGTCGTATTGCCACTGACCGCATTCGCCGGGATCGGCGCGTGGAACGGCGTACAGCGCGTGATGCTCGGTACCGCTGTCGAGACAGCTCCCATCACTGCAGCTGAGCTTGCACCCGCGCGCGAGACGGAACCCCGAACGCGCCAAGAGAGGCGCGAAGGCAAGTCCACCTCTGGCAAGGCTGGATTCCTAGGCGTCTCCACCACTGGCCTGACAGATCAGCTCCGTGATCGCTTCGACGTTCCACGCGGTCACGGTGTAATGATTTCCGAGATCACCGACAACAGCGCCGCCTACCTCGCGGGCTTAGAGGCCGGCGACATCATCACCGATGTCAACGGGACAACGATCTCCAGCAGCTCTGACTTGAGTCGCGCCATTCGCCGTGCCGGCGCCGACAGTACCGTCGCGATCGAGGTCTACCGTGACGGTCGCGCTCAGATTCTTGACGCAACCCTCCAGGCGGCCTCAACCCGGACGGCCTCCTACAGCTGGCGCAGCGATGACGGCGACTCGGATGATTGGGACACAAGTAACTGGAACAACGGTGACTGGTCTCCTGAGGGTATCGAAGCGTTCGCCGAGCGGATGGCAGAGTTCGGCGAACGATGGGGCGAAATCGGAGCACAGTTCGGCGAGATGGGTGCAGAAATCGGAGCACAGTTCGGCGAGGGCTTCGCTGAGAATTTCGAGCAGAACGCTGAGGCCTGGGCCGAGCGCATGGAAGCCTGGGGTGAGGAGTTCGGGCGCCGCATGGAGGCAAAGTTCGAGAATGGTGAATGGGACGAGCGCTCGTTCAGTTTCAATCACGACGGCGACTTCGATTCTGAAGAGTTCGAGGAAATCATGCACGAACTCCATGAGAGACTCGAAGGTCTGAACCTCGAAGGCATCGGTCAAATCGTCGAGGAAGCCATGCAGGGTGTCAACTGGGAGTCACTCGGAGCGGATGTCTCCGCCGCAGTCGAAGAAGCGATGAAAGCTCTAGACAACGAGCGCTAGAGCAGACGCCAGCCTGTGCCCAAGCCTGAGGGGGTTGGAGAGAACCTCCAATCCCCTTCTACTGCTCTCGCTTGGTCACAACAACGTCCTTGATGCCCAGCATCACGGCGTCATGAAGCTCTCTGCGCACGGCTGAGATCTTCCGGTTGTCCCGAGTCGGATGCACACGGTTGGTGAGCAAGACAACGGCGACCTCTCGCACTGCATCGACCCACAGCGAAGTCCCGGTAAAACCGGTGTGCCCGAACGACCCGGCCGCGAAGTAGTCTCCGGCACTACTCCGACCTGACGGAGTGTCCCAACCGATCGCCCGGCTACTCGCCTCAACCACATTCGTCCGTTGGGTGTAGCGGCGGATCGTTGACTGCTTGAGAAGACGAACGCCGTCGAGGTGGCCTCCGTTCATCAGCATCTGTAGGAAGCGCCCAAGATCGGAGGCGGTCGAGAAGACTCCGGCGTGAGGAGCGATGCCTCCAAGGCCTGCCGCGTTCTCATCATGCACCTCGCCCCAGACCAGCCTTCCTCGCCACTCGGGATCCATCTCCGTCGGAGCAATTCGCGAGAGCGGCAACGAGGCTGGCGCCGCGGTCGGCCGGTACGTAGTCGAGCGCATCGAAAGAGGTCTGAAAATCTCTCCTTGAGCTAACTCATCGAGTGTACGTCCCGTGGTGCGTTCGAGAATCTCTCCCAAGAGCAGGATGCCCAGATCAGAGTACTCCACCGACGATCGTGGTTCGGTGTTGAGCGGCATGCCGAAGATCTCGCTCAAGTAGCCGACTCTGGATCGCTCGGTCGGGACTGTCCGCTCGCCGTGGCGCTTGTATAGGTCGGTCCACCAGAGGATCCCAGACGTATGCGACAGAAGATCCAAAACTGTGATGCCGGCCTTGGCTGGGCCCGCAAACTCGGGGAGATAGCGTTGCACCGGAGCGTTGAGATCGAGCAAGCCCCGTTCCTCGAGGAGCATGCATAAGGTGGTGGTAACAACGACCTTGGTGAGCGAGGCAATGTCATAGAGCGTGTCGAGCTCGACGTCGGCTGCTCCTAGGTCGTAGGAAAGTCTGCCAACGGCTTCGTGAAAGACCACCCGCCCGTGTCTGAGCACCATTGCGGCTGCACCAGGAAACGCCTTGTCACTGACTGCTCGATGCAAAACCTCTCGAACCTCGCGCGCGAATCCCGGTTCAAGCCCCAACGTGCTTGGATCCGTCACTGGTTCTGCAGACCAGCGCGGCCGATCCAGGACCCGACTCTCCATTGCTCTCGGCCTCACGTCCTCGGCTGAGGTCAGCGTAGGCACAACCTCCACCGGAAGGCGGCCAGTGATCGAGTGCTCGCCATAGATCGCTTGCACCGACGCCGTCTGCGAATAGGTCGACGCATCAAACAAGCCGAGCTCAGCGTCGGCGCCAAGAGCCAAGGTCCACGGATCACCGAACGTGACAAACACAGCTGGGATGCCGCGCGCTTGAGCAGCGCCGATCCACTTGTCGACCCAAGCCCAAGCCGTGGACAGCGCCTCGCGCCCCCCTAAGCGCTGGGCTTTGTTCTGGGCTGCGGGCAAGTCGTCGGGCTCGGCACCTTCCGTCGCAAGCGCTTTCGTGCCGGCATTCGCATTCGCACCGGCTTCAGCTTGCCGATCTGGCACTTCAGGCACCAACCTCAACCTCCCCCAGGACCGGCGACTCGCATAACTCGCAACGAGCACGGCGTCCGCATCTGCGATCGCCTCTAGAATCGTGGAGTCTCTATCCGCAGCCGAGCTAGGGCGAACCCAGTAGTCGTTGACCGACTCCGCTCTGCGTCCGAGCTCGCGCGCGACCATACGGGGGTTGGTCGTTCGATCAAATTCGTCGAGCAGCGAGATCACCAACACTTTGCCATTCCAACAAGTACCGAAGTTCTTGGTGCCACCAAAACAACGACCTGGCACGCCTGCGGTGAGCGACTCCTGGCCCACACCGGGCTTCACCCAGGTGACCGCGGCACGAGCGATCTGCTGCGCAATGCGGACAGAGTCAGAGCGGTCGGCAGTCAGTGGAGTCGTAGACCCCGAACGCGGTCGGTTTCCTAGCAGCCCGAGCTTCGTCTTCGCCTGCAAGATTCTTGAGACTGATTCATCGAGGCGCTGCTCACTCACCTCTCCTCTCGCCACCGCGCGCACCAAAGCATCGACCGCAACGCGCGGATAAGGAGGCAGCAGTAGCAGATCCGTACCCGCCTTCACTGCATCGATGACCACCGAGCCGTGCCACGCGCCACGAGCGCCTTCCATGTCAAGCGCATCGCTGACAATCAAACCGTCAAATCCCAGTTCGCGGCGTAGAAGACCTCTCAACACCTGCTGCGAGCGCGAGGCAGGAGTGTCGTCGTCATCGAGTGCCGTGACCACCAAGTGGGCGGGCATGACGCCCGCGACACCAGCGTCGACAACGGCTCTAAATGGAACCAGTTCACGCTCGCGCAGAGTGGCAAGGCTTTCTGTCAGCCGCGGCAATTCAAAGTGCGAATCCTCAACCGTCGCACCGTGGCCAGGGAAGTGTTTCGCAACCGCCAATGCGCCAGCCGCCTGGACCCCGCGAACAAAAGCTGCTCCGAGCACTCCCACCTTTTCTGGGTCGCTGCCGAACGAACGCGTACCAATCACCCGATTATCTGGTTCCACAGCAAGATCAAGTACCGGTGCCAGAATCAAGTGGATCCCCAACTCAAGCGCTTCAACAGCGGTCACCCGCCCGACCTCCTGCGCCAACTCACGGTCGTCAGTGGCGCCGACTGCCATGGCCACCGGAAACCTCAGGCCCCCGTCCAACCGCATGCCGATGCCCCACTCGGCGTCCAATCCAATCAACAACGGCAACGCGCTCGCCGCCTGCAATCGATCGATCGTCGACTTTACTGACAGTGGATCGCCACCGAACAACACGACGCCGCCGATGGTTCCGCTGCGCGCTAGAGCAACGACCTCTTGCAGCCCCGGATCGTCATCACTGAGAAAGGTCCCCGGAAGCCGTGGAAACACCATCTGCCCCACCTTCTGCTCGATGGTCAGGTCGGAAATCGTAGGGCCCTGCGCAACCAGAGTGGAGCACACGCAGATCACCAGCAACCCCAAAGTGCCTGCTTGCGCGATGAATCTCGACTGCGATCCCAATTTCATGTTTACCCCATACCTCTAGAACTTCAGGCTTAATCGGCGGGTCGATGATACTCCCCCGCAACAAGTGCGCTGTTAGCATCCCGACTCCCATGACTGGTTCCCAACAGCCCCAAGTAGATCCCGCCACCAACAATGGTCGCCCGATTCCGACCACCGTTGCGCCCGATCACTGGCACCAATGGCAGGCCACTCACCGCGCCACACTGTGCTTTGTCATCAAAGATGAACGCGTCCTTCTGATTCGCAAAAAGCGAGGTCTCGGCGCAGGAAAGATCAATGGACCCGGCGGCAAAGTTGAGCCAGGCGAGAGCCTCGAAGAGTGTGCCGCGAGGGAAACGCGCGAAGAGCTGCTCATTGAGCCACTCGGGCTCGCGAGAGCTGGCCGCTTGAAGTTCCAGTTCACCGACGGCTACGGGATCGATGTCACCGTGTACCGTGCCAGCGATTTCTCCGGGACACCGACAGAGACCGACGAAGCGGTACCGATCTGGTCGGACCTCGACACCATCCCGTTCGAGGAAATGTGGCAAGACGACGAACTCTGGTTCCCGTTCATGCTCGCGCACCGGCCCTTTGAGGGTCGGTTCATTTTCGACGGCGACCGCATGGTCGACCACGTGCTTGAGATCGCAATGGAGGCAGGGTCTTGAACCGGTTGAGATCTAGAAAGTTCCGCTGCGCGCTCTGGTGCTTGCTTCTCCTATCGCCGACGGTTGCAATCGGTCAAACGCCGACGGCGACTACCCCCCAAGCGGTTGAGAGCGAGTCGCCAGTTCAATTGCCAGTTCAATTGCCAGATCAATTGCCAGATCAACTGCCCGATCAACTGGGCGCCCGACTCAGCCTCAGGCTCAACACCTTCGTCGAACGGACCGGCATCCCTGCGGCAGGCGCTGCATTGATCTCGGCGACCGGCACCCGTGAAATCGCGGTTGCTGGCTACCGCACCATCCAACGCAAGCACTTGGTGACTCGAAACGATCTGTGGCACATCGGCTCGATTAGCAAGTCCTTCACCTCAACCTTGATCGCTCGGCTGATCACCCAAGGCACTGCGCTCAAGCAACCGAGTGAAGGCAACCTCGACTGGCAAACCAAGCTCTCCCAGATCTTCCCGGAGAGCATCGACACACCGTTTGCGGGAGTCACCGTCGAACAGCTGCTTGCGCATCGCAGCGGCTTTGAGCCGAACGCTGAACCACGCTTCATCGCGCTGCGGGCCAGCAAACTCCCGATCATTGAACAGCGTAACCTGGTCATCGCGTCGGTCCTGAGCACGGCTCCGAGCTCCGAACCGGGTACTGAAATGCTCTACTCCAACAACGGCTACCTGCTCGCTGGAGCGATCGCAGAGCGCCTACTCGGCAGGCCCTGGGAAGAGGTTCTCGCAGACCAGGTTATGCGCCCCTTGGGCCTTGCGACCTTCGGCTTTGGTGCCCCCGATCCCGGAACGGAGGGCCTTCAGCCCCAAGGGCACTTCGGCCGGAGCAACGATCGCCTGAGTCCGGTCAAAGGCCTGGTCGCGGACAACCCCGCCTACATGGGTCCTGCAGCCACCCTCCACCTATCGCTAGCTGACCTCGCGACCTATGCGCATGCGCACCTCCTCGGCGAGATCGGCGTTGCCAGCTCCGGGTCGTGGCCCGAACCGTTGCTGCCCCGAAGCGTCTTCCAACGCCTACATGCCAGCCGATCAAGCCAGACTTATGCACTCGGATGGGACAACCTCAAATCGCCGGCTGGTCCCGGTCAAAGCGCGACGGAAAGAGTCATTTGGCACAACGGGTCCAACACCATGTGGTACGCCTTTGTTGGGCTTTTTCCAGAATCAGAGGCGGCCGTGATCGTGACCATCAATGCCGGGCTGCACAATGCTTCCGAAGTCGATAGGTTTGCGCTGCAACTGCACCATGAGTTCTCTCACTGACTCACCCGCAGTCCGAAGGCGGCTGTAAGTCTGTACTCGCTATTCCAGAATCGGGTGAATTCAACAATCACCGATTGCACCTCTCAGAATCTCACCTGTAGAAGGAACCCTCTGTGACCGCTCAATTTCTTGCTGGCCAGCCGGTGGCCGAAGCCGTACTCGACGACCTCTCTGCTCGAGTCAAGGCTCTGCGTGACCGCGGAGTCGTGCCCGGTCTGGGTACCATTCTGGTGGGCGACGACGCCGCCAGCGCCGGCTACGTGCGCAAGAAGCACGAGACCTGTGAGGCCGTTGGAATTCGCTCGTTTCACGAACAGGTTGCCGGCAACGCGACCCAGGCCGACCTGCTCGCCGCCGTCAGTCGACTCAATGATGACTCTGCAGTGCACGGCTTCTTGATCCAGCATCCTGTGCCCGGGCACTTCGACTTCAACGCGGCGCTCCTGCACATGGATCCAACCAAAGATGCAGACGGACTGCATCCAGTCAACCTAGGGCGGCTCGTTTTGCAAGAGGACGGTCCGGTTCCCTGCACACCCGCTGGGATTCAGGCAATGCTTGCGCACTACGAGATCGAGACCCAAGGCAAGCACCTTGTAGTCATCGGCCGCGGACCGACACTGGGGCGACCGCTCTCGCTGCTGATGACCACCAAACACCCCCACGCCAATTGTGCAGTGACCGTGGTTCACACTGGAGTGAGCGATCTCGTCGCGCACGCAAGGCAGGCCGATATCGTGGTTGCCGCGGTCGGCGTACCGGGTTTTGTCACCAAAGACATGATCAAGCCTGGAGCTGTGGTGGTCAGCGGCGGCATCAGTTGGAAGGGCAAGAAGCTGCTCGCCGACGTCGACGAATCGGTTGGTGAGATCGCCAGCTGGATCACTCCGCGACTCGGCGGTGTCGGACCAACCACGGTGGCCATGTTGCTGCGCAACACAGTGACTCTCGCCGAAGCTCACTCCGCACCGTAAGCGAACCTGGCCGAAGCTCACTCCGCAGCGTAGCGAGCCTGGCCGAAGCTCCGCTGTAGCCTGCTCGCGAGACCGAGCGTTCGCGGCCAATCGTACCTAGGCGCGCCTTCAGACGCGCTGTCAAGGTGCGAGGTCAAGATGCGCGAGCAAGGCCCGCAGTCAAGACGCGCGGTCGAGGCCAGCGGCCAAGATCTCGTCCATCCCATCGACCCCGGTAGGCAGCCAGGTCGCATCGACCGGTGCTCCTGCATCGACCAACGCACGCGCAGTGCGCAGGTGATCTGAGCCCGGCGAAACAAACGCCTTCGCTCCATGGATGCAGGCACTCAGCGGGGTGCCGCCAAACCGATTGCGCCGCGAGAGCGGTGGGTCGGAGTCGCGCTCCAAAAGAAGCTCGACTACCTCAGCCCAGCCTCGAAAGCTGGCGCGATCGATCGCCGTCGAATCCTCGGGGCCGGGTACGTGCGGGTCAAGACCCAGGTCGAGAAACCGACGAACGGTACCCAATCTTCCGTTCCATGCAGCGATCGGCAGCAGCTCACGATCCTCATCTGCGAGTCCTGCAACGATGCCCATGACGTCGCAACTGAGATCGAGTCGCTCGAGCACATCATCGTCCTCGCACCAACACCCAGTCAACAAACGTGTGACTTCGTCGCTGTTCTTCATCAAGACGCGGTATGCCTCGTGGTGCCCCCGCTGCTTCGCGATGTCGTGCGGTGTTGCGTCGAAACCCAGAGTCCATTGAAGAATCGTTCCACCCCAATCATCCGACACTGCCACATAAGGATCACGCCCGATACGACGGGTAGCCGCGGCAGGGTCTTCCTTGAGCGCACGAGCAACAAGGTGCACATCACCGAGCGCCGCAGCAAGAAACACGTTGCACGAGGCGCCGCGAGCGATCAAAAACCGAGGCACTTCGGTCCCAGCAACTATCAAGTGCTCGGCAGCAGTCGAGCCATGGTCAATGCAACGGGCGTCGATCTCGGCACCTCGTTCCAGCAACAAGGCCGCTGTCTCCACAGTCCTCGCGTAGTGCAACGCACGCTTGCCGTCACCAAAGGGACGATGCACCAGATCCGGATCTGACGCGAGCATCGCCTCGATCTTTGAAGTCCAACCCAACCCGGCCGCTACCCCAAGATCGACCTGCGCGCCATGGTCCATGAGCCACCGAGCCTGTGCCTCGTCCACGTCATCGAGCACACCGAAACCGCCCGCCCACCAATCACTACGTGCATTGATGTCCGCTCCAGCTTCAAGCAGCACTTCAAGTATCGCCCGGTGATTCTTCTGTTGCACAACAGCTGGGCAATCGAAGTGAAAGAGTGGCGCGTCGATATGGGGCCGCACTAGGTCTAGCTGGCGCGCGAATAGCTCACTGAGACCTTTGGCATCGCCAGCGAAGACCAGCTCAACGAAGCGCTTGATCGGCTCAGATACCGAGGTCAAGACGCGAGCTTCAAGCGCTCCCCAACTCAGGGCCTGGTTCTCTCGGGCGATGATCAGGCGGGCCGCCTGGAGCGACCACTGACCTTCGCTTGTTCGCTCTTGCGCAGTAGGGCTTCTCTTCGGGAAGCTCTCCACGAATCGTAGCGCCGCACTCGGCGCACCGAGAGCTGCGCTCGCCCGAAGCGTCTCGGCGTCCCTCAGGTAGTCCGCGAGATCGCCTTCGGTTCTCACGGTCGGCTAGCTCTGTGGAAAGAGATCGCCAGCAAGCTCCTTCAGCAGAGCCAGCCGCCTTGACTCATCAACGCCTAGCAATTCAGCCAAGTCCGCAAGCCACTGGAGCTCCTTGGCCTTGAGCTCACCGTCAGCGCGTAGCACCAAAACCGCAAACTCGAGCAGCGTCTCGGGATCCTCGCCCTCCGGCAACATCCCGGCCAGCTCTGCTGCTGCCGCTGGGATCACCAGGTCACGACGAATCTGAGACTGCTGTTGATCCGTCAATCCTGAGTCCGAAAGGTGCTCCTGAATCGCTGCTTTCTCCCTAGGATCTAGCATGCCGTCCGAAAGAGCGGCGGCTACCATAGTGCGCACAATCGCGTACAACAGTTCTTGGGACTGGGCTTTGTCTTCTTTAGGTAGCGGCGGCACTTCGCTTGTTGCCGGAGCCATCGGCACTGGCACAGGAGGCAGCCCTGGCAGCCCTGCTGCACCGGCCGTGGGTAGCGGTGGCAAATGACTTGCCGCGGGCACTCCACCACTTGCAGTCGGGCTGCTGACGCTGCCGACACCGGCCGAGCGCAGAAAGGAGCCAGTACCGGCACCCTGAGACTTTTGTGAGAGCATCCCGCCGGCCAATGCCGCGCCACCCATCATCAATAGTCGTTTCGACCCGATTCGTCTGATCAGTCGGGTTGCGTTGAACCCTGTCTCGCGCCGGACCAACTCACCAACCATCGAATCAAGAAAGCCCATGACCCCAATTTCCTCCACTAAATGAACGATTCTGGAACGAGTGCAACCCCGGTTCACCGGTGATGAGGCAACCCGCAGTCGCCTTGCCAGTATATGGGGGGTGCCCTCCACCGTGCCTCAATAGCGCTTACGCGAACCAGCCCCCATCGATTCCACTCTCCTCCCTTGGCAGCGCAAACTAGTGACGCAAAGGTCCTAGCAGCGCCACTGTCCTTCGCCTTCCAACAGATCGGCCTGCGAGTCTGGACCCACCTCTTCGATCGGCTTGGCCGAGTAGTTGCCCTCGCCGTCCATCACGCGCAAGTTGGCACGGTCTGCCAGATGCCGGAACAGAACGTCATCGCGAAGGCCTACAAGCAGCTGCTCATCTCTGACAGGGAACAGCACCTCGACCCTTCGATTTAGATTCCTAGGCATGAGATCAGCACTTCCCAGCCACAGTTCCTGATCACCACCATTACGGAAGTAGTACATCCTGGTGTGCTCCAAGAATCGGCCGACGATCGTGGTCACCCGAATTGTCTCACTCAGTGCAGCCACACCCGGCCGCAAGCAGCAGATCCCTCTGACCTGGAGATCGATCTCGACTCCTGCCGAAGATGCGGCGTACAACGCCTCGATGCACTCTTGATCCACCAGCGAATTCATCTTGAAGGCTAAGTATCCAGTGCCGGTCTGCCGATGGCTCTCGACCTCGCGCTCGATCCGTTTCACTATCTGCTCTCGAAGATCTCCAGGAGCTACCAACAGGTGGCCATAGTCGCTCCTGCGTGAGTACCCAGTGAGGGCATTGAATAGGTTGCCGACGTCTCGACCGATTTCAGCGTTGCTGGTGAAGTATCCAATGTCGCTGTAGACCCTCGCATTCACCGGATTGTAGTTACCGGTGAACAGGTGCACGTAGGTTCTAACCCCGCTCTCCTCCCGGCGCACCACCAACGACATCTTCGCGTGGGTCTTGAGCCCAACCAACCCGTAGGTCACATGGACTCCCGCTTTCTCCAAGGCGCGAGCCCAGACAATGTTGTTCTCTTCGTCAAACCGCGCCTTTAGCTCGACCAAGGCGGACACTTGCTTGCCGTTCTCCCGCGCCTCCATCAATGCCTGAACGATCGGCGAGTTGCTACCCACGCGATAGAGCGTCTGCTTGATCGCAACTACCTTCGGATCAGTAGCAGCTGAACGCAGAAAATCGACCACCGGACTGAAGCTGTCGTAGGGGTGATAGAGGGCAAAGTCCTTGTTGGAGATCTGCTCGAACAAGCCGTCCTCAGTCAGGTCTTTTCGCGAGTGCGGCTGAAAGGGCGCAGCCTTCAGCGCCGGCATATCGAGGTCCGCAAGCTCGGACAGTTTGACGTAGCCTAAGAGACCATCGCTCACATAGACCTGATAAGGCTCCAGCCCGAGGTGCCCTAAGAGCGCATCCCTAAGATCATCCGGCATGCCAGCTTCTACCTCAAGCCTTACCAGCGAGCCGAAATGGCGCTGCCCCACCACCTCCGCCATCGCAGTCAGTAGGTCGGAGGCCTCGTCGTCTTCGATATCGAAGTCTGCATCGCGAGTTACACGAAACGCGTGGACGCCCCGAATTTCGAGTCCCGGAAACAGCATGTCCAGATTCGCAGCGACCAACTGCTCAAGCGGGACGAACCGCTGAGACTCATCGCCGCTGAGCCCATCGTCCGGAGAGTCCTTCTTGCGCGGCACTCGCACGAAGCGGTCGATCGTCGCCGGCACCTTGACTCGACCGAAGCGTTCTCCAACCTCCTCGTCGTAGACCAAGACGGCGAGATTGAGGCTGAGGTTCGAGATGTGAGGAAACGGGTGCCCTGGATCAAATGCCATCGGCGTGAGCACCGGAAAGATCTCGGCCGAGAACAACTCTCGCAGCCGATGCTTCGATCCTTTGCCGAGATCCGAATAGTCCTCGACCTTAACCCCGGCCTCGCGTAAGGCCGGACGAAGATCGTTGGTCCAACACGTCTCGGCTTCCTTGATCTCGGCCCTGACGTAGCGGCGAATCGCGACCAGCTGCTCGCGCGGCGTCATGCCGTCCGGCGGCGCCTCAACCACTCCTGCGGCATGCTGGTTGCGCAGACCAGATACCCGGATCATGAAGAACTCGTCTAGGTTGCTGGCATAGATCGACAAGAATCGCACCCGATCGAGCACCGGACGACTCGAATCTAGCGCTTCCTCGAGAACCCGCGTATTGAACCGCAGCCAAGAGAGTTCACGATTGATGAAACGCTCGGCACCAACAGGTGCGGTGGCCTCAACCTTGTCTGCTTCACCCTCACCGGCCACAGTCTCAAGAAGCTCAGTCCCAGCCGGTTCAGTCCCAGCCAGCCCAGTCCCAGCCAGCTCAGTCCCAGCCAGCTCAGTCCCAGTGACAGCCCCACCATGCGCGACCCCCTCTAGCTGAGCCCCATCAACTTCAGCGGGCTCGTAGACCTCAGCAGTTGAGGCCCAATCGGGATCTGGCGCGTTCGCGTTTCTCGCAAGGCCGTCGTCGGAGCCGTTCATTGCCGATGTCCTGAAGTTGGTGTGCTGGAATGCAAAGCATGCGAGATTCGCCCGCTGAGGCAATCGGTAAAGCTACCAGACCGCAGGCAAGTCCTGTATAAAGAACACTTACGCGCGGCCGACCATTTTTCATCCTTCTCTACGAGGTCCCCTACCCCATGTTCGAACTCATGATCATGCGTCACGCAAAATCTGACTGGGACGCTGGCTCCGCCAATGACCATGAGCGGCCACTGTCAAAACGGGGTTCCAGGGCAGCACAGAAGATGGGCGACTTCCTGGCGAAGGCGGGTCGTGTGCCGGACATCGCGTTGTCGTCAACCGCCATGCGCGCCCACAGCACCGCGCAAACAGTTCTAAGAAGCGCAGCTGCTGCCGGCCATGAGGTTCCAAAGCTCTCCAAGCACTCTGAACTCTACGGTGCAAGCGTCGACGAATGGCTGTTGTGCGTTAGCAGTGCGCTCTTTCAGCGGGAACCAACACGGGTTCTGGTCGCCGGGCACGAGCCGACCTGTTCGAGCGTTCTTCGAGTGCTCACCGGGACCAATGCGCGGTTCCCAACAGGCACCGTCGCAACTGTCCGTGTGGAAGACCCGAGGCAACTGGCGGTGCCGGAATCGCACCGGGCCCCTTGTTTGCTCGAGGCCCTCGTTATCCCGCGCCTTCTCGACTGAGGCAGCCTGAGCCCTTAGGTCGATCGACGCCTCACCGCAACCAGTGTTACATCATCAGATGGTGGCGCGCCTCCAGTTGCGGCCTCTAGCGACTGCCGCAGGCAATCAACCAGGTGCGCCGGACCGCCAGCACTAGATTCCACGACCAGCTCGACCAAGCGTTCATAGCCGATCGGTTCACCGCCTGCATCGGCCTGCTCAGGCAATCCATCGGACAGCAAGACGATCGTGTCACCGGGCTCGAAATCGTGTTCGAACTCACTGTATTCGACCCTCGACATCGCACCAAGAGGAACCGCATGGCACACCACTTCCTCTACCTCACCCGACGGACGCAGGCGGTATGCGGGCGGCATCCCTGCCGAAGCAAAGGTCAAGCGATGCCGCCGCCGATCAAGCCGCAGCAACAGCAACGACATCGCCATTCGCTCTAGGCTCATGCTGCGCAGTGGACCTGCGGCTTCGTTCAAGAACGTGGCCAAACCAGTCCGAGCACCAGCGGTCAAGAACAGGGTGCGAATCACAGTGACCAGAGTCGCGGCCCGCGCTCCATGCCCGGTGGCATCTCCCAGAGCAATGGTCAAATAGTCATCGTCTAGGCTGAAATCGTAGTAGTCGCCGCCGACCTCGGTCGCGGTGCGGTGGTAGACCGCCAATTCGAACTCTTCGAGATCCGGAACTTGATCAGGCAGCATCGCTAGCTGAAACTTTCGCGCTTCTTCGAGTTCCGATCCCCGGCGCCGATTCTCCGACTCGAGAAGAGTACGCTCGACCTCTTTTCGTTGGTTCTCAAGTTCTTGCTCTACCAGCTGCTGCTGATTGCTCTCGAGTCGCGAGGCCATACGATTGAAGGTCAGTGCCAGGTGCCCGAGTTCATCGCGACCGCGCACCGGAGCCCGGGCGCCTAGGTCGCCTCCAGCAAGCTTCTCTGCCTCCGCCGACAAGCTGCTGATGCGCTGGGTGAGGCGCGAAGACAGAGGCAGAATGCCGACCAGTGAAAAGCCAATCATCCCGAAACCCAGTAGCAGATTGCGGCCGGTCCGATTCCGAATATCAGTGAACGACGCATCATACGGACGCGCGATTCCGAAGGTCAGCTCTGAGGAAACATCGAGCTGGTGGGCGATCAACCAGCCTTCGCGACGAATCAGCACCGGCTCCTCGCTCGTACTAGCCAGATCTTGCGGTTCGTCGAAAAGCACCATCAGTTGATCGAAGCTCTCGGTGGCGACCGTATAGACGTTGTTCTCAGCGTCCACCGCGAACGGGATCTCGTCGCCGTTGTGTTCGATCCCTCTCAACACTCCGTTGATGAACTGGCTTACGTCGAGTTCAGGAACTAGTGAGGAAGGCCCGCGTTCAGCATGACCCATCGCGTCGCCCAGGATTCGCTGGACGTGCCGTCTCTTCCGAGCGAGCTCCGCCGTCTCGAGCCCCAGGCGCGCCAAGGCCCCCAGATTCCCTGTCTTCGCAAGGCGTTCCATCTCACGGCTGCGCTCGGCCAGCTTGCTCGACAGGCCGTCGAGATGTTGCTGCGCCGCTTCGCGCGATGCGCCCTCGATGACTCGGGCGTTTGGAACAAACATCGGCCACGTCGACCAACGGTCGGAGTCGGTCCGAACTCGGAACGGACTTCGAGGATCACCCGACGGACTGCCGGAGCGAACTCGACGCGACTCATCGCCCTCAGCGTCCCGCTCGACTTTGAAGACCATTCCGTCGAACCGCGCCATCTTTTCAACGAACCGGCGGCGCAGTTCTTCCTTGTCCAGCAGTGGCTCGCCCGGCTTGTCGAAGCTAGGCCCAATCTCACCAGGCACAACAGGCGGCGGTGGCGGAATCTCAGCAACCAGGTCGTCGAGATTGGTCTCGACCGTCCACTCAGCCTCTGCCGTCTGGTCGAAGCGCCAACCCTGAATTGCCGAGGCTACTGACCCCATGTCGACCATTGCTGCCTCAATGGCCTCCTCGACCGCCTGCACCTCCATGCCCATCTCTGGTTCAGAGAGCTTCTGGTCAAGACCTGAGAGCCCGCGACGCAGGTCCTCGCTGGCTACCTCCATGTTCTCTTCGAGGCGCTCCGTGAGTTGACGCGCCTCGGTCTCGAGCAGCGACCTTAGGGCCGCCACGTTGGTCCAATAGGAATAGCCCACCACCCCGGTCAACGGGACAATCGCGAGCAGGAGGAAGGCAAGGATCAGTTGGGTACGTAGGCGCATGAATACTTGGAGTTGGTCGACTGTTGATACAACGCACGGTCCATCGGAAAGTTCAAAGGCAGAGCCAGCTTTCGTTCGATCCGAAACAGCGACAACCTGGGACTAAGCCCTGTCGTCGGGATTCCTACCAAGCTCGCGCACTCAACACTTCATTGATGGTTTCGGGTCTGACCACGTCAACGCCCAAAGTACCGGAATGCGCCAGCGTCTCTGAGTCGCTGGTAACCAACACCGCTCCGCTGCGTTCCGCGAGCGCGAAGAAGTGGCGATCCGCGGTCATCGTAGCGGCAAAGTCTTTTGACGCGGAGCTCGATTCTTGGGTGAGTGCACCGACCGGACTGTCATCGACGGTCGCCAGAATCTCCAAAGCGTTCATCCAGCGCAGCGCATCGGCCCCACTCCAGCGCCCCTGATCTTGAGCATCTGGATCCTCGAGCGAAGCGGCCAGCGAGGCTCTTACGGGCTCATCGAGGACTAGCTCAACCGAACGCTTTGAGATGTGATCGAGCAGGGTCGCGCAACCGCCTCTTGGATCCAGCAGGGCACCGATCAGCACAGTCGGATCGACCACGATCTTCAGGGTTTTGCTCGACAAGTTGTTCACGCCCGGACTCCACTGGGTACGGTAGTTGTTGAGCACGGCTCGGAATCAAGTCCCAAGCGAAACTGGAGCTCAGGTCCGGCGCTTTGGCTCTGTAAGAGTTCTACGCTTGGTGCGTCTGGCCAGTTCAAGAACCTGGGCGGCCGTCAGCTTGCGCTGGTCTCTCTCAAGAATGGCACGAATCTCCATTTCTGCAGCCTTTTCGAGCCGTTGATACTTCGAATAGGGCATGAGCGCCGCCAACGGACGGCCGCGCCGCTCGATTACGAACTGATCACTCTGATCTTCGACACGGTCCAAAACCGTACCGAGATGCTGGCGAAGATCGCCGGGTTTAATGGTCTCTGACATGACTATCGGCTCCGCGCACAAGGCGGCTGAAAGAATGGAGGGCCGATAAGTGTAGCGGAATGAGTGGTTTGGCGTAAAGGCAGCTTCTCTAAGAGACCGCTATTCCTTGGCCTCGCGAGGGACTCGCGAGCCTTCTTGGCGGTGCGGTTGGCCGTCCTTGCGCCGCCCAGAAAGAGCAGTGACTACCCCATGAAACGTCTTGACCTCCTGGCGGGTCGGAATCGCTCGGCTGAGATGGGCCCTCAGATTGAGGATCATGCCGTCTCGCTTCTCCGGCACCCTGAAGAACCGCGCAGTATCTAGCTCCTGCTCCAAATGCTCAAATAGCTGGATAAGCTCTCCGGCCGTTGCCGGCTCCTCAAGCGCTGCGGTGCGGCGCTCCAGCCTACGACGGCGAGGATGCACCGCGCGCTCCAAAGGCCGCGTCCCTACTCCCTCGACTTCAAAGGCTGGTCCTTCGTTCTCGAACAACACGCTCTCGCTCAGTCCCGATCGGTGCCATTCCCAGGCCACTAGCATCACAGCCTGCGCCAGGTTCAACGACTTACAGGCATCACTCAACGGCACTTCGAGGACCCGCGTCGCAAGGACCAGGTCGGGATTCTCGAGTCCGGTTCGCTCAGGCCCGAACAACACGCCGCAGGTTGCTCCGGAAGCTGTGGCCTCGCGCAGCTGCTCTGCAGCCACGACTGGGCCGACCACCGGCTTGGCCAGGTCTCGCCCGCGCCCGGTGGTCGCGAACACCAACTGAAGATCGGCGATCGCGTCTTCCGTGCGCTCGAAGACCCGAGCACCATCAACCACCGAGACGGCGCTGGTTGCGGCATTCCTTGCCTCGGTGTTGGGCCAGCCGTCACGAGGGCGCACTAGCCGCAAGTCGGTCAGCCCACAGTTGAGCATCGCCCTCGCGCATGCTCCAATATTGAAACCAAGCTGTGGATCAACCAAAATGATCGCAGGAGTCGAGCCACACGCCTGCTCTTCATCGCCCTTTGGTTCGGCGATCTCGCCGGTCACAGTTGCGGCCCATCCGCATCGCCAAGCCACTGCACATGGACACGCGCCATGTCCCCCATGTAGTGAGGAAAGTCGAGCGCCACCGCAGCCTCTAGGTGCTTAAGCGCGGCAGCAGGCCGATCATTGACCTCGTCCCACAGGCCTAAGTAGAGATGCGCGTAAAACAGTTGACAGCTCAGAACACCCACGCGACTGGTCTGCGCTTGCTCCATGACTGCGGCCTCATCAGCTGATCCCTGGAACAACTCGTAGATCTTCTCCATCGGCACCCGCCGGTCAGGCCCGACTGGCAGGATCGCCCTGCGGGCTGCAGCGATGCCATCTTTGCGTGCGACGCACAGGAAGTGCCAAACCGCGTTCTCAACATCGTCGGGATTGACCGTCCGATGCGATACGAACTGTGTGATGCAATCGTCCCAACGCTCGGCATAGTAGAGCGAAAGGCCCCGCTGCCATAGCTGCGGTCCCAGTCGCGGCTCGAGTTCGACCGCGCGATCGAAATCTCTCAAGGCCGCCTTGTTATCGCCCAACTTGAAGTGCACACCGCCACGACGAGCCAAGACAACCGCGTCGCCTCGCTGACCAGCCAGCACCGCGTCGTAGGCCGCCAGCGCCTGCTTCAAGCGTCCCGAATCCTCTAGGGATACCGCGTAGTCGACGCTACCCTCTGGTGGTTGGGCACGGAGCGTTTGAGTCGCCGCCAAGGTTGGCAGAGCACTACTCGCAGAAAGCACCACAGCATTCACGATCAACGCGACCACCGACGCTGAGAGCCGCCCTGTCCCCAGTCTCACGCGCGTCTACTCCACGATCGCTTGGTAGGTGGTGTTGGCGAAATCTTGGCGAATGTTGAGTTGGGAGTAGTGCCTCACCTGAGTCATCAGTATTCCATCCTCGGCTTCTTCGAAGTGCACCACTTTGCCGTGACGAGCGATCGAAGTCACCGTGCCCGCAACTTCGCCGGGGTCGATGTACCCCGGCATCATTCTGCTCACTCGCTCGAGTCGCTCAGACGACATACCGACGCTCTCACGCGTGGCCATCTCCAGGCCCAGCGACTGAGCATGATCAGCGGTCTTGTTGCCTGCGGTCGCCTTAGAGGGCTCTGAGCCCAACGCCGCGCTGGCGATCAGCAATCCAGCGCCCACCAACGTTGTACACCGACAGACGGGTAGTTCGATCCTCAACACAGTTTCTCCTTCAAAGCCAAAGATCTCTAGTCTAGAGCGCGGATCGATCTACGCTCAACAACGCAGCACTTAGAGGTGAGCGCAGCACCGAACTGCGGTTTGGCGGTCTTTGTCAGGGAGGTGAAGCTGCGGCTGTGCGACGCTTGCGCGCATCGAGTTGCTTGATCAACGAAACCGCTCTAGCGTAGTCTTCGCGGAAGCCGACGTTGGCTCCGCCCTCGGCCTTCTCGATTGCTCCAGCCAGGCTCAACAACAGATTGCCTACCATCGCTTGAACTTCGGGATCCGGTGCGGGAGTCAGATTCTGAGCCACCGCCACTAGCGGTACTCGCAGTGCTCGAATCTCCTTACCAACGGCTCCCGGGTGCCCCTCCTCGCGATACGCCGATCGCAGCGCGCTCTCCACCTTGCGCAGCGGCGCCATCACCGAGTCGTATTGCCCCCACCACGCCGGCAGATGCTTCTTCGACCGCTGTTGGTCAGCGATATCTTGACGGCGACGTTCGGCGTAGCGTTCCTCGGCCTGCGAGTTGAGCGCCTCAAGCTGCGAGCTACCCCCACTTGAACCGGGCATTGAGTTGTACTTGCCGTTAAGCCACTTGCCGCCGGTGGTACGGAAGCGAAAGTTGACGCGTGCGATATCGGGAACGTTGCGCTCCGTGTCCCAAGGAGTAATGCTGCGCTTCCAAGATTCGGTCTTAAAACTTGCCGACTCTCCGGAACCCAAGGTCGCCGGCACCAGCAGAATCTGTCCGCCGCCATAAGAGTTTCCTCGAGAATCCATCAAGGATGCGAAGATCACCACATCGGTCAACGGCTCGAGCGAAATATTACGAACACGACCCACCAACTCGACGTGCTCGTTGGAGGTGTTCAAGATCCACTCGGTGACTTCGATCTGCTCCTCATTCGCTCTAGCTTGTGCCAATGCAGCCTCTTGGACCACCAATAGGCCAAGTAGCAGGCCAAGCAAGAAGAGTGGAAGTACTCGCCGTAGATCGCTGCTGAGTCGAATCATGAGCCTAAGTCCCGATGTCATGAGCAAAGTTCTGGAGGATCACACCCCATCAGCGATCAGTGTATCGAAGACCCAGCGCCCTGAGCGGCCGTGCGCAATCCTGAGTAGTCCTAAGGAGCACTAAGGCCCTATGGAGCACCCACCGACACGATCAAGGGCAAGGTTCCAGAAATCGCCTCAGCCACTGCTCGCCTGACCAGCACGAATCAGAATGCGTTAGCGTGAAGCACGTCGGAGCCCACTCGATCCAGAAGTTGGCAGTTCATCAACTTTGAACCGCCGCCTGACGCCGGACGAAGTCGGCCAGTTGAGTGGGCGCTCTACCCAACAACCGGCTAAGCGTCGTGCTGCTGCCGCCGAGCCCGTGCAGATCGTAGTAGCGGAACATGGCTAGCAGAGCTTGACGTCGGTATCCCCGGATTCCTAACGTCTCTGCATGTTGCTGCCAGATGTCCAGCGATTGCACTACTGCGCACACGCGGCGACCCAAGACATGACCGAGCACCTCTGCAATCGCGTCACCGTCCATCCAATGGCACCCGCACAGTTCGTAGATCGCTCGTTCGTGCCCCGACTCCCCGAGAACCAACGCCGCGACCTCTGCGACGTCCCCGATATCCACCAGCGACAATCGAGCCTCACGGGAATACGGTCGCTCGTAGACACCTTGTGTTGCAATCTGCTCCCAACCCACGACCAAGTTTTGCATGTACGGCGCGGGCTGCAGAATGGTGAAATCAAGCCTCGAGCGGATAAGAAGTTCTTCCACCCGCAGCTTCTGCCAGTGATGAGGCATGGCTTCAAGCTGTGGTTGCAGCACTGAGTGATACACAACCCGCTCGACCCCCAACGACTCCGCGGCAGCGATCGCGACCTTGCCTAAGGCAACCTCCGCAGGGTGAACGTTTGGGCAGATGTAATAGACCGCACTGCAGTCGGAGAGGGCTGACTGCACCGACTCAAGCACCGCCATGTCCCCCACCCTGACGTCAGCCGCTCCGTCCTCTAGAAGTTCAGCGATCTGGTCCTCTCGTCGTACCAAGGCGCGCACCTGAGCACCAGAAGAACTCAGTTGTCGCACCACAGCACGGCCCGTCTTGCCAGATGCTCCGGTCACCAGAATCAACTCAGACTCCTCCTATACTCATTAGCGATCGAACAACACCCGAGTCAGTGCTTTAGACAGCCAACAGGAACCCACGATGCAACAGATCCACCACTACATCAACGGGCAGCGCTGCCCCGGACGCTCGGGACGGACCGCTCCGGTGTTCGATCCAGCCACAGGTACCCAGACCAGCGAGGTCCTGCTTGCCTCAACAGACGAAGTCGGTGTTGCGGTCAAGGCGGCTCATGATGCGTTCGATAGCTGGCGACGTAGCAGCCTCTCTGAGCGCACCAAGCTCATGTTCAACTTTCGCAATCTGCTTGAGCTCAACGCATCAGAGATTGCCAGCCGCATCACAGCGGAGCACGGCAAGATCAGCAGCGACGCGCTAGGCGAGGTGGCCCGCGGCATTGAAAACGTCGAATACGCGTGCGGCATCACCGAGCATCTAAAGGGCAGCTATAGCGAGCAGGTCTCAAAGGGCGTCGATGTGACTACTGTCCGGCAACCGGTTGGCGTAATTGCAGGCATCACTCCTTTCAATTTTCCGGCCATGGTGCCCTTGTGGATGATCCCGAACGCGGTCGCGTGCGGCAACACGTTTGTCTTGAAGCCGTCGGAGAAGGACCCTTCGGCGACCCTGCTGATTGCGGAGCTATTCCAGGAGGCGGGCTTCCCGAACGGGGTTCTCAACGTCCTCAACGGAGATCGGGTCGCCGTCGAGGGCCTCCTCGAGCACCCACAGGTCAGTGCCGTGAGCTTCGTTGGATCGACTCCCATCGCGCGGAGCATTCATCAACGGGCAAGTGCCAAAGGCAAGCGGGTTCAGGCACTTGGCGGCGCGAAGAACCACATGCTTGTCATGCCCGATGCCGACTTCGCAGCAGCAGCCGACGCCGCAGTCTCAGCCGCCTTCGGCTCCGCGGGTGAGCGTTGCATGGCGATCTCGGTGGTGGTTGCCATCGGCGATGCCGCTGATCCGCTGGTGGAGGCGATCCGGCAGCGGTCTTGTGGCCTCAGGGTCGGGCCTGGTAGCGAGTCCGCATCCGAAATGGGGCCCTTGATCACTCGCGAACATCGCGATCGTGTGAGCGACTACATCGGCGAAGGCATCGCGGCAGGTGCAACCGCGGTGATTGACGGTCGTGAGAGCCAACTGCATCAACACGGCTTCTTCCTGGGAGCCACGCTGCTCGATCACGTCACAGAGGAGATGTCAGTCTACCAAGATGAGGTGTTCGGGCCGTTATTGAGCGTGGTGCGCGTCGCGAGCTACGCGGAGGCGATGCAACTCCTCACCGCCAACCCATATGGCAACGGCGCTGCGATCTTCACCAGCAACGGCGGCACCGCCCGACGCTTTCAACAGGATGCCGAGGTCGGCATGCTGGGCATCAACGTCCCAATCCCGGTACCGGTCGGCAACCACTCGTTTGGCGGCTGGAAGGACTCTTTGTTTGGCGACGCCCACATGTATGGACCAGAAGGTGTTCGCTTCTACACTCGCGCTAAGGCGATCACCAGTCGATGGCACGCTGCCACCGACGGCGACCGTGGCGTCGACCTAGCGTTTCCAAGCACCAGCTAGTTCCTCACCGATACTGTCCGGCCACCAGAACAGCTTCAGATGGCCGACCCCAAAGTTCTCGCCGTCGGTGACTATTTGTGCGGATCAGATCGACCCGTTGCAGTATCGGTCGATCGTCTTGGTTTCGAGACGCTCGATAGCAAGCGGCTATGATCTCGCAGCACACCGAACCGAAGGTTGCATCGAGCATCGCTTAGGAAACTAGAGGGAGACTGCAAGCATGGCGGCGAAGATCTACGATGCGATTGTTGTTGGTTCGGGCGCGACCGGGGGCTGGTCGGCGAAGGTCCTGACCGAGGCTGGCATGGAAGTGCTGATGCTCGAGTCCGGAACGTCGTTTGACGAAACCAAGGACTATCGCGAGCACACCCTCCCCCACGATCTGCCGCTGCGAGGACGCCCCGACCCGCGCAACGAGCTTCTGGAGCGTCGTAAGGTTCAGCAATACTGCTACGCCTGCACTGAGGTCAACGCCGACTTCTTCATCGACGACGTCGACAACCCCTACACCACCGCACCCGGGAAACCGTTCAACTGGATTCAAGCGAACAAAGTCGGCGGCCGATCGCTACTCTGGGCGCGGCAGTCTTATCGGATGAGCGACTACGACTTCAAAGCCGCGAGCCGCGACGGCTACGGAGAAGACTGGCCGCTCGAGTACAAGGATCTCGCTCCCTACTACGATCGGATGGAGCGCTACATTGGCGTGTCTGGCAACAAGGAGGGCTTGGACGTTTTGCCGGACGGCGACTTTCTGCCACCGATGGCCTATTCGTGTGGCGAGCAGGATCTCAAAGCGACGCTCGAGGGCAAGTTTGGTGTGCCCATGACCATCGGTCGGACAGCCGTCCTGACTGAGAGCCGCGGTGACCGCCTGGCATGCCACTACTGCGGCCCCTGCCACTACGGCTGTCGCACACGCTCGTACTTCAACTCGCCGCAAACGACTCTTAGAGATTGTGCGGCAACTGGCAAGTTCACTCTGGTTCCCGAGGCCATGGTCGAGAAGGTCACCACCAACGCCGAAAACCTCGCCGACGGCGTGACCTACTTCGACAAGCCCACCGGCGAACGCCGCGAGGCCAAAGCCAAGATCGTCATCCTGTGTGCCTCGACACTCGCCTCCACGCGCATCTTGCTCAACTCGGCATCAGGCGGCATTGCTAACTCGAGCGATGTACTTGGTCGCTACGTCATGGACCACATCTACGCCACCGGTGTCGGCGGCAAGTATCCCAAGCGTGACGGCGCAAAAGCTGAGAACGCTCAACGGCCGAACGGCATCTATGTGCCTCGCTTCCAGAACCTGGACGATCCAAAGACTCACACCAAGAAGTTCCTCCGTGGGTATGGCTATCAGGGCGGCGAAGGCCTCACCTCGTGGGATCACGCCTTGAGAAAGAAGGGTTTCGGTGCAGCGTTCAAGGATGCCATCCCGGACGAAACTCAATCGCGAATGTCCCTCGGCGGCTTCGGTGAGATCTTGCCGCGCGCCGACAACCGAGTCACTCTAGACGAGAACGTTACCGACAAATGGGGTGTGCCGGTCTTGCGCATGCAGTGCAGCCTGGGCAGCAATGAACTCGCCATGGTCGATGAACTATTGCAGCGTGGGGCTGAGTTCCTCGAAGAGCTCGGATGCAAAGACATCCAGATCCGAGACAATCCGGCGCCAATGGGATCCGGAATCCACGAAGTCGGCAGCGCGCGGATGGGCGAGGACAAACGAACGTCCTATCTCAACGAGTTCCAGCAATCTCACGAGATCAAGAATCTGTTTGTCATGGACGGCGCCTCTTACGTCTCGATTGGTTGCGTCAACCCCACCCTGACCATGATGTCGCTCGCGCTCCGCTCCAGCGAATACCTAGTCGAACAAGCCAAACGAGGTGAGCTGTCATGACCAAGCCCCCGAAACCGCAGCCAACTGGCCTGTCGCGGCGCAGCATGCTCGGCGCGGGTGCAACCGCTGCCGTCGCCTTCCCAGTGCTGCCGGCCCTGGCGGCAGTCAAGACCCCCGCAGCAGTGATCGACGGCTGGACTCCCAAGTTCTTCACCGCGCAGCAAGGAGCCGTGGTCGCGGCCTTGAGCGACGTCATCCTGCCTAAGACCAGCACACCGAGCGCCACCGAAGCCTTGGTTCATGAGTACATCGACGAAGCGTTGTCTGTGGCAGAAGCCGACGAGCAACTGGAGTTCTTGGGCGGCCTCGCCTGGCTCGAAGACCACGCTATCGACCGCTTCGGTGCCCGCCTGGAAGCTCTAGTCCCTGATCAGCAATCGGCGCTATTGATGGAGATCTCTGACCACCACGATCATGCAGGACGCCTCAAAACTGGCGCCGCATTCTTCGTCGATTTGAAGCAACGCGTCCTGTTCGGTTACTACACCTCCAAGATCGGGCGGACCGAAGCGCTGGGCAAGCCGGCAGCTGTCAAACGAGAGCGTCTCGTGGGCTGCACCCACGGCTCCGGCCATCACCCGTAATCGTGCGCACCCAGCGATGACCGGCGCACTATCAGGTTTCCGCGTCCTCGACCTGACCCAAGTCATCTCGGGTCCGATGGCGACCCGCATCCTGGCGGACCAGGGCGCTGACGTGGTCAAGGTCGAACCACCGAAAGGCGACATTCTGCGAGCGATGGCCGAGCCCATAGGCGCCGGCCCTACCTTCTGCACGATCAACCGCAGCAAGCGCTCAATCGTCCTCGACTTGCAGACCAATGCGGCACGAGAAGTCCTGCTCGAGCTGGTCGATCAGGCCGACGTCTTCATTCAGAACATGCGACCCGGGGTCGCCGCAAAGCTGGGTATGAGCGCGGAGGAGGTACGCGCCCGCAACCCGAAGATCATCTACGTGTCGATCTCTGGTTTTGGCGAGACCGGCCCGTTCAGCGGCAAGCGCGTCTACGATCCAATCATTCAGGGTCTTTCAGGCCTTACCGACATCCAAGGCGGAGTTCAAGGTCCTCCGCGCTTGATGCGGGTGATAGTTCCCGACAAGGTCACCGCTCTCACCGCGGCTCAAGCAATCACTGCGGCCCTGCTTGCACGGGAGCGTACCGGCCAAGGCCAGCACGTACAGCTGTCCATGCTCGACGCAGTTCTCGCCTTCATGTGGCCGGAAGGCATGGCGTACCACACCCTTCTGGATCAAGCCCGCGAGCAAGTGGACCGTCGCGACTTGGTCTACCCAACTCTCGACGGCCACATCATCGTCTCAACGGTGGCCTACCGCGAGTTCGAAGGCTTCTGCCGAGCAGCCGACACCGAGCACTGGCTAGAAGACGATCGCTTTCAAGATGCTGCGGGCCTGATTACATACGCGCGGGAGCGGCTGGAGCTGATGGCCCAGGCGCTCACCACGCGAACCAGCGCAGACTGGCTTGTACGCTTGGACGCAGAAGATGTGCCCTGCGGTCCGGTGCTCGCGCGCGCCGACATTCATCAACATCCTCAGGTGATCGCGAATCAGATTCTGGTCGAAGGCCAGCATCCGGTGGCAGGCACCATCCGCCAGCCGCGCCCGGCCGAGCGCATGGACGGTACGCCGTCTCTGATTCACTCACCCGCACCGGCGTTGGGTGCCCACACGGAGGAGGTCTTGACCGCCCTTGGCATCACCGGCCACCGGTTGACCGCACTGCGCGCGAGTGGCGCATTCGGTCAGAGCGTCAACCCTGGTGACTAACTCAGTCTCTGCAATGAATGGCGAACGGATCGTGCGTTACTTACGCGCCAGCAACCACCACTTCATGGACGAACTCACGAGTTCAGCAGCATCCTGCTGCACAAAGTGTGAAGCATCCGGCGCAGTCACCAGCGTGTAGTCAGCGGCAATCCAATCCCACGTGTTGTTTAACCCGTCTGAGTGCAAGGCAGTATCTTTGAGACCATGGAACTGGAGAACGGGGATCTTAAGAGCAGGCACTTCGCGCCCCGCACCCGGACCGCCGTCCCCGTAGTTCTCCTTGTAGTAGGCGAGCATGCCGTCGAAGCTGGAGCGCTTGAATGCCTCCACGTAGAGCTTGCGCGCCTCTCCGTCTGTGACCCAACCAGACAAGGTTTCGGGGCGCATGGGCATACCAAAGAAGATGTCAGGATCGGTCGCTTTGCCCTCTCGGAACTTACGAGCGTAACCACTATTCTGTTGCTGTTCTTGGTTGTTGGCCATCTCTCGAGCGAGCGCGTTCGGATGCGGCAGATTGAGGATGATGAGCTTGTCGACAACAGACGGCACATTAAGCGCTACTTGCCAAGCGACCGCGCCACCCCAATCGTGGCCGACCACTGTGGCCGTTTCAACGCCCAAACTCTTGATGACGGTAACAACATCGCCCACCAGGTGCTGCATGTTGTAGTTCGACTGGCCTTCTGGCTGGCCGCTCTTGTTGTAACCCCGTTGGTCAATCGCAACCACCTTGAAGTCGCTTGCCAACGCTTCCATCTGATGACGCCAGGAGTACCAGAAGTCAGGGAAACCGTGGATCATCACCACCACTGGGCCTTCGCCCAAAGTTGCATAGTGGATCTTCACGTCGCCGTTGGTGGCATAGCCGTGCTCGACCCGGCTCATCAGGTCACCATCAGCAGCAAAAAGTAGGCCCCCGCTCAGCACTGACGACACAAGCACTACTAAAAACACAGTCTGGATCAAAGTTGGCTTTCGCACGTACATCTCCCTTGGTCGGCGCAACCACCGATTCGTTTTGTTTTCGGCCCAGCAATCAGTCTAACCTGAACGATCGGCACTCTCTTTTGACATAGCCCCACTGCGGAGCCCTTTGCCAGAAACCCCGTCAGAGTTCCACGCCAAGTCGCGCTCCCGCATCGTTGCGCTGTGCTCCCGCGGTCTAGCTCGGCCTGTTCGATCCCTCTCCCGCGGCGACAACCTCTGCGCCCGTTGCGCGGCGACAATTCTGCGCCCGCTGAACCCTTGGGCCTGCCGCCTATCCAGCTCAGGCATCTATCTCAGAGCGTTCGAGCCGACAACGGGGCCAAGCGACGCCCTAGTTCGAGCTCTCCTCAACCGTCGCACTCGAATCCGGCGACAGATCGAGCTGCAAGATGGTTCCGCTGCTCCCGTCGAGCCCATCGAGTCCGCCGAATCGCAGTCGCTTTCGCTGCGTCGGATCTGCGGTCAACACTTCACAGCCGCTGATCCGGTACTCACTATCGAGGAGGTTGCTGCGCCCCGCAAACCGGACAAAGCACGGGCCTGGTAGTCGAACTGAGGCGGTACTCCCGCCGTCCAGCTTGAGCTTGGTCCGTCGACCAGCCCCAGCGAAGTCGACCACCACTTGAGAGTTATCAATAGCCCAAGCACGCTGAGTTTCGAAGCCAATCAACGTTAGTTCTGCTCCTCGCGCATCAACCCCAAGCGCCTTGCAGCCCTCCACACCAGCGCTGCCATCGCGCACCCTGAGCATCACGTTCCCTACGTTCTCAAGGCTGGCCTGCGATTTCTCCACCACGAGGACAATCGGATCCAGCAGCCCCGAGATCTCCGCCGATGCAGAGTTCTTCAACGTGAGGGTCGCATTGCCAACATGCCCCTGCATCTGCAGACTTCCCGAGATCCAGTCGAGGGTGGCGGAGCCTTCGGTTTGCACCAGGCCTGCAATGCTCTCGCGCGCAGTCAGTTGGAGCTTGCTAAAGGAGCTTCGCGTCACAGTGAGCTCGGAGTTGGCCAGGCTCAAAACTATGTCCGAAGCAGTCACCTCCTCTACCTCCACCGAGCCGTTGACCGCCGACCCGGAGAGCGCAGCAGTAGATCCGACGATCGTCATCGATCCACCCTGTTGCTTCAAGGTCAACGAGCCAATGGCCCCGGCGACTGAGACGGTAGAATCGTTGGACACTACCGTCGAAGCGCCCGAGATCTCATCGATCTGAGCGGTGGTCGCGCTCAGATCGAGCTTGATCGGTCCGGCCGGCGCTTCGGTCGATCCAGTCACCTGAAGAGTCGCTTCGCGAACCACAAGTTCCACAGCCAATGCTCCCGCTACCGAGACCTGGCCGTTGCCAACCTCGCCGCGAACGGTCGTCCTTGCAGAACTGGCATCGCCGCGCGTAAGCACTTCGATCTCGCTATACCTGGAGTCAATCGTCAGGACTCCGCCTGCAGGAAGCACTACCTCGATCTCCACCACAAAAGGATCGGCGGTTGCTTGCGCCGCACCGTCCGCGCCGGTCGCAGCAGGCTCGACCAACTGTCGGGTCAGGACGCCCTGCTGGGCATCAAAGGAGAACTCACCGGCAGCGACCGCTACTCCAGGATTCTTGATCTCCACCCGTCCTTCCGTGGCTTCACTATCGACCACCACCCTTAAGACGAGGTCGCTCGCGATGATGGCGAGGTCTGAGCCTTCAAAAGCCAGGGTCGCTGGCACTTCGACGCCTTGTGCACGCGTCTCCTGAGCGATCGCAGCGGAAGCAAGCACGAACGCCAACGTCTTGGCGACCCTGTTGCGCCGCGTTCGTTGTCGCCACAACGTCTCGACCAACCGACGGAGTCGTTGGCGCAGCCAAAGAGACCCTGTTTTCGTCATTCCCAGGAGTCTACAGCCGACAGAGGATGCCCCTTAGCCCTCCGGCTGAAAACCCCAGGGACAAAACCGCAGCCATCAAAGAGTGCCTTAGGACAGCCTCAACCCGCCTTACGCTCGACAGCTATCCGTCGCTTGGAGCAACTGAAGCGGCCAGTGCATCGAACAATGCCCAAGTCTCCGCCTCCATCACTCCATCCCAAGCCTCTTCCCAGTCGCTGGTTTTCACCACTACCAGATCAAGTTCGGGATTCACCATGATCAACTGCCCGTGGATCCCTTCCGCGACGAAGGAGTGATCGGCATCAGGGAAAGTCCACCACTGATACTGATAGCCCAGCTTGTAACCGGCCATTAGGTTGCCAGGTTGAACGTGGTCCTGCGACGGCACCGTGGCCTCCTCGACCCATCCTTCGGGAAGCACTCTCTCTCCTTCAACGAATCCGTCGTTGGCCATGAGCAAGCCGAATCGAGCGTAGTCCCGCAAGGTGGCGTTGAATCCGCCGAGAGCGCATTCCACCGGAGGCGCCACCAGTTGATCGGTGCCAGCACCGGCCTCAAGCTGAGCCTCATATATCTCTAGCGGGAGGTCTACGATCCAACTCGCATCGGCTTCCGCCCCCATGGGGTTCCACAATGCTCTCTCGGTGTAGGCCGCCATGTTCTGACCAGTGACGGTGCGCAGCAATCGGCCCAGAATGGCGGTGTCGAGCGAGGCATACTCGAACTTGATTCCCGGCTCACGCTTGCTGGGGTAACTCCTAGCGAGCTCGTCCAAGCGCTCTGGCCCCCCGAAACAGGCCGCTCCCAGCCGTGCTATGTCGGAGTTCTCATCCGCGTACACCTCAGTGAAGCCGATGCCTGATGACATTTGCAAAAGGTCGACGATCGCCACACCGTCGTACCCGGTCCCCACGAGATCGGGCAGATACTTGGTCACAGGATCATCGAAGCTCTCAATCAAGCCTTCGGCCCTCGCAATCCCCAGCAACGTTGAGGTGAACGACTTGGCCACAGACATCGAAAGAAACCGCGAGTTCTCATCAGCACCGCGGAAGTAGGCCTCGTGCAGAATCTCGGAGCCGCGCAGGACGATCAGGCCGGTCGTGCGAGTTCGCTCGGGAAAGTCATCGAGCGTATGGCTCGCTCCATCAAAGGTGTACTCGATCTCGAGCGGCGACGCAGCCCGTCTTAGTTCACTGGTGTACTCAGGCGCCGACACTAGCCGACTGGGAAAATGCTGGTCGGTCGAACGCAGACATTCGGTGATGTGATCAGGCGTTAGGCAGGTGATCGTGGTGAGCTCGCTGCCACCTCCAGCATCGCCAGATCCCGCAGAATCGGTCTCGACAGCGGGCTCAGATGTACAGCCCAACGCCAAGAGGCTGCCCGCACAGAGAGCGACGACGGAGCTGCGGGCAAAATCTAATCGTGTTCTCATCGGAATCAAACCTCTTGTCGTTAGGGATACGAAATCGCTCATCGATCATTCAGCTGTTGCTGAGAGCGCTGACCGAAGATCTCCGTTCGCTGCCTGCAAAGCGGCACGCGCGGTCTCCGTGGAGACGCTCAAGCGGCCCTTGAGAACGGCCACTTTGACATCGCCACCCGCCTCTTCGAGCAGCTGCCTTGCCTCCATCGGATCAACCGAGACAAGACAGCAAACGATCCGTTCAGCGCGATCGCGCAGCTTGGCCGAGCCACACCTCAGGTCGACCATCATGTTTTCGAAAACTTTGCCAAGCCTCACCATGGCGGTGGTGGTCAGCGCATTGAGAACCGCCTTAGTCGCTGAGCCAGCTTTGAGACGAGTGGAGCCCGTAAGGATCTCTGGCCCGGTATCTAGACAGATCACCAGATCTGCACTGCTCTCGACACGCTCTCGTGGCGCACAAGAGATCAGGACGGTCTTCACTAGCTTCGACTTCGCACCGCTCAGGGCTCCGAGTACATAGGGTGTCACTGAACTCGCTGAAATGCCGATCACTAGGTCGCCCGCCTTGAGGCTGAATCCGATCGCTCTGCCAGCTTCAACATCATCTTCTGCCCCTTCGGTAGCGCGAAACACCGCATCCGGACCACCTGCAATCGCCGCTTGAATCGTCTCGGGATCGCTACCGAACGTAGGCGGACACTCGGCAGCCTCCAGAACACCCAAGCGTCCGCTGGTGCCAGCACCAACAAACACCACTCGACCGTCGGCAGCTATCGCCTCAGCCAACCATCCAGCCGCCAACGCGACCGCGACACTCTGCTCTCGGGCCGACTCAAGGCCACGCCGATCCTCGCGGAGAAGCAACGTCACAATCGACTCGCTGTCGAGTGTGTCCAAGTCCATGCTAGCGGGATGCCGCGCCTCAGTACTGAGCCCGGACCACGGCCGACTACCGCTAGACTCCGATCGATCTTGCATCATAGACGACAGCATACCGGCTCTCGCATGCCTTCTTGAAGGCGGCCAGCGAACGCCTGACTGCCGCTACACCGGAGAATGACGCATGCCATACGTCGTCGGAATTGACGCCGGCGCCACGAAGACCGTCGCACTTCTCGCCAATGAGAACGGGGAGATCCTCAGTTCTGTACGCGGGCCTGGTGCCAATCTCGTCTTGCACGGCGAAGCGAGCGTCGAATCAACGCTGCGCACAGTCATCGGTGACCTCGACTCACCAGATTCTGTGAGCGCAATCTGCATCGGTATCGCAGGAGCCGATCGGCCGGGTGAAGCAACCACTGTCCGTGGCATCCTGGAGCGCATTGATACCAGTCCAACCGTGCACGTGGTGAACGATGCGCACGTGGCCCTACTTGCAGGAGCACCTTCAGGCAGCGGCATCGTGGTCGTGGCCGGCACTGGCTCCATCGCCTATGGGGTTGCAAACAGCGGCCAGCGCGCACGCTCTGGGGGCTGGGGTTACCTGCTCGGTGACGAAGGATCGGCCTTCTGGCTGGGCCACGCAGCCCTGCGTGTTGGGCTTCGAGCGCTCGACGGGCGCGGCCCTGAGAGCACTTTGTACGACCGTATTCAAGCACACCTTGGGCTCAAAGACTCAGCGGCGGTGGTCAGCTGGTTCTACCATCAAGAAAGGGCTCGTATTCGGGTCGCACGACTCGCTGCCATTGTGGAAGAAGCATCCGTCGATGGCGATCAGACCGCCACTCGACTGCTCGATCAAGCAGCTCATCATCTGGCCTCGGCAGCTGCCTCGGTTGACCGACAACTCGGGTTCGATAGCCGCTATCGACTCGTCCTTGCAGGTGGCGCCTTCGAGGCCTGCCCGAGTCTGATCGAACGCTACAGCTCTGAGATCGACCCTGAGCGAATCGAGGTTTACAGGCTAGCGGGTGAGCCTGCACTCGGGGCAGTCCTGCTCGCCTTACAGCAGCTCTCGCCAGAGTAGCTCTGCAGCACAGACATCTGGAGACCCAAGTAACTGCCAGCCCAAAGAGCTGGCAGCCCAACGAACTGTCAGGCAAAAGAACCTGGGGAGCCACAGACACTGACAGCGCCGATTGCGGAGAATCTGAGTAGGCCTGCGCTCTACCCTAAGGGCTAGTCACTTTTTGAAGGGGCGGATGGGGCCGGAAGGTTGGTCGGGCTCCACACTGCGACGCTGAGGCGGCTCCAGACGCCCAGACTTTCGCAACGCAGTGCGCAGCACAAAATCAAGCTGGGCGTTCACGCTGCGCAACTCATCGTCCGCCCATCGACGCAGCTCGTCGAGGACCTTCGGATCCGTGCGCAACAAGAACGCCTCTCGTTTGCTCAAGTGTAGAGCGATCCAGTGTTGACCACCGGCTGGGTGTGCTGATCACTACACAGCACCACCAAGAGGTTGGACACCATGGCAGCCTTGCGCTCATCATCTAGCTCAACGATGCCATCTCGCTTGAGTTGGTCAAGTGCCATCTCAACCATGCCAACCGCACCCTCGACGATTTTGGAGCGCGCAGCAACCACCGCTTGCGCCTGCTGGCGTTGCAGCATCGCGGCGGCGATCTCGGGCGCGTAAGCTAGATGACTGATACGCGCCTCGATCACTTCGACGCCCGCCTTGTCCAAGCGCTCTTGAATGTCGTCCTTGAGTTCGTCACCTATCTCAGTAGTGTTGCCGCGCAAGCTGATCTCGTGATCTTCACTGTCGTAGGGATGACGGCTGGCCATGTTGCGCAAAGCGGCTTCACTTTGCACCTCTAGGAAATGCTCGAACTCATCGACCTCGAACAGGGCCTCAGCGGTATTGACCACGCGCCAAACCACGACACCTGAGATCTCAACTGGATTGCCGTCGCGATCATTCACCTTCGACGGTCTGCTTTGGGTGCGACCACCCTTCACTACCCTGCCAGCGCTGTCTTTGGTGTCAGCCATCTGCTGAGACCCCGTCTCGAAGTTGCGCACTCGTAGCGAGACCTTCTTCTTGGAGTAGAACGGGTTCACCCAGAAGAAGCCTGAGTCGCGAATCGAGCCCTTGTAGTCGCCAAAGAGCAGAAGCACCCGAGCTTGGTTCGGAGCAATGGCCATGAATCCGAAAAGCGCAAGGAGCCCGATCACGATGCCGACCACAGCGATCGGCAGCAGGAACATTGGACCGCGGTTGGTGGCAACGATGATTCCGAAGGGACCACCAAGCAACAAAACAAGGCTGATCATCAAAGGTACCCAGCCAGACATTGGACGGATGATGCGTTCTTGATTCATGAAATCTCCTCCGAAGCTCTTTCGGGTGGTGGCCAGGAACCGAATGTCACCGGGCCAAGGCGAATATCAATATGATATCACTTCGATATCTACTACGCCGACGCTCGACTTGTATTCCATGCCCCACGAGCAAGTATCTGGCCGCTCTCAGAACGCCATTGATCTAGGACCATGCGTTGCGGTGTCAGGGCCGGGGTCGTTTGGTCGGGCGGAATCGAAAGACGCAATTCCCCCAGAAGAACCCCTTTTGAGCCACCCGCCATCACAGCTCTTGGCCCATACTCATCGGACCGAAGGAGCCGACGAACTCCGACTAGCAATGCTGCCCGTCAACTACTGACCGGCTGGCCGAAGGCGGCAGTTTTCTGGCCCAAACCAGACAAGACCTACGGCGTGGTCGAAGACCACAGAGTCGTGGTGCCTGATTCAAAACCGTCAGTGAACAGCGATTGCCACTCCTGCAATAGGTCAAGCAAGGCCTGCGGCTCTTGATCGGATGCAGCGCCGCCCACTTGATTGTCGATGTTCACTCCATGACAACCATCACAACTACGGATCTCACCCGGTTGCAATGTGATCCAGTAGCGCTCCCGAACCACGGGTTGGCCCGTAGGATCCACCGTCTGCCAGGCCAACGCTCGACGGGCGGGTACAAACGCTGCCACCGAACCGTCCGCAGCGATCGCAACGCTACTTTGCGGCGAAGGCACCAGAGTATTGGCCGCGATGGCAGGGGTGTCATGGAGAAAGCGCGCCAGAACGCGGCGCCCATCATCGGGTGTGTCGACGCCTCCGTATCCTCGCACCTGATCTCCTTGCAGCAATTGCATCGCAGTGATGTCGTAGACCGTTCCTGATCCGGTGCTGGTTTCCCGACCTCCTGGCACCCGCAGGTTAAACGGCTGCTGGAGGTCAGCGTCATCCCGTGCGGTGGTATCTCGCACTGTGATCAGCCCCAGTTCTCGCTCGACCATCCAATCGCGCAGGACCTCTACATCAACATCTGCTTGATTGAACCGGGCCAACTCTTGCTCCGACAGCTCTGAGGTTGGTGCAGCTGGCACTGATCGAGCGATCACCTCCACCGGATTGAGTTCCCAGAGCTCACCGCTGTATGTCACCTGGATGTCCGGGCTCCACCAAGTGATCGACTTCGAGATGCCGCCGGTCAATTCGTTTCCCGCAACCAGATAGCCGACCGATGCCCCAGTCCCAGGTTCGAGAAGTCGCAGCCTGAAGTCGAAGCGCGGATTCGGATTGGCCCCAGTGCCCAGATTCTCTGCGCCGTCGGTGGTGTCCGCATGCGCTGCGATCAAGGCACCATCGCTCATCGGCAGCGGATCGCGGTACTGCCCGCTGTGTGTCACCGGTGCTGATCCAGCTGGTACCACAGTGCCGGTATCGGGATGGGTAACGTACTGCACAACCAGGTCGTCTGGATTGGCTGTTGGAGTTGCCACCATCGCAATGATCTGGCCAGCAGCGTGCGTTTCAAACTCGGGTGCATCGGTTCCCAGGAATCGACCGGCAACGGCTGGGTCCTCGCGGATCTGCAAGAAGTTCTCGATCGAGTTGGGGTTCGCTCGAGTGACCACCGCATCAATGAATTCCACCAACTGACTATCGTCCGACCGAGCACGATCGAAGTAGCTTTGCAATTCATGTCGACCGACATGATTGACGAACTCTTCAGCGGTGCCGTCTTGGTTGATCTGCCAGGGAAAGAAGCTGTTGAGCCGATGGCCAGTAAAGGGGAACTCCGCAAACCGAGATTCAGGGAACACCTCAAGGCGGTTGCTGGACCTGGAGGCGTTGGCGGCTTCGCTCGCGTAGTCGAAGGTGCCGTAGACGGTGCCATCTGGATCGGCGTCCGACTGTTGATCGCGTTGGAGGTGATCCCAGCGCGTGAAGATCACACGGCCAAACGAATCGACCGTAGGATCGAACGCTCCAGACGGGGCGTGGTTCATCAAAAAAAGTTCCCCAGAACTGGGATTGAGGCTCCACAACCCCGTCGGGGTGGGAGTCGATTCATACTCATCGAGTTGCGGATACAGATGAGCTTCGCCAGAGCGCGAGCGATCAGACACAAACAGAATGCGGTCATCTGAAGCGTAGACCGGACTGGTGTTGTTAACCCCAGTCGGCTGATTCGGTACCAACTGGATGTTGATCGACGAGCACGACTCGAAGCCAGTGACTTCATAGAGCTGCCAGAAGTAGTCGTTCACCTCGAAGCGCTCGCTGGCAGCGCCAATGACCATACTGAACACCGCTCTCGAACCATCCCAATGTACGGCAGGATCTCGCACCGCGATCGCATTCTCACCTTGAAAGCCAGTGCTACCGTAGCCAGCCGCCTCAGTTAGGTTACACAAGGTGCCGTCGTCGTAGCGAATCCAAAGATCACCGCCTCGCGGAGCTGAGTGCAGGCTCGCGAGATGATTGGCAAATACTGAGCCGATGGTGGCGAAGTCGGCGGGTTGCGGGACCTGCGTCACAAACAGGATCGGGTTGGCGAGTACCGGAGAGCTTCCACGCAGCCCCCGGTCCTCCGAACCGAGAGTCCGCTTGGTTGCGGCTCTTGTTGAATGGAACGCTCCTCCCTCTGGCGAACGCACCATGGTTTGAGATTGGGCGCGGACTGGGGGCTGCTGCCCCAAAACAACGGCGCCTAGCGCTAGGCCCGCGATCAACATACGGAACGGTGACTGCACCACAGAACTACTCCCTCAGTCGGATTCTCGGGATCGAGATACCCCGGCTCGATCTGCTCAGGATCTACAACCATCTGAATATAGCCAATTTCCGATATTAACACTACCCGCTTGATGTCTGACTGCTCTTCACCCCGCGAACCAAGAGCCAGAGCGGCAGGACCAGTTCCGCGATCACCGTAAACTGGCTAATCGTGGCGCTGCCCGGCCCGAGCAGTTGAGCAACAGAATCGAACAAGTAGCCCCCACCACCGATAGCGATCGGTATTGCCAGCAGCCTTGGAAGGAAGGAACATCTGGACACGGCAAGCGCCATCGGCAGCATCCACAATCCCCAGAGGACCTGTGCAACAAGGATGCCCTTCCGTCCCATGTCCAGATGAAGCATGACTTGCGCCTCGATCTGAGCGGAGACGCTCGCTGCGGCGTCCGCCCCTTCAAGCAAACCAAGAGCTGTCAGATTATGCACTTCGTTGAGAAACGAGATCGGCACACCCAGCAACCCGAGGGCCAGCATGGGAAGAGCTGTGTGCGGGTCGACCGGCTTGAGAAGCCTGTAGAAAGCACACACCAAGAAGACCACAACGACCTGACTCACCAGGTGACTGAGCACTCCGTAGCGAAAGAGCTGCTCGTTGGCCAGCAGTTTGGCAACCGTGGCCGTTGCATCTCCCCTGACCAGAGTTACCGACGGCACATAGACGAAGCTAAAGAATCCGAGGGGCAACATCGCCAGGTACAGCGCACCGATACGGCGCGCTGTACCTGGCGGCGGTGGTTCATTAGCGCGGGTAGCGTTCGCTGCAGGCGGTGCGGTAGTCATCGATCAGACCTTAGTGCACCCACCCCCGGCTCGACAAACACAGCCAACTCCTCGCGAGGGTAGGAACGAGTAAGACAAAGGTGCAGCCAATTCTGGGTTCAACGCCAGTTCCGGCTATCCGAACGGGCGCCTACGGAGTTGTCGTGGACCACAGCGCCGTGTCTCCGCTCTCAAATCCATCCACAAACACCCCGGCACACCCGCCCGAACACCATTCGAAGGCTCCCAGATCGGCGACACCGTCGGAAGGCCTTAGCTCGCTCATCTGGTGTTCACGGTAGTGAAAGAGCACAGGGTGCCCTATGGCGCCTAGGGCAATCGGACCAGCTTGATCAACCAGCGGCGCTCCGGTCGGCCGAAAGTCTTGAGCGGCTTCGTCCGCAAAGCCGGGACTACCTGATGTAACACCAGAGCCGTCGTCGTCGATGGTCCCGGCCAGCCCACTGTGGCTATCGCGCCAACCTGCCTTGGTCCAGTTGTTACGCAGGGTGAGATCCCCGCTCGAGCTCAACATGGCAAGCCTGTTGCCGTCTGCAGCGACATACAGCACGTTGTTGCGCACGTCGGCGGATTCGTCTTGGGTGGACAGCCGCAGCAGCGTGGTGTTGCCAGTGCGCGTGGAGACAACGGTGTTGTGAAAGAAGTGCAGCGCGCCCTTGCGATAGAGGTTGGTGTCGCCGCCATCACCGCCGTAGTGCACGATCTGGCTGTTGCCTTCGCCCTCGTCCTCGATCAGCAGGTTGCCGTAGACAAAGGTCTCGTCATAGCTGGGATCCGTTGCGATCGCGCTCTCGCCGTCGACCAGGTCGAGCTGGCGGTTGCCGTCCTCGACCCAGTTGTAGCGCACAACGAGCCCGGCTGAACGATCCTTCAAATTGTTCCCATCAGCACCAGACCTTAGAGCCCCTAGACGGTTCCATTGGTACACAATGCCGATCGCCGTGGTGTAGGTGTTGTGTTGAAACGCGCTGCCGGTGATGCCGTTGTCATAGATGTAGTTGCGCTCGAGCAAGATATCTTGAGTCTGCCCGTCGAAGCCGCCGGTGAAGATACCGTTGCCTGAATCGTGGATCACGCAATCAGCCACAACAAGATGCTCCGCCTTCTCAACGTAGATCGAAGCAGCGTTGTCAACATAGGCACTGGTACCGCCCCCATCGTTGATGAACGTAAACGGAGGCCTCGCCGAGCGCAACTCCAGACCCTGAATGCGAATGTACGCCGGAAGCCCGTCAGAAGGAGTGTTGGAGCCACCTATCTTGATCAAGCCTCGCTCCTCGTTCCAGTAGTTGAGTCCGGCCGGGGTGACAGCGTCGCGACCATCAATGACTGGCAGCTGGCCCTGCGGTCCGGGAACTCCCAGCACCTGGATCCAATTGGACGCCGTGCCTCGCCGATTGATCACCCACTTCTCAAGGTAGGGCGCGGCCCGCCAATGAATGAAGACACGGTCACCCGGCTGCAGTGTCGCCCAGGGTGCTTCGCCAATCGCGCCCAGCGGCTGCCCAGGGCCAACGTGATAGTCGGTGGCCGATGCCAGGGACACCCCAAGCGTGGTCACGAGGACTAGAGGCGCTCCCATCCGACGGAGCAACAAGCTCTTATGCGCATATCTCACTGCAAACCAAGATAGCTCAACAACACCAACGATCGCAAGCCTCTCGGGGTTGGCCCACCCCAGCGGGCGCTTACGCTCTTGAGCTGCTAACCACAGCAGCTCCATCAATCCAGGGGGGCAGCAATCCGTCAAATTGACGGAGGATCGAAGGCTTCGGCTCGATGGAATATGAACCCGCCGCAGCGCGTAAACCACCAAGCAACACACAGCTAACCTGCACCCAGTCTGCCTCCGATGCAAGACAAGGAAAGTCCATGAGCCCCCGATCAACCACTGCCTTTCTGCTTCTCGCCTTCCTGGCGGCGGTCCCCGCACACGTTCAGCAACCGATTCAGGCAGCCGGCGAAACCGTGCTTGCCTCCTCGGAACAGTTCGAAGGCACTTTTGCGCGCTACGCGGGCGCAACTTCAACGGTAACCATTGTCGCTAGAGACAACCGCGTCTTTGCACAAGCTAGCCAGGGTGGCGGCGGAGAGCTACTGCCCGAGGGCGATGCTGCGTTCCGTTTTGCCGGAGGCGGACAGTCACTGCGCTTCAACCAGCACGACGCCTCAACCGGCCTCTACAACGGTTTCGCACTGAGTCGCGGCGCTGGATCAGTTGAGTTCACGCGTGTCGAGGCCCTTGAAGCGGCCTACCTCGATCGTGCTGGACAAACACGGCCACATGCCCTCTCAGACGCCGTGCTCATGGGTGACCTGGACTCAGCAAAGCTGCTCATTGATAACGGCGCCGATCCAACTGAGCTCGACACCCGCGCCGAGATCGCCGGGCGCAATGGCCGGCGCCCGCTGAACTGGGCAGCTCAGAAGAACAACACCGAGATGATCCAACTGCTGCTCGACAGGGGTGTAGGCATCGACCTGACCAACAACGGCTCCCGGTTCACGGCACTGCACCACGCAGCCGAAGTGGGCTCGACCGAGGCTGCCCAGCTCCTCATCGAGCGAGGGGCATCGCTCGATCTAGAAACAACATCTGGCCACACTGCCTTTGACATCGCGAACTTGAAGGGCCACAGCGACGTCGCTGCGATCATCCAGACAGCCCTAGAGGAGCGCGATTGTGCGGGCGAAGGTTGTCCTCCTGCACCTACTCTTGAGGCAGCCGGCTACACCGTGCCTGCGTCTCGCGACGACGGGCTTGTGACTGGATCGCTCGCCCAAGCCGCGACCAACTCTGAGACGCTCATCCGCCTGCTTTCAAGCCTTGAGCGCGGCCTTTACAACAAGGTCGACAGCCTGCTGATCATCAAAGACGGAGTACTCGTAGTCGAGCAGTACTACAACGGCTGGGACGTGGATCGCGCTCATCCGATGCAATCGGTCAGTAAGAGCATCACTTCGCTCTTGGTCGGTAGCGCGATTTTTGAAGGCCACATCAAAGGCGTTGACGAGCCCATCAGCAAGTACCTACCCAAGTACACATCGCTCTTGGTCGACGGCAAGGAGCAGATCACCATCGAAGACCTGTTGACCATGTCCGCTGGCTTTGATTGGAACGAACACAGTCCGGGCTACACCGAGCCAGGCAATATCCGGATGAAAGAAGTCCTGAGCAAGGACGCGGTCGATTTCACACTGACCACTCCGTTCATCACCGAACCAGGAACCACGTTCACCTACAGTGGCGGCTACGTCACCATTGCCGGGCAGGTGATCGCCAATGCTACCGACTCCGACTCGGTGCTCGAGGCTTTCGAGAAAAGCGCGCTGCGCAAACTGGGCTTCGAGAATCACACCTGGCAGAAGCAAGCCGACGGTCGCCAGAACACCGCGGGTGGCGTGGCGCTCAGACCGCGAGACCTGGCCAAGATCGGCCAGCTCATGCTGAACGACGGCACCTGGAACGGCGAGCGTGTGCTGAGTAAAGAGTGGGTCACGGCATCGCTCGAAGCACATCTACCAACCCCCGGCACCTGGAACGAGTACGGATACTACTGGTGGGGTCAAACGCTCAAGACCAAGACCGCAAGCTACTCAGCTGACGCCGCTCTCGGCTACGGCGGGCAGGAACTAATCCTGGTTCGTGACCTCGGCCTAGTGGTTGTACTCACAGCCACCAACTACCAGGTACCGACCCCCACGGAAACGATTCTCACCGGCTCGATTCTGCCTGCCTTCGAGTAAAGCGCACCGATTCGGGCCTCAAGCTGAGTCCCGTGCAGCTCGACGCTGAATCCCTTTGCTGTACATCGAGAGCAGGCGCCGATCATCGTGCCAATCAGGCGGAAAATCGTCGCCCCGCAACCTCTCGAACTCGACAACGAGCTGTTGCAAGTCACGATCGGCCGCGGCCAGAACCGCGGCACCAACTGGATTGGCGTTCGTCCTGTTGGCAAGAGTCTGGCCAGTTACAACCTCATCGGCCCGAACTGGGTCGGCCCCAGCTTGGATGGCCTCAATCTGATCGGCCAGAGTCTGAGCCAGCTCACGGGCAAGCTCAGCCGCATCGGCTACCTCGGCGCTCGGCTTTGGTGACGTGACCAACAGCTTAAGTAAGTAACCTGTCGCCGCAAGCATGATCAAGATTGCTTCCGCCCGGGCAAACCATTTCAGTCGATCGCTAGGAAGCACGTCGGCATGGCCTACTCGAACTGAGTCGAATCGCGCAAAACCCTGGCTCATCGCGCGAAGGAATGTGGGCGCTTCCCGATGGGTGAGTACAACGCCCCTCGCATGCGCTCCGACCCTCACCAAGACCGGCTCCTTGCTATCCACCTCTAGCGGCCTTGCAGTCACCACCAGTTGTTGCACAGCGCGCGACTGGGCAACCCACGACTTGGTGCCAACCAGTCGGAGGTCGGCATCGGTTCTGGATCTCTTGAGGACGGACGGCGGATTGGCCACTGGATCCTTATGATCTTCTGAAGCCGCAAGCGCCGCCCAACCGCTCGGATCAAGCTCAGGGAAGGAGTACCGCATGGCCGCCTGGTAGCCAGACACGAACACCCAACTGAGGCGATCTGCACCGACCCCACCGCGAAATGCGCTCGGCACAGGCCGAAGCATTCCCAAGCCTTCTGAGTGCCACCAGGAGCAGAACGCGGCCTCATCTGGACACGCCACTCGTGCGATCCTTCGGATCGACGACGGGTCACCGAGGTGCGCAATGCACTCAGCAGGCGATCTGTCTGCAGGCAATGTCTCTTCAGGCAATGTCTTTTTCACTCTCCACCGTTTCGTCCGTCATCTCGACTGCAGCCAAACGGGTTGGGCAACTCAGAGACCACCGATCTGGGCTGTCGCAGGCAGATTCCGACCAGACCGTCAACCGCAAGCGTAGCGGCATCCCGCGCACCGCTGCCAACACCAAGCGAAGCGGCTCTAAGCGGTGAGGAAACTGCCCGGACGATAGATAGAGGCCCCAGAAGCAGCTGGGGTCAGAAAAACCAGGCGCGGGTGAACTGGCGGTCCTCTGGAGCACCAATCCTTCAGCGCTCCGGCGGCCCCATCTGCTGACTATCAATCGCGCGGGCGGCCTCGAATGCTGGGCGTGGTTCCGCGGAGCGCACCTGCTCGAGCCAGATCACGCCGTCGAAGGGTGCACTGTTGCCGCGGGTGCCAAGCGCATCGAGATCGCCATCGCCGTCGAGGTCTCTGAACAGCCACTTGTCATACATCCCGCGTTTGGGCCGACTGACGTTGTGAGTCACCCAGGTGTCCCCGCGGTTCTCGAACCAGACAATGCGTCCCATGGGATCGTTGACGGTGACCAAGGGGCCATCTTGGTCCCGCGGGCCTCGACTGTAGCCACCGCTGAACGCATCAAGATCGCCATCGCCGTCGATGTCCACCAGCCGAACGCTGACCAGCTGATCCGGGGGAGTCGTTCCGATCAGACTGAACTGCCAAGGCTCATCAAACCGCTCCGGCTGAGTGAGCAGCAAGATCGATCCCGGCCATGCGGTACTGACGATGTCAGTCCGACCATCGCCATTCAGATCGGCGTAATCCATGTTGAAGCCGGTGATCGAAAGATCGTTCGGTGCACCAGAAATGTTGATGCTATGCTCTCGAAACTCGAGTTTGCCAAGATTCTCGAACCAGAGCACCCGGCGCTCTCGTCTTGAGCCAGCAACGATATCCAGATCGCCGTCGCCATCAAGATCGACCGGTTCAGCATTGATTGGCACCTGAACTTGGCCAAGGACCTGTTCCACCCATTGATCTCCGGCAAGCGGATCAGCCGGAATTCGGTAGATCGAGATGTTGCGTTTGGGCGGATCGGCGGTCGCCGCGGGGTTCTGCTCGCCCTTGTTTGCCGCTGAAACCTCTGGGCGTCCATCGCCATCAAGATCTGCGAGGAAGGCGCGAATGAAGGATCCCCGATCGCGAGTGATCTCCGGAATCACCCGTTGCCAATGCGCTGTTCGTGCGTTCTTGCCAGGATTCTGAAAGTAGATGAGATGCGCCAACTCGCAAGCGACCAGCACATCGATATGACCATCGCCATTGACGTCCATCAAGCTGACGTCTTCTGCGGCAGCAGCCTCAACTCCTGAGGCCAGTGTGGCCAGATGCCATTGGTTCGGATCCTTGCTGCCGTAGGCGATCCGGACATGGCCGATCGGACGTCCGTCGTAGACGGTGTCTGATTCATGCACCGAGACGATGTCCTCGAAGCCGTCTCCGTCGAGGTCGGCCATGGCAAGTCCGTCGCTGCCACTTAAGTCCGCAACACCGCGGGTTGGGTCGTCGATGATGTGTTCGCGCCAACTGATCGTCTCACCCTGTGGCGTCTTTGCCTGGGACAACTCATCAGCCAGTGGTGGCGCGCATGCACCACAAGTCGCCTCTTGCGGTAGCACCGCCATCAACCTGAGCCAGAACTGCTGATCGAAGTCACGGTCCTTGGGTTGATCGCCTAGACGAGTGACCACGAGGTCGAGGCTTGGTACCACGTACAGCTTGCGACCAAGTGCACCAAGACCTGCATAGAGATCTGACGGCGCTGCAGGTACCAGCGACGGCGACGCCTGACCACCGGCTCTGGTGACCGGAACTCCATTGACCCACCACAGATAGCCGTAGCCAGGATTCAGCTGCAGCGAAGGGCGCACTGAGTCATCGAGGTAGCCCTCGTGCCGCAACACCTGTTGGTCTCCCCACGTGCCCTCGCTCAGCATCAGTTGTCCAAAACGAGCCAGATCCCGAGCGCTAGTGACAAAGCCAAGGCTGTTGGCGTCTTGATTCTGCAACCACTCTCGAGGCTGCCAGCTGCTCTCTGACATACCGACGGGGCGCAACAGCCACTGCTCTGTCAAGGAGGTGATGTCGGTCTCAGACACCGCCTCCAAGACCGGCAACAGTTGGCTGTAGGCACGAGTGTTGTACCGCCATTTGGTTCCCGGTTCGGCTTCAGACCTGAGCTGTGGGGTCAGCCCGCTGGTCATCGTCAATAGATGGCGAATGGTGATACGCGCTTCATTGACCTTGTCCGTCGCGGACCAACCTTCACCCAAGATTGAAGTGACGGTTTCCTCAATGCCGACGAGCTGCTGGCCGACCGCCTTGCCCACCAGGAAACTGACGATGTTCTTTTGCGCAGACGCGACATCTTCGAGTGAACGACCGTCATCTGTGGTGCCGTCCACCATGCGAGCAAAGCGCCGCGACAAGGGTACTGGCCAGTAGCGCTCTACGATCAGTTCGCCACCTTGAACGATGACTACCCCAGTCGAAGTCTGTTCGCCGGAGTACTCAAGGAGTGTCTCGAGGGCTGTCTGATTCCAGTCCGGCCTCGCGGCTCGCGGCCAGTCAGTGTCTAAACCCTCCGGCTGTTGAGCGAGCAGCGTGCTCGAAAGGCTCAACCAGACGAGTAGTGTCTTCAGTGTTCGTGTATTCATAAGTTGTGACTATCCAGGAGAGGAGCGCCGTGCCGGTGTAAGCTGGCCTCAGTTCTTGCTCGTGCGAGTCGGTCAATACGGTACCTTCCAACCACATGGCCCGCCAAACGCCAACGTCAAGCACCAGTAGCGAGCGCGATACTTTCCAGTCGGCGACGCCCCCACCAGCGGACATCAGCCGTGGCCTTGAGTGCCCCCAACCTGCTTTAGGGAGCGTTCCAAAAGGACTCACACTTCGCGCCCGGAGCGAGCGCAGCACCTCCTCATTGCGTTCAGTTCAGAGGACAATTGATCCTACCGAACCCCTGACCCAGGCCGCCGACTCGTGGCGTCCTCGATAGAGCGACGCCAACTCGGTACCATCGGCGCAGGCACGCGCATTTCGCGACTCGTAGAAGCAAGAACTGACGTTGTCGCTTTCGTCTCGTGGCGAGCCAACGTCGGTCGAAACTCGAACATCACGGAGACCCATCGATGAAACTCCCAACGCTGATTGCCGTCATTCTCGTCTTCGTTTCGCCGTTGTCCGCGCAGGAACCAACACAAGAGGAGTCCCTCCAGTCCTCGCGTGCACTCGGAGAAATCAGCAAAACGTTAACGACAATCGCCGCTACGCTCGCAGAGCAGACTCGGGTCCAACGGTCAGCGCTGCTACTTGAGCGCTTGAAGATCGAGTCCGATGAGTTGCGCGCAGTGGAAGCACCATGGCACCGCGCCGTTGAGCAACGCACCGGACTCGATACCGAAATCCGAGAGCTTCACGAGAGACTCGCGGTCGAAGAAGACCGACTGTTCCGAAACGCAGACAGCGACCTCGACCCTGAGATGGAGAACCAGATGCGAGCTATGCGCTCGGAGGTGCAGGCGGTTCTCGGGCGTCTCGAGCGCAAGAAAGTTGACGCTGACGCGCGTGTAATTGAGCTTGAGAACCGTGTCCAGGACCAACGATTGCGTCATCAAGACCTGCGTCACCGGCTCGACCGACTGCTCGAGATCCTAGAACCCTAGGTCGGCTCAAGGGACTTGGGGAGAGTTGGGGACTTGCTCCTCCTTTGGTCCCGCGATCCAGTTCCTCCACCGCCGAACTGGACGGTACGTGGCAGGCGACGCCTCTAGTGTTCGGTAACGCGCAAGGCCAACCGAGCATCAAGCTCCCTCGTGGAAACCCCCATATCGACCAAACCACGTCGAAAACCCTCTAGGTACAGTACATACCAGAGGTACTTGTTCTGAACCCTGCCATCGTCTCGGTAGAACTCCGCTTGCGGACGATCCAGAGCGGGGACCAGAATCTCACGGACATAGGCATTGTAGTCACGTGCAGCTGCAGCCAGGGGCTTCACTCGATAGAGAGCCTTCTCGATCTCTCGGATGAGTTCCACGTCCAGAAGCTCGAGGCCACCGGCCGCTAGGATCGAGCCCCAGGTATCGATCGACTCAAGAGTCGGCAGTGGGATCGGGCGCAGGTACGGCCTCTTTCCCGCCTCATACTCCGTGAAGAACTGTGCGAAGCGGTAGTCAAAATCGACCAAAGCCACATCAACCTGCTCCGCGGCATCCGCAAAATCTTGAGCCAGCATGTTCACAATTTGCTCGCGGCGCTGCGACATCTCGGCACGCTCGCGGCAGCCATCCAGAAAGAAGGCGCTATAAACCCCAAGAAAGACCACCGCCAGTTGGGCAAGCAGCCATCGCCAACTAGAACGGTCCGCACTCACCTCGGTTGGTCTATTCACGGCTGTCTCCGGCATCTGCTTCGTTTGTCACCTATACCACTCCAAGAGATCGAAAACCGGTCCCGCTGCAGCATGTCGACTGCGCCCAAAACAACCGTCAACTAGCTGGCTTCCATGGACCGCCGGTTGCTGGAGCATCAACGAGCCTGGATCGGCAGAAAGCACTGGCGAGAGCGTCAAGCCGATCGGCCCTTGACCGGAACAGCGAGCGGGTTCTCGCGCACAAGACCGCGTTTCACCAACTCCGCTCAACTGCTCCTGCGAACTGAGCGTACGCGACTTGTGTTGCAGCTCCCCCGATAATTGCTTGGCCGAACGGACGAGCCCAAAGGGCTCAGTCCTCAGCAACCGGAAACAGCGCTCCCAACATCAGGTGCGTGCGATTCCTCCAGCTCTTGAAGTCGCCCGTACTCTCAACCATTCCTCCATGCATGGTGACGCCCCGAGCGGTGAGTCCTTCATACACCTGTCGAGCTGCTTCGCGCATGTCCCAACCCTCGCTGGGGCTGCGAGTGCCTAGGCTCCCCCACTCGACATAGCCGACCATGTTGGTTGAACCACCGATTGCTAAACCAGCCAAAGCTCCCTCAACCTCTTCGTCGAATCCGAGGAACCCCTGCACACCAAACTTGCCAATGAGCTCAGGTTCTGCGCTCGCACGCGCTGGCGGCTCGACCCCTCTGAATCCCATCGACACTAGGGCTCGCGACGCTGCGTCTGTGCGGGTGCGGAAGGCACCATCCACAGCGTCCGTCACAGTCTTCATGGAGAACGCATCCGGCCGAGGGAGCCCGCCATCGATGAACACCACAATGGGTGCCTCGAAGTCGCGGTCTGCGGTGGCGTTCAGCGTCTCGATCCAGCGCCCTACACGCGGGTCGCGCAGCCCGGCCCACTCCATGACGTAGACCGTGGGATAGAGCCGGTCCGTGGATGTCTCGTAGTCCGGTGGTAGCCAGACGTCGAAGGGTTCGGACAACGCTCGCTGAAGTCGTTCGTCCGCACCATCCGGCTGAGGCACCGTGACCGTTGCACTGCTACCCGAGCGCACAGGTTTCGGTGGGTCAACGAAGTGAGCTGCAGGTCCTGGCCAGCCGGGCGTAGAGAACACCGAGACCTCTACTGGCTTGCCTCGTACCCAGTTGGTGTTGTAGCCCCATACAGTGTTGAAATCGGTGTGTGGGTTCAGTGGGTCAACGATTGGTTCGACATCGATCATCAAAAAGTAGGCGTACTGAAGCCGGGCTTCTACTTCGGCCTGAAACCACCATAGGTCGGTCCCCGCCAACCGCTGCAACGGCTCTTCTCTGCGCATGCCAAGAAAATCGCCAGCAATACCGACATCGGTCGCGTCGCCGCGCCACAAGAAGAGCGCTCGTTTGCCGTCGATGATTGGCGTTTCGTTGGCTGCCAAGAAGGCGGTGACACGATCGGCAGTGGTCTGCACATCTGCGGCTAGAAGAGCCGCCAGCTGAGGCGGCAGATCACCCTGACCGGCGCTCGCAGTTCCGCCATCGCCGCCCGCCCCTACAGCGGCATCGCTGATCCGAACGGGAGTGGCTACTCCATCGTTCACTCCGCTGCGCACCAGGTCGACCCGAGCTATCTCGGTCATGCTCCGCACGAACACCGCATCCAACGACTGCGAATAACTTGGCGTTGTCCAAACGATGTTCTCGAATAGCTCGCTGGTCGCCACCTCACTCCAACCGCCATCGATGTTCGCCAAGTGCAACGAGCCGCTCTTGGTGATCACCACCAGTTGTTCGTCGACTGCGATCAAGAAGCCGTCACCGGGCGCACGCGACCGCCATAGCCGTTCGCCGGTGTCAGCCGAATAGGCGGAGAGCAAGCGCGAGGTGTAACCCACCAACGTATCGCCGACAACGGTAGCCGGGCTATAGGTCTTGGTTAACGCGTTGCCCTGCCACACAACCTCGGGCGCAGGGAAGTCGACCCCTGAGTCACTCGACGCGGTAGCGGCCGCAGACGCTGTCGATCCAGTCGGCGGCTGCAGCACCACTGAATAGTCATCAGACGGTGTGAAGAAGATGCGAGAGTCGCCCACCGCCATCGGACTGGTTGACAGAACAAACGCCGAGCGCCCCTCGAACGGCCAGCGCCACAACACGGTGCCCTCTTCTGGATCTAGGCCACCTACCCACTCGTTACTGGCGAAGACAACCTGTTTCCTACCGTTCACCTCGATCAGCTTCGGCGATTGAGAATCGATCGGGCCCGGGAATGCCCGCCACGCGACCTTGCCCGAATCGCGCTCGAGCGCTGTGACCACCCCAGCCTCGCCACCAATCTGAAAGAGCACCAGATCGTCCACCACCAAGGGTGAAGACGCAAACCCGTAGTACGGCGGTTCAATCGGCTCACTGTCTCCTTGCCCAAGATTCAGCCGCCACCGCTCCTTGCCGGTCGCAAGCTCGACAGCGAGCGCTATCCCGCCCGGGCTAATGGCATAAGCAGTACCGTCGCTGATTGCCGGGCTCGCAATCACTCCGTCGAGCGAACCGCCGTGCCCGATCATCGCTTTGTCTAAGGGAACGACCCAAGCCTCACCGCCATCACTGGTGCGCAGCGCGAGCAGCACGTCTTGCTCTCCTCTTCCAGCACAGGTCACCAACAGGTCGCCAGAAACGGCGATTCCTGAATAGCCACTCCCAATGCTGCGTTGCCAGGCCGTTCTTAGACCTGAGGCCGGCTGAGAGTGCTCGGAACTCAGGCTGCCGTCCCCTTCTGGGCCTCGGAAACTGGGCCAATCGTCGCTTGGCGCGGCGAGCACTTGAGAAACTGGGACCATGGACAGCGCAAGCGTCCAGACCAGGGCCGTGGTCCTGGTCCTGGTCCTGGTCCTGGCGAGACTTGATTCGGGAGGAAAGATTCGAAGGTGAGTCGTCACTGAGTAGGCCATCCGCTTCTAGTTGTATCTGTAGGGCTTGTTCGCTGACACGATTGTGTACGAGCAAGGCTATGCGCAGGGTTATGTGCAGGGCCCGGATGTTAAACGCAGTCGTGAATACTCAGTTTCAGATCGCGCGAAGAATGCAGAATGCGCATGGAAATGCGGTTAACACATACTGAATGCTGCGACCCCATCTTCCACTCCAGTCAGCAAGACAAGCACAGGCCCGTCAAGTAGTCATAGGCTTAGTGGCAGGCGATGACATGCAGGCCTTGCTTCAAAACTTGGAATCGAGAGTGCCCCAGCGCCGTTAAGAGTACGGGTGAACCCAGAATGAACAACATCGATAAGAGTGCCGCCACTTGTCTGAACTGCGACGCTCGGGCCACGGGAGAATTCTGCTCTGAGTGTGGTCAGCAGCGGATCACTGAAAGGCTGACCGTACGCTCGGTGCTAACGGGTGCGCTGGGCGATCTGCTGAACCTCGAGGCCGCGTTCCCGCGTACCTTTGTGCATCTGTTTCGCAACCCCGGCGGAGTCAGTGCCAGTTACGTGGCTGGTAAGCGAACGGGATACGTGGCTCCGGCTCGCTTTTGTTTTGTCGCTTTGGCGACCGTAATACTGCTTCGGGTAGCCACCGGAGCGACGATACCGAACCTAGAGCTATCCGACGAACTCAGCGCGCCAGGAGAGCGAGCTCAGTACGTCGGTCAACAGGTCCGAGCTTTCATTGAGCCAAAGCTCAATCTCTTCGTATTCGCCGCACTTCCGGTCGCCGGACTTGGCCTGACCCTACTATTCGGTGGCTTCTCCCGCAGACCAGAGCGCCGAGAACAGAACAGGAACTACGCCGAGATCATGGTACTGCTGCTCTTTGTGGTGGGTGAGGTCTACTTGCTCAGCATCGCCCTATTGCCGCTGCAAATAGCGTCACCCACTGGTGCACTTCCGATTCGGATCGGGCTGCAGATCATCTTCTTCACCTGGGCCACACGCACCTTCTTTGCAACCCGGGGTGTCAAAGGGGTGATCCAGCTGACTCTGGCCAACATCATCTACTTTCTTTCCCTTGTCGCAACGATTCTTGCGCTGAGTCTGCCAGCCGTCCTCAGTTCACTTTAGCGACGCAACGCCAGCCTAAGACGCCACGAGCCTCCCGAGGCGATTCGGTTGCCCCTCTTCTGCAACTTCGGTTACCGTACTACGTACTAAGTACTAAGTAGTAACAACCAAGGGAGATCAGGACCGATGGCACTTGACCGTGAATGGATGCGAGGCGCAGCCCCACTAGCAGTTGCGACCCTCTTACAGCGAGGCGAGATGTACGGCTACGAACTCTGCGCCACCCTCGAAGAGGAATCGGGCGACCTCTTAGAGCTCGGACAATCCACCGTCTACACACTGCTGTATTCACTCGAACAGCGTGGCTATGTGTCAACCACAACACGCGTCGCTCCCACGGGGAGAAACCGCAAGTACTACCGACTCACCGCAAGTGGCGAGGCATGGCTCGAGAACCAGCGGGGACAGTGGTCAGCCCTGGTAGAAGGACTCGGCCGCCTAGGCGTTAAGACCGGCAAGCTAGCTAAAGGAGCTGCGGGCTCATGAGTATCAAGCAAACAAAGCAAAGCCCGAAGATCGACACCCTGATTCAACAAGCCACCGACCACCCTGGCATCCCTCTGGACCAACGCGAAGTACTGCGCAGAGACCTGCTGGACCACTTCGAAGAAGGCCTGGCCGCCGGGCAGTCTGTGGACCAGCTAGTGAGGAGCTTCGGCGACCCGATCGAAGCAGCCCGACGGATCGCCATGGTTTGTGCGGATGAGGCAGATACAAAAGCGGCCACCTCCGACGTCATCGCTGGCTTCTCCACCTCAAAGCGCGGCTCATCGCTTGCTTCGATCTTGTGGCACGAACTCGGCACTTCACTGCGCAACCTCATGCGCAGTCCGGGCTTCAGCGCCGTCGTGATGCTGACGCTCGCGCTCGGTATCGGCGCCAACACCGCAGTGTTCTCGGTGCTCGACACAGTCCTGATCAAACCGCTGCCGTATCCCAATCCACAAGAGTTGGTCACCGTTCAAGAGACATGGAGAGACAACCCACCCAGCTTCGCCTACACGCGCGCGCCCACAAACGCTGAATTGAGCACATGGGAGGACGTCTTCAGCGGTGTAGCCACGATCTACACCTATCGCGAAACAGGCGCAGACCTCGTCAGCGATGATGGCTCCACCCGCCTGATTACCAGCTACGTGTCCGCAAGCTTCTTCGAGACTCTCGGCGCGGCGCCTCTGCTCGGCCGCACGTTTTTCAAAGACGAGTCGCTGGGTCCAGGCCAGCGCGGCGACGACACCGAGCGCCCACGCGTCGCGGTGCTCTCCCACGAACTATGGAGAAAGCAGTTCGGCGCCGATTCAGCAGTGCTGGGTCGAAGCATCGAGCTGGACGGCAACCTCACCGAGGTCGTCGGCGTCATGCCACGCGGATTCAGCAATCCCATGGGTTCCAAAGCGGACCTTTGGATTCCTCAAGACCTGCGCTTAGGCGGCAGTAACAACTGGGGAAACTACTACCTCAACACCATCGCACGGCTTCGAACCGGCGTCTCGATCGAGCAAGCTGCAATCATGACCGACAGCCTGATCGCTGGTGTTCGAGAACAACAACCCGATTCAGGAGAATGGGGCATCGCCCTTACCCATCTTCAGAGCGATATCGTCGGCAAGGCACGCCGAACAATGCTCTTAATCCTTGCTGCAGCTGCTGCGCTGGTGCTGCTCAGCGCCTGCGTCAACGTCGGCAACCTAGTCTTCGCACGCGGAATCAATCGTGAGCGCGAGATCGCGCTGCGCGGCGCACTTGGTTCGGCACGAGAAAGGCTGATGAGCCTTCTCATCCTCGAAAATGCCTGGTTGGCCCTAGGCGGTAGCGCGCTAGGCCTCGTGCTCGGCCTCGGAGGAGTCAAGGTCCTGCTAGCTGCGGCGCCTGATGCGCTACCTCAAACAACGACCCAACCCGGACTCAGCGCTGCGGTGTTCTTTGCAGGCATGGCCGCGATGGTCACCTCGCTTTTGATCTTCGGCATTGGGCCCTCGCTTATTCTCGCGCGAGTCCCGCTGGCAAAAGCGCTGAGCGGTCGCGGCCGCGGTGGCACCGAATCTCGACGTCTGAGGCGGCTCCGGTCGCTGTTTGTTGTGGCCCAAGTGACAGTCGCACTAGTCCTTCTTATCGGTGCCGGCCTGCTGATGCGCAGTTTCGCTGAGATCAGAGATGCGCCCTTGGGCGTCGCCCCGAAACAGGCCCTGACCTTTGAAGTGCACTTGCCCACCGCTCGATACGCCACAGGCACACAGCGCATCGACTTTCACGACCAATTCCAAGAACGGGTTTCAGGACTGCCCGGTGTCACCGCAGTCGGCGCCGTCTCATGGCTTCCCCTCAACGGGCGTTACCACACGTGGGGCCTTGCGCAGGCGCAGGAAGCCGCGGAGGATCACGAATCCGAAGCAGAGTTCAGCCCGACCGATGTTCGGGTCATGGCCGGCGACTACTTCGCAGCAGCGGGGCTTCAGCTATTGAAGGGCAGACCCCCATCGCGGGCCGATCAAACCGGCGAGCCAGTCATCTGGCTCAGTCGGACCGCCGCCGAGAAGACATTTGCAGACCAGGACCCGGTGGGCCTCTCGGTCACTACCAGCGGCCGACCCTGGGAGGTGGCGGGTGTTGTTACTGACGTTGCGGTCGACGCACGTGGCACCACGTTTCCAACGGTCTACATCCCTCATCGGCAGTTCGCCGACGATCGGAACTGGCCGCTAACTCAGATCGTTCGAGCCGAAGCTGACGTCGATCTACTCCGCTACACAGCGGCACAAGAACTCAAGGCTGTCGACCCTGGGCTCGTGCTATTTAGGCCGCGGCTATTCGAAGGCTACATCGACGTCGCGCGAGCCCAGGATCGTTTCGTCCTGCTCTTGATGTCAGTCTTTGCCGTCCTAGCACTCGGCCTTGTGACTGTCGGCACCTACGGCGTTCTTGCCGGCAATGTAGCTCGTCGGAGGCGAGAGATCGGGATCCGAATGGCCCTGGGTGCTGATCACCGGGCGGTTCATTGGGCCATAGTCCGAGGAGCCGTCATCCTTGTCGCCGTAGGAATCGCGGCTGGCGCCGGAATCTCACTTGCCGGAAGCCGCTGGCTCAGTTCAATGCTGTTCGGCGTCTCCTCAACAGATGCCGCGACATACATCGCCGCATGCTTTCTGCTGCTCGCAATGGGAGTAGGTGCAAGCCTGCTTCCCGCACTCAGAGCGACTCGGGTTGATCCAGCCAGGACGTTGTCCGAGTCTTGAACCGCAACTGAGACGAAGAGCGGCTGGTTCTTGCTCATCGCCCTTTGATGAGACTGACGATTGCCATAAGGAGACAACCACCGACTCCAGCACCGGCAATGTCGCCAATCATTCCGCCACCGACTCCCAGCGCTGCAAGAATGGCTGCGCCACCGCTACCGCCCAGCCCGCCGCAGATCGTATTGCCCAGTAGTCCGAGGCTCTTGTCTTTCATGAGCGCGCCAACGACATTGCCGCCAACCGCACCGATCAATAATCTAACAACCCAAGTCATCAACTGACCTTCCATCGTTCTCCTTATCGCCCTCGATCCTTCCAACGCACACAGCGACGTCGACGAATTCGACCTGATCCCAATCTGTTGTGGTGTTGATACCCAACCACGGAACTGCCTCGAGCCGCGGTGTCAACCGGTGTCCATGTCTCTTCGAGACCAAAACAGGGCTCCTTCTCGATGCCCAAGACCTTCGCCTGCTACTGTCACGGTCACTACCAACCCGACGAATTGCTAGAGGACCGGGGACCAAGCAGCGATCAGTCAAGAGCCCCCAATCGAGCTAAGCGACTGTTCGCCCAATGGCCCCGCGCGAGCCTTCGAATGCCCGAACACATCAAACAACCCAGGCCTCTCACCGTCGCGCCATTGCTAGCAATTGCCGCCGGGATGGTTGCCGGGCTCGCGACCCTGATCGTCGACACCCTGCTTTTACGTGCGGCGCAAGGGTTCTGGGCAATGCCGAGCCCATCCATCGCAATGGTGCAGCTGGCAATTGGCATCATTCTCGGATCCTTGGCAGCCACGGTCGGACTGGTCAAACAGCACACCCTCGGCATCGAAGCTGCGGGGCTGCGGCCCATTGTGACGTTCAGCGGGTGCGCGCTTGCGATCTACCTCCTGCCCCTTTGGGATCACGTCGATCACGTGCTCAACCGGAACCAACAGCTCGTGCGCTCTGCAATCTCCGCAGCCCTTGTCTTGCTGCTCATTTCGGCGTTCGCCTTCGTACTGGCACGTATCGGCCAGGCCTATGATCGAGGCTGGCTCGGAGCCTGGATTGCTAGCTTGGCCGTCTCGGCGCTGCTGATCGGCAACAACACCGTCTTGGAAAAGCCGCTCGCGTGGCCATCGATCCGCTTCGATCTTGGCGTAGGCCTGGTCTCCGTCGCTTTAGTCCTACTCCTCCGCACAAGATTCAAGGAGCGCCGGGCCGCTGACCCAGCTCTCGCATTGGTAGCTGGAGCGATCGCCGTACTCTGTGCTTCTTTGGCCCTGGTGCTGGTCAACGAGCCCCAGCAAGACCAAGCCAAGCCCGATCCAATCTTGGTTGAACAAAACAAGCGACCGCACGTTCTCCTGCTGGTCTTTGACACCATGCGCTTCGACGTGTTCCACGACGTCTTGGTCAACACTGAAGAGGGCCGAGATTTCGCTCAAGCGCTGGGCCCGATTGTTTGGTTCGACCAGGCGACCGCAACCGGCGCCGCCACCCCACCAACCATGAGTTCAGTGTTGTCTGGCCTCTACCCGCCACAGCACGGCGTCGACGGAAGTGCAAGATCGAACTGGATGCTCAACGTTCACAAGGATGTGCCTCTTCTCGCCGGAGTCCTTGGTGACCATGGCTATCAGTCACTCGCCTTCGTGACCAACCGAGCTCTCTACGGATCACTCGCACTAAGTCGTGGTATCGAATGGTTCAAACCAATTGAGACGGTCGCCCACGCCTTTCCTCTTGGTTCAATCCCGCAGCTTCTGTTTGGCACTTCAGCAGCGCCCTATGCAGAAGCCGATCGAGCTCGACGAACACTGACCGCAGGACTCGGGCGACGCCGCGACCCCAGCCGCCCGCTGTTCCTTTGGTACCACCTGTTCGACACGCACTCCCCCTTACAGCCGCACCCCGAGCTACCAGCCACACCGTTGGACGAATCGCTGACCGACCAGCAGCATCTCTATCGCGACTCCGCTCGGTTCGCGTTGAAGGAAACTGCGGTCGCGCTAAGAGAGCTCAAACAATGGCTGCCTCCTCAGAACACGCTGACCTTTGTCATCGCCGATCACGGAGAGATGCTAAGCGCCGACGGCAACACCGCTCCCGGCACTGAGGTCGACCGGGGGCATGGCCAGGGCTATTTCGAGTCCATCGTCCACGTCCCTTTCGGCCTGCAACTGCCGCAAACCGAGAACTTACCGCTGAACCACAGCACTCGCTCGACCACGCTGATCAGCCAGGTCGATCTTGTCCCGACTGTGCTCGACTATCTCGATATCACTTGGTCGCGCAAGTTACCGGGTTGCTCACTGCTTCCGATCGCACGCGGCGAGACGGACGATGGTACCTGCCGGAGTTTTGCCATCTCTTCCGCCAACACCGGCTCGCCGCGCCATCGCTCGTTCCGAACACCGCGTCTGAAAGTGATGGTTTCGCCCGAGGACGCGTTTCCACCGCACCTATATGAACTCGAACACGATCCGGGGGAAAGACACAACCTAGCCTCCGAGCGGCCCGAGGCACTCCAAGCGGCCGTGCGATTGTTGGATCAGTTCTGGCTACAGTTCGACACTGAGAACAAGAACAAGCCGGTCGCACTCGACGCAGACACCATTGAGACGTTGAAGGCGCTGGGATACTTGCAGTAGTCCTGTAACCGACCAGGACGGGCGGTCGGCAACTGCACAGAGGCTGCGTCTCCCCGCAAGGGATCGTCTCGCAGCTTGTTGGCTTGGTCACCATCTCCGACTGCGCTAATGACTCCAACAGGTCGCGAGGAGAACATCGCAACCCCAGCAGTTGAGTATCGGGTATTGGCCAAACGCGACGGAGAAAATCATTGGCGTCTGCTCGGACCGAGGAGGCGCCAATAGCACCATCCAGCAAGTCCGAGAACACAGCCCAAAGAGCCAACAAGGAAGAGCCATCCTGCGAACGTCATTCTGAGTCGCCCTTCTGTCCGCGCTGGGAAGGATCTGGTCGAGGAGGTACTACCCCATTGAAGCCAAGGCGATGCCAGCGTTGTTCACCGAGCCACAAGCATCCGATAGCGATGAGGGCCACCGCTCCGACTGACAGTAGCGCTCCTCGAGCGAGAGGCTGTGCGGAAACCAGTCGAAGTGAGTTGGGAAGACTGGTGAAGCAGAAGGCGGACAGAACGACTAGCAGATAGGCCGGAGCCACGTACTTGAAAACCCACTGGAACCAGCGAGGAATCTTGATTCTTGCGCCGTGGTGCAGCTCCTCCCAACCCTTCGTGATGCCGAAGATCCAGGAGAAGCACAGTATCTCCAAGGTCGCCATCACCAGGATTAGAAAAGTTCCGACCCAAAAGTCGATGGTGTTCCAGAAGACTGCGCCTTCAGTGAAGTAGACGACGACTAGGGACCCGAGCAGGCAAAGCAGAGTCACCATCAGTGTGCCGCGGCGCCTGTCGACGCCAAGGGTTTCTTGCATGAACGTGACCGCCGGCTGGTACATCGAGACGGAACTGGTCACAGCAGCAAGAAAGAGCATGAAGAACCAGATCGCCCCGATCGTTGGTCCCATGGCTCCCATTTGCCCAAACACTACGGGCAAGGTTTGGAAACCCAGACCGAAGGTCCCGGCACTTGCCGCAGCGATTGTGCCTGTCAGTCCCAAGAAGATGAAGGAAGCGGTCAATGTGATGAGTCCGCCGAACCCGACCTCAAACACCTCGTTCGTTGCCACGGCGGTGAGGCCGGAAAGAGCAACGTCATCTTTTGGTCCGAGAAAGGAGGCGTAGTTGATGATCACTCCGTACCCGACGGAGATGCTGAAGAAGACCTGACCGGTGGCTGCCAACCAGGTCTGGGAGCTGGCCAGCTTCGAGAGGTCGGGGTTCCACATGTAAGCGAGACCACTCATTACGTTTTGATCGGGTAGAGAGGGGTCAGGTGTGCCGAGGGTTAGGACGCGGATCAACACGATGAACGCACAGACCGCCATGATCGGCATTGCCCACGAGACGAACTTCTCGATCCCTCTGGACACACCGCGGAGGATCAAGAAAATGTTGATGCCGAAGGTCACAGCCCAGAATCCCAGGGTCGGCATGGGCAGTGTTCCAAACAAGAACCCGTTGCCCTCGCTGCCGATCTGGTCGTTGTAGAAACGCACGGAGGACTCGACCTGATCGGCCGTCGGTGTGGTCGGGTCGATCGGCATCGCGCCGCCCAGGTAGGTTGCGAAGTATGCCAAGCACCAAGAGGCGATGAAGGTGTAGATCAACGACATCGCCACTGGAATGACGACTCCTAGAACCCCGACGTAGCGCCAAAACCGGCTGCCACCGATCAGCCCCAAAATTGCCGGTGTTGAGTGAAGCCCATGTTTGCCGCCATAGCGGCCCATGGTCCATTCTGCCCAACAGATCGGAATGCCCAACAAAATGAGAGCACAGAAGTACGGAATGAGGAAGGCGCTGCCGCCGTTGGCCGCAGCCTGACCTGGAAACCTCAGGAAGTTGCCTAACCCCACCGCCGACCCGGACACAGCGAGAATGACTCCAAGATTTGAAGTCCAACTTTCCTCAACTCCGCCGCCTAGTCCGGTGCGGACAGCACTCTGTTCCCTTTTCGAATCGGCCATCGTCTTGTCTCCCGGTTCAGCCACTAGTGCAGGTCGAGTTGCTGGGTGCCAGCTCCTAAGAAGTTGGCCACGAGTTCCGCTCCCTGACCAGATCAATCCCAGCGCAATCTCCGTGCAAGCTAGGCGCAATGCTTCTCAATCTCGCGCTACCGCTCTTGGCGGCCCGTGCGTGCAGTAGGTTTGCGGCATGAGCGGCCAAGTCAGGACACCCACCGAGCGCGGAACAGTCATCCTGCGCAGACTCGAGGAACGCTCAATTTCCATCGCTGAAGTCGAGCGTCGGACGCCGTTGTCGAAGAACACAATTAGCAATGCGATCTACGGCCCCCGAGACCCACAACGCAAGACCATTGAGATCCTGGCGAGCGTGCTCGAGATTGATGTCGAGGACCTAACCCGGCGCGGCGGCAGCGAGCAAGGGTCCGGTCCACACGCGATCCAAGCGCTCACGTTCGGTGGATGGCTCTTCAGGAGAAACAACAAGCTCCTGTGGATCAGCGTCGGCGGATCTGTGGCAACGGCCGTTGTACTTTCGTTTGGGTTTGGCCAGCAGCCGACCTCGCCTCTGGTACAGGGCACTCACTTCATAGTGATCTTCCTGCTACTGGCTCTACTGCCGCGGCCATGGACCGCTCCGGGTGAGACGGAGGACGCATCCCATGCCTTGATGGTGGCATCAAGGGCCTTGAGGGACTTCCGGCGCTATTGGGGGCTCGCCTGGATGGCGTGGGTTTTCCTCTATTTCACGATCACCACGAGCGCCTTCTTCGACTTGTTCAGCGTCAATGACGGCGTAGCCTCCAGGCCGTCCGAAGGCATCAACTTGCTGCTACTCAATCTGTTGCAGAACTGCGGAACCGTCCTCTTGTTCATGTGCTACGAGGTGGTCGCGAAGCCCACCATCGACGACGACTTGCGCCGGCGGCAGGTCCTGTCTACGGAGGCCTGGTTCGCTGCGGTTGCACTCGTTGCGTTTGCCGAAGGAGCTGTGGTTTGGAACGGCGCTTGGGCCTCCCAACAATGGTTCGCTTGGCTCAGTGGATTCGGCCAGGGCATGGCGCTCGCCCTCTTGGTAGGCCGTTTCGATAGCAAATACGTTAATCCGCCTGCCGCTACGATCGCCTTGTTGTACCTCTACGCCGTGATCCAGGGGGCATGGCCGGTTCTTCGCTACGAAGACACTCTGATGTTGATACTGACTTTTCTGGCGCTGCTGCTCAAGTGCCTTCTCTTCCTATTCGTTTCTTGGCTGTTTGAAAGCAATGTGATCCTCTTCTATCTCGCAAGAATGAGGCGCTTGGACCGCAGCGTGGAGCGACAAAGAAGTGAGTTCCTCACACGCCACAACAGAAAATCTCGCCCTAGCTCAGGTATGCCCTGAGGAATCACCGTGGGTGTGGGCGCCACCCCAAGTCAAGGTCCGCCAATCCAAATGGTCGCGAGTCGCTCTCTACCATCGAAACCGCGCGTGCCACCGGCTCACGAGCCCCATACCTAAGCCAGCAACTTTCGGAGTATCCTCTGACTCCTGATTCTTGAGTCACGGCCCCAAAACCTCATCCCTTCAAGACCGTAGCCCCCTATGTCCACCCAAACAAAAGGCATTCTGTTCGTCTGCTTAGGCAACATCTGCCGATCCCCCGCCGCTGAGGGCGTCGCCCTACACCTGGCTAACTTGCGTGCCGAACATGCACCAGACCGCGAGACCCGGACTGTCCTGGATATCGACTCTGCTGGTACCAGTGGCTTTCACGACGGCGAGCCGCCCGATGCTCGCATGATGATCGCCGCAAACGAACGCGGCTACAGCCTCCCTTCGCTCTCTCGTCGGGTGCGCCCGGCTGACTTCTCGCGCTTTGGTTGGATCGTGGCGATGGATCGCGACAACTTCCGCAACCTCGAAGCTGAGAAGCCACCGCAGTCGACCGCCAACATCTGTCTATTCAGCGACTTTGCGGGCGCTCCGTGGCCAACGGACGTGCCCGATCCCTACTTCGGGGGTGAAGATGGCTTCACTGAAGTACTCGGCATGCTCGAAGCGGGCATGCCATCACTCCTCGATTCAGTGTTTGCTACCAACGATTAAGCCCTCGCTGCAGAGGCGACGGGTGCACGCTACACTCGCCGCCCTCCCACACCGACTCGGAAGTCCGCTCGATCCAGTCGCTCGAAACCCAGGAGGTCGGATTCAGTTGGTCAGAGTCCAGCGGGCCGACAACTCCCTTGGGCCGGGCCATTGAGTCAGGCGCCAGAATCAGTCACCGGGGTCTCAGCCGGGGGTCACGCCGCGAGACAATTCGCTCACACTCGACACACTAGGAGACATCGACCAATGACCTACACTAGCCATGAAGTCCACCTCAAGAGCCGCCCTGACGGCATGCCGCAGCCTGAGAACTTTGAAGTAGCGTCGGTTGAGGTCGACGAACCAGGCGAAGGCCAGTTCGTGGTGCGCAACCATTTCATGTCGGTCGACCCCTACATGCGTGGCCGAATGCGGGATGTGAAGTCGTACACGCCGCCCTTCCAGATCGGCCAAGCGATGGACGGCGGATCTGTGGGCGAAGTGGTGGCGTCGCAGAATGAGACTTTCCCGGTTGGTAGCTTCGTCTCCGGCGGTCAGGGATGGCGCGAGTACTACATCTCAGACGGCACCGGCCAGCAGCAGATCGATCCGAGCCTGGCACCACTCTCAGCGTTCCTAGGCGTGCTGGGCATGCCCGGCCTCACCGCCTATGCCGGTTTGCTTGCGATTGGTGAGCCCAAAGAAGGTGAGACAGTGATGGTTTCCGCTGCTGCGGGGGCCGTAGGCAGCTTGGTTGGGCAGATTGCCAAAATCAAGGGTTGCCGTGCAGTGGGCAGTGCCGGCTCGGACGACAAGGTGCAGCACTTGGTGGACGACCTGGGCTTCGATGCCGCTTTCAACTACAAGACTGCTGAGCTACATCCGGCTCTCGCCGAACACTGCCCCAAGGGCATCGACGTGTACTTTGAGAACGTCGGCGGCGCCATGCTCGAAGCAGTACTTCTGCACATGCGACCGTTCGGACGCATCCCTGTTTGCGGAATGATCGCGCACTACAATGACACTGAGCCCAAGCCGGGTCCGAAGACGCTGATCAGCGTCATTCCCAACCGACTGAAGATCCAAGGCTTTATCGTGACCGACTACGCTGGCATGGCTCCAGACTTCCATCGCGAGGTGGGTGGCTGGCTCAAGGAAGGCAAGATTCAGTATCGCGAGACTGTTGTCGAAGGCATCGACAACGCTCCTTCAGCGTTCATCGACCTTCTGAACGGCGTCAACACCGGCAAAATGGTCGTCAAACTCTGAATCGGGCCAAACAGCCTTCGACCGTCTGATCGGCGTTGCTGGGTGCCCTCCTGAAGCGCCGTGGACCCGTGCGCAACACTGCGCCAGCGCATCAGTTCGCGGCCTCCCTCTAAGGGTCGATGCTAGAGACTTGAGAGGACCCAAGTGCAAGAGAAGATTCTTGATTTCGCGCGTCGTTTGTCGCGACCATTTGATCTTGACCAACTCCTAAAGGAGATCGTTGAAGCTGGGCGTGATGCGCTCGAGGCCGATCGCGCCTCGGTGCTGTTGCTCGATCGCACTGCGAACGAGTTCTACGTGCAAGCGGCATCTGGCGGCGAGACCTTCCGCTTCCCTGCTGATCGCGGCATCGCTGGTGAGACATTGCAGTCAGGCATCTTACGCATTGACGATTGCTACGCAGACGAGCGCTTCAATCGCGATGTCGACAAGGAGACAGGCTTCCGAACACAGTGCATGATCTCTGTGGCTCTGGTTGGGGTGGACGACGAGGCGGTCGGGGTGATGCAACTTCTGAACGCAGAGCGCGGGCACTTCAACGAAGAAGACGAAGTTCTGGCCGAGACCTTCGCTGGGTTTGCCGCCGTGGGCATCCAACGAGCGCAGGCGACGGAGGATCGCGTGCGCAAGGCGAAGCTCGAACACGATCTGGACGTCGCTCGCGATATTCAGATGGCACTCATCCCTGAGGATGCGGGCAGTCTTACAATCCCAGGCTATTCCGTTGCATCGTTCTTCAACCCGGCAGACGAGACCGGTGGCGACATGTTCGACCTGTTCCCGTTCGAGACCAAGGACGGCAGCGAGACAGGCTTGTCAATTCTGCTTGCTGACGCCACCGGCCATGGCATTGGCGCGGCGGTGTCGGTCACGCAGGTCCGGGCAATGTTTCGGTTGGCGACTTCTCTGCGCGCAGACCTGGACTCGTTGTGCCTCGAGATGAACAACCAGCTTGTCGAAGATCTGCCCTCCGGCAAGTTTGTGACCGCCTTTTTTGGTCGACTGATCCCCGCACGACACGAATTGCACTATCAGAGCCTGGGACAAGCACCGCTTCTGCACTACGCAGCGGCGACCAATGAGCTGACCTGGTTGAATGCCTCGAGCATTCCGATGGGACTCATCCCCAACCCTCCAGTGCCGCGTCCATCACCCATCGCGATGGCCCCCGGAGACATCTGGGTCTTATTGAGTGACGGGTTCTACGAGCAAGTTGATCCTCCCGGCGAAGAGTTTGGTAACGCCCGCGTGGGGGCGATCGTTCAAGAGCAGGCGGCCAACGGACCTGGCGCGGTGGTCAGGGTCTTGTGCAAGCGGCTGGGCGCTTTCAAAGGAACGCGCGACCAAGAAGACGACCTCACAGCGGTCGTCATTGGCCGGGATCCCGAGTAGTAGGCCGGGATTCGTGTAGTAGTCCGTGTAGTAGAGAGTCTCAACTGGGGCTCTCCTGTGGTCTCGCTCCCCTACCGTGAAGGCCGCACCCTGGCAGACCGGCAGCTAGCTCCCTTTGCTGGTTGTCGCATTGCGCCGTAAACAAACCCCATGGGGCCTCCTACGGTGGAGACTGCAGCGGGCTGCTTGACTGAACTCCGACCGGCGGAAGCGGTCCTCGAAGAGACCAACTCCACCCGGGCCGCCTCTCTCCGGCGCATCCTCGGCTCTTGGTTTGCCGCCGGCATCTCGTTTACTCTGACGCTGCCACCATGGAACGGCGGGCGTGGGAGGTTGCCCGCAGGGGGTCAGCCCGCGCCGCAACAGAGAACGAGGCCAAAGTCGGCCTGCGGTGGCTCCTGAGTTCTTAGTGTCCAGCTACTTATCTGATAACAGTCTTGTCAAGTTGAGTCCGTTCCTGGTAGACTTCACAAATGAACGAAACGACTAGCAAACTCCACCTGCCAGTATTGGCTCTCCGTCAACTGGTCATCTCCCCTGGAACCAGCGTGCCCATCGCCGCTGGCCGGCCCAAAACGTTGCGGGCTATCGAGGCGTCTCTCGAAAACCACGAAGGCCAGATCTTCGCGGTGTTGCAGCGGGAAGACACAGCGGACATTGAGCCTGGCAACCTCTACACCATCGGCACGATCGCCAAGATCGAGCAGATTCAGCGTGGCCTGGCCGGGACCCAGCTACTGGTCACCGGCCAGCAACGCGGGATCGCGTTGCGAGTGGCAGAGGAAAACGGCCATTTCGTAGCTACCCTCACCCAAGCGGAAGAACTCCTCCCACAAGACCACGGCGACCTTGCCTTCACCGCTCTTTATCGTGAGGTGCGCAATCGCGCCGAGGAACTCGCAGACAAGAGTGGGCTGCCGCGCGAAGTGGCTGAGAAGGTGCTGGCGAGTGTCGAGCATCCTGGGCGATTGGCAGATCTAGTAGCCGGCTATCTCGATATTGCGCCAGAGCAGCGTCAGGAACTCCTGGAGACTTTCTCGGTCGAAGAGCGGCTGCGCAAGGTCGTGATGCATGTACAACGACAGATCGGCGTACTGGATGCTCAGGCGTCGATCAAGAATCAGGTGCAAGAAGAATTGGGTGATCGCCAACGAGAAATCTATCTGCGCGAGCAGATGAAGGCGATCCAAAAGGAGCTCGGGGACGACGACGAAATCGACGAAATGCAAGACCTTCGCGAGCGGATCGAGGCACTCGATCTCAAAGAAGATGTCTCCAAGGAAGTCCACCGTGAACTGCGTCGACTGGAACGCATGGGCCGCGAGGCAATGGAAGCCCAGGTGATCCGCACGTTCCTGGAGAATGTGATTGAACTGCCGTGGAGCGAGCGTAGCGAGGACCTGCTCAAAGCCACCGAAGCAACACGCGTTCTCGACGAAGACCACTACGGCCTCGGCGAGGTCAAAGACCGCATTCTTGAGTTCTTAGCAGTGCGGCAGATGCAGCAACGGCACGAGTCGGCTGATACTCAAGCAGAGCTCTCGCCACCAAACGAGTCTTCAGAAGCAAGGGCCACAGCGGCAGCCGCTGCCACCACCGATACTCAAGTCAGCGACGATGTCGACGGAGATGCCAACACCGAAGCGGAGGTAAGCGCCGAGGTGGATCAAGGCACTGCCGAGCAGGACAATGGCGACAGCACAAAGTCAACGACCAGCACGCGCAAGAGCCCAATCCTGCTCTTCACCGGTCCTCCCGGTGTCGGCAAGACCTCGCTCGCCAAGTCAATCGCCCGCTCGATGGGGCGCGAGTACGTGCGCATTTCGCTGGGCGGAGTGCGCGACGAGGCGGACATTCGTGGTCACCGTCGCACCTACGTCGGCGCCTTGCCTGGCCGCATCATCCAGGGCATGCGGCAGGCAGGCACCAAGAACCCGGTGTTCCTTCTGGACGAGGTCGACAAGCTAGGCGCATCGTTCCAGGGCGACCCTTCGTCGGCACTGCTCGAGGTCTTAGACCCAGCGCAAAACGACTCCTTCACCGACCACTATCTCGGTTTGCCGTTCGATCTCTCCGAGGTCTTCTTCATTGCCACAGCAAACTTCCCGCAGAACATCCCTGGCCCCTTGATGGACCGAATGGAGACAGTTGAGTTTACCGGCTACACGGAAGCAGAGAAACTCGAGATCGCCAAGCAATACCTGGTTCCCCGACAGATCGAGGAAGGCGGACTGCTCGATCACGAAGTGCGCTTCACCGACGGCGGCATTCGCCAGCTCATCTCGCATCACACCCGCGAGGCAGGCGTCCGTCAACTGGAACGAGAGCTAGCGCGGATCGTGCGTAAGGTGGCGCGTCGCCTTGCGGAGTCATCCGATCAACAGACCATCAGCGAGACCTTCGCGGTCAACGCTGAAGCAATCGGCGACCTCTTGGGTCGACCCAAAGTCCATCCCGAAAAGGCTGCCACCGAGGATCAGATCGGCGTTACTACCGGCCTGTTCTACACGCCCATGGGCGGCGACATCATGTTTGTCGAAGCATCCACAATGCCAGGCAAGGGCAACCTGCAACTCACGGGTCAGTTGGGCGACGTCATGCAGGAATCGGCGCGAGCCGCTTGGACGTTCGCTAGGTCCCACACCGCAGGGCTGCGGATCAAGGCAACCAAGTTCGACGATGTAGACGTTCACATCCACTGTCCGGCCGGTGCCATCCCCAAAGACGGACCGTCTGCAGGCGTGACCATGGCCACGGCGTTGGTGTCGGTGCTGTCTGACCGACCGGCCCGTCACGACATTGCGATGACCGGCGAGATCACCCTCTCCGGCCGCGTCCTGCCCATCGGGGGAGTCAAAGAGAAGATCCTGGGAGCAGTGCGAGCGGGCATCAAGGAGATCATCCTGCCGCGAGACAACGAACGCGACCTGGAAGATCTCAGCGACGAAGTCAGGGCGCAGATCAAAGTGCATTTGGCCGGCGATCTGGGTGAAGTGCTAGCGGTTGCTCTGCGCGACGCGAGCTACGAAGACGGCCGGCTGCTGTTCCCGGACGAGGATCCGACCACGGTGTCACCGCTGTGGCATTGAGCCACACAGTAGTGCCGGCTTCAGGCTAACGTCCTGCGGCCGGCACCCGTCGCGGGCCCGGTGCGCTTGGACCGGTGTGCTTGGACCGGCTGAGAAGATTGGCGGCTAGACTCTCCTGAAAAGGAGATCCACCAAATGCCCACCCTCTTCACCCCACCACAGCATCACTTCCAAGTTGAGGGCGACACCCCGTTCAGCACGGATAATGCAGCCACCAAGACCGAGTTCGACGATGCCAAAGGCACTCTCAAAAAAAACGTCGAGCGCATCGCTGAACAGCAACGTAAACTCTACGCACACGATCGCTTCTCGCTGCTGCTGATCTTCCAAGCGATGGACGCTGCGGGCAAAGACAGCACCATTCGTGCGGTCACGAGCGGAGTCAATCCTGCCGGCTTCCAGGTTCACAGCTTCAAGCAGCCGTCCAAGGAAGAGCTCGACCACGACTTCTTATGGCGGTCCGCGACTCGGTTGCCGCAACGGGGTCGCATTGGCGTCTTTAACCGTAGCTACTACGAAGAGACTCTGGTTGTGCGCGTGCACCCAGAGTACCTGGGCGGGCAACGCCTGCCCTACCACGACGCATCGCAAACCCCAACTGATGCGTTCTGGCAACAGCGCTTCGCCTCGATCCGCGATCACGAACAGCACCTCGCTCGCAACGGCACTGTGGTGCTCAAGTTCTGGCTCAACGTCAGCCTTGATGAGCAGCGCGAACGGTTCCTGGCTCGGCTCGACGACCCCAAGAAACACTGGAAGTTCTCTGGCGGTGATATCAAAGAGCGCGGTCACTGGGGGGACTACATGGCCGCCTACTCGGAGGTCCTGCCAGCGACCTCGAGACCTTGGGCACCTTGGTACGCGATTCCCGCCGACTCGAAGAAGACGATGCGGGCTATCGTCAGTGGGATCATCGCCGACACTCTCGAGGCGCTACCGCTTGAGTGGCCTCAAGTGGCCGAAAAGGATGCCGCGGAGTTCGACGACTATCGCCGGCTCCTAACGCCCTAGCACTCGTCGCTCCGGTGGTTCCTGGATTTCGGGTTCTTGGGTTCGGCTGCTGCCACATTGCTGTCAGCAGACTTCTGTGAGACTCACATTCGGTCCTCGAACACAACCCTTAGGAGCGAACTCCCATGCCAGACGCCAACCCAGAATCAACTACAAACACTGACACGGCACCACCGAGCGCCGTGTCTCACGTATCGATCGGCACCAATTCGTACGACCGCGCCATTGCGTTCTACGATTCGGTGATGGCCACCCTCGGAATCCATCAAATACTTAGCCATCCAGGCGCAACGGCCTATGGCAGGCAATACCCTGAGTTCTGGGTGCAACTACCCATTGATGGTCAATCGGCGACTACCGGGAACGGCATTCACTTCGGTTTCCTGGCCGCGTCACAAGCTCAGGTGGACGCCTTCTACCAGGCGGCCCTCGACGCCGGCGCCAGCCCAGACGGGCCCCCGGGACCGCGAGAAGAGTACGGAGCGCCCTACTATGGTTGCTTCGTGCGCGATCTCGATGGTCACAAGATTGAAGCAACGCATTGGGACTTCGCACTCATGGCGGAGATGCCCACCGCTACCTAAGCTCAAGGGCAACGGTCGCACCAGCTGCCGCTACAGCCCTACGGCGCCTCCTGATGCGCCGTATCGCCCTGTGCGCCACCCTGCCTGAAGGTCGCCCGGCCAACCCGTCCGAGCCGGCAACCTAGGGGGAGGACGTACTGGTCCAAGCGGCGGTATCCCCAGACTCGAACCCGTCCGTGAACAAAGCGCCCGACGCTTCGATCGGCTTCTCGACGACATACACATCGACCGAATCGCCGCCTCCCCCGCCTTCGTTGCGATTGTCGGTATAGATGCCGATCAGTTCGTCGACCACAAGATCCATGCCGTTGTAGTCGCCCCACTCAAAACTGTCGCTCGGCTTCGGTGAGCTGACCGAAGTCAGTCGCTCTGGAGCGCTCCAGGTTTGCGCGCCATCCGCGGACACGGAGAAGTAGAAATCGACCGTCGTTCGGTCACCGCCATCTCGGGTGTCGTAGTACACGACGTACACCCTGCCGTCGGGCCCGACCCTCAGCCACGGATGAAACCGATCCACGGTGTTCGAGTCGGCCGTCTCATGGGGTGTCGTGACGGTCCAAGTGGCGCCGCCGTCACGCGAGTAGGCGACTTGGATTCGAGAGTGGTTATTTGCAGCAATCTCCGACGCCGGCCCAGTGGTATCCGTGTAAGCGACATAGATGGAATCGGCGAACCCACCGTTGGTCAAATCCGTGTCAGCCGAGGTGTACATGAAGACCCGACGAGCGGGCATCGCAGGAATCGGAAAGTCGTAGCTGGCGATGGTATCGACCACTTGCACCGCGGGAGCAAACGTCGCACCCCCGTCTGCGGACTTGCGCACCCACGTCATACCGCCGTCGAATGTCGGCCAGATGTAGTAGAGATCGCCGCTCTTGTCGGAGGTGATATCACTGCCTATTCCTTCTTGGGAAGCGCCGACCGACAGATTGATCGGAGACGACCAAGCCACTCCCCCGTTGGTGGACCGGGAGAACTTCATGAGACCGTTGAGGTGCCAGGTTAGGTACAGATTGTCCTTGTAGACAGAGCTGCTGGAACTGTCTACGTGGATGTACTCCTTGTCCACGAAGCCGCTCCCCACTACGTCCAACAAGCTCCAGGTCTGGCCATTGTCTTCAGACAGGTAGACATCGTTCTCGGCACCCAGGGTTACTGTGTATGCCCGCGTCCCATCAGTGGACCAAGCGATGGTCGGATCACAGCACGAGTTGGGCAGGATGCCTGCTGAAGTCCAGGTTGCGGCGCCATCACTGGAATAGAACATCTCCTGGCCACCCGGGCCGTTCGAGCCCGCGACGACCTTGGTCGGATCGGCGGGATTGATGGCGACCGCGGTTTCGGCGCCGGGCCCCAGGCGGATCTCGCTAGTTGCGCCGGCTCTGACCTGCCACTCATCGACAGTCAGCCACGGCTTGGTGAGGTCGACCGCAAACCCTGCGTCGCTCTTAGAGGTGGATCTATAGAGATGCCCGTTGATCAGCACTCCGCCGTATTCGACACGAAAGCGAGGCAGCGTACTCCGAGGATACTGATGCTCACCGCTCGTCGGCAGATCTGGGTATCGGAGCCGCAGTTCCACGCGATAGAACGCAGGTACCGGCGTCCGCTGCTCCGACTCGTTAGCCGACAGGACCCTCAGTTCGTTAGCCCTTAGACCGTAGTTGCGATCATCCCAAGGACCAATGAGCTTCAGCGACTCGTAGTCCACGCTTGGATCGACTCCCCTCGATTGATCCACGGGCTGTGCGAAGAGGCCACCGCCGTACGGAGCCAGGAACAAGAGCAAGAGGAGTAGCAGATTCTTTGACATGAGAGCCCTCAAAAGGAGATGTGACTCGTGGGGTTTCTGAGCATCACACAACGAGGGTAGTTGCACGCCCAGCCTCAGTCCACGTTCGCGGCCAAGGAGTGGAATCTGCCCGTCGCCTTGACGAGCATACCCAACACCCTAGTTTCTAGAATCACGGTTGGTCACAACGATCCCCGAAACACTCAAGCCAGTTTCCTTGACCGATTGGTGTGAGTCGCCCTGATCCTCTGTGTCAGCTCTCCTAGCTCGGAATCCCACCCTCCCGAGTTTTCTTCCAACGCTTCAAGCGACTCAAAACCCGTCTCTCGCAAGACCAGTACCGTTCCGCCGTTGTCACGTTCGGCCAGGTTCCACTCCACGCGAGTAGTAGGACCCTCATCAAAACCTATTCCCGACTCCCGCGCCCACGACCATACAAGCCGATGGAACGGCTCGGCTGCTTCGACCTTCAACGCAAACGATCCGCCTCCGCAATCGCTGTCGTCGAGTTCCCATTCGAAGGTACCGACAAATCCCGGCTCAGCCTTGAAGTCCGCACTCTTGTCAGGAAACCACGCGGCCAATTCCTGAGGGTTGGTGATGGCATGCCAAACCGTTTCCACTGGCGCGTCAAACTCCATCTGCTTGATGATCTCGAGGGTCATGGTTCTGTCTCCAAGGTTGTTGTCATTGTTGCTTTCTTGTGCGAGTGGTTGTTCTCGCCATCGACGCGGATCTTCAAGCGAGCCAGGCGTCGATCCCAGGCAGCTGAGTAGGGCGCTAACCAAGCGTCGATCTCGGCCATCGGACGGGCATCGAGACTGTGAAGGCGGAGTCGGCCCTGCCATTCAACCCGAACCAAACCACTCTTCTGTAGCTGATTGAGGTGCTTGGTCACGGCCTGTCGCGTGATCGGCAGCCCCTCGGCCAAGGCAGACAGCGACAGGGGCTCGCCCGAGTGCAGGCGGGCTATCAGCGTCCGTCGAACGGGATCGGCGATCGCAGCAAAGATCTCAGACATGCGAAGACCTTAGGCAACCCATAGGTTGCATGTCAAGTGGCGCTAGCAGTCATCATCCGTTCGGCACCAACGACCCCATCGGTGCCACACCGCGCGACCCCATCGGTGTCAGAGCAGGTCGCGCCACGTTCTGGGCAGGGTGATCCTTTGAGCCCCCAAGAACTCGGCAAGGCTCGACAACGATCTCGCCAACCCGCGCTCTAGCGAACTGCCGCGCTGAACGTTCTCCTCCAAGAAGATCGATTTGATCTCGAGCTCTGAGCGATCGCGATGAAGCTTTGGGTCGAGCCGGCCAACCAGGCGTCCATTGTGAAGAATCGGCAGAACGTAGTACCCGAACCTGCGTTTCACGGCTGGCACATAGATCTCGACCGTGTACTGGAAGTCGAGCAACTCTTGAGCCCTCAGGCGCTGCCAAAGGAGTGAGTCGAACGGGCAAATGAGAGTCGTTCCCCTGGCTTCTGGGGCTTCAGTAAAGCGGTCCAAGTCCTCAACTTGTGCATAGCAAATACCGGCCACACCGGCCACCTCGACTTCGCGAATCGCTCCCGCTTGGAGATGACGTTTGATCACGCGGCGACGAGCAGAGGCCATCAGTTTGGGTCCGGTGATGTAGTTCTGTAGATGCGCCTCACTCGCCACACCGCATCCCGAAAGAGCCCGCAGCAGCCAACTGTCCTCGAACTCGCGCTTTCCAACAGCAACCGCATCCTTCATGACCTGCGGATAGACACGCTCCGCTAGGTCGTACACCCGACGAAAGTGCAGTCGGCGGGCCACTGCGGTCCTACCGGCGTGCCACAGCAGATTCAGCGACCGGCTGTCCTCCTTGCCTGCAGAACTAGACCATCCGCCTTTCTGAGCGGCGGTCGCGCCAGGATCACGCTTGAAGTCGAGACTCTCAAGCGGCCCTTCAAGCTCGAGGCGTCGCAATGCACGTCGCTTCGAATGCGCTGATGTCTTGAGCCTTGGCCAGTATGCGGAGTTCTTCCAGCGATCAGGCGGAAACCGCTCCATGCGACGCAGCGCAAGCGGCAAGTGTGAAGCCGGGAGAATTGAAGCTTCGTGTGCCCAATACTCAAACCCAGCTCGATCGTCGTAGACCCACCGATCAAGGTCACGACGGTCGTAGCAACCGTAGCGACTCCACAAGGTCAGATAGTGAGCTCGATCGAGCACATTGATGCTGTCGAGCTGCAGTCCCCCGGTTCGCTCAAGATGAGAGACGAGTGTTGTACGAGTCAGTCGATCCTCGCCGCGCTCCTTGGAGAGGCCCTGACGATAGAGCCACCAACGCACCACGACCTCGCGGTCAACTCGGAGAGGTGAAGATTTCATGGCGACAGTCTAGTCGTGTGGCACCACCGAATGGCACCGCCGAATGTCCTGAACGGAGGCACTTCACTCCATTCGACTGCTGAGCCGTAGCCAGCCTCTGCGGTGTCCCGTCACCGAAGGCGCCGAACAACGACTCACCGATCTCCTGGCTGCGAAGACCTAGATCGCTGCCAACACGGCTTCAACGACTCGGTCACATTGATCGCCACCGAAGTCGTAGAGGTGCGCTGTCACCGACCCCAACTGCGCCTTGATGTTCTCTCGGAGAATGGCCCGGGCTCGATGCAATCGGACGCGCACGTTGGGGATGCTGATCCTTAGCTGTTCCGCAGTCTCCTCTGTCGATTGGCCTTCAACATCGCGCAGCACAAAAACCGATCGATGCTTGTCCGGCAGGGCGTCGATCTCCCGCTCAAGCAGCGTACGAATCTGGTGGCGGGACGCGGTCTGTTCCGGAACCTCTGGCGCGCTTCCGCGACGTTGCTCGGCTTGAGTCGCAAGAACGTCTTGGTCATCGACCAACACAAGATCGCGATGCCGCTTGCGGAGTCGCGCGCGCGCTTCATTGACCACGATCCGGACCAACCACGTGCGCAGGGCCGAACGTCCTTCAAACCGATGAAGATTCGAGTACGCCCGCAGATAGGAGTTCTGTAGAACGTCTTCCGCCTCCGCTTGATCAGCGACGATCGCCCGCGCAATGCGGAACAAACCGCGATTGTGCCTGCGCATCAGTAACTCAAAGCAGGCAGGATCCCCATCAACAATCCGTCCGACCAACTGTGCGTCGGTGGGTTCCCCGCTGGAGCCTTCGATGATAGTGGCAAGGTGCGGCATGGTCATTCTCTTCTTGGTCCCTTGGTCGCTCGGTCGGTACGGTCGGTACGGTAGGTTAGCGGGCATGGGTTGGTTCCATCGGTACGCCCTTTAGCTTCTCTTAGAGCGAACGCAGGAACTCGGCAAGATCGACCTTTTCACTCGGCTCGAGTCCGAGTTCCATGAACGAGTCGTAGTGGTCGATCACCGCAGCGAGGGTTGCAAAGCGACCGTCGTGGTAAAAGCCACCTTGCGTGTGCGTCCACAAGCCTCGCAGGGGAGTAGTCCGATACTGGCCCTCCGGCCCCCGATCCGCTTGGAACGCATCGATGCCGATCTCTTCTGGCGCATGTAGATTCCAGCCGGGGTCGGTATAGAGCGGCGGGACGTGACACGAGGCACAGCGGGCCTTGGTGTTGAAGATGTCTTGACCGCGGGATGCTGCTTCGGAATCGAACGAGCCTTCTGGGGCCGCAGGAGCGGCCAATGCCAGTTGGTAGAAGTGAAGATCGCCGAGCTTCGAGGTCGTCAAGTCAGTCCCCACCGGTTCGCGACGAGCGAAGCCATTGGCGGCCGCCACCGGAAAGCGTTCGGCGTCGTCAAGACGCGGATCGAAGAAGTGGCCCGAACCGTTCATCTCGAGGTTGCCAACGAAGGCATTCCAGTAGGAGACCGAACCCCAACCGACGTAGGTGCTCAAGTTGACACCGGCCAGTCCGAACGCCGGCGGGATCAGTACAGAGGCGGTCTCGCCATCCGGACGGAAGGCCTTCCCGTCTAAGTTCAAATGAGCATCGAAACGGCCCGGCCCCCAACCGTTCAGCACCGCGCGTACGGTCTCTTGATCGACACCCAGAAGGTCCGCGAACGGTTGCACCGTAGGCGCAGCAGCTACGATGCCACCAACGTTGAGATCTCGATTTGCCCAGCCATCGAGGCGGTTGCCCACGCCGGGAGCAATACTGTCGTCGACCGTTGAGTGACACAGCGCGCAGGTAATGCCGACATCGTCGATATTACCGTCTGAATCAACATTCGCTACCACCCCAAGCACGGCGAAGCTGCGCAGCAGTTCCTGGGTTACAACCGGATCCTCGAGATCCACCGCGCCACTACGCAAGGCGGAGCGAACACTCGGTCGCAGCGCGTTGAAGTCAATCTTGAGTCCTAGCCCAAGCGCGACACGGGGCGGCAACTGCTCGAGTGTCTCATTCAGTCGCAACGCGTCGTTGAAGAAGAGATTCGATCCGAACGGGTCGTAGCGAAAAATCGTTCGACCTCGTTCGATCATGGATCGCGCATTGTCTAGGACCGCCGAGTTAAGCGTCTCGGTTTCATGAGAGACGAGTCCATCGGTTCCCTCCTCAAACTTCTGGCCTTGAACGGTCGTTGCGACCCAGATTACGGGCAAGCACAGCAAGACAAAAAGGGCGCAGTTGCGAGTGGTGGCGGTCATAGTTGGGGCTTCCTAGTCGTAACAGTGGAGCCGCCCGGCAACAGCTAAGGCAGATGTCTTGGGGCCGGGGGGCACGTTGGTGGCTCTACTGATTGGATGCAGCCCTGGCTGATCCGTTACAGCCAACTTTCGATAGCCTTCCAAAGTTGGCCCAAATCGAACGCTCTCAGCCACATCCTCCGAAGCTGTAGGTAGCGGCCATTGGGGCGCAACTCGCCACAGCCAACGAGAATCACGGTCAACCCCATTGCTTCGAGTTTGTCGCCAACGCATCCGGGAGGGACTGTTGATCGACGTCGCCTTCGACGCGCTTGCGGTGGGAGTCGTCTCTGGTGAAACTGGATCAGCAGGGCTGTCAAGGAGCGCCGACAACGGGTTCACTTGGGTCGCGCTAGCCAGGAAGCGACGCGCGCCGAGGAGTCCCACCTTCAGCGCGCGCCTACTCGATCCTCAGCAGGCACTACCCGTTCAAGGCGAAGATACCCAGTTGCCAGGCTCCGGGCCACCAACATCCAAATAGCCCTCTCCCAAACGCCAAATCAGGCCTGCGTTAGTCACGTAGTTGGCATCGATCGGACTAGGACCGGTGGGCCAACCCGCACCGTTCTTCCACGCAGCGCCGTAGGCTGTAATCTCGTCGGCAGTAATCCGCTGGTCACCGTTGGTATCTGCCGGGTGACCGCCCGGGGCGGCCTCTAGCGCCAAAGAAGTCACGAAACCGTTGCCAGGAAAGGGGGCCGACTGCTGCGGTGCACCTGTAGTCGTTGGGTATCCATTCGCCCCGCTGCTAAAGGTATAACCCGCCACCGCCAGGTGTTCGCCGTCAGAATCCGCCTTCGGGAATAGCTCGGTGTCATCTCCGCCCAGAAAGGTTGAATACGAGTTAGTCGCCCCGTCTGAGGAGAATCTTGAGATATATAGATCGTCAAACCCCACCAGCGTCTCTTGCAGGGCATCGTTGGTCAGCGGAAAGTTGGCAGAGTTGGTGGTACCGACCAGTACTGGATCTTCCCCAACAAGTGTGATTCCGTAGCCAGCGTCGAACATGAAGCCGCCCCAATAGCTAGAGTACGGTAGGTCATTGCCTGCAGCGTTGACCCGCGTATACCACGCATTAAACCCGTTGTCGTTGGGGTAGGTCATGATCGCGTTGGCAGTGGTCGGAAAGGTTGCCGAGAGCGTCCAACCGGTGGCCCAGATCTCTTCAGCACTGTTGAGCACGAGGTCCTGCAACGAATCGTGATCATTGCCGCCCAACCAGGTGAAGAACAGCGCACCAAGGCCTGTGCCATTCACCTTGATCAAGAATCCGTCATCCCCGCCGCCGGGCATCGTCTGGATGAGCGGGTTTGGCGCGTGGTCAAACGGCACCAGGCCCGAGGTATCACCGCCAACGGCGACCGCGCCATTTGGGTAGACCGCCAACGCATTGGCACGGTCGTTGCCGTTGGTTCCAAGGAAGGTCTTGTAGACGATCTTTGGTGTAGGCGGCGAGAGGTAGTCAATCTTTGCCAGAAACCCGTCTTGACCGCCGTTGTAGGTATTGTCAAACGTCGGTGTTGTCGGCACGAAGGTCGCCTGATTCGAGGTCGTAACACCAGTGACGTAGATGTTTCTCGCAGCGTCGACGGCGATGTCGTTGCCTTGCTCCGTGTTGGCACCGCTGAGGTAAGTCGAGAACAGAATCTCCGTACCGTTCTGGCTGAGCACGAAAACGAAAGCATCGAGGTTAGCCTGATAGGTCTCGATCGGATCAACCAGAGGAAAGTCGACACCAGCGTGGCCGGTCACATAGGCCCGACCAAGCGAATCAACCGCGATGCCACGCCCACGATCATCCCCTGGGCCACCGACGATCACCGAGTAAATCACGTTGCCCAACGATGAAAACTTGGTTACCAGCACGTCGTACCCAGCACGCCCGTTGCCACCATCGATGGTATTGAATGGCGGAGCGGCCAGTGGAAAAGAGCCTACGGGCGGGTTGAAGGTATGCCCAACAACATAGACATTGCCGAAGTTGTCGAAGGCCACGTCGTGAACTCGGTCATCGTTGGGCCCACCGAGATAGGTCGAGAATTCGAAGTCCGGTTGCGCCAAGATTGGAAGAACCGGGACGCACAGTAGTAGCACTGCCGCCATAGAGTATTTCAGTATGGTATTCATTTATCTTGATTCCTTTTGAGTTAGATCTCTCAATATCCGTTGCACGGAAACGCCGAAGGCCTGCCGCCCGGGATCGTGTGCGAGGGTCGAGCCGTCGAGGCGGGCCTTAGGACACGACGCGCGGTCCAGGCATCGCCTGGTGGCCGCCTCGCGCCTCACCTCCCGGGGTTCGGTGAGGCTCTATGGACAGGGAAAGGCGGCCGTGTCCGCCACGGCTTGAGCACGTTCGCCCTGTGGGTTGAAGTACTGCTTTATGGCGCCGGTCTGTGTATCGGTGACCGTCAGTGTGTACTTGACGTCGGTGGTCGCTGCGAAGAAGACCCAATGGTCAGGGCTGAACGAGCAGACATCGAGAACCTTGATCAGTACTTCGAGGTTGGTGGGTTCGAAGAACCAGAACAGCCCGGAATCGACAGTCATCGGCACCGTGATGCCGACCCCCTGCTCGCCAGACGGAATCTGCCAATCGATCTCCACGCCGAACCGGTTACCGCTAAGACAGAGCCTGGTCGTTGAGGACACGCAGTTTCCAGTGGAAGTCTGGGCTGCGGACAAGCTACGGGTACCGCCCACCGCCACGCTTTGTCCGTCAAACGACGCACTTCCACTAAACACGACTGTGCCCGACGCACCAGCCGGCGGTACCGCTTGGTAGGTCAAAGTTCGCTGACTGGCATCAAAGAACGGTCCCCATCGGACAACGCCTCCCGCAAATACACCGCCCCCTCCGATCTGACTGACCGTCCAACCGTTGGGTGGACGATCTTCAGTGGTATACGCCTGCGTGCCTCCATCGGGGCTGACCGTGATGCTTACGTTCACGGGGACTCCCGCAGAATACGCGCTGCTGCCAAATGACGACGCCGCGGTGCCAGCAGCGAACGCAGCCCCCGTGCCGGCGAACAGAAGGCCGAATCCCACAAACACCAGGTAAAAACTAACCAATGATCGATTCCGTTTTCTCACTACAAAGTCCTCCTGCAGATGGTTCGAGCCACTGGGGCAACAGAGGCCCAGCTCCTAGTGGTGTGGGACGGACCGCAGGTCGTTTCTACGCGACAAACATTGCGGACGGTCCGCGATCCCTACCTTCGAAGGGCCAAGGAACCGTCGAAGGCTGCCGCCGTGCAGGCGCGTCCAGCAACCATCAGACGACTCAGCCGTACTAGACAAGCAAAGGCCGGCCATTCGGTCGCAGCTCGACATTGCCAACGAGGACGGTCATCCACTCCCCTACTCAGAGTCCCCTTCGATTTGAGCATGCCGCCAACAAGGACGGCGAGGAACTCGTGGCCAATGTCGGCACAACTCGCGAGTTTCCCGGCTTCTTGCTGCCGCACTGGCGGATCGATCACTATTGTCCCCTATGGAGGTCTTGCCAATGCACTTATTCAGACGCCAGTCACTGACTAGGTTTCGTTTTCCAATCATTGCCGTTGCCACGGCAATGATCCTCACCAGCGCGGTCTGCAGCGCCCAGACGGCGGCTGAATCCGCTTTCGACGGCTGGACTCTGCGAGGTGACGCACGGCTGGTAGGCGGTGGCAACATCCTGCAGCTGGATACGGGTGTCGCGGTCGCACCCGTCCCTTCCTTCACCGATGGCACCATCGAGTTCGAGGTCCAGATGAGCGGCCGTCGAGCCTTTGTCTATGCGCGCTTCCGCGTCGGCTCAGATCGCTCCAACGAAGAGATCTACCTGAGAAGTCACAAGTCTCACCTGCCTGACGCTTTGCAGTACACACCGGTCATCGACGGCGTCAGCCAGTGGCAGATCTTTCATGGAGAAACCGGTACTGCCTCGGTCGCTCTACCAGCGACCGAGTGGATTAAGGTTCGCCTAGAGTTCACGAAGCGCAAACTTGCAGTCTTCGTGGGAGAAGGAACCCAACCAGCGATGGTGATCGCCCGCCTTGCGCTCGAACCAAGAGCAGGCGCCTTCGCTTTCCGCAGCTTCATCCCGGGCACATCAGACGCGCCGTTCGGAGCCCGCATTCGGAACGTCCGATCGAAAGCAGAGACGTCCTTCGACTTCGCATCGATAGATGATTCGCAAGAGGCAGACACCGCGATTGTACGCGGCTGGCAGGCATCCCCTCCTTTCGCCGCTGCAAGCCTCATCTATGGTGCTCTGCCTGAAGTCGACGATGCTTCATGGCGACCGGTCGCTACCGAACCGGACGGAACCGTACTCCTTCACCGCTATGGAAGAGCGGACGGAGCACGCACCAACGGGACCGTGCTCAAGCTCGATGTCGAGGCCGAGAAAGCTGGGATCAGAAGCCTTGATCTCGGTTTCAGCGACGCTGCAAGCGTCTTCCTAAACGGACAGCCAGTGGTCTCTCTGGATGCAAGCTATCGCTTCGACTTGCCCCGCGTTCAAGGCGTCATGGGACTTCATCAGTCACGCCTCCACCTTCCATTGAAGCAGGGATCGAACGAGTTGAAGATTGTTGTGACCGATTTCTTTGGCGGTTGGGGGATCATCGGACGATGGGTCGGCCCGAACGACTGACCGGTGCACTCTTGATGCAAGCCGTCGACTGTTGCATTTCGTCGACTCGACGCTGGCGGTTCCGCTACTCCTGACGGGCCCTAACCCCCCACCCATTGCCCGCGTCCCTCACCCGTTTGGCCATAATCTTGCCCTCTTCGCACAACGCCCCTAGGGCCGCGAATGCAACGTGCTCACCGGACACTTCGAACCACGAGCGCAGATCATCGCGGCTCTCAGATAACCCGAATCCATCCGTACCTAAGCTGATGAATCTTCCAGGGAACCAACGTGCGATTGAGTCGGGCACCAAGCGCTGGTAGTCCGAAACCGCCACAAACGGTCCCTCCACTCCTGAGAGAATGGTCTCCAGGTAAGACGGCAGCTGATCCCCTGCAGGATTCAGTCGACGCCACCTCTCCATTTCGGCAGCGTTACGATGAAGCCGTCCATAGCTAGTGACGCTCCACACGTCAGCTGCAACTTCGAAGTCAGCGAGCAGCTGTTGAGCTCTCAATGCCTGCTGTAGCAGGGAGCCAGAACCGAGCAACTGGACCTGCCCTACCGACCGACGAACTGGGAGTTCCGAACGCTTGAAGAGATACATCCCACGCAGGATTCCCTCCTCCACGGTCGCCAGAGTCTCCAAGGGAGGCAACGGCTCTGGATTACGCGCCTTGCTCGTTGCCCGGGTAGGCGCAGTTGACCTCTTCAAAGTTGGCTGCGCTGGAGTTGGCTGCGCTGGAGTTGGTTGCGCGGGACTCGGCGGTTCGGAAAGCGGTTGCTCTAAGGAGGAAGCGTCAGCATCCTCGTCTACCGCGGTCCCGCTGGGGGTGCTAGCCGCCACCCCGTCGCCGACCTGCTCGTCGTCGGCAGCGCCGGCACTGGCAATTGGATCACCCGCTACCTCTCGAAGCATGCGAGCGGCCGAAGCAGCTGATCTAGCTGGCGCCCAAAGGTCCTCGCGATCGTCCAGCAGGTGAACGTTGCCAAGCGCCTGCTCCATCGACGGCATGGTGTAGTTCTCGTTGTAGAGCGTTAGATAGTAGAAGAGGTTCTCATCTTCCTCATACATCCGCCGAATGCCCTCGCGGACAATCACTGCGACCTCATATCCAAAAGCAGGGTCGTAGCTCATCAAAGACGGAACAGTCTGCGCCACCAGATGCGAATGTCCGTCCTGATGTTGTAACCCCTCTCCATTGAGGGTGGTGCGGCCAGCAGTGCCACCCAGTAGGAATCCCTTGCAGAGTTGGTCAGCAGCGGCCCAGATCAGGTCGCCGACGCGCTGGAATCCAAAGATCGAATAGAAGACATAGAACGGGATCGTGGGAACCCCAAAGTTGGCGTATGCCGTGCCCGCCGAGATAAAGCTCGCAAGTGCTCCGGCCTCGCAGATCCCCTCTTGCAGAATCTGACCGTCCTTCGCCTCACGATAGGGCAAGACGGTGTTCGCATCCACTGGCGTATAGCGCTGGCCCACGTGCGAATAGATTCCCGCCTGGCGGAACAGGCCATCCATGCCGAAGGTGCGAGCTTCGTCAGGCACGATCGGCACCACATACTTGCCAACCTCGTCGTCACGCAGGAGCTTCGCCAGCAAGCGAACCATCGCCATCGTTGTTGAAATCTGTCGATCACCAGAGCCGTCGACCAACAGCTGGAACGTGTCTAGGTTCGGGGTCTTAAGAGACGGTCCATCCACAGATCGGCGCGGTAGGTAGCCGCCCAAAGCATCCCGCCGCGATTTCAAGTACACCACTTCACGACTTTCTTCGGGAGGTGAGTACAGGTCAGCTCGCTCAATTTCTTGAGCCGCCAACGGAATCCCAAACGCGCGCGCGCACTCAGTCCGTTCAGCATCGTTCATCTTCTTCTTCTGGTGAGCCGTGTTCTGGCCTTCTGCCCGCTCACCAAGCCCATAGCCCTTGATCGTCTTGAACAGAATGACCGTGGGCTTGCCCTTGATCCGCACCGCTTCTTCATACGCGGCGTACACCTTCCTTCGATCGTGGCCCCCACGCTTAATGGTTCGGATCGCCTCGTCCGAAAGTGAGTTCATGATCTCTTCCAGCTCTTTGCGATCCGCAGGTGAACTGGTGCGCAACCAATGCTCTCGCACTTCCTTGCCGCTGAGGGTGGAGTACCGCTGATAGTCGCCATCAACGACCTCTTCCATCCGGTGCTGCAGCACGCCGTTCACATCCCGCGCGATCAACGAGTCCCATTCAGAACCCCAGATCACTTTGATCACGTGCCAACCGGCCCCTCGGAAGATGCCCTCCAGCTCTTGGATGATCTTGCCGTTGCCGCGCACGGGCCCATCCAGGCGCTGCAGGTTGCAATTGACGCAAAGGGTGAGGTTGTCGAGCTGCTCGCGCGCAGCGATGGCAATCGTGCCCATGACTTCCGGCTCGTCTGCCTCACCATCGCCGATGAAGTTCCAAACGTGCCCACCGTTCTTCGGTTTAAGACCACGATTCTCAAGGTAGCGCGAGAATCGCGCTTGGTAGATGGACGACACGGTCGAGAGTCCCATCGACGCCGTCGGAGCCTGCCAGAACCCGGGCATCCGACGCGGATGTGGGTACGAGCACAGTCCGCCCCCGTCTTGAAGTTCACGACGAAAATTGTGGAGCTGCACCTCGCTCAGTCGACCCTCGAGGAAAGCACGTGCATACACCCCCGGTGACGCATGAGCCTGAATGTTGACAAGGTCGCCGCCATAGCCCAGCGGATTGCCGTCGGATGGAGCCTCTCTGCCTCGAAAGAAGTGGTTGAAACCGACCTCGAGCATGGTGGCGGCCGACGCATAAGTCGCGATATGACCGCCGACCCCTGAACCCGAATCATTAGCGCGAAGCACCATGGCCATCGCGTTCCAACGAACGATGTTCTCGATGCGCTCCTCAAGCTGCTCGTCGCCCGGGTAGGCAGGCTGGTCAGTCGCGGCAATGGTGTTCTTGTACGGCGTTTCCAAAGTGTCAGGAGCCGTCGCAACTCCCGACGCTTCCGCCGTTGTTTTGAGAGCCGCGAGCAGCTCCCGTACACGCTCAGCGCCGTGGGCTTGTTCGACGGCAGCTAGGGACTCCCGCCACTCCTCGAGTTCTTGGTTCCAGGCGTGATCTTGGCTTGTTTTGGTCATGGCTCTAGGGGGTGTGTTGTACAGCGCTCACCGGCCTACCCGGGCATTTTGATCGGAGAGTAGCAAGCCTGGCATACAACGGCAGTGGTCAATTTGTCTGTACTCGCTGAAGGTTCCAGCATCGCCAATTCCGTTTAGAAGAGTATGGCTCCGACCGACATGCGGTTGAGAGCCGGCATAACAAGAGACTAGGGGACACAAATGTCAGTGCAGCAACCAACGAAGAAGAAGCGGGCGAAACTCAAGGCCAAGATCCAGAAGGCGCGGGCAGTTCGATCGCGAGTGCAAGACAACAAGCCCACGCGGACCTCTCCACCACCGGCGCTCCAGGACCATCTGAGCTATGAGTCCATCAACCTACGGATCAACGAGATCCGGTGCGTCACAACCACCAAGGAGATCAGTCAAGACAACATCGTGGCCGCCGCGGTCAAGGCACAGAGCGCTCTGGAGTCCAAGGGCGGAAAGATGAAGCTGGCGGCACGGGCCGAAGCAGGGGACAGTCACGATCTAGGGAAGTTCAAGAAGGGTGAGCGCAAGAAGTATCCGAAGACACGGGTCGTTGCCCGGTTCTCTCCGGGAATGGCCAAGCAAGAGTGGCCGCGCTACTACGTCGCTGCACTGCTCCTGATTGAGCAGGACGAAGGCGCCATTGGAGCGGTGGTTAACAGCGCCGTTAAGAGCGTTGAAAAACAGGTCGCCGGCGCCATCCGCACCGCCGCCTCGGCCGCGGCCACCACCACTCTTTCCGCCGTCGCGGCAGGAGCAGCCGCAGGTTCAGCCATCCCGATCGTCGGCACTGCCTTGGGAGCTGCAGCAGGCGTCGCGGTCAAGCTCGCCTTCAGCGAGATCAAGAAGGCGCGCGCGGATGACGTCTTCGATCCCGAGCACGTTGAGCTCCGGCTAGAGAAGTTCCCCGCCGAGCCCGGCGAGATCGAAGGTACCCGGAAGACGGCAACCTTCCGCGGATTCAAGGGCGTCTACAAAGTCACGTACTCGTGGGCCGCACGCTAGACCGCGACCAAAAGCAAGCACAAGGAGACACATTATGAGCACCTGGAACCTAAGAAACACTGACGAATCCGACCTTTACGATCACCTAAGGAGTGTCATCAAGCGCACTCTTGCGGAGAACCAAAGTCGCAACGAATCAGCCTGCACCAGGCACGGCTGGTCCATGTCTGACTTTCACTTCGATGACGGCGATGGCCGCATCAACCTGCTCGGCGCGCGCGGATTCAAGCGAGACACGTTGCAGCCATGCACCAGCTCCAGCCTCGCCTGGGACGACACCATGTTCGTGATCTTCAAAGAGAACGATCGCAAGCGCGTGAAGTCATACCACCTCAACACCGAACAGAACAGCATCGACCCAAACACCGATCCGCAAGGAGGCTTGTCCTTCCTGATGGAAGGGACACATCGCTACCGGCTCGGTCATCACGGCAGCAGCCGACAGCGAGCCCTGGAACCGGACGACGTAGTGGAAACGCTATGGGACAAGAACCAGAACTTCAAAGACGACGAAGGTACTGGTTCGCAGTGGATCGGCACCATCAACATCCACTATGGCGGAGACGGTACTTCACCTGAGGGCTGGTCCGCAGGGTGCCAGACCATTAAGAACCAAGCTGACTATGATGCGTTTAGAGAGTGCGTCGAAACCGACATCAGCATCAAGGGGAGCATCAACAACGAGTTCGCACGACGTCCTTCGGTCGATGGGGATCGAGTGGTGATCTACACGTTGGTGAAGGGCGAAGCCCTCGCGCCCAACTCGGATCAACCCGCCTCAGACGCCGAGCCCATCTCTCAAGAGCCTGTCAGCGACATCGTGCCACCACCCCCTGGCGGCAAACCGAACGGAAGACGAGGATCCCGTGGCGGAGGTAAGCCCAAAGGCGCTCCGAAGCACCGCGATCCGAACACTCGGCCAGTGTTGCAGATCGGCAGCCAAGGTGACGATGTGAGTGCGCTGCAACGTCGGCTCAGTCGCTTCGGATTTGACGCAGGCACCGTCGATGGCATCTTTGGCAGCGACACCGAACGAGCGGTACGCGGGTTCCAATCAGCCAAAAAGCTCCCAGCAGATGGGATCGTGGGCGCAAAAACATGGGCCGCGCTCAGTCAGGGACGCAGGAGGAGAGCAAGCTAGGCCACGCGCGCCGGCGGCGGCAGGCATTCCCGGCCTGCCGCCGAACATCCGAATGGCGATTGTGGACTGCGTGCGAACAGATCGGGCGGAGGTCTGCCTTTAGGCGAGCCGCGAGCCTCCTTCACTCGAAGAATCACCGGGCACTGCTCGCGTTCACGATTGATGAGTCAAATCGCCTCCGTTGCAACCCGGACGTTGATAAATTGCACGTTCGTCGACTCGCGTCAGCCGCACCCACTCTGGCGGCGCGACCATCGGTTGTACCTGCATGCCCACCAGCCCTACCTCCACGCCCACCCCCCGCGTCCGCGTCATCGCGCCGCGCAAGCGTCTCGAGCTGATCGACCTGGGCGAGCTCTGGGAGTATCGCGACCTCTTCTATTTCATGGTGCGCCGAGAAATCCGATCTCGCTACGCACAAACAGTCCTTGGATTCGGGTGGGCGATCGTCCGCCCGACAGTAACTATGCTGCTAATGAGCGTGGTGTTTGGCGGTTTGGCCAAGATTCAAAGCGATGGAGTTCCCTACCCTCTCTTCTCCTTCGCAGCCCTGCTTCCATGGACCTTCTTCTCCAGCGCAACGTCTACTGCGGCTGGCAGCCTGGTGGGCAACAGCATGATCTCGAAGGTCTACTTCCCCCGACTGATCGTCCCCATGACACCGGTCCTCTCGAACCTCGTCGACTTCGCCATCGCCTCGGTGATCATGGCAGTGCTCATGATCTACTACGGAACAGTACCCACTGCAGGCATCGTGGTGTTGCCTCTCCTAATCCTGCTGATGGTCCTCACTGCAACTGGCATCGGCATGTGGTTTTCAGCGTTGGCGGTTCAGTTTCGAGACCTCAAGTACGCGATGACCTTCGTCGTACAGCTAATGATGTACGCGGCACCCGTGGTTTGGGCGGCATCGGCCATTCCCGAGAAGTATCGACTGCTCTACGGTCTCTATCCGATGGCTGGCGTTATCGAAGGTTTCCGATCCGCCTTGCTTGGCACCAACCCCATGCCGCTCGACCTGTTGGCCAGCGGCACCGCTTCTGCCCTGGTGATCTTCATTTCGGGCGCCATGTACTTTCGTCATCGCGAGCATCTGTTCGCGGACGTCGCCTGAACCTAATGACTGAGCACTCCTCGAGGGTTTCTCGATGACCGACGCCATTCGAGTCGAAGGCTTAGCCAAGGCCTACCGTCTTGGCGTGCGCGATGAGACGCACGACACCTTCGCCGCGATGCTGGGATCCTGGCTCAAGGCACCAGCAAGAAACCTCCGACAGCTCCGGAGGGTTGGGGATCTCAGCAAAGATCAAGATGCTGCTGATGTCGTCTGGGCGCTCCGCGATATCGACCTGCGTATCGCGACCGGCGAGGTGGTGGGCATCATTGGAAGTAACGGCGCAGGCAAGTCGACCCTGCTCAAGGTGCTGTCAGGCATCACCAAACCCACCATCGGCACCGCCACCATTCGAGGCCGGGTCGGCAGCTTGCTCGAGGTGGGGACGGGCTTTCATCCCGACCTCACGGGTCGCGAGAACGTGTACCTCAACGGCACCATCCTGGGAATGACAAAGTCCGAGATCGACGAGAAGTTTGACGAGATCGTGGCTTTTTCAGAGGTGGAACGATTCATCGATACTCCCACCAAGCGGTTCTCGTCGGGCATGGTGGTGCGACTCGCTTTCTCGGTCGCCGCGCATCTCGAACCAGAAATCCTGATGATCGACGAAGTCTTGGCCGTCGGCGACGTCTCCTTCCAGCGCAAATGCCTGGGTCGGATGGGCGAGGTGGCCAGCGCAGGGCGCACCGTAGTGTTTGTCAGCCACAACGTCGCGACTATTGAAGCTCTGTGTGATCGTGTTGTGGTCATCGAACAAGGCCGCGTAGCCTTTGATGGCGACACCCTAGGTGGAATCCAGCGGTATCTCGAAGGCGCCGCAGATTTCGACAGTGAAATCGATCTGACTAATCACCCACGCCGGCGCCCGAACAAGCGTCCCCTTCTGCGCAAGCTACGCATCACGGATTCGGCAGGCGAGCTCGCCACCGCCTTCAGGCTCAACGAAGATGTCGTGTTCGAGGTCGATGTGGACCCGCTCAACAGCGTTTACCCTGAAGGAGTGCTGTTCATCACCCTGATCTCGAGTCGAGGTCAGGTGGCAACCGTTCTGAGATCGGACGTGCAATCCCACATTGATACCCGCATTGACGAACCCCTGCGCTTTCGCTGCGTCCTGCAGCGGCTGCGACTGATGCCGGGCGACTACAAGGTCCTCTTGGGCTTCACCGACGTGCACACATCCCTCGACGGGATCGACGACGTGACCACCATCGAGGTCCGGGTAACCGATGTCTACGGCACCGGGCTCGCGGACAAGATGCGAGAGGGCACCCTGATGGCCGACGTCGAGTGGAGCGCTGAGTCGATCTAGCGTGCCTCGAGCATCGAAGTTGGGCCGCATCTCGTCGCGCATCAACTCACTGGGGCCTATGCCCTCCTAGGAGCTTCCTCCTGGAACAAAGCGTAGGGCGATATCGTTCAGTTGCAACGACAGCCTGCCTTGTTCCCAACTTCCCCACCCAAGGCCCCTCTATGTCAACTCTTCCCCGATTCCTGGTTGGCCTACTCGCCACTACCGGGCTCACTACGACTAGGCTCGCCACTACCGGGCTCGCCATTGCTGGGCTGTCAGTTGCTGGCCTCACAAGTGCTGGCCTCAACGTCGCTGGCGCGCAAGGAGCCCAAGAAACAGCCACCATCCCGATTCTGGTTGGAGCCCGTGGTGGCGACGCACCCCGAGCGGTCGATCCCTTAGACGTCCGTGTAACGGTCGGCGGCACCGCCTCCGCCAGCGAGATCGTGCCAGCCGACAATCGGTTGGTGACGCTCTACCTCGACGCAGGCCTCTCCTCGAAGGGTACCCTGCAGCGCGCGGCGGATCGCATGATCTCGGCCCTCAGCCCCCTTCTGGACGAAGCCGAATTCGAGATCGTAGTCGCCGACCCGACACCTCGAGTGCTACTTCCCGCGACTCAGCAACCTCAGACGGCACGCAACGCTCTGGACCGCGTGTTCTTGACCCTCGACGCTGAGGATGCCATCGAGCGTCTGCGTCAGGGCTTTCGCACCACCGAAACTCGGCAGCAGGCGAACCCGGCTGAGGTCAGACAAGCCCGGCTCGACAGCGCAGAGGCCGAAACGCGTGCGCTCAGGCGTCAACACGACCAACTCGTCTTGTGGATGGATCAAGCGCAAGCCGAGCCTGGCCAAGATCGAGTGCTGGTCTATGTCAACGACGCACTCGACCTGAATCCATATGACTTCTACTCGCGAGGCGCCGACAGTTCGGAACTCCGCGCGCTGTTGCAGGCCACCAATGCGCGACCAGCGGCCGCAGAGATCGGCACGATTGCAGCAGCACGGGGTCTTCGGATTGCAACCTTCGCGCTGCCAGGCGAGGGAACCAACGGGCTCGAGTATGCCCCGGACGAAGACACTCCAGTCGGGTTTCGCATTCGACTCGGCGGTGGCGGCGGTAACGACGCTGAAACCGAAACCGCACCGAGGCTCTTTGAAACGGATGATGACTCCTGGTCACAGTTGAGTGATGCCAGCGCCGGCGCAGTGATCGGCAAACCAGTGGGGCGCCGGGGACGAGTCGATACCACCCAAGATCTACTGCAGTTGCTGCGCGGCGGATTCTTCACTCAAGTGCCGAAACGAGAAGGAGCCGACCTGCAAGTCGCAACCTCTCGCAACGGATGGACGGTAGCCAGCCTCGCTCGAGTGCCCGACGTTGCTCCGCGATCTCTCGCCGCAGCTCGGCTACGCCAGGCCTTCAACAACGGCGGCGAATCCGGAGACGACATCGCAATCGATGCGACCCTCGCCTTGGGCACGGTCGCGGGAGAGCGGGACGCCGCGGAGCTTAGGGTAGATCTCGCCGCGTTCGCTATCGATGGGGAGCAACTCCGCTCAGGGTCGCCACTCCGACTATCAGTTGCAGTCCACACTCAAGACGACACGATCACGATCCAGCACTACGATCGTGTTCTACCCGCAGCGCCAACTACCTCCGCTGTCGATTCGGCCAGTTCACTCGACCCGCTAGACCCGCTCGACTCGTCAGATGCGAGCGACAACGGCGTCGACGCTGACAATCCCATCGACCCAATGATTGAGCGCATCCCACTGCGCCTGCCTCCAGCCGCCGACACGGTTGCCGTGATCGTGACCGACGTCACCGGGGGACTTTGGGGTCTCGCCTTCGCAGACATCGACGACCAAGAACGCGATGCCGCCGTCGCTGCTGCCGAGGCCCGCGAGCGCCCCCGTGCGATCAGCTTGCTCCCGCTCTCGCACGAGCCCAAGACCGGCAAGGTGCGCATCAAGACCGAAGTCACCGACGAGGTCTCGCGCGTGTTGTTCTATCTCAACGGCCGTCGTGTCGGTCGCCGCAGTCGCCCGCCCTTCGATGCCGACATTGACTTCGGCACCAGAACTCGGACCTCGCAACTTGTGGTCGCAGCGTTTGATCGCAGCGGCAATGAGCTCGATCGCGCGCGAATGCTCATCAACGAGCCACCGCAAAGCTTCTGGGTCCGCATCACCGAGCCCGACGCCAATGCTTTTGCAGCTGGGCCGGTCGAGGTAGAAGCGCAGCTCAAGGTCCCTGCAACCGCGACCCTGAAGGCCGTCGATTTCTACTGGAAGGATCGCCTGCTTGAGACTGCCAACGAGCCGCCCTATCGGCGTACCGTGCGCGTGCCGTTGAACGAGCCCGATGGCTTTTTGAGAGTGGAAGCACGCCTGAACGATGGGCGCATCGCCGAAGATGTCTTGGTCACCGGACAAGCTGGATTCGGCGACACCATCGGCGTCGAACTGGTCGAGCTCTATGTGGTTGCCACCGATCGTCGAGGCAAACCCGTGCGCGACCTCCAGGAATCCGAGTTCAAGGTGATCGAGGATGGGGATCCTCAAACCCTGGAGTCATTTACTGCGGCTGGCAATCTACCGCTCACTTTAGGCCTAGCGATCGACTCGTCGAGCAGCCTGTTCCTCAAGATGCCGGAAGTTAGGCGCGCCGCGGCCAAGTTCGTTGCCAGCATGCGCGACGGCAAGGATCGAGCGTTCTTAGTCGGCTTCGGTAGCCAGGCCTCGCTCGTTCGGTCCATCACCGGCGACCTGGGATCCGTCGAACGCAGCGTCAATCAGCTCGAACCTTACGGTGCAACCGCGGTGTGGGGCGCGATCAATCTTTCACTCGAGCAACTCGAGACGGTCACCGGCCGGCGCGCCCTAGTGGTCTTCTACGACGGTGATGACGAGGACAGCGAGCGCGACTTTGAACGGTCGATGAAGCTCGCACGACGAGCGCGACTGCCGGTATATCTCATCGTACTCAACGATGAAGCGGCACGAACCTCGGGGCGCAGTCTCTCCAGCCGCTCGTTCGCCAACCGGCTAGAGAAGATCGGTCGCGTCGGGGGTGGGCGGGTCTACTTTGTTGGGGTCGATGACGAACTCGATCCGATCTTCGAGTCGATCTCAGAAGAACTGCGCAGTCACTATCTGCTGACCTACTATCCACAGCTCGAGCCAGGCGGCCCGTTGTGGCGACCGGTTGAAGTAGGTGTTGAGCGTCGCGGGATCGATGCGCGCACGGTCGAAGGGCGAGAGCTCGAACCCTGATCGTTGGGTGGGGCTCCACCAAGCGTCTCGCCGAAGACTAAACGGTGAAGGAACAAACGGCTGAGCGATATCGTTCTGGCAGCAGCGCAATACCGCGCCTTCCCTCTCACTCACCAAAGCTGCCCAATGCCCCTCCACTGTTTCCGCGCTTCCACTTTGGTTCTCCAGGTCTCCTGGGTCGCCTTGGTGTCCCGAGTCGCCTTGGCTGCCGGTCTGCTGCTCGCAACCAGCGCCTTCGCCGAGGCCGTACCCAAGACCCACTCCATCTGGCTGGTACCGACGGATGCCGCGCGCGGAAACAACGAGCAGCCAGTCGCGGTACTGGTCGAAGGTGCCGCAGCCGAGGTACTAGCCCAGAAGTCGATCGGCACCACTCCCTGGCGGATCTTCATCACTGTCGACTTACCGCTGATCACGGGAACTGCATTGCAAGAGGTAACCGACGCGCTAGTTGAGCGCGCCGAGCACCTCGCAGAACGCGGTTCGGTGACGATCTCGGTGCGCGGCTCGGCCCACGCTGTACTCCTCGAAGACTCGCGCAATCCAGAAGAAATCGCTGACGCCTTGGTGGAGCTAGGCCGGGAAGGATCTCGCGCAGGTGAGTACTTTGAGGATCGGCAGACGACTCTCCAACGGCTAGCGCGGGCTGTCTCAGAAGAGGATCGGCGTCGCCTCTTGCTCGACCACTTTCATCAAGAGCAGGAGCTGCTTGAGTGGCAACACCACTCGTTGATCGACGATCTGTTGATCGAGAACGAACCGCACTGGATGCGGGGCGAAGATCAACTCAAACCCACCGCCATACTCCTTATACGCGACGACCTTGGAGCGTCAACGCTCGGCTTCATCGACGAGGCAATCCACAGCCTCGAGGGCGGCAAAGGAATGCCCAGGCTCAAGCGGTCGCAACTCGACGACGAAGTGCGCGTGCTTGAGCAGCGACTCAAGTTCGCAGCAGAAACCACTGACAACGCGATCAACAACAGCACTCGCAGCATCGCAGCCACCGGCGCTGCGCTCTTTCCTCTTGCCTGGACCAGCGATCGATCCGCAAGCAGCTCCAGCGAGACAACGCGCCTTCTCAACGACGCCACGGCCTCAGAGCTCGCGGGCGGAAGCGGCTTCAGAATCGGTTCAGCCAGCGATATTGATCGTGCACTCGCAGGTCTTGCGGCCGCCATTCAGATCAGCTTCAAGATTCCGCAACTTCCTGAGTCGGCCGCTAGCACGGTAACCCCGGGTGGTCTCAGTCGCGGTGACGACTACGCGATCCGCGCGATCAACATCGCTTCTCCATTCAACAGTGAAGGCAATCGATCCTTCTGGTTGGCAACCTCTCCACCCAGGCAGCTGACGCTTGCGCGCGCGCGGCGTTTCTTCGAAGGCCTCGACAATGGCGACCTCTCAGTTCAAGCCGGACTGCTAGGCGAACTCGCTGGAGGCGCCACGTTAGAGACGTCACTCAATGTCGAGAGCCTGTTGGGTCGAAACCCACCAACAAACTCAACGAGTGCCCCCGAGACCAGCGATCGCCTACGGGTGACCGTGCTTAAACGACGCTTGGATCAGAATCTGGGAGTCGAGCAACTGTTCGGGGGAAAGCAACCGCTCGACAAGGAGCGCTGGCTGCTGCGCTCTTCCGTTCGCCTATCTCGCGATCTTGATCAAATCGCGGTCTTGGTCGAGGACCTCGAAACTGGCCGTTGGGGCGCCGCGACCGCGGAAGAGATCACAGAATCCTTCGAAGCCGACATTCGATCTATCGACGCTGTGATTGAGCAAGCGGCCGAGCCGACGACCGTGATCGCGACCCACGAAGCTCGCCAATCTGGCACCAGAAAACCTGAGCCCAAACGTAGCCGCACCGATCTCCTCGGCGAACCCAACCCAACCGCGGCGTCCGGCCGCTTCAAATCTCCAGTCCTACAACTGGTCGCTCCAGCGCGGGATCGACTCTTGGGCACTCAGAAGTTTGCGGTATTGGCCGCCACCGGCGCCGTACGCTCGGTGGTGTTCTACCTCGACGGCGAAGAGATCAGTCGCGACGACCGAGCGCCGTTTTCAGTATCCGTCGACCTGGGTGCCTCGGGCGTAGAGCGGCGCCTGAGCGCAGCCGGCTTCTCAGCCAGCGATCTTCTACTCGGAACGGATGAGATCCAAGTCAATCGTACGCTGACCAGCGAGGGTCTAGCGATCACATCGCTCAAGCGAACCGAGAACGGTGGATCGTCCGGGACCTCGGCGCAACTCATGGCCGAAGCATCCCTTCGTTTGCGAGAGGGCATGACGCTTGATCGCGTTGAGTTCTATCGCAACCAGAACTTGCAGGCCACCATGACCTCTAGCCCGTTGCGTGCTGCCGTCGGCCCTCGTCCGACCGCAGACGCTGCAGCACGCGGTGACTTCGTGCGCGTGGTTGCGTGGCTCGCAGACGGCTCGTTCCTCGAAGATGTAAGGCTTCTAGGAGAGGGCTCGGACGCCGGGCTCGGAGACTTCGGCGCACAGGTCTCGGTGAACTTGGTACAAGTATTCGCGGTAGTCACCGACGAGGACGGCGATCCGATATCAGGACTCGATGCCGATGACTTCACCCTCGAGCTCTCTGGCGCGCCACTTACTATCGAACGCTTCTCCGAAGCCGAGCAAGTGCCGCTGGATCTGGCACTGGTGGTCGACACCTCCGAGAGCATGTGGGCGTTGATGGACGACACACGCAAGGCCGCCGCGCGGTTTCTCGGAGACACAATTAGCGACGAGGATCGAGCCATGGTCGTCGACTTCGACAACAGCGTACGCTTGGTGCACCCGCTGAGCGGTGAGGTGTTTCAGCTCATTCAAGCGTTGTCGAAACTCAAGGCCTCGGGAGCCACCGCTCTGTATGACTCGATCATCTTCGCCTTGGTCAATTTAGAGGACGCGGCGCGCAGCAGACGCGCAGTGGTCTTGCTCACTGACGGCGAAGATTTTAACTCGCGGTTCAGCTATAGCCGGGTCTACGAGTCGGCTCGATTTGCAGGAGTTCCGCTCTACTTCGTAGCGCTGTCGGACTTCTTCGGAGATCGGCGCCGCGGAGCCAGGAAGACCGATCTCGAGGCGTTCGCGAAAGCTAGTGGAGGCCAGGTCTTCTATGTGAACAGCATGGAAGAGATTCTGCAGGCGTATGGACGCATCACCCGCGAGTTGAGAAATCAGTATCTACTGACCTTCGCCACGGATGTCGGGCTCAGTCGCGAGGAACTCGAGAAGGTCAAAGTGAAAGTGGCTCGTGAAGCGACGGGCAACGCGAAGAAGGTCAAAGTACGGTGGACCGTGGGAAGTTCCAAGTAGAGACTCGTGGCTAGTTACGGGCAGTTTTCTGCTCACCGGCTCTTTCGGCCCATTCACCCGCCCGCCTGCCGACCTCACGCGATTTCACACACCGCACCCTGCAACAACCCATGGGAGTCGAGCTACGAGCAACTATGTCCGAAACCTGTGGTTAACTCTCAGCTCCGGCAGCCGGCCAGCTCGCTGATCAGCCGACCCCTCGACCCTTCCCCTAGTCCCCATCCCTCTCCAGAGCGAACCCACACTTCACCTCGCGACACATCCCAGGGGAGGCTCCGCGCCGCCACCAGGCGCTTGGAGCCCCACGGGATGCAAGCAAAGAGCAACTAATGTTGCCGGTTCTATGGCCAACCACAGGTTCCAACAACGTGACCTACAAACTCCTTGGCGCGGACGTTTCCTACTACACCGGTAAGGCTCGCGCCTATCTGCGCTTCAAGCGGATCCCTTTCGAGGAGACCTTGGCAACGCAGGCGATCTATAAGGCGGAGATCCTGCCGCGGGTCGGCTGGCCGGTCATCCCGGTGGTGATCACGCCAAGCGATGAGACGCTCCAGGACACCTCGGTGATCATCGACGCTCTCGAAGAGAAGTACCCAGAAACCCCAATCGTTCCCGCGGGCCCCAAGCAAAGGCTCGTCGCTTATCTGCTCGAAGCGTACGGCGACGAGTGGCTGAAGCTGCCGGCGATGCACTACCGCTGGAATCACTGCTTGGATTGGATCTTGGCCGAGTTCGGAAGTCTCTCCGCGCCAGACGCAACGCCTGAAGAACAGCTAGAGATCGGTCGTAAGAATGCGGGCCGTTTTCACGGATCCCTACCCTTACTCGGCGTTCACCCAACCACAGAAGCTGCCATCGAGGCTTCGTATGAGGCATTCCTCGCGGACTTCGACGCTCATCTGGCGCAGCACCCCTTCCTGCTAGGAACTCGCCCAAGCCTCGCCGACTTTGGCCTCTTCGGCGCTCTTTATGCTCACTTGTATCGTGATCCCTACCCCGGCGAACTAATGCGTCGTACCGCCCCGAACGTCGCCGCGTGGGTCAACCGCCTGCGTGAGGATCGAACCAACGAGGGAGAGTTCCTAGACAACGATGAGGTGCCCGACTCACTCTTGCCGATCCTGCAGCGCTGGGCGAGCGAGTACGGACCTGTTCTACGCGACACTGCGCAGCTGTTCAACACCTGGGCGGAAGAGAACCTGCAAGGCTCCGGCGAGCCTGTTCGGATCCCTCGAGGCATCGGCCAGCATCGGTTCACGTTGCTAGCGGGAGAGGAGGGCGAAGTCACTGCCGAACGCGCCGTGTTCCCCTACAACTTGTGGATGTTGCAACGCGCGCTGGACCACTTTGGTGCTTTGACAGCGGAAGACCAAGCCGGCTGCCGCCAGTTGCTGAGGTCGATCGACGCCGCGGACATCCTGGAGCTTGAGTTCCGGCGATTGAATTTGGTGGACTTCAAACTTTCAGCGTAGGGAGCAGAGGAGCGTCGCAACTCGAATCCCTGCGCTACGATCGCGATCATGACCGAGGTTCAGCCAAACCAATTCAACACCAAGGCAAGCGGTGGCAAGAAACGTGGACTGCCGCCACGGGAACAAACGCCGGCAGAGGAGGTCGCCAACTCGGTGACCCACGGCATCGGCCTGTTGCTCTCGATCGCTGGCCTCGCGATCCTTGTGGCATTCGCAACCAAGTTCGGCAACGCTTGGCACATTGCGTCGTGCAGCGTTTTTGGCGGAGCCTTGGTGTTCCAGTACGCCACGTCGACGCTCTACCACGGAATCTGGCATGCAGGTACCAAACGAGTCCTGCGTGTGTTCGATCACTGCGCGATCTTCGTGCTCATCGCCGGTACTTACACGCCCTTCGCATTGGTCAACCTGCGCCACAACGGTGGCTGGATCCTGTTCGGCGTGATCTGGGGCCTGGCGGTGATCGGCATCGTCACTCGGTTGGGTCCGATCCTGGGAACCGAGCGTCGCGAATGGCTGCGGCTGGCGCTCTATCTCGCCATGGGATGGACGGCGGTCGCCGCGATCGTGCCGATGATGCGCACAATCGCACCCGGCGGACTAATGCTTGTGGCCTTGGGCGGTTTGGCCTACACCGGCGGCGTAGTGTTCTACACCCGCCACAAGATGCGCTATCACCACGCGGTATGGCACGGCTTTGTGCTCGGCGGTAGCACTTGCCACTTCTTCGCTGTTCTGTTCTATGTGATTCCGATGGGGAGCTAAGAAATCGATGCTGGACACTGACAACAACCGCACAGGGACCGGCGCCGCGGAGGCTGACCAGCCCGCCAAGGACAGAGGTCCCCTGTGGTACGAGCCGGGCCCCGACCAGCTGATCGGCCCTGGCCATCGCGTGGGCGACCTCCTCGAAGCGCCCAACTGGCGAGCGATCCAGCAAGACAAGGACTACCTCCTAGTAGAGGCGCCGATGCCCGAACACGTGCTCAACCCACGCGGTCACCTGTTCGGTGGTTTCACCCCCATCTACTGCGACTTCATGGCCATCTTCGTCGCGCGCCAGACCGAGCGAGACGTCGACGTGCATCGCTGGGCCGGCTGGATGGCCACCCGCGACATGCGCATCGAGTACCTCAGGCCGGTGATCAACTCACCGCTGAGGATCGAAGGGCGAGCACTCCATCGCGGGCGCAAGAACCACCTGGTCGAAGTGCGGTTTTTAGGCGACTCAAACGAGCTGTTGGTGCTCTCTCACGTCAAGATGGTCGAAGTCCCGGGTCCCCCACCGACGGACCCGGCCTGGGAGCAGATGGGACGGGGCTAAGTCCTGCCCCGGAGGTCAGTGCCCACGGAATTCGTCGGGAAACGCTCCAATATCTGCGTCGCCACAGATTGAACCCTGTTCGTTCCAGTAGATCTTCTCCAGACCAGTCATTGTGTCGACCACGGTGATCGTGTACTCAACATCCGAAAGGCCGCCGTAGAACAGCCACCAGTTGTCATTGATCGTACGGCCATCGATCACCTTGATCGCTAGCTCGATGTTCTGGTCGGTGAAGAACCAGAAGTACCCGGTCTCATCGTCAGTGCCACCAGGATCGACTACCGCGATACCGACACCCGGTTCCGGTTCGCCCAACACCTGGAAGTCAACACTGACGCGAAAGCGATCGTCTTGCAGGCATAAGACAGTCTCGCCACAGACAGGAGGTTCCTCGACGGGGTGAGTTTCTAGGACACGGGAGGCAACCGGGCCTGACACCGTTGAGTCGTCCGTCGGCGCCAGGTCGTCGAGCTCCGGCTCCAGGGCGAACGCAGTCAGATCCAGGGCCCCACAGATGTCCCCCTGCTCATTGCTGTACGTGCGCGACTCACCACTCCAGGTGTCAGTGACCGTCAACCAGTAGCTCACATCGGACAATGCACCATAGAACACCCAAAAATGATCGCTAAAGCTGCGGGCGTCCAACACCTTAAACACCAGCTCCACATTGCCTTCCTCGAAGAACCAGAAGCGTCCAGTATCAGTCCGAAACGGCTGCGCCCGCCCGCGGCCGCGATCACCGCTAACGCGATCGAACCACTCCGCTTCAACAGCAAAGCGCCCTGCGCCCAAACAGGCACGGGTCTCAGAAGGTTCACATGCTGTGCGGAGCGCAGATCGGTCGATGGAGAACAGTTCTCGTCCGACGTCGGATCGGTAAGCGGCGAAATACATCTTGTCGCCCGACGCTTCCATCTCCTTTGGACCTGAACCCACCGGGCCCGGTTCGACATCGATCTGCCTGGTTCCGGCCACGGTGCCATCGGTGAGCCATAGCTCTGTTCCGTTCTCAGCTGTCGTAGCCGCAAAGGCAAGCACACCATCTACGATCTCAGCGGCATTCACTTGCTGGGCTGAGACCGAGACTCCTAAGTTCAGAGTGCCCGCGACAGTTCCATCCGTAACCCAGAGTTCGGATCGGCCAATCGCGCGGGTCGCCGAGAAGTAGGCCAACCCGGCAGGACCTGAGCGCGGTGCGCTGAGTGACTCGAATTCTCCTAGAACGACGGTTCCGGAAAGAGTCGCGTCACTGGAACTGAGCTGTCGAGTCGGACCGGGCTCGCCGTCCCCTGGATCCGAGGCGAGGCTCGCACTCTGGTAGACAAACCGCCCGCGAACACCAACGCCCAAGCTTCCGTAGGGAGGGTCCGTTGGTGGATTGCCGAGATCAAAAACGACCCGCTGTCGCGCACTTGGTAAGTCCAGGTTACCGTCGCTCAAATCGATGGTCGCTAGAAACGAGGATGAGTCCTGACCCGTTACCAAAACGTAAGCGTGCTCCTCGGTCACCGCCTGAACGCTATGCCGAATCATGGCGGCACTCAGGAGTCGAGAGCCACTGGGAGTGCCGTCGCTGATCCAGACGGAAGTCTGGTTCCCATTTGTGTTCACCCCAGGCCCCCAAGTCAAGGCCGCAGCACCGCGTCTCGTCCTGAACCCGACCAGCGGGGATGAGTCGGCTATGGCCAGATCACCGACGAGCTCAGTGGTGCCATCCAGGGTGCCATCACTAGCCCACAAACTGACCGCCGTTGAGCCACTGCCGGAGGGTTCACTGGTCCGCAGCACCACCCTACTTCCCACCTGAACACTGCCGGAGATGAAACGCTGCGGAGCCCCTGGCGGAGGCTCAAGAACGGTTTCCTCTAGACCGGTCGCTGGATCAAGCGCCACGACCGTCTTTGGATTCATCGCCGGCGAAGCATCGACGATCAGTCGAGCGCCGGTCTCGTGCACCACCATGCGGTCTGCCGCGATCAACTCGGGGCCCGACTGAGCACCCGGCAGCACCCAGAGATCACGCGCATCCTCTTCAATCAAGCCCGGCGGATCCGCAGGAGCGAACAGCAAGCCGAGATCTGAACGGAACAAGTGTTGGGGCATTGAGGACGCAAGGTCAGGTGTCAGTGCTGCGACGAACGTCGTTCCCGGGCTTGTGCCGTCACTCCGCCACAGCTCGAGGCCTCGGCCACTCCCACCGTCCGCGATCAACAGGGCGCTACCGTTGACGATCGGCAGGGCCGCATCACCAAACGACGCTCCGTCGATCGAAACGAAGGTATGAACTGCGCTGCCGACCCCAAGCCCGTTGCTGGTCATGACCAGTCCGGAACCATTGACCTGATCGAGCCATACGACCTGCTCTGCGCCAAGTACGCTAATACCCTGTGGTTTCGCAGACTCGCTATTCCGAGCGAGCACGAACGTACCTACGTTGGTCGAGTTGGTGGCGAGAACTCGACCACCGGCGGGACCGTCGGGTTGTGCGAACACCAATCGTTGCCCCATAACCTGCGCTTCGCTCCAACATTCACTGGTCGAGAACTGTCCCACAACCTGTACCTCGATTGCGCTTGCTCCAACCAGCAAGACCTGACACCCCCCTAGCGACCGGCGGTAGGTGAAGGCGCGCTCTTGAAGTGAGTTTCCACTTGCAGTGCTGATCCGCAATGGCGTCACCGACGCAGCATCCGCGCTAACCAGCTCTAGGCCGTTGTGGTCGATGTAGAACAATCCATCCTCAGCGCTGGCTGTCTGCATGACTGCAAGAGCGCCATCTCTAAACGGCAACATCGAAACGACCGACGGTGTCGCGATCGGCGCAACGGACTCCTCGATCCCGAGACCAAGTCGCAGGACCCACAAAGAGCCTTCACCCGACTCCACTTCCTGGCTCACGACCAGAATCACATCCGCAGGTGGGTTGGTGTTCGGCCCAGGCAACGGAGCACGACCGAGCGCGAAGCCAACCGCCGGCAGCTCGGTGACCACTTCGAGGCCACCAGCAGGGTCATAGACGTACAACCGCTGCTGCCCAGGCTGTGCTTGCCCAAGAAAGTAGGTTTTGCCGTCCCGTTGTTGGAAGTCAGAGTTGCCTCCGTTGAGCTCAACGAACCCGTCGCAAGGCCCCGGACACAAGTCGCTGAACAGGGTCGTTCCTTCAAGGGTTCCGTCGGTCCGCCACAGCTCGCGACCAACTCCGGCTTCACTAAAGCCCGCGAAAACCATCAGAGCAGTACCGTCGCCAAGCTCGACGCCAAACAACTCGCCGTCTGCCGATCGACCACTGCCCTCGACCAGCATCCGTGTACCCGCTTGTGTGCCATTGGTGAACCACAACTCCACACGGTCATCCGGGTGGATCCGCGAGAAGAGGATGCCGTCACCCAAGGTCATCCAGTCCCCGGTTCGAGTACCGATCGGGGCTGCACCCGGCGCAAAATCGAGCGCTAGATCCACCTGTTGGGCGGCACATACAGCTGGCCAGACCAGCAGAGCGGTCGCGACTGCAATCAGCCGGCGACGCGAATCAAGAAGAAAGCTGCGAAGCACCAAGCACCTCCGAGAAAGCAAGGTTCAAGACCTACACGACCAGGTACTCAGTCTACGACGGCCAATGGTCAAGCGTCCCCAGTTGATGATGTCTGCAGAACCTTAGTGATCGTCTCTGAAGGGAACGGTCACAGAACGTGATCGCGAAACGCACCGGAATAGGATCGGCTGACAATCAGCTGCGTTCCCCCTCTCACCTGCAGCTGATATCGACCAGAACCCAACGGGGTCAAGCTCTCGATCCGGCGATCGTTGACCAGGGCGCTGCGGTGGATACGGAGAAATCCGCGCTGGGCGAGGAGTTGTTCCATCTCGGACAGAGTGCGCTCGATCAAATGGCCCTCCGCGCCACAATGCAGTTTCACGTAATCGCCGTTCGCCTCGATCCAGTCGATCTCCTCAACCGCCACCGGTACGATGCGCTGCCCCTTCTTCACCAGCAGCCGGTCGGGAGTCGACGTCAAAGCATCGGCCAGTAACTGTTGCACTTCCGCGCGCGTGAGCGATCGACGTGACTCGGTCACCCGATCGATCGCCGCATCGAACCGCTCCTGGGTCACCGGCTTGACCAGGTAGTCGATGGCCTGCGTCTCAAACGCTCTCACCGCGTAGCGGTTGTAGGCGGTGACAAAGATGACGGTGGCCTTCGTTTGATCGCGGCGGCTGAGCTCATCGAGCAACTGAAAGCCATCGAGACCGGGCATCTCAATATCGAGTAGCACCAACTCGGGCTTGGGGCCGGGCGCGGTGATCTGATCCAGCGCTTGGGTTCCCGAGCCGGCCTCTCCGATCAGCTCAAGATCGCTCCGCGCCGTCACCATCCGGCGCAGAACATCGCGCGCCAGTGGCTCGTCGTCGACGATCACCACTTGCAGAGGCTGATTGCTCACGAAGACTCAAGCGGTAGATCGATGGTAATCACTGCTCCTTCACCACTGGGACCAACATTGCCCACTTCCAACGAAAACGACTCTCCATACTGGTTCTCCAGGCGAGACCGCGTGATGCGCAGGCCGTTGCCGCGCCCCCGACCCGAGTGGCTAGCTGCATCCACCGCACCGGTTTCGAAATCGCCACTGTTGGGACCGGCCGAGAGGCCGCTAGTGGGGCCGGCAGAGAAGCCAACCCCGGTGTCACGCACCATCAGCCTAAGGCCAGCCTGACCGTTGCGGCTCTCGGCGTTCTCGGTCAACTGCGCTGTGACCGTGATCTCACCGCCCTCGACCTGGGCCGCGATTCCATGATGAACCGCGTTCTCCACCAACGGTTGCAGCAAGAGTGGCGGCACTAAGGCCTGCTTGACCTTCGGATCGACCTCAACGCTCACGGTGAGGCGCTCACCGAAGCGAACCGACTCGATACCCAGATAACTCTCAACCAAGCGCAGTTCGGTGGCCAGGGGCACCAGGCTCTGATCCGTGACTTCGAGGGTTTCTCGCATGAGGTCAGACAAGCCAGCGACCATCGACTTTGCTTCTTCCGGGCGATCAGGAATCAGCGAGTAGATCGAATTGAGCGTGTTGAACAAGAAGTGTGGCCTCAACTGGGCACGCAAAGCGCGCAGTTCCGCCTCGCGCATCAAGAGCCGCAGTTGACCCGCGCGCCGTTCTTCGAGGCGCAACTTGCGAGCGGTCCTGACCACCACCATGCCCGCCACCACCACGCCGTACATCATGCCCGCTTGCAGCCAACGCCAGTAGCCGCTCGTTTCACTGCGGATGCTCGCAACCTCGGGCCCGGCGGTGGCACTCAAGAACGCATGGAAACCAAGCTCCCACACTGCCACCAGCACGATCGCGAGCACAGCATGCACAAGCAACTTGAGGCCGCCACTCTTGCCGTCCAGGCGCGGCAAGAGCGCCCAAACGGGATTGATCAGGACAACCAGAATCCCGCATTGTAAGAACGAAGACTCAAACGACCACAAGAAACTCAATCCCTCTTGCGCGGTCAAGACGATCGCAAGCAAGGAGGCGCCGGCCAACCACAGCGTTAGGACTAGAGCCGCGCGGCGCCACCACGACGTGCTGAGCACGTCGCGATCGGTGTCGACCAAAGAGATGGGGCTACTTTGATGCATCGTGGATCGCTAGGTTACCGAGTTTCCATGACCAGAAAGTCCCAAACGACTACTGCTCACCAAGAGCCGGCAACAGCTGATAGCGAATCCAACCCATCTCAGGATTGATCGCCAAAGCCTGCTGGTAGACCGCACGGGCCTCTGCCGTCTTGTCCTGCGCCGCCAAGGCCTGACCAAGCCACGCCAGAGTGTCGAGATATCCCCAACTCGGCCACTCTGGCTGATCGTTGCCGGCCTGATCAGCGAAGATCGACACCGCCTCTCGTAGCAGAGTCTCGGCCTTCTTGATACTGCCGCCGAACATCTTTGGGGTGTTGAACTTGGAGATGCCCTCCTGCATCTTCACCCGCGGGTTGTCTGGAGCCATGCGCGCGGCCTTCGAGATGAGCTGGCCAGACCGCGGCCCGAGCGACATGCTGAGACCGGGATCCATGCCAATTCGAAAGCCCATGATCCCGGACAAGAGGCCCATCGCTTCGGCAGCCTCTTCACTCCTTGCTGGTGCGGTCTCGATGACCATCTCGAGATCCTTCTGAGCCGCCTTGAGCAGCTCGGCGTTCTTTGCCGGATCGCCGCCACCGAACTGGAGCGTAGCCATGCGGTAGCGGCAGTAGGCCAAGGCATAGCGCGAAGCATTGGTCGGCGACTTTTCGTTGAACGCGAGCAGCTTGTCGTGCACAGACTGAAGCCCATCAGCCTCGCCACCGACTAGAGGGTCGATCGACCGCGCAAGCTGAAGGATCTCATCAGCTGCTTCCTCAACCATGACGCCCGGAGTCGCCAGCGACACATGCGCGGGAAGCAAAACAAGCAGCCACAGAACCACCGGAGCAAACCGAATCAATGAAGTATGCATAGAGAGATCTCCTATTTCTGAATGACGGAAAAGGACCTTAGGCCCGACCAGCGAAAGAGACTGAATCCTTTGAAGGCACGAGCACCCTGCTCGATTAGCGCCTCAATGAAACCCCAAAGTAGATCGTGCGACCGAATGCAGTGCGTGCGACGCGACGCTCGCGCCAATCGGCCGAATAGACGTAGCGGAAGGCATTGCGGCGATCAAAGACATCGTTGATGCCCACAAAAGCCAGCAGGCTGGTCCCGTTGCCCACCGCAAAAGGTCGACTGGCGCTCAGGTCTACCCGGCGAAAGCCGGGCAGACGGTCGGAATTGATCTCGGCGTAGATCGGGGTGAGACCAAACTCGGTGGCCTCGGTACCGATTACCGGCGTCGTCGGACGCCCGGTGGCAAACCGAAACCCTAGGCTCGCACTCACACCCCATGGCATCGCCTTATGAGCGACCAGCTGAATCGTGTTGGGTATTGCAAAGTCTGGCTTGAAAGCTTGAGTCGGAGTTTCATAGCGACCATTATCCTGCCAGGGGGTGTAGAGCCGTTCCGCTTCAAGGTAGGTGTAGGCGGCGAAGCCACGCCAACCTGAGCGCAAGCCGGGACTGGTGTCACTGGTTTGGAACCCCAGGAACATGTCGACACCGCGCGCGAAGCCATTTCCGGTGCTCGCATACACAGGGGGTCCGGACTCGTTCACTTCCATAGGCAGGTCGTCGTAGCGCTTGTCATAGGCCTCGATCCGTATCTGCCAGGGGTCGCCCGCTGTGTGCAGTTGCCACGACACAACGCGGTGCTCAGCCACCGCGATTCCGAGAGCTCCGAAGTCAATGCCTTGAGACAAATACTCGATGGCTGGCGCTTGGTGATAGCGACCCCAAGCGACCCGGAAATGCGACTCTGATCCGGCTCTCAAACTCAGCGATACGCGAGGGTCCCAAGCCGTACTGTCGGGAGCACTCCAACTGTCATGGCGAATTCCAACGTTGAGCGCGACTCGCCTGCCCACCGACCGTTCGGCTTCGACGTAGGCGCCGACGCGCCTCCGCGGCACCGCAATGTTCCACAGGCGCAAACCCTGGTCGCCGGAAAAATCGCCGCCCACCGTGGGCAGCGTGCCTAGCGATCGATGTTCGATTTCTTCAACCACCGAACCACCGCGTAGCAGCCATGTAGGAATCGGCTTCTCCACGTCCAACCGAGCACGCCTTGTGCGATCGCCAGTGTGAATGTTGAGTACCCCGATCTCCACCTCGCTCGAGTGATCGCCAGAGCTCAAGGCCAACGAGAACGAGGCTGGACCCAGGCCTTCCCGCCCATCGGGGCCCTTCGCGACGCCGTTCCATGCAAGCACAGCCACCCGATCTTCGTCACCTGAGTCGATCAGACCGGCAAAGTTGCCATTCTCGAGTTCCGTTCCCAGTGAGGACGTTTGGTCATAGGCGCTCAAGGACACGGTGTGTCGATCGTTCGGTTGCATCACCACGCGACCGCTTAAGTCGGTCCCACTGGGCGGCTTGCGGAAGTCCAGTTGCGAGTCATTCAGGTCGACCAACGCACGAGCGTCACGTCGGTTCGTAGCCAGCCGCACCGAACCGGTCTGGCCCACCGGGCTCTCAAGACTTGCCGACACAGCACCGAGGCCCACTGTCACCGTGAGGCTGCGCACCGAATTGGGCGGCCGCGTTGAAAGTTCCAGGACGGCCGAAAGGCTGTTGCCATACCGCGCCGGAAACCCGCCGGCACTCAAACTCAACCCCTCCAGCTCAAAAGCGTCAACGCTGCCGAAGAATCCGCCAGTTGGCGTCTCGTTACGATAGGGGTGGTCCAGCAAAGCTCGATCCAGGTAAGTCGCGACCTCGCTCGTGTCGCCACCTCGCACAAACAGTCCCGAGCCTTCGTCGAGCTTGATCACTCCAGGCAAGGTCTGGGTCGCAAACATCGGGTCTGCGTTGGCTCCGGCAGTCGCCACGATGTCTAAGAAGCCAAACTCTTGCTGAGGTTGCAAAGATTCGTCGGTGGGCGACAGGGCCTCGACCACGATCGCTTCTTGAAAGCGCGAGACGCGCATGGTGAGATCGACCGTGACCGGCAAGTCGGCCACAAAGAAGCGTTCGATCACGGGATCGAACCCAGCGTAGGCGGCTACCAATTCGAGGGCATCAGTTCCGTTCTCAACCAACGGAAGTACTCCCGCGATCGCGAAACGGCCGTCGGCATCGGTTCGCACAGAGAGGAAGGCTGTGGTTTGCCCGGCTGCGCGCAATCCCACTTCAACGTGCGACAAGCGGTAGCCACTAGGAGCCGCAACCTCACCTCGCACCAACAGGTTCAGATCGTCCGCACCCTCGCCCAGCACCTCGCCTGGCACTTCGTCCGTATCACTCTCGTCGGTATCACTCTCGTCCGCACCCATGTCCCCACTCTCGTCCGCGGTCGCCACGTCTTCGGCGGTCGACACTTCGCTACGCGACCGTGAAGCTGCTGTCTTCGACGCAGATGTGAACTTGGCTGGCTCTCCCGGCAGATCGAGCCGGTCCATGTCGACCACCCGACCGCGGTGAATCACCAGCGAGACCGTCGCGGTGTTGCCAATGTCTTCGATCGGAGAAGCGTCGAAGACGATCAAGTTTGCAAGATCACCTGATGCCATACCAATCGACTGCGAGAGCAGCTTTGAGGCATTCGTGCTCGACGCCCGCAACGCTGCCCATGGCGACAACCCCGCCTCCACCAGAAGCTTGAGTTCGCGATGAACAGACGGCCCTTGGAAGGTGCCGGGGTTGCCCGCATCGCTGCCGGTCAGCAGCGTGACCCCGGCGCGGTGCAACTGCGCAACCGCATCCAGGAATCCTTGCCGATCTTCGATTTGTGCCTCGCGCCAGCGGGCCATTCGCTCGGGTAGTGGAGTTGTGCGGTCGTTGTACGTCTCCCTCAGCTCATCCAGCGAAGTTCGAGTGTAGAGCGGACCTTCGAGTTCGCCGGGCTTATCGAGAAAGTGAGAAAGATCAAGATGAACCGCCAAGGTCGGGATGCTAGCCGTGCCCTCTTTGACCATCAGATCGACCAGTGGCTGGGGCACCGGATCGTGATCGGTATGAGTGATCGCATCGACACCCGCAGTCACCGCCTCCATCGCATCCGGCCAGTAGCTGGTGTGGGCCACCACCTGGATCCCGTGCTGGTGTGCCTCGTCAATGATCGCCTCCATGGTGGCCCGATCGATCGACGGCAGGGTCTCGTGCGAGGCGAGGTAGATGAGTTTGATCACATCCGGCTTCAGAACCGCCAAACGGGAGACCTCCGCTCGCGCTTGCTGCGGGTTCTCCACTTCATGAGCAGGGTTCGGGAACTGCGTCCCGTGTCCATCGGGGCAAGTGAAAGCAGCACCGGCGGTATAGAAGTCGGAACCCACCACTGCTTCTGAGTCAGCGCGTTGCAAGTCGCGCAGCTCCAGCGCTTCCTCTTCGAAGCTCGAGAGGTCCAAGAACCCGGTTACGCCAACCGAGAGCATGCGTTCCGCGGTGCCCTCGATGCCGAACACTTCGACCTCACCCCGCGGCCCAGCGTTGCCGTAGCTGTGAACGTGGAGATCGCTGAGCCCCGGAGCGATGAACTTCGACTCGAGATCAAGCACCTCTCCGGAAAAGCCGTCTGGCAGCGCGGGCAGCCGCTCGACGATCACTCCGTTCTCGAGGATAAGCACTTCGACGGTCTCGGTCTCCGCCACCGGGTCGAGCACGGTGCCATTGATCAGAGCCAAGCGTTCGGCACTCAACCCCACGGAGAAGAACAGAATGAGCACAGCGACCCCGAGGGTGGTGCTGGTGGCGGTGGTCGGTGGATTGGGCTCGGTGTTGGAAGATCGCATCGTGTTTCGGCAGCTCCTTGGCATTGCTGAATCACCCTACGGCGAAGATCTCACCGCTGTTGCCAATCAATCGACGAACGGCACGCTGGGGCCGACGAACAGCACGATCGACTCGCGCTGCGCCTCCAACCCACATCCGAAGGTCGTCCAGGCTCCGTCCCCACCCGGTTCAGTCCCGACCGCGCTCCAGAAGCCACAGCACATCGCTGACGTTCTCATGCAAGTAGGCGCACTCGGCCTCCTGGCCGGCGGCGAACGCCAGCAGCTCGGTCGCTAGCCCTGGATACTCGACGGCAAGCGCTTCCGCGCGATGACGGATCAAGCGGTTCTCTTCGAAGTGATCGGGCTCATTCTCAGTTGACCCGATCGGCGCTGACCCAGCCTGGTCGTGCTTGTCGGGCCGATCGTGCTTGACATACTCGTCGCACGCGCCGCGCTGAGCGGACTGAGCGGACTGAGCGGACTGGTCGGACTGGTCGGACTGGTCGGGCTGGTCGGGCTGGCCGGGCTGGCCGGGCTGGTCGGGCTGGTCGGGCTGGTCGATCACTGCGCGCACGACACGATCCCCGCACGACTCGAGCTGTTCGATCATCGCGTCTCGAGTGAGGTAGTCGGCAAAGCCCTCAAAGTCGCTGGACCCACCTTCGCGCAAAACGACGTCGTTGATCGCAATGAATCCGCCCGGGACCACGAAGCGGCGCAGGGCCGCGATCGTTGCAGACCACGACCCGAGCACGTCGCCCAAGGCTGCCATCACCACGACGTCATATCGATCGCATCCTGGAACCGCGCCTGGGCCGGCAACTGCGTCAGACACCGATCTTGATAGCGCCAAGATGTCGCCCACTGCAAACGTACAAAGACAAGAGACTCCGGTGACGAGGGCCGCCTCCTCGCAAGCCGCAATAAACGGCGCATGAAGATCGATGCCGTCGACCCGCCAAGCCAGTTCGTCCGCAATCTCTACTGCCACTGCCCCCTTGCCACAACCGAGATCGAGAACCCGCGTGGTACTGGGTAGCTCCAGCGACGCCAACAGTTCGACGATCCATTCAGCGTCGCCACCGAGTTCGTCGAGGTCAGCCAGCAACTCGCTCGCGAACGGGAGGAGCTTCTCGTCCATCTCGAGTGCGTAGGCGACCATTGCGGTCTCAGAGCGGGAACGCTGTTCAGGCACGCACAAACCTCTCTTCCCCACCCGCAACATCCGCAGGAATCCTGCGCACTATGCCCGCGGCCGACAGTCGTTCGAGATGCAAGGTGATACTGCGCCGTTCGATCCAATCGGCCCCCTCGACCTGATCCCCCGGGCGGTAGATGAAGCGATGTTCGATCATCTCCGTCAGCGTGCGCGGTGCCCCGAGGAAGGAGAGCATCTGTTGCTCACGCTCTGAAATCCGCAATGTGTATTTGGCTAGACGCGCAACGAAGGTCTCCTGATCCACAGCAGCGATGTGATGCCCGGTCACGAACCAGCGGGCCGTCCAGTCCTTGGCCAGCTCAAGCGTGCGCTCGAATTCGATCAGGCTCGACGCCGCGTCGCCGTAGTACGGACCGAAGCCAGACAGGTCAATGTCGGCGAGAAACACCACGTCTTGCTCGCCCGGCGACTCAGACAAACCGGCAGAGACAGGCGACCCAGTAGGAGGCGGCCCAGTTGAGCCAGGCAACCCAGTCGAGACAGACTGCTCGACCCTCAAAGCGCAGTGTCCAGCCGTGTGACCGGGCGTGTGCAGCGCACGCACCGAAACACCGCCAAGATCCCAGGCGTGACCGTCTTGGTAGATCTTCGCGTCGGGGCGGGCCCTAAAGTGAAAGCGGTCTTGAACGATCTGACGCCAGCGCGACGCGCGGGGCTCCGGCATGCCGAACAACTCCATGAACCCATCGAGCGACTGAATGCCGGCAGCATCTCCGCTGTGGATCCACAACGGAAGCTCGCTCACCAGCGGGTGGACCAGACCCGGGATGTGATCCTCATGACAATGAGAAAGCACCACGAAGTCCGGCGCCGGTAGCTCCCCACCAAAGGCGGACTCGAGTTCGCCCAGCAGCGACAGTGGCGCGTCAATCAAAACAGTACGCTCCGAGCCCTGTACCAAGAGGCCGTTGGCATCGGGATAGCGGCCATTGGTTTCCCCGGTGATCAGCCAGGTGTTCTTGGTGAGTTGCTGCATCTGTTCTCTTGTGCCTTCCGCTCAGTGATTGGAGCTCGGAGAGCGTACACTCCGGAAATCACCTTTTGAGCGGCTCGCGCTCGACCTTCCCTCATTCCAGTTGGAGACACGATGACCGTGAAACGGCTTTCTATAGCAATAATCCTGACGACTCTCGTCGCGAGTTCCAGCTCTGCAATCGACGTCAGCGACACCCGTTTGCTCACTCAGCCCGCCCTTTCGGCCGAGCACGTCGCCTTTGTCTATGCGGAAGATCTCTGGGTCGCTAATCGCGACGGCTCAAACGTGAAGCGCCTGACATCTCACGAGTCCAACGTCTGGGAGCCACGCTTCTCCCCGGATGGCAAGACCATCGCCTTCAGCGCAGCCTTCGACGGCAACATCGATGTCTACACCGTGGCAGTTACCGGCGGCGCACCGCGCCGACTCACCTTTCACCCCGGTAGAGACACAGTCCAAGGCTTCACCCCCGATGGACGCGAGGTCTTGTTCGCATCCGGCCGCAGCGTCTTTACCAACCGCTACGTACAGTTGTACACCGTTGCACTCGACGCAGGCATTGGATCGGCACACAGCGCAAAGCAACTGCCGATCCCCAACGGGTTGCGCGGTACCTACTCGCCCGACGGCAAGAAGATCGCCTACATCCCCATCGCCGAGCGCTTCGGCCAATGGAAGAATTATCGTGGCGGCACCACCTCGCGTATCTGGATCTACGACACCAACGATCACTCTGTAGTGCAAGTGCCGCAGCCCGAGGGCCGCTGCAACGACACCGATCCCGCTTGGATCGGATCGACGGTCTACTTCCGTTCTGATCGCAACGGTGAGTTCAACCTGTTCTCCTACACCGCTGGCGATGCTGATGTCACCGCGCACACTGACTATCCGGCCTGGCCAATCGAACGCGTGAGTTCAAGCGGCCGCGACCTGGTCATCGAACAGGCCGGCTACCTGCACACCTGGACCCCAGGAGATTCCGCCCCGCTTAAGCTCACCATCGGTGTAGTTGACGACCTCGACGAGACCCGTGAGCGCTGGGTCGACGGTGGCGAGTGGATCCGCAATGCAGCCCTCGCTCCTGGTGGTGAACGCGCTGTCTTTGAGTATCGCGGCGAGATCGTCACCTTGCCTGCGAAGAAGGGAAGTGCTCGCAATCTCACCGGCACCATGGGTGCGCATGAGCGCAGTCCTTCGTGGTCACCCGACGGATCACAGATCGCCTACTTCTCGGATGAAAGCGGCGAGTACCAACTATTGATCGGCAACCAAGACGGCAGCGGCGAACCCACAGTGTTTGATCTCAACGGCAGCGGCTACTACGAGAACCTGTCGTGGTCACCAGACGGCAAGCACCTCGCGTTCATCGATAACTCGTGGACGCTCTACTTGTTCGAACCTGCGAGCGAGAAACTGACCGAGATTGCTCAGGACCCGTTCTTTGGTCCCCCAGGGGTGCGCGCTCTCGCCTACGACTTCTCCCCAGACTCACATTGGTTCGCTTACACCCACAATAGCGACGCGAACATCGCCAGCGTCTGGTTCTACGACCTGAAGACTGGAGAACGACACCAAGTCACCGACGGCCTCAGCGAGGCGGCTGACCCCGTGTTTGATGAGAGCGGCAAGTACCTCTACTTCCTCTCCTCCACTGATGCCGGCCCGATCAAGAACTGGTTCGCCATGTCCAACGCCGACATGGAGATCTCGCACAACATCTACGTCGCAGTCCTGGAGTCTGACGCGGACTCGCCGCTAGCTCCTGAGAGCGACGAGGTCGAGGTGGCTGAATCGGATGCTGACTCGAGTTCAGCCGACGAGCCAAAGGGCGACAAAGATGGCGACTCAAAGGGCGAAGCAAAGAACGCCGAGGCCAGTGAGGACACCAAGGACAGCGCAGTCACCGTCGACTTCAACGGGCTTTCTCAACGCATCTTGGCAGTACCAACGCCCACTGGCACCTACTCCGATCTGGCCGCTGGTAAAGACGGCGTGATCTTCTATCGCCGCACCAACGACGACGGCCCCAAGCTCTACAACTTCGACTTCAGCGATCGCGAGGAGAAGGAACTGCTGGGCAACGCGTCTGGATACGTCCTGTCGCAGGACAACAAGAAACTGCTCTACGTCTCGGGCAGAAGTTGGGGCATCGCACCAGCTGGCGGCAAAATCAATACTGGGGACACACGTCTGGCGATCGACAAGCTGACCGTCAAGGTTGATCCACGCGCCGAGTGGGAGCAGATCTTTCGCGAGGTGTGGCGGATCCAGCGCGACTTCTTCTACGCGCCCAACATGCACGGCGCAGACTGGGACGCGATGGGCGAGAAGTACTCCGCGCTGTTGGATGACGTTGCCACTCGCGCGGACCTCAACCGGCTGCTGCGCTGGATGTGTAGCGAGCTTGCGGTTGGTCACCACCGCGTTGGCGGCGGCGATGAGCGAGTCGACACCGACCGGGTTCCGGGCGGCCTCCTGGGCGCGAACTACGAAGTGGCAGGCGACCGCTATCGGTTCAAGAAGGTGTTTGGCGGGCTTAACTGGAACCCTCAATTGCGCGCTCCGCTCACCGAACCCGGAGTCTCAGTCAAGACTGGCGAGTACCTACTCGCAGTGCGCGGTCGCGATCTCACCACCCAAGACAACCTCTACGCTCACTTCGAGAACACATCAGGCAAGGTCATCGAGATCACCGTCGGACCTAATCGCGACGGCTCCGACTCTCGCACCGTGTCCGTAGTTCCAGTGGGGAACGAGTCGGCACTACGCAACCGAGACTGGGTCGAAGGCAATCTCAAGAAGGTCCACGACGCCACCGACGGACGCGTGGCCTATGTGTATGTGCCCAACACCACCAATCTTGGCCACACCTACTTCAAGCGTTACTTCTTCCCACAAGTCGACAAGCAGGCAATCATCGTTGACGAGCGCTTCAACGGTGGCGGCCAGGTCGCCGACTACTACATCGACCACCTGCGTCGGCCCAAGATTAGCTACTGGGCTACCCGCTATGGCAAAGATATCGCCACGCCCACCGGATCGATCCAAGGGCCCAAGGTGATGCTGATCGACGAGACCGCGGGCTCGGGTGGCGATCTGCTGCCTTGGATGTTCAACAAGCTCGGCATTGGCAAACTGATTGGCAAGCGCACCTGGGGCGGCCTCGTGGGCACACTCGGCTTCCCAGTGTTGCTCGACGGTGGTTCTGTCACCGCACCGAACCTCGCCATCTGGACCGAGGACGGTTTCGTGGTCGAGAACGCTGGTGTGCCACCCGACATCGAAGTCGAACAATGGCCCGCCGATGTGATCGCCGGTCGCGACCCACAGCTCGAGAAGGCAATCGAAGTGGTGCTCCAAGAACTGGAAGCCAACCCACCCGTTGCACCCCAGCGCCCACCCTTCCCGGTGCGAGCATCCGAAAGCTCAAGGGTCCAGCCCCAATGAGACCTCCGGCTCTCAATCGAGATCCAAAGCATCTGATCGATTGGAAGCACTGGCCTGACAAGGAGGTGCAGTTGATGCTGCGGCTCGCTCGCAAAGTCATGCATCATCGTTGGGAGTACCAAGGTCATATGCAAGGCAACACTTTGGTGATGCTTTTCCAGAAGACCTCTACTCGTACCCGGGTGTCGTTCGAGGCTGGAATGACCGAGTTAGGAGGGCACGCCATCAACCTCGAGTGGGAGAAGAGTAACTTCACTCTCAGCAAGGTCGGTCTCGAAACGCGCTACCTAAGCCGCAACGCCGCCATCATCATGGCGCGCTTGAAGGCTCATGACGACGTGCTCGAGATGGCCCGCGCCGCGACCGTGCCGATCATCAACGGCTGCTGCAACATGTACCACCCGTGCCAAGCACTGGCCGACATGCTGACCATTTCCGAGGACCGCGCTCAGGCGGGCACGTTGGGTTCGGACGAGTCGATCGCCGGCACCAAGCTCACCTTCATCGGCGCCTACAACAACGTGGTCAACTCACTTGTATCAATCTCAGCGGCTTTAGGCGTGAAGCTGACCCTGGTCTGCCCATTGCGGGACGAAGCCAGCATCGATCAAGAATCAAGGCAACGGCTCAAAGACCGCGGTCTGCTCACCGAAACGCTCGATGTGAAAGCTGCCGTCAAGGACGCTGACTACGTCTACACCGACACCTGGCTCGACATGGAGTTCTTTAACGACCCATCGTTCGCTGAAGAGAAGGAGCGGCGCATAGAACTCATGCTGCCGTACCAGATCAACGCTGAGTTACTCGCGGACAGCAACGCCAAGATCATGCACGACATGCCGATTCACCCCGGCTACGAGATGGCGGAAGAAGTGATCGAGTGCGAGCAGTCGATCATCTTTGATCAAGCTGAGAACCGGTTGGAGGCTCAGAAAGCGATCATGCTGCACCTGCTGCATGGGTTGACGTAGGTCGGTTCACCCCTGACTAGGGTCTGCTGAGTAGGGTCTGCCTGGTTGCATGCGCAGCTCTACCTGTAGTGATAGCGCGCCATCAGGAAGTGCACGCAGCCATCTGCCCGATACACCAAGCGGTGCTCTTGGGTGATACGCCGAGACCACAGTTCGGCACCCAATAAGCGGAGCGGCTCCCGGTTTCCCCAGGCCCGAAGTCGGATTCCTGGGCGTGTCCGCCACCAGCCGAAGGACCCTGGTGGCAGTTGCAGGCCGCAGAGCGACCGAATAGCACAGGTCCTCGCGCAACTCAGGTTGAGAGACAGCCAGCATCCGTTCGGACACCTTGTCAGCAACGGACCTTTCCCCGTTGCCGTGGGCGCCTACCTTTCGGCTTCGCCAAGCCCGACTGACGTTCCCGCCTCAGCGACTTCGCCGCAGAGGCTGGCTAGCGACGCGCGCGCTTGGGTGTAGCTAACTTCTCTATGATCCATGACCGAAGCCAACAACACGTACAGGTTTCCTGTATGTGTTGATGCAACGCTGCGTTAGTCATGCATGGGCAGCCACCTAGTCGATCGAGATCTCCACCACTGAGCCGGGCCGCACATCCACCACTTCCGAGGTGATCAGCTCATCCATCGAACTGATCTCCACGGTCCACACGCCGGCCGGGATCTCCTGTGTCGTCGCGGAAAGCATTGTCTGCGTTCGATCTCTTAGCATCAGACGCATTGGCCAGCGCACGATCGTTCCACCGGCGTCGATCAAGCGCAGCGACAGGACGCCGTGCGGGCCAACCTCGCCCGGTTTGCTCGAGGTTAGATGCAGACGGCCTGTCTCGGGGTAGGTAACATCGAAGCTGTTGAAGCCACCCTCGGGTTCTGCGAGCACGGTCACCGGCCGAACCACTTGAACCAGGCCGCTGACTACGTACAACGTGAACCGGCCAACTGGCACATCTTCGATCGTCCAACCTAGGGAACCACCACCACTCTGAACCACCGCCCCGGAGCTATCGACCAACGCCATGAAACCGTTTTCGGGTGCGCGACCACTCCAACGAAGCCGTAACTTGACCCCCGACGCCATCACCAACTGAAGAGGGGCTCCATCATCGGCAACCCAAGAGGTGTTTGCTCTTGAGTACCCTTGCAACGTGGCTTGCACGGAATACCTACCGGTGGCCGGCAGTCTCACCAACAAGCTAAAGTTGCCATCCGCATCCGTCTGCGCACTCGCGGCGGCGAGGGCGTATGTGTCCGACGCCTCGCCCGAAATCATGACGACATTCGCGCCAGCTATTCCTTCGCCCTCTTCGTCGATCACGCGTCCGACGACAGGTAGCGACTCGATCTCAATCAAGATGTCCTGATCACCCGCTACTTCAATCGTTTCGGTATGGAGGAGAGTGTCCTGAGACAGCACTGCGAGACGCACCGGCCCGGCGCTCACGCCGTCCAACTCGAAACGACCATCGGGATCGGTTTGGGCGTACCCCTCAGACCTCGAAATCTGGCTCATCGCCGAAACCGCCAAAGAGCCTCCCGGCGCCCCATTCAGAAGAACCTGGCCACTGATCCGCACATCACCGAACTCGAAGTTCACCTCCACGTCTCCTGAGGGTGGAACGTTGACCGTCTTCGTTCTGGAAGAAAGGCCCACCCGCTGCCGATGATCAAGCATCAGTCGGATCATCCCCGGAGCCACGTTGGACAGCTCGTAGCTTCCATCAAAGCCAACCTCAGCAACCAGGGGTGAACCCCCGCCTACCCAACCGATGGTGACTACACGCAATCCAGAGAGGGCATTCTCAGGAAGCCCAGAGACCAAGCCAAAAACCCGAGCTCCTTGAGCTAGTCGGATCTCGATGTTCTCGACCGGTTCCGCCACCTCGATAGGCCCCGTAGCCTTCGGCGCATGGCCGTCGGCTTGGGCACTGAAGGTCAACGTGCCTTTGAGTTGCTCGTCAAAACGGAACCTTCCCGTCTGATCGGTCGCAGTCCGTGCCCAGGTCGAGACGTGCTGTGCGCCCGAGTTGTTGGCAGTCACAAGAGCCCCGGCCACCGCTTGCCCCTCCGATCCGAGCACCACCCCACTCACTGGATATCCCTCTTCCAAGACCAGATCCAACACTTGGATCCCTTCGCGAACGGTTACTGCCGTTTGCAACTGGGTAAAACCGTCCGCATAGGCCAGCACCTGCACCACGCCGGGAGTGAGCCCTCGTAGCTGGTAGGTCCCGCCACTGAAGTTGATCGACCGATTGTTGTCCACGGTGATTCCCCCACTCGCCACGGGGCTGCCGTCACCATCGACCACACGTCCCTCAAGCCCGGCACCGGTTTGAAGCGTCACATTGAGCACCTCCCCATCCCACACAGCAGCAGGACCGGTACTCACGACATCCCCAGATGAACTCAGCACGAGATCGAACTCGGCAAGTCCACCCTCAGCATCCCAAACCTCGATCTGGATCTTTCCTGGGCGAAGACGGCCCATCACTCCCTCCCCACTCCGCATGGAATGGGACGACGACCCGCCGCCGGTTCGATCAGTAATCCGCGGCCGGTTCGCCAACTCACCCTTTGAGTCGACCACTTTCACCTTGAGGCTGAACGTCCGCCGCACCTGAACTTCGACCGACCGGTCCTGGTCCAGTTCCACGGGCTCCCACTCGCTCTCGTACTCGGGCGCCTCGACGTGCAGAGAGTAGCTACCGTCCGCAAGATTCTCATAGCGAAAGGCACCTTCCGAGTCGCTGCCAGTAAGTTGGTCTTCGTCGTATCCGCGACTGAATCTAGAGGCGTTTCCAGTCAGCACGAGTTGGAGATCCGCCACTCCTTCGCCGTTCTCATCGATCACGTGGCCACTGAGAACAAGGCCCTTGGATAGCGAAATTGTGCCGATCTCAGAATCAGTCTCTGGAAGCTCAATCCCCGAAATAGCCGTCGGCGCGAAACCCACCGCTGACACTGCCAGCCTCACCTTGACCGGCTCGAGGTCTCGCACCTCAAAGCGCCCTTCGCCGTCGGTGGTGGTCACTGCGAGTGGCTCTGAACCCAAACCCAATTCCTGACGCATCTGACTCGCACCATTCCCTATGCCCGGCATCACTTCAAGCATTGCACCAGGAATCGGCTGATCGTTCTCATCGGTCACCCACCCGACTTGAGTGGCACCGGGGACCAGCACGACTTCGAGGGTCTCCAAACTAGTCTGCGCTTCCCCACGCGGGGCCAGCAAGCGCTGGTGACGGCGGTATCCCGGACGATAGACCTCCAAACGATAGGTGGTTTCGGCGGTCATTGGGCCCAGTAGGCCCGATCCATCTAAGCCCGTTGAGGCAAGCAAAGCGGTTCTTCGTCGATGGCGATTCATTTGCGTCAGCTCTTCGACCACCGACAGCGACACCCCAGGAATCGGTTCCCGATCCTCATCTAGCGTGGTGATGCGGAGCCCTCGCGCCGGCTGAACGATGATCCGCTGGTGTTCTCCGAACTCCGTATGGATCAGGTTGATCCCTGCGTCAGCCACGCGAACGGTCAGATCGTGCGATCGACTCGGAACCTGGTCGCTGACGGCAAAGCGATAACCGCCATCCTGAACTGTGCGAGCCATTGCAGAGCGAGGTGCGGTGGACCAGACGAACACGCCCTCCACTCCACGGTCTGAGCCGTCCACTACCTTTCCTTCCACCCAACGCCGCTTGATTGGGACCTCGCCCACTTTGCTTCCATTCTTCGGTGGCCGGTGCAGCAGCCCGAAGTGATGATGGATGACGTCGCCCGCAACCTCCGCTTCGACCACCATCGGCATCGGGTTGTCTTTCGTCGCCATCTTCGGCACAGCAACCAGCGCTTCACCATCTCGGTTGGTCCGAGCCAAGGCGAGCCGGCCGCCTTCAATCAACAAGACAGCTTCCGGCAGCGGCTTTCCGTCCAGGGTGAGGCGGACTCTCCGTTCGGGCGCTCGTAGCAGGGTGATGCTGTTCCAGTCGCCTTCGGCAAGCATCTCCCAGGGGACGTTGCGATTGGCACCCGGCACAAACCCCGGCGCCGCGATGTCGACCTGAGCACGATCCTGAGCCACCCACAGCGTCGCGACGCCTCTCGCGTTGGATCGTGCGGCGACCGACACCGGCGGTCCGTAGAGCGGATTCGAGCGGTTCCGGTAGGAGGCAACCCGCACCAGTGCACCCGCCACCGGCCTGCCATCATCATCGGCCAACTTGAGGTCGAGCCGATGGGCCTCGGGCATCATGATCGGACCCAGATCTTGGTGCGAGTCGCTCGGTCCAAGCGTGTGGGAAATAGACGCCATGCCTTGCGCACCGTACTCGAGATACCACAGCCCCGGCTCGGGCACTTCAATTGCGTAGCTACCATCTTGCGCGGTACGGGTAGATGTCACCGACGCTCCGCTCTTGCCCGCCGCCTTCAGCTCCATCAGCGCCGCGAACTCAACGTTTGTCGTCATTCGCCGGACGTGTACGGTGGCACCCGCGATTGGAACTTCGGAAGGATCAACCACGGATCCGCGAACGGTGTAGCTCTGCGCGATCGCAGGTACAGAAGCGAGCAATAACAAACTACCGGTGATCAAGCCAAGCGCTAACCGCTGCATATCTTCCCCCTATCTATTCTTCCTCGTCGCTCTAACCGCCAGCACAAACATCACTCCGACACCACGCGCGAGCTGCCGTCATCGAACACCGTCACCCTCTTGCGCGCAACGACAACTCCCGAACGCTCGAACTCTAGGAGCCAATGGCCCACTGCCAGGTCGAACCCTCGTTGAACCATGGATGACCGTACTTCCGGCCGCAGAGCTCCTCCTCGTGGGTATGCCAGCAACCGCCCGCTGCCATCGATAACTCGCATTTGCACGGGATCTCGAACGGGATCCTCAGTCTCGGGAACAACGACCCTGACCCGTCCACTTGGAGGCCAATCGAGGTCGATGGTCGTCGGCAGGCCCGTGTCGCCGCTCACTTCGACGGGCGTCGACACCTGCACCAGGCCCGCTACTACAAAGAGCGTCCATTCCCCGATCGGCGCGTGCTCGATGGTCCAACGGTCGTTGCTCAGATAGGAATCGAGCACTACGCGCCCGGACCGATCGGCCAATGCGACGCGCCCGCTCTTCGGACGACGCCCGAGCCAATGGATCTCGATTGGCGCCGTATCGCTCAAGGAGAGTTCCAGGAATGCTGCACTCTCACCACTCCACAATTTCACAGCGCCCCCGAAACCGCGGGCATTGGCGCTGACCAGGTAACCCTCCGGCGGTGCCTTGCCCTGTCGAAGCGGCAGCGAGAACAAGCCTTCTGCATCGGTCATTGCAAACATCGTTTGGATGCCGGTCCAAGTCGGCGCGTCGCTGGTGAGCTGAACGCGTGCTTTGTTGACCGGCGAGCCGTCGGGCGCAGTGACCCGACCTCGAAGGTCAAAAACCTCCAGAGAGATCAGGAGATCCTGATCCGCGAACACGTCAACGGACTGTTCGTGCAGCGTTGAGCCGTTCAAAGCCAGGCGCAGGGTACCGGTACCGTCGTCGAGGTGGTTGATCGAAAACCTGCCCTCGTCGTCGGTGATCGTGCCCCCCAACGAGACGTTCTGCGGACCCTCGAGGCTCACCGTGACCCCCGACTGTGGCGCCTCACCTCGCATGACAATCCCACTCAGGCGATGGTCTGCAACCACAAAGTCATACTCCAGTTCGCCGCCAACCGGCACAATGATCGCGCGGCGACGCACCCCGTCAAGATCCGGACCAGACAACGAAAGCCGAGCAGGGCCAGCGCTCAGATCCTTCAGCTCGTAGCCTCCATCGAAGCTAAGGCTCACGCTCGACCCATCGTCCGTCGAGATGCGCAGCGTGTCAAACCGCTCGGAACCTGTGCCCAACACTCGACCGAACACCCTTGCTCCCGCCTTCATCTCGAGATCGACACCAGCAACATCGGCATCCACCATCACCGGGTCGAGTGGGACGCTTGCTGAATAGCCTTCCTTGAGAGCACCCAAGATGTATGAACCACTCGCAAGATTGTCGATCACGAAGCCGCCGTCTACATCGGAGATGGCAGATGGGCGCCCTGCGGAAAACCAGCGGTTGTTGATCGTACTTCCTCTGACTTGAGCGCCGCTCACCGGTCGACCAGCGGAATCTCGGATGGTTCCTGCCAACTGCCATCCGCGCTCGAACTGAATGTTGTGGATCGTGGTCCCTTCACCCTCTAGGGTGATTCGCTCACGATATGGCGGCTCCCCCTCAGCACTAGCGTTGAGCATGAACGGTCCAACGCTCAAGTCATCGATCTCATAACGACCGTCAATGATGGTTGCGCTGTTCAAGCTGCCGCTGTTGATGGACCCAACTGCTACCGGGACTCCGTCTGCATCGACCACCGTGCCCGTCAGCTTGAGGTTGCCGCCTGCGATGCGGAGCGTGAGCTCGAAGCCGTCCCAGCTGACCTCCGGGAAGGTCGAAGAGGGCGTGCCGTCCTCGCTGAGTGTCACCGGCACATCCTGGAGAAGACGAGCCGAACCGTTGCGGGTCACGGAGAACGAGAGGTCGCCGGCGGCGAGTCCGTAGAGCGTGCCGTACCCTTGCTCGAAACGGCCCTGCCCTGATTTGGTTTTGTCGTTGACGTCCCGTGCGCGGTAGTTGACGACAACTCGTCCGACCGGATCGTCGTCGACGTCGACGACCCCAACCGGCAAACCCATCCCTCTGAATAGCTCGATCTCGACTGCTCGACTCGCCGCGAGCTCAACCTTCTCCCAGAAGCCTCGAAAGCCCCGCTCCTCAACCGAGACAAAATAGGAGCCTGCCTCCAGATCGACGAACCGAAAAGCACCTTCTTCATCCGCCTGCGCGACGCGTGGATTGGCCATCGACATGTATCGGGATCCCTTGCGTTCCGGCCCATCCAGATTGACACGTGCACCTTCGATGGCTTCACCGTTCTCGTCCAAGACGGCGCCCGTCAGCTCAAGGCCCTCGACCATGGTAAGCGTACCGATCTCGGCGTCATGGGCCAGAACCTCGACCCCCGCCACACTCATGGGCCCGTACCCACTCGCTGAGACCTTCAGCTCGATCCTGCCTGGTGAAAGATCGTGCAGCTCGAACCGTCCCTCTGCATCACTCAATGTTGTCACCAATGGCTCAAGTTTGAGCAGATGCTGCAGAAAGCGTTGCAGCTCATCCTTGGCCGAGCGTGGCACCTCAATCACGGCACCTGCGATCGCTCGCCCGTCAGGGTCCTCCACCCAACCGACTTGCACCGATCCGTATTCGAGCACCACACTCAGTTCTCGGTCCGAGGCACCTTTTCCCGTCGGCGCCAGCTCGGTCTGGAACCGACGGAATCCAGGCAAGTAGACCTCCACTGAATACGCTGAGTCCGGATCGAGCGGGCTCAGTCGAGCAACACCGTTCGCAGCAGTTGATGCAACCAGCCGTGAGGACCGCTTGATCGAGGTGAAATCGAATTCTTGCTTCTCTGCCGCTACCAATACCCCCAACAACGGCGCCTCGGTCTCATCCGTCACCGTGATGTGCAATCCTGCCGACCGCTCCAAAACAATTCGGGCAGCTCGTTCGATCGGCAGTTCAGCAGCGAGCCAGCCTGGTGCCGCCACGTGGATCTTCAACGCGTGATGGACGGCATCGCCGGTCGACCAACGCTTCGGGCGACCCAGCGGGGCACCGTCTGACCCGCGCTGCAGGAGGTCAGTGTTGACGGTCAGTTCAAAGCGGCCTCCTTCATCCGTTTGGACCGTGGTAGAGCGCGGATCAGCAACCCAAACCTTGGCTAGGGCAATCGGCCGACCCTCAGGATCCACAACGCGCCCCTTCACCAACTGAGACACAAGCGAAATGGTCTGCACGGGCTCAGTGGTTGTGGCGCCTTCGCTAGTGCCCGACCTCGCCGGCACGATAGGTACGTGCGAGTGCAGGAGATCCCCTCCAGGAGCGATTACCGTAACCCAGGGTTCCGTGCCTACGTCGGTCGCGGTCGGCATCGTCAATGTGGCCGACCCGTCCGGGTCGGTGATCGCGCTCGGTAGCGACCCGCCGTAGAGCAACAGCGCGGCTTGAGTTGCCGGTTCACCATCCACCAGCACGCGAACGCCATGCTCAACGCCCCGCTTGAGGACGACCGTGGTCGTGGCCAAACGCGCAGCTTCGGTGCGCGTGGTCAGCAGATCCACACGCTGGCCCTCCACCGGCACGAAGCCTTCGGCCACTACACTTATCCACCCAAACCCCGCTGCGAGTTGGAATCCTGCAAAGCCCTTGGCGTTCGTAGTCGCCGATTGAGCCACCTGATCGCTGAGAGTCAGGTCATCCGCAGCCGCCGCCATGTCGACCAGGACTCGAGCGCCGACCACCGGCTTGCCGGAGCTGTCCTCAACGGAGAAGGCCACGCGCTCAGCCACTGAAAGCCGAATCGGAGGTAGCTCCAGATCACCGGTGCTCCAAGGCAACAGATGAAGGACGCGCGCGGTGCCCGGAGCGCTTAACTCCAGGCGCCAGGGACCGAAGTCAGGTAGCGCGATCGAAAAGTGCCCGTTTTGGTCCGATCGAGCCTCGATCGCAGCCGCCTCCGCTCTCCCCTCTGCGAGCGCCTGAAAGTACTCGATGTCCTCGAGCATCGAGCGCTGCGGAAACAACCGCACAATCGCTCCACTCAAACCCACACCGTCCTGGTCGACAACCTCACCCCGCACCGTCCGTGCAACCGTGTCGTCCTGTGCGCCGAGCGCCGAGGTCGCTAGGCAGAGCGCGGCGAGTAGCAGACTGATGTGGCTTGCGAACCTGTATTGGTGCCGGTCCTGACAGAACTTGCTCAATCGAGAGACTCCCTCACGCGGTTTGGTTCGGCGATCCAGGCCTGAAGAAATGCCAAGCTACGGCTCGCTCACGCGCACCGAGTGGTCGACCGAGACGCAGCCAGCACCAATCGCCGGTTTCATGTAGCAACATACGTCTCCGGATCCTTACTTATTGCAATCCTTTGCACCCTCAACACGCCAACGACAATATCGAAGGGCTGCACCCGCTTGGCGAACCTCTTGTTGAGCTCACAGAACAGGTGTCAAGCACACGACACACTCTTGGTACTCACCCACGGTATAGCCTCCACGACCAATTGGTCAGTAAGCGGTGACCTCCTCGACAACTTCTTCATCGCTCGGAAAGCCACGATCTCGAATGGACCCAGCCATAACATGCGAACCAAGAACACTAGCGTCGCCCTCCTCACATACCGGGTGTCCCCAGACCCCACGGCCGACGATGCCCTGCTCCTGGCTGCCCTCTCGGAGACAGGCATGCAAACTGAGGCGGTGCCATGGGACGCAGACGACGCACTCGAACGCCTCGCGCGGCACGACCTCGCCATCATCCGCTCGACCTGGAACTACACTGAGGTCTTCGAACAATTCAACGACTGGCTCAGCGCGGTAGCAGCAGCCGAGATCCGACTCTGCAACAGCCCCGCAACGGTCCGTTGGAACGCGGACAAGATCTACCTGCGCGAACTCGACGATCAAGGTCATGCAACCGTCGAGACTTTATGGCTCGATCGCAACCAACCAGTGAACCTGGCGCAGGCCCTCGAACACCTCGGAACCCAGCGTGCAGTGGTCAAGCCCCGCATCTCAGCGACCGCGAGAGGCCTCTTCCCTACTAGCATCAAGACGGCCGAGGAGGATCAACACCGACTGGATGAGCTGCTCGCGACCCACGACGCGATGCTGCAACCGTTCGCGAACGAGATCGTCGAACAGGGGGAATGGTCGCTGATGTACTTCGGCGCTCGATTCAGCCACGCCGTGATCAAACGACCGAAGCAAGGCGACCATCGCGTCCAGAGCAACTTTGGGGGCAGCCACCAACCGGCCACGCCTTCAGCGACCCTGATCGAAGACGGCCAACGCCTCGTCGACGCGGCCCAAGAGCGAGAGGGCGCACCGCTGCTCTACGCGAGGGTTGATGGGGTCGAGCGGAACGACCGCCTGGTCTTGATGGAACTCGAGCTGATCGAGCCAGAACTCTTCCTGAGAGCTGATCAAGAAGCGGCGAGGCGCTTGGTACGGGCACTTCGACAGCGAATCTGAATCCAGACCGACAGACACTCAGACGCGCGCCCGCCCCGGAACGCTCGGACGACAACCCGCCCGCATCGTCACACTTCCGCGGCTAACAGTTCGGAGTGAGTCAAGGGTAGGCATTGACCGACTCCAAGCAGCGCCGACTCGGGGACGGGACGGAACTCGCTCATGCACTCTCCAACCTGATTCATCCGCGTTGATCAAAAGGCGATCCCTGCGATAATCGCCTCACTCATGGGAACCACTCCATCTCACTCTGTACCCTTCTTCCGGCCCGAACTCACCGAGCGTGAGATCGCCGCCGTGGTCGCTACCCTGCGCTCAGGCTGGCTGACCACTGGCCCTAGGACTGCGGAATTCGAGGCGGCCTTCGCGGAAGCGGTCGGCGCAAAGCACGCGGTGGCCCTCAACTCGGCAACGGCCGGCCTCCATCTCGCGACTCATACACTAGGACTGGCACGTAAGCAGGCGGTGCTGGTTCCCACCATGACCTTTGCCGCGACCGCGGAAGTGGTTCGCTACGCCGACGCGATTCCTATTTTGGTCGATTGCCGCGAAGACAACCTCGGCATCGATCTCAACGATGCGCGCATCAAGCTCGAAAGGCTGCGTCGAGGCGATCTCTCTCACCAAACACCAGCACTACCGGCCGACACCGAAGTAGTAGGCATCTTGCCGGTTCATGTGGGTGGCTTGATGCTGGATATGGACGAGATCTCGGCCTTCGCGCAGCAGCATCGCTTGTGGATCGTGGAGGACGCGGCACACGCCTTCCCCGCCGCATATCGCACAACCTCGGGTACACCTTGGCGCCGAGCAGGAGAGGGAACGGCAGATGTCAGCTGTTTCTCGTTCTATGCCAACAAAACCATCACCACTGGTGAAGGCGGCATGGCGGTCATGGACGATGCTGATCGCGCTCAAGAGCTACGCTCACTCGCACTGCACGGCCTCTCCACCGACGCCTGGGGTCGCTACACCTCCAAGGGATCCTGGGACTACCGAATCCTCGCGCCCGGATACAAGTACAACCTAACCGACATCGCAGCTGCGCTAGGCCTAGAACAACTCCGGCGGGCTGAAGAACTGCGCAGACAACGCGAACGTGTCGCCGAACGTTTCTTAGAGCACCTCAAGGGGTGCGAGGGCATCGCCATGCCGCCGACTGACACCGACCGGCTTCACTCCTGGCACCTGTTCCAGATCAGACTGACCAAGGCTGGACCGAGTCGCGAGACGTTCCTAGAGCGTCTGCGTGAAGGAGGGGTGGGGCACTCCGTTCACTGGCGACCGCTGCATCTGCACCCCTACTACCAGCAGTGTGGCTGGCGCGACACCGACGCACCCACAGCCAGCCGTATCTGGTCATCCTCGGTGAGCTTGCCCATCTTTCCCGCGATGCGCGACGAGGAAGTGGACCACGTCATTCGGGTAGTGCGCAGCGCGGCTGAGGCCTAGGTCACTAGTGGGGCACCAACCCGGATTGCCGCGCTGGTTCGAATGGGCGGCTGCTCTCATCGCAATCGTTGGGCTTTCTCCCATCATGTTGATGGTCGCGCTGGTGATCCGCGCAACATCTGCCGGGCCAGCTCTGTTCCGTCAACAGCGCGTTGGCCTCCATGGAAAGCCCTTCGAGCTGCTCAAGTTCCGAACGATGACGGTGCGAACCGAAAACGACGACGAGTTGGGCTCAGAGATCACGGTCAGCGGCGATCAACGCGTCACAACTGTCGGCCGTCTCCTCCGAGCCTCGAAGCTGGATGAGCTACCGGAACTGCTTAACATTGCCCGCGGGGATATGTCGGTGGTGGGCCCTCGCCCCGAAGTACCACGTTACGTCGATCTTGAAGACCAAGCCTGGAAGCTGGTGCTCTCGGTGCGGCCCGGGCTCACCGACACAGTCACGCTGTTGTTGCGCAACGAGGAAGCCATTTTGAAAGCAGGCGCTGCACGCACCGGCCTCGATCCGGAGGCCTTCTACCGTCAGCACCTTTTGCCCTTCAAGCTCGAGAAAGGCGCGGCCTCCCTAGCGCAAAGAAGCGTCTGGGAAGATACCAAGATAGCATTGCGAACGGCGGGCGCGATCCTCGGTGGAGGCACCGATGCCGAGTCGGTGCTCGAGCTCATTCTCAGCGAGAAGTCTTAGCCTGATACTTCAGAGCTGCGCTGAATCAAAGACAAGTCGCTTGCATGCGGCCCCCACGCTGCCCTCTAGCAAACTGTGGTGAAGCTCCCGCGCGGCTGAGTTCGAGCGCCGTCCCGCGGGAGGCTTACGCACTGGGCTCCAGATGTCCCACCTAGACCCCGCAGATCACCGCGCTCAGCCACACGCGAGTTCCGCCACAGCTGCCAGGGCCTCATCGCTGCATTGTCCATAAAGCGATCTCAGTGACGACTGGTGCACGAGCACAGCTGCACCAGCAAAGCCGAGCGTGCGCGACCTCTAGGGCTTGGGTGTACTGAACACGCCGGATCGTTGTGGGCCATTGCTGTTCAACGGGATGATGCTGCCAGGGGGTCGAGTAGCAAGCGCCGCCAGGTCCTTGCGAACGCGTTCGTTGTAGGCGGCTGCGTCTTCTGGGCTAGCGAACCGTTGGCGTGGGAACACCACTCCAGGAAACGCTCCTGAACGGCTCGATCCGAAGCCAAAGCCTCGGTGCCCTTGGCGATCCGATTTCCGGGCCGCTTGCCGCCCTTCATCTAGCGCCTTCTCGGCGAGCTTGATGGAGGCTAGGGCGACTTGGTTGTCACCGACGCCTCCAGCCTGCCGCGAAGTTGTCCCTCTCTCAGATCGCCGCAGTTCAGGAGATCGCCGCGGCCGGTCAGACGCGACGCGGGCAGCCCGATCATCTGGCGTCATCCACTCTCCGTCGTACAGCACCATGCCGCGCAGTCGCATGGCATCAGACCGCGCGATCCAACCCACAGACTCCACCCGTTCGTAGCCGAGACCGGTCAACAAAGGCTTGAGCCCTTCGAGCCCGGCATCGAGGCGCGCAGCGAACAACGCCGCTTGCCCGGCCTGCGTTGCAAGCCCATTGGCGAGACCCCACCGCGACAACTGTAGCCAGTTGGCAGCACCGCTACGTGGATCTTCAAGCAGGGCTGTGTGCCGTCGCTGAAACTCGGCGATCGGCGTATCGGCGACCACCACCTCGCTGACCTGCGCTAGGGGCAAAGTCAGCTTCCCGATCGCCATCTCGATGATGACGTGGGTATCCGTGGTTCTAGTGACTACCTCCTCAAACACGCTGCCGTTGGTCAGATACACATCATCCGCCCGCAGCGGCCCGGATGCCACCGCCAGCGTCGCTAAAGCGAACGCCTTAGCGGTGAAAGCGAGCGATCTCGAACGAGTGCGATTGGCTGAGCCCATCTGAAGTCTCCCTTAGGAGGAGTGTGCGCCGAAAGGGTAGATACGGAGAGGAGGATCTAGGTCTGCAACTCCCAGCCGTCCCAGGAGATTCCCTACCGCAAAACCAGCCCACCAACATTGTAACCACTCGCGACCTTTCCCGAAACAACGCCCACCGAGCCCGGGCACAAGTTGATCAGCACCTGCCGCTCTAGCCCCGATCAACCAGGACCGCTCGGTAGTGACCCACACCGGGCCCGAAGAAAGCTCCCCTTGAGCCCAACACGCCTGAGATCCAGGAGCAACGATCACTCAAACGTCGCGATGATGCGACCAGGACGCACCTCTCTCTGCCAACGCCTCACTCTCAACAAGAACGATCACGCGAGCACCACCCGCAGGCCCACTCACCTGGCGACGCACCGAAGGTGCTTGGAGCCCAGTGGCCCAATAGAGCGCGGATCCACTTCTAACCTGGTAGCCCTCTACGAATCCGCGACGAAGTGACCAGGACGCACCTCCTCTTCCAACGCCTCACTCTCAACAAGAACGATCACGCGAGCACCACCCGCAGGCCCACTCACCTGGCGGCGCACCGAAGGTGCTTGGAGCCAGCAAGTGACTCAGTTAGACCCCGTGGTATTCACCACGGGGTCTAACTGAACCCACGCAGTAGCGTCTCCGGACTCGAACCCATCCGCGAAAATCCCGGTCTCAACCGGCAAGTTCACACGTAGTACAAAGAGCCCACGGTTGATGTCGCTGAGAATCACGTTGCCACTTGGAAAATAGGGGTAGACGCTCCACGCCCCACGAAAATTGGTCGAGTCACTCGACGGATACGAGTCGAAGAACGCCACTTCAGTCATCGACGTTGGATTCTCGAGATCGTTCAACTTCAGTACCCGCAAACCGCGCTCGTAGTTCGCCTGGTACGTATGGTTTCCTAGAACGTACTGGTTGTGATCGATCGAGTTGCCGGCCGCCAGGAATGTGCCTTCGAAGACCGGGTTATCGAGGTCTGTTAGATCCATCACCAGGGTCTTGGTGATTGGCGAACTCGCGCCGCCCTCGTCACCCTCATCATCGAAGATGAAGTATCGATGATCTTCGGTTAGCCAACCTTGGTGCGTGTAGGCCGAATTGACGTATCCGGTTCGGCTGAGCTGGGACGGCAGACCCACCGTATCCGGACCGGTCACATTCATGTCAACGATAGTGACCGTGTCCTCGTTCGAGGCGATACAGATTTCCTTGCCAAAGTGGTCTCGATCAGGGCCCATGTAGGTGACGCACTGCGCGTCGTGGGTGTAGCCGTCCGCGGCGAAACACCCCTTGAAAACAGGTTCGTTGTACAGCACACCGCTTGAGTTGACCAGATCCACCATGTGCAGGCCTCCCGCACACGTTGTGCCAGGGTTCGCAGCCTGCAAGTAGGCGCCGACGACATAGCCGAAGCCCGAATCTTCGTTGATCACCATATTGTGAGCCGAATCGAAGTCTGTGTAGTGCCCGACCGTCGAAAACGTACAGGGCAGCGTCGCGCACAAGTTCTCGGCGCGAAGACTGTGCAGATCAAAGATTTGCAGCCCGGTCCCCACAGCTCGATCGGCAACAATGTAGGCGTAGTTCTGGTAAGTCTTGACGTCTCTCCAAAGCCGAATCTGCACACTCGCGCTCGGAAGATTGCCGAGATAGACCGGATTCACCGGATCCGTTACGTCCACAAAAGAGGTACCCGTGTCGCGACCGAACAGAGCGTACTCTCTGCCGGTGTCCGGATCGGTCCAACCCCAGATATCCGCCCCTTCACCGCCACCAAGGTTGGCCAAGGAGAGGTGGCCCAGCAGATCGACGTTGCTGCACGGGAACTCGCTACCGATCATTCCGCCGACGCAGTTAGTCCCACCCCTGGTCGCTACGTCGTAGTGAAAACGGGCGTGCGTGCCGTGCGCCATCTTCTCGGCCTCCTCGTCCGTCAGGTGAGGCATAACGATCTTGAGCCGATCGGCCATCAAACAGGCCTCGACGGCTGAAGGAGCCCAAAACCACCCGACAATCGTCAGCAAGACGATCCAGGGAGCCGTGCTGGTCATGGCAGAGTGCTGAGTGTTGAACAACATCGGACGAGGCCTCGTAAGATCAATTGGCGAGAGCAAAGAGGCGGCCAGGGGCGCTGGTCCGGACGAAGAGCACTCGAGAAACCAATAGCATGTTATCAATCTATCTTCGTCCGCCAAGAACCCGTCAAAGTCACACACGGGCCGCCATTGCGGCCTTCGCAACCCTACTCGTCTTCTGCGCAAGCCTTGCCTCCGCCGCTGCAGAAGGCCACCAAGTCGTGCTGCTCGACGAACACGACCACGCCCTCCAGTATCGGTTGCAATCGATCGACCAAGCCACGCGGAGCATCGATCTCTCCACGTTCATCATCGAGCCGGATCCGATAGCGCTCGACATCCTTTGGCATCTTGAAGCGGCTGCTGAGCGTGGCGTTCGCGTCCGTCTCCTGCTCGACGCGCAGTTCAATCGACTGCCGCTGCCGCTGGTCGCTCAGTTGATCGACGCGGGCATTGAGATCCGGCACTACCACCCGTTCCGGTGGTACAAGCCAGGGTGGATCAACACCCGACTGCACGACAAAATGCTATTGACCGATGCTCAATGTGGGGATGCTGCCCAGATCGAGGGAGGCCTGATCGAGGGAGGCCTGATCGAGGCTGCCAAGATCGGGGCAACCCAAATCCAGTCCGCCCAGACCAACGTTACGCAGGCCAAGATTGCGCAAACCACGGGTACACCGGAACCGCCTGCAACAATGATCCTCGGCGGCCGCAACATTTCCCAGCCCTACTTCGGCATCGCAGGACGCCTCCCACGCGCCTACGTTGACCGCGACATCCTGGTCACGGGCCCTTCGACCACCCGCGGTTGCCAGTACTTCGGTGCGCTGTGGTCCAGTCGACAGACCCGCTTTCCCAAGCTCGGCACTCGAGACCCCAGTCGAAGTGAAGCCCTCTGCGAACGCCATCCCCGTGTGTCTCGCGGCGGCTGCAAACGCGAGCTGCTCCGTCGCGATCAAGAGTTCATCGGCGCAAGAGCCACGCTTGCTAGAGCGCATGCAAACGGCTGGCACCCCAAACCAGATGCACCACCCCAACGGTTCCAGGTCGCAACGATCGAGTTCTTGGCAGATCCGGTGGGTGACAAAGATCTCGATTTGCCGATCGTCAACCGGCTGTTCCCCCAAGACGATCGGATCGGACCGCAACTTCTTCAGGTCCTGGAGCGCGCCAGCGAAAGCTTGGTGGTCGAGTCGCCCTACATGGTTCCTTCTCGGGGCTTCCGCAACGCTGTGAGGCGAGCCCGTGGCCGTGGTCTGAAGCTTCGCATCCTGACCAACTCGTTGCTCACCACTGACAACCTGCTGCCTCAGGCCGCATATCGCAACGCGCAGTCGTGGCTTCTCGATCAGGGGATCGAGCTTTGGGAGTACGCAGGTGCCGAATCGATGCACGCCAAGTCAGCTGTGCTCGATGGCCGCATTGGCATCGTCGGCAGCTACAACCTGGATCCCCGATCGGAGCATCTCAACACCGAAGTCGCTCTGGTGATTGACGACCCAGCCTTTGCGCGGGCGTTACTCGCTTCGATGGATCGTCGACTGGAGCAGTCGTGGCACCTGACCCACGAAGGCATCGCCAACCTCGATGCACAGAGCCGTCGTTATCCTGGAGTGAAACCCAAAAAGATCCTCCTGATGACCCTGCTGAGAGCCATCACTCCGGTGCTCAAGCGGCAGATCTAGCCAGCGCCGAGCGTCACTACCCGCAACTAGGAAGTGCTCGGCACTTCAGCGATGCATTCGATCTCGACCAACGCTCCGAGCGGGTTTGCCCGCACCGCAATCGTGGTTCGAGCCGGTCGATGATCGTCGAATCGGCGTTCGTACACTGCGTTCATGCCAGCAAAGTCATCCATCGAGGCGAGATACACATTGGTCTTCACCACTTGCTGAAGCGAAGCATGCAAACCGCCGAGCACCAGTTCCAGATTGTCCAAGACTCTCTCCGTTTGCGCACCAATTTCGTTTCCGGTCAACTTTCCCGTCGCCGGATCAATCGGGGTCTGTCCTGAACAAAACACCAACCGAAGTCCACCCGAGTCGTGCGACACCGCGTGGGAGTATGGGCCGATCGCTTCAGGCGCGCCATCGATGTTGTGCTTCTGCATCTTCTCTCCTGTAATCGCTGTTCGGCTCCGAGCCTATCGCCCTGACATCAGCGCTTGATGGTACGTTCCTGGCAAACACTCCTCGCCTGAGTGCTGAGCCGTGAAAGAATCCCGCGCACAATGTCTCTGATCAACAACACGGCTACCCTCACTTTCTGTCGCATCGTCTTTTCGCTGATGAACCGCAGCAAGGTTCTGGGTAAAGACCGCCTGCCCAAGTCGCATGACGGGCTGCTCCTGGCTTGCGTTCACCTCAGCCACTACGACCCATTCGCGATCAGCGTCCTGGTACGCAAGAAGGTCGCCTGGATGGCCCGGATCGAGTCGTTTCAAACGCCAGTTTCGGACTTTCTCACCACTCATTGCGGCGCTTTCCGAATCGACCGATTCGGCAAGGCCCTGCCCGGAATCCGGGACGGCCTCAGACGCTTAGAGCGCGGCGAACTGGTCGGTATCTACCCCGAAGGCGAAGTCTTGTCCGGTGCCGACTCTGTGCTGAACGGCGCACCGATGAAGCGCGGCGTTGGACTGTTGGCTCGCCGATCGGGCGCTCCCGTGGTGCCTTGCATCGTGCTCAACAGCGAGCACTTCAGCAAGGTGGTGTCTTGGCTACCATTCAAGACCGGACGGCTCTGGCTTGCCTACGGCCAACCGCTCTACGCCGACCCGAGCTTGCCCCATGGCCGCGCCTCGCGGGCAGAATTGACCGAACGACTCGAAGTCGCTTTCCGCGAGCTGCATCAAGAGATGGTCGAGAAGTTTAGCGTGCCCGCCGAATGCTGCCCTGTGAAGAGCTTTAGTGGCGGCGGCGTAGGGCCGTTCAAAGCTGAACTGTCGACCAGTACCGCGGCCGACTCCTAGAATCGCGAATCGGTCGCCAAACCCTGCAATCTGCCTGACTTCCTCTATGGTCAAGACCGAGCAAAGAGCCAGCAAGCTCAGAGAGTTGACGCCCAAGCGTCAGCACCCACTCTTCTTTCGCGTGATGCACTTTCTGGCCCGCGTGGTGTACTTCCTCTCTAGCCGATCCGTGGAGCTCGGAGTCCAACACACGGCCACGGAAGGCGGCCTGCTCGTCGCCTGCAACCACCTGAGCCCCTACGACGTTCCGTGTGTGTTGAAGGCCAGCAAACGACCCTTCGATTTCATCAGCTTAGAGCGGTTCGCCACCATGTTCTTCGTCGGATGGTTCTTCCGCCATCTCAACGTGATTTTCTTGAAGCGCGGTGGCGATCTAGGAGACAGCGCCACCCTCAAGGAAGCAGCGAAACGCTTGCGCCAAGGACGTGCCATAGGCATCTTCCCTGAGGCTGAGATGCGCAGCGAAGAGACCTCTGCGATCGCAACAGGTGAGTTCTATGAAGGATTCGGCAAACTCGCCGTCCTAGGTCGGGCGAAGCTTGTTCCCGCCGTGGTGCTCGACTCCAAGAACTTCGGTCGACCCTCAGGGTGGCTACCCTGGCCGCGAACTGAGTGGGGAGTCATTTACGGTGAACCGATCGAGATTCCCAAGGGATGCAGTTCCATAGAGGCGGCAGAGCGACTCGAGCAGGCGTGGCTGGACTCGCTCCGTCGACTGGAGCCCCAGTTACGCGCGGCTCTGAACGAGCGCTTCGGTCCCAAGCCGATTCCAGAATAGGCTCCGGCCGAGGCCTTGCGCGAGCAGCGATTTTGTATATAGTGTTTTGGCTATGCGCAAACCTTCTATACTCCGCCGCCCTGTCCTCGTCGCCCAAATCGCACTCCTCAGCTTGGGCCTCTGCTCCCACGCAGCATTCAGCCACAGCCGTATGCTCTCGCCAGCTGGGCGTACCTCGACCGACCCAGGCACACAAAGTATCCTCGACAACGCCGGGCTCAACTTCGACGATCCTTGCGGTCCACCCACCGAGATTCCACCCGGCCCACCGACAGCCACCTGGGCGGCCGGATCTGATCAGCTGGTGGAGATCGACCATCGGGTCAATCACGGTGGCGAGACGTACCAGCTCTTCATCTCGTTCGATGGAGGCCAGACCTTCGCGGAGGCCCTCCCACCGAATCAGTCTCAAGCGGGCGCAATCGACTACCAAACCGGCGGCATTCCCACCAGCGGAGACAGCTTTCCGCGGTTCCTCATCGGCTTGCCAGCAACCAGCGGTGCAGCCGTCCTGCGCTACACCGATGGCACCTACTTCAACTGCGCCGACATCACACTGACCGACGGAGGCGTTGAGATCTTTGGTGACGGCTTCGAACTGGGCGACCTCTCTGCCTGGTCGGAGTAAGGCCTGGTCAGAAGTAGGGCCTTGATCAGAATAGGGCCTTGATCAGAATGGATCCGGTCCACAGGTCTAACAATGGAGCCGATGCGGACGCGGACGGCTGTCCTTCAGCGCGCCCGCGATCCGAACAACACGTCATCGAAGCGCTCTGGCCTCGACCACCACTGGTTCAACTAGTGCCCGCCAGCTGTCTCGATATCCTCCGCGGGCGGATTGCGCCGTTGCTGCTCGACCATCTCAGCGGCGTCTGCTAGCAGCTGCTTGGCGTCGAAGACGATGCCGTCCTTGATCGTCCAGCGAACACCACCGACCCGTTCAGGCTTGCCGATCTCGTCGTTGAGTCGCACAGCACCGGTGCCAAACAGAACCTTCATGTTCTGAATCGGGCTCTCTTCGACTACCAACAGGTCGGCGAGCATTCCCGCACGAACGATGCCACGATCAACAGGTTTGCCAGTGGGCTTGGCAAGCTCCATAGCGCCGTGCATCGTGGCAGAGCGAATCACCTCGAGAGGGTGAAAGCCCGCCTCCTGCAGCAGTTCGAGTTCGAGGATAGTGCCGAAGCCGTAGGTCTGGTAGATGAAGCCAGAATCCGAACCTACCGTCACTTTGCCGCCCAGATTCTTGTACTCGTTGAGGAACTGCATCCACACGCGATAGAAGTTCTTCCATGCGATCTCGTCTGAAAGCGTCCAGTCATACCAGTACGACCCGTGATCTTCTCGGCTTGGCTCATAGAAGTCTGCCAAGGTGGGCAGCGTGTAATCCTGGTGCCAGTCTGCGGTACGAGCGCGCATGACATCGCGACCGGCAGAGTAGATGGTCATGGTCGGGTTCAAGTAGAAATCCAAAGCGAGAAACTCGTTGAGCAGCGCGTTCCAGCGCTCTCCTCCTGGCTCAACCAAGCTCCATTGACGTGCAACTTGTCCGAACCGGAATTGCTCGTCCATGTAGTTCATGTCAGCGGGCCACGGCTGAACGTCAGCACCTGCGTACATTGACTCGAACAGTCCGTAGAAGTGAGTCATGCTGCCCAAGCCCGCACGAGCGGCATCCAACGCGTTCATCTGAGCCACGCCCATCTGCGCGAGATGAGCGGTAGATCCCATACCGTTCGACGTCGCCTCGTCGATCAGCGCAGCCATGATCTCAGGCGGATACGCACCGAGCTTGAGACCATCGACGCCCTTTTCGGCAGCGTACCTGACCCATTCGCGGGCATCGTCAACGGTGTGGATCTTGCGATCCTTCCATTCCTTGCCGCTACCTGGACGCTGGTACGAGACGATGCGTGGCGCGGTGATGGCATTCGCGGCCGAGCGAGCCTTCTCCCCCAGCGCCCACTCAAGCGGGCCGGTAGGGACACCCCGCACCGTAGTAATACCGTGAGCGAGCCATAGCTTGTAGACGTACTCCGCTTCCGCCGCCTTCGGCACACCCCCGGTATGCACATGTAGGTCGATGATTCCTGGAAGCACCCAGGCGCCGCTCACATCGAGTTCGTGGGTTGCGCCCTTGGGCCTCTTCTTCTCGTCGATCTCGAGCATGGGTGCTCCAACCGTCTTCACCTCAACAATTCGGTTGCCCTCGATCACAATGTCGACCGGCCCGATCGGTGGAGATCCGGTACCGTCGACCAAGGTCGCTCCGCGCAAGATCAACCGGTCAAACGGTCCCTCGCCTTCTGCTCGATCGGGACCGGGCAGGACATCCTCGCGTTCCTCTTGGTCTTCATCCACCCCTTCGGCAACTGCTTCCACGGCGACCACCTGTGCGTGAGTAGGTCCAATACCAAGCCCGACCACCAAAGTCGCGAGCACTAACCACAGACTTCGCACTTCTGAAACTCCACAAAAACTCATAAGCCATTCCTTTCGCGACAAGCGCGGTCCACGGATCGCGTTTTACGCGGCACCGTACGATTTTTCGAACAAGGCTCGGATGGCCTTCTCTCCGGCCTCAGATACGGTGCGTGTCCCGGTTGCAGAGAAGGTTCCGGCAGGAAGTATGGGGTCACCATCGACCCACTCGGTGCCTTGCCAGGTGAACCAAGCAGCTCGATCTTGATCGAAGACATGAACGTCTCGATTGAAAAACTTGGCAAGCTCGACGCCCCAGCCAGTGCCGCCTTTGACCGTCCCATCCTTCTGGATCCAACCCAGAGTGAACAAGCTGTCGCCGCGGCGCACAATGTGAAAAATGGACTGGATCACACGACGAATACCCTTGCCGCGTGCGAACCGGCGTCCCAACCGCTCGAACACCAGCGACATGCTGACGGTGCCCTTTTCGAGCTCTTCATCGCTAAGAACCTCAACTGTTCCCTTGTGAGCCATGCGATGTCCCTCGAATGAGAGGGTCGTCTCTGGAATGCCCCACTCTTCAGCCATAGCTCCGAACATCGCCTCCGTGCCTTTGTGTCCGCCGCTAATCAAGTGAGCTCTTGTTCGATCATTCATCCGCGTCGTTACCCTTTGCTTGGAGAGACCCTTCGCTTGGAGAGCAGGTCACCTAAGCTGGGATTCTCCCCCAGCCCACTCCATGTCGTTTGCTAGATCTCCTTACTATAACTACACCGCGACCACGAGCCACGTCCACGGGCCTAGAGGAGTCGACCTGGATTCCAGCTGAGGACGTACTCGCGATGAGACTGAGTCCCATACCAGATAGACTATTTGTCGCTTCGTTCTGTTCGCGACTACTGCGGTTTTACCCGACCGACGCAGGCTAGTCATTGGTTTTGTAGAGGTCCCGCAGTCGACTGCGAATCTCGGTTGCCCGTTTTGCTGCCGCCAGCATCCCGCTAGAAGGCGTCAGCGCTCATCCATGTCCCAAGAGGCCGTGTTGATTGTGCAACCGTTTCAACTGCAACAGAACCGATTCGTCGCTCCGCACCTCACTGAGGGTGCGTCGAGTGGGCAGTGCTCTGCCGCTCCCTTCGCCTCGAGACCACGTCGTCTCGCTGGCGCGCTTTGCCTTAGATGGTCAAAGCCAGCTCTCACCAGACTCTGAGATTCAGAAGTTCAACACTCAGAAGCTCTTCAGCGTCTCCGCTGTAGATTTTCTAGTATTTCAATGAAAATGAGGAAATGAAGAATGGCCTTAACACGACGAACGTTTGTCTCCGCAATCGGAATCGGCGGATTCAGTGCTGCAGGTTTTGCCAGCTCCGCTCCCGCCGCCTCTAGTCTTTTCTCCCGCGAACCGGATCAAAGGGTTGCCGGGATCGAGATTGATCGCGAACAACGAAGCCTTCGCTTCACCCGTCCCATCGCGCGGATCGAGTTCAAGGCGGCTCTGCGGCAATTGAAAGTTCCCCATCGTTGGCAGCTTGCCGACAGTATCAACCTGCACGGTTGGCGCATCGAGACTCCGAATCTCGCCCGAGGATTCGGCTGGTCGACGGTGAAGTTCGACGGCACCATCACCGAATCGTGGGCCGAGCTCAAGATCGAGTCCTTCGACGGCCACCAGGAGTTCACGGTCGCGGTTGGCGATGAACGCCTGCAAACCGAAGAGCAGCGGGTCCACTTTCGCTGCGACCGCTTCCCCCAAGTGCAGTTGCACGACCTGACCGGTCGCCACATTCGGCGCGATCACCTCCAGTTGTTGGGTACCACCGGGCCTGCAGCAAGAGTTCATCGACTGGTGGCGGTGACCTAGGCATCGTTCGGCACGGTGGGGGTTCGGTGGGGGCGCGGCGGGGTTTCGGCAGGGGTTCGGCAGGCGTGCCGAAGCTACGCCGAACACTTCGGTTAGGCTTCCACGCCACTCGGCGTCACCCGCTAGACCTTTGCCAAATCAGCCGTTCAGGAGAAGAGCCAGAATGTTCGACGGAACGCCTTCACCGAGAATCATGAAGCCCAGCCGCAGCCTGTTGATAGGCCTCTTGCTTCCTCTAGCGCTGGTTGCGCCCGGGCAAGCCCAGTTCGCGAAGCTGTCCACCCTGATCCCGGGTTTCTTCGATCGAACAGTAGAGCTCTTCCCGTCTGCCCACGAAGCCCACTTCGCGGACTCGAGCAACGTCATCCGCGATGCTGGACTGCAAGTCAACTCCAGCATCGTCAGCCAGCTGTCCACCTTCCCAATCGGAACATCGGCCGGTGGTTTCACCTACGAGTTCGACGAAGAGCTGGGTATCTTCGAACGCACCACAACCACGTTTGGCAGCCTCTTCGCCGAGCGCGCCGAGACCATTGGGCAAGGTAAGTGGAACTTCGGCATGAACTCGTTCAGCGTCGAGTACGACAAGATCGACGACCTCGATCTGCGGAATGGCGATATTGCTTTCGGGCTCAACCATCTGGATACCAACGCGGACGGCACCACCGTTGAGACCTTCTTTGAAGGCGACCTGATCGACGTGCGAGCATCTCTACTGCTCAGTACCGACACCACCACCTTCTTCGGCAACTATGGAGTGACCGATCGCTTCGACGTCGCAGTCGCGATTCCGATCGTCAGTGTCAATCTAGGAATCCAACTGGATCAAGAGATCATTCGACACGCGAGCGAGGGCTTCACAGACCCTGCGTTCCATCGTTTCGTCAATGGTACTGATACTGATCGAGACACCATCCGGGGCTCGGCGAGCGGCGTAGGTGACATTCTGCTGCGTGGCAAGTACAACTTGGCTCGCAATGAGCACGGTGGTTTTGCAGTCGCGGTCGATATCCGGCTTCCAACGGGTGATGAAGCCGATCTCCTCGGTACCGGCACCACCCAAACCAAGCTGTTCTTCATTGCATCACAGCGCTTCGGCCGATTCGCTCCGCACTTGAACGTGGGTTATACACAATCCGGGAGCGCCGACGCCGTGGTCGGTGAGCTGCCAGACGAGTTCAACGTCACCGCCGGCTTCTCCCTCAGCGTGCATCCCAAAGTTACCGTGTTTGCTGACCTTGTCTGGCGAACGTTGCTCGACGCGCAACAGATCGAAACCCGCCAGGACACGCACCTGTTCAAGCGGTTCGACAGCGACATTGTTGAACAAAGCCTACGCAACGTCCTCGACACCCGTACGCAAGACGTCAACATCGCCAACGGCGCCTTCGGAATCAAGGTCAACCTGGTAGGCGACCTGCTGCTCACAGCAAATGTCTCGTTCTCGCTGACCGACAATGGCTTGCGAGACGAGGACTTGGTGCCCTTGATCGGCCTCGACTATTCCTTCTAGGTCTGGTCGTTCTAGGTCTGGTTGTTCTAGGTCTGGACTTTTAGGTCTGGACCGACCTTGAGTGATCCGAGCTCAGGCTAGGCGACGCGCTGCGGCACGCTTGATCAGCTTAGGTGCTACTAACGAAAGCGGGCGGGCTAGATGCTTTCCAACACCCAACGACCGCCAACCTTGCGAAACTGAATTGTGCGGGTGACGACATTGTTCTGTCGGCTGCCTGCCTTCGGCGTGATACTCCGCGCAACGCGGCAAGTGGCTGACGCAGTGCTCGCGCCAAGGCCGACATCGAAAACGCAACGGCTGATCTTGACCTCCATGGCCTGAGCGTTTTCGAAACTACTTTCAATGCGACCGAACTGACGTGCGGAGAGACTGGGCCAAATAGCCCGCAAAGCCCTCCCATCCATTGCACTAATTGCGTTCGCGTAACTGTCAAGGACGCGTTCGAGCGCTGGACGAGGATCGACCGGTGTCACCGCCTTTGCCTCGACTGCCTCGACCGGTTTGGGCTTCGCTTTGGCAGGAGTGACGTTCTGCTCAGTACCCTTGGGTTCGTTTGCTATCGACTGGAGCGGTGGCGACTGTACGACAGCAGCAGGCTTTGGAGATTCCGCCGCTGACCGGGTGCCGGCCGACTCAGTCACGGCGCCGGCACGCGCGGTCTCGACAGCTAGGGGCGCTGCACGAGCTACTTGCGAAGGGATTGCTTCGGTTCGCACGGGAGGCGTTCGAACCGGTTGAGGCCTCGGTTCAGGAGCGAGGTCCGGCGACTGAACTTGCGGGGTCTGTGCCTGTGGTGTTTGTGTCTGTGGGCTTTGCACCTGTGAGGCCCGGGCCTGCGGGGTCTGTGCACGCGGGGTCTGTGCACGCGGGGTCGCTGCCTGTGAAGTCTGTGCCTGCTCCGATCGAGGCTCAGACGGCGTTGGTTTAGCGTCGGCCACCGAAGTCGGCGGGGTCTCGACCACTCCAGGTTGCCCCGGCACAGGAGATGTGCTTGCGTCCACTTGCTCGCGCTCAGCATCTGCTACCGACAACTCCGAGGCGGTTGATCCTGCGGTCTCCTCGTTCGGCGAAGTCCTGTCAGTCCCGCTCGTGGTGTCGACACCCGCACTGCGCGCAAGCCCAAACCACACAGCACCGACGGCAACCAATGCCATCGCTGCGACCGCAAGCACGGATGGTCGAGACGCCTTGCTGAACATCTGAGACATCGACGATTCGGTCATTCTGACTTCGCCGATGGTCCCGTCTGTCTCAGCCTGAATCTGAGCGCTCTCGATCACCGTGGCCTGCAGGTCGTTTGCAGTGGGGACCGGTGTCGCAGAGCGAGCCGTCTGAGCAAGGGCCGCCGGTCCGGGCGCTAGCGCTTCGGGGCTGGCCATGTGCTCGTCCGTGATCGAAGGCTTGACAAGTCGGGTGGTATCGGCGGGACCAGTCTTGCCAGAAGAACTGAGTTTGGTTGGCGCCACTCCGGTGTCGCCGGCAATGCGCTGCAGAACATCGGTGAATGTGTTGGGGCGGCCGTCAGGATCCTTGCTAAGGCAATCATCAAGAAGCTTCGAGAGGTGAGCCGGAATCTCAGGCATCACCGTCATCAACGACTCGTGCCGGTCATGATTGATCTTGTACAGCAACGAGGAAATGGTGGTGCCCGAGAACGGGCGCTTGTACGAGAACAGTTCATAGCCGAGCACACCGAACGAGAAGATGTCGCAGCGATGATCGACCTCAACGTCCGAGACCTGCTCTGGTGCAAGGTAGGCGGCCGTTCCGATCATCATTCCAGTTTGGGTGAGCTGAACATCCCCTGCATTGGCCAACTTCGCGATGCCGAAGTCCATCACCTTGACTGAACCATCGTCGAGTAGTCGTACGTTGCCCGGTTTGATGTCTCGATGAATCACACCGCGCTTGTGCGCTTGTTCGAGGCCACGCGAAATCGCAGTCAGTATCTGGAGCTTGCGACCCAGCGGCAGCGGGCGGCGAGAGCTGATGACTGCGGCCAGGTCATTGCCGGAGAGGTACTCTTGAACGATGTAGGGCACCCCATTCTCGACACCCAGGTCATGAATGGTGGTGATATTGGGGTGCTGCAGAGACGCCACAATCTCCGCCTCGCGTTGAAAACGCAGGCGCAGGCCTTCGTCATCCGAGCTGCAGGTCTTGATCGCCACCGATCGTTTGAGGATCGGGTCGTGACCTTCATAGACAACGCCGAAGCCACCCTTTCCGATCTCTCGGATGACTTCGTACTTGCCGAACTTCTCGGGCGGTGAATTCTGCATAAGTGCTAGCAGCAACGTAACAGTTGGTTGGTTCGAGGTATCCGGGTGGGGACCCTGCGCGAACGGGTCACATCTCAGCAAGCCGGCGCTCACCCAGATTACCAAAGTCAACCGTCCACAGCGCCCTGCCCAGATCGGCAGTCAGGTCGCCAGCACCCATCTGAGATCGACTTCGGACCGTACCCTTCGACGACGGAACAATGTGGAGAAGGCGCCTGAACATCATGACCAAGACACAACTCTTAACCCGATCACTCAAACCGACTAGCGCCCTGGTTGGCACGGCCGTCCTGCTTGCCACCTTGGCAATGAGTGCACCAATCTTTGCAGCACCTGCTGACGGCGGCCCGGTCTACACCGCTCGCTTCAGCGATCTAGCCATTGGCGGCTACGACGCAGTCGCCTACTTCATTGATGGCGCCCCAGCCAAGGGCAGCAGCGAGTTCGAAGTCCAACATCGTGGCGTCACTTGGCGTTTTGCAAGCGCAGCGAACCTCACAACCTTCCAACAAGACCCAACCAAGTACTCGCCGCAGTACGGCGGCTATTGCGCTTGGGCAATGGCGGGTGGCGACAAGGCGGCCGGCAAACCCCCATATTGGAAGATCGTCGACGGAAAACTCTATTTGAACTACAGCAGCGGAGTTCAAACCAAGTGGCTCAAGGACATCGAGGGCTTCGTCAAAAAGGCCGACGAGCACTGGGCGAAACTCACTCACTAGTCTCGCTAGACGGTTTGCTGGCTCTCTTCACTAATGGTCGAACTAATGGTCGAACTAATGGCCGAACCGCTAGGCGCCGAAGAAGCCGCGTTTGCTCACGTCGGCGATCTGCGGCCTCTGGCAGAGGTTCGACGAACCTAGCAACGCACCTGGAGTACTGCTCCTAAACGACCAACTCTCCGCGAACAACGGTCACCGCGCTACCCTGGAGCGCCACCCGTTGCTCGCGCACCTCAACACCAACGAAGCCTCCTCGTGGCGAGGCTTGATACCCAAGAAGAGTGTTCGATTTCAGCCGACTAGCCCAGTAGGGCGCAAGCGCGCAGTGCGCTGAGCCAGTGACTGGGTCTTCAGGGACACCAACCGCAGGCCCGAAGAATCGGGAAACGAAGTCGGGACGCTGGCTCTGACCAGTCAGCGGAACCTGATCGTTTGAGCCGACCCGAGCGGTAACGATAATCCCGCGTGCACTAACCGCCGCCAATAGTCGAAGATCTGGCACCAACTCCCGCACGAACGCCACTGAATCAACCTCGACCACGTAGTCGTCCTCACCACTCCTTCCGATCCAGCGCGGCATCAAACCCAGCCCCTCCAACAAACCGTCGGGCGGTTCACACGACCGTGGCGCTCGAGCCGGAAAGTCAAGCTCGATCAACCGCTCGCCATCGACCACGATCGGCGTCGCAGTCAAAATGCCACTGCGCGTGTCGAACCGAATGGGCTCGAGACCCGATGTTGATTGGCTCCCGCCATTCTCAGCCATCTCGAACAGCGCGTGCGCCGAGGCCAGCGTGGCATGTCCGCACAGATCCACCTCAACATCAGGCGTGAACCATCGAAGCTTCCGAGTCCCAGCATCACTTGCTGGTTCAACGAAAGCGGTCTCCGACAGATTCATCTCGGCGGCGAGCTGTTGCGCCCACCCGCCGTCGTCCAACTGCCCGTCGAGTAGGCAAACGGCGGCTGGATTTCCCTCGAACGGCCTTAGCGCAAAGGCATCAATCTGGAAGAATGGAAGGCGCCGGCCTTGGTCCTGCGTGTTGAAGGTGCTCATCGGCTGAGAGTCTAGTCCCTGCTTGATTGCTGAGTCTGGATTGCTGAATCTTGATCGCTGAGTCTGGATTGCTGAGCTTGGATCGCTGCGCCGAATGACTTCAACCGGTAAACTATGCGCTTGCCCTTAACTCGCTGACACAAAAGCACTTAGAGTGCAATCCATCTCACCGCCCCTCGACATGAGCGAAAACCTCCCCCCCCACCGCCTCAAGAAGACTCTTCTCGAGGGTGCAGTGACCAACAACGTCCAGGTCATTCATCGGCAGTTTCCGAACACCAAACTAGCTGCTCCCGGGAAGCGGGACCTTCGCCGGCCGCTGCTCGCGCTGATAGTTGGAGTGTTGTTTGCGCCCTTCGTTGCGGTCGCCGTATCACCTAGGCTCACCGAACAATACGCCACCTGGATCTACTGGTTACCAGGCACGAGCGCCATCAAGGGAACCCTCGCATTTGGGGCCACCTCTCCCGGAGACACTGGAACTGTTTCCTCCCGCGGCGATCTCGAACAACATGGGCTCCAAGCCAACCCGCCCGGACAAGCCCGGACCGATCGCGGCGCTTTGGTTGCCTCGACAGCAGACCGCATCGAGGATCTCAGCCTCCGTTTCGAAGAGCCTACGAGGCTCGATCGCAAGATTTTCGACCTTGGCGTGCACAGAGTGATTGTCGATCCCGGGCACGGAGGCGCACACTCAGGAACCTCCGTGGGGAACCTCGCCGAGAAAGAGATCACTCTCGATATCGGACTCAGAGTGCGCGACCTACTCGAGGAGAGTGGTCTTGAGGTCTTTATGACTCGGGTGGACGACACCACCGTGGAACTGGACGACCGCATCGCCTTCGCCAATGACTCACGCGGTGATGTCTTCTTGTCAATCCACGTGAACTGGCTCGGTGCGCGCACGGTGCGAGGCATCGAGACCTTCTATCTCGGCACCACTACCGATCCTGAGATCAGTCGGCGAGCCTCGGTAGAGAATCGTAATTCGGGCTACTCGCTCACCGACTTTCGTTCACTCTTGGACGGCATCTACGTCGACCTGCGGCGCGATGAGTCGCGCGAACTTGCCACCCAGGTGCACCGCGCAATGCTGGGAGCCATCAAGCAGCAGAACCCCAAGGTGCGCGATCGAGGTGTGAAACAAGCACCGTTCGTGGTTCTTGTTGGTACTGACATGCCTGCGATTCTTGCCGAAGTGTCTGCGATCAACAACCGCGAAGAGGCTGCCCTCTTGCGTACCGACGCATACCGCGCCACCATCGCCAACGCTCTGGCCGACGGGGTTGTGGCCTATGCTGAACTACTTCAGCCTGGGTCCCTCAGTGAGCCGGCTGCCACAACACTTCCAGCGCAGCTCAACCGCTTGTAGAGAAGTAGAACCGAATGCTCACAAGAGCCCGCCACCAACCAAACTCCCAAACGACGCCACTGAGGCCCAAAGTCAAAGGACCAGTATCCCACCATGAGTAGAGCCCCACTGAAAGTCGGCATCGACCTCGGCACCTCGAGAAGCTCCATCAGCACATCCGAAGGCAAGCGCCATGTCGTCGATAGCTATGTCGGTTGGCCAGTCGATCTAGTTGCAAGGAAAGTCCTTCAGCAAGACGTACTGATCGGCCAGCAAGCCATTGAAAAGCGCACCATGCTTGATCTCCACCGCCCGCTCGAACGCGGCGTGATCAAGGAAGGATCGGAGAAGGAGGTCGAAGCGGTGAGGGCTCTGCTCGAGCATCTCCTCAGCAGCGCTTGCAAAACCGAAGAAGGCGCAACGATCGACCCTGCCCACATCCACGCGGTCGTTGGCGTGCCGGCCGAGGCATTGCGCTCGAGCAAGCAACAACTGCGCAAGTCGATGAAGGGGTTGGTCGGCAGCCTGATGATCGTTTCAGAACCGTTCGCGGTGGCCTATGGACTGGAGGCACTTCTCCACTCGTTGATCATTGATGCTGGCGCTGGCACTGTCGATTTCTGCACCATGAACGGTCGCTACCCGACCGACGACGATCAACGGACCTTGTCCAACGCGGGCGACTCTGTGGACGACGTGCTCTATTCGCTGGTCAGCGAACGTTACCCGGAAGCGGCGTTCTCTCGCCACATGATCAAAGGCTGGAAAGAAGACTTCTCGTTCATCGGCACACCCCGCGAACCGGTCTCGGTGGAAGTCCCGGTGCGTGGCAAACCCACCAGGATCGACATTACCAACGAGATGAAGACAGCTTGCGAGACGCTGGTCGATCCATTGTGCGACACCATGATCGAACTCATTTCACGCGTCGAGCCCGAGTTCCAAGGCTTGGTGCGCAACAACGTGATCCTCGCCGGCGGCACGGGCTTGATCCGGGGACTAGGCGGCGCGCTTGAGCGCACCTTGGCCGAACTCGGTGGCGGTAGAGTCCGCGTGATCCAAGACCCGGTTTACGTTGGCGCAGACGGTGGGTTGGCGATAGCGCAAGACGCAAGCGCCTCTGAGTGGGAACAGCTCGGCGTGCCCAGCTCGCAACGCTTGAACGCGTAAATAGACGCCAAGAATAGACGTCAAGCGACCTAGCGCTCGGCAACCAGGTAGGAGACGTAGCCGCCTTCGTTGTCGAGCCGTTTCTTGCGCTTGAAATCGCCGTCGGGCTCGTCGGCGTCGTCATCCCAACCCTCAGCGTAAACGTGGCTCGCGCTGAACCCTGCTTGAGCCAGGAGTTCGCGCAACTCTGGGAGCATCCACAAACGCCAGTCGTAACGGAATGCCTTCTTGATCTTAGGACCACCTTTGATCTTGAAGTGAATGAAGCAGCGCAGCGAGCGATCAATCGCGTTGAGCCGGTGCTGATCCCAGTGGTAGGTGAACTCAGGCACCTCGGTGCCGTCGGGGTCGACCTGTGCGGGATATCTGGTCTTCTCAAGCAGTTCTTGTTCCGATTCCACACCGCCAAAGAGGTCCATCAAAAACAGGCCGCCTTGGTTCAGCGATGCGTGCACGCTACTGAAGTAGTCGCGCAGGGCAGCTCGTTCAGTAAAGATGAAGTAGGAGAAGTTAAACGCCACTTGGACGTCAACGGTCGGGCTCTTGGCAGTGCGCACGTCTTCTTGGCTTAAGACGACCTGGCTGCCGTGGTCACCCAGCAAACCGATCCGGTGCTTGCGGCCCCATTCCAATGTCGGCTCGTCAAGATCCACGCCATACGCAACGCGCGTCGGATCACGCTTGATCCATTCAGCGCACAGGGCTGCGGTACCACAGAAGTCCTCACGTAGGCTGCCAGGTTCACCGCCACGCAGCTCTTCGTACACGTCTTCGATGAAGTCGACGTCCGCGTCGACGTTCTGCACCGACGCTTCATACAAGTGGTGCAACGACAACCCTATGTAGGGCGCGAGCAGTTGAGCTGGTGTGGGTTTGTTCATTCGTTCGCCTTGAGGTTCGGTGTGCTGCTGAGCGGCGGCGAGTCTAGCGAAGCATTGCCGCACCGGTGCGGTATCCGCGCGGGTAAGATGCTGGGCATCACCCGGAAACTTTGGTCGCTCACCTGAGCCGGCCTCAAAGGAGTTCGATCATGCGCACAGGCATCGCCGTCGTTGTTGGCTTTATCGTCTGGACCGTCTTGTGGCTCGGCACCAACGCCGCCCTCGCCGGAGCCCTACCGGACCGTTTTGCGGATGACGGCTCCACCAGTGACGTCACCATCCTGGTTTTGATTCTGATCTTGAGCGCGGTGTTCTCGTTCATCAGCGGTTGGCTCACAGCTAAAGTAGCCAAAGCCGCCGACAATCGGCCTGCGACCATTCTGGGCGTTGTGTTGTTGCTGGTCGGGATCGCAGTACAGATCGGCTATTGGGATCTAATGCCGATCTGGTACCACCTCGTCTTCCTGGCTCTCTTGTTCCCGGTTGCGGTCGCTGGTGGTCGTCAAGGCATGAGCACCGCCAACTAGCCGCCGGCCAGCGCCGTCTCGAGGGAAACTCAAATGGCACTCGCACAAGCAGACTGGATTGTCTTTGGCGTCTACGCCGCCCTGACCCTTGTTATTGGCCTTTGGGCCGCCCGACGTGCTCGGACCACCAAGGGCTTCTTCTTGGGCGGCCGCAACATGCCGTGGTGGCTCCTGGGAACGTCGATGGTGGCGACCACCTTCTCCACCGACACACCCAATCTCGTCGCTGACATCACCCGTCAAGACGGCGTCGCTGGCAACTGGGTGTGGTGGGCGTTCCTCCTGACCGGAATGCTCACAGCCTTCGTCTACGCAGGCCTGTGGCGTCGCACTGGCGTGACCACGGACCTCGAGTTCTATGAGCTGCGCTACAGCGGCAAGGCAGCATCCTTCCTGCGCGGTTTCCGGGCGGTCTATCTTGGTGTCTTCTTCAACATCATGGTGATGGCGTCGGTCACGCTAGCTGCGATCAAGATCGGTGGAGTTCTGTTCGGCACCTCACCGATCATCACCATCGCAATCGGTGCCTCTTTGGCCCTAGTCATCAGCCTCACCGGCGGCCTGGTAAGTGTCATCTGGACTGACTTGTTACTGTTTGCAGTCGCCATGATCGGCTCCGTTGCCGCGGCCGTCTGGGCCTTAGGCCACGCCGATGTCGGCGGGTTGCAAGCTCTGATGCAGCACGCAAGCGTCAGCAACAAGCTGGCCCTAGTACCAGACCTCAGCGATCCCGCTGCCTTCGTTCCTCTCCTGGTGATCCCGCTTGCGGTGCAGTGGTGGGCAACCTGGTACCCAGGGTCTGAACCCGGCGGCGGTGGCTACGCTGCCCAACGGATGCTCGCTGCCAAAGATGAGAACAACGCGATTGGTGCGGCCTTCTTTTTCAACGTTGCCCACTACGCGCTACGCCCATGGCCGTGGATCTTGGTCGCGCTTGCATCGCTGATCGTCTTTCCGGATCTCGAATCACTACGCACCGCCTTCCCGCAGGTCGACCCCACAGTGATCGGCCACGACCTCGCGTATCCTGCGATGCTTACGTTCCTACCTACCGGCCTGCTCGGCTTGGTGGTGGGCTCGCTTGCGGCGGCCTACGTTTCCACGATCTCCACCCACCTCAATTGGGGATCTTCCTACATCGTCAACGATCTCTACCTTCGCTTCTTCAACCGCGATGCTGATGAGGCCTCGATGTTGCGGGTCGGGCGCTGGTCGACATTGGCATTGATGGTGGTCGCAGCGCTTCTGGCGCTCGCCCTCGAGAGCGCGTTGCAAGCGTTCCAGATCCTGCTGCAGATCGGCGCTGGTACCGGACTGCTGTTCATCCTTCGATGGTTCTGGTGGCGCATCAATGCGTGGGCGGAGATCACCGGCATGATGGTCTCCTTTACTGTGGCACTGGTGTTCGCCTTTTCGCCGTTGGGTGATGTCTTCGTGCCATGGCAGCAGCTCGTGGTGGGTGTGTGCGTCACAACCCTCTCTTGGTTATTGGCAACCGTCCTCGGCCCAAAGACCGACACCGAGACGCTGCTCGCCTTTGCCAGGCTCGCCCGCCCGGGTGGGCCCGGTTGGCGACCCTACGTGGATTCGAGTGTTGCTGAGGCCCCATGGCAAGTCCCAGCCGGGATTGTTGCGATGTTGCTGGGTTGTGCAGCGGTCTACTCCACCCTATTCGCCACGGGCTACGTGCTCTACGGTCGCTACCCGCTGGCTGCCTTGTGGATCACGATCGCTGGCGTCAGCGGTTTGACTCTCAAAAACTACTGGCGAACTCACTTGCGCCGATCTTGAACTCTGACAACTTTGGATAACTAAGACATGACGAAAGACAACCAGGGTACAAATCGCCGCTCATTCCTTGCTGGAATGGGCCTGGCAGGCGGCGCGGGTCTCGCAGGGGTGGCAGCCACTAGCAGCGTGGGCTGCGCGGTGGATCAGGGCGCGGATCGAGGCGCGGTTGATCGAAGCACAAACGCCAACGCGGTTCCGATTAGCTCAACCCCACGCTCTGCGGACTTCTCCACTGCTCCCATCGATACCGTACGTATCGGTTTCGTTGGCGTCGGTCTGCAAGGTGGCAGCCATGTGCGCAACTTCTTGAGAATCGACGGCATTGACGTGCGCGCACTCTGCGACATCGACGCTGCGCGTGCGAGTGAGGTGGCATCATGGGTCACTGAGGCGGGCTTCAAGGAACCCTCCCTTTATACCGGAGGCGACACCGACTGGCAGCGGATGATCGACCAAGAGCAGCTCGATCTCGTCTTCAACGCAACCCCCTGGCAATGGCACGTGCCGGTTTCGCTCGCAGCGATGGAAGCCGGCGTGCACGCAGCCATCGAAGTGCCAGCAGCCACCACCGTCGAGGACTGCTGGCGTTTGGTTGAAGCTGCAGAACGGACCCAACGCCACTGCGTGATGATGGAAAACTGCTGCTACGGCCGTTCAGAACTGATGACAATGGTCATGGCGCGACGCGGCCTATTCGGCGAGTTGCTGCACGTCGAAGGTGCCTATATCCACGACCTGCGCGCGATCAAACTTTCAGACGCCAACGAAGGCCTCTGGCGCTGGCAGCCCTCCACCGAGCGCGACGCCAACCTCTACCCGACGCACGGGCTGGGCCCGGTCGCACAAGTGCTCGACATCAATCGCGGCGACCAGTTTGATCACTTGGTCAGCATGAGTTCACCGTCGCGAGGACTCGGCCTCTATGCCAACGAGCACCTGAGTGCCGACGACCCCCGGCGCGAAGCGCAATGGAAGCTCGGTGACATGAACACCAGCCTGATCAAGACCAAGCTTGGCCGCACGATTCTCCTCCAGCACGACACCACCACGCCGCGGCCCTACTCTCGGCTGCACCACATCCAGGGCACCAAGGGGACCTTTGCCGGCTTCCCCGATCGCATCTATGTCGAGGGCCGCCAGGAGGGCGGTCATCGCTGGGAGGACATCGAGTCTTACCGCGAGGAGTTCGAGCATCCGTTGTGGCGCAGGCTGGAAGAGGAAGCCGCTGGCGCAGGGCACGGCGGAATGGACTATCTCGAAGACTACCGACTGATCCAAGCCCTCAGGCTGGGCCAACCAATGGACATGAACGTCTACGACGCGGCCGCAGTTTCAGCAGCAGTCGAGCTCTCTGAACGTTCGGTCGCTCAAGGCAGTGCGCCGCAGCCCTACCCGGACTTCACCCGTGGGCTTTGGCAAAGCAACGCTCAGCTTCCGATCGTGACCTAAGCTCGGGCCCGACCGCGCACTCCGGACACAGTTTGGTTGGGTAACGCCCGCTTGAGGGCCAACTCGCAGCCCGCAATAACTGCGCCCCGACTGCACGCAATGGAACGCCACTAGTCCCTCTGGCTCGACCCACTGGTCATTGCGCTCAGACGGCCAACCTTGATCCAAGCAAAGCGGCTAAGCAAAGAGCCCATTGGGAAGCTGATTGCGGCGAGCACCGGCAGACCGAGAACTAGAGGTACCGCCGACGCGACCGTCATCAGAATCGGTGGAAGCCGGGTCCACTGTGGTACCGCGGCGTTCTCCCTCGCAACCGCCGACCGATCGATCGAGAGCAAAGCGATACCGGCCTCACCAGCGATCGCGATCCAGAGTAGCCGCACCAAAACGGGATCACTCGAACCAAACAGGAGTAGCACGGACGCGGCGGACCCCAAACTGGCCAAGCCAAAGTGCACCGGCAGTCGCCGACGGTTCTGATGCCAAGCCGGGATCGTCGACACTCCGAGGAGGACCCCGGTGTAGGTGGCGAGCAATGCACCGAAAAGACCGCCGCAGATGAGCAGGGTCGTCATCAGCGGTCCAAGCGCTCCCGCGAACGGCGCCACCACAGGCAGATCAACGATGGTGCCGTTCACAGCGATCAGCAAAAGCCCTGAAACTCCACTGAATCCGACCAAGATCCACACGCCCATCGACATGGGTGACCTGACATTGAAACGACTCAGCATGTTTAGGAAACGCATGGGACGACCCAGATCGCTGATCAACAGCATTGGGGAGATCACGGCGCCTGCACACGCCACCCAAACGCACTTGCGAACCAACGGGTCGAGCGCAGGTGCTCCGTCTGACATCCGGGCAAGGCCCGCGACGGCGGCGATCAGAAGCGACATGCCTGCCACCCCGCCGACGAAGAAGTAGACCGGGATCTCCCAGGTCCAAACCGGCGGCTTGACCAGTGGCCGATCGGCGTAGCCTGAGGGCGCCCTGTCACTCATAGTACAAACGCTAGCCAGCACGCGACCGCACTGAGCACGACGGTCAGCAAAGCCGAAGACCACGACGCGGCGAGGTAGGCGTAGGGCGCGGTGGGATTGCTGGGCTGGCCCCACAGATCCGCGGCGTCTCCCGCAGCGTCGCCCACGCTGCCACCAACCAGAACGCTCATGGCGTGAATGCCGTTGACGTTGCCCTCTTGTCCGTCGTAAAGGACGGCGTCTGTGACTCCTCGTTGATGGAGCGTTTCGACGCGGACCTGGGCGTACTCTTTGAGATCTACCAGAGGTCCAAACATGATCGAATCCGTGGGGCACGCGTTAGCGCACGCGGGGATCTTGCCTTCCACCTGGCGGTCATAGCACAGCGTGCATTTGAACGCTCCGCCTTCGCCAGCGACAGCCTCACTAGATCCCGATGAGGGCGCAGTTCCCGCTATCGAACCGATAATCTCCGCAGTTGGGCGCCCCCGTCGGTCGATGACTCCGAACGGACAACTCACCACGCAATAGCCGCAGCCGTTACAGCGGTCGTCATCCACTAGGACCGATCCAACCTCAGTACGCCAGATCGCGCCAGTCGGGCACGCTTCTAGGCAACCAGCACGCTCGCAGTGTTTGCACACATCCGAGAGGAACAACCAGCGCGGTAGTCCTTCTTCTGTCTCGGTCTCGACGAACTTCACATGGCGCCAAGTGCTGGCCCCTAGATCGCCGCTGTGGTCATAGGAGCGCGACCCGATGGCAGCACGCGCTCCTCCGTCGGATGGAACGTCGTTCCACTCCTTGCACGCTACCTCGCACGCCTTACAACCGATGCAGAGAGTTGGATCGGTGAGGAAGCCGACGGTGACGCCTCGTTCGACGTAGTTGTGCCGCTGGCCACGTTCGTTCTTCACACCAGCTCCTCTGACGCATCATCGCTCGCTGAACGGGCGCCATGACCGACGTTTGCGACACCGCCAGTGCGTGCAATCTCAAGCTCCGGATAGCGCTGCTCCAGCCATTGTAGAAGTTCACGGTCACCGGGCCGCCGACCAGGAACTACATCGCAGAGCAGTGCCTTCGATTCATGAATGCTGACGTTCGGCTCGGAGGAGAGAGGGATCAGATCATTGACCACGTCGCCGCGGTTCGGTCCGCTCGATCCCCAATGGAAAGGCATCGCCACTTGATGAACGACGCGCGGTTTGCCATCTTGGCTGCCCATTCTGAGCGGCATCATGCGGCGAGTAACCAAGGCGCGCGCCTCCACCGCACTGCGCAGATTGACGACGGTCACCCAGTCGCCGTCTTCGATCTGAAGCTCCCCTGCCAGTTCAAAAGAGATCTCGACGAACAACTCCGGTTGCAATTCGCTCAAGCGCGACAGGGTGCGGCTCATGCCACCGGCAGTGTGGTGCTCAGTGAGTCGGTAGGTGGTGAGAACATAGGGAAACCGGCGATCGCCAAGATCGGCAAACAGGTTGTCGGGGCGGTCGAATCGACCTGCGGCGGGATCGCTTTGCTGCGCATAGAGCGCGTTGGCCAGCGGCGACTCGAGCGGCTCATAGTGCGTCGGCAACGGGCCATCGACCAGGCCCTCCGGCACAAACAATTGACCGAGACCATCGTCCTGCATCAAGAATGGCGCGTCCCCTGGGTGTGCCGCCACTCCCTCCCCATTCAAGTCGGCGGCGGTATCGGGCCGTTTGTCCACCGGAAAGTCAGGGACGTCGTGGCCTGTCCATTGGCCTAGACTGTCGTCCCACCAGACCAACGCTTTGCCCTTGCTCCACGGCTTACCGTCGGGGCGGGCGCTGGCGCGGTTGTAGAGAATCCGCCGATCCATGGGCCAGGCATAGCCCCAGCCATGACCGTAGCGTCCGACGGGCTCTCTGCGGTACGCGCGGTTGACGCCATCCGGGCCGTAGACACCGGAGTAAATCCAGCAACCGCAGGCGGTGCTGCCGTCGTCGTTGAGTTCACTGAAGCCAGCGACCTGAGGGCCATGATGAACGTGGTTTTCACGGTCAAGCGCGCACACCGCCCCGGGTTGAGTTTCAGCCGCTCGCCCGGCTTGGCGATCAACCGTGCGCCAACCATTGATCTCCGCGAGCACAGCCTCGGTCTGTGGCTCACCCTTGATCGCGCCGTGCTCGACCTCGGGGTACCACCAATCGAGCGACAACAACGCTGCGTCGCGATCAGCAGTCGCATTGCTCGAGTCGCTCTCCGCACGCGCCATGGCCTGCAACCGAAGAGCCAGCTGATGAACGAACCAAGCCTCGCTTCGCTGGTCTGCTCGGGGCTCGACCGCCTGCTCTCGCCATTGCAACATCCGCTGCGTCTGAGTGAAGGTGCCAGCCTTCTCGACATGCGCCGCGGCCGGAAGCAGGTAGACCTCAGTCTTGACGTCCTCGGTCACCAATTCACCGCGTTCGATCTCCGGCCCGTCTTTCCAAAAGGTCGCCGATTCGATCTCAACCAGATCGCGAACCACGAGCCAATCGAGCTGAGCGAGCGCTTTGCGTTCGAGGCGACCATTCTGCGCACCCACCGAAGGGTTCTGCCCCATCAAAAACAGGCCCTCAATGCCACCATCCGCCATCTCCAGCCAGTAGTGAAAGTGCGAGTGATCCTTGGTCACACGAGGAAGCAGTCCAAAGCCGTAGTCGTTCGCGTGGGTCGCCTTCTCTCCGTAGTAGGCCTTCAATAGGCTCACCATGTAGCGACGGCTGTTCGCCCACCAGCCGGTACGCGGCTGATGGGTTGCACACCAACCATCAAGCGTCGTTTCGCCTACGCCCCCACGAGGCATTTTGAGGTACCCGGGCAAGATGTCATACAAAGTGGGAATGTCGGTCGAGCCTTGAATCGACGCATGGCCGCGCAACGCCATCAGACCACCGCCAGGTCGACCGACGTTGCCAAGCAAGAGCTGAAGAATCGCAGCAGCACGAATGATCTGAACACCCTTGGAATGCTGCGTCCAACCGACCGCGTAGCAGATGGCAGCTGTCTTGACAGGTCCGCTGGCGGCGATCAGGTGGTCTGCCACGGCTCGCAGGCGCTGCTCGGGCACCCCTGCGATCTCTTCGACCATGCTCGGTGTATAGCGTGCAAAGTGGCGCTTCAGCACCTGCAGGACACAGCGTGCATGCTCCATGGTGGGGTCACGGACCAGAACCCCGTCGGCATCCCGCTCAAGCTGCCAGGTCGAGGTGTCGTAGCTCTCTGCGTTCCAACCAGAAAACAGTCCACCGAGGTCGTCGGGGCCTTGGTAGTCCTCGTGCACCAGGGCACCGGCATTGGTATAGGCCTCGACGTACTCAGCAAAGTACGCCTTCTCTTTCAATACGATTGAGATCAGCCCACCAAGGAAGGCTAGATCGCCACCGGCTCGGATCGGCATCCACAGATCCGCCTGCGCACTGGTGCGAGAAAAGCGAGGATCGACGTGGATCACTTTGGTGCCGCGCTCTTTGGCCTTCATCACCCAACGGAACCCAACAGGGTGAGCCTCCGCCATCGACGATCCTTGAATCAGGATGCAGTCCGCGTTCTCGAGATCCTGCAGCGAAGTGGTAGATCCGCCGCGGCCTAGCGTGGTGCCCAGACCGGGCACCGTAGCGCTATGTCAAATGCGCGCCTGATTGGAGACCGCCACCATGCCAAGTCCGGCGGTGAACAGTTTCTTGATCAGGTAGTTCTCTTCGTTGTCTAGAGTGGCGCCCCCTAGGTGCGCGACCGCCGTGGTATGACCAATACGCTCGCCGGTGTCGGCATCGCGATCGACCCAGTTCCGATTCCTGCTCGCCCAGGTTCGCTCGGCGATCTCGTCCATCGCCTGCTCCAGCGGAATGCGCTCCCACTCACTTGCTCCAGGCCGCCTGACCTTGGCCCAAATCAGTCGACCCTCGTGGGTGACCAACTCCTTGGAGGCCGAACCCTTGGGGCAGAGGGTGCCGGCGTTGATCGGGCTTTCCGGATCTCCTTCGATACTGGTTACCTTGCCGTCACGGTGGTACACCAACTGGCCGCAACCGACCGCGCAGTAAGGGCACACGCTGCGCGCACAGTCGGGACGCTGCGCATCGCGAGATCGAGTTTTCATGACAATTCGCTCCATAGTTCCTGGTGCGGCCGTAGCCGACGATTGATCGTGTTGCTGCAACCTTAGTCCACCGATCAAGTTTCGCCTGGTCAACGCTTCCACTGATCAACGCTTCCACTGGCGCCCTACAGATACCCCCGCTGCTGCAAGCGGAACAGCTCGGCGTAGCGCCCACCCTTGTCCATCAACTCTTCGTGGCTTCCTCGGTCGGTGATGCGCCCCTCATCCATCACGATGATGTCGTCGGCCATGCGCACGGTCGAGAAGCGATGAGAGATCAAGATCACCATGTCGTCCTCGGTCATCGATCTCACATGATCGAACACCTGCGCCTCTGCCGCCGCGTCCATCGCCGCAGTGGGCTCGTCCAACACAAAGATGTCCGCATCGCGCCGCATGAAAGCGCGCGACAAGGCCACTTTCTGCCACTGCCCGCCCGACAACTCTCGACCCGCGAAGAACCAGCGACCTAGCTGTGTCTTGTAGCCATCTGGCAGACCTTCGAGAAACGGCGCGGCCAATCCCCGCTCGGCAGACGACCGCCAGCGCTCCTCGTCATCCACGGCCTCGATGTCACCTACACCAATGTTCTCTCCAGCCAAGAATTGGTAGCGCGCAAAGTCTTGGAAAACGACCGCGATCTTGCGCCGCAAGACCACTGGATCCCACTCGCTCATCGGAACCCCCTCGAGCAGGATCTGGCCCTCATCGGGTTCGTACAGCCGTGTCAGCAGCTTGATTAGAGTGGTCTTGCCAGAGCCGTTGTCGCCTACCAAGGCGAGAGCACGGCCAGGCTTGATCTCCAGATCGATGTTGCGCACGGCCGGCGAGTCTGTACCTGGATAGCTGAAGGTGACGTTGTCGAAGCGCACTCCTGCACTGGAGTCTTTACCCACCATGGTGGCACCGCTCAACTCGGGAACGGGCTGTTCGAGGTACTCATACAGGTTAGACAGATAGAGATTGTCCTCGTACATGCCCCCAATCGCACTTAACGACGCTGCCACCGCCGCTTGTCCTTGCTTGAACAGCAGCAGGTACATCGTCATCTCGCCCAAGGTGATCCGACTCATCACCGCCGCCACCCCGATCCACGCGTAAGCGCCGTAGAAGGCAGCCGTGCTTACTAGGCCGAGAACAAAGCCCCAAGCGCCCCGTCGCAGAGTCAGTGATCGATCCTGCGCGTAGTGGCGGCCGAAGATCTCGCGATACTTGCCGAGCAGGTGAGGCCCTAATCCGAAGATCTGGACTTCCTTGGCATAAGCGTCGTTTGCCATCACCGACTCGAGATACATCTGTTTGCGAGACTCAGGCGATCGCCAGCGAAACAGCTGAAAGGCGTCGCCTGAAAACTTAGCTTCGACGATGAAGGCGGGCAAGCCGGCAACGACCAGCAGAGCAACTGCCCACGGTGAGAATCCAAGCAGCAACACAGCGAAGGTTGCGATCGAAATCAAGTTCTGCATTAAGCCGAAGGTCTTGGTAACCAAGCTGACCGGGCGAGTTGAAGCTTGGCGCCGAGCGCGGGTGAGCTTGTCGTAGAACTCCGAATCCTCGAACTGCGCAAGTTCGAGGGTGACCGCCTTCTCCAAGATCATCTCGTTGACACGAAAGCCAAGCTGGGCCTGGAGCAACGACTGACAGACCGCGATCGCTCGCTGGGATGCGGCAAGCGCGGCCATCACCACCCCTTCGACACCAATCCAATAAAGCACTGGTTGCCCCACGTCCCGCCAGCTGGCCCCCTCTTGAGCCGCAGCAGACGCTGCGACGACGGCGTCAACGATATGCCGACCGACCCAGGCTGCGGCCGCTGGCAGCACCGCTGCGACCAAGGTCGCCAACCCGAAACCGAGAGTCAGCCGACGGTTGGTCGTCCATACCAGTTCGATGGCCCGCTTGGAGTAGCGAAAGACCCCAAGGAACTGAGTGGGGCGCAGAGTGGTCGATTCGTCAGGAGGGGGCACCATGGAGGTGCTGAGACTACTAGCACTCAGCTGCACTGAAGCGAAGGATCGTCTCGGGTGCCCGCGCCCGCAATCGAAGCGAGTTCCTCGCCCTACTCGTAGAGCAGGGCTCCCAACCGTCGAGAACGCCATGTCTTAGCGTCAGCAGCGACCACGGCTAGATGTTGGTCGAGCGGCTCTCCCCCGACCAGTTGATCGCGGGCTACGGGGGTACCCAGCAGCCAGGTCAAGGCCTCGCCACCGCGACGCAGTTCGAACTCGGGGTGCCGGGCCAACCGACTGAGCAACGTGAGACCCAGCGCGTACTGATCGATGCTGCCTGGGCCCGGCTCTAGGCGTAGGCCGTGACATTGCTCACCGAGGAACTTCGGAGCAGCAGCTGCCGCTGATGCCAAGGGCTTGAACTCGGTCGCGACTGCAACGACATTGAACTCAGCAAACAGCTGAATGAGGTCGGCACGCAGCGCTGGATCGAACCATGGTGCCCCGATCATAAGGAAAGGTGCCTCGGTGCCGCGGCCTTCGGAGACATTGGTCGCCTCCAGCATGGCGGTGGCTGGATAAAGCAGAGCCGCGGATGGGCTGCGCAAGTTGGGCGACGGGTTGCGCCAATTGAGGCCGGTATCAGCCCAGGTTTGCGATCGACGCCAGCCTTCGAGCGGAATCACATACAGCCGACCGGCCGAAAGAACGCTATATGAACGCGCCTCTTGGAAAGAGTGCATCGCCATTTCACCGACGGTCAAGCCCGAAACGAGTGTGCCCGGCGCCCGACTAACCAGGCTCAAGGCGACCGAAGGATCACGCACAGGGCCCGAAACGTGCTGGCCTCCGAGTGGGTTCGGTCGATCGAGAACCACCACATCAAGGCCGGCGTCCAGTGCCGCTTGAACGCTGAGCAACATGGTACTCGCGTAGGTATAGAAGCGAACCCCTGCGCCTTGCAAGTCGACAACCAGTACATCAAGGTCTGCGAGCTGCTCAGCGCTTGGGCTGGTGCGGGCACCGTAGAGGGAAACCACCTCAAGACCGCTATAAGCGTCCACTCCATCGACGACTGTTTCGCCGGCGGCAGCTGTTCCCCGCAAACCATGCTCTGGAGAGAACAGCCGGCGAACGTCGTAGTCATGTCCAAGGAACACGTCAATCGCGTGCCGCCCAGTTCGGGTCATCGAAGCGCCGTGCACAACTAACCCGATGCGTTGACTCTCAAACAACGGGTCTCCGTCGCGCTCGAGCACATCGAGGCCAGTCAGTACCACCGAAGGCTGTAGCGGCGCTGTGTCGGTCGAATCAGGATTGGTGCGCTCGCCAGGGCCACATGAATAGAGGATCACCGCGCCAAGACAAACAACGATGACTCCGACCTGTCGTTTTCTCATTCCCTATCGCCCGGTTGGGGGTCAACCTGCGAAACCTGCCGACCATCGAGCCAAACACCCTGAATTGCAAGCCGACCGACACGCGCTGCATGTAGAGGTGACTCGAGCGGGACTTGGCCTCGGTTCTCGGACCGATTCAGTACCAGGAAGGACGCTGCACCGAAACGACTGAGGTTACGCGCTTCTAACAGCGCCTTAGCAAGAGCCCCCTCATCAACCGGCTCGCCCAAGATCTCTTCTAAGGCGTCGCTGAAAACAGGAGAGGTCGTCCGTCCATCGTCGACACGATTCAACCCAGACTTTGCTACCAGCGTCGGAAAGGCTGCTTCTAAGACAATACGAACGGACGCGAGATCGATCCCTGCGAGCGCCCGAGCATGGTCGCTAGCGGCGCTCCAGTCCCGCGGCTTCACCCGCCACACCACTTCTCCTACACCCAGCGATGTCCATCGTCCAAGAGTCCAAGCGCTCAATAGGTCGTCGGCCCGATATCCGTCGATTCCGATTCGCAGCAACGGTAGAAGTATGGATGCCTCGGCGGCATCAGTACGGGCGGCAAACAGCAGCCTCGCGTCGCCGAGCTCTTGAATCGAGGATCCCTGATGTCCGACCCCACGTTGACGGAGCGATACCAGCGACTCAGACTCATCCGGCGACGCGCAAGCGAGCGCGCGTTCGGCAACTTGCACGTCGAAGGCAACATCGCTCCGCGAGGCCCGTAGCTCCTTGCCATTGCTGCGCAGCACAGCGGCACCTCGCATGATCACGTCGACCAGACCATCGCTGCGATTAGATGGAATCGAGCGGTAGCCATCGACCGTGAAGTCGGCCGCATCGTTACGCGCCAGCTCATCCAAGGCGCGCACGAGGCCAGCGAAGGTGAGGGCGCTCAAGAAGGAAAAATGCTCACCCTCCGGCATGCCTCCGCTCTCCATCAAGACGATCGGTGTACCCCAGGCGGTCAGATTGTCGCCGAACGATCTCTCACTCCAATCCTCGTCATAGCGGCCAACGCCACCAGGGATGACCGAGCGAAACGTGTCAGCTAAAGCCGCAGCCACGCGCATCGCGCGGCGCCGACCGTCGGTAACCGTCTGGGCGGCATCACCGGCAACTGCCAGCACAGATTGAGTCGCCAAGACATCGGTGTCGCCCACCAGCTTGCTGCGATCTTGATCGTGCAGGTTGAAGCCAAGAAACGGCTGGTGTTGATCACGCAGCTGTTTGAGCAAGCGTCCCTCGGGCGTTGCGAGCTGTCGCGCGTCTCGATTGATGTCAATCCCCTGCGCGCTGCGACGCGTGGCCCGCTCAGTGCCGTCCGGATTGAGCATCGGCACAATGAGCAAAGTGAACTCGTCGAGTATTCGACGCGCAACCGCGGCGCCCGACTCGCTCGACCGCAAAAGGTAGTTGACCAGGTCAAGCACCGCAGGTGTCGCCGAAGCCTCGTCCCCGTGCATCTGCGACCAAAGCAGAATCTTGCGCTCTCCCCTACCGAGCGTCAGCAGACGGATAGATCGTCCTTCAAACGAGGAACCGACTTGTTCTACCTGCAACTGCTGGCCAAACTGCTCGGCGAGGAGGTCGATCGCCGCTTGCACATCCTGGTGCTTCAAGCAGGGTGGCGACACAGCGGTCACGCGGTGAGCCCGCCAAACGGCAAGAAGGTCTTCAGTTGTTGTCGGCGGAACGGTCGCGATCATGGCGGCGAGCAGGGTGGCCTTGAGGGCTACGGTGGTGAGAAGCACGTAGTGGCTCCGAAGTCAGGAGGGACTCGTGTGTCTATTGAACCCTAGCCGACGTCGAAGTGTTTCAACCTCTCAGAGTCCAATCAACCCAAAGCGATGGTGGCGTATGACCGACCCTCCCGCTCCTGCCCCTCTTCCCAACTCTCGAGAAAGTGCGGGATGCAGCCGGCAACGCCCTCTACAAGCTCGGCGATCATTTTCATATGGGTCTTGCGACTGGTCGTGTTGGCAGCATCCTCACTGCTCGAAAACCACAGGTGGTAAGTGCCCAGTTCGCCGACCAGCGCGCCACGAACGTCCATGACTAGCTCCACCACGTCCTTTTCTGGATTGTGGTGCGAGCCGTTGCCGCAGAACAGGTAGTGGTCAGCGGTGATCAAAGAGAAGAAACCGTCTGCATCAATGTTGTCGCTGGCACCGTGGTGAGGAATCTTCAGAACATCCACGTGCAGGCTCGCTGTATCGTCATCGTCTTCGGGAAGCAAACCGTGCATTCTCGAGCCCCGCAGAATCTCACTCGCGGTGCCATCACCGGTCAGCAGTAGGCTCTTGCCATCGGATTCCACCAGCATCAGAAGCGACGCAAGGTTGGGCGGAGTGATGGTAGACCCATCGCCTAACCGATCGGCTAGGTTGGCGAGCACTGCGCCGAAGACCACCGGGTGGCCAGCGTCCAGGCGCTCACTCTCGATCTGAGCCTCCCGGCGCAACTCCTCTGCCAAGGCGGCGTTGTTGTTGACCCACTTGCGCCACTCCTGTTCAAGCCTAACCAGATCCCCTCGGCTTGGCCCAAGGATCCTGACCTCGAAGTCGCCAACTGCAAGCTGTCCGTTGCCAACTGAGCCCGCGCCCGTTTCGTCACCTAAGAACATCAGGGTCTCAGGAGCCGAGGGACCGTTAACCGTTAGGCCTAGCTGATCTTCGCTCAGCCGGTTGCGCAAGATCACCGCCTCCTTGACCCCTTGAGCGATGTTGGCTGTGTCTTCCAGGTCCTCTTCGAAACCGCTGTCTAAGAGCTGCATGCGCATCGCACTCACCAGAAAATCATCGATTTGACTCTGGGCGAACGGCACTTCGCTGTCGTGGTTGACCTGTTCCTTGAACCCGTTGTGCCACACCGCACCCACATCGGGCGGCTCAGGCGCCTTGGGCTCAAGGCGACGCAGAGCACGCTCCCGATTTTTGACCTCGTCTGGGCTCAGCCCAGGACGCTCCTCTTCGAGTCGGGCCTCGTGGATCCGGTAGACCCGCCAAGCCACCTTCTCGTCGAACAGGTCGACAATGCCCGAAATGTGGTCGTTGTCGATGTGGGAGACCACCACTAGGTCGAGGTCGCGACCTACAAGGTCAGGCGCGGTGTGGTCTCTGAACGACGTCTTGCGACCGCCATCGACCAGCATTCTTGAGCCGTCGACGTCATTCGATTCCACCAGTAGACAGTCGCCGTCCGTCGCTTGGTACATCCTGATTCGCATTTGCCTAGCCCTCCCCTGTGTGCTGGCCAAGTGGTTGCGAACCAGGAGGACCAGTGCGTGGAAAGAGGTCTTCCATGCGGTTCAGCGCAAGGACCTCCGCACGGATGCGATCGAAGGCAAGCGGCCCGAACCCGGCGTCGTTGCGCCATTGGAAGTCGCTACCAGGCAACGGCTCGGCGCACCGGCGCAAAATCCCTTGAACCTGCGGTGCGGTGAGGTCCGGTTGTTCACTCAGCATCTGCGCGGTGAGCCCGCACACCAACGGCGACGCCATCGACGTACCCGACATCGCAACCCACTGCTTGTCTGCGTCAAACCCACTGGCGGCGAGGATGTCGGTGCCGGCAGCGCACACTTCCGGTTTCTGACGGCCATCACGGGTCGGGCCCTGCGAGCTGGTGATACTGATCTTGGATCGCTCTTCGTCAAGATTTGCAACCGCGATCACGTTGTGGCCGCACGCTAAAGAACTCACCGAAGACTCGTCGACATTGGTCCCCGCAGAAAAGAATGAGGGCAACGCCCACAGCTCGCGTCGGCCAGCTCGGCCGAGAGGCCTAGGATCGTCGCGTTCGATCCAACCGTGGTAGCGACCGTCCCGTACTTCGAGTCCCTTGAGTCGCACGGTCCAGGTACCAGCCGCAACCCCGGTCGGGCGAGTGGCCGAAAAGAACGGGCTCAAAAAAATCGCGATGCGATTAGCTCCATTCGAAACGGCAAAACGGTCGGAGTAGACACTCACGAACATCGAGCCGTTGATCATCTTGTTCTCAATGAACTGGCCTGGCCCGACCTCGGGCAGCCAGGTCCCATCTGGAGTCCGAATACGAACCGAGAACAGATCTTGGGCCTCATACCAAATCTCGAGCTCGTTCTCTGAGAAGTCGCCCTGGCCATCTCCCGGCACCACCCACTGCAAGTCGCGAGTCAGCCCCTCAGCTTGGATCCTGCCACCGGTGTGAATCCGGCCCACCATGTAGCCGAGATCGCCGGGCTCGGTCGGGCCCTGCTGACCTGCATTGCCCGCGGCCACGGTCACCGATAGACCGGGCTCTGAGAGCACGTGATCCAGCCAACGATTAACACCGCTCGATCCGTCATGTGCGTGCCCGTTGGTGCCCAGCGAGATATTGATGGCCAAAGGCAAGTCTGCAAGCGCAACGTCCAACTCTTGCGCCCGACGCTCGCGCACCTTCAAGAGGTACTCCACTGCGTCGGCGATACGGGTCGAGTCATAGAACGAACGGCGGCGATCCTCATCCTCGGTTGGCAGATGAATCGACACGCCGACCAACTCGGCATGAGGACAAACCCCGCTCAAGCCACCGGCGATACTGGCCACGTGCGTCGCATGCGACTCGACCATCATTAGACTCTGAGGTTCGATTTCGGTGGCGCGTAGCCCGACCCGTTGCGCGTCCTCGACCGCCTGAAGCATGTGCTCCTTGCGAATCTCCGAGCCGTAGCTGAAGCCCTCAGGCGGATCGCGAAAGACGCCCTGCTGATCCCAGATGGATGAAAAGCGCGTACGCCGGGTCGACTCGGAGCGCCAGAAGTCGCGGTGGGCAAAGTCGAAACCTCCAACGTCGATAATGCCGACGAGGACCTTGGGTTTGCGGCGGCGACGATGCTCCGGCCATCCGGCCCTAGCCCGCTGACGTTGTCCGTTTGCGCGAGCGGCCAAGTCTGCGTTGCTCTCGCCGGTGCGGAGCTGGCCGCGCAACGGTTGGTGAAAGGTGACCCGTTCACTCGCTTCGACTCCGGCAACTTCAGGGCACGCCAACACTCGGCTGACGTCATCCAGTGACAATTCCGCTGTCACCACGTCTTCGCGACGAAACACGTTTTTACCGTCTTGCTGCGCTTCGCTGAGGATCTTTGCAAGCGTCGGTTCAATCTCGACCTTGGCTGATCGTAAGCGGACGAAGACGTTGGTCCGAATTCCGGTCGCAAAGCTCGACAGCTGACCGCGTTCCTTCACCCGATCCAACGCCACGTCAACCTCGGCCGCCTCTGACACACTTTCAACTTGCGCATACCCGGTGCTGCGCGACTCCTCAGTGATCAGTACGAAGTCGCGCTCATCGTCGTCAGTGACCACCATGGTGGCATCGCGCACGCAGCGCAACCCGTTGACGGTGCGCGAGCCATTCGCCACCAGCCGCAACTTGGGTGAAGCACTGAGTTCGTTGTCGAGTCGCGGCGTCGGTGCCGATGTCTTATCTGCCTTGAGTTTCCCCTCGGCGCCTTGCTGAGCCTTTCCCTGCTTCTTGACCGGTTGGTTTGCCACGTATCCCTCCATCGGGCGTTCTGATGTCGCGCGGGTAACTGTTGTGATTCGAGAACAGCTCTATCAACGATCTATTGTCTAGTAACGCACATTCTGACTGTTTGAGGACGCTCGGCTCGAATGGTGTCTAGCCAGCAAACGCAAAAAGCCGGCGACATGGTCGCCGGCCGCTCTCGGTCGTCTTTGGCCGTCGGTGGAACCAGTGATACGTATCACTGGCCTCACCAACATCACTTGCTAGCTCCAAGCGCCTCCGGCGCGTCGCAAGGTGAGCTGACCTCAGCGGACGGTCAGAAACCGTCTCGATTGACTAGAAGAGGAACTTGGCTGCTAACTGCACTCGCCTCGGGTTATAGAACGAGCGTGGGTTTCCGAAGTTCGCACTGTTGACCTTATTCTGGATGTTGTACCCAGTCTGATTGTCAAACAGGTTGAACGCATCCACTCTCAGCTGCACTGTGTACTTATCCACAAACACAAAATTGTGCGTGTAGTTCAAGTCCAACTGATAGTGATCACTCGTGGTTCGACTACCCGCCGGTTCGGCGAAACGACTGGTATCGCTGGAGGAACCGGTGAGCGATCGGTAAACCTCGACGTCCCAAGCCTCCCAAGGTTGGCCCGACTGGAAGATCGCATAGAACCCAGCACTGGCGTTCCAGGGCAGCTGATGTGATCCGTACACCTTGAGTTGATGACGACGGTCGCCCCTCAAGTCTCCAGTGCGGAAATCCCACAGCTGCCGACCGGCACCATCTGCAATGAAGGACGAACCAATGAAGGTCGCCGCATCATTGCTGGTCGTGGTGTTGTCCTGATCGAAGTTGCCATAGTAGTGACTCCACACGTACGAGCCCTTGATCGCGGTGCCGCCCTTGCGCCAGTCCGCTTCCAAACCAGCTTCCCAGTACTTGGTGTAGGCACCATCGAGCTCAGCAATGACGTAGGAAGAACCACCCACCTCAGCGCGATAGTCGCCGAGTTCAGGAATGTAGTCCGTGGTTGGGATACCTGCTGGCGGATTGAACCGCGAACGGGCATTGTTGTTGGTGTCTTCCCAGTAGTTGTGCCCATAGCGATAACGCACGTGAGCCTTCATCGTCCACTCACTGTTCAGCTGTTGCGATGACCCAATGATGTACTCCTCGACACTACGCGGAGTCATGTCAGGCTGGAAGAACTTGCCCGACGAGGACCCGACCGGATCGGTGCCGATCAGGTTGCCTGCGGCATCAAAGTAGCCTCGAATCGAGCGGCGCAGGTTGCGGGCCCAAGACGCTGCACGGGGCAACGAGCCGGCTGCGGGGAAATACTTCGCGTAGCTCCCGTAGACCGTGTTGGAGCCGCCGTAGTTCCAGACTGCACCAAGCCGCGGTGAAAGCGTGTCGCTCCAGTCGATCTCGTACATCTCGTATTTGTTGCCGGGGGCTAGCTCGAAGCCAGACACATTACTCGAGTTGGCACGTAGGCCTTCCCCAAACAAAGTGTCGTTGCTCACCATCAAACCGATGTTGAACGACCAGTTCCCGATGCTGAAGTTGTCGTTCAACTCGATGTTCTGCGTCTCAAACTCGGAGTTAATGGCACCCTGACCAGACGACGAGAGCAACCCCTGCTGCTCAAAACGCCCTTCGAAAAAGACCGCTTGCCCGTTGAAGGTTGTGCGGCCGCCGGGAACGGTGATTACACCCCAGCCGTTCGACAGTCGGGAGAGTTCTTCCTCTTCGCTCGCAAACTGGTAGCCGAAGTGCAGATCGTGCACCACGTTGCCGGTTTCGAGCTGATAGTCGTAACCGCCTTCGTAGCCTTCGCGAAAGAAGTTCTGATCGTTGATGGTGCTGGCACCACCCACCAAACCGCCGCCTTCGCGAACCCCGTTCCGAACAAAGCCGTAACGATCAATCAAGGGTTGAACGAACGCGTTGTAAGCATCTTCGCCAGCCCGCAGCGTGGGCACGCTAAACAGGCCTTGGGTGTCGAGGGCGCCCACATTAAGCCCAACCGAGCCATCGTCAGCGATCTGAAGACCGAAGCGGTTGTCAGGGCCTGCGGAGGTCTCGTTGTCGAAGTCTTGAAAGCGAAAGCTGGCAAAGCTTCGATCATTGATGACCCACGACACCTCGCCGATGGCGATGCCAAGTGTGGATGTTGAACCACTCGTTGCAGTTCCCGCCGTAGCGTCGCCGCCAACGCCAGAACCGACGGTCTCACGATCGGAATCGCGATAGCTCAGATTGAAGAGCAGATTATCGGCCGGGGTGATCGTCAACTTGCCGTAGAACTCGTCCCGTTCCGAGTCGAAGTCCGGCACATCGCCATAGAGGTTCGCGCGATTGTCGCGGGACAGGGTCGGACGATAGTAGGAAGTGTAGAAGGAAACGGTGTCTCGAACCAACGGGCCACCGAGGGCGAACGTTGCCCAATCCTGGTCGTTCTCGAAGGTTGAATCACTACCGTTGTCCAGATCACCGGTGGTGTCGTCGTTTTGAATCTGGTAGCTGACCAGACCATGGAAGGCGTTCGTTCCCGACTTGGAAATCGTGTTGATACTGAAGCCGCCGGAGCGATTGAAGTCGACCGCCTTAGCGCCACCCTTGACGATCGTCACCTGGTCAATGTCGTGAGAAGATGGGTCTGCTGACAACACACCGAACAGGGGCAAACCGACGTTGACACCGTCGAACTGATAGACGTTGTCCTGACCACTGCCGCCAGCGCTCGGGCCGCGAACACTGTCCTCGCTGTACTGGACGCCCGGAATCAGCTTGATGACATCGCGATACTCCTGACCGACCGGCAAGCGATCGATGGTCTCATTATCGAGTGAGACCTTAATCTCGGTCGAAGTGGTATCGATCAACGCTGCCGAGGCAATGACCGTCACCTCTTCTGAAACTGCTTCAGCACTCAGGGCCACGTCGACCTGCGAGTCGACCTGCAGTAAGACGGTGAGCGAGCGTTTGGCCGTCGCCATACCGTCTAGGGAGTACGAGATCTCGTAGGCACCTGGAGGTAACTGAACCAGGTTGTAAGCACCGCGTGCGTTGGTCGTGCTGGTCCGCGACCTTGGCAAGGTGTCGCCGCTCGCAGTCACCATCACCCCAGGAAGCGCTTCTCCACTACTCGAGGACACCGTCCCCGAGACCGACCCAAACGACTGCGCCGCCGCCGGCGTGCACAGTACAAATACCAGCAAACAGCAAACCGCCGCTGCACCAATTGCTCCAATCCGTCTCATTCGTTGTCCTCCCCGTTTCATTGGTAGTTCACGGCGCCCTCATCTAGAGGGCCGCCTGCAAGGCCTATGGTACCGATTCAAGTGTACCTCAGCGTTTGTGGCCTTCGTCGGTCGGTATTCATCGCCACCTCATGCGGCGAAAACTTTCGTAGAGTTCGGGCGTGTTCATCAACCGTTTCAGCAAAGCCATAGCCCTACCATCACCGTGCCCACGCATGTCACTCGAATCGACCGATGAAAGGTCTTCCTGTACCGATGAGACGCTACGCCGACGGCAATGTTTCACCGCGGCAGGGCCACAAGTTGGGCGGATTCCTTGGTTCTTGGCCATCCTCTGGATAGCCGCTGCAGGTTGCAGTGACCGTTCGCACCAAGAACGCGTCTCGAACGCGACCACTAGCAACGCACCCAGCATCTTACTGATCACGCTGGACACCGCCCGAGCGGATGCCTTTGGGTTCGATCGACCATTCGATGACACCTCGGAAGGCGGATCCCAGGGTCGACCAACGGTGACTCCTGTGCTCGATGCACTGGCTATTCAGAGCGTGCGCTTCTCCGCTGCGTACGCCACCGCGCCGATGACCCTGCCATCGCACACATCGCTCTTTACCGGTCAGTACCCCGCACGTCACGGGATTCATGAGAACGCACGCAACGTCGATGGCGCGCAGGTCCTAGTTGCCGAGCACCTCCAGAGCGCAGGCTATGAGACAGCTGCGGTCATCTCAGCGCTTCCACTGGCCGGTCGTTTTGGCATCGGCGCAGGCTTCAACTACTACGACGATGAACTCGATGGACGCGTAGAACGCTCAGGGGTCGAGACGACTGATGTGGCCCTCTCGGTTCTGCGTCGGCGCGCTCAGGGCGGAAGCCAGAGCCCGCTGTTCTTGTGGGTTCACTACTTCGATCCCCATGCGCCCTACTCTCCCAGCACTCCACTGCTTGCCGACGCAAACGACACCCGGGTCCTCGGACAGCTAGGCCCTGACGTAAGTTCCAGGTACCTGGGAGAGATCGCATTGGTCGATCGCGAAGTCGGCCGACTGCTCGATGAGTTCGATCGAACCGTTTCTAATGCGCGAGTCATCGTTGTCGGTGATCATGGCGAGAGTCTCGGCGAGTACGGAGAACGTACCCACGGCAACCTGCTACACCCGGCGGTACTCCGGGTGCCTCTGTTGGTCCGCGGTGACCCTGAGCATCCACCAGGTTCCACGTCCGCTACGCCCACCAGCATTCGACGCGTCTTCGGCACCATCCTGACATGGGCAGGCGTTCGCCCACGCGGGCTCACCCCGCAGGACCAAGCAACCCTGTTCGATGCGCCCGAACCGGTGGTGATGGCAGAGGCGATGCAGCCGTATCTGCAATATGGTTGGCGACCACAGATCGCAGGTCTGGACACAACCACGGACCAAGCTGGACTGTTCACGGTCCTCGAAGGCAGTCCCGAATCAGGCGCAACACTGACCACGATCGATCTTGCAGAGCGAGCGATCGACCCCGAGGCGCACCCCAGTCCAACCCTTCGCGAGGCCTTGAGGGCCTACCTGCTCCCGGTTCGCAACGGCAGCAGCGACTCCTCGCCGCAACTCAGTCAAGAGACACGGACTCAACTCGCGAGCCTCGGCTACGTCACCGGCACCTCGGCTCCGCGGCGTTCTCAGGCTCCCCGACCATTCCTCATGACTCACCTGTTCGATCACCTCGATCGAGCCTCGGTAGCCTTCGAGAACGCTGACTATCGCTCTGCAATTTCCGAGCTCGAGGCAATACTCGCGGCCGATCCCGAGAATTTCGCAGCTGCACTCCGACTAGCAGTCGCGCACTCAGCGATCGGGAATGGCAGCGCTGAACACTACTTTGATCTGGCACGAGCACTCGCACCCGACTCCACCGACCTGCGGCACTTCGAAGGCATGCACCTACTCCAAGCGAGCAGATTCAATGAAGCCGCGGCTCTCTTCGACTCAGTATTAGCGATTGAGCCGCAGCGCGCAGTGTCTCTCAACGGGCTCTACCACGCCCGATCCCGAGCGGGCCAGCTGCCACAAGCAGCAGCAGCGCTGCGCGCTCTGGTCGTCATCGCCCCAACGCCTCAGCGGCTCACCGAGCTCGGCCGGATGCACATGGCACAAGGCGAGACCATCGAGGCCATCGAGGCGTTCGAACGGTCGCAGGCGAGCGACCCCGATGGCTTCGACGCGCACCTCGACCTCGGCGTCCTCTACCTGGCTACGCGCCGTTTCCAAGAAGCGCGCACGGCCCTAGATTCCGCCATCGAAATCTCGAGCGCAGCAACCGACGAACGACGCGGTGCGCTTCCCATGGCCTTGTTCAAGCGCGCGCAGGTAAGCGTGCTATTGAACGAGCCCAACGCTCCGCAAAGGGTGCACGATGCCGTACAGTCGGCCGACCCCACAACCCGACGATTGATTCAAAGCGAACGCCTGTTCGAAGGACACCTCCGTTGACTGCTCAAACCCCCAACAGTTCATCGCTCAACCGCTCCTCGTGGCGACTCACAGTGCTCTTCTTGGTCCTAGGCGGCAGTGGCTTCCTGATCGAACACTGTACTCGAGAGGACCCTCGCAACGTCGTCATCGTGGACCAGGCAGAAGCCAGTCGCTTGTCCGAACTCTGGGAAAGCCAGGCCCAGCGGCTACCGACCGACAACGAACTGAACGGTCTAGTTCAGGAGTTCGTGCGCGAAGAGATCCTGGTCCGCGAGGCGGCACGCCTCGGTTTAGAGCAGGACGACATCATCATCCGCCGTCGCCTTGCGCAGAAGATGTCCTTCCTACTTGACGACACCTCGGAGCCAGAAGCACCAACACTGAAGGCACTTCAATCCTTCTTCGAAGACAACCCCGACCTGTTCGCTGAACCGCGACGCACGTCTTTTCAACACATTTTCGAGGCTGAGGCCCCACCGCAAGAACAGGTCAATGCGCTGCTTGCAGAGCTCGAGGCTGGCGTTGCCTGGCGTGGGCTCGGCGACCCCTTCATGTTGCGGCGTGAGTATGCAGAACGCTCCGATATCGAGATCGACGAGTTGTTCGGACAAGGTTTTGCCGGCAGGCTACTTGCGCTCCCGACCGGTGCCTGGCAGCAGCCCATTCAGTCGGCCCTGGGCTTCCACCTCGTGCGTGTGTCAAAGCGCCAAGAAAAGACCCAGCTTGCCTTCGATCAAGTGCGTTCAAGGGTGTCCGATCTCTACATGGATCGAGAACGGCGGGCTGCCAATCGGAAGGCGTACGACGCAGTGGCGGCTAAGTATCGCGTCGAACTGCCTACCAGCTTGAAGGACGACTTGAGCGACGCGTCTGCTGAGGATCAGAACTGATGAGCCCGTCGACCACCACCCGAATGGCCGCAGTAGGACTACTGGGGCTGCTGGCAATCCTCGGTGCAACACCCGCCGCTGCGCACGAGGTCCGCCCCGCCTACTGGGAGATCCAGGAGACCGAGCCGGGCCTGTTCAACCTCATTTGGAAGCAGCCAGTGTTCGCTGACGAGGCGCCGGGAATCGCTCGCCGCCTACCGATCGATCCGGTGGTCCCCAGCGAATGTGAAATCGTTGACGCCGGTCTCGCCACACGAACGACAGGGGCGATCGTGCAACGCAGCGTCGCTCGCTGTCCGGAAGGAATCGTGGGTCTTGAGCTGCGCGTCGCAGGCCTGCAACGCACACTGATGGATGTCCTACTGAGGATCCAGCTGCTCGACGGCAGCACCCACACGGCACTGCTCAAGCCTTCAGCCCCCACCTACGTTCTGGGAACTACCGAAACCACGAGCGTCCCGGCCTACCTGAGGCTGGGTGTTGAACACATGCTCCAGGGGTTTGACCATTTGCTTTTTGTGCTTGGCTTGGTTCTTCTTTCGAGAAAGACCTGGGAAGTGATTCGCCTCATCACTGCCTTTACTGTGGCCCACAGCATCACCCTGGGCTTGGTGGCTACCGGCTACCTGGCACTGCCCCAAGGTCCAGTTGAAGCGGCGATCGCGCTCAGTATCCTGTTCCTCGCAGTAGAGACTCTGCAACCACCTGAACAACGTTCGTTTCTGGCGCAGAACTCGTGGACCGTCGCCTTCGGTTTTGGCCTGTTGCACGGCTTCGGCTTTGCGGGCGCACTGGCCGAAATCGGGTTGCCCCAGAACGCTGCGATCCCCGCGCTGTTCTTGTTCAACGTGGGAGTAGAGATCGGCCAGCTGGTCACGGTCCTGGTCTTCCTTCTCATCACCTCGATCGCCTCGGCAATGCTCCGCAAGCGCGAACAGTCTCTGTTTGCGGCAGCCAAGCCCACCGCCATCGCTGCAACGCTGGTTGGCACCATTAGCGCATACTGGTTTGTGCAAAGGTTCTTGGGCCTTTGGTGATCGTCTCGACCGATCAGCCATAACCACAATCGCACACACCGGATCGGGCACAACGGATCAGGCACAACGGATCAGGCACACGGGATAGTTTTCGCAGGTGAGTCTCTGCTGCCGATCGCGGCCGGGCGAAACTCGTCACCTCTGATTCACTGAATCTAGGCCACACCGCGTTCCAGTTCGAACCAGAACGCGGCTCCAGTCGCGCCGTCGCTCCGTACCGCCACTCGGCTCTCATGCAACTCAAGCGCCTTGCTCGCGATGGCTAGGCCTAGCCCAAGGTTCTTTCTTCGATCAGCCGCGTCCGACTTGCCTCGATAGAAGCGATCAAAGATCCGTGGCAGATCGGCGGCGGCAATACCTGAACCGGTATCTGACACACACACCTCCACTGATTCATTGAGACTTCGTACCGCGACCGTTACGTCTCCGCCCGCGGGAGTGTGCCTAAGTGCGTTGTCGAGGAGGTTCTCGATCGCGCGTTCGATCAGTCCGACGTCGATCCAGGCACGTGGCGCAACCGGGTCCAACTCCAAATTCAAGTTGACGCTCCGCTTCTGGGCCGGAAGTTCGAATTTCTGCGCCACGTCTTGAACCAACTCAGCAACCGAGACCAGGTCGCGCTCGCAGCCAACTAGCCCCGCGTCGAGCTTCGCGAGTTCGAACAAATCGCTGACCAAACGTCCCAGTCGCTCTGACTGCTTGAGTGCGATGTTGAGGATGTCATCTCGCTCCTGATCTGAGAGCGACTCTGACTTCAGTTGCAGCGTCTCGATGTATCCCCGCAGGATGGCAACCGGTGTGCGTAGGTCATGCGAAACGTTGGCCACCAGTTCCCGCCGGTGATGGTCGAGCTGCTCGAGCTCCTCGAGCTGCGCCGTCATCTTCTGACTCATGACCAGGAACGTCCGCTCCAACCGTTGGATCTCATCGGTCGGGTGAGGAGAGTTTTCAACAGGATCCTCTGGGCTTTCCGAAAAGCCCGATTCCGCGAAGCGTTCAGACTGCTGGACCAGCCGTTCCACCGGCCCCGTGACACGGCGAATCAGAAACAGGCCAGTGCCAAAGGCGGCGAACAGCGCGATCGCCAGCGCACAGGCAGCCAGCCGTACTGCATAGCTTGCCCACAAACCACCTACTGCCTCGCGATACTTGGTGCCCTGCAAGACCACGTACAAGAACCCCCCAGGCTCGCCGTCGACGCCCGCGATCCGCGACGCTGAAAAGGTCGCTGCTCGGTTGGAGTCTCTCGGATCAGAACCACGAATCGGAAACACCACATTCGATCCCTCTGTTTCCGATCGATCTACGGCATCGAGAAAGCGCAGAATCGGGTCGAGCTCCACCCGCGTCGCTTTCACTTTTCCTTCGGGCGCCTCGAACGCCAGGATGTGAGCATCGAGGTCAAGCACATAGACCTCGATCCGAGGGTTGACCGCCATCAGCGTGTGCAGAACATGGTGCAGCGCCTCGTCGTCGACACCGGTCTCGGTCAGAAGCGGAGTCTCTTCGATGAGGTGTGCTGCCAGTCCACTGTTCAAGCGTTGCTCGACTTCATCCATGTGGGTTCTGGTCAAGGCATAGAGCGCCACTCCAAAACCGACCATCAACAGCCCGACGACCGCAAACAGCAGCAGCGCCATGCGGCCATACAACGAGTGCAGAGGATTCGATGAACGTTTCAGATCGGCAGACGACATGGACAGCTCCTTAGCTGCGGTGGACTCTGTTCAGAACCAAAGAGTTTGAGCCCGCCCTTAGATGACTGGGCGCGCACAAAGAATGTGCAGCTGTTCAGGACTCGGTTCGAGAAGGATCGAACTTGTAGCCAACACCCCAGACAGTGAGGATCAAGGAAGGCTCGTTCGGATCGGCCTCGATCTTTGCCCTCAGGCGATTGATGTGTGAGTTGACGGTGTGCTCGTAGCCTTCATAGGCGTATCCCCAAACATCTTTTAGAAGTTCAAGGCGACGGAAGACTCGCCCGGGGTTTCGACAGAAGAACAACAACAAGTCGAACTCTCTTGCAGTCAACTGGATCGCGCCGCCGCGAACCGACACCTCCCGAGATCGAGGCTCGATCACGATCTCTCCAATCGCGACGGTGTCCAGGTCCTCGCGCGGCTGAGGCAGCACCTCGAAGGCCTCGATGCGCCTGAAGATTGCTCTCACTCGGGCAACCAACTCACGCACGCTAAAGGGTTTGGTGAGGTAGTCATCGGCACCGATTTCAAGCCCGAGAATCCGATCCAACTCGGTGTCGCGCGATGTGACCATCAGAATCGGAACCTGCAATCGTTCCCCCCGCAGTTTGCGACAGAGTTCGAGGCCATCGATCACTGGTAGCAACAGGTCAAGAACCAACAAATCGAACCCGCCAGAGAGGGCCGCAGCCAGCCCTTGGGCTCCGTCGGACGCGATCTCCACCGCATAGCCCGCGTCCCGCAAGTGCAGTGCAACCAGGGTTGCGATGTCGTACTCATCTTCGACCACCAAGATTCGACGCTGCGCAGTTTGGGGCGGCGGCACCAAGGCCCGCCCGTCTCCGGTCGTTTCTTGCTGCGCGGTCATAAGGTTGGTTGGCTTTGGAGGGTCATCGCTTCTAGATAGGGCCAGTCACCGGTCATCTCCGCTCTTACGACCGGCAACTGCGGCGAGGTGCAGCGCTCGGATCCGCCGTTGGGTACGCACCACGGATACTCTCGGTCGTGTCAAGTGAGCCAGATCGAACAAAAAGTGACCGGTGCAACTCCAGAGCTGCACCGGTCCAGGGGACAACAAGGCCGGCGTTTTCGCCGGTCGACTTCTAGCTGCAGGTGGCGAACGCCTCGACATCTCGGATCAGCTCGAACGGCGTACCATCTTCGCTAGCGTAGCTCCGAACCGCCCCGGTGATCGTGTCTGTGACGGTGATCTCCACCCCGACATCGGTGAGGCCAGCGATGAACACCCAGACGTAGTTGGTGATCGCGCAACCATCCAACACCTTGATATCGAGCTCAACATTGGCTTCATCGAAGAAGGTGAACTGACCGGCGTCGGTGGTTGCAGGAAGAGCCTGAGCCTGACCACCATCGCCATCAACAGAGTAGGTCGCCGAAACCTGGAACCGACCGCCCATGAGACAAAGGCTCTCGGGACCCGCGAAACAACCCGCTACCTGAGCGCGAACCTCGCCGCTGGGGTTGTCAGTGCTGTGCACGTTGACATAGAGGTCGCCCGCCAGAAACGCGGCAACGTCATCCGCGGTGACGTCGAAAGTCTGAGAAATCGGCGACTCAGCGGAGTCGAACGGGAACAACACGGCACCGTTCGAGCCAACGGCAGCCATATGCACGTGAGCAGCCTGGACATCCTCAACGTTGTGCTCGCAGTTGAAGGTCACCTGCGTCGCAGTGGAGTTGAGCACGGCGCCACAAGCAGCCGTCGCGTCTGAGCTGACCGGCGGATTCTCCTGAGCCCCTGAACCTGAAAATCGAATCGTGGTCCTGGCCGGACGATCGATCGTCACCTTGGCCAAGACGTAGCCCGGATCGATGAACTGACCGCCTGCGCGAAGACCAAGAATCCGACCGCTAGGAATGTGCCCAGGGTGCACCGTCACAACGCCATTCTCGTCGGTGCCAGTGTTCGCTGCCGACTGTCCCGCAGCGGCAGTGCTGGTTTCGAGTTCGTCGTTGACTTCGGTGCCTGCGTCGAGGGCCTGGTTACCGAGAATGTAGAAGGTAGTCGGGGTGAAGTTTCCATTGGTATCGAAGACCCGGTGAGCCACCGGATTGCCATTAGACACGAACGCGTCGTTCGAAGGAATCACCATGGAGGCGTATGAAAAGTACCGGTGGTAGCTGGGCACCAAGTCAAAGACCTGGGACACAGTGACTCCAGGAAACAATGGCCCATCTGGTCCGGCCAGAACACCTTGAACCCCCAGCGGTTCTGCAGCGGCGAACTCATCCGAGATGAAGTTTGCCGCGCCGTCTTCGGCCAAGCGCTCCAGACCATCGGTGACGGCTTCGTTGCGATTGTAGGTATCAAACGCTCCGTCGTGAAATCCGACCCACGGCGGCGTGAGGAAAACGCCGTCAGCGGGAGTGGTGGTGGTAATGGTGACGCGCACCTCTTCGGCACCGACCGGCAGAGCCAGCAGCGCGACGACGGCCAATAGTAGGCCAGCGCGGATTGAAATCTTCATGTGAATGCCCTCTTGCAAGAAGTTGGTGGGAGCCCCACGATTGCCACTCACCGAATGAGTTGGCGCGGAACTGCACAACATTCCGGTTCTCCCTACGAGGGAGATTTCACAGAAGGATCACGAAACCATCACACTTCAGATCGGAGCAAACCAATTCGCTGTTCGAGCAAACCGAGATCTGCCTACCCTGCCGTCCTGTCCGCCATGCTCACTTCCTTGTGAGCCTCGATCGCAGCTCACAAGGCCTCGCGTTTCGCAGTTCGTTAGGGCGCACGAACGGAAGATCGAGTGACTGATCTTGACGGTCCCCGAGACGAGGACCGACCCGACAGCACGTCAAACTCGCGCCGAACCTCGCCGCCGCTCTGGGTGACCGCATAGACCTCGTGGTGTCCTAGGACGGGACGCCACCAGACCTCTTGCCCTGCATCTGCTCGTGTCAGCAGGCGCCCGTCCATGAACCAAGTCACCTCGCCAGAGCCGCCCGCCAGGCGCAGCGGCAGTTCCTGTTCCGAGGCAGAGATGCCGGGGATCAGCACCACCGCAGCATCTGGTGACGGTGATAAGAGCCTCAGTCGAGAAGCAGCAAGACGCGCAGGCCTACTACGGCACTCTGGAGCGACCGGCGGCAGCTCAGGAAGCCGAGCGCCACGCTGTTCATAGAGGCGTCTTACGGCGTCGGGCCAGACCCTGAAGACGCGCTGCTCAACCTGTCGACCAGTTCGACACCCAGGCAGAACCGCGTGCCCGGTGGCACGGTCGATGTCCCGCCTGGTGTGCAGCGGACAACGGCGGGTAGCTACCGAGGTCCGCGGCGCAAGCGCCTGCTTCTTGAGCGGGCAGAAAGTATTCGGCAGGTGACCGGACCAGGCGCAGACTTCGACAGTATTCAGTTCTTGTGGCCACTCTTGACGGCTCTGAGCGGTGGGGGTTCGCCCTTCCGCCGCCTCGAGGACATCGAAGAGAATCGGGCCAGCTGCCTGCGCTCCAACCAGATCAAAGGCAGAAGTTGCATCGAGATTGCCAAGCCAAACCACCGCGGTGTAGTTCGGGCCTGAGCCAACCGCCCAGGCATCCCGATGGCCGTAGCTGGTGCCTGTCTTCCAATGGATCGGGAAGCCAGTGTGAGTGGTCGCACCATAACGATCTGGAAAATCCGGCCGGTCGCGTTTGCTCAGGGCCTTGCGGGTCAGAAATGCGGCCGCAGGACCATACAACTCCTGCTCGGGCATGGTGCCACCGCTCGGATCGCGGACGATGTGCAGTGGCGCATCACGACCGTCGTTGGCCAAGGAGACGTAGAGCCTCGCCATCTCAAGGGGAGTCATCTCCAGCGCGCCGATTGCGGCAGACAATCCATAGTGCCCCTCTCTGTCTACTAGAGACCGCACCCCAGCGCTGCTGAGGGCTTCGAGAAAAGGAGCCATGCCGACTTGCGACAACAACCGAACAAACGGGATATTGAGCGACAGCGACAACGCTTCTTCGAGCCGAATCAAACCAACAAAAGAGCCGTCGTAGTTGTCGGGCGAATAGTCGCCATAGTAGACGGGAGCATCGACCACCAGATGGTCGGGCAATGCAACACCGCGATCAATGCCGAGCGCGTAGATCAAGGGTTTGAGTGCCGAACCCGTCGAACGCGCTACGTTGAAACCAGCAAGCTGGCCTCCGTGCTCGCGGTCCCAGAAGTCGAAGTTGCCCACCAGCGCTTGAACAGCGCGGTTCTGATGGTCGACTAATACTACCGACGCATTGTGAATGCCTACCTGTCGTAGCGGATCACGCGCCGACGCGAGGATGTCCTCGGCGGTCTCTTGAAGGCCTCGGTTGAGCGTCGTTGAGATGGTGGACCGTTCACCACTGGAGGATTGGTCGCGCAACCAGAAGGCGGCATGAGCGGCCGATCTCGGCAGGGTCCGCAAGCGGGCTGGAACGGCGGCCGTATCGGCGAAGCTGGCCTCGTTCGAGGCAAACACGCCTTCGCGCTCCAACCAAGAACCGATCCGCTGACGAGCCTCGCGTAGGCGTTGTGTATTGCGGACACTCGGGTACCGTCTCGAAGGACTCTGTGGCACTGCTAATAGCGTAGCGATCTCCGCTGGCGAAAGCGCCTCAGGACCGTGCCCAAAATAGCTCCAACTGGCTGCAACCACACCTTCGACGTTGCGACCATACGGCGCAAAGGTCAGATAAGCCTCGAGGATCTCTTGCTTGCTGAGTCGGGCCTCGATCTGAAGGGCACGCAGCACTTCGAGCAGTTTGGAACGCACCGTCCTCGGTCTTGGTTCGAGAACGCGCACCAACTGTAGAGTCAGCGTCGACGCACCTGAGACCACCTCACCCTGCCGTGCGTTGAGCACCAGCGCCCGCGCGATCGCCAGCGGGTCGATGCCGGGGTGCCAGCGAAAGCGCTTGTCTTCAAAGCGCACCAACGCGTCGACGTAGTGCCCTGACACTGCGTCAGTGGTGGCAGGAACACGGAACTTGTCGTCTGCTGAAAGAAACACAAAGGCAGGTGTCTGATCGGCGAACAACACCTCAAGCGAACCGGACTCCTTGAGCCGCTGCGGAAGAGCTGGCACAAACAAGACCACCAGCCAAGTAGCTTCTACCAGCAACAGAGCTAGTGCGGCCCACCGAAGGCCGCGCCAGGACGCTCCGGGCGCTGGTAGCAAACGTTTCGTCATGGCGCGCCTAGCGTCCAGCAGGGGCCGCCGGGGCGCGCGTTACCGTCATGCTTGAAGCAGCCGCTCGCGACCACACGTCTGGGTTGTACATCGCCTCCACAGAGGGCATCGGAATGGTGAACTGGCCAGCCGCGGTGGCTCGAGCTGCGTAGACGATCAGCACGGTTTGGCGGCGCTCCAATGGACCGAATGCCTCGATGCGATCGTCGCGGATCTCGAGGTGATCCACAGCCCACAGTCGATCCTGATCGAGCCAGGGCACGCCGCTGCCATCACCGCCGCGGCCAAGTCGCGGGTTTTCAATCTCGAGCCCAGCAGGAACCCGATCAGTCAACGCCAGGTTGGTCACTGTCTCGCCAGTGCGATTGCGGATTTCGAGTTCCACCGTCACCACCTCACCGAGGGCGACGGTTTCGGAGGAAGGATCGAACAGGGCCCCGCTGGCTCGTCTGAAACGTCGTTCCAGAGTTAGGCCGGAACTGCCCGGCCCAGGCTGGTCGGCACCAGAGCGCACCCCAAAGCTCGAGACTTGCAAGTACAGCTGGGTTTCTGCGAGCCCATTCGAACCAAGGCCCGGAACCCGAACCTCGACGTTTCGACGTTGGCTCGCACGGGGCACCGTCCACGACCAGTTGTTGGCAGCTGCCTGGCCCGCGCCACCCGCTGACTCGGTCCCCTCGCTTGACACGTTCGCCACGCTGCTCACTGCTGCCGCTACCTGCTCCTGACGAACACCGTCCACCCAGAGTTCAGGAGCAACCGCGGCGCCTGTCGTTGCAGTCTGCGAGCCACGGGAGTACTTGGCCAATCCAGTGAGGCCCCACACCAGGTCTTGGGTGGTATAGCTGCGACTCTGCCCGCGCAACGCCGACGCAATGGTCTGCGCCAGGGATTCAAACGGGCTGGTTCCGATTGCTGCACCTTCGTTGCCAAAGAGATCGACAGCCACTGAGAGCATCAAGCCGCGGCGACGACGATCTGAGTAGAAACTCCAACCATAGTTGCGCGAGGTAGCCAGCTCAGGGTTCGAAGGCCGACGCAGGTCGGCTTCGAACCGATGGTCGCCCGCCAGGTACAGCGCCGCTTGCAGAAGGTACCGCTCCTCAAGGTACTGACCTTCGCCGAACTCTCGGTAGCGGTCCTCTTGACTGGAACGGTTCTGGTGCATGGTCCAGCGTCGTTCGAGCGCCTCGATCTCCTTAAGCACTAAGCCTTGCTTGCCACGCTCCGCCTTAGCCAGTACGTAGTGCATGAAGGCTACGCCGTTGTCGCTATAGCCGTCTCGCAGACGATTTCCAGAGGATGCCGCCTCGCGCTCCATCCAAGCTAACACCTGGTCGAGGCGTTCCTGCGGCACGTCAAATCGCTGGGCAGCTGCATCGAGTAGAAAGTCAGTCGCGTAGGCAGAAGCCCAATAGGCCGGCCGAGATGAACCGGGCCAGTAGCCAAAGCCGCCCTCCGGGGTCTGCATGCTGAACAGCCGATCGACCCCTTGCTGAACCAAACCGTCTACGTCGGGACCGGTGCTCTGCCCCGCCCGAGCAGAGCCCGCACCAGCAGTACCAGCCCGCACTAAGGCTCCGGCTTCTCCTACGAAGGGCAGCAACTCGCGCAAAGACAGCAGCGGTCGCGTGGAGGACGTGGTCTGCTCCAAGCACCCGTACGGGTAACGGATCAGGTAGCCCATGTGCTCATACACATCGGCGAAGCGATTAAGCCCTAGCCAGAACGTGGTGGTTTCAGAACCCGGCTCCCAGCCACTGAGCCCCTCTGTGACCTCAGTCCGGGCTGACCCGATTCCGGCGAGCACCAGTCGCTCTGTGCGCCGCACTCGAGGACCGGCCGGTTGCAACGGCACGTCCAACGTCTCGGTGGAAACTAGATCCCCCGCGACCGCACGTACGCGCAACCGCACCGCACCCGAACTCGAAGAACTGCGCAGGAGAAAGCGAACCGGAACTCCTGCATCTGGATCAATGGTCACTGTCATGGTGCTGTCGCTGAGTATCTCGACGGCGTCACTCGGACTCGAATCCAAACCGTCAACGCCGATCTCGACCGTCACCTGCTGCTTGCTGCCAGACAGGTTGGTGACAAACGCAGGAACTTCGACGGCATCGCCCTTGATCAGGAATCGCGGCAAGGTCGTCTGGAGCACCAGCGGATCGCGCACCAAGACGCGGCCCAAGGCACGGCCCACCCGCTCATCACCGGCGCTGACCACCATCACCCGTAAGGCACCACGGTACTCAGGAACGTTGAAGGTCACCTCCAGCTTGCCGTCAGCCGGCACCTCCCGAACGCCAGACCACAGAGCGACCGGCCGCACCGGCGCCACTCGTCCGGCTCCGTTCGCCTGCTGATCGCCGCCAGTTGCCGACGCCGGATCCTCAAGTTGGGCCATGGTCCAGCCAACGGTCTCGAAAGTCTCGACACCCAAAGCGCGTCTCGGAAAGATCTCGGCCAATGGATCGGGGGCCTTGTACTGGGTCAACGAGAGGATGCCTTCATCGACTGCCGCCACGCTGACAAAGCGTGCCTTCTCTCGACGACCTTGTCGTCCAAGATCAACCGTCACTCGTAGCGGAGAATTCGAGCGCACCTCCGAGGGCACCTCGATCGCAGTGGCCAACTCGTACTGCTCAGCGGCAACTCGAACTGTGCTCACCCCTAGGGCTCGATCGGGCAGGAAAGCCTCTTCCGATTCGAGATGAGGGTCCTTGACCACAAACGCATTGACGTAGACGTTTGGAACATAACCACTCGGGTGATGGGTAGTCAACGATCGTCGCTCAAGCCGGGTACGCCAGACGTTCTTGCCCGCATCGACATCGATCCACTCGCTCGCCAAGACCTCATTCGTCTCGATGGAGAGCAGCGCACGTCCCTTGAATGGCGCCGTGAACGCAACCTCGAACCGTTTACCGGCTCGGATTTCTTCCGGTACCTCGAGGGCAATCCAGCGAGCTCGACCCGGCCGCGGTGTGACGTCTTGCTGCGACTCACGCGGCGCCCAATAGTAGTAGCGCTGCTTGCTTTCGACGAACAACTCTGTAGCGGCAAACGCCGAGCTCTGCTGCGTGTCGCCCTTTGCCCGAATCAAGTACCCGGACGCGGCGCGTCCGACGGTGAACTCGGCCTGGAATCGACCGTCCTCGATTGACACCTCACGCTCTTCTTCAACCACGGGTCGTCGGTAGGACCGGTAGACGTCGTGCCCAACATCGGGATCGTAGAAGCGGCCCCACTGCCGCTCCAACCGAACGAACTCGAGCGCGAGCTGGGGAACGCTGGTCACGGTCTGACCTTCCCAGTCCACCACCGCTCCCTCGATTGCCACCGTGTCGCCAACCCCTGCCTTGGCCGTCCCGGTCTTAAGGCCCACATAGAGGAGCGCAGGGTGCACCAAGACTTCGGCACGCCCGACGGTTGCTCGTCCGCTGCCTGCCTCACTCACAGCAGCGCGCAAAACAGCCTTGGCCGTGCCCTCCATTTGACCCGCAGCTGCACCGGTTGGGCACGTCAGCTGAACCACACCATCACGATCCAGCTGCCCGTTCACCTCACCGAGCTGTAGCGGACGGGCCGAATCGGTGTCGTCTTGCCAGGGTCCGTAGGTGAACTCGGCGTTGTTACTGGGCGTGAAGGTGACCGGTTGCAACTCGCATCCCAGCTGTACGCTGGCTCCAACAGGAGTCCCACCGAACAAGTAGCGCGCATCGACCTGCGCGCTGACCGCATCCTTGGCAAGAGAGTTCGCATCGGAGGCCGACACAGTTACCTCTAAGCGCTCCGGTACAAACTCCTCAACCTGGAAGCGTTCGCGCGCCACCACCTTCTTGGCGACCTCGATCACTGCGTCGTAGCGACCGGTGGTGGCGAAGTCAGCGAAGCCAACGTCGTCGGTGATGAAGCCCGCACTGTTGGTGTTCAACAGCCGTTCGCGCATCAACTTGCCACGCGGATCAAACACCTTGAGCGCAACCGGAACCGACTCGGCCAAACCACTGCCGTCACGATTGCGGAGGATGGCTGCGATGTGTGCGGTCTCGCCTGGCCGGTAGACCCCGCGTTCGGTGTAGAGAGCGGCTGCGTAGCCGGCGCCACCTGCTGTTTGCTGGTACGGCAGGCCCGCGACACGCGCCTCTTGAACCTCAGCGCGCAGCTCGTCAAACGCGAGATAGGTGAAGTCGTCATCCTTGGTTGCGGTGACAACGAAGGGCGGGGCTGGATCAACAGCCTGTTCGATGGCCATGGTGCAACCACCGTCGCGATCGGTCAGACAACTTGCGAGCACCTGCCCGTTGCGCCTGAGAACCCGAACATCCACACCGAGCAGCCCGTCAAGCGAGTCCGCATCGAGCGCCCACACCGCTACTCCCGAGCCCCATTCCCGTTGGTCACCGGAGGCTGCTGCGGCTAAGCCGGTGCGCTTCGCGACCAGCACCATGTCGGTCAGCAGAACCCTCGAGGTCGCGCTGACATTCGCCCCGCTCACACTCACCTGCAGTAGCCCCCTACCGTCGGCAGGCACCAGCTGAGCAGCATCCAACGGCGTCGAGGCAAAACTATCGAGCGCGCCATCCAGGTTCAAGGTTGACTGACTCACCAGCCGACTATTGCTTTCATCGGTGCGTTCGTTGTTTGTGCCCAACCAAAAGGCCAGGTTCTCCACCGGAACCTGCCGAACCTCGAGGTTCGCGCGCGCCAGGTTCAAGTGGCGCAGGCTCAATGCCTGCCAAGCGCTCTTGGTCAGGTATCGACCCTGCCCCGAGAACTGGAGCTGCGGGGATCGAGCGGGAACGCTTAGATCGAGCTCGGTGGTCGTGCGTGAAACGCCTCCGTCGATCGAGCGAAGTCCGGCCTCGAAGCGAACGCGATAGGTCCCGCGCTCGAAGTCGCCAAGTAATCGGAAGCCACCGCTGGAAGCGACGATCTGAACATCCACGGGCGGGTCGATGTTGACGCTCACACTTGAAGGTTTAGCGAGCTCGCAGCGGGACGAAACCCGCCAACTCTGTGACGTCTTTGGGTCCCAATGCCAGCGGCGACCTCCAGCTGCGCTGTCGTCACAGACCACTTCAATGTGAAACCCGGACGGTCCCTCATCGAGGTAGACACTCTTGATCTCGAATGGCTCCTCTCCAGGAAACGCGATCTCGACAGCCGGAGCGCCAGCGTCAGCGCCACCGCGCTCGAGCACTAGCCGTTGACCGCCCACCACACCTTCTCCGGTGATCCGGAGCAATACTTCATTGGTCGGATCCTCAGACATCACCGTCACTCTAGGGCGACTTGTGGCGTGCCCTTTGCTATTGAGAAGTGACCATCGCAAGCTCCTCGCGGCTGCCCGCGGCTCGACCGCGCCCGTATACAGCAATGCCACTTCAGCGCTCTTGCGATCGGGGTCGAAGCGGCGCAAGACCACGCGACTGAACCCGGCAGCCGGGGTCTGGAAACTGAAGGCCCAGTCTCCCCGCTCGATCTCACCAGTGTCCGCACTCAGGGTGCCAGCCACAGTGTCGATCGACGTCAACTGCACCTGGTAACGGGTCGCCGAGGCGAAGGCTGCGGACGGCGTGAAGACCAAACTGGCCGCATCAACGAAGCGTATTCGACCCGGCACTTCGGGCTGCCAGGTGAGTTCGACCAAGCCCGCGGCATCTGCGCCAACGCGACTCGCGGTCACTACTGCCCGCGAGAAGCTAATCGCCACTTCACTCACTGCGCCGTCGATGCCGAGCGCCGTAAAGCGCGGCTCAAGATTACTCGCCGTCAACCGCTCAGCAACCAGAGAGTCGGCGCTAGGCGCCGCCACATCGACCGCGGTCTCAGTTTGATTCGAAGTGGAATCAGCACACCCGACGCCCAGTAGAACAACAGCGAGAACGAAATAGCGAATCCGAAGCGAAAGCTTGGGGCCGGAAGAACGTCCTATGAGTAGGGGCCATGATCTGCGTCTTAGATTTGCCTGGTCCAGCTCCTTGGATCTTGCTCTTCCGCTTGTCTTTCGGCTCCGTCGCTCCATTCAGTTCTCCTTGATCTGTTCTCTGCCCGCAATGGGCGTTTGTGCTGACCTTTGCAACTCAAGCCGCCGCGACGACCAAGTTGTACTCATTAGTTGTACCACGCGTGTCAAGCCCTTGCCTGTCAAGCACTTGCACCGAACCCCCATAGACCAGCCCCAGGCCACCTGTATCTCGCCACACCAGCAGAAACATTTCCGGGGCTCACGAGTAGAACAGACCTGTTGAGAGCCAACACTGGCGACTAGTTCAACCGTCTGAATTTCGATAGAACTCCAAGAATCCCAATTCCAATTCATTGAAGCGACGCAGCTGTCTTACTCGGTCTCCAAAGGCTTTGCCAGAACTCCTGGTGCGAGCCACTCCCCAACTCACCACAGCGCCCAAGCTGGAGCCACCGATGATCGATTCTTTCCGCACGCAGACCAAGTATCGCTGGCCCATCTCCTTCGGACTTCTGGTCATACTCTCTCTTTGGACATTGCCAGCACTGGCAACGGACTCGAGCCCTCCAGCTCTTCCAGAATCCGGACTCACCTTTTACGGAGCCGACGATCGCCCCTTGTCACTGAGTGAGGACGAGCTACTCCGCTTCCTTGAAGAGGCTCCGATCACCAAGACCAAAGTTCTTTCTTCTGGTATCAATCGTACAAGAAAACTAACACTTGAAGATCACGGCATCAGCGTCAACGCAGTCTTCCGAACGGTCGACAAGAGCGTCGCCGACACTGTCGGCTCGACTCGCCCGAATCGGTTCGGATTCAAAGATTGCTACCTCTACGAAGTGGCAGCCTATCGACTGAGCCGCATGCTCGGCATCCATCGTGTACCACCCGCCGTCCTGCGAGAGATCGACGGAGAGCGCGGATCGGTTCAGCTCTGGATCGAGAACTCGACTACCGCGGCAGAAGCCGTCAAGTCAGGACTTGCCTACCGCCACCCGGCGAAACGGCACCTTCAGCGCCAACTTATGTACGGCTTCGATCAACTGGTCTACAACTTCGATCGCAACATGGGCAACATCCTGTACGACCAACGAGACCGGCTCTGGTTCATCGATCACACTCGAGCTTTCAAACGGCTACCGACCCTGACTCGAGACCAGCTTCCTACCCTCAGCGACCGCACCTTCTATGCGGCACTCACTGGCCTCGATCCAACAGACCTCAGGGCTCAGATGAAGGGGGTCCTATCCAAAATCGAACTCGATGCCCTTCTGCGCCGAAGGACACGACTGCTGCGCCACTTTGACAACCTCATCCAAGAGCACGGGACTGAAGCGGTAATCGTCGATGTCAGTCCCACTGTGCCAGCCTCCGCTCCCAGCCCGTTCAGTCCGACAGCGTTCGGCATGCCGTCGGCTATGGACGCCGAACTACTTCTCCATCCTTGACCACCAAGTCGACGTTGCCAAGAAGGTTGATGTAGCGCAGCACGTCACCGCGCACCGCAATCAGGTCCGCACGTTTGCCTTCTGAGACAGTGCCCACATCCTCGATCACGCCCTGGGCCACCGCCGGCCAGTAGGTGGCGGCCTGAATGACCTGCATAACAGGCACATCGAAGTCTCGCACCCAGTGGTCCATTTCGCGCCACGTGGAGTCCGAATGAAAGTTGAGCGGCACGCCACTGTCGGTGCCAATGAGCATGACGATACCGGCGTCGCGGATCTGCGAGAACTTGCGTTGCAGCGTTGGCCTGCGCCTCGGCATGAGTTGGTAATAGTCCAGTCGCTCCAGATTGTCGAGCGACTGGCGCACGTCCTCTTGCACGTCTGACGGAAGTCCCTCCCGCCAGCGCGGATCGTCGATCCGTTCTGGGTTGTCACGGGTGTACTCATACAGCAACAGAGGCGCAATGGTAGGCGTCCAATAGAGGTTGCTTGCTTCGTTCTTCATCACCTCGAAGACGTCGGCTGGATACTCTGGCATCGTGCTGAGACCGGTGTGTTCAAAGTTGTCGATGCCGGCCTTGATACCGCGCCGAATCTCTTCAGGTCGATGCGAGTGGGCGATGACCAGAAGATTTCGTTCATGCGCGCGGTCGACGATCGCATGGACCTCCTCCATGGACATCTGGTCTTGATCAATCAGCTTGATCAGATCCACCCCGGCGTCGGCTAACTGGTCGACCTTCTTCCGTGCATCATCGACGCCATAAACCCCCCATCGTGAGGGATCGTTGTCCTTGTAGGGCCTATGCTGCAGAAACGGGCCGGTGATGTAGAGCGTTGGGCCCGGGATCTCACCCTGCCGAATACGCTCCCGCACATTGAGGATCGGCTCCAACGGAGCTCCAAGCTCTCGAGCACTGGTTACTCCCGCCATCAACAACTGCGCGGCGGCGGCGGGCATGATCTCCTCCTCCCACCGATCCACGTAGGCCTCGTCCCAATGGTCATAGTCGCTGTGCCCGACGATCTGCAGATGCACATGCATGTCCCACAGACCGGGTAGCACACTCATGCCCTCGGTCGAGATCACCTCATAGCCCCGCGGCACCTTCAGCATTCCTTCCTGCCCGACAGCCTCAATCAATCCGTTTTTAACCAGGACGATGCTGTTCTCCAGCGGCTGTCCCCCAAACCCGTCGATCAAGCGGCCACCAACGAACGCTTTGTTCGATTGAGCCGCAGCTGGTGGTGAGACCGTGAGGCAAAGCAAGGTAGCTAGGAGTGTGACCAGGAGCGTGGGATTTTGCTTCATTGGTTTCTGATTCCCTTCCGGAAAATTAGTGCACCCAATCCTACATTCGCGGCGAGGGCCGCGCGTTGCACCGCCGCCCAGGGCACTGCCGGCTCGGGCACTGGCAGCTCTTGCAATCTCGCTTCGGGCACTGGCGTCAAGCAATCATCTTCCGGCAGTCTCCCGCAAGCGTGTTTTGAGCCAGAGACGCGCCCGCAAACGCTGAAACCTTGACCGCCCAATCAACGTCTTTGCTGGTAGCGAGCCTTCACCACTCCAGACCTCTTCCACACCAACGGAGCCACCATGCAGCAAGCCAGCCGACTCCTACTGCCGATCATTCTCCTAGCCGGACCTGCAATTGCCGCTCCCTCCACCGCTCCTTCCACCGCTCCTTCAGCGCCGAGCACCAACGTTGATGTGCCCACTTGGTCCTCCGACGTCGCACCGCTACTGCACGCCAAGTGCACCCAGTGCCACGCCCCAAACCAGTCGGCCCCGATGTCACTGCGCACATACGCCGAGGCGCGTCCGTGGGCCAAGTCGATCGCACGCAACGTCGAAGCGCGCACCATGCCTCCCTGGCACGAGTCAGGCGGCAATCGCTCCTTCCTCAACGATCGTAGCCTGACAGACGCTCAGGTCAACACCATCGTCAGTTGGGCCAAGTCGGGCGCGCCGGCTGGTGATCTCGACACAGCCCCCGAACCGCCGCCGGTACCAACTGGCGAGTGGCGACTGGGCGAGCCAGACCTAATCGTCACCTTCGAGGAGGTCGAGATCCCTGCCGATGGGCCAGATCAGTTCCGTGACTTGGTGGCCCGGGTCGCCCTCAAGGAAGACAAGTGGATCACTGCAGTCGAGATCCTTCCGGGTGACCCAGCCGTGGTACACCACGTCATTACCTACAAGATGAAGGGTTTCGATTTCGATCCCACGCAGGGTTGGATCGGCGGCTGGGCAGCCGGGCTAGATCCAATGACCTTCCCCGAAGGCACCGGACGCCTGTTCCCACGCGGATCGAATCTGATCGCTGACATGCACTACCACCCCAGCGGCACAGCAACCAAAGACAGCACACGAATCGGTCTCCACTTTCTCGACAAAGAGCCCGCCAAGGAGCTCACCAACATCTGGGTCATGAACGACACCTTCAAGATTCCCGCAGGTGCTGAGAATCACGAGGTCAGAGTCAGCAAGAAGTTCTGGCAGGCCGGCAAGATCATGAGCTTCACACCGCACATGCACTACCGCGGCAAGGACTTCACTTACACCGCCAAGTACCCAGACGGCACGGAGGAGGTGCTATTTGCAGTCGACAAGTACGACTTCAACTGGCAAACCGCTTACGAGCTCAAGGAACCGATCTCGATTCCCGCCGGCACCGTGGTCGAGTGCGTTGCGCACTACAACAACTCTGCGAGCAACGCTGCCAACCCCGACCCGACCATTGACGTCACCTTTGGCGACGAGTCGTACGATGAGATGATGATCGGTTTTCTCGACTTCATTGTCGACGAAGGCACCCGCCCGATGACGCCGTTCGAGATCCGGTCGAAGATGATCCCCGAGCTTGCATCGCTGCACCCCGGCGATGTCTACCAAATCAGTGGCCGACCGGAGGCAGAGCGCAGCAAACCCGACGCGTACGCTCCGTTGCATCTTCCCAAGAGCGGCGACGGTGTGTTCTACGTTATCTGGGGCGATCGAGGCCTGATTGCTTCCAAGGTCCACAACATCGAGTGGTCCGGAAAGAAGTTCGCAGCCAAAGTCGCCTCACCGTACGGCGAGCTCGATTTCCTAGGGCAGTTGAACGGATTCAAGATCGACACGACCTTGATCATCCCGGGCGACGAGAAGCCCCAGGAGATCAAGTTCGACGGCGAGCGCGTCGGCTCCTAAGACTGGACCCTGGGGCCAGTTCCTTGGCAGCGGGCCCATCACTCAGGATGGGGCTCGCTGAACAGGCGGTCTCACTGACCAGGCTTTCTCCCAGAGCAGAGAAGTCTCTGGGCAAAGGCCCAACGCTGGAGTCACCGGACGCTTCGGAACCAGAGAGGGGCCCCGCATCATGAGTGCGGCGGCTCCTCCGGTTCGGCACCGCCTTAGCAACTGGCGAAGACATGCCAATCAGGCGAGGTGGGAGAACTTAGCTCCGGCGGTCCACGCCTCGCAGTTTCGCCTTCAGGTAGCCTCGATTGAGGCCGGCGATCCAACTGATGCTGATGCCCTTCGGGCAAGCCGCCTCACATTCTCGATGGTTGGTGCAGGAACCGAATCCCTCCTCCTGCATCTGTTCAACCATGTTGACCACGCGCTGATCAGCTTCAGGGTCACCCTGTGGCACGGCACCCAGGTGCCCCACCTTGGCCGCAGTGAACAGCTGCGCCGCACCGTTCGGGCACTGCGCGACGCAGGCACCGCAACCGATGCACGTGGCTGCGTCGAACGCCGCGTCGGACTTCTCCTTGGGCACCGGGATCAAATTGGCCTCGGGAGCTGATCCGGTGTTCACCGAAATGAAGCCGCCACTCTGGATGATGCGATCAAACGCCGACCGGTCGACCATCAAATCCCGCATGACCGGGAACGACCCTGACCGCCACGGCTCAATGGTGATGGTCTCGCCATCTGAAAACTCGCGCATATGAAGCTGGCAGGCCGTGGTGCGTGCGCGGTGACCGTGTGCTTGACCGTTGATCATCAAGCCGCACGCACCGCAAATCCCCTCCCTGCAGTCGTGATCAAACACCACCGGCGACTCGCCTGCGCTCTCGAGTCGTTCGTTGAGCTGATCCAACATCTCCAAGAACGACGAATCGGCACTTACGTCCGAGAGCTGATGCTCCTCGAATCGACCTGCATCTTGGGCGTTCTCTTGTCTCCAGACCTTGAGCGTCAGGTTCATAGCGTGCTTTGTTCTCTTTGAAGTAGCGGATAGTCGGTCAACATTTGACGACTACTTGTAGCTGCGCTGGGACGGTCTGACCACATCGAACTCCAGTGGTTCTTTGTGCAGCGTGGCAGGCTCTCCGTTGTTCCAAGCCCAAGCCGAAACGTACGAGTAGTTCTCATCATCGCGCTGAGCTTCGCCCTCTTCGGTCTGATGCTCTTCGCGAAAATGCCCCCCTGCGCTCTCATTACGATCCAATGCATCACGGCACATCAGCTCGGCCAACTCGAAGAAGTCTTCGACACGACCGGCTCGCTCAAGCGACTGATTGATGGCGTCGGCGCTGCCCACGACCTTGACATCGGAGTGATACTCCTGGTGCAGAGATCGAATCCGTCCGATTGCCTGCTCCAGCCCAGCCGCGGTTCGTGACATGCCGCACTCATCCCAGACGATACGTCCCAGCTCGCGATGGAACGAGTCCACCGTTCGGGAGCCGCTGCATGAGAGATAGCGCTCGGAGCGATCACTCACCGCACGCTCAGTTTCAACAAACGCCTGATCCGACGTACTTGCGGTCTCACCGAGACGTCCGGCGAGGTAGTTGGCAACCGTGTAGGGCGCTATGAAGTACCCATCAGCGAGACCCTGCATGAGAGCACTCGCCCCGAGTCGGTTGGCTCCGTGATCGGAGAAATTGGCTTCACCGAGTACGAACAAACCTTCAAGGTTGCTCATCAGGTTGTAGTCGACCCACAGCCCGCCCATGGTGTAGTGCGGCGCCGGATAAATACGCATTGGCGACTGATACGGGTTCTCACCCGTGATGCGCTCATACATCTCGAACAGGTTGCCGTAGCGAGCTTCGATGGCATCCTGTCCCAAGCGGCCAATGGCGTCGGCAAAGTCGAGGTAGACGCCATTTTTGAGCGGCCCGACTCCCTGCTCCCTATCAACCACGGTCTTGGCGTTCCGCGATGCCACATCGCGCGGCACCAAGTTGCCGAAACTCGGATACTTGCGCTCAAGATAGTAGTCGCGTTCGGCCTCAGGCACGTCGACAGGATGGCGGCCCCGTGAATCCTTGGGAACCCAAATTCTGCCGTCGTTGCGCAGCGATTCCGACATCAAGGTCAGCTTCGACTGATGCTCTGCCGACTGCGGGATGCACGTCGGGTGGATCTGCGTATAGCAAGGGTTGGCGAAGTACGCACCCTTGCGATGCGCGCGCCAAGCGGCGGTGACATTGCAGCCCATGGCATTGGTTGAAAGGTAGTAGACATTGGAGTAGCCGCCGGTGGCCAGGACCACAGCGTGCCCAGCGTGCGAACTCACCACTCCCGTACGCAGATCACGCACGACGATGCCCGAGGCTCGACCATTCACCACCACTACGTCTAGCATTTCGGTGCGAGTGAACATCTCCACCGTGCCCGCTGCGATCTGTCGCGCTAAGGCTTGGTACGCACCCAGCAGAAGCTGCTGCCCGGTCTGGCCCCGTGCGTAGAAGGTGCGAGACACCTGAACGCCACCGAACGAGCGATTCTCGAGCATGCCGCCGTATTCACGTGCAAAAGGAACGCCCTGGGCCACCGCCTGGTCAATGATGTTGACGCTGGCCTCAGCCAAACGCCAGACATTGGATTCGCGCGACCTGAAGTCTCCACCTTTGATGGTGTCGTAGAACAACCGATACGCGCTGTCGCCATCGTTCTGGTAGTTCTTAGCGGCGTTGATGCCGCCTTGAGCGGCGATCGAGTGGGCCCGACGAGGGGAATCCTGAAAGCAAAAACACTTGACGTTGTAGCCCTGCTCACCCAAGGTCGCCGCGCACGACGCGCCGGCAAGCCCGGAGCCGACAACGATCACATCGAACTTGCGCCGATTGTTGGGCGCCACCATTCTCAGCTGCCTGCGATGTTCATCCCATTGCTTCTCGATCGGGCCCGTGGGGACTGCGGGATCAAGCACCACCGAGGTTTGCGAAGAGGGGTCGAGAGAAGAGCTCATCATTGGATCAGTCCGGTGACAATCGAAATCGGGATTGCGATAAAGCCCAGGCAGATGACCACGGCAAACGTCGCTGCGAATGGGCGCCGGAGACCCTTTACCGCAGGATGGTCGATCCCGAGCGACTGAAACATGCTCCATAGCCCGTGGTAAAGGTGAAACGAGAGCAGGATGTTGACCACAACATAGATCGCCGCGACCAACGGATTCTGGAAGGCAATGATCAGATTGCTGTAGACATCACCGTGAACGAAGTCCGGATGCGCCTGTCCGCTGGTGAGGTGCAGCAGGTGGTAGACGATGTAGCCGGCGACAATGAAGCCGCTGTAACGCATGGTGCGCGAGGCATAGTCCATCTGCACCGGCCTACGCAGCTCGTAGTTCTTGGGACGCGCTCGTCGGTTGTCCAGAGTGAGTGCAATAGCCGACCAGATGTGGAGCACTGCGGCGCCAATCAACCCAAGTCGCATAATCCACAAGAAGCCCTTGTACGGCAACACGGGTTGGCCGAACTCGCGTAAGAACTCAGAGTAGTGGTTGATCTTCTCAGCGCCCTGAAAGATCTTTAGGTTACCGGTCATGTGAGACAGCACGAAACCGAAGAGAACCATGCCGGTAATGGCCATGATTGCCTTCTTGAAGATCGCTGACCGGTACAGCGCGGCGGCTCGATTCATTGGTGCAGATTCCATCGATGGTGAAGTGATACGGGCGCCCATCGAGCGCCCCTCACTCTCAGTATTCGCTGCTCACTCTTGGGCGGATTCTGGCACGTCTGAACCCGGGTTGACGAGTTCGCCTCGGGTCTTTGGTGAGTCCACTGATGCCAGCCCGCCCGAACTCTCGTTGCCGGTGAACCAGAACAGCAGAGTGAACCGATCGCGATAGGCCATCACCAAACCTTCCGCGCCATCGATCTCTGCCGTCGGGTCCACGGCGGGGCCAGCTGCAGGGTCGCCTACAGGGTCAGGCTCGGGCACAGACTCGGCTGATCCGCTCCGCTCACTCGCCAGCGTTGGGACGACGTAGACGGATTCCTCGTGGCCCGGCAAGCGCCCGACTAGCAACTCATGGCGGCCATGCGCCAATGTTTGCGTTGACACATAGAGCACCAGCCCCTTGAGTCCGTTGGTCGGATGCTCCGCAAACGACCAGTCACCAGCAGCATCTTCTCCATCGATTTGTACGACATAGGCACGCGTCACGCACTCGAGAAGCCTGTTGTTGACTTGGTTGTCATCGGGCTTGAGGCGGCGCCTCAAGAAGAAGCCTTCCGTTCGCTCAGCCTCTAGATCCGGACACATTGCAAGCACTCGTCCTGGGTCGCGGCCGACATGGAACGGCACAAACAGACGCAGGAAGGGAGACGCGATCACCTCGGAGGGCAGAGTTGGCAGCCCTGAAGCTTCGGTGGGTGAACGCTGGTCCTCGTAGTGATTCGCCGTCAGCCTTGTGACGCCACCGCGCTGGGGAAAAAACACATAGCTATCGAACCCAAAGGAACCTGAGGTCATTGCGAAGAATCCAAGAAAGATCGCGACCGCAATGAATATCGAGGCGGTCATCCCACCGGTCACCGCCTTTAAGCTGAAGCGGCTGGACAGAGTGAGAATGACCGGGCTGCTGAGCTGCGCCATGAACAATCGCTGGATGAATCGCGAAGCGCTCAGGGCCCTCGCAAACAAAGCTGGGTGTCGCTCCACCCGGCTCAGATCTTTCTTGAACCAGGAGTCGAGGAGGCCCACTCCGCCGGTGGGCAAAAGAACCACCAGGATCACCGCATAGAAGGCCGCAATGGTGGGCACCTGCGGGAAGAACCGCACTCGCAGGATCTCGACCAAGACCATCGGCACCATGAGCAAGACAAACGCTCCACCGAACGACATAAGCAATGCAAACAAGATGGCGAAGATCGAGCTTGCGATCCGATCCACCCGGTCCTCTGCTGATCGCAGGTTCGGATTCATCTCCCGATAGATCGATCGTGCAACTGGGCCAATGTCGACCTTGTCCCACTCAATCCCCTTTGGGAACACCGACCGCAACCCGGTGAGCCCAACCCAGATACTGCGCAGCACGAAATGTAGGGTGAAGGCAATCGCCAAACAGATGACGATCAGGGTCAAGAAGTAGAACGTCATGAACGGCAACATGCCCACATCAGTGGACGTGTGCGGCTGGATCCCCTCAAACCAGGCGCGCAAGCGACCGGGAAGTTGAAACAGGGAAAACACCAGCGCACCAGAGATCAGAAGCTCAAGCTCCCAAGTGGGGCGTTGAAGCACCTGCATGCGCTTCAACAGCGCATCTTCTGTTTCGGCGCTCGACTCCTCTGCGGGCTGCTTCTCATCGACGTCGAGGTCGACCAGTTCCCCATCAAGGGGTTGCGGCTCGTTCTCCAAGTCGAACGAGGCCGGTGGCGTCGGATCAGGATTCTCTGCTTCGCTCATGTCTTAGATGCAACTTGAATGGAGTTGGAATGGGTTTGGCCAGAATGGTGTCGTTTGAGGTGTCCGCTCAAGATGGTATCGCTCAAGAGCCATTGGACCTACAGCTATGCCGCGGATAGGCAGTTGTGCGGCGATTAGGTTAGTTCGGCTCGAGCAATCTCAACAGATCGGTGTCGGGCCACTCTGTCTCGACGCTGAGGACCTCGGCGACCAGTCGACTCACCCCCGCGAGCGCTGGCCTTCCTTCGAGCAGCCCGGATCTGACCCGAGGCCCGGTCATCACCAGCACGGCCACCGGATCGTGTTCCAGCGAGGATCGTGCACCATGATCCGACATGACAATGAGCGTATCGTCCTCATCAAGCTCGTCACCCAGCTGCGCGATGCGAAAGTCAAGGTACTGGTAGTACACGAGAAGCAGGGGTGTGGCATCGAACTGACCCATCTCCGTCAACTCACCGAAAGCACTATGAGTGATCAGGTCCAAGGCCGCGACGCGTGCCGAGATGAAATCGATCTGGTTGGCTGCGAGCACCGACTGAACCGTGTCGAAGTCGCCAGCAGCCTCTTCAAAATGGACCCTAAAGTTGCCAAGCTCGCGACCCAACTGAGGAAGCGATGCCACCTCGGCGAGACTCAGTTCACGACTGCCAACGTTGCTGGAGAGGCGACTGACGCCACCTCTCGGCCCGGAGATCGTGGCATTGCGGCCGGCCCGCAACGAGCCCGTAGAACGCAAGAGGTTGACGGCACTCAAGCTGCCTGCGCCCACCGTCTCAAACAAGCCAGGCCGCTGAGGGATCACCATCTCCAAGCCCGACACGGGGTTGCGACCAACGAAGTTGAGCGCTTCGATCTCACCGCCCAGTTCATACACTAGCTGCAGTACGCCGAAGGACGCTTCCCCGGGCTGGATCAAGGACTGAAGGGCCGCGGCAGTGTAAGCAGGTTCGCTCAGCAGTGAGCCTGAAGCCCCTGTCGCCATCAGACCTTCTAGAGCAGGCATGCGCCCGCTCGCGACCATGAACTGCAAGATGCGCCAGTCGGCAGAGTCCAAAATCAGCTGGAGTACTCGGCCGCGACCATCTGCAGGCCCCGCCGCAGGCATCCGCCACGCGGCCTTCGACTCGGGCTCTCGTCTATTTACATCCACCCGGACGGGGGCTCTCGCCAGCGGCAGCGAACCCTCGGCAACTACGAGGCCTTGCTGATCAAGAACGGCCCACCACTGCGGTGGCCCCGAGCCGGGCCGTCGCAGGCCCAGAGCCTGTGCGCGCGACAATTCAACAAACGGCGCACTCGGGTCGGTCCAATCCGAGGGTGGCAACACCAACCGGTCACCAACCTCGAGGCCAGTGAACTCGATCGCCACCCTTGGAGCACTCGCGAGCCCCGACGCACTCGGACCCTCATCTGAGAACTCGCCGAGTGCGGCCCGCTCGATCTCTGACCGGCTGATCGTGAGTTCCAAGCCGTACTGCGCTTGGGTATCGTCAAACAGAGCAAGCGCTTCCTCAAAGCGTTCAGCGATCACCAGCGAGCGAATGAGTCGCGATCGAACTGCGACCCGGAGCATCTGATCTGGAACCGCACTTTCAACGCGCAGCGCAGCTGAGAGTTGCGCAATGCCGATCTCAAGCGTGGGAAGGAGGTTACTCCGCGAGAACTGCAACGCTCGGTGAGCTGTCAGCTCAGCAGATCCGCCTAGTGCACTCTCCCACCGGTCAAAGGCGCGGCGCAGCGCTCCGGGGTCACCAAGACCCGCAATCGCCCGAGTGAGCAAAGTGAACCACTCTTTCTGGACCGCCGCATCGCCCGGCGGCTGATCTCCAAGAACCCGGAGGGCGTCCGACCATTGGCTGCGCTCCGCGTAGCGATCCGCGAGCAGCAACGGAAGGTCAGCTGACTGATCACCAAGCCTCTGTGCTCGCGCTTCGAACTCAACTAGTAGCTCGGCCATCGGGTCGGACCTAGCCTCACCAGGGTTCGCTAGATTCCGGTTCGATCGCACGCGAAACTCACGAGAGTGAAACAGGGTACTGCTGGGGTAAGCGCTCGCGGCTAACTGAGCTAACTCGACCGCTCGCTGGAAACGGCCGACCTGCTCGAGCTCATCGATGGCGGCTGCGGCCAGCACCGGCTGCGGCACCCAAGTGCTTAATGACTCGCGGTTGGTCCAGTCGGCGATCTCTCTGACGCAACTCCCGCCGTCGCCAGAGGCAACCAAGGCCAAGCACCGACACTCGATCGCCTCAAGTAGACCGCGGTCCTTGACGCCAACATCTAGGCCAGCGAGGTGAGCACTGCCTTCAACTGCCGCGGCTGGGTCCTGTCGTTCAAGAGCGCCACAAACGGCACCTGACACGCGCGCCTGTTGTAGGCGTGCTACTGAACCGCGCACCGTCCAAATCAGCGCCACGATCACCGCGCCCAGAACGACCCAACGCGCGCGTTGCCAGCTCACGGTGCCACCAGCGGATGAAGGGTGAGATCGAAGAAGAACCCAGAGCCATCGCGGCGGCCGACCACGTCAAGGGACCGAAAGGGGTAGTTGAATGCAACATCGCGGCTGCGGGTTGCCGCCAACCGTCGATCGGCGAGAGCAAGGGCTGCGAAGTCCACGGTAGCCCGACTCCCTGCGCCCTCGCCGCCTGCGACCTCAACCTGAGATCGCGAAGCCGGTGTCAGCGCCCCCTCGATTGCTGTTCGGTTCCACCCAACCACAAGAGCTGAGTCGGTGGCCAAATAGCAAGGAGCGAGCCCGGGCATCACCCGAAGGTTGTTGAGGCACGCCCCTTCAAAGCCGTTGAACGAATAGTCGTTGCGGACCAGAGGCCATTCTTTTTGAAGGTCGGCGATGTAGCTCTCCATGGCTGCGATCGCCGGCCGGCGCAAGTGGAAATCAAGTGCCGCAGCACTGCCAGGAAACCGATCGCCAGGGTTCGGAACAAACGCCACCACCTCAACACTGCCGGTCAAGACCGTGGCCGAGAAGAGCTCAGAGCGCAGTCCGTAGAGCCGGTCTGCCAGCGAGCGCTTGCCAGTGCGTTGAGGAACCAGCCCACCGTCTGGTCGCCAGCGAGCGTGTGCAAAAGCGCCAGTATCCGACAGTTGGAACTGACCCGGGCTTTCTGCCGAAGGCAGCCAGCGCCCAAGCGGCAGCTCCTGTGAGCCGTTGAGCCGCGCCGATACTCTGATCGCGCCGTCGCTGCTGGAACGGCCTCGCAGTTCTACGGTCCCAGCGCTTGAGGTCCCAGCGCTCAAGATACCTGGTAGCGGGCCTTGGAACAGCCAATCTTCGTCTCCAAGCCCCAGCTCGGTTAGATCCTTGCGATCGACGCACTCTACGCTCTCCGCGAGCCGGCAAGGCGTGCCTCCTTCTGCCAGGTTCTCGGTCGGGCTACACACGGCGACTACAGCCGTACAGGCTCGCATGCTCTGGGCCAGCTCACCACACCATGATGCAAGCCTAGACGCTGAGATTGATTGACAATCTTCGAGGAACTCGATCAGCGGCTGCGCGGCACCGACTAAGCGGGTCGGAGGGACGGCATCTGGTCTCGAGCGGCAGCTCAACAACAACGCCAGCAACAGCAACGAGGAGGTGACATAGACCCGCCGTCGGCGCACACTTATTGAGCTCATAGCTCGAAGGTTACAGGAAGTCTTGGTCCGCGATCTTCTTCGGCAGGTACTCCTCGGTCACGAAAGAGATGCCCTTGTTGGACAACGCCTCGAGCTCCCACTTCACGCCCTGCTTGAGCATGTGCTTGATCTCCCGCTGCCATCTACGATCCTGAAACCAGTCATACGCCAGAATCTCTTTGGCTCGCGCCCTATCCTGATCGTTGAGCTTGATGCTCACCCCTTCACTGATGCCATAACGCGCGGGATCGTAGGCCGAAAGACCGATGAACTGGGCGCTGGGAATCGCCATGCGGGCGGACTCAAACGCCAGGTTGATCGAGCCCTGCTTCACCACGGAGTGAATGTAGTAACCCCACGGATCGTTGTCTACAAACACATAGAGCGGCAGCTTCATCTCTTGCACCATGCGGAAGAGCAGCCGCCTCACGCCGCGCGGAGGCTGGCCTTGCCCGGTCACCAGAATGCAGTTATGCCGCTTCCAGAACTTGTCCTCATTGAGGCGCGCCCAAACCGCTTCCTTCTCGACCAGTAAGATGAACTTGGCCTTGTGTTTGACGAACTGCACTACGTTCGGTTCGACGATTCCTGGCACCGACCAGCCGCCTGAACCCATGCGTGAGAGATCAATGGTGTCGCCCGCATCAACCAGCGTTAGCGGCCCCACCACTGAGCCTCGCTTGGCCGCGAACAGATGCAGCTCCTCGCGCAGCGAACCTAGCGAGACCTCAAGATCTTCAATGATCGGGTCTGACTCAACCTGATCGTCGAAGGTGTTCTCTTTGCCGTCTTTCAAAGTGTACTTGGACATGTAGTACAAGTCACGAATGCTGGTGGTCTTGCCTTCGGCCTGGAGCTGCTTGCAGCCCTTGGCAATCACGAAGGTCTGCATGAACTTACGCGCCTGGTTCATGTTGAACAGCGAGCGGCGCTGGGTTGCGTCGCCCATCTCGATGATCTTCTTACGCTTGGAAAAGTTCACGTTGGACAACGTGCGCGTCGGGATATCGACGAACGGATCGACTTTCTTGCGCGCGAGCTTGACCGCGCTATTGGCCAAGAAGTCGATCTTGGCGTTGGTATCCAGCTTCGCGGGAACCTGCACCCTCTTGTGTGCTTCGAGGGCAACATCCCTGGCGCCAGTTGTTTTGCCCGTGGACTTGCCCGTAGATTTACCCGTGGACTTGCCCGTGCTCTTCGCCTTCTTCTTAGCTGCCATCTCTAACTCCTGAAAACGCTCCACACGACGTCGAGCATTGGATCGCTCTACGTGAAGTCGAGCCTTTGAACCTCTCTAATCGAAGTCGAGTGCGGCTTGTTCTCGAGCATTGACTGCGCCTTGCAGTTCGGGGGCCGCGGACTCAACAGCAACAGCATCCGGATCGATGATGATCACGTTTTCGGCTGCCGCCAACTCATCCGCTTCGTCCGCTGAACTACTCTGTTCTTCCAACAACTCAGCCAACTCGGTCTTAGCCTTTGAGATTGTCATCAACTGTTTGCGGAACTTCTCATGGTCCTCGCCAGTGATGGTCTCAACGCAGGAGACGACCTCGTCGAGATACAAGTTAAACACTTCTCGCCGCTTGGCTTCGTTGCGTGCACGCGCCTTACGCTTGACGAACTGGCCCATGCGGCGGCCGCACGACTGGATCGCGAGCCGGATCTCCTTGCGGATCTCGTCATAGTCAGCCACCGCTTCCTTGCTCTCGGAACTGAACGGCACCCACACAGAAGCAAGGTGAACCATGACTAAGAGCGGACCGGTGGGTAGTGCGCCACGCGCTTGCTGGAGGCCATAGCTTTTCCACGACACCTCAAGAGCGGCCTTGTTGATGCAACAGCCGCCCGCTTGATGCAAGAGCGGAACGCGGTTGGCAAAGCGCATCACGCGCGCCAGGGAGTCACCCGGCAGGTCGCCGCCCCAAGCCAGGCCCACCTCCACTTGAAAGGGGTTGCCGCGGTAGACCGCCGGCTTGCGCGTCTCCACCGTAAAGAACTCAGCCTTGACCCCACGAGTGAGACCCGCGAGCAGCTCTTGCATGCCGATCGGCGACAGACAATTGGTCGGCGGTGCCATGATTTTAGTCGCAGGATCATTCAGCGACCGATAGAGCGAGTCGACCTCCTTGCGCGCGATGGTAGAGGGTCGATTGCGCGGCTTGAGCCCCGCGCGTTGGACAATCTTGCTTGCCAGTCCGGGACTGACGCGACTGAAGTCGCTCGACAAGAACGACGAGACCGTCGACTGCTTGGTCGACTGCAGCATCTTCATCAGCACGCCTAGCTCAACTCCGTGTGGATGGGGCTTGATCTCTTTAGCGGGCTCCGGGTTGTCCGGCACCGACCGCTCGAACGACACCAGCTCACCAACCGGGTTGCGGTAGTGGAAGCTGGCGTGCGGGTTAGCGACCGCGGTCTGGTAGATGAATTCATCCACCGACTGTTTACCCTTGATGTATTTCGCCTCAAGTTCGATCGAGAGTTCGGTCCCGTGCGCCAAATGCCATTCATCCAGTTCTTTCTGGTTGACGGTCTTAGGCTTGTTGGCATTGGTATCAATGATCACCTTCATCGACACTGCGGGCTTACGGGGGCCGGTCCGCGAGGTTACATCGAGCGGCTTACCCGTGGTCAACTGGCCGTACATAGCCGCCGCCGAAATACCAATGCCCTGTTGGCCTCGGCTCTGCTTCATCGAATGAAACTTAGATCCATACAACAGCTTTCCGAAGATATTGGGCATCTGCTTAGGCACGATGCCGGGGCCGTTGTCTCGCACCTGGACGACATACCGGTTCTCCTCAGAACGGGACAGCAGCGTCACCCAGATCTCAGGAAGAATGCCTGCTTCCTCACACGCATCCAAAGAGTTGTCTACAGCCTCTTTGACCGTGGTCAAGAGCGCCTTGCGCAGCGAATCGAAACCGAGCAGGTGGCGGTTCTTTGCGAAGAACTCAGAGACCGAAATCTCACGTTGATTCTTGGAGAGCGTCTCCGCCGAGACGCGCTTGCGAGGTGTTTTCTTAGTCGTGGTCATCGATTCACGGAGGAGTCATCGGTGGTTCAACGCACTGCCGGCCTCAGCGGCGCTGAGACAACCGGCTGAGCTGATGGGTGGCGGGCTGTGCTGCAGAAAGCAACACGTGTCGCCCAAATTGGAATCTGAGGCTAGTCGAGCTAGAAGGCGAACCGTACGCCGCCGCGCACCATCCGAGGTGCGCCAATGGTGAACAAATCGCTACCGCTACGACTCACCTCGACATCTTCGTCAAACAGGTTCTCGACCCTCACGAACACGGTCACACCGTCGTTGATTGAGAACCGGGTTCCGGCATGAAACAGCGCAAAGCTATCGAGTGGGCGCAGATTGAGGTCGTCCTCGAACTGCTGTCCGGCGTAGCGTACCCCTACTTCAACCGACCAGCGTTGCGCAAGGGCTACGTCGGCACGAATTGATCCAGAATGTTTCGGCACCTGAGCCAACCGAAGCCCCTCGAGAGCGGGAGCATTTGGAGCAGAATCGACCTCAGCGTCTGAGTATTGGTAGGAAACGTCAATGGTTGCTCGACCCAAACGGGCGCCTAATTCTGCTTCGGCCCCCTGAACTACTGTGCGCTCTAGATTCTGGCGCTGACGGCAGGAACCGTTGCCCGGAGTAAATCCGCAGGGCACGACGAACCCTGGACCGAAACCGATGGTCACATTGGCTACCGGGTCATCAATCTGGCTGTGAAAGAGCGTGGTGCTCCAACGCCACGGGCCAGCCACGCCGGCAAGACCAATCTCGGCTCCGATCAACTCCTCCGGGACCAATTCAGCGTTCGCCGCGGTGATGTCGCTGCCCACACGAAACGGTCGATAAAGCTCATTGATGGTCGGCGCGCGAAAGGCGCCGTAGGCGGCACCCTTGAGCCGCAGGGTGTCGGTGAGAGCCACTGACAGGCCGACACGCGGGCTGATCGCGTCTTCACTGCGATCATTGAAGAACTGCTCAAGCCGCACCGACCCGTCGGATCGATTGCGCTCGCGTCTGAGGCCATCGCTGCTGTCCCATTGATCAAACCGAACGCCGAGTTGCAACTCAACGCGATCACCGAACGAGATCGTGTCTTGAATGAAGACGCCGAGCAACTCCTCTTCACCACCCGCTTTGCGATCGCGAATGAAGTCTCCGCCCGAGAAAAAGAACTGCTCGTTGGTCGCACCTTCGGTCATGCGTGCATCTGCGCCCGCTACCAGGGAGTGTGAGGTGGCATTGTCCGCGCCGACTCGTGTGCGCCACAAGGCGGATAGTCCCGTGCGTTCAGAGGCCACTAGGAACTGATCCAAGGCCGGGTTCTCGGTCGCTCGATCGGCCGCCTGTGCGGAAAACCGTGCCGAGAACTCTTGGTCCTGCCAGTGAGCCCGCAACGACCAGCCCCCAGCAGACCTCGTTTCGATGTCGGCCGCGACCACGATCTGATCCATCTTGGAGGCATTGTCCGTTAGCGGTGTGCCGTTTGAGCGTTCTTCGTCAAAGCGCTCGCCACGGAAAGAAAAGTCCGTTGACTCCGACGGCGACCACCCAAGACGACCGTCGACCTGCCAGTGCTCGGATCCAGATGGGATGTCGATCGCTCCGCGCTGATCCTCGCGCACCTGGACGTAGCCGCCGTAGTCGAAGACATTGGCGTGCGCACTGGCGTCCCAAGTCTCGGAGCTGTTCGAGATGGCGAAATCACCGTGTGAGGTCGAACGCTCTCCAGCTTCGACCATCAAACGGGTCGCCAGCCCATCGGGTCGAGCGGTGAACAACTGAATCACCCCACCGAGTGCGGAGCTGCCCCAGACGTTGGAGCCTCCACCTCGCACAATCTCTACCCGTTCCAGGCTAGGTAGCGGCACTCGGCTCCAAGTCACCCAGCCGCCGAACGGGTCGTTCAGTGGTATTCCGTCGAGCAAGACCAAGGTCCGACTGACTCCACTGGGACCGATCCCGCGCAGCGAAACACCTTGCGTGGTTGGCTGCGCCACCGCACTCGATGAGCGCCTGAAGAGCGAAAACCCGGGCGCTGTTCGCAGCAGGTCGTCCACTACCAGAACCGGCGCGTTCTCCAACTCTTCCTTACTGAAAACCGTAGCGCTAGCACTAGACGTCACCAGCGACTCAGAGCTGCGGGTCGCTGTGACCAAGATCGCTTCTTCGATGGCGACATCTGGATCGCGCTCTGAGGTTCTCTGAGCAGAAGTCGGCATAGCCAAGACCAGCCCGATCGAAAAGGCAAAGGCGAGCACAGCCCAGTGGGTTGAGAGTGTGAGTAAGCGCAATGAGGAATCCTCGCGAGCGTACGGTACGCGTTGGTGTCTTAAAGGGGAAATGAGGTTCAGTGCTCAAGAGGCACTCGAGCTGCTGGAATCGAGACTGCTAGCGGAAGGGAGGTGTTTCTACCTCTTCGGCTGCAGAAGCTTCGGGCGCCGGTGGGGGCGGGGGCGGCAGGTCGAAAATGCTGGGATCGACGGCCTCGTTGGTAGCAACCGAGGTCAGTAGCACTTGGGCCAACGGGGCTCCAGCCGAAAGTAGCTGAATGTCGTGGGGAACCATCAGTCCGTTGACGTCGCGGTAGTCACTCAGCCCCGCTTCGAGCTGTTGTTCAGTGCCCATGAACACGGCCTCGAGTTCAAGCCGATGTTCGAGGAAATCGGCCCCTCCAAGGAACAAGGTGCGCGGGCGGTCGCCACCGAGTTCGAGGGCGTAGGTTTCGTGACCGCCGACAGTCTCGATACCCCGTAGGGCGACCTCAGTCCCAGCCTTCTGAGCTCCGTCTAACAAGCCCCACAGGAAGTCTGAAAACAGAGCCACGGCCTCTTCGGCATCTTCTTCGAGCGGCTCAGGCTCTGGAATGCCCTGCAGCGGGGAGACGGTCCAGCCGCTGTCACCGTTGAAGGCGAGGATCATCGGACTGCCGGCCATATCGGCCTCCAGACGAGCCGAGCGAGGGCGCATGATGGTCAGTTCGAGCGGCAACTGTAACCCCATGAAGACCAACTTCCCTTGAGCGACCACCGAGCTCACCGGCTGCTCGGGCAGGCGGGCATCGAGATGCCGAGCGATGATCGCAGCAACGTCAAGGCTAGGGTCAGCGACCTGGCCGGGCTCTGCTGGCGCCGCAGGCTCCTCAGAAGCTTGAGCAACGGGTTCTTGCGCCCACGCGGCAGAGGCCAGGATCAGGACGCCCAGAAAGGTCGCGACACGTTTCGATGGTGAATTGCTCATGGTCTGGAATGGTGTCCTTCGCGTCTCGACGAGTATTGATGTAGAGAGGTTGTGGCACCCGTAGCTGCGACACTGGTGCCCACCGGCTGCGACGATAGTGATGGTATGCGCCCGCTGTCCAAAGATCCAACTAAGAGAGGAGCGCTCAAGGCAGCATTGTCCGAGAGACGCACCCTAACCGGCGAGTAACCACCAAGCAATCGACCCAAGTTGCACCGTCATCGCTGCGAGTACAACCAAAACCCACCGGGATCCGCGGCGCCCGCGACTGAGCATCTCGACCCCTAGCCCGACCGGAACAACCAACCACAGGGTGGCTACCGTCAACCCGGCAGGGACCTTGAAGAGCAGGGCAAACAGAACGAAGACACTGGCAAGCGCGATCCACAACCCCAAGTCACGCACCACCTGCGGCAACTCCGTCCTTCGCCCGCCCGAAACTCGATCGGCCCGCCGAGTGGTCTGCAGCAACATCAGCCATCCAGCGAACACCACCGCCAGCTGTATCGGCCCGACCAACCATTGTCCCGGAGCCACCCACTCCGTTCCACTCGCGACTAACTGACTTGGGCTCGCCAGCCAGTACCAGCACGCACTCAACACAAGAGACAGACAGATCCAGGCGTCAGCGGAGCGTCCCCGAGAGAGCGCGAGCGGAACGAGTAGCGCGATCACCAGTCCAGACAAGGCCAGAAGGCTCCAGCTCCACCCTGCCTGCCACAAACCAGGTGCGGCCAAACCACCAACTGCGGTCGCCAGTCGAGCGAGAGCACCTCCACCGAGCCTCCCGCACCACAGCACAGCCACGCCCACCAGACTCGAGTTCAGCAGCGCCCGCAGGCCCGCGTCGATCCAGCTCTGCTGGGCTGGGCCAAGAGCGGATTCAGTGCCCCAAGCGAGATCTAGCGCTGCTCGAGTAGCCACCACTGCACCGATCATCGCGATCGGTAGCCAGTCTGAACCGCTATCGTGTTGTGAACCAGGCCGCAGCTGAGCACGGCGCAGCGAATCGCCTACTCGTGAATCGCCCGCACGCGAGTCGACAGGGCTTGCCTGCTCTTCAACGACCTTCAGCGCCACCTACAACCATCCCGTCATCAACCAGACTTTTCTCGTTTCTTCGTGCTTGTCGCGATCGAGGCCCGCTCTTGAACGCTCCGTAATGTACACGAACGTTCGATGCCCAATGGTCATGTCCGCAGAAACGGCGTTAAGGTTGCGGTCAACCTGATGCGCTCGCGAGTCCAATGGCCCCGCGACCTCAGCCCTTAGCGTCCATCAGCCTCTATCGACCCAGTACCGGTACGCGGTGCCGATACCGACGCAGTACTGATATCGACCGAGTACCGATCACAGACCCATCGCCCGATTTCGGCGTTTGGAGCATCCAACTATGTTGCAGCTATTCTTCGATCGAACGTGCCCATTCTGTCAGCGCGTTCTCCAGTTCATCGAATCGAAGGGGATTCCCTACGAAGCCAAGGAGATGTCCTTGCGGTCGGAATCACCGGAGCGCGACGAACTCATCCGTTTAAGCGGCCGCACCCAGGTGCCGTACTTGGTTGACCCCGAGCATGACGTCAAGATGCCCGAGAGCGCGGACATCATGCGCTACCTCGACAGTCACCAAGCGAGCTGAGCATCAAAGCTTGAACTCAACAGCTCAAGAGGGCGAGTCCGTTGCGCTTCCAACCAATGCGGTTCCCGCCCTCCGCATTCGCAACCTACGAAAGACCTATAAGGGCGGCGTCGAGGCGCTCAAGGGCATCGACCTTGAGGTCGATCAAGGTGAGTTTTTCGGACTCCTGGGCCCGAACGGTGCAGGCAAGTCCACCACGATCGGCATCATCACTTCCTTAGTGAACAAGTCCGAAGGCTCAATCGAAGTCTTCGGGATCGACACCGAACGCGATCTTGAGAGCGCCAAGCGCTTGATCGGCGTGGTGCCTCAAGAGATCAACTTCAATCAGTTCGAGCAGCCTCTTCGCATCGTCGCCCAGCAGGCCGGCTACTACGGCATTCCTTGGGCTGAAGCGCAGGAACGAGCGGGCCAGTGCCTCGAATGGATGGGCCTTTGGGACAAGCGCAAGGTGTTATCGCGCGCCCTCTCAGGAGGAATGAAGCGCAGGCTGATGATCGCACGGGCCCTGGTGCATGGCCCCAGGCTCTTGATCCTCGACGAACCAACCGCAGGCGTCGATATCGAAATCCGCCGGGCAACCTGGGAACTGCTCGAACAGATCAACCGTCAAGGCACCACCATCATTCTGACCACCCACTACCTCGAAGAAGCTGAATCGCTGTGCAAACGCCTGGCAATTATCGACGGCGGCTGCATTGTGCAAAACAGCGATACCCGCTCGCTGCTACGCCAACTCGCCATCGAAACCTTCGTTCTTGACCCTCAAGATGCACTCGATGCGGCTCCGAAACTGGACGGTTTCCCCACCGCAATGCGCGAAGACGGCTCGATTGAGGTCGAGATCAAACAGGGTGCAAGCCTCAATCAACTGTTTGACAGCTTGAAGCAAGAAGGGATCGTGATCACCTCCATGCGCAACAAGGCCAATCGACTCGAAGAACTGTTCGTGCGACTGGTCGAGGGCGGGCAGGAGTCAAAGCTGTGACCCAACCCCTCGCCGAATCTGGCTCTGAGTCTCGAACCCTCTCACCCATCAGCGAATCGCCACGCTCGCGCGCCACTGAAGCCTGGGTCGGCTTTGCCACCATCGTCCGCCGCGAGGTGCACCGCATCCTGCGCATCTGGGCCCAGACCCTGCTGCCGCCAATCATCAGCACTGGGCTCTACTTCATCATCTTCGGCCCAGTCCTTGGCCAGCGCATCGGCGTGGTCGAGGGCTACAGCTACATTCAGTACGTCACCCCCGGCCTGATCATGATGTCGGTACTGCTCAACTCGTACCAAAACGTGGTCTCGTCGTTCTTCGGAGCCAAGTTCCAAAACCACGTCGAGGAGATGATGGTCTCTCCGATGTCGAGCAACGCCATCCTTCTTGGCTACTCGATCGGAGGCGTGTTCCGGGGCTTAGTGATCGGCAGCGTGGTGTCGCTGATGTCTCTGCTGTTCGCTGATCTGCCAGTAGTCCACCCCGTGCTCACCATCTCGGTGGCTGTGTTGACTGCCGTAGCATTCGCGCTCGCCGGCTTCATCAACGCCTTGATCGCGCGGAACTTCGACGAAGTGTCGATCATCCCAACCTTCGTCTTGGCGCCACTCACCATGCTGGGAGGCGTCTTCTATTCGGTCAACATGCTGCCCGACTTCTGGAAGACCATTTCCTACGCAAACCCAATCCTCTACATGGTCAACGCCTTCCGCTACGGCATCCTCGGGCGTTCAGACATGCCCATCGAAGTTGCCTTCGGAGTCCTGGTGGTGTTCATCGTCTGCTTCTACACGCTCGCCAACTCGATGCTCAAACGCGGCATCGGTATCAGGAGCTAACCGCCATGAGCGACACAACACCACCGCAGGCTGCCTCAGTTGACAGAGGCCTCATCGAAACCGCCGATCAGTTGGCCCTCGCTATCGACGGCGGCGAAATGAAACTCCGGAAGGGGCTAGAAGAAGAGGTCTACACGGGCACGCTCAACGCCGATGTTGTCGGTCTGTCTCATCGAATTGCTGCAGACCTCGCGGGCTTCGTCACCGAGCCTGATTCACGCAACGTCGAGTACACCACCGCCCCCTACCGCAGTTACCAGATCCTGCTGGATCGACTCATGTCGAAACGTTGCCGACTGAGGAGGTACCTCTGCGAGATCGGTGACTACACGCTGATCCCGGGCAGCACACTGTCGCTCGAAGAGAGCGATGATTTCTTCATCTCCAACCCGAAGAACCCTTACTACCAGTACATCCGCGACACCTACGGCACCAAGGTGGTCACCGCCAGCACGCATATCAACGTGGGCGTGCCTGACCCCGACACCCTGATCCGCGCCTATCGGCTCCTACGTGCCGAAGCCTCCATGTTTCTTGCGCTGACCGCCAATTCGCCGTTCTTTCGCGGCCGCCCAAGTGGCGATCATTCGACTCGCTGGACAATGTTCCCAGTGACGCCCAAGGGCGCTCCCTTCTTCATCTCCCACGCTCACTTCATCGAGTGGGTCAACGAGCAGCTCAAGTCAGGCGTGATGTTCAATCCGCGCCACCTGTGGCTTTCGATTCGTCCCAATGGCGAAGGCACTCCAGACGAGATTAACCGTCTCGAACTGCGCATCTGCGATCGCATTTCCCGCCCACGAGTTCTAGGTGCGGTGGTGTCGTTATTCGAAGCTCGCATTTGGCAGGCAATCGAGAACCCGATGCTCGACCCCCTGCTCTCGATGCCTAACCACGAGCTGGTCGAGCTATGCGAAGCAAACGAGATCGCCGCAGCACGCGCGAGCCTCGACGCCGAAGTGGTCGATTGGCAAACCGGAAACACGGTCGCCATGGTCGACTGGATCCGTAGCCGCTTGACCGAGACGCTTCCGGTCGCTGAACGCCACGGTTTTCGTGATCGGCTCGAGCCGGTTGAAGAGATTCTCAGAGACGGCAACCTCGCTCAGCAGTGGCTGCGCCAGGTAGAAGCCGGTGCGACACCGCGTGAAGTGATCAGCAAGAGCATCGCCGCCCTCACCGCCATCGATCGCGAGTACGATCCCGACTGTCCGTCGCCCCTGCCCGATAGTCTCTAGTCCCCGTCAGCTGCCAAACAAGACGCAGCCACCGCGCTCGCTTGCGCAGGAGTACCCGATCGAGGTTCGAGGCGGGTCGAACGGCAGCCGCCCTGGATCGCTCTTAGGTGAACACCTATCGCCAAGTCACCTGCATAGCGAAGAAGTGATCAAAGACCTCGCGGCCGGGATGATTCGCCGCGTTCTTCTCGGGACTCCGGATGTAGAAGTCTAGTTGCTGAGCGGCTGGGTTCACCGCACCGGCCGCCCCCGACCCAGTCTTCTCAAACACCTTCAGGGTCTCGCGATCGCGCATGCCTTGAGTGACCATGAAGTGAATCTGGTAGTCCTCATACAGGAACTCCCCGTTGAGAGTAGCTCGGCCCAGGCCCCAACCGGCGACGTAGAGCAAGCTCTTGGGCCAGTTGCTGTCGCCGCAACCAGCGTCGCCGTGCTCGTATAGATAGCTGGCAACTCCCCCGTCTTGGCAAGGATTGAACTCGACGAACTCGTCAAGCTCAACCACGTACTCCCCTTCTGGCAGCTCAAGCGACGCCTTGAAGGTGCCGGTGTTGTCGATCTCATTCACATCAAACGCGATCTCACCGGCGACCGCGCGAACCGCGGCCGCATCATTGCCCATGTGATCCCATGGCGACCGGTCACCCAAGGTGCCGACTTGGTGCACCTGGGTGCCCGTAACGCGGAACAGGCCATCGTAAGCAGAGTGCTGCTGAGGAGCGTAGATGCCGAGCTCAGTTCCCGGTTGCCCAGTTCCCGGTTGCCCAGTTCCAGATTGCCCAGTTCCAGATTGCCCAGCTCCAGATTGCCCAGCAGCCGTCGATTGAATCGTAGGATCTGAAGCCGTCTCGGAAGTGCAGCCGGCAACCGCCGCCAGCGTAGCCACGGCCACCAGTCCAGCCGCAAGGCTCGCCTGCACCGCCCTGATACATCTGTGATTCAGGGCCCCTAATCTCCGCCAGCTGTCGCAGCGCTTCCGCCACTGTTCAAGTGCTTCTCGAACCATGCGATCAAAGCATCGGTGGCGATCGTCTCGTGTTCGCCGCGAAAGCCATGGCCTGCACCTTCGATGACCACGAAATCAGTTGTCACCCCAGCCTCCTTGAAGGCCGCGTGAATGGTCTCGCTGGTGGAGATCGGAACCAGACCGTCGGCAGTGCCGTGCACCAACAAGGTCGGCGGGTCGTCAGGAGAAACGTAGAGCAAAGGAGAGATGTCGTCGGCCAGTTCCTTGTCGAAATCGAGGGCCGGGAAGCGATCGTTGGGACCTGTGATCGGCTGCAGATCGACCGGAGGAAAGTAGGCCACAACCGCAGCGACGCGCGCCTTAGCAGCTCCTGTGTCTCCGATCTCCGACTCGCTCGCGTTACCCAGCATCAACGACAGATGTCCGCCCGCAGAGCCGCCGAATACACCCAGTCGCGCGGGATCAACGTTCCAGTCTCCCGCATTTGAGGAGATGTGAGCCAATGCGTTGCGCACGTCGATCACTGCGTCTGGAACCTTGAACAAGGGGCTTGAGCCATGGCGAACCAAAAACACCGTGAAGCCGCGACTCGTCAGTTCTGCAAAGCTACCCTGACGCTGCATAGCGATTTCTGGGTCGAACCAGCGCGACACCCAGCCGCCACTGACCATGAACAAGATGCCCGCGCCATTCGGCGTCTCGGCTTCGAGCACATCGTAGGTGAGCGCCATGCCCATCTTATGACCGTAGACGACGTCAGTATGGATGGTTGGTCCCGCGACCGCGACGGTCGCTGAGACGAGCAGGATCAAGGTGGTGAGAAGCACGATGCGCCGTTTGGCTTGCATGGGTCTAATCCCTTTTCTGGAGTTGGTTGACGGGCCTAGTGTACCTGTATCAGCTCAGTTGCCTCACGGCTCGCGCGTCAGTCAGCCTCGCATGCCTTGATCGCGGCAGCGAGTTCTACCACGTGCGGATCTTCAAAACCCAGAGCTGCCAAGGCATCTGCGAGCTCCAACACGTACTCGGCATTGGCACCACTGGGACCTCGAGCGCCACTGATCTGTTCCACCAACCGAGCGGTGGTCGCGGGGCCTAAGTAGTTCGGATTGTCTGGGGTCGCGACATAGACGTGGGCGCTGATAGTACGCCCGTCGAGGAGCTCGCAGCGCTCAGTGAGCAGCTCGTAGCCACCCTGTTCACGAATGTCCAAGCTCGAGAGGATCTCCTCAGCATCCTCCTCTGCCAAGAGATATGCCACTCCGCCACAGTGCGCAAGCCTGTCGTGGCACCCCCCTTCGGGTGCTCGCTCGAGCGTCACCACCCGACCCGGTGCACCCGGCACACCCCGATGATCCGTCGAACCCTGCCAAAAGCGACGGCGCCAACCGTGAAGGCAGGCACCCACGCGTTCAAGATACCTGAAGTTTGGCCGCCAAACCAGCGAGCCGTAGCCAAAGACCCAAGTGACCTTTTGCACGAGGTCTCGGCTGGTGAACTGGTCGAGCGAGTCCGAAGAATCACTCACCGCTGATAGCCTCATTCGCCATGAAACACCTATTCATCATCGATCCACTTGAGCGGCTCCAACCGGACGCCGACACCACTATTGCCTTCATGCGGGAGGCCGCTCGCCGCGGACATGAGGTCTACACCTGCCTGATTGAAGAGCTTGGTCAACGCGGTAGCGTACCCTTTGCCCACGCCACGCCGACTGAGATCCTGACGTCGGGAGGAGAATGGTACGAGACCGGCACCCGACGACGCCACGAGCTCAGTGCTTTCTGCTCGATTTGGATGCGCAAAGACCCGCCGTTCGACATGAACTATCTGTTCGCCACCTACCTACTTTCGATGGCAAAGGGTCCGGTGATGGTCAACAACCCTCAAGCGCTGAGGGACGAGAATGAGAAGCTCTTTGCCTTGGAGTTCGCCGATCTGTGCCCCACCACCTTCGTGAGCCGGAGCATGGATGACCTGATGGCCTTCAAAGAGGAGATGGGTGGCGAGATGATCGTCAAGCCACTCGACGGAGCTGGGGGCGAGGGGATTTTCCACATCACCCCGGGCGACCGCAACGCACGCGCCATCCTTGAGACCGGAACCCGGCACGGCCAGCAGTACCTGTTGGCCCAACAGTATGTGCCCGAGGTGCGGCAAGGAGACAAGCGCATCATATTGATCGAGGGCGAACCCGCGGGGGCAGTGCTGCGAGTACCACCCGATGATGATGCCCGCGCCAACTTTCACGCGGGAGGGGTAGCCGAACAAACCAAACTGACCGAGCGAGAACTCGAGATCTGCGGTCGCGTCGGTCCCAAGTTGCGAGATACGGGTGTGATCTTTGCGGGTATCGATGTCTTAGGTGACTGGCTCACCGAGATCAACGTCACTAGCCCAACGGGGATTCGCGAGATCAAACGCCTCGACGGCATCGCGCTCGAGGTCAACGTGCTGGATGCCGTCGAAGCGCGCGCTCGTGCCCGCAACTGACACCGGTCCGGCGGAGGCCGACTCTGATCGTTCCAACTCCTTAAAGACGCGGCGCTTCCGACTTCGGATTCTTGGATTCGGCCTACTTGCCGTGAGCGTGACCGCAGCGTTTCTGGTGCTCGACGTCGACCAGGCGATACGAGCCCTCGGTGCGTGGATGGACGCCCGCGGCTGGTGGGCTGGACCGATCTTCCTCGGCCTGCACACGCTCGCGGTGGTGGCACTGGTGCCGGGGGCTGTCTTCCCGCTCATGGCCGGCTTTCTCTTTGGTCCTGCTCTCGGAGCGGCCTACGCCGCAATAGGCAAGACCGTGGGCGCACTCTGTGCTTTCTGCATCGCGCGCTATCTCATTGGTGGCCATCGCCGATCGCGCTGGTTGGCCCAGATGCGCAGCAAGTTCACCAAGCTCGCCCTGCTCGAAGACCGGATCGTCGCGGGCGGCTGGAAGAGTCTTGCAACCGCACGACTGATCCCAGCCATCCCCTTCAAACTATCGAGCTACTTGTTTGGCTGGACGCGGTTCACGCTGCGTGATTTCCTAGTCGGGACGTTTCTCGGCACCATTCCCTACTCCATCACCAATGCCTATCTCGGAAGCCTTGCTGCCGACTTGGGCGGTCTCGGAAAGGCGCCGATGCCGACCACCCGGTCGGGAGTTCTGCTCTATTCGGCGGCCGCATTGATCGCGCTCCTTGCGGCGGTCGCTGCGGGTGTCAAGGCTCGCAAGTTCCTGCGCGAAGCGGAAGCACAGGAACCTGGCAGCTCCGTTCAGTGACCATTTCATGGTCGTTCATAGTCATTCGCAGCCGTCACTCACCGGATCCCGCATGATGACTCGCGGTTCGTCACACTGGTTCGACGAATTCCCTCATCGGAGAGCCCAACACTGCGGATCTCAGAATCGGAGAAGGCCGCGGTCGCCACACTGCCTTTGGTCGGGTGAACCCTTTCTGTCGGCGTACGGAGTCTGAGCGTGTCAAGTCTCGCTTCGTTCTTCGGCCCCTAATAAGCGACGCTCGATACGCGGCGATAGTGAGCGCACGGAGTAGCTCGTCGCGACCTTCGAGGAGCCTGACCCAAACCGGCACTACGGTGTCTAAGCGTCGGCTTCGCGTGGGCCGAACAGAGCGGAGTCGTTCACTCGCGCTCGAGCAGTCCTGACGGTACTTAAGCACACGGACCGCGCCGTTGCCTATTGCCGATGAGCTCCACACACATCTGCTCGGGGTCAGAACCGACGGGCGGGTCGAAGGTATCAGCAACAAAAATTCGCATCGCTGCGCGGAGGGCCTACGGGTTTCATTCAGCTGGAGCACTCATGGCGATGGTCAGCCTCATCGCTGGTGGCGTCAAGACAAAGCCCGAACTCCCCAAACCCTCGCTCTGTTGACCCACAGATAGGTCTCAAGATCCAAACTTTCGGCATGGCTGGCATCGCAGCATCAACACAAACCGAGACTTAAGGACGATCCAATTTCCCGCGCTGACTACATCCCGGAAAGACGGAGTATCCGCAGAATGCACGGCACCTTCATCTACCACGTTGCGGCCCTGCTCCTCCTGTAAAGCTCCGCCCTCAGAAATCGCATGCTATGCTTCTGTAAACGATTTGTTTCTACCTTGACCCTGACCGTGTTCGACTGCGCCGTCTCTTGACAGGCCAGGTTTTAGGCATTGTCCTCTCTTGCAAAGGAGACCGTTTGGCAACTGTTAATCAATTTCCATTGAGTATCATCGCCGAGATCAAAACGGGTTCGAAGGAAGCACTCGAACACAAACTGAATGCCATCGGCAAGAATCCGGCGGGCAACCCGGATATCCCCTTCAGCGACGTACCTACTCTCCACTTCTGCAGCTTCGTGATCATCGATCAGGAGGCAGACGAATACCCGACATATTTGGTTTTCGAGAGCAATCACGACGGGGACCTCGAGCCTCATCTCGACCAGTTGATGGCCATCGGCAAAGCGGGCTTCGACTCGCTCTTCGCTCATTGCGTCGGTTACGCACCGGGTTCTAGCGCCGACCAGATCAAGGCCTACATGCGCCAGCATTCCTTTCCTTCAGCGGCATTCTATGTCGGCTGCCGCGGACAGACTGTGCAGGACATCCAGAACGCCATCGCTGTGCGTGAGGAGATTGAGAACTATCTCGACGCCCAGCAGGCGAAGAGCAATCTCGGTGAACTTTCGCCCCAGGCGATTCTGGAAAGAATCCAGGCTCACCTCGGCAAGCCCGACGTGGTATCACCGAAGGTCTCATCCGAGACGTTGTCGCAGTTGAAATCGAAGGCCATGCGCAACATCGTCCTCATAGCCCTCATCGGCATACCGATGCTGATCCTCACTCTGCCGTTACTTCTGTTGTGGTTGGTGGTGTTCCGTTTGACCGAAATCCGTAGCAACCATCAGCCACCACTACCACCTCTGCCGGTGGATCCGCGCCCGTACGAAAACCCTGACATCTACACCATCAGCCACCTAACCACAATGGTTGCCATCAAGCCGGGCGCCGTCCGATTGTTTACTTTGAAGGGTGTCCTGGCGATTACCAGCCTGCTGGCCAAGACGGTGTCGATCTATGGAAACTTGCTCGGTATTCCAACGATTCACTTCGCCAGATGGATCATGATGGACGGCGATAAACGACTGCTCTTCTTTAGCAACTACGATGGCAGTTGGGCCAGCTACTTAGGGGATTTCGTCGACAAAGCGAAGTACGGACTAACGGGTATTTGGGGCAATACGACCCGCTTCCCCTCTTCCAACTGGTTGGTGCTAGGAGGCGCGGCGAAGATCATTCCGTTCAAGGAGTGGAGCCGCGAGCACAATCTTTACGCCCCGGTCTTCTACCGGGCCTATCCGTCCGCCACCATCGCCAACCTGGTGAACGATATCGAGATCCGCGACAACGTCGGCCGGTCGATGAGCGCATCGGAAGCGGCCGCTTTTCTCCAGAGATTCTGAGCAATGCTTGATTTTGAAGACATTCAGGGCTACATCATTTCCGGATACGGCCACAAGCTCTACTCGCGCTTCCTGTTCTGCGAGATCGTGGATGTTCCCAAGGCTCAAAGCTGGATGCGCAAGGTCATCCCAGAGGTCACGACCGCCCGCCAGCGCCAAACTGGAGAACCCAAGCCCGAAGTAGGGGTGAACCTTACTCTCACCGCCGGCGGGTTGCGCAGGCTCGGCCTTGACCGCAACTGCCTGGGTAGTTTCCCAAGAGAGTTCAGCGGCGGAGCCGAGTACCACGGCGAAGCGAACCCAATGGCAACTGGTCCCAGTTCCCAGCTACTCGGCGACTATGGTGACAGTGCTCCACAGCACTGGGAGTTCGGCGGTCCCAACACTCCGCCGGTGCACCTGATGCTGCTGCTTTTCTCCAGCACTCAAGAGGCGCTCGAGGAGATGACCGAGCGAATCGGACAACCCGATTCGGACAATGGATTGAGGGAAGTCTTCCGCCAGGACTCGAATCGGCTGGGCGGTCGCGAAGCATTCGGTTTTCACGACGGTATTTCCCAGCCGGGTATCGCCGGCTCGCACATCGCTGCTAAGCCTGGCCAGGATTTGGTCAAGGCCGGCGAGTTCATCATGGGCTACACCAACGAGTACGACATGGTTTCGCCGCCGCCGACGGTCGATGCTACTGATGATCCAGAGGGGCTCTTGCCGGAGGTGACGAATAGCTCAAGCCATCACGACCTCGGCCGCAACGGTACCTATCTATCGATTCGTAAGCTGTATCAGGATGTCGACAGCTTCTGGGATTTCTGTGCCGAGAGCACCAAGAACGCTGACGGAACGCCCAACGACGAACGCAAGACTTGGCTCGCCTCGAAGATGATCGGTCGTTGGCCAAGCGGCGCCCCGATGGCACTGACCAGCGACAAGGACGACCCGGCCCTGGGTCAGGACCCGAATCGCAACAACGATTTCCTCTATTCAGACGATCCTAAGGGGCTCAAATGCCCGATGGGTTCACACCTAAGGCGAGGAAATCCTCGAGACGACCTACCACCGGATAGCCCGAAGAAGTCAGTGGAGGTGACCAAGCGTCACCGCATCATTCGTCGAGGTCGACCCTTCAACAACGGTCAAGGCAAGGAACAGGGTTTGATGTTTATGGCGATCAACGCCGACATTCAACGTCAGTTCCAGTTCGTCCAACAAACCTGGATCAACAGTCCAAAATTCGGCCATATGTACGACAACAAGGACCCGATCCTCTCTGATCCGGAACTTCTGGACCCAATCCCTGGCGGCTCTGGAAAGAGCGTTATGACCATTCCATCCGAACCGGTGCGTCTCCGCGTCCACGGTCTCAAACGATTCGTCATGGTGAAGGGTGGCGGTTACTACTTTATGCCGAGTATGCGAGCCCTCAACTTTCTGGCGAGCTTCAAGGCAGACACAGCATCAGACGACAACAGAGCGTCCAGAGAAGCCGCGACAGCCAGCGGAGGATCCTCGACGGAGGCTGCCTTCGATGCTGATACCAACGAGACTGCAGGGAGATCAAATCGAATGTCACTACTCAAGAACGCCTGGCAAGATGTCCTGTCGGTGGGAGGAAAACTCGAGGACGAACTGCACGACGACTTCCTCAACCTAAGGGAAAAGCTCGATACTCGGCTGGAACACTTGATGGGGAATCCTGGCCTGGTGAGACCCCTGTTCAAGTTCTTGCGCCATCACGAACCTATCTTCGCTACCAAGAAAGTCGGAGCGGTATCTCTATACGACGACACCTTGGAGGTTTTGGGCAACTCCGAGTGTTTCAGCGTGGTTGACATTTACGCCAAGAAGATGCGCCTGACGACGGGTGACTTCGTCCTTGGCATGGACGACACCGAGCGCTACCAGCGCTGGATTGGCTGGATGCGTCAGGCAGTCCATCCTTCGGACATCGATCGGATCCGTCAGTTGGGCCAAGACGTAGCCGAGAAGGAGGTGGCGGCCACCGCACCGACGGGCCGGATCGATTTTGTCGGTCAGCTTGGGCGCCATATCCCAACTCAAGTGGTCGGCGACTACTATGGTGCCCCGGGGCCGGACGAAGCCACCAATCAAGGATGGATGCGGGCGATATTCCGCGAGATCTTCCTCAACCTAGGAAACGATCCCAACTTCGAGAAGGAAGCGGTCAACGCGAGCAAGCAACTGAACGCGTACCTAGACGGCGTCGTCGCTCAGCGCAAGGAGCAATTGGCCGCTGGAGAAGAGATACCGGACGACTTCCTATGCCGCTTGGTCAAGCTCCAAACCAACGACTCCGAGCTCACTGACGAAATCATCCGGGAGCTGGTGGGTGGCACTATCGTCGGCACTACCCCCACCAACAACAAAGCCACTACCCAGGCTCTTGAGCAACTCATCGAGCGTCCTGATGCACTGGCTATGGCGCAAGAAGCCGCCCGCAACGATGACGACGACCTGCTGACTCGCTACATCTTCGAAGCTCAACGCTTCAATCCGCAGAATCCGATGCTGCTGCGTCATTGCGTCAAAGATTGTGTCGTGGCAGCCGGTACGGAGCGGGAGACAGAGTTCAAGGCTGGCTGTTTGGTGGTCGTTGGAACCGAGTCCGCCATGTTGGACGAACGCAAGTTCACCAATGCCGAAGAGTTCCTGGTCACCCGGGACCTCAAAGACTACATCCTCTTCGGGTACGGCCAGCACACCTGCTTCGGCCATCTCATTGCCACAGCGCTTTGGCCGGCGATGCTCAAGCCGTTGCTGCGGCGAAAGAACCTGGCACGGGCCCACGGTGACGACGGCAAGATCAAGTACGACGGCGCCTTCCCAGACCGTTGGATACTTACTTTCGACGCAGACTGACGCACCGTGGTGTTGGCGACTTGGCTCCTTCGCGACTTGGCGACTCTAAAGCCCGTCTCTTCCGGCTCCTCAGAGCTCGGAACCTGCATTCGCGGTCACGGAGGGTTCGGGTTGGCCCTCGCTCTGCCTTTTTGAGTTGATGAAACGGAAGATGAAATAGAGCACGAACCCCAAAGGTGGAAGCAGCAGGCAGAGCGACAGGATTGGCACCATGGCGAAGACGTTGAAGTTCTTTTGACGGCTGTCGAGGTAGATCCATCGTCCGGCAAACAGGTCCAAGGGAATGAAATGCAACCAGGCCAAAACGTCCGAATACGGGTGGGTTAGCAGTTCCTCGATCTTGGAAGGAGTGGGAGCCAAGAAAAGCAAGATGTCTTGGAAATGCGCCAGGACAAGCACAGCGTAGGGAACCGCAAACGGAACCACGATGTAAACCGAACCCATGATCCTTTTGGTGAGGGAATGCTTGGGCAACAGAATCATCATCAACCACAAGGGAACGGCGAGGAAGCTGACGGCGTAGAAGGCGAAATCGTAAACGTTCAAGGATGACTCCCTATTGGGCGTTCGCTGAAAGAGGGTCCAAGATGGTCGCTTTAGGAAGAGACCAGTTGAGGGGCTATTTACAGTGAATCAATTCCAACGGATAAATGCAATAGGAGAGGATGCTTGCAGAGTCGTGCTGCACAAACTACAAGCTCGCCTCTCGGTCATGTCGCCGCGAGCCAGACGGGAGACGGGAGACGGGAGACGGTATGCACCCTCGAGTCCCTCTAGTCTTGGTCCTGCGTCGCCCTAAAAGGAAAGAACATCAATGACCCAAAGCGGATTTCAACCAACTTTGAAAGAAAAGACCGCCGTCGCTTTAGCGTACCTCGCCTACACGGGAGAGGAGCTAATTGGCAAGTTTGACAAGGAGGGCGTCGAAGAAGAAATCTTGACTCTCGTTCAAGAAACTCTGCCAAAGCTTGCGGTACTTTGCGAAGCTGGCGAGCCCGATTGGAAAGTAGTCTGGGGCCCGGCCATCTACACGTTCCCTCTAGCGGCTCATCAGGACAACGGCATGTTCGTCGTTCAACGCATCAGTCGGCCGCACGAGTACACGATCGCCATTCGCGGCACCAACGGAGTTGCAATCATGGATTGGTTGCGGGAGGACCTTTCGGTTTGGCGCAAGGTCGACTGGCAGTTGCCAGCTGGGGTCGTCGCATCGGGGAATCCAAAAGTCTCGAAAGCGACCAGTACCGGGGTCGACGCCCTTCTCAACAGAATGTCCCCCAAGGAAGGCTTGCCGGGAGCTAGCATGACCATCGCGTCGTTCCTGACTGACGTTGCGTCCTCAGGGCGGTGCGAACTCCTGTTCACAGGGCACAGTTTGGCCGGCTGCCTGGCACCGACCCTGGCTCTCCATTTCTGCCAATCTCAGGGCCTCGAAGACAGTTGGGATCCAGCGAGCAACGCCACCGTATCGACCATTTCTTTCGCCGGTCCTAGTGCTGGAAATTCCGACTTCGCAGCATTTTCTGACGCTCAGCTCGGCCCACGCTGCGACCGCATCTTCAACACTCTCGACATTGTTCCTGCAGGTTGGGCAAGTGCGACATTGAAACCCTTGCCTCACCTTTACGTGAGTGGCGGCATCAAAATGGGCTTCGTTCTCAAACTCTTCTACCGGCTGCTCTACCTCACTCTTCGCAACTATCGACAGATCTCCAAAGGTAATCCCTTTACCTGGGAGATCCAGCCCGAGAAAGACAGCTATCTGGCGCAAGCCGCGGTGCAGCACTTCGACTCATATCCCAACGCTCTAGGAGAGCCGGAGATCCTAGAGGTACTGCGCAAGAAGGCGTCTCCTTCAGTTTGAGTGTCGCGCCACCTGCTCTCCTCGAGCCGCACCCCGTACCACGGCTCGTTTTCGGATCCCGTCCACACCATCCCAGCTCAAAGTTGGGATACTCCTACCGCCGACAGATCAGTTCCCGCTCACCGGATCGCGCATGGTCACAAGCTCCTCACCACTGGTGGGATGAATGCCCATCGTGCTGTCGAAGTCGGCCTTGGTCGCTCCCATCTTGACTGCGATCGCGAGCCCCTGCACCAGCTCGGCCGCGTCGCGTCCCATCACATGAACGCCAAGGACCCGGTCGCTCTCGCCATCAACAATCAGCTTCATCATGGTGCGCTCCTGGTTCTCAGTGAGCGTGTACTTGAGCGGCCGAAACGAGGACCTGTAGATCACGACCTTGCCGACCTGCGCGCGGGCCTCTTTTTCGGAGAGCCCCACAGTACCGATCTCAGGATCGGAGAAGATCGCGGTCGCAACGCAGTCGTGATCGGGTGAGGTGGGATTGTCTGCGTAGAGCGTCTGAGTGAGGCACATCGCCTCGTGAATCGCCACCGGGGTGAGGTTCAAGCGATCGGTCACGTCACCAATCGCCCAAACGCTCTCGACGTTTGTCTTGCTCAGCGCATCTACAGGAATGTTGCCGCGATCGTCCATCGCGATTCCCGCAGCCTCGAGGCCGAGGTTACGTGTGTTGGCAACGCGACCGGTCGCAAACAGCACCTGACCAACCTCGCAAGTGTGGAGTTGATCGTCCGCGCGTTGCCCGCCGGTCGTCAATGATGCGGTGATGGCACCGGGTTTCCCTTCCAACCGCACCACATCGTGATTGAACAACAACTCGATCCCCTTGTGCCGCATCTCTTCGGCCAGGCTGGTGCGTACGTCATCGTCGAACCCACGCAAGAACAGCTCCTTGCGATAGACCAGGGTGGTCTCAACACCGAGTCCGTTGAAGATCCCTGCGAACTCAACGCCGATGTAGCCACCACCAACCACGAGTACTTTTTCTGGCAACTCCTCCAGATGGAACGCATCGTCTGAGGTGATGCCGACGTCTCCACCTGGAATAGACGGAACGAACGGTCGACCACCCACCGCAACCAAGATGTCCTTGGCAGTAAATCTCTTGCCGGCAACTTCCACCGTGTGCGCATTGACAAGTGTTGCGCGGCCGTCGTGCAGTTCGACCCCCGCGCCACTAAGAAGGTTGCCGTAGATCCCGTTGAGTCGCTCAATCTCCTTGGTCTTGTTATCGCGCAGCGTTGGCCAGTCGAAACTGACGTTGGAGGTAGTCCAGCCGTAGCCGTTGGCGTCGCTGATCTCCTGGTGAAAGTGCGCGGCGTAGGAGAAGAGCTTCTTTGGCACGCAACCGACATTGACGCAGGTGCCGCCGAGATAGCGATCTTCAGCAATCGCCACGCGCGCGCCCATGGTGGAGGCGATGCGTGCGGCGCGTACTCCTCCTGAGCCGGCTCCAATCACATAGAGGTCATAGTCGTACTGAGGCACCTCAGTCGCCTGTCGTGGCGGCAGGCTCGCCATGCCCGCGCAGGTAACGATCCAGGAACCCTAGGTAAGCATTCTGGGCCTCGATCCGATTGTCCTTGTTGCGAAATCCGTGGCCCTCGTCATCAAAGACCAGGTACTCGACCGGAACGCCGTTAGCGCGCACTGCGGCCACGATCTCGTCGCTCTCAACCTGCAAGACCCGCGGATCGTTTTTTCCTTGAACTACGAACAGCGGCTTAGTGATCTTGTCGGCGTGGAACACAGGTGAGATCCGTCTGAGACGCTCGGCGTCCGTCTCAGGGTTACCAAGCTCTTCATAAAGAGCCTCGCGCTGCGGGCCCCACCAGGCCGGCATGTTCTGTAGCGTGCGCAACCAGTTAGTGACACCGAAGATGTCCAAACCAACGTCGAACACCTCTGGGCGGAAAGCGAGCGCCGCAGCCACTAAGTAGCCACCGTACGAACCGCCCATGATGCCAATCTTGGTGTCATCAACCCAGTCCAGGGTCTCAAGGTAAGCACGTGCCGCGACGCAGTCATCCAGGTCAGCTTCACCATGCTTTTGATCGTCAAGATGAAAGAAGGTCTTGCCATAGCCTGACGAACCACGGTTGTTGACCGCAAACACCGCGTAGCCATGGTTGACCAAGTGCTGCACCACCGGGTTGTAGCCGCGCCGGCTCTGGCCACCGGGTCCACCGTGCATCATCAACATCGCTGGTGCCGGGTCGTCGGCAGTTGCTGTCTTGGGACGATAGAGAATGCCCGGAATCTCGAGTCCGTCGTAGCTCGCGTAACGCACCACCTCACCATCGACCAGATCATCCGTTGAAATCGCATCGGTGAGCGATCGGGTGAGTTGCTGCGGCTCGGCATCAGGCGCGGCCAAGTCCAAAACAAACAGATTGGTCGGAGATCGATCGCCGTTGATCACCAACAACATCTTGGTCTCGCTGGGTGAGAAACCAACACCCGTGATGTCACCGCCGCCAAGATCGGGCAAGACCACGTCTTGTCCTGCGGTGGTGTCGGTCACGCGCAGCTTCGAGGATGCATCGGCGTTGGTCTGGATCACCTGATACCTACCGTGCTCCGAGAAATTGACGTTGACGATGTCCCAATCGTCTTGAGCGAAGATCGCTCGGTCGCCGGTCGCGAGGTCATAACGCCAGACCTGCAGGAACTCGCCTTCACCATCAGTGTCGTACAGAGCCCCTTGCTGATCGGGAGTGAACCCAGCAAACGAGGTCTTAACCCCGTCCGATTCGGGACTGATCTCGGTTGGTTCTCCGGTCGCTAGGTCAATAAGAAACACGTCAGAATCCTTGTTGCCGTTGAGTTTGAACGCCGCAAGCAGGCTCTCTTGGTCGTTGACGCTCGACAGAAAGTAGCCAGCCTCGTTCTTGAAAAGGAGCTCGCGCTCGTACCCGTCGACGGCATACCGGTAGAGATCAAAGTTGCTCGGATCCCGCTCATTGGTCTGAACGAAAAACGCAGTCTTGCTCTTGTTCCAACCAGCAAATCGAGCCACGTGACTCTCGCCGGGCGTAACGTCGACCGATGTCCCGTCCAGCTCGTGAACATAGATGTGATTGAGTTCGTTGCCGCCTTGGTCGGCGCGATAAAGGAATCGATCGTCGTTCGGGAAGTAGCCAATGTGAAACGTCGCGTTGGTGGTCGATGTTGTGAGTTGGACTCGGTCGGCACCATCCAGAGCTTGGGAGTAGACGTTGAATACGCCACTCTCATCTGAACTCATCAACAGCTTGCTCTCGTCGTGAGAGAACGAACCACCGCGAATGCTGGTGGTATCGAAGAAGGTTGCAGCGTCGTAGACCTTGGGCGGTGTGGGAACTTCGATCGACGGACCGCTGCAAGCAACGAACGCGACGAAGCCGAGTAGAAGTGCACTTTTGGCAAGGAGATGTTTCATGTCGGAATTGGAGCCTTTCGATGGCTAGTGAGCCATACCGAATGGAATGAGGTACGGAGGGTTAGCCGCGATAGGGTCACGCATCGTTCTGGGCGATCGAGCAGACGGCAGCAGCCAAGCACCCTGACTCTACCGTGCCCAAAAGAAGCCTCGCTCCCCTTTTCACCGCTTCAGGTTCCAACTTGCAGCAACACCACAGGCCCTAGGTTTTAGCCATGCGACCCGATGTTCCCCACAGCCCAGAAGCAGCCCCGCCAACACAGAGTGCGTCAATGAACCGTGCGCTACTCACCCGCTCCGCCATTGGCGGGGTTCTCATGGGACTCGCCAACCTCGTGCCAGGAGTCTCAGGGGGCACCATGCTGCTCGCCGCCGGCGTGTATCGTGAGTTTGTTGACGCGATCGCGGCACTGACTCGTTTCAAGTTCGCCATCCGCCCGATCGCTATCCTGGCGACCGTAGCCGTAGCAGCAGCACTTGCGATCCTGCTCGGCGCCGGAACGCTCAAGGACTTGGTGGTGCACCAAAGATGGGTCATGTACGCACTATTCATCGGTCTCACCTTGGGCGGAATCCCACTGGTTTGGACACCGGTCAAAATCAAAACCAGTGCGTTCTGGTCAGGCGCCGTCCTTGGTCTGGCAAGCATGGTTGCTCTGTTTGCGATGCAACAAGCGGCCACCGGCGTCGGCTCGAGTAGCAGTAGTTTCCTACCGCTAACAATCGCCGGAGCAGCGGGCGCATCAGCGATGATTCTGCCGGGACTCAGTGGCGGCTATCTACTCCTGCTCTTGGGCCAGTACGTGCCCATCTTGTCTGGTCTCGATCGACTCAAAGAGGCCCTGGTCGAGCGCGACATGGGAGCCATCGTCTCAACCATTCTCGAGATCGTGGTTCCCGTTGGTCTTGGAGTTGTGCTCGGCGTCGTACTGGTTTCGAACCTAGTGCAATGGTTCTTCCGTCGCTACGAAGCAGCAACCTACGGCATGCTCCTTGGCTTGTTGCTAGGTGCCACCGTCGGTCTGTGGCCCTTCCAGCAACCGATCGACCCCGTACTAGGCGAAACGGTGGTCAAGGGCCAGGTACTGACCGAGGCAAATATCAACGAGATCGACATCGAGGACTACCCGCTCGAAGTGTTCACTCCACAAACTGGCCAAGCCAGTCTAGCCCTGCTTCTGGTCGGCATCGGATGCGCAACAACGCTGGGCATCTCACGTCTTGGAGCAGGCGGCTCCCAAAGCACTACCAGCGGCGAGAACACCAGATAGTCGGGAACGACCAATCGGGCATCTTTCGCTTTGAAGACCTAGCCACACCTGTCTCAAAGTCGCTATGATTCCTGGACCTAGGTGAACCTCGAGTGCGTTTGTGCTCGCGACGCTCAGCGCCAGAACGATCGATGGCGGGCTTAGACCGAACCACGAGCTAAATCCCCCCACGCGTTCCAAGGTTGCCTCCAGAACTAGGACTTGCGACCAACCTCTTAGAGCTGTGCGCCAAGGTCCCAAAGAAGGCTTGAGCCCGAGCATTCCAACGCTCGATCTCTCAATAGCCCCTCAGATCACTCAGAACCCAATCGCAATACTCGGAGAGCACGATGCCCCGCAGATGCCAGATCACCGGTAAGAAGCCCCTTTCGGGCCACAATGTTTCCCACGCGCACAACGTCACCAATAAGTGGCAGCGCCCAAATCTTCAAACCAAGAAGATCTTCGTCCCTGAGCTCGGTCGCTCGGTACGCCTCAAGGTGTCCACTCGTGCCCTCCGCACGATCGACAAGAAGGGCGTCGTGCCGTTTCTCAAGGACAATGGCCTGACCCTCGCCGACATCACCTAAGAGGACGTTCGCGCTCGGCAGCGCAACCAACCCTCTTGTGCTTCCGCCTCTGCCTCCTCAGACGCTGCCTCGATCCCTGGTATTGATGCCCCTCGGTATCGACTACCCACCGCATCCGTCCTTTATCGGATGGACGCCCACTGACGCTCCGACTACCGAAGTCTGAGCTCGGAGCCTGTCCATGAGCAAGCCAGTCCACGTCGCGATCACCGGTGCCGCCGGTCAGATCGGCTACTCCCTTCTGTTTCGCATCGCCGCTGGTGAGATGCTCGGCCTCGACCAACCGGTCAGCTTGCAACTACTCGAAATCACTCCAGCTCTCGACGCGCTCAACGGCGTCGTCATGGAACTCAAGGACAGCGCGTTCCCGCTCCTCCACAATGTCACCACCTCCGACAAGGCAGAGGAAGCCTTCAAGGACGCAGACATCGCCATTCTGGTTGGTGCCCGCCCTCGGGGGCCAGGTATGGAGCGCAAGGACCTACTCGAAGCGAACGCGAAGATCTTCTCGGGCCAAGGCAAGGCACTCAACGACCATGCAAGCAAAGATGTGCGAGTGCTTGTGGTCGGCAACCCAGCCAACACCAACGCATTGATCGCATCCGCGAACGCACCTGATCTTGATCCGCGCCACTTCAGTGCAATGACCCGGCTGGATCACAACCGCGCTTTGAGTCAGCTGTCTGCACAAACGCGAGCCCGCGTCTCGTACATCCGACGCATGACGATCTGGGGCAACCATTCGGCAACCCAGGTTCCCGATGTCGCACACTGCACCATCGGCGGCACCCAAGCCAGCACCATGGTGCAGCAGTCGTGGATCGAAGATAGCTTCATCCCCACCGTTCAGCAACGCGGTGGCGCAATCATCAAGGCGCGTGGCGCCTCCTCGGCGGCTTCCGCTGCTGGCGCGGCAATGGATCACATCCGAGACTGGATGCACGGTACTCCCGAAGGCGACTGGGTGAGCATGGCGATCCCGTCAGACGGCAGTTACGACATTCCCAAAGGCGTCATGTACTCATTCCCCGTCACCTGCCATCGGGGCGAAGCCAACATCGTCCAGGGCCTGGCAATTAGCGACTTCACCCGCGAACGCATGATCGCCTCGCATCAAGAGCTTCTCGAAGAGAAAGACGGCGTTAAGGACTTGCTCGTCGTCGGCTAAGTCAAACCCAGACTGCGGCCCGTAAGTCGCCGAGTCGCTGCGACCCGAAACTCGGCGACCGGCTACCATTGAAAGTCCCAGGGCGGTGAAGACGCATTCTGAGTGCGCGTTCATTCCCACTAAACGGTGGACTCTCAATGACAAACCTAGAAAGGGCCGACCAACTCTTCGACCGCGCACTGGACCTTGAGCCCAGCGAGCGCGCAGCGTTTGTTGAGAAGCAATGCGCAGGCGATACTGAGCTGCTCGACATGGTCCAGCGCTTGCTCGCTTGGAGTGCTGAGCCGCCGACTGAGCTAGCCGCCAGGATACCTCTGCCGGCTCACCTCGGTGAACCCGAGTCAGACCACGGCCCACTAGGCGAGTCCCCCGCGCCTGGAGACACCATTGGGCCCTACCGCCTCATCAGCGAGCTCGGTCGCGGCGGCATGGGCATCGTTTTCCTCGCCGAGCGTAGCGATGAGCAGTTCGTTCAGCAGCTTGCGCTCAAGATTCTGAAGCCTGGTACTAACGACGTACAGGCTCGTCAACGCTTTGACCTTGAGCGCCAGATCGTCGCTTCACTGCAACATCCGAACATCGCCCAGCTCTATGACGGGGGCACAACTCCGAGCGGCCAGCCGTACTCGGCGATGGAACTAGTCCACGGCGTACCGATCGATGTCTACTGTGACCAACACAAGTTGCCCACCAAGGACCGACTAAAGCTGGTCGAGACTGTCGGGCGCGCCGTGCATCACGCGCACACGAATCTGGTCGTCCACCGCGACCTCAAGCCGTCGAACATTCTGGTCACCCCAGATGGTCAAGTGAAGCTTCTCGACTTTGGTATCGCCAAACTCATGGGACCAGCCCCCGACTCGGAGCCGCACATCACGAAAACGGGAATCCTCCCGATGACTCCGCTCTATGCCAGCCCCGAGCAACAAGATGGCGGCATCGTCACTACCGCGTCGGACGTCTTTCAGTTGGGCCTGCTGCTCTATGAGCTGGTCGCAGGACACAACCCAAGACGCGACCAGACAGCGCGTTCATCTAGCACGGGAACCTCGCGAGAATCCGCGCCCTGGACCAAGCCCAGTTCGTCTCTGGGGCTACTCTCAACCGATCGGGCCCAAGAGATCGCGGCCGCCCGCTCCAGTTCGGTCTCCGCGCTCAAGCGCGAGCTCACACGCGATATCGACGTGATCACCCTCACGGCGATGCATCAGCAACCGGGACAACGGTATCCGTCGGTTGCGGAGTTTGTTGGAGACCTCGAGCGCTATCGAGGCGGTTTCCCAATCACCGCACGGCCAGAGTCCCTTGCATACCGCGCGCGTCGACTCATGGCACGCCACAAGCTGGCGACCGGGAGCATCGCCACCGTACTCGCGCTCTTGCTCGCCTACTCGGTGAGCTTGACCGTCTTCGCCCAGAAGATTCGCCAGGAACGCGATCGGGCTCAACGCATCCAGGCCTTCGCGCTTGGGCTCTATGGCGCTGGCGATCCGGACCGAGCGCTCGGTCCCGAGCTCACCGCTGTCGAGCTGGTGGATCACGGAGTCGAGAGAATCGATGAGGAACTGGCGGACGACCCCGAAACGCGGGTGGAGCTAAAGGGGTACCTAGCAACGATCTACTCGAAGCTGGGAAAGTTCGACCAGAGTGAGACATTGCTGCGAGAAGTGCTCGCAACGCAACGCGCGCTACACCCAGAGCAGCATGTCGAGGTAGCGGAGACGTTGGCCTCCCTAGGCCGCCTGCTCCTCGAACGAGACGACCCCGGCGCTGCAGAGGTGCTTCGAGCGGCACTTAAGCAGCGCGTCGCTCTATTAGGGCCCGAAGACATCCGAACCGCCCGAACGACGGCATTCCTTGGCAGCGCTCTGCGGAATGCAGGCGACTATGAAGAGGCCGAGGTTCTGCTCAATGAGGCCGTCGAAACTCTCCGGCGCAACGACCTCGACGGTGCTCATCTCGCTGTAGCTCTGTCGGGTCTCGCCTCCTTGCTCAACGCAGTCGAGCGCACCGACGAGGCAGTTGAACACACGAGAGAGGCACTCGACCTCAACATCGCGATTCATGGCGAGGCTCATCCCGAGGTCGCAAGCGGTTGGAACAACCTCGGCAATGCCCTGTGGGCGTTGGAGAGGTGGGATGAGGGCGACGAAGCAATGCAGCGTTCGTTTTCCTCAATGCGGTCGCTCTATGGCGAACAACACCCTGACATAGCCACCAGTCTGTCCAATCTCGGGAGTTCGTTGGCCCGTCGCGGTGACCTGAAGCGGGCCGCGGAACTTCAAGCAGAGGGGCTGGCAATGCGACGTGAACTGCACGGCGACGCCCACCCGCGGGTCGCTCAGTCAACGGCTCTCCTCGGCGAGGTCTGGCATCAAGCAGGAGAACTGGCCAGGGCGAAGGCCATGTTCGAATCCGCCCTGGAACTTTTCGAGCAGGCACTCCCCGCAGGCCACCCCAGTTTCGCCCGCGTGTGGAGGAGTCTGGGCGCGATCCTGCTCGAGCAGGGCGAACTCAATGCCGCTCGAACCATGCTCGAGGCAGCTCACGCCAGCTACGCTTCACGCAAGACCACTCTGTGGGTCGCTCGGCTGGAGCTACTTCTGGCGGAGTGCGCCAGGCGTCAGGGCCGCTTCATTGAAGCCGCCACCCGGCTGCAGGCAGCCGGGATCGCACTGCTGGATGATCCCGTCTGGCGCGCCCGATACGACAAGGAAGCCACACTCCAGAAGGGCAGCCAACCCTAAGGCGCGGCCTCGGCGGAGGGTGTCCCATCGTTGAGGACAAGAGCCAGCCACGCCTGCGCTCGCAGCCAGTCGCGCTCGATCGTTCGGCCAGAAACCCCGAGTGCTTGTGCAGCCTCTGAAGTGCTCAGACCTGCCATAAACCGACACTCGGTAACTCGTGCAAGTCGTGGACTGAAGCCCTCGAGCTTTCCGAGAGCTTGATCCACCGCCAGGATGACTTCGGCACTCGCGTCTATTCCGTGCACGCCCTCATCAAGCGTCACGCCGACCTCGCCAGCGCCGCGCTTCTTGGCCATTCGGCGGCGGGCCTCGTCCACAAGAATGCGGCGCATGGTGAGGGCGGCGACAGCATAGAAGTGCCCAATGTCCTTCCACTCCACACCTGTTCCCTCGACAAAGCGAACATAGGCTTCATTGACCAACGAGGTCACTCCGTGCTCGGACGCTCCTTGTTTCCGAAGCTGTTGCCCTGCCACCTGTCGCAAAGTTGGGTAGACAACCTCGATCAAACGGTCAAGCGAGCCGGCCTCCCGCTCCCCAGCTGAACGCAGAAGTTCGGCGACATGCTGGCGGCTGGATGGTTCCATTGGCATTGGATCTTAAGAAGTGAATTGATGCTGGTCACATCTTGTCGCACTTCGGAAGAAATTCAATGGGGTTGCAGCCACGCGATCGGGCCCAGTCCTACACCTCTGTTTGGAGCGTCGTCTGCAATGCGTACCGAACGCGCTTGATTGAACGATGCTGGCGACCACAGCGACCGGCCCCTCCGTCGAGCCTGCTCCAACTCCTTCACCACTCAGCGCTTGGGTCTAAACGCCTGCCACCGCGCGCACTCCGTCTCGGGATAGGCATGGCCGAGGAGTTCTAGACAATACGGAATCGCAGGAAAAACTGCGTCGAGACACTCTGCGATCGCCTTGGGCTGGCCGGGCAGATTCACGATCAGAGCCTTACCTCGAATACCGGCCGTCTGACGAGAAAGAATTGCGGTAGGCACCGCCCGCAGCGACACCGTGCGCATGAGTTCACCAAAGCCGGGCATCTCTTTGTCGATAACGGCGATCGTGGCTTCTGGGGTGACGTCTCGAATCGCTGGTCCAGTGCCTCCAGTGGTGACGATCAAGGCGCAATCCTCTTGGTCACACAGCTCCACCAGGGTCGACTCGATCAGAGCCTGCTCATCTGAGATGACGCGGTAGGCAGTGGAATGAGGAGATTCCAGCACCTCGGCAAGGTACTCCTCAATCGCCGGGCCACCGCGGTCCTCGTACTCCCCTCGACTCGCTCGGTCGGAGACCGTGACGATGCCCACCTTCATGGTTTCACTCCCAATCAACTTTCAGATCCGGCGGCGATCATCGGCTTTCCGGTGACACCGATGCTGGCAAAGTACACCACTACCGAGCCCGCAATCGCAATCAGGTTTGCGTTGTACCAGCTGCCGGACCATCCCACCTCGCGCGCCACAAAGAACAGAGCGACGCCGCTCACGATTGCGGCAAGCGCATCTTTGGTACGACCAACGCGAAGATTGAGACCGAGGACAATCGGCACGAACAGGCTGACCGAGAGCAACGAATAGAACAAGCTGAGTGCCGAGATCACCGATTGAAACTGGAGTGCCAAGAGGACGCCAAGCACGCCACCCAGTACGGCACCCAGGCGCGCAACAAGCAGTACCTGATCTTCAGTAGCTTGAGGGCGGACAAAACCCCGGTAGAGGTCCTTGGATAGCGAAGTCGAGATCATGAACAGCGCGGCGTCGGCTGAACTGAGCTCGGCCGACACGATCGCTGCAAGGCCGAGTGCAGCGAGCCACGTTGGCAGAGCGCTCTGTAGAACTGTTGGCAGTGCAAGTTCAGCGTTGCCGAGCGATGGCTCATACACACGAGCCAACATCCCAAGCAGCGGCGGAACAATGGCAAAGATCAGCAAGGCCACGCCACTCCAACCCACACCCCGACGCAGTGCAGATTCGCTACGTGCTCCGTAGATCTTCTGCAGCAGGCCTGGCGACACCATGAAGGCCGGCACCAGCAAGAACATATAGGTCCAAGAAGACGCACCACTCGAGAGAAACCCGAAGTAGTTCTCAGCACTCTTTGGCGCCGCAGCCGCGATCTCGGACCAGCCACCGGCGTTGCTCAGGGCAAAGCCAACGGCCAAGCCGAAGCCGAGCACCATGACGGTGAGCTGCACCGAATTCACCCAGGCTGAGGACCTGAGGCCGCCAGCGCTGAAGTAGACCGTCATCACTACTCCGCCAACAATGCAGCCGGTGGTTTTGTCGATGCCACCCACCACATCGAGCACCCAGGCCAGCGCAATCAGCTGGCCTGCGAGGATCGCAAGGGTCCCGAACCAAAGCAGCACTGCCACTGTTAGTCGCACCGGCGGGCCGAAGCGCAGATCAAGATAGTCGCCAACGGTGCGCAGGTCATGCTGCTTGCCAAGCCGCCAGATCTTTGGCCCTATCCAGAAGGCAAGCAGGAGCGTGCCCAACCCTGCCGACCCTACCCACCACCAGGCCGCGAGGCCGTCGGCGTAGCCGCGACCAGCGGCGCCCACGGTAGAACCAGCACCGATGTTCGCCGCCAGGAGGGTTCCAAAGATCAAGCCAGCACCCAGATCACGATCGCCCACGAAGAACGAGGCCGCACCGGCGAAGCGACGGCCGAGCCAGATTCCGAAAACCACGAGGCCCACAGCGTAGCCGGTCAGAAGGAGGAGCTGCGAATTGATCATTGCGTCATGCGGGCACTACGGGGTTTCGATTGGGCTTGGCGGCGACTCGGGGTCGATCCTACAGTCCAGGCCTCGGTTGCGTCTTTGCGTCAGCTACCGGAACAGAGAAATCCCGCCCCCACGATCGTGGGGAGCGGGTTCATCGGCGGCAGCCGAAGTTAGTTCGAGGCAGGTCCGAGCGCTATGGCAGCAGGAGCTTAAGCGCTGGATCACCGATCAAGTTGTAGATCTCTGTGAGATCACTCTGCGGGCTGGTCTGGCGGTGGGCCTTGCTGGTTTCGAGGATCGCCTCGCCGAGTGTGGCTGCGCTGTCGAAGCCAAACACACGACGGAACAGATCCTCGCCGAGCTCGGCTGCCGCCAGATCGTAGGACACGCCAGACGGTGCCCAGACAGCGATCGCCCCCTTGTCCTCTGCCAGCACCAACAGCTCAGAAAGCGAGGTAAAGCCCGGGAACTCGAAGCGGCCAATGGTGCAACTCAAGCCCGTGACGATCGGCAAACGTTGACCGGTCGCGAGACCCGCAACGTCCGCCGTCGTCAGCAAGCCTTCGTGTGCCATCCGGTCGGGACCGCCGTGGCCAGAGTAGTTAATCCAGTAAGCACCATCGTTGATGGTGTCTAGAAGGTCACTGCGCAGGTCACCCGTTGACATCGGTCCAAGAGTCAAGCGTGTCTTGCGTTGCTGCGAAACCCAGCGGCTAAGTCGGTTACTGGTATCGAAGAAGTTACCCGCAAGGTCACTGTCATCAGCAACCAACACCACGTCGCTGTTGGCAGGAGTCACCGTTCGCGTCGGAAGCCCCTCGTAGTCCATCAACTTACGAAGATAGATCTCGGCCTCTGCGTTGGTGACGGCCGGGATACGACCGATCGCAAACTCGGGTGCCGCGTCGCCAGCGACGTTGCCAAGACTCGCATCCGAGGAGAACAAGCCCGCTTCAGTCTGCTTCAGCAAGGCAGGCATGTTGTTGCCACCATGGCCGAGCACGTCCAGATAGTCGTAACTGCCCTTACCGAAGAGGGTTACAAACCGTGGTCGCTCGCTCCAGTTGGCCCAAGCATCAGCCAGGAAAGCCTTCAGCGCAGCTGGATCACGATCCCCGAACGCGTACTCGTTGAAGATCGTTTCCACATCAATAACCAACGTTGAGTAGTCCGCTGACCGATAGTTAGCCAAATCCTGGGCCGGGCCGCGCATGTTGGCGGGAGCAATCACGACGTACTCAGCACCCTGATCAAAGCTGGTGGACGTTAACCAAGGTTCAGCCGTGGGCAGCGCGAACGTTGTGTCACCAGCCGCCAAGTAGCGACGGCCTTCGGTGGTGGCAAACGCAACACTGTCTCCACTCCGGGTCACGTTGATCACGCGACGGGTGGTAGCACCCAGCTCGTACACCGAGATCGGATCGCCCTCACCGAAGCCGCTGACCGTCGAGTCAGGAGCTGCAGAAGCCGTGAAAGCCAATGAGCCGGCCACCGCATCGAGCGCGGCGGTCCGACCAACCTTCACCCAGTCAACCAGCATGCTGCTCAGCGAACCAGAAACTGCAGGCTGAGGCACCAGTGACTTGATCGACAGCGTATTCGTGCCAGCGATCAGGTCGTTAGTGACGGCCGTGAGCCGGTGATCGCCGCTACCACTGAAGGTGAACTCGCAAGAGCCTTCAGCGCACAGCAGCTCGCCAGCGGTGGGATTGAGCGGGTCCGCAGCATTGAGCGAGACCTCAATCCGATGATCAACGCCTGCACCTGAACCGGTGAGGCCGAACAACTGAATGTCGATGGTGCCGTTCGGCGACTTGACCGTGGCGAGATCAAAGTAGACCTCGGTGCGATCAATCGCTGAACCACTCAACAGCTGCTTCCAGAACCAGAAGTCTCGGTCGCCCTCGTAGACCAAGCCGACCGCGGCCAGAGCCTGGGATTCAAGATGATCGACATCGAAGGCAGAGGACGGCGCCACGGGTGACGCGCCGCCATCGCGGGTCTCCATCACAGATCCTGGACCACGGTTCAGTTGGTACGCCGCGAAGTCGCTAAAGCGGCTGCTCGGCTTCGGTGCGTAGAACACCAACGACGCGTTGTCTGCAGCCGCGTGCCACGACACCAGTCGTTCACCACGCAGCAAACGCCAATCGCCGGAGGCGATCCAGGTCTCAACCAGTAGTTGGTCATAGCCGGTCGCAGCAGCCATCGCAGCAGACGTCAGGCGCTGCATGCCGCCCTCAGTCACCTTGATCTGAGCCGACGTCCGGCGCTGAGCACTGGCGCCTGAACTCACCGACACCAGGCCGGTCGAGCTCTGCTGCACACTTGTTACCAGCTCCGCTTCTGCTCGCGCAGCAGCAAAGCGTTCACGATCTGCAACGGACTGTTCTCGCGGTGATGAGCTGTAGTGCTCACGCACTGTTTGGAACTCGCGCGCACCCACAATGCCGTCGTTGACCTCGGTGGTCACTACCACCGGACCGTAAATCTGCTCTCCACCGCGAGTCTCGACCTCATAAATCATGTACTCGTGCATTCCGGGCTCTGCGCCAGGATCTGCAATCCGGTAGGTGGCACCCAGCGGGCTTGGGTCAGCAACGACCATTGAGTCGTTCACTTGCACCCAAGAACCGGTCTCGTCGTCGAAGCGCCACAAGAAGAAACCAACCGTCCCGATTTGAGAAACGGTCTCAAACTCGAAGGCCACTTCTCCACCATCGAGCACCGAACGGGTGTCGGTGATCACCACCAAGGTTGGTGGGCGGAAGAAGCCGAAGTCAACTTCGCGACCACCAACGCCGGGCGTCATGTCGCCTGCGTTGCTCGCCAGGATCGTCGTCTCGCGTTGAGCCGCCGGTTGACTGGGTCCAGTCACTGGTTCAGTCTGCGCCGCGCCACTCAAGAAAGTGCCGGTGTTGTCGACCTCTACCAACCAGGTTCCAAGGTCGGCCATGGTGGCCTCTGGTAGCCCAGTGAACAAGTAGTTGTAGTCCTCGCCGTTGTTCAGCAGAGCATTGTTCATGGTGTCGGTGGTTGTCGTGGTCGCGAATAGGAACTTGAACGGTAGGCCCGGATAGATGCGGAATAGGCGAACTTGCACTCCTGCAATGCCCACATCCGGGCCCATGTCGCCAGGGCCCGAGTAGTTACCGTTGTTGTCGTTGTCCGCGAACAGTTGGCCGAACAGGGTGCGACCGGTACCAGGCGCGGCCATGTAGCCGAAGTCGGCAGTGAAGTCCTCGCTCAATGGTGGTGTGGTCGTCAGGGTCACCGCATAGGGCGATTCCTTCGATTGATTGTCAACACCGTTCACCGTGCCACGGCGGGGGGCCACCGCGCAGGGAGGATCGTCCGTACAGCTGGTGAGGGTGAGTCCTGCAGTTGCATCGAACTCGTCGGTCAATCGCACCAAGTAGCTCACATTCCGAGTTAGCCCGGTGAAGAAGTACTGTCCGATCGAGTTGGTCAACCCACCCGACTCGCGGTCACGAACGAGGTTGTCAGTACCCGGCTCGATCACGCCATTGGTGTTGTTGTCGACCCACAGCTCAAGGGTGACTCCCTCGATGCCTGGTTCACCGTCCTCGTAGTAGCCCACGATGGGCATGAAGTCGTCGTTGAACCCTGGGATGGAACCGTCAGCGAGATCACGCCAAACACGATCTCCGATGGCACCAACACTTGGCGAGTAACCGAAATCTGCAGTGTTGTAGTCAGTGCCTGCCGACAGTGAGGTAGCCAGTACCGTGCCGTCGCCACCGTCAGCAGGATCACCGATCTGTGTCGGGATGAGGCGATCAAGGATGTTCATTTCATCCGTCACGACCACCGTGTACGTCTGGGTGGGATCGACACCATAGAACCGGTAGTTGCCTGACGAATCGGTCGTCGCTGTGCCAATCTGGGTTGTGCCCACAAACAGGGTCACGGTCACATCGACCGCCCCGACTTCTCCTGGGTCCTGGTCGCCGTCGCCGTTGGTGTCGACGTAGACCGTGTCTCCGATCGTCGCGTAGGTCGCCGAATCCTCTTCGAAACCAAAGTCAGCGAAGAGCACGGAGCTACCTGAGGTGACCTCGAAGACCTGGGGATTACCGCCACTGCCAGCGAAGGAGGTCGTGGTCTGATTAAGAGTCGCCGGGATTGAGTTTGCCGCTACGCAATCGGACACTGCTCCATCCGTGCAGACCAGCACCGAGTAGCTACCCGACGGCACAATCACGCGCCATCGGCCTTGAGCGTCGGTCGTAGTGCAGATCGATGCACCGCTGCAGTCCGGAGCGCCCGTACCCAGTGGAGTCACGATCACCCGTACTCCGGGGATCCCCAACTCTGAGTCTTGTTGGAAACCGTCGGTACCAGTCGATGGCGTCTCGCTGTTGATGGCATCTACAAAGACTGTGTCGCCCAACTCTTGCAGAGTCGTGTAACCAAAGTCCGCATCTTGGTAGTCAGTCCCCGCAGCATCGACCTCAGAATCGAGAATCTCGCCAACTCCGGCGGCAGGTGTCGCCCCCATTGGTCGACCAGGTTGGGTAAGGGTCAAGCCTTGGACGACTTGCGCTTGATCAGTCACCACCACCCGATAGATCGGATCATCCATTGTCGTGCCGGTAAAAACGGGTACGCCTTGAAAACTGTAGTTGCCGTTGACGTCGGTCTCGGCGAGACCAAGGACCACTGGGCTCGACGGATTCGAGATGTCTTGTAGCGCAACCGTCACCCCGGCGATGCCGGTTTCTAGCGGATCGAGAAGATCCTGCTGTTGGTTGCCGTTGCGATCCCGATAGATCGTGTTGCCGATAGTGATGAAGTTGTCGCCAACTTCGTCAAAGCCAAAATCCGCACCCAGGTCCGTACTACCGTCGGTGACGACTCTGATTCCCGGTGAAGGGGTTTCGGTAACAACATTCATCAGCGCTGGCACGCTCTCTGGGGTGGTGCAAACAGGGTTAGGAGTCGCTGCAGCAGTACAGACCTCAACCGTGTAGCTATCCGCTGGTACGAGTTGCAGGTAGTTGCCGCTGCCATCGGTGATCGGACAGAAGACCCCAGCGTTTCCACAGACCGGAGTACCCACAACACTGGTGCTCGCAATAATCACTCGAACTCCTGAGAGCCCGAGTTCCCCTGAATCTTGGCTAGAACTACCATCGGCATCGAAGTACACGGTGTCGCCGAGCAGTCCGAAACCGGAGGTATCCGCGTCGAAACCGAAATCGGCATCGACATAGGTCTCGCCGCCCGCCAGGTAGATCACGGCCGAATTGTTGTCAGAACCGTTGGCTGGTGTCCTCTGCAGGTCTTCAAGAGGGGTCGTTGCGGTGCCGGCGCCGGTGCCAGAAGCATCAACAACCTGCACGTAATAGACACCGTCCGGAACGTTGGGGAACTCGTAGTAGCCATTGGGAAGCGTGAGGATGTCTGCGCCAACCTGAGTGTCAGCATTCAAACCAGCTCCGCCGATGGCTGCATCTGCTCCGGTGTCAAACAACCGAACCCGCACACCGCCAATGCCGATTTCGGTGGCACCAAGCTGTACGCCATCGCCGTTGTCATCCAAGAAGATGGTGTCGCCAATACTGCCTGGGCCGCTGCCGGTGCTGCCCGCGAAGCCGAAATCTGCAGTTTCATAGGGAACGCCAGCGGTCAAACTCGATGCCGATACCACACCGTCGCTTTGGGTGGCATACAAGAGAGGTGGCAGCGTCGATGTAACCACTTCCACGCGATAGTTACTGTCCGGGTCTACACCCTCGAACAGGTAGTTACCCGAGGCATCGGTAGTTCGCGTTCCAACGACGTCACCGGTGTCGGTGTTGATCAATCGAACATCGACTCCGGCCAGACCCGGATCGACTGCGTCCTGGGCTCCATTGCCATCAATGTCGCGGTAGACCGTGTCACCAATTGTGGTGAATCCTGCACCGTCGAAACCAAAGTCGACATCGAGGTTTCCGCCGACCGGAACATTCACGGTCAGTGGTGGCACCGGTTGGACCTGAGTGGCCACTAGGCCAGCGGGCACGCTGTTGCTTGCAAAGCAGGTCGCATCTGGAGCACCAACCCCGGTGCACAATTCAACCTGGTAGTCGCCAATCGGAACTGACGCGAGATACTGCCCCAAGCCATCGGTCTCGACACAGATCGAGTCGTTGGCACAACCGAACACGCCGCCGTCAGGCGTGATAATCACGCGCACACCAGGCAGACCGAGTTCGCCGGGATCTTGGCTATTGCTGCCATCGGCGTCGTAGTAGACGGTGTCGCCCAGGGCACCCTCTCCCGTGCCTGGCGCATAGCCGAAGTCCGCGTCAACGAAGTCTTCGTTGTCCGCAAGCGCGATGAGCACCGAGACATCCGAGGTCGGTACATCGGTGCGTTCCAGGTCCTCAAGCGCTGTACCGCCATTTCCAACACCGCTCGTAGCGTCGGCGACCTGAACAAAGTAATTGCCCGGTGGGAGATTCTCGAAGTTGTAGGCACCACCCACTGTGACGCGGGAGCCCACGTAGACATCGTCGGCATTGCCAACTGTGCCGTCAGTGGAGCGGAACAGATCAACCCGAACACCGTTGATGCCCGGTTCGCCCACGTCGCGATCGCCGTCCTTGTTGGCGTCGAGGTAGACCTCGTCACCAATCGAACCCCGCAGGTCGGGCGGGCCACCATCCACTGCGAAGCCGAAGTCAGCGTCGCGATAGTCGGCACCCTCGGCCAAACCGATCAGCATGGAATCAGCGCCCAAGCCATTCAGGTCGGTCCGCTCGAAGCCATTGAGAACGCCAATACCCGGCGACGGCACTGGGTTACAGGCGTTGGTCGGATTGCCGGTCGCGTCACCGTTCCCGGAGCCGAGATCGTACGAGTCGCAAACCCGCACGAAGTAGACCCCAGCAGACAAGCCGCTAAACAGGTAACCACCGTCTGCATCGGTGATCTCGGTGCCAACGAAAATATCGTCGCTGGTATCAGCAACACCATCAAGCCCCGCGCCCCACAGTTCAACTGTCACACCGGGAATGCCGCTTTCCGAGCCGTTGAAGATGCCGTCGCGGTTGGTCGAATCGTCGAACACCAGATCGCCAATCGATCCGGTGGGCGTGTCGCGCGCATACCCGAAGTCGACATCAGTGACGCTCGCACCAGCAAGAGTGATATCGATCGTGTCGATTCCGCTGGTCAGCTGAAAGTCGGTTAACACCGGGGATTGCTGCGGCACCACGCGGACCGTGTAGGTCTCTCCATCCGGAAGATCCGGGAAGGAATAGTCGCCATTACTATCGGTGGTCGTCATAGCGATCATGTCGCCAGAATCGTTCAGTAGCACCAACTTGACGCCTGGGATACCGGGATCTCCGACCTGAAGATCGCCATCGCGCGCTAGGTCTTCGAAGACGTTGCCGGAGATATCGAACAAGGTGCCATCGGTGTCTTGATAACCAAAGTCACGGGTCAGATCAGACTCTCCTGGTCCGAGCGAGGACACCAGCTGATCGCCAGTGGCTGGATCGGGGACGCCGGGTTCCGTGGTGACCACTTCGTATGCAGCGAGCTCAGGTTGACCCGTTGGCACATTGACAATGTACTCGCCCGGTTCGAGACCGATAAAGCGGTAGTTGCCAAAGGTGTCGGTTTGCACCGTGGCACCAACTTGAGTGTCTCCAACATCCAGCAGTCCGTCTGCGTTGTTGTCGCTAAACAGCTGAACGTCAACGCCGCCAATACCAGCTTCGCCTGGATCACGAATGCCATCACCATTGGCGTCGCTCCACACGGTGTCACCGATCGTGCCCGCTGCGTTGTATCCGAAGCTCACGTTGGCGACATCAGCCCCGGCGACGGTCAGGTCCAAGTACCCGTTGCCAGCGGGCGTGGTGGTCGGCCCAAAGCCTTGCAGCGCATTGAAGTTATCGGTGATCTGAATCCGGTAGTCACCATTGGAGACGCCGGTGAAACTGAAATCACCGTTTGCATCTGTGATCGCCGAAGCAACGATCACATCGTCCAGTCCACCAAACATCATGTCGGGGCCGGGAGCCACCAATGAAACGGTCACGCTGGGTACGCCGGCTTCAAGACCTACGTTGAGTAGTTGATCGTTGTTGTCATCGATCCAGACGGTGTCGCTGATTGTGTACTGCGCGTCACCGAAGTAGCCGAAGTCGGCTTCGAGATACACATCATCTGCGACCACACTGATTGGCACCGAGGGGTTGGTTTGAGACTGCGGACCGGTGGTCAACGCCAATCCATCAAGAACGTTGGCGGTGTCAGTGACCCGCACCATGTAGCTGCGCGGTGCCGCACCGATGAACAAGTAGGTGCCGTCTGTGGCTGTGGTCTGCGTCTGAGAGACGAAGTCGTCCGGGGTACCGGGAATGTCATCCGGTCCGAGGTCGATGAGGTCAACAGTGACACCGCCGATGCCCGGTTCGTTGATTTCTCGCACGCCATTGTTGTTGCCATCAGCCCAAATCAGGTCGCCAATGATCGCTGTGGCGGGATCGGCGTTGCGGTACCCAAAGTCTAGATCTAGAAAGGCCTCACCATCTACGATCAAGCGTGAGGCGCTGGCATTAGTACTCCCGGGGGAAAGGGAAAGTCCCGCCGGTATGGTGGAACCCACGGGCCCTTCTAGCGCGTCGTCGACAACGGCGTAGTAGGTGCCCGGCGGAAGATTGTCGAACAGATAGTTGCCGTTGGTGTCCGTCATGATGATGCCGAGGCTCACGTCGTCGGTGTCATCGCCCAGAACGCCAGCGTCGAGGAAGCCTTCAACCTCAACGTTGACAAGACCTGGCTCGCCAACGTCGTCAATGCCGTCGCCATCGACGTCAAACCACACCCGATCACCGATCGCGCCGCCTTCGGCCACTGGATCAACAACCGTCGCGAACACCGGGAACGGGTTGTCGAGCGAAGTCACAGTCGCGGTGTTGACAATCGACGGGCGAAACGGTTCGAGCGGATCATCCACTGCCACTTCGAAGACAACTGTCAGGCTCTGTAGAGTCGACAAGCCGAACAGATCGGGGGTGAGCACTAGGTTTGGAGGGGTTCCGTCGGTCAATTGCGTCCCTCCTCCACCGTCGTTGCTCGCAGTTACGGCTTGCGACTCGGTGACTGCGAGCTGCACATTGTCGATAGCGAAGAACTCGCCGCCGCTACCGGTCCCGAGAAACTCGTTCGTCACTCGCACGCGGACGGTGACGGTTCCAAACTCGCCGCAGGCCCCTTGATCATCAAACGCAAGCGTCACGTAGTCGGAACTCGGTCCGGGACTGATCCCGATTCCGCCGTCGCCATACTGCTGAGAGGCGCACACAACGCCGCCATCGATCACCTCGACGATTACTCCGTCGTTAGCTTCGAGACCTGAACCGGTCCGGTAGATGAAGGAGAGAGTCGCGCTCGTGCTTGTACCTACGGCACTGAAAGCAGACAGGTCTGCCGTCCTTTCGATCCCCTCGAGATCGCCACCATCCTGGTTGTCGATACGGGCCTCACCACCCTCTACTCGTACATTGCCTGTATTGGTGGTGCCGTCGTCATTGATCTCAGCCCAATCGCTGGCCCAATTGTTGGGGCCGTCTTGTCGGTTGTAGGCCACTGTTCTGAACTTATCGGCGGCCCGAAAAATATCAAGACCAAAGCCGGTGACGGATGTCGAACCAGCCACGTAGGAGGTGCCCGCGGGCAACACGTCTTCGATTTTCAGGCCGATCTGATCGGTTGGGCCAGTGTTGGTCGCTACCACCGTGTACTGGATGCCACTTCCTGCGCGCGCAAAGACCTGCGGAGAGCAACTGTTGAAATCTGGCGACGGGCCGTCACAGACAATCGACGTCTTGTTGATCGCTAAGTCGGGCGTGGGCACGGGCACGACGCTCGACGCAACGCCACCGCCGTTAGGGCTGGTGACAATGGCCGTATTGAGGATCTCGAGGACCCCCGCGTCAGGCGAATTGATGATCACATCGAACGTGATCACTCGTTGACTGCTGGTTAGCAAGGTGCCCAGGTTGATGCCGCCCTCGTCCAATGGAAACGCCGTGCCGACGCCATCATCGGCCAGTGCAACACCATCGATCGCAGTCGAGTTCAGGACGTAGGCGGTGACCGGATCAACAACCGGATCTTCAAGCTGAACGTCGGTAGCAGGCGTGGTGCCGACGTTCACCACCGTGATGGTGTAGCGCAAGGTGTCCCCACCATCTGGGTCTCCGTCACCATTGACGTCGGTCAGTAGAGCTACGTCTTTGGTCAGGTTGAGAACCGGCACCGGCACCACAGTGGTACCAACGTCGATCGCGGGCGCGCCGGGTGAAGCGGTGCGTACATCCTGGCCCCAGGCCGCGGTAATCAGCGTACCGTCTGTGCTCTGGATCACCATGCCGTTCTGATCCTGATCGTTGGGATCATAGATCGTCAGCGACTGGAGTTCTCCGAGCGGCATGGCCAGCACATCAAAAATGCCATCCCCATCGTAGTCGATGTCGATAAAGGTCGGCCCGGCCGCAGTCACCCAGACCGGACTACCATTTTGGGTTGGATTGGTTCCGGAGGCAGGGTTGCGACCTGGCGCCCAACCCGCGACCACCGAGGTCGTGAGTTGAGGAGCTGGCAGCAAGCTCGAACCCCAGTCTGACGACGAGTTGTCGTAGTCGACGGTTGAGAACGCGAAGAAGTCATCGCCATTCTGGCTCAGAAACCTCGCGCCCGAGTCGATCGGCATCTGGAACTGAGCGATCTCGCGCGCGGGCACGTTGACCGTAGTGGTACCGATGGTGGCGAACCCCGTGGTGACAAATATCTCGGCCTCATTGAAGGTATGAAGGTCGGCCCCAGCCGAGTCGCAGATTTCTAGCGACCAGACCCCATTGCCGGTCTCACCGTTGAACGCTGACAGCGGTAGGCTGGGGGTGGCTAGTCTCTCGTAGGTCCCCGAACCATCGGCACCGACGGTGTCCGCATCCCCATCATCTAGCGGCAGACCAGCGGTGTCGTCCAGACGGATGTCGTAGTTGTTGTCGCCGTCGCCGGAGTTATTGATCACTTCCTGGCGCGTTCCGGTCGGCGAGATCAAGACAACCGACAAATCGCCGCGGTAGGTCCCTGTGACCCGAAGGCCTAGGTCCACGTCGATAACCGGATCCGTCAGTCCAGCCAGCGCTGTGAAGGTCGCCGTCTGGGGAGTGCCACAAGCATTGTCTGTAATCGCAAAGTCCGCACCCTCTGTGTCGCTCGCGGACCCCGTGGGCGTGAAGCTATTGATGGACGATACGTCGACATCGATCGCGCTGCTTCCAGGGTTATACAGAATCACGTGGGTGGGTTGGCTGGGCGAAGCCGAACCGACCGGTGAGTAGTATTCGTCCGCCCATTGTGGCAGCGGCACTAAGTTGAACCATCTCGCCTCGTAGGTCGATCCGACATCGCCCGTCAGGAGATGGACCTGGACCGGATCGGTGGTGATGATGCGAGAACCCGTGAGCAAGTTGGAGAACAAAGCAGACTCACTCGGCCCGAGGTATTGAGTCAGATCGCCGATGCCATCACCGTTGTAGTCGATCTCCACTGTGGCACCGAGTTCGCTGGCGCCGACCGCTGCAGCGGTGTACTCGAACATGCAGATGTCCGGCCCTGTTGTGAAGATCCTGTCGCTGGACGTAGGCCCACAACCCGCATTCTGGTCCTGGCCAAGTGGCAGTTCGAATTCTCTGCCCCAGGTGTAGGTTGGATAGACCTCTACAGCACCCGCCAACAGGGTGCTTTCCTGAAGACGCCAGCCCGCGCGGGTCATGGCCATCACCTTGGTTACGCCAATCCGATCCTGACCGTCATAGAGAATGACTGCAGGGTTGCGCGGGTTGACCGGGACGTCGTTCTCCAGCACGATGAACGTGTCTAGGTCGATTTCATCGCAACTGTCAAGGGCACACCCAGGGGGGGCACCGTTGTTGGCATTGTTATCGCCGAGTATCTCGGTGGACCCGGTACCAGCCATGATGTCGAGCACGTTGGTTGGGTTGGACAGATCGAACTCTGGCCCGTCCTCCCAATGATCAATGACAGCGATGGTTTCTGTTAAGAGCGCTGTCAACGAGATCACCGTATGCACGGTGTTGGGAGCGCTACCGCCTGTGCTGCCTGCGTTCTGCGTGTTGACACTCTGGGCGAACGCCCTCACCGACTCTGCACTGACCGGCACGAAGTACTCCTGCGCGTACTCATACGGTTGCGCAAAGGCCACTGGTGCAAGCAGCAACGCCCAAGCGGCGATGAGAAACGCAACGGAGATCCTAAAGATCCGAACGCGGGACGGTCGAACAACAGCGTAAGCAGTGGCACTCGGCATAGGGTCACCCATTTGTTGTGCTTTCAGGGCAGTGTCCGCGTGAAGGAGCACAGCCCTACCAACGCGAACTCGCTCGCTAAGAGTCAGGCGCGCAACACCAAGTGGCGTTCGGCCCTCCGTGAGCGAAGCTCACAAAAGGAAAGAGAAACACGAATCAAAACTCGCCAGTAGCGAGAGTGCAAAACGAGACAAAACTCAACTGATCGTTGACCAGACAACCTCCATCTCACTGGCAGATGCCTCCGAATCCGCAAAGCGCATTCGAGATAGATTCTAGCGGAACTCAGACCGCAACTGTGAGCCGGCAGAAAAACTCTTAAACCAGCACAAGTGACGGATTACGGTAAGCCAAGTGATTCACCACAAAGCATGGACTAGATCACGCACCCGAGAAGTGATTCAATCTGACCTCCGGCAGATAATGAGAAACGCGGCTTTCCGCTGACCCTCGATTCACGAACTCATGATCTATCCCCGTTTACCCCCCACTCTAAAGCGAGACATCTAATGCACCAGTTTCTGCGCTTCACTCACCGCGCCAACCCTCTTCGTGCCCTCGTTGTGGCTGCCGCCCTCACCCTGATCGGATCCCTAGCATCAGCTCAGGGTGGCGGCATGGAACTCACCGTCCAAGATGCCAAGGGCAAGGTTCTCAAGGGCGTCAACATCAACGCGGTGGTCGAGTCAACCGGCGATTCTGTTGGAACTGCCGTCACCAATAAGAAGGGCATCGTCAAACTCGACTTCCCCGCCGAAGGTTTCTACTCGTTGGAAGCGTCCAAGGACGGCTACCCCGAGCAAATCGGCCGAGTCGAGATCAAGAAGGGTATGACGACATCGCTCGGGATGACTCTTTACACAGAGGCTACACTCACCACGCAACAAGCGATCGATGCTTTCAATGACGGAGTGGCCCAGCTGCAATCTCCCGGCCAGGAGGCCGAAGCGCTCGCCAACTTCGTTGATGCTTCGCGGCTCGACCCGAGTCTCATCGATGCCCATCGATTAACCGCAATCCTTGCGGCTAACACCGGTGATCTCGAGTTGACCGAGAATGCAATGAACGCATTCTTAGCGGCGGTGCCCGAAGGTATGCCGGCGATCGCTCCAGCCGTCTATATGGTGTACCGCAAGACCGGCCGCTCCTCGGAATTACCTCCAGTCCGAGATGCATTGCGGACTGCCGGCTTCGCGGGCAATGTAGCGATCGGCGTCTTCAACGAGGGTGTCAAGGCACTCAAGGACGAGAAGACCGATGACGCCAAAGCCCTCTTCACCGAGGCTCTCTTGCTCGACTCAAGTCTTACCGTCGCCTACAGAAGCCTGGCAGCGCTCGACTTCAACGAAGGCAGGTTCGAGGCAGCCCTTCCTAACCTTGAGAAACTGCTCGAACTCAATCCCCAACACCGCGACGGCAATCGCATGGCCTTCTTCTCCTACGTCGCCGAGGGCAACACTACGGACGCTGTGACCGTGGGCAAAGCCTGGGCCGCAAAGGACAAGAATGCGGCTGAGGAGATCTCTGCCAGGGCTACCGAACACTACGAGAACGGCCGAGCACAGGACGCTCGAACCTACGCCGACCTCGCGCTGGCAGTCGACCCTGACTCCCCCTATGGCAACTACACCATGGGCCGCGTACTCGCAGGAGCGGGTGACATCGCGAAGGCCAAGGAGCACCTGCAACGGTTCATCGACTTAGCTCCCAGCCATCCAGAAGCAGCCTCAGCGAAGGCAATGATCGAAGGGCTCTAAGCCCCCCGGCCGGTACCGAAACCTAGCTCGCTCAATTGGGCGCCTTAGCTGGCGCTCAACCTGACGCGTGCTGAGAGAAGCCGCGTAGCTGCTGCGGAGGACTGAGTCTGCAGTCGTATGCACAGGCTTGAGGGCTGAGAACTGGGCGCCGGGAGCTGGCAGCTGGCAGCTCTCTTACTCTGTCCACTCGGCCTGCTGACTCGGAACAGGGAAACTGGAGTGAGAATTAAGGCGGAGTGAGTTGGTCGCCTACTAGCCTATAGCCTAGCCCAAGCCTAAGCCTTCCACTCGAAGTCCACAGAGCAAGGCCGCCGCGGAGAGGCAAGCCTTCCGCGCTCGGCACGCAAATCGGCCCAATCGTGGCCGCCACAATTGCCCGCTCGCAGAAGCGCTCCCCAAAAAGAAAGGCAGGACTAAGCCTAAGCCCAATCCTGCCTTTCCGCGACAAAGCGCGCTTCGATGAAGCGTCGCTTACATCATGCCGCCCATGCCGCCCATGCCACCCATGTCGGGTGCGCCATGGCCGTGGCCGCCTGCGTCGTCGTCCTTGATCTCAGAGATCAAAGCCTCGGTGGTCAACATTAGACCAGCGATCGACGAAGCGTTGAGCAACGCGGTCTTGGTAACCTTGGCTGGATCGATGACACCGGCCTTCACCAAGTCTTCCATCTTGCCATTGGCAGCGTTGAAGCCCACTGCGCCCTCTAGGCCGAGAACGTCCCGCACAATGACGGAACCTTCTTCACCAGCATTGATCGCGATCTGACGGGTGGGCTCTTCGAGCGCCCGCAGCACGATGTCGATACCGACCTTGGCGTCACCGCGAGCCTTGGTGCGCGCAGCTTCGACCGCCGGGATAGCGCGCAACAAGGTCACACCGCCGCCGGGGACGATGCCCTCTTCGACCGCAGCCTTGGTGGCGTGCATTGCGTCTTCGACGCGTGCCTTCTTCTCTTTCATTTCGGTCTCGGTGGCAGCACCAACCCGAATGACCGCAACTCCGCCGACCAACTTGGCCAAGCGTTCCTGCAGCTTCTCGCGATCGTAGTCAGACGAGGTCTCCTCGATCTGGTTACGGATCTGCTTGACACGACCGGAGATCGCTTCGCGACGCGCCTTGTTGGGCGTCTCGGTGACGATGGTGGTGTCGTCCTTGGTGATGACGATCTTCTTGGCTTTGCCGAGATCATCAAGGGTCACGCTCTCGAGCTTGATGCCGAGATCCTCAGTGATCAAACGACCACCGGTGAGGATTGCGATGTCCTCAAGCATTGCCTTGCGGCGATCACCAAAGCCAGGAGCCTTGACTGCAGAGATGTGCAGCGTGCCGCGCAGCTTGTTGACGACCAACGTAGCAAGCGCTTCACCCTCGACGTCCTCACCGATGATCAACAGCGGGCTGCCAATCTTGGCGACCTGCTCGAGCAGCGGAAGGAGATCCTTCATGGAACTGATCTTCTTCTCGTGAAGGAGGATCAAGCAGCTCTCGAGAACAACTTCCATGCGCTCTTGATCGGTGACGAAGTAAGGCGAGAGATAGCCACGATCGAACTGCATTCCCTCGACAACCTCGAGTTCAGTCTGCAGGCCGCGTGCCTCTTCAACGGTAATGACACCGTCTTTACCGACCTTATCCATTGCTTCAGCAATGATCTGGCCGATCTCTTTGTCGTTGTTCGCCGAGATGGTGCCAACCGACGCGATGTCGGACGAGCTCTTGACCGGCTTGGCCAACTCATCAACCGAAGCAACAGCCGCGTGCGCTGCCATCTCGATGCCGCGCTTGAGCTCCATCGGGTTGGCGCCAGCGGTGACGTTCTTCATGCCTTCGCGCAGGATGGCCTGAGCGAGAACAGTAGCGGTGGTGGTGCCGTCGCCAGCGACGTCAGAGGTCTTGGAAGCAACCTCGCGCACCATCTGGGCGCCCATGTTCTCGAGGGGGTTTTCGAGTTCGACTTCCTTGGCCACGGTGACACCATCTTTGGTGACACTCGGCGAGCCGAAGGACTTCTCGATGACAACGTTGCGACCCTTCGGGCCCAAGGTCACCTTGACGGCGTTTGCAAGCTTGTTGACGCCAGTAAGGATGGCACCGCGAGCTTCTTCTGAGTAAACGATCTGCTTTGCAGCCATGTTTTCTCTATTTTCCTTTCAGAATTCTGTTGAGCTTCAGTTGATTCAGGCGCGACTAGACGATGACCGCGAGGATCTCGTCTTCGCGAAGAATCACGTACTCTTCGTCGTCGATCTTGATGTCAGAGCCGGAGTACTTGCCGACTAGGACCTTGTCGCCAGCCTTGACGTCGAGCGCTGAACGCTCGCCATTTTCGAGTGCCTTGCCGGGACCGACAGCGATCACGGTGGCTTCTTGGGGCTTTTCTTTAGCAGAATCAGGGATGATGATTCCCCCGCGGACCTGCTCGTCCTGCTCGACCCTCTGTAAGAGGACACGGTCATGCAGTGGACGTACGTTCAATTGCTTACCTCCTGAATTTCAGGTTTGTTGTTGAGCGCCCACTCTCCCCTCAGCATCATCCGACCGGCGCGCGTGAGCGTGCCGTAGAATTCTGGGTTGAGGTGGGCGGTTCGCGAAGCTGTTTCTCTTGTTGCGTAACCCGTTGCCAAAAAAGCAACGAGGCGCAACAGAGAGAGCATCGGTCCGCATCGCCACTCAGGGCGATCGCCGTGCACTGATGCTGATCCTTGCTAGAACCAGCGAATTAGCACTCGACGTGGACGAGCGCTAATACTAGGCTCGTCACAGGCAGCCTGTCAAGCAGAATCGCACCGAACAGCACCAAATCTTAGCGGTTCAAGCGCAGATCCCAGCAGGAGCACTCAGATATCGATACTGCAGCGTCGCGAACAGGGTCCATTCTCTACTCAACCTCCCAAGACGACTCCTCGCTACACGACTATAGTCACCCACCTTAGAGCATGTCCGATCAACCAAACATCAAGCCTTCCTTCGGTTTCCGGATCCCCAACGACGACGATCTTGCTGACCTGCTGCGGCTGTTCCGACGGTGCTTCCACGTCGACCGCTCAACCGAAAGCTGGAAGTGGCGTTATCAACGCAATCCGAACGGCAACGGCCACAACACCATTGCCGTCACTGAACACGACCAGCAAGTAGCGGCACACTACGCCGGCTACCCGATCGTCCTGCGCGATTCGGCGAATCATCGCCGGCTCACCGCACTGCATATCTGCGACATCATGACCGCCAAAGAGCATCGTGGCGTCGGTCGCGGTCCAACCAGCCTCATGGCTCGCACCACCGACCACTTCTACACAGACCACTGCACTGGCAAAGTTGCCTTTAACTTCGGTTTCAACACAGCCAGTAGCAAGGGCTTTAGTCTTCGTTTCATGGGCGCTCAAGAGATCGAGGACGCGCCCTTGTGGGTGACAACCGCCTCTCAGCTCCCTCAATCCTCCAAGGGCTACCGAATCAGCCGCATTGATGCGATCGATCCAGGGAGTTCAGCGGCGACCCAGCTGGACCGTTTCTTCGAGCGCGCGGCGCAACACTATGGACCGCTGATCGAGCGAACCAGCGCGTGGCTCAACTGGCGATATCTCCAGCCCCCGAAATCCAACTTCAAACTGTTCGCCGCTTTCAGTTGGGGCCGCATGGTCGGCTGGGGCGTCTTCAAGCAGGGCCCAGAAGGCGACTTGCGCTGGTGTGACGCGCTCACTCTCCCCCACCATGTAGAGTGCACCCGGTCACTCATCTCAGCAGCACTCAGCCACATTCCCAACCCCAATCAGCCAGCCCAAGACCGGCCGCGAAACATCACGTGCTGGTTCTCGGAAAGACCTCAATGGTGGGCTCGGGAACTCCACCAAATGGGGTTCGAGAGGCGACCGGAACCACACGGTATCGGCATGGTGTGTGTGCCGCACCAGGAAGCCGACTCTGTTCAATTGCTGAAGAGTGCATACTACGCATGGGGCGATGGAGATCTCGCCTAGGAGCCACAGCCGCACTAGCAGGCCAGCGAGATTGCTACACTTAGCACTTATCTTCTTCTAGCCTTTGCCTTTCCATGGATGAAATGGGAGCGCTGGGACCTGGAGCACCTCGCTCGGAAACGGGGCAATAGGGTGAACGGTGTCCTGCTTCGTGCAATGAGAATCCGTTGTCTTCTTCGGCTATGTTCCTACCGCACGTGGCGGACGCTTGAGTCCAGCACCATCGAGTCCAATGGTGAGTGGGTGCGCCAACGGCGTGTTGCGCACCGCGAATGCCGATACTGCGGCCGGCGACAAGAGACTTCGCTTGGCGATGAGTGGCAGGGATATCACCTCAACTCCTCGCAAGAAAAACCCAACGCAACGAAACCACATGAGCGCCGCCCAGCTAATCAGCCGCAGCGACCCGACCGCTAGCAGCAGCGACCGGCAGCACGAATCGGCAACAGCGTCAGCTAACGACTCGTCGACTACGGCCCATCGATATCGCGACGTTCAAACCAGGTAACCGCCCCGACCACGAGTACCAGCGAAAAGATCGCCAGGATCAGCTGCTCTAGAGCTTGTGACTGGCCCACAAGAATCGGCTGAGGCTGGTAGTAGTGAAAGATCGATAGCCAACGCAGTGGTTCGATCACACTCCAAAGCCCAGCCAGAAGGTTCAAGAAGTACGAGGCGATCACCAAGCCAACCGTCTTCCCCATCGCCCGACTTGAGAGTGACGAGCGTGCAGAGAACCAAATGCCAAGAGCAACCACTGATTGCCCTAGGAGCCAGTACTGCACCAGCACGGGGCGATATCTCGGCAGGGCTTCGAACAAAGCGCTACCTTCCGCGCTGTCAGTCCCCAAGATCGCGGCACCAGCATACGCGGCGCACCACAGGACCAATGCGATCGCAGCAAGCGTGATCTGTGCCGACAGCCAAACCGACGTCGGCAGTACCCAACGTGGAACCGGGCAGCCAAGCAGTAGATCGATGGTTCCACGATCAATCTCCCCGCACACATCGCGCACCAAAGGCGCAACCACGGCTGCTACCAACACCACAATCAAGAGCGGATGTGCATACAGAGTAATCAGCCAAAGATCGACCGCCTTGAGCCCACCAAGGCCGCCGCCAAAGAACGCGATCAAGAACTCCGGCGAGATCGCCATCATGGCGTCGCGATTGGTTTGACCAAAGGTCGAGAAGAGGTATGAGGCGAGCGAGAAGAACAAGAACAGCAACGTCAGAGCAGCAGCCGTCCCGGTGGCCGAGGCACTGAGGTTGCGACGAACTAGCGTGCTCAGGAGCCGGCCAACGTTTGGGCGTTCGATCCTTGCGCTCATCGGCTTGACCCGTACGACTCATAGAACAGATCCTCGAGCCCGAGCCCTTCGATCTTGATGCCGTCGAGTTCGAGCCCCTCGGCCGAGTTGATGACGGTGATCAGGTCGCTCACTGTTTGGGTGCGACCGACCAAGCAGCGTTCGATCAGCTGCACACTCGACGACACCTCTGTCACCCGCGCGAGCGCTGACTGCGCAGTCGCTTGATCTGAGAAGGGCAGCTCGAACCGTCGACGGCGTAGCTCATCAAACTCTGCGAGCGTTGAGCACCGCAGGAGCCGGCCGCTACGCAGCAACGCCACCCGATCGCAAAGGCCTTCCACCTCGGGCAAAACGTGGGAAGAGAAGAAGATCGTCGCACCTGCGTTGCGCCGCTCGCGCAGCATTTCGTTGACGGTGCGCTGAGTAAAGGGGTCGAGGCCGCTGGTGGGCTCATCCAAAATGACCAGTTCTGGATCATGCATGAGAGCTTGAATCAGTCCGAGCTTCTGCTTCATGCCCTTAGAGTAAGCCCGCACCGAGCGATCGAGTTCCAAATCGAGCCGCTCAGCCAAAGCGTCGTAGTCGCAAGATCGCTGACGCAGATCGGCGAACAAACGCAAGATCTGGCGGCCGGTTTGCTTTTCACGAAAACGCGGCTCGCCCGGCAAGTAGCCAAGTCGAGACCGAACTTCGGTGCTCTGGGACCAGACGTCGAGACCAAATACGCGCGCCGAGCCCTCGGTGGCCTTGAGCAGACCGAGCAGTATCCGGATGGCGGTCGACTTGCCAGCCCCATTGGGTCCTAAGAAGCCGAAGATCTCACCGCGCTCGACCGTCAAGTCAAGATCGCTGAGCGCTCGATGCCCCGGCCTCTTGCCGTAGAGCTTGCCCAGCCCCAGGGTCTCAACAACGGGCTCACTCATGAAACTAATCGGCCTCAGGATCTAGACGTCGGTCGCCAAAGTAGCGCCTTGATCCAGGTGTTGCACTGTGGTCAAAGACTCCTCCGGCACAGCGTGCGTTTCTACAAAGGGACGCGCTCCAAGCACCGCTTCTGCGCGCGCGATCAGCTCTTTGAAGCCGACGCGTTTCACCGCCGAAACCGCGACTGCGTTGAAGCGACGAACCAAGCCCGCGACTTCATGTTCGGGAAGCAGGTCGCACTTGTTGAGCACGATGAGCGTCGGGATTTCATTCAGTTCGAGCTCTTCGAGAATGGCTTCGACGGCTGTGAGTTTCTCGTCAAGTTTGGGGTCCGCGCAATCGACAACATGCAGCAGCAGCGTGGCGTCTTCGAGTTCCTCGAGGGTCGCGCGAAATGCGGCCTTCAGATCTCGAGGCAGATCCGCAAGAAAGCCCACCGTGTCGGTGATCACCACTTCACCCTCGCGCGGAAAGCGCAATCGGCGACTGGTGGGATCGAGGGTCATGAACATTTTGTCGGCGGCTTCGACCTTGCTGTTGGTTAGCGCGTTGAGCAACGTACTCTTGCCCGCATTGGTGTAGCCGATGATCGACAACACCGGGATGCCCGAATCGCGCCGCCTTCGTCGGCGCAGATCCCGCTGGGTCGACAGCTGATCGATCTTCTTCTCGAGACTGCCAATGCGGTCTCTGATCCGACGGCGACTGATCTCCAACACGGTCTCACCCGGCCCCCTAGTCCCGATCCCACCACCAAGGCGAGACAGTGCGTCCGACTGACCAACCAGCCGCGGCAAGGAGTAGCGCAACTGCGCCAGTTCGACTTGCAACTTGCCGTCGCCACTCTTGGCGCGCTGCGCAAAGACGTCAAGGATTAGCTGGGTTCGATCGATGGTTTTGAGTTCAGACAGTTTCTCGAACGCCTTTGCCTGCGCTGGTTTGAGATCGATGTCGAAGATCGCGACTTCTGCGCCTTGCCTCATCCCCTCTAACACGATGTCTGAGATCTTGCCCGCGCCAACCACAGTCCGTGGGTTAACCCGAGAGCGACGCTGCAGGATGGTCGCCGCCACTTCGACATCAGCCGACCGAACCAATTCCAAAGTCTCAGCGAAGCGCTCTTCATCAGGATGCACACCGATCACCAAAGCTCGCTCTCGCTGACGTTTTCCAGCTCGACCGCGAAGCCGACGCGCGAGTTCGGCCTCAAGCGCTTGGATGTTTTCGAGAAAGTGAAAGTCGAGTCGCTGAAGATCGCGCGCGTGGACGTGCACAAACGGATCAAACGCCACCTCGGGCGCGTCCGAAGCGGTGTCTTCTATCGGTGCCAGGTGAGCCAACTCGACCGCCCCTGCGTCACCGTCGCCGAGCGCCTGCACCACCGCCACCAAGTCAAGCCTGAGCAGTGCTAGGTCGTTGAGGTCGTCTTTCGAGAGCGGCTCGCCGCGCAAATGCGTGTGCACCAAGCGCAGGCCTCTGAAACGGGCAGAGCCAGCGCGAACACGACCCAGCTCGGGAATTTCGAGCTCATGTGAACTGCCGATAATCGTGTGCGACACCACGCCACGGCGATCGATCAAGACACCGACCTGCGCGCCGAGTTCGCGCGAGAGCCGGGCCATCTCGCGGGCGAGGTCTAAAGAGACAACTTGCTCGGGCAGGACCTTGCGCTTGGCGAGGCGTTCTAAGGATCGCTTCTGGGAGGATTTTAGGGATTGGGAAACGCCGTGGATCATGTTGGTCACATGGGATCACATGTGGGTGGTGATCGCTAGAGGTGCGTGGCGGTCGTGAAGGCGCGGGTGATCGCGAGGGCGATGGGCGATGGGCGATGGGCAATGGGCAATGGGCAATGGGCGATCGTGACGACTATGGATGGCGATGGTGATGCCGACATCAACCCACCACCGCCCCGCCAATTCACCACTCATCACCCACCAACCGACCACCTCACCCCACCACCACCCATCGACCTGATACTCTCTCGACAGCCAAGCTCGTCTCAAGCTCTCAGGATGCTGACCTGAGCTAAGTGTCACAGCCACAAAGGCTTATCCCGTCCACCCGACGAGAGGCACCGGCAGAACCGCCACCTGCAAGCGCACCTTTTGAGTGCAGCCCCTACAGGCCAATGCAGATCGTAATTGCGCGACCTGCGGCAAGCTTTCAACCGAATCAAAGAACCGAAACCCCAATAGATCCAGTTCAGATTGATCGCGGACGAGAGGTCCAGTAAACCCAAGCTCCGCTCCGACGCTTAGCGTCGAAGAAAAACCACTGATGACAATCTCGACTCCCAACACAGCCACAGCGCTTGCAGCCACTATCCTAGTGACGGCCAAAGCGCGTCGCCTGTTGGCCGTCGAGGGTCTCATCAGACTAGATCATCACTGCTTCGGGGTTCAAAGGAATCCAAGTGAACAACGACACCAGTCGCATGTTGATCAATGCGCGCAACCCACTCGAGTTGCGCGTCGCCCTCGTCAAAGGTGAAACCCTTCAGAATTTCAAGGTAGACGTGGCACAGCGCGGGCTCACCCGCGGCAACATCTACTTCGGCTATATCGCCAACATCCAGCCCAGCCTTAACGCGGCTTTCATTGACTACGGCGCTGAGCGGCACGGCTTCCTGCCGATCCAAGACGTCGTGCCAGACGCTTACTACAAGCAGGTCAAAGGCGGCCAGCGACCACGCATTGAAGACGTGCTTGAGAAGGGCCGACCGATCGTGGTGCAAGTCACGCGCGAACCGGAAGGGCAAAAGGGCGCGGCCCTAACCACCAACCTGAGCCTTGCGGGCCGCTATCTGGTCTTGATGCCGTTCGAGCAGGCGCGCGGAATTTCTCGCAAGGTCGGCTCGGACGAAGAGCGGCGCAAGCTACGCGACCTCGTCAAGCGACTCGACATTCCCAGCGACATCGGCGTCATTGTTCGCACCAATGCGCTCAACCAAACCAAGACCGCGCTCATGCGCGACCTGAACGCTCTGATGCGCTTGTGGAAGAAGATCGGCACCGACGCGCGCGAGTCGAAGAAGACCAAGCTGCTGTACACCGATCAGGACATCGTGCTGCAAGCGCTGCGCGACTACCTCGACTCGTCAGTGGAACAGGTCTTGGTCGACGAAGAAGCGGCCTTCGCCAAATCTGAGGAGTACATGAACGCGTTCATGCCACGTAGCAAGACCGCGTTGGTGCGCTATGAAGACCGCACACCCTTGTTCTCGAAATTCAAAATCGAAGAGCAGATTGAGCGCATCTTCCAGCGTCAAGTTTCACTGCACTCGGGAGGCTCGATTGTCATCGACCCAACCGAAGCGCTGACCGCCATCGACGTCAACTCCGGCCGCAGCACCAAAGCTTCAAGTCAGGAAGAGACCGCGGTCCACACCAACGTTGAGGCTGCTGAAGAAGTTGCCCGCCAGCTTCGAATGCGCGACATTGGCGGATTGATCGTGGTCGACTTCATCGACATGCGCGGTCGTCGCAACCAATCCAAGGTCGAAAAGACCCTGCGCGACGCGATGAAATCCGACAAGGCACGTAACTCAGTTGGCCGCATCAGCTCGAACGGACTAGTTGAGATCAATCGCCAGCGACTCGAGCAAGCGGTCCAGCTGCGTACGCACAGCGCCTGCCCTACTTGCGACGGCACCGGACGCATCGAAAGCCCCGAGTTGGTAGCCCTTCACCTCGTCCGCCAGATCGAGGCGCGCGCATCCACAGGGTTCATGAAGGGTTGTCAGATCGCTCTGCATCCGGATCTCGCCCATCACATGCAAAACAAGAACCGCCAGGTTCTTGCCAGACTGGAAGAGGAATTCGATCTCGAGATCGAGATCACCGCTTCAACCAAACTGCATCGTCCAGAACAAGACATCACGTGGTTCGCCAAAGACAGAAACGAGATCAAGAAGCTCGAAGAAGAACGCCAAGAGGCCGAACGCACCGCAGCCGAGTTCGCCAACGCAGCGTCGATCGCGGGCAACGCTGACGCTGAGGAAGCCCCGGAAGTTGTGGTCTCATCTGATGTTCCGGATGCGGCCCCAGAGGACAGGCCCAAGAAGAAGCGGCGCCGCCGGGGCGGTCGCAGACGCTCGAAAGCCAGAATGTCGAGCGAAAACGAGTCCTCCGAAGAAACTACTAAAGAGAATCGCACAGCCGAATCCGATATCGAATCTCATGAGGATACCGCCACTGCTAGCGACGCGGATAGCAATGCTGCCGACGGCGACGATGCCCCTCGCCAGCGCCGAGCGCCTCGTCGCCGCCGACCCTCTCGACGCTCGACCGCACGTGCGAAAGGCCGCGCCACCGAGACCAGCGCCACTGACACCAGCGCCACTGACAACAGCGCCACTGACAACAGCGCCAACAGTCCTGACTCAGACATCGACAGTCAGTCTGCTGACAACAGCGCCGAGGCAAACAACGACGAACCGCGCGCACGGCGATCGCGGCCTCGGGCCCGACGCAGCCGCCGCACCGACGCTGAGGAGCGACCGATCAAGGCGGTAAGAAGGCAGCGGGATGAAGATCGTGGTCGCGATGAAGACAGCAACTCCACGCCGGATGCAGCCGAAACCCAGAGCGACGGTGGCGACCGAGACAACAGTGGGTCTGACAATGACGTGAGCGCCAAGCCCACCCGCAGAGAGCCCCGCAGGCGCCGTCCCAACCGTAGAGCCAGGGCGACCGGCGACAACGAAGTGGATTCTTCCGCGACGGCCCATGGACCTTCCGACACTGGGTCCCCCGACGTCGAAGTCACGTAGATGCTAGTTGCCTGCATGGGCAACGATCAGGCTCCCCTTGCCTTGGACAACATTGCACCGCATCCCTGGTGGCATAGGTCGCTCGGGGTGGCGTTTGCATTCACGTTGACGCTTCTACGACTTCGGTAAGATCCGCACGAACAATCTCTAGCGAAGCCACGCAAGGACCGCACCACCGATCTGAGACTCCATCCCGTCGGCTCTGCGTTGGCGCTGTGGTCGCTCGAGCCAACGGCGCACCTGCCGACGACGGACCAGCTGCCAAAGACCAGTCACCAACAACTCAGACCCTCATCAGCAGGCCTATCTATGACCAGCATCATCGGCAGAGAAATCAAACTCGAGGACGGCGCGCCCAAGGTTCAGGGCCAGCTCAAGTTCGGCTCAGACCTTGTCCTCCACGGTCAGTTGTATGCCCGCCTGGTTACCAGCCCGCACGCACACGCCTTGGTCACCGCAATCGACACGACCGGCGCCACCAAACTCGAAGGCGTGCACTCGGTGATCACCGCCGTAGACCTGCCTGACATTGCACCCGCAAGTCGCTCAATGCTCTTGCTTGCCAAGGATCGCGTCAGATTTGTCGGACACCCGGTTGCACTGGTGCTCGCCGAGAGTGAAGCGATCGCTCAGGATGCTGCCGACCAGGTGCTGGTGAACTACGAACCGCAGCCTCACGTCACTGGCCTCGAGGCCACCCTTGCTCTAAACGCAGCTCCGGTCTGGCCGGAAGGACTCCCAGGTGCCTCAGCCGAAGCAGCAGCTCACGGCGCAGTTGGCGGCGGAGACTCAGGCGGCGCGGAGGCCTCACCCAACGTTGCTGGCGATTCTACGTTCGAACGCGGAAACCTCGAACAGGGCTTCGCCGAAGCGGACCACATCATCGAATGCACCTACCGAACCGCTGGCGTTCACCAGAGTTACATCGAACCTCATGCAACTTTGGTCGAGATCGGACCAACAGGAGATGAGGCAACCGTGTGGACCGCTACCCAGGGCACCTTCTTTGTCCGAGATGCCGTGGCCGCAGTGTTGAGCATGGAAGCCTCGAGCGTGCGCGTCGTTGGCACGCCGGTGGGCGGCGGCTTCGGCGCCAAGTTCTGCCTCTACGAGCCCCTGCTCGCCCTCGCAGCCAAGGTCTCGGGCCGTCCGGTCAGCATGACCATGAACCGCATGGAAGAAATGATCACTGCCACTCCAGCTCCTGCGACCCGCGTCAAGGTCAAGCTGGGCGCAAAACGCACTGGCGAAATGACCGCGCTTGACGCCGAGCTGGTGATGGACTGCGGTTGCTTCCCGGGCTCGATGTCGATCCTGGGCCCGATGCTGATGGGGAGCAACTACCAGTGCCCCAATCAAAGGGTACAAGGAGTTGAGGTCCTTACCAACAGCCCTTCAACGGGCGCCTACCGCGCTCCCGCTGCTCCGCAATGCGCCTTCGCCATCGAAAGCGCAATTGATGAAATGGCACGAGCGCTCGACCTCGACCCGCTTGAGTTCCGAGCGGCCAACGCGTCCAAGCCCGGCGACAAGATGGCCATGGGCAACCCATGGCCAGTGATGGGCTTGGTCGAAGTCTTGGACGCCATGAGGAACCACCCGATGTGGCGCGACCGAGAGCAAGCGCGCGCGCAAGGGCGTGGCATCGGTATCGCAATCGGCGGCTGGCCCGGCGGAATCGAGCCTGCAGCAGCAGCATGCAGCCTGCAAGGAGACGGCGTACTGCAGATCCAAATCAGTTCGGTCGATCTGACCGGTACGCGCACAACATTCCAGCAGATCGCGGCTGAAACGTTCGGTATCGAACCAGATCAGATTCGCATCATCTCGGGCGACACCCAGAGTGGTCCTTTCGCTGGCTCGACCGGCGGCAGCAAGATTACCTACACCGTCGGCCCCGCGATCATGGAGGCCGTCGCCGAAGTGAAGCAGCAGGTGCTCGAACTCGCGAGTGGGGTGCTGGAAGCCGATGCCGAAGACCTCGAGATCAAAGACGGCGCCGTACAAGTCAAGGGCGCTCCTCAAAGCGCTATCCCTCTGGCCAAGCTCGCGCGCAAAACCATGAGCTACGGTTCAACTCATAAGCCGCTCTACGGTCAAGGTCGCAACGCACAACCCGGCCAAGCGCCCGGCTTCTGCGGGCAGCTGGCGGAGGTCTCGGTCGATCAAGACACCGGCGAGGTCACCGTTCACAAACTGCTCTTGATTCAGGATGTCGGTAAAGCGATCAACCCGCTCTTGGTTCGCGGGCAGATGCAGGGCGGAGCGATGCAAGGCCTCGGATGGGCGCTCTACGAAGAGCTCAGCACCAACGAAGACGGTCAAACGGTCACCGCCACACTCAGCGACTACGCACTACCTCACATCGCCCATCTGCCCACGGAGTTCGTAATGGAAACGGTTGAGGTCCCTGCACCTACCGGTCCATTCGGTGCCAAGGGTGTGGGCGAGCCGCCCGTGATCGCCACCGCGGCGGCCGTCGCTAATGCGGTCGCCGACGCCGTAGGAGCGCGAGTTCGCTCATTGCCGCTGAGCCCGCCGCGAGTGCTCGCTGCCGGCCGCGAAAACTGAGAACCATCGATCCACCGCGTCAGCCAGGGCGGTCGCTGACGACCCCAAAAGTTAGACCAGCGACTTCAGCTCGTAGCTGATAGCGGCCATCTCGCGCTCCAAGCTCTCAAGTTCGGCTGAGGCGCCGCCAAGCTTGCCGTCTCTACCTCTGATCTCAAGGCCATGCGCGATACGTGAAGCCCGATCGGCAGCGAAGTTGGCTAGCGCCCCCCTCAGGGCATGGGCACCGTCGCGAAGTGCATTGCCGTCCTCAGCCGAAACGGCGTAACGAATCGACTCAAGCCAGCCTGGCGCATCCTCCAAAAAGAGATCAATTATCTCCCCAAGAAGCTTCAGGTCGTTGTCGACCAACATCAACAAGCGGTCACGGTCCACACTGCTGGAACCGTCTCCATCCGGGCACGGAGTCAAACGAAGTTCATGCACAGGGCATCCTCTAGGCTAAGAGGTGCTGAGGCTCAAACGCGGAACCACCAGTTTTCACAGCACCAAAAACAAACGAAACTTCATAGAGTGTAGTGCAAAGCTACGCAGTGAATCGACCATCGCCCAACTCAAGGCTAGGCCCGTGACCTCAAATCCCCACTCCGACGAGCCATCTCTTCCAAGTCGGACGAGGCTAGTAGCAGAACTCGCACGCGACTCGGGAGCTGCGTCACGCAGACTGCTCGAAGAGCCCGAAGCGTCCCGAATCGAACGCAATGTCCATCTCGACGACGAGCCCAAGCTGCGGCTATTTGTCGCTACCTTGATGGCCGCAGCCGTGCTGCTGACGCCGCTGATCTATCCCGGCGGACTCGGTACACCCACCCCTTGGCGGCCGCTAGCAGCCGCCGCAACAGCGCTCATAATATATGGCCTCGCCAGCCTGCCCGTGTTCCTCTCCTTACGCCGCCGCAGAGTCGTCTTCGCTTCAGAGATGTTGTTGACGGTCGACATGCTCGCCATAGGTCTGATGATTGCGGTCACTCAACTACAGGCAACTTTTCTACCCCTAGTCTTGCTGGTGCGAGTAGCCGATCACGCTGTTTGGGGCTTCAGGCGTACGCTGTTCGCTAGCCACCTGGGTGTGCTCACCATCCTGGTTCTCTCCCAAGTCGCTGAGTTCCAGGGACGCTCAGTTCCTACCCGTCATACCTTGACCCTAGCGCTGGTGCTGTGGACCGTAGGGCTCTATCTGAGCCTGCGAGCGCGCACTTTGCAGCGACTGCGCGACGAACCAACAGCCCTGGCCACCGCTTCGCAACGACTGGTTGAAGCGCTCGAAGAACAGAACGCAGAGCTGGAAGCACAGGCGAACGAACTCAAGCGATCTCGGCAGCGTGCCGAAGATGCGAGCCGATCCAAGAGTGAGTTTCTAGCCAACATCTCCCACGAAATCCGCACTCCGATGAACGGCATCATGGGAATGACCGAACTCCTGGCGAGCTCTCGCCTCGACCCAGAACAGCGCAGCCATCTGGATCTGGTTTCGAGTTCCTCGCACTCGCTGCTTCATATCCTCAACGACGTGCTCGATTTCTCCAAGATCGAGGCCGGTCGAATGTCGGTCGAGAAGTTGCCGTTTTCACTGCGCGGCCTACTCAAGGACATTCTCGACGTCGTGCGTCCAAAAATCGAACAGAAGGGCGTACTGCTCGAGGCAGTGGTATCGCCGCAGGTCCCCGATCTGGTGGTCAACGATCCGGTCAGAATTCGCCAAGTGCTGGTCAATCTACTCAACAATGCTGAAAAGTTCACCAGCGTTGGCAGCATCGCCTTGATGGTCGATCTCGAATCAGCCCGGCTCGGTGAAGCGACCATGCTCTTTCGCGTCCAGGACACCGGGGTCGGAGTCGCACCCGACAAACACGAGACCATCTTCGAGGCCTTCAACCAGGCGGACGCCTCGACCACCCGGCGCTTCGGGGGCACCGGCCTAGGACTCGCTATCTGCCGACAAATCGCCAACCTGCTGGACGGGCGGATTTGGGTTGAGAGTACCCAGTCTGAAGGCAGCACCTTTCACTTGTCCTTACCTTTTGGCATCCAAGAGCCTGCTCCTGAAGCCACGGCTAGTGTTCCATTGCAACGGCGACGGGTACTGGCGATGGAGCGCCCGACCGACCAACGGTCGTTGGACGCAAAGCTGCGCCGTTGGGGGGTGGCTGTGACCGCAAAGCCAGACGTTGATGACGTGTTGCACGCCTACCATCAGTCCGTCAAACGGGGGCGCCCATATGAACTCTTGATTGTGGGCCCTCTCGGCGGCGGCCCCTGGGCCGAACTGCGTTGGGCGCTGCAATTGACCCAGGAGGTCAGCGACCTGCCAATCGTCATGGTCTCCGAGGCGCCGTCTAACGAGGTGGTCAAAGCCGCAGAGGAAGCGGGCCTTGCCGCAGCTATGCCGGCCGAAGCGCTTGACTACGAGCTCGCCCACAGCCTGCAGGTGATCCTGCGCGGCACGGAAGACGGCATCACCCTACCGCTGCTAACCCAAGCGCGACTGGCGGCAATTAGGCCTAAGATCCAAGTTCTGCTAGCCGAGGACAATCGGGTCAACCAGAAGGTAGCAACCGCGATGCTAGAAAAGGGTGGCTACGCAGTCGACGTGTGCGGCAACGGCTACGAGGCGCTCAAGCTCTTCGAACAGGACAAGTACGATGTCGTGCTTCTCGACGTCCAAATGCCAGAGATGGACGGGCTTCAAGCAGTCACCGAGATCCGTAACCTCGAGCGTGGTACGCGCGTTCCAGTGATCGCGGTCACAGCACACGCAATGAAAGGAGATCGCGAGAGCATGCTGGAAGCTGGGTTTGACGACTACATCGCCAAACCCTTAAGAGCCGAACATCTGTACGCCGTCCTTGAGGGGGTCGCCCCAGCCGCTTCCGTCATCAAACCGCTCTTGAGAATGTTCACTCCGTGACCACCATGGCAATCGCACGACTCCTGCCCAGCAGCGGACTGACCGGCTCCCTCATTCTTCTTCCGTTGTTGCTGTTGGTGGTAGGCCTCGCCCGCCGTTCCGCGTCGTCCCTTCAGCCGAGTGCAACTCAACCCGATTCGACTCAGCCAGATCCGGCTCCGTTGGGTTCGGCTGGGCCCGCGTCAGTGGGTCGCAATTGGGATCTGTGGTTCGTCGGGCCTGCGCTTCTGATCGGCGGCTTGCTCCATCACCGGCTCGGCATTCCGGGGTCCGACCGTCTCGTCGCTGCAGCGCTCTACCTCTACGGGGCGGTGGTGATCCTCCGAAGCCTGCCGCACCTCACCCGAGCACTGGGCCGCTCCAGTTCAACAACGCGCCCCGGCTGGCAGTTCTTCGCACTGCCACTTGCCTTCTTCTTGACCATCGCTCCGTGGGCAACCAGTCAGCGTCCGCCAGACGGCGACGAGCCGTGGTATCTGCTGGTGGTCCATAGCTTGGTGCACGATCTCGACGACGACCTGAGTAACAACTACGCCGAGCAGAGCTCACTCGCATTCATGGAGCGAGCACTGGAACCGCAGCCGCATGATCCAAAGACCAAGGGCGGGGCGCTGCTCTCCCGGCACGGCATGCTGCTGCCGCTGATGCTGGTGCCGGGTTACTTCGTGGCGGGTTTCACCGGCGCCATCTTCACCATGCTGCTACTTGGCTCAGCGCTCTGTTGGCTGACCGTGTCAGTTCACCAGAGAATGAAGATCACTCGCTCCAGTACGTCGGTCCTCGTGTGGGCCTTGTTCGCGCTAACGGCACCGCTGATGCTCTACTCCCATCAGGTCTGGGTCGAGGTTCCTGGCGCTCTCCTGCTGCTACTCGGCTTCGATCAACTTCGAGGACTGGCCGCCAAGGGAGCCAAGGAAGCCAACGCCAGGTGGCCTGGCAAGGAACTCCTCACCCTATTGACGGTCTTCATCTTGCTGCCGATCCTCAAGCTTCGCTTCGGGGTCCTAGCGGCTGCCCTGGGCGGACTCGTTGCCCTGCGCAGTCGCCTGCCGCGGCGCCACGTGGTGATGATGGGCACCGCCAGTTTGGTGGCGCTCGCGGGCGTATTGCTCTACAACCAGCGCACCTTCGGCAACGCCCTGCGCATCCACAACTGGTACGAACTGAACCCCCTGCGTCAGGAGATGGGCACGATCCTGTTTCGCCTCGCAGGCCTCCTGTATGACCCCGCCTTCGGCCTGATCGCTTTCGCTCCGATCTGGGCAGTTGCCATTCCCGGCGCCTGGCTACTGTTCCGTCGACAAGGCAACATCGCTATTGACCTCTTCGTGCTCGCTGCGCCCTACACGCTCCTGGTAGCCAGCCGCAGTGAGTGGTACGGCGGATGGTCACCGCCGTTCCGGTACACCGTCATCGTATTGCCGTTCGTCGCGATTGCCGCCGGTCAGGCGCTAGAACTTCGGCACACCCGTGGGGCGCGAACGCTGCTTGCGCCCCTGCTCGTTTCGAGCGCTGCGGCGGGGGCTCTGTGGACCGCAATGCCAGGTTGGACCTACAACTTCGCGAACGGAACCGCATATTGGGTGGATCAATGGACTCGGTTGACCGGGATCGACTGGATGCGACTGCTGCCATCCGCAACCCGCCCGTCAACGGCTAGCTGGATGGTCCCGCTGTTCACCTCGATAGCGCTGGTGCTGATCTGGGTCGGCCCAACCAGAAGCCTTCGCCAACGGGTCGATGGGCGAGCCGCCGGTGCATTCGGCCTCGGGGCCGCCGTGCTGATCAGCATCGCTGGTATCGCCGTCATACGCTCCTTGCCCACCCGCCACATCGAGGGTGAATCGGTCGCCGCCACCAAGACAGGCGGCCATCCTGAGCCACGGAAGTGGGCACTCGACCGAACCCTCCATCGAGAGGGATGGACGCTGCGTCACGGGGAACGATGGACGACGCCAGTGAAGCCCGATGGGGACACGTTGACACTTCGGCTCGCACTCAGGCTGTTTCGAAATCGGCAAGAAGACCTCGATCTAGTTGTCTTCGCCGATCAACGACCGATCGGAAAGCTTCGACTCAGTCGAAGTGATGAGTGGGTCACCGAAACCATCGGGCCGGTGGACTGGGGCGACGCCCGGGAGCTGACCATCGAGGTCAGCCCTCCCTTGAACCAGGGTGAGCCCGGTGTGGTGAACGGAGTCGCGCTGGATTTCGCTCGCTTCCAATGGGACTAACCTCTAGCAGGCCAGGGTTCAGAGCGATGCCAGAATCGCATGGCAGAGGTCAATTCGACATTATTAGACACGACGATTCGGACACCCAAAGCCCCTATTGGCAGGCCGCCGAATCGTGTCACAAGAAACTTGGATCATTCCTCTGGGTCACTGCTAGCGACATCCTGCCAAGCTGTCAGCATCGTTCCCATCGGTAGTTCAGGTCTCAGCCGAAGCTGAACAACGCCTGATCCGTGAACCCACAGTCCCTTTGTTTGCAACGGATTGCTTCCGCTCGCAAGTGCGTTCAGAACAGGCAGGTTGGAGCGGAAAGACAGGTAGCTTGAAACTGCAGGCGTTCCGGTGGCCGTGGGTCGATCCGGGTTCTTACTTTCCACGAAGCAACCCGCCATACACCTCAAGGGCCTAAGGCAAGGTTGGCACGGTGCCTGCATACGGTTAAGAGTAACGATCTCGATTTGAGATCACCGCTGCGGAGGAGGTTCTCCTTGCAAAAACGTCCCACCATTCTAGACGCCGGATGCGTCGCAGTCAAAGCATTCCTGCTTAGCTCGATGCTCGCTAGTCACTAGCTCCGACTTCTACGACCAACCATCCCACCAGAACTCCCTCACACTCGCTGAGGGTACACACCAAAAAACTCCCACCACTTTCAGAACCTCTCCGCCGCAGCCTTCGGGCTGCGGTTTTCGTTGGTGGGCCCTTGTTTCCAGCCGGACGTTCGCACGCTGTCCCTCGCGACCAGCTGTCGAATAGGCCTCAGGTGTCAAGCGGCCTACCCGAGGTTGCTTGAGCGAGGATAGACGTTCTCCGGATCCGTGAGAACGTTCACCAGGTAGGGCCCCGGCTGATCCAGCCCGCGTCTCAAGGCTCCCCTAAGCTCAGTAGGCGCGTCGACTAGCTCTGCGGCGCCGCCCAGGCCTTCAAACACCTTGTCGTAGCGCGCATTCGGCGACAGCTCGGCTGCCACGTGGTAGCCGAAGAACTGCTGCATCGGATGCTTCTCGAGCCCCCAGCAGTGGTTGTTGCCGACCACGATCGTCACGTTGCACCCAAAGCGAATCAGCGTGTCCCAGTCGCCCATGGAAAAGCCGGCCGCACCGTCTCCTTGAAGCAAGACCACCTGTCGATCAGGGTGCGCAATGGCTGCCCCTAGGGCGTAACCGGCGCCGGTGCCCAGGCAACCAAACGGGCCAGGATCGAGGAAGCAACCTGGTTCGAACGTCTCGACGAACTTGCCTGCGTAGGAAACGAAGTCCCCTCCGTCACCGATGACGATGGCATCGCGCTCGAGACACTGGCGCAGTTCGCCATAGATTCGAGCCGGGTGAATAGGTGCCTCCTGATAGCTCAGCACATCCGCCTCGAGGACTCGCTTCGCCTCCTCCTCCTCGCGCAACGTCGCGAGCCATTCAGATCGACTGTCGATTCGTTCTGCGATTTCGGCCAGAGCCGCTAGCGCCGGGGCGACAGCCCCAGCAGCGGAACCTGCAAGATCGACGTGCTGGGCGACGCGACTGGCACTGTCCATGATGTGCACCACCTTGGCATCGCCGAACCGTCCAAAGCCGAGTCTGAAATCAAGCGGGGTGCCGACCACGATCACGAGGTCGGACTTGGTGAAGGCGGTCTTACGTGAGCGTGTGAAGAACTGGGGATGGTCTGCTGGCAGACAACCTCGGCCGAGGCCGTTGAGAAACACCGGTAACCCGGCCTGCTCAGCAAGGTCGCGAAGGGCGCCTTCAGCACCTTCCCAATAGACATCTGCTCCTGCCATCAGCACCGGCCTGTCCGACCGAGCCAGCAGTTTGCCGATGTCACTCAGATCGTCTGAGTCGGCGCTTGTCGCAGTTGTTTGCTGCGGCTGAGGATCGTCAATCTCCGCTGGCGCAAAGAAGAGATCCATCGGCACATCAAGAAACGTTGGCCCACGGTGCGGTGTTGTCGCACGCCTCATTGCTGTTCCAACGTCGGCCGCGATCCCTTCGGTTGTCGCACTGGTTCCCGCCCATCGCGTCACCGGATCGACCAGCGGTACATGATCCAGTTCTTGGAGCGAACCTTGCCCCCATCGGGCACCTGGAGCGCGCCCACCCAACACCACGACCGGTGACCCTGTGAAGTGCGCCGAGGTGATCGCACTAATGCCATTGGTCACACCGGGGCCAGCGGTCAAGGCCGCCACGCCCGCGCGCCGCGTCACCTTGGCATAACTCTCGGCAGCGAACACCGCGGTCTGCTCGTGTCGCACATCAACTAGATTTAGACCTTCCCTCACGCATCCGTCGTACAACGAGAAAAGGTGTCCACCTGAGAGCGTAAACACCGTGTCCACTCCGTGATTCTTCAGCGCTCGCGCCGCCAATTGGCCGCCGTGCCCTTGGACCGTCGTCGATTCCTCGTCGCTCATTGGTTACCTCGATCCAGTAGTTAGGAAGCCCGGACAGTAGCAGGACAGATTGGTCGTCGATCGGCAGTACCAAGGCCCCACTACCAAACGGACAACCACCTAACAAACAAACACCCAACATACACTTAGCTACCATCCCGCCTTCAAAGACAGAATGCCAACACATCTGGAGCCCCATGGACTTCCTTACCGCGCACGCGCAAGCCAACCCCGACCGCCCCGCCATCATCTGCGCTGGGGAAACCGTGACCTATGCTGAACTCGAGGCCAAGGGCAATCGTTTGGCGGGAGCTCTACTCGCCCACGGGTTCGAGCGCCACGATCGCGTGACCACCGTCGGCTACAACTCGCCCGATCACAGCGTCATCGCCACCGCCGCGCGCAAATGCAGTCTGGTCGGCCTGCCGATGAACTCGCGTCTCAACGAAGACGAAGTTCAGTATCAGCTCGCCCACTCCGAATCGAAGGCCGTGTTCTGCGGACCGCAACACATCGCGCGCGTTCATGCGGTCGAGGACCGTTGCCCTCATCTCACACTCAAGGTCGGCTGGGGCGCTTCAGACCTACCGCATGGTTGGCATCAGCTGGAGGACCTCATCGCCTCAGGCACGCCCGAGGCCCCGGCGCTCGAAGCTGGAATCTCAGGCCCAGCAATCACCTACACCGCGGGCACCACGGGCAACCCCAAGGGGGCCTACCGTAAAGAGGGCTTCGACCCCTCCGTCGTCCAGGACTACATGCGGTGGTTCGACCTCCGGCCCGGCGACGTTCATCTGGTCGCAGGCCCGCTCTATCACTCGGCGCCTGGAGCCTTCGCTGGGTTCAACATCATCTTCGGCGGAACCAACGTATTGCTCGAACGCTTCGACGCTGCAACCGCATTAGCCGCTATTCAAGAGCACCAGGTCACCACTACTTTCATGGCCCCAATCCTCCTCCAACGTCTCACTGGGCTCGACCAGGAGATCAAAGATCGCTACGACACCAGCAGCCTAAGGAGCATCGTCGTGGCCGGTGCTCCTTGCCCATTCGACGTGAAGAAGTCAGTGATCGAGATGTTCGGCGAAGTGCTCTATGAGTTCTACGGATCATCCGAAGTCGGATGTAACACCGTGATGCGCCCGCACGAACACCTCAGCCATCCCAATTCTTGCGGCAGGCCGGTCGATGGCATCGAATTCAAGGTGTTCGACGACGACGGCAACGAGCTTCCTCAAGGCGAGACGGGCGAACTCTACATTCGCAGTGGCCAGGTGATCACCGAGTACTGGAAGAACAGTGAAGCAACAGAAGCCGCCCGACGGGACGACTACTTTTCAGTGGGCGACGTCGGCTACTTCGACCAAGACGGCTTCCTTTACATCGTCGATCGCAAGCGCGACATGGTGATCTCCGGCGGCGTCAACATCTGCACCTCCGAGATCGAGAACCTGCTGCACGCCCACCCAGACATCTGGGACCTAGTGATCGTCGGCATTCCCGATGACGAATGGGGCGAGTCGGTACACGCCATCATCCAACCACGCGCCAACGCCCGCCCCAGCGAAGAAGCAATCTCAACCTGGCTCGCAGATCGATTGGCGGACTACAAACGACCCCGTTCGTATGAGTTTCGCGAATCGCTACCGAGGGACGATGCTGGGAAGATCCGAAAGCGCGAGCTTCGCGAACCCTTCTGGGAAGGTCGCGGCTCACGGGTCTAGCCAAACACCACGGGAATCGTGCGGTTGTACGGCGGCTACATTCGGACTGACGAACCGGTGGCCTATTCGGGATTTTCTTGGGTCCCAGGCAACATTCCGTCGATCTTCAGCGTCCCTTTGGCGAGTCGACAGGCAATTTTTGGGTTGTCTGCGGGCTCTCGACTACACTCAAGACTTCTCGCCCTTGAGCTATCTGAGGATCACTACTATCCAAGACCTGCCCCTTCCACTGCCCCCTCCACCGGTCGCACGGAATCGTCCAGCTGCGCTCGCTGGCCGCTTATCGGCGCGCGAGTTCCTCGGCCTGTTGCATGTACTGTCGCAGTCGACTAGGTCCGGCAGACTGACCCTCACTTCTCATAGCGCGCGCGCATTGTTGATCCTAAGGCGCGGTCGACTCATCTACGCAGCCTCCACGTCGGCACGCGAGACGCTCGGCAACATCCTCTTCTGCGAACGTCTGATCGACGAAGAGACCCTACAGCGCGCGCTGGAGATCCAACATCAAGCGCAACATCAGCGTCGACTGGGCACGGTGCTCGAAGAGATGGGTGCCGTCACTCGCGAATCACTCACCCTGGTGGTCGAGCTACAAGCGCGCCGGGTGATGCAGGAGATCCTCGCTTGGGAAAGCGGCTTCTTCCACTTTGAATCGATAAATATCGATGAGAGCGGTGAGATTGCGGTCGAGCTCGATGACTTCATCGTCGACCAAGGCCTGCGGATCGAATCAATGTTGCTTGATCTCTCAGTGTCTCCCGCGCTGCGCGAGCTGCAGCAGCAAGCTGCACCCGATCCCGACGAGAACGCCTTAGACAACATGAACTTGGGGCCATCGCTCTCGCTTCGGGCCGCGATGCAACAGATCGCCCACCCCCTATTCAATGCTGAGATGACCCTAGCGGTCATGGACTATGCAAGCTCGATGCTCGAGCGCGGGGTTCTCCTGATTAGGCGCTCCAACCGTCTCCTAGGCATGGCGCAGTTCGGCATCGATCATCGCGGCAGCCATCAACCGGTGATCCGCCGAGTCTCCCTCAGCCTCGATGAAGACTCCGAGTTCAGGGTAGTGGTTGAACGTGGTGGCACTCATCGCGGTGCCTTGGCTGAGTCCGAGGTCAGCACCGAACTGCTCGACAGGATCGGCCGACCGTCACAACAGATCATCGATGCGGTCATCATTCCCTTGGTGGTCCGTGACGAAGTGGTGGCGGTGTTCTACGGTGACACCACCCAAGCTAGAGTTCGGTCAGTCATCTCATTGGAGGCGCTCATGATGCAGGCCAGCCTAGCCATCGAGAAGAGCCTGCTCGAGAACAAAGTCCAAGCCCTCGAGGAGAAGCTGGTAGAGCAACGCGAGAAAGAACCAAATATCGCACCGCCTACCCCTTTTCGAGCGCCCTCTTTCAAGCCCACCCCGATCAACGACCTACTTTCCGGAAAGGTTGCCGGAGCTGAGGGTGGCTGAGCAGACCCACGCAGACGCTGTCCTAGAGACAATCGCTACCACCAGGTCGATCCGGCGCTATCGATATGAGGACGTGCCCTCAGCCGACCTCAACAAGATTCTGTGGACGGCGACGCGCGCGCCCTCGGGTACCAATCGACAACCGTTCCGCTTCCTCGTTCTACGCAACGGGCCCAAGGCCAAGCAAGCACGGCGCATTCTGGGCATCGCCTTCCGCAATGGTTGGCAGACGAAGTGTTCGAGCGAGGGCTGGACCATCGACACCAGCACTCGAGGCAGCACCCGTCGTGAGCGCATGCTGCAAGCAATGCAACAGTACGTCGACGAGTTCGAACGCGTACCGGTCGTCGTTCTGGCGCTATACCAACGCTATCGGCCGATCGACGCGATGGAAGGGGCCTCGATGTACCCCGCCTGCCAGAACCTGATGCTCGCGGCTCGGGCCCTGGGCTATGGTGCGTGCTTCAGCGGCTGGCATCGGGGTGTCGCAACCGAGCTCAGCTTACTCTTCGAACTTCCACAGGATGTCGAGATCGCCCTAACCATCACTCTGGGTAAGCCGCAGGGCAAGCATGGCCCCGTCCGGCGGCGACCGATCGGAGACCTGGTGTTCGAAGAGGGATGGGAGAAATCCGCGCCCTGGGTACAAGACCCACCTGGCACCCGCTTCACCGGCGGGGGACCACCCGAGGCCCGCTCATAGGTGTCGTTGTGTGCCAAGGTCAAGCGGTTATGAAGACTACCTCCGACCTCGACTCCTCCTCACTCGCAGCATCACTTCTTAAGACTGCGACCGATGCAATTGGCGGAGCCAACACGGCGCTACTGCTGTTCATTCTAGTACTGGTGTGCCTGGGCCTGCTGATCATGCTCTGGCGGATGTGGTCTCTGATCAAGCAACAACGCACCAGCATTAAGAGTCTCACTTCCCAACTCCACGGTGCCCGCGTCCGTCGAGGGTATGCCAGTGAGGCTCTTGCGCCACTCCTAGAGACCTTCCCTGTGCCGGTAGGCAAGGCTGGCACCACCACACTGTTCGTCGGCCAGCCGGTCGACTACATCCACTTCGACGAAGAGGCGGGCGTTACGTTTGTCGAGATCAAGAGTGGAAGCGCACAACTCAGCACTCGTCAGCGCCGTTTACGGGAATTGATCGAGCGTGGCGCGGTCGCTTGGAAGACCATGAACATCGGCACCAACTAGATCGACAGGAATCTCTCCAAATAATGAATCACTCGAAACCCAACCTGCTCATCCTCCGTCACGGTGAAACCGACGGCAACCTCAATCGCATTGTGCAAACTCCGGAGACACCGCTGAACCGAAATGGCCTTCGCCAAGCCCAACGCGCTGCAGCCAGAATCGTTAGCGACTTCGGTCGCCAGCTGATCATTCGCGCAAGCGACTACGCTCGTGCGCACCAAACCGCTCAGGCTGTCGCCAACGAGGCCGACGTGCCGCTCACCAACGACCCACTTCTGCGAGAACGTAACCTAGGCGACCTCCGCGGCCACGCTTACGACGACCTAGGCCTCGACCCGTTCGCCGAGGGCTATCACCCACCTGCCGGCGAATCCTGGCCCCAGTTCTTTGACCGCGTCGCGAGCTTGTGGGCCAACGTTCCAGCGCAGCTCGCTGCGCTTCCTGCCGGGCACGCGCTGCTGCTGGTAACCCACGGGCTCGTCCTGCGCGCGTTGGCTCAGAACCATCTCACAGAAGACCGAGTTTCCATCGCTGAAGGAACAGCCAGTGGCATGACCGACGAGTGGCCCAACACCACCTTGATCGCGCTCGAGCAAACTGCGCGCGACACGTGGATCAGTCACGCCTTCAACTGCGCCCGGCACCTAGACCACACCGACCCCACCGACACCGGCCACCAAGCGGGCATTGCCTAACCGCGTTGCCGTAGCACCCAGGTACCGAGGACGGTCACACTACAACCCAGCGGGATGTACCAGGGCCAGGCCAAGAAGGCCCCATCTGCAGCGACTCCGAAACGAGCCAATCCGACCGCGAGCACACCCCCGGCAACCAGAACAAAAGCCCTGCGCAAGATCCTGGCGCTGGCACTGACATCGCGCAAGGACCGGACCGCGAACAGCACCCAAATCATTGCCAAGCCAACCTGTGCCCAGCCTTGGTGCCAAACGGCACCCATCACACACAGCACCGACAGCGGCGCGGCCACCACGTACCCGGCACCAAACTCAAGCCCAAACTCAGACGGGGTGTTGCTCACTCGACGCGCGGCCAGATCCGTGGCCCTAACTGTAGTCCGATCGGCCCACAGTGCTAGCAAGACCCCGCCCAAGAGTGCGCCACCGGTGTAGCCCGCCATTGCCAGCGCTAGATCAAGCAAGGCGCCGTAGCGTGCCGCTACACCTTCGAGCAGAACCGCAACGACACACAGCACTATCCCCCAGACAACAACCCAAGCACGAGCACGTCGGACTTCGGCTTTGCCTTCGCGCTGAGATCCCAAGCTCGAACTTGCCTGCGCCAACGCCGCGAGGATGGAGTCCAAGCTCGAGATCGCCGCCGCCAACGCACCCGCGATGACCAGCCCGCGTAACCCCACCGGCATCGCCTCCAGTATGAACCAAGGAACCACCCGGTCCGGTTGCGCCGCGATCTGCTCCGCCGCCGCTCCTAGCGCAGGATGCTCCTGGTAGTAGCCCCATAGAGCGAGACCTAGAAACATCACCGCGCCGGTGACCACCACGCTTACATTACTCGCCAACATCGCCCAGCGTGCGTCACGCTCACTGCGGGCACAGAACAACCGTTGGGCGATCAATTGATCGGCGCCGAAGGCACACAGCCCACCCCAGCTAGCGCCAAGGAGGGCTGACCACACAGTGTAGGGCTTGGTCAACGAGAACGACCAATCGAAGAACTGCAGCTTGCCCGCAGCTGCCGCCTGGTTCAGCAACTCACCAACGCTAAGACCCGCACCGCTAAGCGCATACCACCCGGCAGTCAGCGCACCCGCTGCCAATAGCACGAACAACAGAGCGTCGGTCCACACTACCGCGGCGACACCGCCGATCCAGGTCCACAGCACTGCCACCATCCCGACCAACGCAACGCTCAACACCAATGGTGAAAGGCCTAGAAGATCTGAGGCCGTTGCCAGCGGCAGACCCAACAAGACCTGCAACACCACAGCGGTGAGGTAGACCCGCGACGCCTGCGCTAAGACTCCGCCGAACATGAACAGGCCCGTTGCTGTCCGCCCTGAAGCGGCGCCTAGCTTCTCGCTGATCAAGTCATAGGGGCTCAAAAGTCGACGCTTGAAGTAGGCCGGGACGAACACGGTCGCCACCAGGACCCGCGCTGCCACATACCCAAGCAGCGCGATCTGAAGGAAGCGAAAGTCGCCTCCCTCGCGAAACACGATCGAGGGCAACGACACGTAGGTGACCGCGGAAAGCTCGGTCGCTACGATCGAAGCGCTGATCGCAGTCCAGGGGAGGTTGCGCCCGCCGGCAAAAAAGTCGTTACCGGTCTCCTGGCGACCAGCTGCCCATCGACCGAAGATGGTGATGCCGACGAGGACCGCCGCGATAACTGCCGTATCGGCGACGCCGAAACCGGCTGGGACGGGGCTGAGCGCCGCTAAGAGACCTGAAGTTTGCATGAGCCCCCATACCCTAAACGAGTCGGTAGGTTCCAGCAAAGCAAAGGCTGTCTACTCAACAGCGCCGAGCGGGCTCACCTCATCGCTCGCCGCCTCTCTTACGTCGAGCGGAGCGCCTCCGCGGCGGTTTCCTTGGGCAAGACCGTCTTGACGTTAGCTGAGACAGCAAGCAGGTCATCGAAGAACCGGTCGATATCGGCCGTCCCCAATTCTGGATTCACCGTGACCAGACGAATAACCTTGCGACCGCCTACGACCCCGAACCCAACTTGCGCCAGGCCGTGCTCTGCGAGCTGCTCACACAGGACATCGCTTGGCTTCCCCTTGACCACGAAACACAAGGTGAGACTCTCGGGCTCGATCGCGAGTTCGAACTCCTCACCCTCAACCACCCATCGCCGCGCGTGCTGCAAGAGCTTGAGCTGACGGGTGACACGTCGTTCCCAACCGTCGTCACCGAGATCTTGCCAGGCAGCCCACAGTTTGAAGGCGTCGTTACGCCGACCACACTGAATCGACTTGGTGCCTAGGTTCAGCTCCTCGGTGTCTTGCTGGAACAAGTAGTCCGCCGCTTCGTTGAAGTGCTTGCCCAAGAGACCCTTCTCCTGAACCAGCAACGCCGCACACGGAAGTGGAATCCCCATCATCTTGTGAGGATTGAAGGTCAAGGAATCAGCCAGCGCGACACCCTTGAGCTTGTGGCGCTGATCAGTATGCAGCAAGAAGGTGGCTCCAAACGCACCGTCGATATGGAACCAAAGTCCCTTGTCTCGCGCCACCGCTCCGATCTCTTCAAGCGGATCGAACGCGCCCGCCACGGTGGTGCCCGCGGTCGCGATCACGCACATCGGTTGATGCCCGTCTTCCAGATCACACTCAATCTGAGCGGCCAACGTGTCGGGCCGCATGCGACCCGCATCATCAACCGGGATTTCCACCACGTTCGAACGACCAAGGCCGAGAATGCCGGCATTCTTGCGTACCGAGTAGTGGCCATCGGCAGACGTGTATACCCGCAATCTTTGGCCTGCCATGCCTTGGTCTCGGAAGTCAGGCCGTGCCTCGAAGGTGGCGACCACCATTGCCACCAGGTTGCCTATGGAGCCGCCCGGAACGAACGTGCCATCTCCATCGCCAAACCCAGCCGCTGTACACAATCGCTCGATCACCTCGTTCTCAATCAATGAGTGCACACCAGCGACCTTGTAGGTATACATCGAGGTATTGAGCAATGCGCCCATCATCTCTGCCGCGCTCGCCGATGGTTCGCGACCAGCAAAGAGCTGGTTGAAGAAACGCGGGCCGCTGGTCTTGGGAGTTAACCCAACCACTGCCGTCATCTTCTCGATCGCGGCCTCGCGGCCCAAGCCTTCGCGCGGCAGGGAAAGATCAATCGAATCGCGAATCTGGTCCGGTTTCTTGAGAATCCTGGGTTCGGTCGTTCGCTCCCGTTCGGTGTGTGCAATAGCGAGTTCAACCGTTGATGCCAGAGTCTTTCGGATAACGAGCCTCTTCCTTGAGTTATTGAAACGACGGTCAAAGCCGATCAGTTGCTACTGACCTCTCAGACCACTGCACCGTTTTCCAAAACGCATCGCGACGTCTTCGAGTACGGATCTCTACTTGGTCTTCGATCCTACCCAAGCCCCAGTGAATACTGCTCAGCAAGAGCGGCGAACCCGGCAACTTGCTCTTCCTGCCAGCTCGATGATCGGCCTAGCTCTTCGGCCATCAAGGCCGCAACCCGGCTCGATGCACGCACGGAGGCCTTAGCATCCAGCAACAGCGAGCGCGTCCGACGAGCGAGAAAGTCCTCAACCGTGCGCGCCATTTCCTCCCGCGCCGCCCACACCACTTCTCCGGCACGCGCTGTCAACGCATCGTCCAGGAGATCTTGGTAGCCCGGACGTGATTGTAGCAGCGCATCAACATCTCCAGCGTCTGAACCATAGGTGCTGAGATCGCCGAAACGCCTGGCGTTCTGGTGATGCCCGTGAATGTTCAGAGTCTTGGTTACGCACTCACGCGAATCGACTCCGGCCAATGTCTCGGCGCTATCGACTGCATCTTCGGCCATCTTGCGATAGGTGGTCCACTTGCCGCCGGCAACGGTCAGTAGCCCCGAGTTCGACACGTGCAGGATGTGCTCGCGCGAGATCTTGGCGGTGTTCTCGTCTCCGGCCTCGCTCACCGCTACCGCCAGGGGGCGAATCCCAACGAACACTGAGAGTACGTCTGAGCGACTCGGGTCTTTGGTGAGATAGCGCGCAGCATGCGACAGGATGAAGTCAATCTCGTGTTCTTGAGCAGCCGGTTCCAAGGTCACCTCGTCGATCGGCGTATCGGTAGTGCCGACGATCACCCGGCCGAGCCAGGGAATGGCGAACAAGATGCGCCCATCATCCGTGTGGGGCACCATGATCGCCGAGTCCCCCGGTAGGAACTCCCTGGGCAGGACCACATGCACGCCTTGACTGGGCCGGATCATTGAGCGGGCTTTCTCGTTGTCCATACGGCGTACCGAGTCAGTGAAGGGGCCGGTTGCGTTAATCACGGTCTTCGCCGCGACAGAAAGAACATCACCGGTCTCTTGATCGACGCACCGCGCACCACAGAGGAAGTTCTCGTCATCTCGCAGGAAACCCTCTACCCGCGTGTAGTTGGCCAGTACCGCTCCTTGTTCAACCGCGGTCGCGGCCAAGTCTAGGAGCAAGCGTGCGTCATCAAACTGGCCGTCGTGGTAGATCACCCCGCCGCGAAGGCCCTCTTGCTCAATGGTGGGGATCGCTGCAACGGTCTCTTCGAAGTTGAGATTCTTTGATGGCCCGAACCCGTATCGACCGGCGAGCGCGTCGTAGACCTTCATGCCGATGCCATAGAACGGCGATTCCCACCACGCGTAGTTGGGCACCACAAACGGCAAGTCATGCACTAGGTGAGGGGCATTGCGTCGCAAGATGCCGCGCTCTTTGAGAGCTTCCATCACCAACGGAACGTTGCCTTGCTGCAGATAGCGAACACCGCCGTGCACCAGCTTGGTCGATCGGCTGGAGGTCCCCTTACCGAAATCCGATTGCTCGACCAACGCCACGCGGTGGCCACGCGACGCGGCATCGACCGCAATGCCCACGCCCGTCGCACCGCCTCCAATCACCAGAAAATCGAAGGGTTTGCTCTCATCAGCTTCTTTTAGCTTCGCTATGCCACGCTCTCGCCTCATCGTCTGCCGCTCACCCTGCTGGCCCTCACCCTGCTGCGCCTCACTCTGCTACTCCTCAACGTCTGCTCCTCGACTTCTGCCATTCAACTTCTGCCATTCAAGCGTCTATCCCTCATTGGGAAGGCACTCCTGACTGGGCCAACCAATCAACAACCCGGGCGTTGATCGACTCGGGTTGTTCAAGATGCAGGAAATGACCAACACCCGCAATTTGCTCCTTGACCAACTCGCCCTCAAACCCGTCTGCCATGGCCTCAGCTACCTCCCAACCAATACAGCCGTCATCGGTTCCGTGCAGGTAGAGGCAAGGCGCCTTGATCTTGGCCGCAGCACGATGCGAGAACTCGACCAGTTCATCGTTCAAAACCGGCGTTTGAAACGTATCGCGATAGTAATAAAGGGCTGCGGTCAGCACACCCTCCTTGCCCAACGTCTCCTTCAGAGCCTGCATCTCTGCCGGCGGCGCTTGATAGCCCGGAGACCAATCGCGCCACAAACGCTCGATAAAGGCAAAATCCTGATGAGCGACCGCCGCTGAGGCGAACGGTAGCTGAAAGAAGAACATGTACCATGACCGACGCTGCTGTTCAGGATTCGCGACCAACGCTTGGGCGAAGCCGCTGCCGTGCGGCACTGCCAAGGTGACGATCCGGCTCACCGTCGGGCCCAGTGCCGCGGCCGCTAGGTAGGTTGCCGCAGCTCCCCAGTCGTGACCAACCATGTAGAGCGGTTCTTGCTCGCGCCTGAGGGTAGTCGCAAGCTCGAAGAGATCCTTAGCGATCGCCGTCGGGTGATAGGGCCCCGTGGTGATATCGGTCGGTGCGTAGCCCCTAAGGTAAGGCGCCACCACCCGATAACCCTCCGCTGCCAAGGCTTGACCCAGGGCCTTGAAAGTCGGGGCGTGGTCAGGGAATCCGTGAGCGGCCAGCACCAGTCCGCGCGAGCCACCGTTCCACTCAAGACACGAAAAGTCGACCTCATTCGCTCGCACTCGAAGTGGCGTCGATTCAATAGCTGTCTGCACGAAGCGCTCCTTGGTGACTAAAGACAAAGGAGCTCAACCCTAACCCGTTCCACACGATCCTATTGTGGCGAGGCCACCATCGACAGCACTTCAGCTGCCTGCTCACGCTGGATCTTCCACTCGCCCTCTTCCAAGACCAGCACCAACACTTTTTGCACGACATCTTGATAGTCGGGGGCACGATAGGTCTGCAGAAAGGCGACACGCAACCGCGAGGGCCAGACTTCATCGGCCCCCAAGGTGTTCACTTCGAGGCTACTCACATCAACCTCAATCTCGATCCACTGCGGCTGCTGCAATCTGGAGGCTCGTCTGTTGCGCCATGCACCAAAACCTCCGAGCGGCGTCTCGAGACCCGGCGAGTAGAACCCCGCATATTGCTCCATATCCTGAGCAGACCAGGACTTAGCCCAGCCAGCGAGCACCGCCTCGACCTGGTTGCGCAACGCGCCGTCGACCACCGTCATCTCCATCGACGCGCTCGCGATCGCGGATTGCTTGGCGCCCTCGGTTACAGCCTCGCTCGCGGTGGCCGCCTGCACCGCGGACGCGGCCCCTAGTTGGATCGCGAGCCGCCCAGCAGGCCTGTTCTCAGGTTCAGTTCCCGCTGCCGAGTCCGCACGCACCAAGATTTCCGCCTCGGCCCGTCGCAGAGCCTCGCGCAACCCATCGGCCTCAATGCTAAGGACTTCGACTTCCGAACGCGCTGCCAGTCGATCTGCCATCAGACTCGAAGCCTGGCTCTCCAATCGACGTCGCACTCTTTGCGACTCGTCGAGCTGGCTCGCCAGTGCCTGCTGGGTGGCCCTGCTGCGCTCCATCTCCGCCCGCGACTCAACCGCTCCAGACCGGATCTGCGGCATCAGCGCTTCTAGCTCAGCCACGCGTGCGCTGGCGACGTCCAATTGTTGCAGCGCAAATTCTAGTTGTTGGTTCGCGCGCGCCAGATCGATCCGCAACTCCGCCGACTCGGCTCGGACCTGTCGCAAATCCTGCTCTGCAGTCTCCAGTCGACGCGATGTCGATTCCTGAAGCGCTCGCTCCCTATTTGCCACTTCGCGATCCGACAGTAACGCTGGATCGATGCCGCGCAGGCCGTCCCAGGACGGCGCCTCGGAGCCACCCACAGCGTCCGACAATCGCTCGAGCCAGGCTCCCGGCTCGCCAAGGTCTAGGGTTTCATCGCTGGCGCTGGCAAGGTCCTGATCGCTTTCGGTGTTGAAACCAGAATCGTTTGAACCAGCATCTGGACTAGGCGCCTGGGCCTGGGCTCGAACTTCAATCAACGAACTGTCAACCCAGCCCACCAGTTCCCCCAACTGAACCCGCTGCCAGTTGCCACTCCGCTCGGTACCAACTAGGGGTGTGGCGTCCGGCAGAGTCATCAGCGGAACTGAGTCAAGCGTCGGCTCAGGACGGAGGTTGACGCGCCCCATAGTGACCACCAGCGCGTGCTCGGGGTTGGAGCGCTGCCCGGTTGACGCTGTTGGCGCAATCGACGCGGTTGTCGCGGTTGTCCCGGTTCTATCGGCAGGCTCACCCGGAATCGGCTCCAGGTCGGCCGCCGTCAGCACACGGCGACCGCTGCTCGGATCGCGGTTCGTTGTCCGGCTACCAATTGCACGCGCGGCACCTGCACCCTGCGTGGGTTCCTCTAGATCGACCACCACATCGCGACCGTCCACCGAAACCCGGAAGGCGACCGGTGCGTTGGGCACTAACACCGCCGATACCAAAGACAGCCCTGACGACGTCTCGGTTGGCTCCAAGGTCAGACCCTGCAACCTCCCAGATCCGTCTATACCTGCAAGATCTACTTGATCAAAAGTGTGCGCCACACCTGGAGCCAGTCCTTGGCCGACCATGGTGACCACCACTCGTCCACGAAAGTCGAGTCGACCGGAAACCGACTGCACCGGGCCAGAGCAACGGAATCGAACACCGCTCTCACCAGCCTCAACTGAGGAAACTACGCTCTGCGCGCTGGTGATCGCAGCGAAGCAGAGGGCGAGTGGCCCCACCACAGAAAGCAGGCGTATTCTGTTCAAGCCTGAGCCCCCAAGCCAATCCGGTCGAGGAATGCCGTGACCATCAAATGCACTTGTTCGGGCTGCTCGATGCCATGGAAATGCCCCGCACCGACCGTCTGTCCGCTTACCGCATGCGGGCAATGCTCCACAAACCGTGCCGGCAAATTGAACGGAACCGTTGAAACCAAGTTCAGCACTGGCGCCTTGCACACTGCCGCCGCCGCTGCTCCGTCCCACTCGAGCAAGTTGGTATAGGCCTCGACCGCCATGGCTTGGTCGGTCTTGATGAGTTCGCTCTTCACCCACTGCTTGAGCTCCGGATCGGCGCCTTCTAGGAAGAACGCTTGCTCTGCCACCATCTCCATCACAGGTGCAAAGCCCAGCGCCGCAATCTGCTGGAGCAGCATCGCGCCCAGTGCATTCCGCTCTGCGTCCGGGTAGCACCCGTAGCCGTCCAAGAGCACTACAGCGCTCGCGAAGTCTGACCTAGTGCGCACTGCTTCGAGCGCCACTGCGCCACCCATGCTATGCCCGATCAACACCGGCTGATCAAGACCGAGAGCATCACTGACCGCGATCAGGTCAGCGGCGAACTGTGCCACGGAGTAGGGCCCGGATAGTGCGCTCGAGTCACCATGCCCGCGCAGATCCAAGGCGATCGTCCTTCGTCGCTGACCGAAGAAGTCGAACTGTGGCGCAAGCGAATCGCGGTTGCTGCTCCAACCGTGAATCAGAACAACCGGCGCTACTTGGCCGCTAGAACCTTTGGGGCCCGCCTCGCAGACAATCAACTCACCGCCATCGACCGCCACTGCTTGAGTCACAGCCCGAATGTGCGGTGCTTGAAACTCGGATCGGTTCGTGATGCTCATTGTTTGCCTCCTCGGCGAAGCTCAAATCGTGTGGATTGGTTCCGCATGGGCCCGGAGACAGTGGGCTGCCAGTGGGCTGCCTCGGCACCAACGACGGCCGCGCAAGCGCTGGCGCCCACAGATCCGTCCTCTTTGATGATCAAAGCAAAGCGGATCGGTACTCGAGAGCTATCATGCGTCGCGTACGGCCGCGAACGTACCGCCGCCCAAGCTGTCGCCAAAGCAGTTCACTCAATCACCTATCGTCCAAACACCCGCGAGGCTCATAAGAATGAATCGATCGGTCGCAGTTGGAGCCCTCCTCGGGCCAATCGTCATTCTGTCAGCCGTGTCGTGCAGCTTCCAGCAAGCCCCCAAGCCAGACAATGGGAGCGCTATGCTAGTCGCGCCCACTACAACCGATGCGTTTCCAGTGATTCCGGTGGCCATAGATGCGACGCGAGGCATTGACCCACGGGTTAAGTACGCCAAGCTGCTTGGCCTGGGCCCCTGGGACGATCGCAACTATCAGCTGACCAAGGCTGACACGCGTCTGCTGAAGAACGACGCGGACCTCGAGGATCTCATTCCTGCCTACTACCGGGTCAAGATTCGCAAACAGTTCCTTGAGCGCAACCAGCGGCTCTCCGCCTACCCTCCCAGTAGCCTGGCTCGCTTTCTGATCTTTGACGGCGGCTACCGCGTCGGCGAGAAAACCTACCAAGACGCAGAGCGCACTCCAGATGGTCTCTATCGCCTGGTCGACAAGACACCAGTGGCCCCAAAAACGTTCGTGGTTGAGCGGCCAAAGAGACTCCGGCGTTTCGAGACTCGGATCACCGAAGACACCCCGTATCCGTATTCTTGGGGTGGGTCCGCCATCGCCATCGCACCCCACGACCCCAACCTGCTCATTGCCGCGGCACTCAGAGGCCGACGCGGCCAGCAGATGTACTTTTCTACGACCGGCGGAGATCGTTGGGAAGCTGCTGCACGCCTCCCCCTACGCAAGACCTGCTGCAACCCTTCCGTGGCGTGGTCGGCGGACGGTACGAACGCTTATGCCATCACGCTGGGGGAGCACCAAATCTACTTCTACCGTTCGGGAGATCACGGACGCTCGTGGAGCGATCTACCCCTCGGTGACCAGCAGCAGCAACGGCGTGAGATTGGCGAGGGTGCTGACCAGGCTCAGCTGCATGTCGATGCCGATGGATCATCGCCCCACAAGGAGATCATCCATCTTGCATGGCACGAAGGCCTCCGACTCCGGTATTCAAGGTCAACCGACCGCGGTGCCACCTGGTCCCCTCCTCCCGCGTTCAAGGGCGAACCCCTGGGCAGTGGCGGCGACATCACCACCGACTCTCGCGGCAACGTCTACTATTTCTACGTCAGCGCACAGCCTGATCGCGCCGCTCAAGTAAGAGTCCTCAAGTCCACCGACGGAGGCATTTCTTTTGCCCCTGCGGTTCTGGTGGCCGAGACCAACGCCAACGGTTCCTTTCCCATCCCTGCAATGACACAAACCCAGGTTCGCATGCAGGTAAGTGCCGTCACGGACCGCAATCGTGGCATCGTCTACGCCACCTGGACTGACACCACCCGACCAACGTCCGCCTCGGCAGCTGCCAACCACGCCCGCGTGGTGGTCGCGCGAAGCGCCGATGGCGGCGCCACCTGGGAAACCTCATCGCCACCGTCCCATACCAACGCGGCGATCGACCACTTCAATCCAGCGATCGGGATCGACTTGGCCGGGTGGGTGCACCTGACCTACAACGATACCGGCCGAGACCCAACGAAACGGCAGGTCGTCGATCTCGTGCTCACCACTTCGCAGGACCACGGCCAGACTTGGGGTCGAGAGAACCGTCACTCGTCCAACCGCTCGCCTGAGATCCGCAACGTGTTCGGGTGGGGATCGCGCAACGGACTTGACGTGCGCGACCAAGTGTTGATGTCGACATTCACCGACAACCATCAGGAGGGCCGGCCGAATGGCGGCGATTCCATCGACATCTATTCGTACAAGCAGCTCTTTGTTCACACCCGCATCTTTGCCAGCAGCTTTGAAAGCGGCACCGCGAACGAGTGGTCCTCCACTTCTCCCTGACGTGGCCGTGCGCCGCAGGTTCACTTGAAGGTTCACTCGGAGGTTCAAAAGTGAACCTCGCCATACCATCGCCGAGCCTAGCGGTAGGGGCTACCGCCAAGTCCGCATACAATCTCGAACTTCTTTCGCAATCTCTCCGCCGTTTCACAACCCTCAAGTTCCCGGAGCCCCAATGAAGGCAGCTGTTCTCCATCAAGCACCTGGCACCCTCTCGATCGAGGATGTCCAGATCTCGAAACCTAAGTCACGCGAGGTCCTCATCCGCACCAAGGCCGCGGGCCTGTGTCATTCGGATCTCCATTTCATGGAAGCGCTCTATCCCTTTCCGTTGCCTGCAGTTCTTGGGCACGAGTCGGCCGGAGTCGTTGAACAGGTCGGCGACCAAGTGACGTACCTGAAGCCGGGCGATCACGTCATTACCTGTTTGTCGGTGTATTGCGGAACTTGCCAGGACTGCCTGACCGGTGAACCGGCGCGCTGTCAGAAGAAGGGCGATACCGCCAGGTCCAAGGAAGAAGAGCAACGACTGTTGGCCCAAGACGGCGGTGTGATGAACCACTTTCTGCATCTCTCCTCGTTCGCCGAGCAGATGTTGGTGCACGAGAACGCGGTAGTGAAGATCCGCGAGGACATGCCGCTCGATCGCGCTGCCCTCATTGGCTGCAGTGTCACCACCGGACTCGGTTCTGTGTTTCGCACCGCCGCAGTTGAAGCGGGTGCCAACGTAGCAGTGATCGGTTGCGGCGGAATTGGTCTGAGCGCGATCCAAGGCGCAGCAATCGCAGGCGCCGGCAAGATCATCGCGATCGACCTGCTCGATTCCAAGCTCGAACTCGCTAAGACGTTCGGCGCCACCCACACCATCAACGGCAAGAATGACGACGCAGTCAAAGCCGTCAAGGAACTGACTGGCGGCGGCGCCCACTACTCGTTCGAAGCGATCGGTAACAAGATCGCAGCTGAGCAGGCATTCCACATGCTGCGCACCGGCGGCACTGCCACCATTATCGGCATGATCCCAGTGGGGCAAAGCGTGGAGCTTCCCGGCCATGCATTCCTAGACGAACGCAAGATTCAAGGCTGCATGATGGGTTCGAACCGTTTCCGGGTCGACATGCCGCGCTACGTCGACTACTACATGAACGGCAAACTCAAGCTCGACGAGCTGGTCTCCGCTCGCATCAAACTCGAAGACATCAACGAGGGCTTCGAAGCGATGAAGGAAGGTTCGATCGCGCGCAGTGTCGTGGTGTTTGACGACTAGCTTGTTCGAACGCTGCCGCAGTTCCCAAGTTCCGGCAACTCCAAGGACTCGGCTCGCATTGGGAGTCGCCCAACCATGATCCCAACTCTCCGCTGGTTCGGTCCCACTGACCCAGTGACACTGGACGACGTCCGGCAGGCTGGGGCGCACGGTGTGGTCACCGCACTGCACTCGGTTCCCAACGGCAGGGTCTGGTCGCGCGCAGCGATTGAACGCCGTGTGGCTGAGATCGAAAGCGCAGGGATGAGCGAATCGGGCCGGGCCCTTGAGTGGAATGTGGTCGAGAGCGTGCCGGTGCACGAATCGATCAAACGGGGCGGACCCGATCGCGACCTGTACATCGACGCGTACGCTAAGACCGTCAGCAATCTCGGGGCGGCTGGTATCGGCGTCGTTTGTTACAACTTCATGCCGGTGCTCGATTGGACACGGACCGACCTCGCGTGGCCACTGCCCACGGGGGCACTCGCTCTGCGCTTTGATCGCACGCAGTTCGATGCGTTTGATCTGTTTGACCTTCAGCGGCCGGGCGCTAGCACTGAATTGAGCGAGGAGCGTGTTGAACGTGCCGCTGAAGCGCATGCGGCGATGACTGAGGACGAGCATGCGGCACTGCGGGACGCGATCATCGCTGGTCTCCCTGGTGCCGAAGAGTCCTACTCCATGGGTCAGCTTCACGCCGAGCTGGATGCTTATCGTGACATCGACGAAGCTGCGCTGCGATCCAACCTGCTCTACTTCCTCGAGCCTGTTGTCGCCGCCGCCAAGGCGGCCGGTGTGAGGCTTGCGCTCCATCCCGACGATCCGCCGTGGCCGCTCTTGGGGCTTCCACGGATCGCGAGTACTGCGGAGCACTATCGGTTGATCTTCGAGGCTGTCCCGTCGGAGGCGAACGGCATGACCTTCTGTTCGGGCTCTTTCGGCGCTTGCCCCGCCAACGATCTCGGGTCGATTGTTGCTGAGTTCAGGCGGCGGATCCAGTTCGTTCATCTTCGCAATGTGGAGCTTGAAGCAGACGGCAGCTTCCATGAGACCCTTCACCTATCGGGTGTTGCGAACATGAAGAAGCTACTCGGGTTGCTGGCCGCTGAATCGGCCGCGAGATCTGAAGTGATCCCTTACCGCCCTGACCATGGGGTCGCTACTAGAGTGGATCAACTTCATCAGGCGCGCCCGGGTTATCCGTATGTGGGAAGACTCCGAGGTATCGCCGAGCTGAGGGGATTGTTGGCGGCTCTTTGACTCGGAGTCCATGCGCTACGTTGTGTCGAGTCGCTCGAGCGATCCGTCCCTGCGACCCGTCCCAAAGAGCGGCGAGCCGTCCCGAACAGCGAAGCACGCTCGATCAGATTGCGTCACCCAGCCGAATCGTCACCTTGCTGAATGCTGTCCGTACCAAGCAGCTCGTCAGCCTCAAAGCGATACCAAGTACGATTCGCTGGCAATCTCAGACCATCGATCTCGGCCAACCCTTCAAGCAGGATGTACTCACCATCGTTGGTCGCTTCGTCGTGGTAGAAGCGATAGCCGATCAGCTCAGCCGTGTCCGGGTCGAAGTCGAAGTACCAAACGTCGCTGCCCACACCTTCTTCATACGCGACCCGCACTTCGAGTGCCTCTCGACCACGATAGTCAACCTTGTTGACCAGCGGGTCAATCAACGTGCCGGGGTCGCGCAGCTTCATCGGCAGCCCGTACAGGTAGATGTAGTAGTTGCGCATGCGCAGCGCGCCCGCCGCGTCCAAATTTAGCGCGGCTGCTTCCGCTTCGCTCGGAACCTTGCCCGCAACCTCGAGGCTCACGGCGTCATCGATGACCTCAAGTGCGAACGGCTTGCCCTGGCGTTCACTACGCAGCTGAAACTCGCTACCACCGCGGGCGATCTCCATCCAGTCGGAGCGTGAATCGCCGCTGGGGCGGCTGGCCTCTTGGGTGATGCGGAACCTACCCGAGTCCCAGGCGCCTTGTGGGTCATGAAAGAGGATCGAGCGTTCGATTAGATCGGCCGCCGATTCGGGAAGCGAAAAACCCCCTAATACCTCAGGTGCCGGTTCCGTCGCAGCAGCGTCGTCACTACCGCTACCGGTGCCCCCACCACTGCAAGCCATCAAGCCACACGCGATGGCGGATGCGATTCCAAGGAGTAGGCGTGATGATCGGTACTGCATTGGTTCAGTCCTCGAATGATGGGGTCGGTGGTATCTCTCTCGGCAGTTCGTGAAGCATGTCTCGAAACCATGGAGCTTGCTGAGAAGCCCCTTAGAGGCATCACAATCGAAGCAGCACAGAGCCCCAATGTAGACCCGCACCTAGAGCGGTGAAGGCAACAAGGTCGCCCTCCTTCGCTTTGCCGTCTTGCAGGGCCTCGTGAAAACAAAGCGGCAGGGTCGCCGAAGTGGTGTTGCCGTATTGCTGAATGTTGTTGTGCACGCGGTCGTCACTGACCCCCATCGCCTTCTGGCAGGCCTCGTTGATGCGCAGGTTTGCCTGGTGCATGACCAAGAGCGAGACATCGTCCAAGGTGTACCCAGTGGCTTGCACCAAGCTCTTGGTGACCTCAGGCATCTTGGTAACAGCGAAACGGAAGGTCGCTCTGCCGTCCATCACCGGCACCCAAGAGGCCTCATCGATCATCGCTTGCGAAACCATGGGTCGCGATCGAGAGCCGACTCCTGGCACATGCAAGGTGTGTGCATACTTGCCATCGCCATGGAGTTCTGAACCTTGGATGCCCACGTCCTCGCGCTCACTGGCGCCGAACACGAAAGCTCCGGCGGCATCGCCAAACAGTGGCAGCAGGTGGCGCCACTGGCTGTTCCACTTGTAGTCTTGCTCGCTCACCTCCCGATCGTCTTCACTGTAGAGTGCCTCCCAGGTCGCGTCTGAGTACGGCATGAAGACGGTGTGGATGTCGGTGCCCACCAGCAACACCTTGTTGGCAACACCAGATCGGATCAAGGCGTCGGTGACTTGCATGCCATAGGCAAAACCCGCGCATTGCTGGCGAATGTCGAGAGATGCCACGGTGCGAGCACCGATTCCGTGTTGGATCATGCTCCCCGCGCCTGGGAAGTAGTGATCTGGCGTCTGAGTGGCGCAAACAATGTAGTCGATCTCTTCAGCGTCGATGCTCGCATCTGCGAGAGCGGCCTTGCCGGCCAAGATCCCGAGGTCTGAAGACGACGTGCCTGGGTGGACGTAGCAACGCGCTTCGATGCCGGTGCGTTCACGAATCCACGTATCGTCAGTGTCCATGATGCGGGCCAAACGGTGATTGTCGATCACTGCTTCGCCGGTGGCGACGCCGCTGCCAAGAAATTGTGCTCGAGTCAAAGTAGGAAGCTCCTCCAGATTGATTGAAGCGAGCTTACCTGTTGAACAGCGCCCGATTCGCTGCAGTTTTCACAGCCCAGTCGCTTGCTACCAACCGGCCAGTCGGTAAGATCAGCGAGAACCTGTGATGAATCACAGGACCTCGCTGAATCAGATGCTCGCTCCAAGCGCCTTCGGCGCGTCGCAAGGTGAAGATTCAGGGTGAGAACCTGCGATGAGTCACAGGACCTCGCTGAATCAGATGCTCGCTCCAAGCGCCTTCGGCGCGTCGCAAGGTGAAGATTCAGGGGTGAGAACCTGCGATGAGTCACAGGACCTCGCTGAATCAGATGCTCGCTCCAAGCGCCTTCGGCGTGTCGCGAGGTGAAGATTCAGAGGTGAGAACCTGCGATGAGTCACAGGACCTCGCTGAATCAGATGCTCGCTCCAAGCGCCTTCGGCGTGTCGCGAGGTGAAGATTCAGGGGTGAGAACCTGCGATG
>JAJCXN010000057.1 GCA_029263415.1 Acidobacteriota bacterium
TGCGCTTGCTAATAGCGACATCGCTTATCGAAACACTCCTGCGCTCGCTTGCCTTCAACGATAGTGAAACTACCCGAGAAGATATCTCGACAAAGAGGAGCTTTGCCCCTTGACACAACAGCCCCAAATACGCGGCACCGACTACTACTACTCGACTCTTCCTGCTCCTCCTGCCACACCGACTGCTTCCTAACACCGACCCTGCCGTCCCGGACAAGTAGTCTCCACAGTGCTCGGGCATAGCCGCTACCCACCCAGGTGGCTGCGAGAACTGCCTGCAACCAGTCCTTCAAGTTCCGCCCAGCTCTCAACGATTGCCTGGTAGCGTTCGACGACTACGCCGCGAATCCAGTTTCTGCCTTAACACTAGGGGCCTCAAATTGCTCGACCGTCACAGATCCACAAGGACCATGAACCTCGTCTTGGGCCTCACTCTTTGGATGGTCACGGCGTTAGCAGCAGCCGCTCAACCGAGTGACAGTTGCGATGGCAGCCAGAATCTCACCGGCCTGGACACCATCCCTCATTCAATGGGCCAAACGGCGTCTACCAATGCCCTAGATATGTCTGCTTCGACTTGCTCAGAACAAGGCCTAGATCACGTAACTTGCTTCGTTCCAGAGAATAGCTGCACACTCCAGTTGAGCTGCGGAGCCATCCGGCGCGGACTGCAGGTTGCGATCAACATCTACGACCTGGAAACCGCTGTTCCGAGGAACACACCACAAGCAGGTCCAGGAGCTTGTACCACCGCTCCCGCCGGTTGCATCGCGTCAAACTCAGGGACTGGTGCCGGGTCCTTGAGCGGTGTCTCACTGACCGGAGGTGTGGAGTACTGCGTGGTTTGCGAGGCGGGAGGAGGCACACCTCTTTTCCTGCAGCTCGAGATGAGCGGCTCCTCGACCTGTGGCGCGTTGCCGGTCACCCTGCAAGGATTCTCGATCGACGAACCGGACGCTGCACGCTGACTCTGGGTTCTGTGCTGGGGCCGGGGCTGGGGCTGGGCTGGGCTGGGATCAGACCCACGAGGGAACCACCAGTTCCCGTGCAGGCCAGGACAGCTCCCGCACGTTGAACTGATCCCTCGCTTAGCCCCGGTGGGGGGCGACAACGAACTCTTTGGGAACTCTTGGACGGGCGTCGTTCTTGGACGTGGCCGACCCATCTTCCAACGGCACTCAGGTGGCTGTACCTTCCTTGAGCAGCGGCACCGCAACGACGCTGCCCGCCAGGCCTCTCTTGGCCACACGAATCGTCCTGCTTGCAGCGCACGATCGCATCCCACACCACAAGCGCGGAGGCGTCGATAGGGGTGCAACCTAGCCACCGCTGCTAAGGCGTGAAACCCCAGGCACGACCATCCGTAGATTAGTATCAATCAGTATCGATCTCAATTGATAGCGATCTTACGGAGACTTGCATGCTCAGCCGCCCTCTCAAACCGCAGTACTTCCAGATCCTCCTGGCACTCTCGCTTGGTGACCTCCATGGGTACGCGATTCAGCGCGCTGTGCTCGCGCAAACGGACGATCACCTTCGATTGTGGCCGGCCATGTTGTATCGGTCGCTTGCCAAGCTTGACGAAGCTGGGCTGATCGCAGCCGCGGATCCTCCGCTGGATGAGCCCGACGACGAACGGCGGCAGTACTACAGCATCACTCCCGCAGGCAACGATCGCCTCCAAGAGGAAGCGGATCTGCTGTCGCGTTGGGTCGCAACGGCGCGCGGGTCGGCCTCCTAGTCTCATGCAAGTGCCGAATTCACTCCGGTTCTACCGGGCGTTGCTCCTGCTCTTCCCAAGAGACTTCAGGGAAGCACATGGAAAGTCCATGGAGCTGATGTTCCGTGAGATGAAGTCACATGCCCAATCAGGGCCGCGAATCCTGCGAGTGGGATTCTGGCCGGGCCTAATCTGGGACACCGCATCCGGCGCCATGGGTGCGTGGTCGGCCGCGCTCCGACCCGCCCAAGCTCGCAACAGCCAAACCCACTCCAGCCCAACCCACCACGGCCGAACCCACCGTAGCGGAACGGGCAATCGACTCGTGCCAACCCTTGGAGACCGCATGCTAACCCTCCTCTTAGACGTCCGCCTGGCCTTGCGCCAAATCACACGTCGACCGGCCTACGCCCTGATGGTGATTCTTCTGATGAGCGTGGGAATCGCGGGCAACGTTGCAGTCTTTCGGGTGTTCAACGGTCTGTTCTTAAAGCCCTTGCCGTTCTCACACTCAGAAGAGCTTGTGGATCTAAACGAGACCGCTCCCTCGTGGGACCTGGAAACTTTGATGATCGCCTATCGAGACTTCGACACCTGGCGTGCCGAAAACGACACGTTTCAAGCGATGGCAGCGCTTAGACCTGGTGGCGGCACCCTGTTGATCGACGGCTTACCGCAACGCGTCTCCTATCTCTCGACCACCCACGACATCGACGAAGTGCTACAGATTGCGCCCGCCCTAGGACGCTTCTACTCCAAGGAAGAAGACCATCCGGATGGTCCACAGGCGATGATGCTCTCGCACCAGTACTGGCACGAGCGCTTCGGCACCGATCGTGAAGTGTTGGGCAAGGTACTTTCGCTGAACGGGTTCCCAGTCGAGATCATAGGTGTTCTGCCGCGACAAGCGAGCTTCCTTGCCGAGGCGGAGCTGTGGCTCCCCTTGCGCCAACAGCGGTCCGACTGGTCCGGCTGGGGCCTCAACGCCGTCGGTCGGCTCAAGCCTGATGTGACCGTCGAGCAGGCACAGAACGACCTTCTCGCAGTTCACAAAGGCATGATCGAGGAGTTCGAGGTGAACGAGATTTCTTCGCCCACCATCGAGTCCTTCCAGGACCGCTACCTAGGCGAGTACCGCTTGGGATCAGGATTTCTTCTGGCCGCCGTGGGCGCCGTGCTCGTCATCGCCTCCGCCAACATCGCCGGCCTCATGTTCGTGCGCTCATTGAGTCGACGCCAAGAAATCTCGATGCGCGTTGCGCTGGGCGCTTCACGGGGCCGGATCGTGGCTCAGCTTCTCACAGAGGGTCTCGTTTTGGCTCTAGTGGGGGCTACGCTAGGAACCGCTTTTGGCGTACTCGGCTCCAACGCACTGATCCTGCCCATGGCCGAGCAGTTCCCGAGCTGGGTCACCTTCGACCTTGACACCCGCTTCGTCCTATTCGCGGTCGCACTGACCGTTGCCGCGGCTCTCTTCTTTAGTTTGGCCCCCGCGCTCGAGGCCTCGCGTTCGGCCCGCGGTCTGGTGGCCAAGTCTCGAGTTCATGGCGGCGTGCGCCAGCGCCGGGGAATGAACTGGTTGGTCACAGCAGAAGTCGCGCTGGCCATGGCACTGCTAATCCTAGGTGGTCTCAGTGTGCTGGACGTGCGAAAGCTGAGCCAGATGGATCCAGGTTTCGACACGGAGGGACTCATCTCCTACGCCGTTGCCCTGCCGTCGGCGCGTTACGCAGACGACGAAACAAGACTTGCTTTCGTCGACGACTACCTGCCGGAACTCGAAGCGATTCCTGGTGTGAACTCGGCGGCGGTGGCCAACATCATGCCGCTCTCGGGCCATTGGGGAACCTTCTTCATGGTCAAAGCAGCACCGAACCGAGATAGCGAAGAAGCGAATCCTGTGGTGCTCAACCGCTTCGTCTCGCCAAGCTATTTCGAGACCGTGGGAATCGAACTCGTGAAAGGTCGCAGATTTGACGACTTTGACGGCAGAGAAGGCGGTGCCCAATCGATCATCGTCAACGAACAGTTCGTTCAGACTCACCTTGCGCACCTTGAGGATCCGCTGGGAGCACGGATCACCGAAGGAACGGAGATCGGGCACCAGCCGAGGTGGATGACCGTCGTGGCCGTCGCAAAGAATGTTAAGCACTATGGTGTCGACGAAGAAATGCGACCAGGCGTCTACCGCCCCTTAAGACAGCGAGCCCTCAGTGGCTTCAGGGTAGCCCTGAGCGTGAACGGAGACAATGCTCCAGTGATCGCCGAAGCGCGACGCGTCACCTCTTCTCTCGACCTAGAGCTGCCCGTCTACAACGTGGAAATGATGGGTGAAGAACTCAACGAATCGCTATGGGCTCGCAAAGCGACCTCTTGGGTCATCGGGGCCTTCTCAGGAATCGCGCTGCTGCTGGCCATCGCTGGCCTTTATGGTGTGATTTCGTACGGCGTCGGGCAGCGCACACACGAAATCAGTATCCGCATGGCGATGGGTGCCCAACGAGGAGCGGTGCTCGGTCAGATCATGTGGCAGGGAATGGTCCTGGTTGTCGCTGGAATCGTCGTTGGGCTCGCGGCGTCGGCCGCTCTGGCTACCAAGATGGGCTCCGTGCTGATCGGGGCCGACGCGACCAATCCCTTCATCTATTTTTCGGTCACCTGTGTTCTTCTGTTGGTGGCAGCCCTAGCCAACTACGTCCCAGCGCGGCGCGCTGCATCGATTGAGCCCATGCGGGCATTGCGCGGCGAGTAGCCTTCCGCGTACTGGCCCGGCACGCACTGGGCCTGGCATGCACGGCCTGCCATGCGCGGGCCCTGGCACTATGCTCAAGCGGAGCGGTGCCGGGGCGCATTGGTGGGAGGCTCGATCCAAGAGAAGGGTCGCAGACGCGAGGCTGGCAAACGCGTTCGCCACCGATCCGCTGACCATCGGCGTCGCCGCGGTCGTTCTGATGGCGGCGGCAGCGTTGGCGAGCCTGGTCCCAGCATGGCGAGCGAGCCGCGTTGACCCGATGGCGACGCTGAGGCCCGAGTAGGCGCAGTGAAGCCAAGAACCTAGCGCCTTCCAGGGATAGGAACGTCACCGTTCTGAGCTACCTGCCTACTCCCCACTCAGATGCTGGGTGATTCTTGAGAACCGCCAGTTGTCGTCCGGCAGCCGTTGCCCAAGTTCGGCCAGCGCAGCGGCAACTAAGTCCGTTCCTTCTCCACTTCGAACAGCCAGTATGCCCAGTTCTGCCTTCACTTCCGCAAGGTGCCAGTCACCTTCTTGAAGCCGATCAGAAAGGGCTTGGTGCGCCAGCTCCAACTGCTCTCGCGCTCGTGCCAGTTGGCCTAGATCCAAATAGATGCGCCCAAGCCCTAGCATCGGGTCCACTCGTCCCGCAGCAATCACCGCCGGCACGCCTCCTGGTGGAAGTCTTAAGAAGAGCGCTTCGGCCGCCTGAGAATCTCCTTTGAGTGCAAGCAGTCTTGCCAACAACCAGCCCGCACGCAGAGGCACCAGATGCTCTTGACCAAGGCTCTGCTGCAGTTTCGTGTAGGCATCCGCATAGAGCGGCTCAGCCTCAACGAGATCGCCGGTTTCCAATAGCAACGAAGCAAGATTGATCTCGGCTGCTATCCGCTCCATGGAATCTGGCGCGGCTCGAATCTGCAGCAAATCGACCGAGCGGCGAACCGGTTCTAGAGCATCTTTGAACTTGGCACGGTCCATCAGCAAACGCCCAAGATTGGTCATCCACGCGGCCAAGGCCGGATGTTCCGAGCCAAGCTTCTGTTCGCCAGCTTGAATCACCGTTCGATACTGGCGTTCAGCTTCCCCGAGCTGGCCCGCCTGATGGAGAGCTCGGCCGTAGGAATTGCGGAGTTGCAGAGCGGCTAGCGCCTGGGACGGAGCCGAGGCCTCGTACAGCGTTGATGCCGAGCCTAGGAGGGAGAGCCCTTCCTTGGTCTGCCCGGATTCGATCAAAGTGGACCCCAGGTCACCCATCACGCTCGCGACTCGAACATGAGAGTCACCAAAGAGTTGTTTCGAATCTCTGATACAAGAGCGCAGTTCGGCCTCAGCAGCTGAAAGATCACCCGCCTGCCTGAACGCTGCTGCGATGGTGCGGCGAACTTCGAGAGACTGCGATGATGGATCTGAGTAGAGCGTCGTCATAGTCGCTAGCGCTTGCTCCAACCACGGCATACCCTCTTGGTCCCCCACACCCACGTAGCTTGCTGCCAGACCCACTTGATTCCAAGCTACCTCCTCGCTGCCAGCTCCAAACAACCCTTCAGACTCCTCGAGTGCCGCCAAGAACAAGTCGCGCGCAATCTCGTGTTCGCCCAAGCCGGCGTACGCCTTCGCCAGCAAGTGTCGGACCCGCGCTCGGGTTTCTTCCTCGTACTCGAGCTCTTGGTCGAGTCGCGATCTGGCGTTGTCAATCATCGATCGAACGGTGTGATCGCCGGCACTCGCTGCGGCAAGATCTGCATCGGTGAGCAAGCTTCCCAAGAAGTCCGCCGTGCGTTTTGCAGCAGAAGCCTCGGAATTTGCCCGCACCGCCTGCCAAGCGGTGGTCATCGTTCCTAAAAGCAGCGCCAAGACCAAGGTGCCGCCGGCTGCCACTGTCGTTCGGTTACGCCTAAGGAACTTCCCTGCGCGATAGCGGATCGTGGTCGGCGACGCTTCTACTGGCCAATGATCAAGGTAGCGCCTAATATCTGCCATGAGGTCACCAACCGACGCGTAGCGTTCGGCTGGACGACGACGCATCGCCTTAAGAACGATGTTGTCGAGATCACCCTGGAGTCGACGGCGTGCCACAACCGCAGCTCCCTCATGATCGCTGGCCCGAGCTCGACTGGGTGCTAGCGGTTCTGAGTCAGGATGGCGCAGCGGCAAGCCTCCCGAAGAACTCTCGAACGCGTTAACGCCTGACAGAAGTTTGTACAGCAAGCCGCCGAGCGCAAAGACATCCGTACTGGTAGTGATGTCACCGCCCGTCAGTTGTTCGGGAGCGGCGTAGCTAGGTGTTGCGGGCGCAGCGTTGGACCTCACAGACTCGCCTGGCTCACCCGCCCCCGCATCAAGAATCTTTCCAACCCCAAAGTCCAGCAACATCACCCGGCCGGCGTTCGTCACCACAACGTTGGCAGGCTTGACATCGCGATGAACGACCAACCGAGAGTGGGCCGACTGAACGGCGGCGCAAACGTCGAGAAACAGCTGAAGGCGCTCAGTGACCCCAAGCTCTCGGGCCTCGACAAACGCGTCGATCGATCGACCCGACACAACTTCCATCACCAGGTATGGGAGATTCTCTTCAGTGACTCCTCCATCAAGCAACCTTGCGATGGAGGGATGATCCAACGATGCAAGGATCTGACGCTCAAGCCTGAAACGCTCCACCAAAGCGGGCGAAGCAAGCTCCCAACGGAGTACCTTGAGCGCTCCCTTGAGCAAGAAGCCGTCACCCTCTCGCTCTACCAAGAAGACTCGGCCCATGCCACCGCTACCAAGCCGCCCAACAACACGCCAAGGCCCGAAGTGCTGAGGGCCTTCTGCGGGCCCGGGTTCAGCCACATCCCGTGCCTCCCCGACATCCGCTGCGGACGAAGGCGACTTGTGGCCGAAGGCCACCTCCTCCAGAAGCCCTCTGGCAGCAAAGCCGGCATCCTGATCAATGAACGAAGACTCTCGGCTGGCCGCCAACAGGGCGAGAACGCGCGCGCTGACCTCGGCGGGCTCGCTGTGGAGCAACTCCCGTTGTTGGCTGCTGCCTAGATCAACGACTCGGTCAAAGAGCTCCAGAGCCTGTTGCTCGATACTCATCTAGAGGCCCCTACTCATCTCGAAGTAGGTCCGAAAAGGTGCGGTGGCGGTCATCAGCCGAGAGGTTACAGCCAGGCGGCCTCACATGCCAAAAACCTGCTCACAATGTATTGCCTACGCACGAAGCGAAACGATCACTCCAAGCCGCCTGAAGCGACGACCCTGGAAGTCCGGCCGCCAGCGAGGCCTGCAGCAGAAGAGGGTTTTGACCCTCTCTCCTCCTCACTCTCCTCCTCTTCTAGCCGGAGCGAGTGGTGAGCCCCATCCGGCAGTTTCCGTGACCGACGGAACAAATCGAAGCCTCTCCTTCGAGCCGTCGGACCCGAAAGGCTACTCAACCCGAGCGTCGTCAAGGCCCCTTAGAAACAGAATCGGTCCGTCGGCGCCGAGTTGAATCTCGGATGGCCCTTCAAGGGGCTCGGCCTCTACCACCTCTCCTCTTACAAAGGTGCCGTCTACACTCCCCAGATCGCGTATCCACCAGAGCGGACCAGCTTGGTAGATCTCGGCGTGGCGCCCTCCGACCTTGTCGTCGTTGATCTGCAGATCACAACTGGCGTGGCTACCGATGATCACAGAATCGTCTAGATCGTAAGACCGCGCCGTCCCAACCACCGTGAGCTGCAGCTGGCGCCGCTCCTGCTGTGGTGCCGAGGGTCTGGGTGGTCTGCTGCTGAAATTGAACATGGTGCTCTCCGTTCCTTTCCGTGTACCCTCAATAGTCGCAACGAGTCCACTTTCTCCGACAAAGGAAATCAAAGTTGTTCTCTAGCGAGCTATCGCAGGCCACGACAAGCACATAGCGACCGAATCGAGACCTATTCGGCACGCCGCGCTGCGCAAGGCAACTAAGCTCAGCCTGCTCACGGCGCTGCGCTCCGAATGGGCCCTGCAACCTTGCTGAAGAAGGCTCCGAGGCTCTCGAGTCCCCCCTCTCAGCTGCTCGTAGCGTCAAGCCGTTGTCGACGCAGGCCGCGATCGATTGCGAAAGGCGAGACCGAGCAGGACGATCAGCGCGAGCGCGCCCATCATTGCGAAGACATCGCCGATGCGAGCGTAGACGGTGGTGACGCCCGGCTTGGGCAGGTCGACGATCATCAGATTCTGATCGTTCTGGAAACTGTCGCTCGCGGCCAGCGTGCGGCCTTGGTAGTCGAAGCCCGCCGAGAGACCGTTGCCGGTGGCGCGCAACAGCGAGAATCCGTTCTCGATAGCGCGAAAGGCAGCCATGCAGCTGTGGAACTTCCAGATCGGCATCCAGTCGTTGAAGGGTGCCAGCATGATGTCCACATCGGCCTTGCCGGCCTGACGGATCAAACCGGGCCAGTCCATGTCGTAACAGATCACGCCCGCGGGCGGCAGAGATTTCACGGCTGCTCGAGCGCCGGCCTAGCTCGCGCTGGACAGCTGCCGAACTTAGGATGCCCCGCAGTGCGCCTTCACTACCCGATCGCCATCGCCATCGCCATCGCTTCGCTCTCGCGCAGACCCGTCGGCCCAGAACGCACCGGCACAGAACGCACCGGCAGATTCGACAAGACGACGACCCGAAAGCCTGAGCTGCCGAGCGGCAGCTCCGAGAATCACGATCTGCCGGCGACATGACCCATCTCCCAAAGAGGTTCAGTCGTCAGTTCAGCGGCCCCATGCCTTGTTGCCCCGGCATTTCCTCTCCAAAGAATCGGGACCGCTGGCGCGAGTGTGCCTCATCCGGCGGGCCACAATGAGCGGAGGACGCCTCACACCACACCTAGAGCGCCGGAGCCTCAGGCGCCACTTGGCACCGGGGCTCCCATCCGCAGGCTTTGTCTCTTCGTCATGGATCTGGCGCTAGATCCGGAAGACGATCGTGCTCCAATGCGTAGCTCTTTGAACCACTGTTCAAGGAGAACAAGATGCAACATCCAAACTGGTCCTGCCCGAAGTGTCACAACCGCGACTACCAGACCGATCAACTACGGGCTACCGGCGGGATCTTCGCCAAAATATTCGATGTTCAGAACAAACGCTTTACCACGGTGAGTTGTCAGAGCTGTCAATACACTGAGATGTACCGAACCAGCAGCAGCAAGCTTGGCAGCGTGTTCGACTTCTTTACCCAATAGCTTGCCTGCTCGCGAGGAAGCTGGCGAGCGGGAGTCTCGACTCGGTCAGCGCCGACGGCTCTGTGAGACACTAGGAGAAAGCGCTCCCTTCACCTAGACGTCACAGCTCTCAAGACTTCGGTACCTCACAGCCGCAACTCTGTTTGCAGAAGCTCGACGACAGGCTCATCTGTGGGCGGCCTTCGCATCAGATCTGGGAGCATCCCGGTTACTCTCTTGAAGGTCGATGAGCGACCCGCTTGGCTGACCGCCCGGGCGCCTACACCGACGCGGCAAACTCCCAGCTTCTCAGCCCTCGGCATTCTCCGATGGCATCGCCACGACGCGAATCACGACATCAAAAGCGTCCGAAACACGGATCGCCCCGAGCAACGCGGAATAGGCTTTGATCCCGAAGTCTGCGAAACGCAGGCTCGCAGTCGTCGAGATACTCAGTGAACCGTCATCGGCAGGCACCGGCCATTCGAAGCGCAGCTCCTGCTCCACAGCCTGTCCGCGCACTTCGAGGACTAGGCGTGCCGTCGCCTCGGTGCCCTCCCGACGGAGCCGATCGAGAGACGCCCGGAGACGTGGATACTGTTCGGCGTCGAGTTGTTTCGTGCCGAGCATGCTGCGACGAACCTTGCGTCGATCCCTCTCGGACAGGTTGCTGAAAGGCCGCTCAAGCAGACCCAGTTCGAGCAGTTCGTCCTGCCAACGGCGATTCCACTCTCGGTCATCGACGACCAGATTCTCTACTGCGGCGTCGAGCGTAGCCTTCACCGTGCCAGGATTCGTTGCGTCGTAGCGCAACGTGATATCGGGTGCCACGGCGACGACGAGGTGCTCGTGGGCGAGCCCAGCCGCCATACCTTCCTTGTGGGTCACCACCGCAAACAAAGACTTCTCGAAATCCACTTTCCATTCGGCCTGCCTACTCGGAGGCGGCTCGACCTGAGCGTGCGGATCGCCGGTCCCAAGCGTTAGCCCGAGCAAAACGATTCCGAATCCGAACACCCTCTGCGCTGCCAAGTGAGTCAAGTGCAGTTTCCTCCAGTCAGCTTTGCCAAGGCGGCACAGGCATCGACCACCGCTTGGCCAGGATTGTCACGCGCAGTTTCGCGCAAGAGCTCAAGTATCTCGCCAGATGTAATTTCCGGGCGATGTTCGAGAATAAGAGCGGCAACACCTGCCACCTGGGCCGAGGCCATCGACGAGCCACTCCAAAAGTCATAGCCGCCTCCGGGCACAGTGGCGAGCACCTCCTCGCCTGGAGCGGCCAATGCAGCAAGAGAGTTTTCTCCGCCTCCTGTGTCCACAAAACCTTCGGTCGAAGCCGTCAACGCTCGCACCGCGATAACACCATGCAGAGACGCCGGGAAGCGAGGAGGGCGCGTCGGCCATGCTGCAACAACCACAACACCCCGATCGATTGCTTCCTCGATCAGTCTGCGCAGGATCGGTTCTTCAGGACCGGCCAGACTGAGGTTGATGACCTGAGCAGCCTCGGCCACAGCAAAGTCTAGAGCCAACGCTAACGTGTAGCTGTCGCACACCGCGCGCCGCCCGCCTTCCGGCTCGGGCCAGCAAGCCTTGAGAATCTGCAGCTCGGCCTCTGGCGCGACACCGAGCATGCCGCTTCCATCTCGATGATCGGCCGCTATCAACCCAGCAACCGCAGTGCCGTGGGCATCACGAACAAAGCTCTCGGGCTGATCTGCGACGAAGTTCCGGGCCACCGCAACGCGGCTTCCATACTCCTGATGCCCGAGGTCTGCGCCAGTGTCTACTACCGCAACCCGCACTCCACGCCCAGTGGCAAGAAGGTGCGCCTGATCGAGTCGCAAAACGTCCGCCGCGCGTTGAAATCGCCGGTACGAGCGCTCTTCTGCGGTCTGCCGACTGGCCTGCGAACCTTGGACGTTGAATTGACTCACAACTTGCGCCATATCGACGCGATGGTCATTTTCGAGACCCCGCACCAGTACATCCTGATCCACGCGCCTCGGGATCTCGAAGACGACACACTGCACGCCGAGTGAACGCATCTTCCAAGCTGCCACGAAGCGCAGCTGGTACTGCTCGACCAACTCCTCCACAGAACGGCGCACTAGGAACTTCGAGGTGGCAGGCAGAGTCACCATGACACGCGGCGTCTGCCTCGCAGGATCGTCCTGCCCACCGCCTCCGACCGTAGCCGTACCGCAGGCCACCTGACTCAACCCGATCGCAACGATTAGGGCAGGCAACCTCAACGCACCTGCGACCGAGCTAGCCCAGCGGTCGCGCAGCCGCAGGCGATCTTGCTCATTCATAATGTACCGCCTCCACAAACGTTATCCGCTCGTCAGCGCGTAGCTCCGTGACGACGCGCGCCGGCAAGAGGCCCGATCCACCTGGTGAGCGACGCAACGAATAGACACCCATTAACGTCGGGCCGGAAACGATCTCTAACTCGTGGTCGAGAAGAAGCGCGCGCAAAGACGCCTCGGCGACCTCCTCCTCGAAGATCACTCGCAGCTCGCCGGTGCTCATCGGCGACTGCTTCCGGCCACTACCAGCTGGCTCGGACAAGGTTCGGAACGCAGGCTGCTGGGCCTGCTCGCGTGTGGGGACGTCGGCACCGAGGCGCCATAGCAGGCCGATGGCAAACAGCGTCGCCGCCGCGGCGACAGCCCATCCCGTCCAGAGGGACCAGGCTTGCTGAGTGGTTCGCGGCCCGACGACCGCTCGCCGTGAGCCGACGGATTCGGTTGCCCTCGGACCGCCCGCATCAGTGCAACCTGCATCGTTTGCGCGGACAACGGTGGTTTCGTACTCGTGGGCTTTCTCGTGGGCCTCGATTCGTTCCATAAGCCGCTGCAGGCGACGCGTGGACGGCTCGAAGCGATCGTCCGAAGTCAGCTCGACCGCACAGCGCAGCTCCGAGAGAAAGAGCAACTCTTCCCGACAGGTCGGCGAAACCTCGAGGTGCCTCAAGACTCGCTCTAGTTCGCCGTCCTCTAGAGTTCCGTTGGCCAACCAAGGAAGGAGACGCCAAACCTCGAGTTCGTCGTGCTGCCAGATGTGCTCGTCAGAATCCATGACTACTCTTTTCTGCACGCACACCACCCCTTAGACCACCACGCTGGAGAGACTTGCGTAGCTTCTTGCGGGCAAAGAACATGCGGGTTTTCACTGTACTGACCGGACAATCGAGAATCTCGGCGATCTCTGGATAGGAACATCCTTCGTAGTAGGTCAGCGTCACCACCGCTCGGTGTTCCGGTGAAAGCTCGTCGAGAGCGCGCCTCAGCGCCCCGCGCGCAATGACGGCACCTAGCTCGGGATCCTCCCCTACCTGTTCCGGGGACTCGTCGAGAGATTCTTCCTCGCGTCGCCGACGCAGAGCAGCCATCGCCTGATGGTGTGCGATGCCGAAGACCCAGGTTGAAACACGGGATCGCCCCTGGAACTTCTCGGCGTCCTTCCACACCGCGAATAGTGTGTCGTCGACAACCTCCTCCACCGTTTCCACATCGGGTACCCACCGGGCCACGAAGCCGAACAGGCGTCGGCGATAGCGCCGATAGAGGGCTTCAAAAGCAGCACGGTCGCGTTGCGCGACCATCTGTAGAAGTTCGGTGTCAGTGGAGTGCATTGGCAATCGTGTCGGGGTCGAGGGCGACCCGGGCTGCTTCTCGAAACCGGCAATTCGTGCTGAGACCTTCTGCCTCATTCTCTCACTCGAACAGAGTGAGGCAAACGAAGCCTCATCCGGTCTGTAGCGAAAAGCGCATGTTCGGTTCAATCGTTTTGAACCGAATCTGCATTCTTGAACACATACCCGTTGGCCGACGGATCTGTCGGCGCCCTACTTCGCTCATCAAGAACGACATCTACACCCGTCCGCAAGGGAGAACACTGTGGCCAATACAGGCAAAACTCGACTCATCCTTTCCGCGTTCTGCGCGGTTCTTGCCCTCTGCCTCATGGCCGCTCCTGGTGCTGCCGCGGAACACACAATCGAAGCTCGCAGCAACAACACGTTCTTCCCGGCTAACCTGACCATCGAGGTCGGCGACACCGTGACTTTCGTCAACGTCGGCGGGTTTCACAACGTCGCAGCCAATGACGGTAGTTTCCGGTGCGCCAATGGATGCGACGGTAACGGCGGCAGCGGCGCCCCGGGGACAGGTTGGAGTTTCAACCTCACCTTCAACGATCCCGGAACGATCGGGTACCACTGTCAGCCTCATCAGGCGCTCGGCATGACCGGCACGATCACAGTGCAGACGGCCGCCAATGACGAGCCCGGCAACCTACGCTTCGCCACCGCGTCCGCATCACGCCTCGAGAGCGCTGGCAGTTTCTCCGTGTCGGTCGACCGCGTCGGCGGCGATGACGGCGCCGTGTCCGTCAGCTACTCAACCTCCAACGGTTCAGCGCTTGCGGGCTCCGACTACACCTCCACCAGCGGCGTGCTCAACTGGGCGAGCGGCGACGACGGAACGAGATCATTTCAGGTGCCCATCCTCGACGATGCGCAGACCGAGAACGACGAAACCATCAACGTGGCACTCTCCAACCCGACCGGCGGTGCAGGCCTCGCTACGCCATCCAACTCCACGCTGACGATTGGTGATGACGACGACAGCGCGCCTGCCCCGGGCGAACTCGGGTTCGTCTCGAGCCAGTTCAACGCCGGTGAAGCGCAGGGTACTCACACCGTTACGGTTCAGCGCACCGGGGGCACCGATGGCGCAGTCGGTGTCGACTACGCCACCTCCGACGGCTCCGCTCTCGATGGCTCGGACTACACAGTCGTCAGCGGAACGCTGCAATGGAACGACGGCGAAGGCGGCACCAAGAACTTCGATGTCACTTTGCTGGACGATGACCAGGCCGAAAACAGCGAGTCGGTCAACTTGGCGCTGTCGAATCCTTCCGGCGGAGCGACCCTTGGCACCTCAAGTGCGACGCTCGAGATCGCTGACGACGACGCGAGCGACGGTTGCATAGAGGATGCAACCACTCTCTGCCTTACGGCTTCGAATCGGTTCCTTGTACGGGTCGACTGGCGCACCGTGCAAGACGACACCGGGCCAGGCCGGGTGATTCCCTTCGCTCCAGTCGACACGGGACTCTTCTGGTTCTTCGACGCCAACAACGCCGAGATCCTGGTCAAGGTACTCAACGGTTGCGCCATCACCAACCACTACTGGGTGTTCGCCGCAGCATCAACTGACGTTGAGTACACGATGACCGTCACAGACACCGCAAACGGTCTATCGCAGACCTACGTCAACGTGCTCGGCGAGCGGGCGCCGGCCGTCACGGACACCGCAGCCTTCGCCACATGCCCGTGAGATCAACCGCAACGCGCGTCTGGCCTCTTGCTCTACTGGCATGCCTGGCGGTCGTCAGTTCGACCCTGGCCCAGGAAGTATTCGACCCCATCGAAGACCTCGAGTTCGACGCGCCCGAAGCGTGGGCGATGAACTACTTCGCTTCGGCGACCTTGCCAGCTGGCCGTGCGTTGGATTCCGACCTCGAGCGCGGAGGCATCGATGTCGGCTTCGAGATCCTGCATCTTCCCCATCTCAACCAAGAACAACGCACCGTCGGCTTCGGTGGGTTCAAGGAGGAGGATTTCAACCGCTCGCCAGCGGCAGCCCGAATGTTCGGACGCTTCGGTTTGGGTGGAGGATGGCGCCTCGAAGTCGGATGGGCGCCGCCAGTGGAGGTTGATGGGGTCGAAGCAGACCTCTGGTCTGTTGCCGTCGAGAAGGACTTATGGCGCGGCGCACGCATGGGCCTCGGCACCCGGATTCACGGTCAAACCGGAACAATCGCCGGCGACTTGACCTGTAAGGCAGGCGAGGAACTCTCACCGGCGGGTTCGCCCGGCAACCTGTTCGCCTGCGAGGCTCCCTCGCGCGACGAGATGCAACTCAACTCCGTCGGCGTCGAGCTGGTGGCCTCCCACGAGCTCGGCCGGAACGGTGCTGGACCTGCGCTGCATGGTGGAATCTCTTGGAACAGGCTCGACACTGAGTTTCAAGTCGACGCGCTGACCTTCGGCATTCGGGACCGAAGTCTATTGCGCTCCGACGGCGAAACTCTCACGGTGCGCGCCGGCGCGAGCTGGCGGTTCTCTCGCTCACAACTTGTGACCCAAGTGCTCTGGGCCCCACTCCAGGTACGGCGCCTCGAAGGTCCGAGCCTGGGCCCCGCGCAGAGCGACGACCTCGTTCACGTCCGCCTGTCCTGGACACGACGGTTGCGTTGAGCAAAGGGGAAAACGGAAGGGATGAACAATGGAATTGAACTGAAGAGCTCAGGCCATCAACGGACGATGGGCTCGGTGACTGTGACTTCGGAGCCATACCTCCGGGGATGCTGATGTCACTTCTCGGAGAAGTTGGGATGGATCTCTGTGCTCCTGCATTGGTCCCTTTCGAGCCGCCTACCGGTTCTAGCTCAGTCAGCCCCGCTGAACGTCACACCGAAGTTGAGAACCGTAGCTCGGAGTAGTCGCGCCTACCTCGGCAACTCTGATGGTGATGGAAGGGGTAGTAGCTTCGGGATCTCTTACTAGACCAGGAGGCGACGCCCTAGTTGAGTCGACCTCGAGATTCTCGCCTTACTCAGAGGCCTGCTTCCCCACTAGGCCGAGCGATCGGTAGCCGGCAAGCTCGAACAACCTCGACGAGAGCCTGTGTCGGACCGGGCTTGTGAGGCCGGGCTTGTGAGGCCGGGCTTGTCGCGGAAAAATGCTCAATGTCTGCGACAGGTGAAAGAGGTCTCCAAGACCGTTGTGCTGAATCGGGGATGTACAGCCGTGAGCGTGATTGGACATGAACGGCACATCGCGCAGCTTCATGCCGTAACTCGTTTGGTAACAGCCTTAACGCACCAGCGATGAGCGCTTCTCAGGACGAAGAAGTGTCGCGCCTGAAATGACTACAGCGTGGCTTCATGAAGCTCGTGAGCGAGCGTTTGTCTGATGGGCTGGAATGATCTTTGGTCTCATACTCCAAAGACGTAATCCGTGACTCACTCGCAGGAGTATCCGAGAATTGGCAGCAGCAAAGAACAGCCGACTGGCCACCGGAGCCCGCTGCTGTAGAACACTCCGTCCTCTCTCCGGGCGCTCTGTCCTCTCTCCGAGCGCTCTGTCAGTCCGCGGTCAGGGTCACACTTGGGTCGACTCTTGAGGCCTTCCACGTCGGTACAAATGCCGCGCTCAGAGAGGCGAGTGCGAAGAGAGACGCGGCTCCGAGGAGCACCACTGGATCGGGGTCGCTCATGCCGGGCACCGCTTGGCCGATCAGTACCGACACAACTGCTGCCGCGATCAAGCCGCCAAGCAGAGCGGGAAATATCAAACGGGCGGATTGTCCAAGCACAAGTCGGCGAACGTCACGACGCGACGCGCCGATGGCAAGCCGCAGTCCAATTTCTGGGTATCGCTCGCGCGTCGTGTGCGCCACCACGGCATAGATACCGAGCATCGCCATCACCCCCGCCAAGCCGGCGAAGCCGGTGAGAAGAAGGGCAATCATCCGCTCGGTCCAAACGCTAAAGCGTCGAGCCTCATTCATCGTAGTCGGCTCCCAGAATGGCAGCGTTGGATCGACTTCGTGCACAGCAGCACGTATAACGCTTGCCATGGCCAGCGGATCTCCGGCGGTTCGGACGACCAGCACCAACGAGCTGTTGGCTTGGTAGCCCACGGTCACGTAGAGCTCGTCACGAGTGGCGCGACCGGGTCCCGCTTGCAGGACGTCTCCCACCACGGCCACCACCTCCAACCACGGGCGATCGTTGTGGACTCGCGGCGATCGCGAGCCTAGAGCCCCATGACGGATTTGTCGTCCCACTGCGTCTTGGTTGGGCCAAAGCCTCTCCGCTAGGGAGTGGCTAACTACTGCTAGCGGACGGTCAGACCATGCCTCCTCGCCTGCAGGCAGGCGACCCGAAAGAACCGGAATCTCCATGGTCTCGAAGTACCCTGGAGCAAAGGAGTTCAGGAGCGCCACAGGGGCGTGCCCATCGCGTTCTCGGTCCCCTTCAATCGAGACCTCCTCGCCGCTTGAAATCAAAGGAACGACGTCAATGGTCCCCGCGGAAAGCACGCCAGGTACAGCACCTACACGCTGAAGCACGCTGCGTATGAGTTCCACCCGTGCTCCGTCATCTTCGTAGGCCCAAGTGGGAAGAGCTGCGCCGATCACAAGAATGTCATCCGTACGAACTCCAGTTTCAACCTCGTTGAGGTCGAGTAGACGGACCAGAGCCAATCCGGATACTCCAACCAACAGTGTGGCAAGCCCCACCTGTGCAGCCACCAACCAGCGTCGACCTCGGCCCGAGAGCACGCGGGAACCCTGCGTATCCTTTCCAAGGACTCCTTTATCGAGGGCCTGAAGAGTGGTTGGGACTACAACGACGAAACACGAGACCAAGCCCATCAAGACACTCCATGCAAGGACTCGGGAATCAAGAGCGAAGCTCACCCAAAACGGGGCCTCGCCAGGCAAGAGATGTGGCAGACCGAGCACAGCGGCCCGCGCTAGCAAGACCGCTCCGGTGAGGCCGAGGGCAGCCAGCACACCCACTTCGGCAAGCTGTTGGCGCAAGAGACGAGCGCCCCCGGCACCCAGAGCACGCCGCATCGCCATTTCACCGCGTCGCTCCGTTCCTCGGACCAGCATCAAGCTCGCAACATTGCTGCAAGCCACCAAGAGCACCAGCCCCACCGCCGCCAGCAACAGGAGAACCGCAGCTCCGAGCGCCTGGGGCACATCCGCCTGCCGCAGTGGATACGCAGTCGCACCGATACCGTCTTTCTTTCCGTTGGCTTGCGCCGCTAGTGCTACCGCGATGATTGCGCCCTCCGAGCGCGCGGACTGAAGGCTTGCACCCGGAGCCAACCTTGCGATCACGTCGTAGCCGTAGTCCTCCGAATCGGCGGTGCTCGGATCGAAGGCTAGCGGGATCCAAACGTGTGCGACTTCGGGAAAGTGAAAGCCGGGCGGCGCTACTCCCACGATCACCCGAGCGCGACCATTGAGGCGAAGGGACTGGCCAAGCACGTCGCCACTGCCGCCGAAGCGCTGCTCCCACAGGGCGTGACTGATCATCACCACGTCTTCGCCGCCTGGCTGTTCTTCGCTCGGAGCAAACTCTCGGCCCAGAGTTGGCACGAGGCCAAGCACAGAAAGAAAGCCCGGGGACACCACTGCACCTTCGAGGATGTCCGGCCGATCGGGGGTAGCAAGCAGAAAAGTGTGATCGTCAAATGCAAACATGCCGGTGAACGCTTCGGTACGAGACCGCCACTCATGAAAGTCTGGGAGCGACACATCCATTGACTCAATGTCGGGTGCCGTCTCCGTCAGCTGCACTAGGGCAGCTGGTTCTGTGTATGGCAGCGGGCGAAGCAGCAGTCCATTGACGATGCTGAAAACAGCTGTGGTGAGACCTATTCCAATCGCCAGGGTGAGCACTACGGTGATTGAAAGCAGAGGGCGTCGGCGCAAGCTGCGCAGAGCCAAGCGCAGATCGCCACTCAGGCCACGGGTCCATCTCGATGGGAGTCGAGGGCGGCTCCGCAAGGCCACTGCAGCAACGGCTAGCCCAACGATTGAACGCATGGCGAAGAACATGCGGCCTGCACTTGTACGAACACTTGTCCGGGCACTACTCCGATCATTCCACTCGTCTTCAAAGAGGCCCGCCATTTCCTCTCCATAGCGCTCGCGCCACCTACGAGGGAGAGCTCCCAGTCCGAGGCGATACAGCCAGAAGAGCCAGCGCGGCGGTCGCGTCATTATCGTGGTGCTCCTTTGGCTAGTCGCTGCACGTCGGGCCAGGCAGCAACTTGCGAAAGTCGCTTCGCTTCTGCGCGCAGGGCTTCCTCACCGACCTCCGTCAACTCGTAGTAGCGGCGGCGCCGGTCCTTTGAACTGGCTTGCTGCGGCACAGCAGCTTCGCGAAGAAGACCCTCGTCTTCCAGTCGCGAGATCAACCGGTACAACCCACCGGGATCCAGGTCCAAGCTACCGCCAGTTCGTTTCCGAACAGATTTCTTGATTCCATAGCCGTGCTGGCTCTCGTGACTCAAGGCAAGCAGTACGTGGAAGATTCTCGGCCTAAGCGGTGCGTGCAATGTCACTGGTGCCTCCTTCAGATTCCGCGGCGACGGCAGGAAATTCTCTGCAGCCGTCTTACATCGATGCAGAAAGACTCTATGTCTTTCGACTGTACGCAAAGGAGATGCTTGGGGTTTCATCATCAACGACACTCTCAGAGTGGAGCCGCGAGCAGGCGCTCTGCTGACTTCTCTCCATGCGACCGGCTAGGGATCGGCTAGGCATCGCTAGGGAGGAGGAAGAGATCCCCGAGAACCAGCCCCACGCCGGACGAGTGAAGGTCACCAACAAGTTCGACACCATCTGCAACCCGTTGAAGACAACGAGGATCCAACCTCCAAGCAGGTCCAAGCCCAAGTGCATGGCAACCACATTCACAAGGCTCGCTAGTGGCCACCTCCCACCGATGTTCGCATGGCAACATAAGGAGGAAAGAGTGCCTACTGCCCCCTACCTCGTTCCGTACTTGAAGGCCCGTCCGGAGCTGCTAGCGCGGACGGAACAAGATGGAGACGCTGTGATCGCGCTTCCATATCTCTGGACCTCTTGGAGAACAATTGGGTCCGTATCCACACTGACCATTTCCGCTCAAAAGGACTAGAGGATGCTTCTAACTTTCACTTCACCGCTCAAGGTCGCAATCGGCGTGTGCTTGCTTTGTTCGACCGCATGCACCATGACTCGACCCATAGCAAAGGGCGCGACGCAGCACAACAAAGCTATCCATGATTCAACCAATCGGACATTGCTGCTGAACATCCTTAGGGCGGCAGACCGGGAGCCGAAGACGTTCACCTCAGTGAGTGGAATCACTGGCAAAGGTAGCGCCAGCCCTGGCCCCTCGTTTTCGATTGGACTTAGCTCGGACGCGTCAGACAAGCTGAGCTTGCCGTTTCCCCTAAACGGACCGACCTCGGCATTCAGTGTGAAGGTCCACGACTCCAAGGAGTTCGCGCAAGGGCTATTCGACCCCGTCAGTACCGAGCAGCTGCTCCACTTCTGGAATCAAGGTTGGTCCCGGACGATGCTTCTACTGCTCGCCGTGAGCTCTGTCGAGGTCTCTACTTCCGAACCTTGCGAGCGTCTCAGGGCCATGGGCCTTTCAAGCTTGGAGGAGATCCCCGCGCCTCAAAGCCCTGGTGGTGCCGGATGCAAAGCGAAGTACTGGAACCGGCCAGGGCCGGGACTTGAAGAGGTTCGCCTTTTTGCTCAGGCGATAGCCACCCTCGTACGACAGGATCGTGTGTCGATAGAACCTGCGGAAGTGTTCTCTGTCGTTGTTACCGCAGCGACGCCCTCGGAGTTGGACAAGCTAGCCTCGTTGGCCTCCAAGCCTGGGTACTCGCTCTCCGGACTCAAGAGCGACAATGGGGATTCCGTTAATGGGAAGTTCGTCCTCGCATACGAAGTGCCAACCGTCTTTCTCGCCCTTGGCCCAGACAAGAGCAACCGTGTCGCCTTCGGCGGCAGCTCCGACGGCAGTGACGGCACGTGGTCTATTTCCGGCACTATTCGATCAACCGAAAGTCTGCTCCACTACATCGGTCAGATTCACCGCTACCAAGGGGCGGGAAGCCCGCTGCGAATTCCTGATCCTCAACCGGCGATGACCGAAGACCCGACACGGTGCAAGGACCGCGCGTTCTTCGAGATCGCCCACAAGCGGTTTGACCGCGACTCCACACTTGTCTCTGTCAAACACAGAGGTAAGCTGTATTCAATCGTCGTCGCCCCTCGCTCTGAAACCTGCGCCCCAATGACGGGAACCGTTCTCTCCTTCCTGCGTCAAGCATTCTCATTGAACAGCAGTGATTCGGACGCACCGGCCGCAGGACTAGTGCTAGTCGGCGTCGACGGATAGAGCTGAGAACGGATGGTCAGTGCTTACCTTGGTGCCGCTCACGAGCTAGCGTCGAATCCATGCTCCAATGTCGTCTCCGAGAATCTCGTAACGGCTTGTGTCTCGGCGCCGGTTCGGACCAAATGAATAGACAAACGTAAGCCGTCTGCCTCGGCTCTTGCTACAGCGATCCCTCAACCAATAGGGAGAGTTCCACGGATCCAGAAAGAATCTGGCACGTGCTTCAGGCAGCCCTTGCGCTTCGAGAGCGACGAACTGACCTTCGAGCAGGCCAAACTGCTTATACTGATTCAAGAAGGTGTAGAGGCGCTTGTGGCGGTTGCACTCGGTCGTGGCCCTGCCATCCAGGAAGTCGCGCTGGAGAGCACCGGCTTCTGCTTTGGCAGTTTCAATCAATGCCGGATCCGAAGCGCGCTGAGTCCTGGTGAACCACGCTCCGAGTAGGCCGAGCCCACCGACCAAGGCCGCGATTGCCAGAATGCTTACCGCAGGCCGCAGGGCACTCAGCCGCCGCGCGTCCACCTCCGGAGCTTGATCGCCCTCCGTGAAAGCCGTTCGAACGCTCGCGACAATTGCGAAGAGAAAAGCGAGACCGACCATCATCTCTACCCACTCTCCGCTGTGGTCCCAGGGATACTCTGAGTAGAGCGCGAAGGATGCGATAAAGCTTGGAGCGAGAGCAACAGGAGGCGTGACGACACCCACGCGCGTGAGCATGCTCGCTATTGCCGGAAGCAGAGACAGGACAGGTAGAAGTACTCCATAGCCCAGAACCACCGCGTTCATCCCGACCTTGCGCAGATCGGTGGAGATGATGTTGTGAACGTTGAGTTCTTGCTGAAAATTGTTCGCAAGAAAGTACTCAGGTGGCCGGTAGCCAAGAATACGCTGACCCCACGAGATCTCTTCCATGCCGACCAAGAAGCAGAATAGCCCCACGCCCGCAAGAAACCACAGGCCCTGCCGACTCCGCGACCAGTTGCGCCTCGCTGCTACGAAGGCACCTACCGCCGCGAGCAGGAATGCAAAGGTGGTGGCCCACTCAAGCGCCGCGTCTTCTTGTACCAAGAGGTTGTAGCGCTCTGGAAACTCAGAATGTAGCCACCAGCCGAAAACGAGCACGGCAAAGATGAGCGCGTTTGCAACGATGGCAGCAGGCCACTCCTTTCCCCCGGTCCAGCGAACTCCCGCCACAGAGCTACCGCGCCCAAGAGGCGATGCGCTGCCTCATCTGGTCATTGCTGATCGTGTGGCCCGCTGCAGCGTCGCCCAGACCGCGGTCAATCATCCTCTCGAAGGCAAGCTCATGCACGAGCTCATCGTAGGAGCTATCTTCCGGCAGGTTGTCGAGCAACCGTTGGACTTCTTCTTTCGCGGTGCCGGGCTTCGGTCGCGTTGGGGTTTCTGTTGCCATACCCACTATTCTAGTTCCGCCGACAAGAACGGAAAGTAGAACAGCCCGGCAACGTCGCTATGCTTTCCGAAGATCCAACCTGGGCCAACGCCCTTCCAGCAATGGTCGTTGGGGGCCAAAAGTGCCAGCGCAAGCAGGCACCATGGATGAGCCAGACAGCGAACGGCCAGCCTCCATTCGGACGGTCCCGTTAGATCGCGGTCTAGGTCACGGATAGGCAATCTTCCTCGTTTCTCTTAGGCGCACTTTGGTCACCTCTAGCTGCTACCTCGGCCTCGAGTTCAGAATGCCAACATGGATACCCCTTCGCCGCCCAATTCGCCGGCTGTTAACCGACGCCTGTTAACCGACGCTTGCCTACAGAACAAGGAATACGCCTGATCCCTACTGGAACAGTGCAGAGGCGCAGGGACCTTGGGGCCTCCGTAGTGAGCAGCAATCGCATGTCGCGTCGCACGCAGTTTCTACGAGTGTCTAGTATGGGTCAGGACCCAGCCTGGCCAAACCACCACACACCGCAGCGCCAGACACCCCAGACGCCAGACACCGGAGCAAGCCAGCCCATCAGCGCTCAACAACCAGCATTCGAGGAGGTCGTCATCTTGAGACTTGTTGACACCAATACCTTCGGTCGCCTTCATCACGAGCCGCATCGCGGGACTAGGCCTCCGATAGGAGAGTTGCCAGCGTGGCAGGGACCGTCAAAGGGATCAGCCTCGGACCGGCTCGAAGGAGACCAGTCATAGGCGTGGGTTCGGCCCTTCGATCCGCGTTTGCAGTCCTGGCGCTGCTGAACTCCGGGGCCTCCTTGGCGGCCAGCAAGAAGTTGAAGTGCGCCTACACACCCAAGGCAAGCGTCGACCGTTTCGTTGAACTCTTCAAGCGCTGTGCGGTGCGTGAAGGCGAAGACATTCGCATCCGAAGAAAACACTTGAAAGCGCTCGACTTCGGCACCACCGGTCTCGCGGACATTTACCTATTCGGAGTGGGTTCGTACTACGTTCTACCAGACGGGACCAAGGCCTCGGTGGTCGCCCACGAAGGGGGTGGTCCTGACAGCTTCTCCGAAGGTCTTGTGCGAACGTTGGTCGATGGCAAGATCGCCTACCTAAGCGAGAAGTTGGAGACAGTCTTGGTGACGGACTACGACTGGGGCTGGCAGTTCGACAACGGTACGGCACTGGTGTGCGAGGGATGCCGCCGCGAACCAGCCGGAGAGCATGTGACATGGGTTGGTGGCAAGTGGGGTTACATCGACCAGCTGGGGAAAGACGTCGTGCCATGGCAAGACACTCTCCGGGAAGCCCGCAGCAAGTTGGAAGAGCTAGCCAACGCGAGAGCAGCGAGTTCAAGCGACGCGCACTGGCCTGCAGCGGGTATCTGCGCCCGAGTGAAGGTGGCCCAAGACGAACGGTGCCGCACACTGTTCCCGAGCGATGGGCTCTCAATCCAAGCGGCCTTGGAGGTATACCTCCAGTCGCAGACCGCGCAACGCAGCCACTCCAAGGAAGACCTCAACGAGGCGGCTGGATTCGTCGGACCACCACACCTTCAGCAAGTGACCGATCATCTGGTCCCCAAAGTTGGAGGATTCTTCGTCTACCTGGGCGATACCGACACAACACTACTGCTCGAAAACACAGTCGCCGTCACCGAACGAGGTCGCCGGGGCTTCCGTTTCCACCTGCAAGACGATGGCGAGATGTGGGTCGTGATATCTCTTGGCGGTTGGCATGCTTGGTGACAATGGAGCTTGGGAGAAAGCCCATCTGCCGGCAACTCATGCGCCTCGGCTGCAGACGACTCCGGAGCCGTAAAAGCGACAAAGGGGGTCAGGGGCTTCTTAGATCATCAAGCGGAACTGGCCCTGCAAGATGGCGCCAGGTGGCGCCAGGTGGCGCCAGGTGAATGTTGTTGAGCTTTGACAAGAGGCATCAGAACCTTCTGCAAGATCCGCACGAGCGAAGTGGGAACCTAGGACCGCGTGAAGTTAGAGATTCGCTGAAGCGAGCCCAAGAAGTTGGTCAGGCGAACGTTCCCTGTCGGCCATCGACTCTTCGCGGCTGCCACTGCTGCCTGCCCTAATTCGGCAGCCTCTTCCTCTTTCTGTTGATCCCTAAGACAGACCGCCAAGTTTCCCTGCAGACGAATCATCGGCCAAGGATCGAGCCCCTGGTGCGCGCGGGCCATTATGAGTGCCCGGCGGAGAACCACTTCGCTGCCGTCAAGATCACCGCGACGCCGCAACAGCTCTCCTTTCCAACGCAGAGCTTCAGAATAGGGCAAGCTTCCCTCGGGATGAATCGTCTCAAAGGTCTCGACGGCCGCTTCGATCTCTGATCGCGCCATGGCCAGCTCACCAGTCAGCACAAGGACTCCTCCGAGCGCAGCGCGCGCTCGCCCCATCCTCGGATGCTGCGATCCAAGACGCCGACCGAGAACCTCCACTGCTGCTCGGAGTAGCGGATCGGCTCGTCGTGGTTGTCCGAGGTCTAGCAGTACCTCGCCCAACGAAAGCCGCGCCCCAGCCACATCAGGATGATCCTCACCCAGCCGAGCGAGTCGGCGTTGCAGTGCACCGCGCAACAACGGCTCACCCTCGGGCTCACCCAACAAGGCGGTCACGTGCGCTATGTTGTGCGCTGTGGCCAGTGCTCTAGGATGATCTGCCTCAAGCAGCTTTTCGAAGATCCGAGCTGCATGGCGATAGGCCTCCCTCGCCTCGTGGTACGCACCATGCTGCTGGTGCCCGCTGCCCAGGTTGTTCATTCCAACGCCCACAGACAGTGATTCAGGATCGTTGTCGCGTTGACGCGCCGCAAGCGCTGCGGAGTAGAGTTCCACTGCCTGCCGTGTGTTGCCGCGATCCTTCGCAACGCCGGCCAAAGCGTCGAGCGGTAGGGCGGCGCGGCGAAGAGAGACCGCCGACCCGAGTTCCAGAAAAACACTTCGGGCTTCTTTAAGAGCCACCTCTGCTTCGTCGAACCTCGCAAGATTGCGCAGATTGATACCCAATCGCAGCAGACTGTTGGCAGCGTCCAAGGAGCGCGCTCTGCCCAACGTTCGATGAATAGCTATCGCTCGGTAGAGGCCGTCCACCGCACTAGCGTAGTCTCCTCGACGCCCTGCCAGAATCGCTAGATCGAGCAGCACGATCGCATGGTTGGTGGACTCTGGCTCTTGGTTCTCCGCCGCTAGCAGAGCTTGGTGCAGCGACTCCTTGGCCGACGCGTACTCTCCCAAACTGGAGAATGCGCGACCAACTGTCACTAGCAGTTCCAACCGAGTTTCGTAGTCGAGATCGGAGTCTGCGCTCAGTTGCTCGAGACCAAGGCTGAGAGCGTCCCGGACACTAGGCACTCCCGCCGACTCTTCCGGATTGGAGCGCTCGAGCAGGCCCACGACGAAGCCACTGACCGCTTCTGCGCGTTGGGTCTGGACTAGCGCGGTGCTTCGAGCAACCTCGGCACGGTCGAGAGCTCTACCGAGTTCCATGGTCCGACCCACCAGGGCCAGCACGAAACCGACCACTACAATCAAAAGAAACATAGCGACCGCCGCTGCAACCCGGTGGCGGCGCACCATTTTCCGCAGCCGGTAAGAAGCGCTGGGAGGTCCGGCTTCCACTGGCAACAGCGAGCGAAAACGAACAATGTCGGCAGCAAGTTCACTGGCGCTCGCATAGCGAGCCTCTGGCTGACTCCGTAGGGCCCGAAGAACAATCCAGCCGAGTTCGCCGGAGAGTTCGCGGCGTAGCTGAGCAGGCCCCAAACCCCGGGCGCTCGCGATCGACATCCATTCCGTGGCGGACGAATCGGCGAGCCGCTTGATCGGCGCCACCGCCTCACGCGTCCTAATGCTCGTTTCAATGGCCGACCACGAGCTACCTTCTTGATCCACAGAAGCAAACGGCGACACCCCTGCCAGCAACTGGTAGAGCACTACCCCAAGCCCGAACACATCGGTGCGGCTATCGATAGATCCGCTGTCTGGATCTACTTGCTCGGGAGCCATCGTATCGAGCGTTCCCACCAGCTGGCCTACGACCGTTACCGAGGTTTGCTCCGCTCTTCCACCGAGGAACTTGGCGATCCCAAAATCTATGACTTTCACCGTCGCCTGATCGGAGTGTCCTTCCTGCTTTCGCACCAGAATGTTCGACGGCTTCAAGTCACGGTGGACGATTCCTTTCTGATGAGCGTGTTGTACCGCTGCGCAAACGGTGCAAAACAGCTCGAGCCGCTGATCCAGGTTCAGCCGTTGTCGGTCGCAGTAACTGTCGATGGGTTCGCCCACTACCCGCTCCATAACGAAGTAGGGGCGTCCCTGGGCTGTAATGCCGGCATCAAAAACCTGCGCTATGCCCGGATGCTCGAGTACTGCCAGCGCCTGACGCTCGGCGGAAAACCTGCGCACTACCGCTTCACTGTCCATGCCGGCCTTGATGACCTTGAGCGCCACGCTACGACGCAGAGGAGCTTGCTGCTCCGCGTGGTAGACCGTGCCCATGCCGCCCTCACCCAACAGTTCACGGATCCGATAGGGACCGATCTCGTCGCCCGCCTGAAGGTCGTGAAGGGCCGCGAGGCCGGTCGAGGCCGGCCGTTCGAGGAACCCTGCCTCCTCAACTAACAGCAAGGATCGAACCTCTTCCCGCAGCACGTCATCGCCGGCGCACTCAACCTCCAGAAACTCCTCAATATCAGCCGGCGGCAGGCCCACGGCCACATGGTAGATGTCCCATTGACGCGTCCAGAGCTCTCGCCCCTGGCTGGCTCGGCGCCCGCCGTCGGTCACGGCTCGCCACCATCGGGGGATTCCGTCTCAGCGCCCGGCGGCTCGCGTTTACGATCGATCTCGCGGCGCAGCCATACACGCGCCGCAGCCCACTGGCGCTTGACGGTACGCGGTGATCGGTTCAGCGCTTTCGACACCTCCTCAACCGTCATCCCAACGTGGTACCGCAACTTAACAACCATTGCCATCTCCGGATCCTGAGTCTCCAGAGCGTCCAGCACTTCCTCCAGCGCGAACAGCTCCTCGGTCAGCATCGTCTGGGCAAACGGTACATCCTCCAACTCCACTCGTCGCAAGGCACCGCCGTGCCTCACTCGTGCTTTGCGGCGTGCTCGTTCGACTAACAAGCGGCGCATCGCTTCTGCAGCAGCACCGAAGAAATGCCGACGACTGCTGAAGCGCTGTTCGCTTTCGCTAAGTAGCCGGAGGTAGACCTCGTGCACTAGGGCTGTGGGCTGCAAGGTCTGGCCGGGCCTCTCCCGCGCCAACTGACGGCGGCCCATGGCTCGCAACTCGTCGTAGAGCAGGCGCATCAACTCATCCGACGCAGAAGCATCGCCGTCGGCGAACTCCTGAAGGAGTTGACTAGTCCGAGAGATGGTACCCATTGGGGCAACGATTCTACCATCCGCCGATCCTCACATCGCACAGCGTTCAAACCGCAACGGCCGCTCAAACGCGGTGCAACCGTGGGCGTTGCTAGCAACGCTCAGCCTCTCTTCCAAATCGCTGGCCCCCTTTTTTCAAAAGCGGCGCACTGGAGAACATGAGTGCCCCAAAAGGGGTTCTCCGCCCCCGTACACTGCAAGGAAACGGAACCTGCCATGACCAACCGAAGCAAGACAGCGAAGAAACCAGCCTTCCGAAACAGCCAGTTGGTTTGGCTGCTATCTCCAGCGCTCCTCCTCCTCTTAGCAGTCGTACCCGCGCTCGGTCAGGGCCCCGCGTTGGAGTTCGAGTTCTCGCTAGTACCGGGCGAGAATGGGGTTCCTGATTTTGGCCGCCCTGCCTTCGCAGTGGCCAGTCCCGATGGACACCACCTGTACGTCACCAGCTTCCCTCCCTTTCACGCTCTCCTCACTTTCGAGCGTGTGGGGCAAGACCTAGTCCTAAGGGACACCATCACCAATGGAGATGACGGTCTCGATTTTGGCCTCGGAACTCTCGACATCACCAGCGACGGCGCCTACGTCCTCCTCGCGTCAGGCATCGCGCCGGCCGCGGTCCTTGTTTTCACGCGCGACCAAGATTCGGGCTTGCTCAGCCATGCACAAACGGTGGAGCATCCAAAGTTGAGTCTTGTGGATGGAGTTGCAGCCGGCACAGGCGCATTGGTTTGGGGACGTCCCGCCTTCCCTGAAACAGGCGGCACGCTGCTGTACTTGGACCGCTCCGACCCACCGGCAACAGAGGCGTCGTTGGCTAGAATCGGCTCTCAGATCAGCTCAGCGGGAGCAGAGTCGATGCCGCTGCAACCCGAAGAGGCGATAGACCTGCCCGCCCCCATCCTTTCGGGATCGGTCTCGGTAGCGCAGCCGTTGCCGGGCCGCGATAGCTACGCAGTTTTCGACTCATCTACCGTCACGGTCTCTTTAAGCACCCCCACAGACACGACCACCTGCAGCTTCTCAATCGAAGTGTGGACGGAGGCTTTGGGCCTGGACCCGGAGAATCTCGAGAACGCCGCGCTCAATCACAGCGTCGGGGATTCTCTTTTGATCCTCAATTTCGCAGGCGGAGACCAGGTCTACACCACTCTGGATCCCAACATTTGCGCACTATCAAACCCAGACTTTCTGCTCGTTGAGGAACCGTTCCGAACGACAAGGCACAACTACACGGAGGTCCGGCGCGGAGACTCCGGAGCCACAGTAGCCCGGAATACGAGATGGTACTACCTCGAACTTGGCGAACGCGACGAAGAAACAGTCGCGAAGGTAAGTCTTTGGGACATCGCCCTCTCCGGAAACTTGCCCGCCGATCCCATTTTCTATGAGAACAGTTTTCCGGTGCAAGGCGTGAATCACCTCACGTCCTCCGACATGCTCTCACCCAACGTCCTCGTTCCCGAATCCTCCCGCAGGTCATCGAACACCGAAAGAACGGTTGTCAACGATCAGCGGCAACAGGCATTCGTCTACGCAACGGTCCCCGAGCCACCAGCAATCCTGGCCTACCTGCTCTCCGATGACCCTCTAGAGGAACCCGGATGTAACCCGAGCACATCAACCGCGTGCCCCAACGGATTCCCGGCGCGTATCACTTGGGAAGACTTCCAAGGCAACACCGGCAGCGGCCGGGTCGTTGCGGGCGATTCCTCGGACTCCTCGCTCTTCTGGCTCTTCAACGTCAACAACTGGGAGCTGCTGCTCAAGGTCTTAGATGGGTGCGCCATTAACGGCCACTTCTGGGTGTTCTACGCCGCCACCACCAACGTTGGCTTCGAACTCACCATCGAGAATCCCAGCGACCCAGGTCAGTCGCGCGTCTACAGTAACCCTTTGGGCCAACTCGCGGCCACAGAGACCGACACTTTCGCCTTCGCTTGTACCGATCCCCAGATCACTGCTGCCACCAGCCGCGGGCACCGACAGCCGCTGCTACTAGGCCAACAGATCCTAGAGGCCGAGATCGAGTTTCTGAACTCCCGAGGGACAACTGGACACACCGCCGGGCCAACAAGCACAGTGAACTTTGAACAGGCCAATTGCACCGACTCCACGAGCGTGCTCTGTCTAACTCCGGATCGCTTCCAAGCCGAGGTCAGTTGGCGCGACTTCCAAGGAAACACCGGGGTTGGCCAGGTGGTCCCTCTGCGCTCTACAGACTCGGGGTTGTTCTGGTTCTTTAACTCCGACAACTGGGAAATGTTGGTCAAGGTCCTAGACGGTTGCGCAAGCAACCAGCATTTCTGGCTGCTTGCGGCAGCAACGACGGATGTCGAGTACGAACTCAACGTCACGGATACTCAGACCGGTGAGACCTTCCTAGCACGCAACGAGGCCGGCACACCCGCAAAGGCGATCATCGACGTGGAGGCGTTCGCAAGCGGCTGCTCTTGAAGAGCGCGCTTGCCGGAGCCCGCCCTGACATGCATTAGGTGCCCGGGAAGCAGATGGAGACGGGGGCAACCCGCAGGCTGTCGAGCTTATGCACAACCGTACCGTGGGACGCCATGACCTGCTCCGTTGGGATCAATGGAATCGCCTGCCGCGGCCGAGATCTAGGGCGAGGCGGAACTCCATTGTTGGTCGTTTCCCGTTTCGAATCCGTCGCTGAAGATCGTTGGGGCGCCGTAGATCCTCTGACCATAGATTCGAAGTTGAGAAATCTGACCGCCTGCAAAGATGACGAGGAACTCATCAACCTCAGGGCTGTATGAAAGCCTGGGACCGTAGGCATCGACGGTTGCATCACCCACGGCACCGAGCTTGCTGATCCTGAAGTTACCGGGCTGCAGGAGGCCCCCGCTGTGACTCAGGTATTGGCCAAAGATCTCGAACTCGTCATTCACCATGTCGCCGGAATAGTCGTCGCCTGACCAAACAACGAGATACCGATCTCGCAGACTATTGAAACGGATACGAGCGTTTCTGGCATCGGATTCGGTGCGGCCGGGTCGACCCATCGTACTGATCTGAAAGTCGTCGATCCCGATTTCCCCACCTTGCGAATCGAGGCGTTGCCCGAAGATTTCATCGCCGTCGACTGTCGTGTCCCACTCCTCGCGGGTCCAGACGACGAGGTACTCATTTTGATCTGGGTTGTAGGCGAGGTCCGGATTGTAGGCATCATGAGTCCCGCTGATCCTGTGATCGGCCGCGACCGCTTGCCAGTCTTCATCGAAACGTCGTACCCAGGTCTGCCGGAAGTCGGATTGCCAGGCGACGAGGTATTCGTGCTCGGCAGTGTTGTAGACGGCTCGGACGCTGCGTCCACCGTCGACATTCTGAATGTGGGTATCCTCGAGGCCGATGACTTGGCCGTTCGCGGTGACTCGGCGAATATACATATCAAAAGTGCCACTCTTGACCACGGTGTACTCTTGAACATCGGGATTGAATACCACATCGTATTCCGAGCCAGATCCCGTGATAGGGAATGGAGCAAACGACTGCCCATTGGAGTCGACCAAGACTCCGGAGATCATGGAAGGTTGGTCGGCGGTCACCAAGAAGCGGTCGTTGACGGGATCGTGGGACACCTCGATTTCTGCTTCGAAACCGCCAAGACCTGTAACGATCGGATCACCGATTGCCACACCAAGAGTGTCAACTCGCTGCAAGACTAAATCGGAATAGGCGTCCTCCCACCAGGCGACGAGATACTCCTGTCGGTTGGGACTGTAAGCCACGGTGGGTATGGGGCTACTTTGAGAAAAGCTCAGCTGAAAGTCGTTCTGGCCAACTTCGGGATCGACCTGCGCCGAGACCGGCTGCAACACACCAAGCAGGAACAGACCAAGCAGGAACAACCCAAAGACAACTAGGCTCTGGCTCATCAAGGCCCCGGTTACTCTGTGGGCTGATCGTGCGTGGCCAGTTCGCGCGTGGGCAGCTCGCGCGTGGGCAGCTCGTGCGTGGGCAATACGTGCGGTCATGTGGATCTCCAGACTCTCTGTGCTCGCTCGCGGGATGGACATTCATCATCTAGAACGTCTCGATCGCCTCAATCGCACGAGACACTTGAGCTGTTTCCGTTCCAATGCCCTGCGTTGTCTCGGCCACCGTCCTCGGAAGACGTGTGTGCGATACCCAGTGGTCCGGCGTTTGTCTCAGCATGAAAGCCTCAATCCCATTCTCAACACGCCCCGTGGGAAGAGGACCTGTGAGAGCTGGCCTGGTCATGCTCGCAGTTCTCGCGGCCTACTCGCCCCTAGCCGCCCAGACAACTCACTCGATTCTGGACACGGCGCCAGATCGAACCCGCTTCTTGCCCGATTCGACGATCGAGAGAGCAATACGGGCCGGCTGCGCCATGGCGGATCCCATGGAGACATATCAGCCTCCATGTCGACGTTATGACGTAGCGGGTCCCCTGTTTCTCACAGAGGGACGTGAACCGGTTCCCCGCGGCGTCATCCTGCCTCCATACCTTCGAGTCTTCCTCTACGGCCGAAGTCGCGGCTGCAAGCGCGCCACGGTGGACGAGGCGCGTGAACTGGCTGGGCCCGAGATCTGGGTCGTTCTCTGGCGGCATGAGGACCCTCCCAACCCACCGGGCCAACAACGCACGAGCCTGGATCAGCGGATCCTTCGGCCAACAGAGGTGCGCTGGCGATCGGAGGGCCAGTGGCACAAAGCGACGGAGACGCGTACACGAGACAGTTGGATCCACAACTGGTATGGGAGTGAGTGGATCGAACGCGAAAGCCTCGTGGCAGTGTTTCCGAAACTCGAACGAACCGGTGCACTGCATGCGGACTACAAGGTCGAGGAGGATGGCCGGTCCTACCTGACCGACTCAGAGGTCTTCTCACTGACGATGTACCCGGAGAAGTGGTGGAGACTGGGGCACGGCCTCGGGAGCGACGGGGGGTAGGCGGTATTGAGGGGCTGGACGAATAGAGAGGGGTTGGAGTCTTCGACTACCCGAGACGACGATGCCAATCAGGGTCGGTCCGACTTTACGATTCTGCGGACCCACTCAGCCGCCTGCTTCCCCACTCGACCGAGCGTTTGCTAGCCGAAGGCTCGTACAAACCTCGACGAGAACCGTCTCCGATCGCTGAACACACGCAGTTCGTCGAAATCGCGCTCCGGAAGCATCCGACCTGAGCGAGGCTGCTCCTCGAGCCTCTTTGTCGAAGCGAATGCAGTACGCACCATGCGTCTTGCCGCAACGACCGAGTAGTTTCTCAAGGCAAGCCTGGATACGACCCAGTTGCGCAATCGCCTCTGGCGTCCAATCGACTCTCATTCGCCGAGATACATCTCCTCGACCTTGGCCTGAGAAATCAGTTCTCCACGATCCGCTTATTGAATCGCGATCTCTAGCCGGGCTCGCATGTGGACCTCGCGCGCCACGTCTTCCCACGTCGCCGTCTTGGGCAACGAGTCGGCGAGCTTGTGCAGTTTTTCCGACACCGGCATGGCTTGTGCTGCTTTGCTCTGAGTCATCGTCTGTTCCTCCAGATACATTCTACGACCTAGGCCTCCTGGTACCCACCGTGCCGAGCCAACTCGGCAAGCAAAGCGCTGCTGTTGCAGAATAACTCCGGCCCTCTCTACCATCGTATGGCACAGCGAGATTCTCGGCCTATCTTCCTGGCTCAGTCAGCACTGCCTTCCGAGTTCCCAGTTCCCAAGATTCGGCGCTCCACTTCCTCTTGAGTAAAGGTCTGACCTGCGTCGAGATCCTGCATCCCCGAAGTGAGTTCTCTCACAACGTAAGCTCGATACGCTAGGTCACTGAAAGTCTTCAGACCCCACGGCTCCGCCATCTGATCAACAAGCGCGTGCCCGATCTCGCGTACGTCGAGCAACTCTCCACTCCTGATCGCGTCGAAGACACCTTCGACATTCCTAATCTGGTCGTCATTCATATCGTGCTCCAACTCGATTGATCTCTTGCCGCTGGGGCTCGAGCGGAATCCAGGCTATGAAAGAACGGCTTGGACTCGGGCAGCTCTTCTCGGAGGTTCAAGGTCGCAAGACACTTCCGTGGGCAGACGGTGAGAGGGTGAGAGGGTGAGAGGGTGAGCTTTTATACCAGGGAGACTGGTGTTTGGAGAGTCGAGGTAGGTCCGTTGGTCGAGTGGGTCGAGTGGGTCGAGTGGGTCGAGTGGGTCGAGTGGGTCGAGTGGGTCGAGTGGGTCGAGTGGGTCGAGGAAATCAGTAGCGAACAATACGAAGAGCTTTGCGATGCCTTCCTTCTTCAGTACGAAGAGACGACAGGCATCCTCGCGAAGTCGATCGACGATCCATTGTTCGGCGACGGTGCTGCCGCTGAGGGTTTCCGGGGGGCGAAGATGCGGTGTGGCTTTCGTTTTGGGATCTCGATGCCGCACGTTTGATGATCCAGGTACGCCACGAAGGGATGGATGTGCCCATGCGATTGTCATTGGTAGCGACTCCGCTTCCCGGGCTCCGGACGTGGCCACCGTTTTTGATCTGCCGCGACGATCAAACGGCCATTACGCCCACGTCGATCCGCGGCTCCCGCCCACCAAGTGGGACACCGCCTTCGGCGGCGGAAACTCCTGATGCGCCCCCATGGTTCGCTGATGGAATGCAAGAAGCCTAGCTGTCTCGCCTCTCCACGTACTTATGGAGCACACTCGCGGCCAGAGTTTGGTAGGGAATACCCTCCTCCAGTGCACGTTTCTGCAAGCCGACGAGGTCTTTGGTGGAAAGGCGAATGTTGATGCGCCGATCCTTCTTGAAGGTCGCCGCCGCATAGCCCTGGTAGCGCGCGACTTCCTTCTTGCTACTCACCGAGGCCCATTCACCGTCTTCCACCGAACGGAGGAGATCCCGTTCGCCTTTTTCCAATTTACCCATGGTCGCCTCCGCCCAGATATTGCTTAGTGGCCTTACGGCTCGGGATAATCATCTTCAGGAAGACTCCCGAATCAGTTTCTACGAACGGTACGAGGTACACGTAATCATCTATCTCCAGCACGAACATCCTTTGGCCGGGATAGTGGTCCTGTTTCGGGTGCTCAAGCAGGTCGAGTACATCTCCGCGCTGAATGTGAAACACAACGTCCTCGAAGCCAACTCCACGCTCACGGCGCAGTAATTCGTTTTTCTCGGCGTTCCAATCGAAGTACTTCACATTGCTCAGCCTATCGCCCAATGTGTGCCTTATGTACTCAAGATGGGGTCGGCAGAATTCTCCGCGCGTGAGAGTCTTAGGCCGCTTCGCGGTGGTGCCTGACAGTCCCGGTTCAGGCGCCAGGTCTTCTAGCCCGACCAGGTTTACATAATTTGATTATGTAAAGGCCGTGGGAGGGTGGGAGGGGGCAAGGCCCGAGCTAGCGCGCTCGAGGGACACGTCTGGTAATGCTGCATTACCGGATGAGCAATCTCTGCACACCACGTGACACGTGGACGGGAGGGAGCGAGGGAGTGGCGCGGGGTGTGCCGAGCGCGGTGGACCGATCCCGAAGCGACGGGAGGGGTGAGGGTGGGCGGGCGGTGGGAGGGGGTGGAGCGCAGGGCGAGCGCGTGCGGCGAAGCCTGGGAGGGCGGATGCGCGTCGATACGTTCCAACCGCATCCGGAAGAGGGCGCCGCCGCCGAAGGCGGTGTCCTATCTGGGTGGGAGGGGTGGAGGCCGGCCCGCCATGACGCACCGAGAGCCCAGAAACAGACGCTACATTCAGGCGACACCTCCTCTAAGGACGTTAGTACTTGTCCTCCGACTCCAACAGCCCATCACTCGTCCAGAAACGCCATAGCCCAGACTCAGTACCGGAATGATACTTACCCTTCGCAGCGAGGTTGCCGTTCTCATGGTACGAGCGCCAAGTGCCTTCTTCCGCCCCGTGCCTATACTGCCCCTCACTAGCGATGCCGCCGTTCCGATGAAATGCAGTGAAGAGTCCGTGGCGGATCCAGCACCCTTCTTCATCGCTCATATAGCGCTCGTATCTGTATCGGATCGCTCCGTCCTCGTGGAGGACTTCAGCAAGGTCCAGTTTGGTGGCCATCATGGCTTCTTCCTGGGCAAAAAGTCGCTCGGTTTATAGAGCTCTGTGTGTACCGGAACACCCGTTCGGGGATCGTACCTCTGGATTGCAATGGTCTCTGGCAGCGATCCTTCCCGTTGCTCGAACGCGCGAAGGAAACGGATTATCTCCTGCCGATCCTTCGCAATGGGTCGACCGAGCGGTTTATCGTCGAGAATTAGGCTCGGCTGAAATCTTGCGGCATCCGGGTTGGCCGTCTGGAGACCACTATTGGCTTGAGGCTCACCGGTCTTGAGGTTCACCCTCTTCTCGACGCGAATCGGATTTCCCATCTTGTCTCTAATGGGGCCGTTTACCACATCAAACGAACCGGAAGCCCTGCGTTCTTCGGCAAGCCTGCGGTGAACCGCTTTACCCGAGGCCGTGGCGGACGTTTCGCCGGTTGTAATTCTGCTCGCGGTTTTGGTGACCGCTGCCCGTGACAAGTCGTCAAACAAGCTACCTCCACCAAAGACCGCGACACCTATCTCTACCACCGTTTCCAGCAGCGCGGCCGTGTCCGCGGCCCCTTCGAACTCGTCGAAAAACTTACAGATCGCCTTGCTGCAGTCCTCGGCTCCGAGGAGCCCGGTTGCGATCGAGTTGCCCTTCGTCCTAGAGGTGTTCTCCTCGCCTGCGATGAATGACCCCAGCCTCTCCGGTGTCAGGTCCCCCTGGCTCTCCTCCACCACGGTCGCGACCTTGCCGAAGAATTCTTCACCCTTGGCAAACTGAGCCCGAAGCCTGTCCAACTCCTGCGTTAGCTCGCCATTCCGAGTGATCTCGGCTGTGGGTCCGCGCGGGTCTCCGGCAAGCTGCTCCGCAACCACCGGGGCCAGCGCCTCCTGTTCCAAGAAGAGAGCTTCAATCTGTTGGCCCAAGGCCACCTGTTGCTCTACTGAGACCGCCTCAAGGCCATCGGGATCGGTATAGACAGTTGAACGAAACCGCTGACGCGGTAGCTCCTGCTTCTCCTCCTTCTTCCTGACAGTTCCTCGAGCGCGGGCCATAGCGGTGGCGGCTACGGTGGGAGTTTGTCTCGCGCAATGGAGCGCGTTTCAAACGAGAGGAGTCCCA
>JAJCXN010000058.1 GCA_029263415.1 Acidobacteriota bacterium
TGGGACTCCTCTCGTTTGAAACGCGCTCCATTGCGCGAGACAAACTCCCACCGTAGCCGCCACCGCTATGGCCAGCGCTCGAGGAACTGTCAGGAAGAAGGAGGAGAAGCAGGAGCTACCGCGTCAGCGGTTTCGTTCAACCACTCACTAGCTTGCTTGGGAAGCGTCCGGTTGGCGCGAGCGTTATGATGTTTGCTGGAGGAGTGTGAAGTGGACGTAACCGTACAACTAGAACAAGAAGAAGATGGTCGCTGGATAGCGGAAGTTCCCGAGCTTCCAGGGGCGATGGTCTACGGTGCGAGCCGTGACGAAGCCGTGAGCAAGGCGAAGGCGCTTGCCTTGCGGATAATTGCTGATCGTTTGGAGCATGGAGAGGCGGCGCCGGACCTGGGCGCGGTTGCGTTTGTTGCTGCGTGAGCCGGTGGCCTAGTTGCAAGGCTCGAAAGGTGATGAAGGCGCTGCTGCGAATCGGCTGATCCGAGAAGCGGGCCGCAGGCTCGCATCGTGTTTTGGAGCGAGAAGGGTGGCCGAACTTCACGTTTGCCTTTCACTCAGGAGACGAGATCGGGCCCCGGATGCTCTCTCGAATCGGGAAGCGCACAGGGCTCAAGCCTGAGGACTTGTAGCCGTGCTGTTGAAGCAAGCTAACAACGTATTGGAGCAGACCCGTTATGCGGCAAGGGGGACTTTGAGGCGGCTCGCAATAGCTCTTCTCGCGGCGGCCTGCGGTACCGGAGTGGCGATGCTCGCCTTCCGGCTGTCCTGGCTTGTTCTTGGGAGGTCGAGCCCAGTCAGCGTGGGCGTCTTGGTATATGTGGGCGTGGTGTTCGCGGTTCCGATGTTGGCTGCAGCATTCGGTTGGGGCTTGTTTTCGGCAGGCCCCAGGCGTTTCGGTTGGCCCTTCGGGATTTCTACTACGCTTTGCATTGGGTGCGTGACTCTGGTCACGTTGTACTTTCGAAGCCCTGGAGAACCGTGGGTGTGGTGGGACGGCGAACTGATTCCTTGGCTGGTGGCCATTGGATTTGGCTCTTCCGCGTTGGCCTTGATCTTTGCCCTAGGCCCAAGGAAGTCCAGCTTAGTGACGATGGCCCAAAGGAGACGTGATGCGTAGCTTTACGCAAGCTTGGTTGGTGAGCGCGTGGTTGTTGGCGTTGGTGTCTATCGGTCTCGCTGCCCCCGGAGTTGCCCAGCGAGCGCTCTATTGGGAGCGGGTTGACGTCGAGGCGCGCTTGGATGAGGCGGGCGTGCTACACATTCGTGAAGTCCAGACGATGGTGTTGAGCGGCGACTGGAACGGCGGCGAACGCAGGTTCCAGCCGGGAACCGCACGTCTGCAGTTTGACCGCATGTCGAAGCAGCAGCCGGATGGCTCATTCAGGGAGATGCGACAGGGTGACCTCGATGTGCTCGATCAGTGGCGATTCACCGACGGCCTGACGCTGCGTTGGAGAGGCCGCAGACCGACGGACCCGGAGTTCGATCAGACGCGCCTTGTCTACGCGCTCGAATACAGGATGTCCGACGTTTTGCAGGAGGTCGAGAGAAGCGCTGCGGGTCAGCGTCAGTTTCTATTCGACCATCAATTCCTCTTTACCGAGCGCAGCGGTCGGGTGGAGCATCTCCATCTCGAGGTCGCGTACGATCCAGTTTGGCAGAGCGGCTCTCGGTCGGGATTCGTGGTCGATCGCACACCGGTGCCGCCGGGTGAGGGCTACCGTTTGTCGGAGAAGCTTGTGTATCGAGGTGACGGCGACTTTGCGCTCGTGCACGTGCCGCCTGCCTGAGCAAACGAGTAGAGCGGGACGGGGCTTCGACTACACGAGCAGATGACAGTCAGAGTCGGCTCGACAATGTGATCCTGCTGCAGACGTTCCCCAGAGCCGATCGTGGTTTCGCGGCCCTGCGGCCTGGCGCGGAAGGTAACCAGCATCGCTTTGTTGGGACCGGCCGCTTGACCACAAGCGCTTAGCGGTGCACTGACAGCGCAAGATTTCAGTTGCAGTCAAGAGCGTCGCGGCCGGCGGCGCCGGTGAATACGCCGCCCGCACCTTTTTGACGGGCAGAGAGAATGCCCCGTTCCCGGGAGCAGAAGCGAGTCACCGTGCAGCCCGCGCGCCCAAGTTCGGCCGGAGCCTTGAGGGACTCCGGGCCGGCCCTACGCCTACAGGAAAGAAACCCTATCGACTTTCCTGGAGACAGCATGCGCACCAAACCTCACCATTGGACTCCGGTGGCTCTGTTCATAGCCACCGCTTTCGCTGCCACACAAAAGGTGCCGCCCAAATGTTGAGCGAGTCCAAGTGTAGAGTGCGTGCTTAGATCTGCGATTCCGCAGAGTCGTGCTGAGGCGCCATGAGGCGAATGGTTAGAATATTGCCTGCGATCACAAAGCTAGGACCTCCTCGCATTCTCGGAGGAGCCTTACTCTTCTCGGCAGCGCTTTTCTGCTCCTGCACCGATGCAGAGAGGCAACGGGGTTCGAAGGCGGCCATCGCTCCTTCTGAGGCCGATGGATACGGCTTCTCCGAGTTGCGGAGACTTCACGAGAACCACGATCCCAAGACGTGGGACCAGACAGAAGACATCGACCAGCTCCGCTTCGGGCTTCTTCGCACTTCCGAGATCTTTCCGACGGCAACCATCAGTCGGCAGGGAACCATCAGCCGACTCGAGCCTGCTCCACGGCCGGAGATCGGGCAGGTCACGGCGGATACACCCCTTGGGGTTCTCTCGCTGGACGACTACCTTCTTCAGTCTCCGGTGGACGCCGTAGTCGTGGTTCACAAAGGGCGCATAGTCTATGAGCGCTATCCGCACATGCGGATCCGGGACAGGCATCTGTATTGGTCCGTGTCCAAGAGCTTCCTCGGAACGATCGTCGGGATCCTCGAGGACGACGGGCGCATCGAGGTCCGCGCTCCGATCGAACGATATATTGATGAGCTGTCGACGAGCGAATGGAAGGGGACGCCGGTGATCGACATCCTCGACATGGCGTCGGGAATGAGCGGCCGGGAAGCTGACGTCCCCAATCCCTATAGTGACCCGTCGACGCTCCATTATCAGTTCGAGCAACGGATAGGGAACTGGGGTACTGCGACCGGGTCCACTAGCGACATTTATGATTTCGTCGCTGGACTGAAGCGCCTCAAGCCCAGCGGCCAGGTTTTCGAATATGCCTCCGTGAACAGCTTCGTGATCGGTTGGTTGATTGAAGAGGTGACAGGCAAGCCGTACCCGGAGGTCTTGAGCGAGCGCATTTGGCAAAGAATCGGAGCCGAGGCCGACGCCGGTATTGTCATCGACCGAGAGAGTGGGGCCAGTTGGAGCTACGGCGGCGTGATCAGCACTTTGCGCGATCTCGCTCGATATGGTTTACTTTTCACTCCGAGTTGGGAAGTCGTCAGTTCGGAGGCTGTCATTTCAGCTGCCCATTTGACAAAGATTCAGACTGGAGGACGGCCGGAGCTTCTGAAGAACCGAGCGCAGGAGTATCCGGATCAACCTGCCGAATGGTGCACGAATGCCAGTACATACCAGTGGGCTTGTATATGGCCAGATGGTGATTTCTTCAAGGGAGGCTTCCTGGGCCAAGGGCTCTACATTTCGCCGTCTCGAGATCTGGTTATCGCGATTTTCTCGACCGGCTCATCGTCGAACAACCGGACCTATTGTCGGGCTCTGGCCACGTCGGAAAACTTCGGCGGGTGAAAGGCTCTGACTAAGGAATACGAGGCTGGCCTTCCCGACATTGTTCTCAGAATCGACCGAGCGCCAGCAGAGGCCACCGCTGTGCACGGCGGCTGGTGGATCCCAAGTGTTTGAAGGAGCAGCTCTCCCGCGCCGCCTAACAACAAACTGCAGCAGTCCGGCGCCGAACGCGACCTAGGCGTACACTAGTGCGACACCCAACGCATGGAGGCGCAAATGAGATTCTTCGCACGCCTTGAGGTTCCGATCCCGCCACTAAGGGTTCTTTCAGTTTTCGCGGCCTTGAGCCTCGGCGCACTCGCGGTGCCAGCTCTGGCCCTGGCACAAGACATCCCGCGCACGGCGAGCGGTCGCCCCGATCTTTCGGGCACCTTTAACGCTGCCACCCTGACTCCGCTTCAGCGACCGGTGGAGCTGGCCGATAAAGCGTTCTTGACCAAGGAGCAAGTTGAGGAACTGCGCGAGGACGAACGCGTCTTGCGGGCCAAAGCACTCAAGAATTCTTCAGAGGATAGAGCGGCACCAGCGGTGGGTGGTGCTGCTGTGCTCGGTTTTGAAGAGAACCCAGAGGACGGCAATGCGCTCGGCGCTGGCAATGTGGGCGGCTACAACTGGTTCTGGGTTGATCGCGGTGACGACGCGATGTCGGTCGATGGTGAATACCCAACCTCCATCTTGACGTTGCCAGCTGACGGTCGGCTTCCTGAACTTTCGAGCGCCGCTAAGGAGCGCGCTGCTGCTCTTGCTTCTTGGCGTCGTCCCAACGACGGTTCAGCATGGTGGTTGGATCTTGATGGTCCCGCTCCTTACGATGATCCCGAATCACGCTCCACTAGCGAACGGTGCCTGCTGGGTTTCACCGGCGCCACCCCAACCTTCCCAAGCCTCTACAACAATTACAAGAGGATCGTACAGACGGAGGACCACGTGATGATCCTCATCGAGATGGTCCACGACGCGCGCATTGTCCGGATGAACTCAGAACATCCTGAGACCGACGTGCGCAAATGGTTAGGCGACTCGATCGGGTTTTGGGAAGGGGACACCCTAGTGGTGGACACCACCAATTTTCATCCGCTGGCGACCATGCGAGGGGTGTCCGAGAACGCTCATGTCGTTGAGCGCTTCACCCGACAGCCTGATGGCAATGTTCACTATGCCTTCAAGGTAGAAGACGCCTCCATGTGGATGGAGCCTTGGGGTGGGGAGTACGTTTGGGTCGCTAGCGATCAGCATGTCTATGAGTACGCCTGTCATGAAGGCAACTATTCCATGGGCGGTACGCTCAGAGGCGCGCGCCTGCTCGAACGAGAAGCGCTCGCGAACACGGGTTCTGAGGCTACAGACCGGGATTGAAGCGGAGGAGTTCGGTGGCTTCTCGATAGGCCCCGAACGAGGTGTTGCCCGGAAGGCGGCGCCAGTAGTTGATGCTCCACGGGTTCCAGAGCCTGCGTTCTGTCATCCGCCTGCTCTTGTGAGGCCGGTCCGAGGGCGCGGCTTCTAGCTGCTTCCAGCCGCATCGGAGCTGGCCGACTTCAGCGGCTCTGACACACTTCGTTGATGCGAAGACCGGTCCCTTTTTCTTTACTGCCGCTACTCACAACAGTCTGGACCCTGCTGGCCGTCGTTGCAGCAGCGATACCACTGGCCGCCCAGCTCCCGCCCGCCCGCGTGCAGTGGTCCATGGTCGAGACCGACAACTTTGCAGTTCTGACCGACGGCTCGCCGCGAAGAGCAGAAGCGGTGGCCAGCAATTTAGAGGCCTTGCACTCAGTGCTGGCCAACATCGCAGCTCGCGAACGCAAAGGCCCCAAGACCCTGGTCTATGCCTTTGAACGCGCCAAGACGTTCGAGCGCTACAGCCCCTACCAGGACGCCGGCTCAGTCGCTGGCTTCTTCACCAACAGCCTGCTGCGCAACTACATCTCGATCGATCTTTCCAAAGACCAGCGGGGCAGCACCGTTTACCACGAACTGCTGCACGAATTTGCAGCAACCAACTTTCCCGGCGTGCCGCTTTGGTTCAACGAAGGACTCGCCGAGTACTACTCCACTTTCACCGTGGCCGGCAGCACCGCTGAGGTCGGCCGGGTGGTGGGCCAACACATTCGCTGGCTCCGGATGAACGACTTGCTGCCGGTCAGGATGCTGTTCGACGTGCGCACGGACTCGCCGGCATACAATGAAGGCATGCGGCGCGGCATTTTCTATGCACAGTCTTGGGCGGCCGTTCACTATTTGCTTTCCTCGAACGAGCGCGCCGCTCAGTTGCGTGGTTTTCTCTCGGGCCTTGACCGCGGCGAATCTGCAGAGGTTGCGTTCGGTGCCGCCTTCGATATCAACTTCGAGCAATTTGACAAAGAACTGGTCCGCTACGTCGACGGCCGATCCTTTCAATTCTCAAAGCTCTCGATCGATGCTGCCGATCTGGAGTTGAAGACAAGACGCATGTCGCGCATCGAAGCGCTGTCGCGCCTAGGTGAGTTGCTGGTCGCAGTGCGCAAAGCGGACCAGGCGCGCGTACATTTACAAGCTGCGCTCTCTGGTAGCGACAGCACAGTAGGCGGCAACGCGACCGACTCGCAACATCGCGCCAACGCAAGAGGGACCCTCGGCTGGCTAGCCTGGCAAGAAGGCAACGAGAGAGCGGCGCGAGAGCAATTCGAACTAGCAACCAAAGATCCAAACAGTGTGGCCCCGCGCCTCTACCAAGGGATACTCGAGCTCAACGAAGTGGTCTCAACTGTGCCGGTGGGAGCGGGCGACAGCGAACACGAAAGTATCGCGACTGCCCAACGCGCTCTGAGTGAAGCGCTGGAACTCGAGCCAGATTGGCCGCGAGCCCAAGTTGCACTTGGCATGACCTATCTTTACGGTGGCGAGGCCAACCAAGGTGTCGAGATCTTGCTCCGTGCCACCGAACTGCGGCCCGCAGACCCCGAACCCTGGATCGCGATCGCTCTTCTGCGCGCCAAACTCGGCCAGTTCACTTCTGCTTGGAACCTGCTCGATCAGTTGGAGTCGTCACTCGGCCAAATCCCTGCTCAGGAGTTCGGTCCCAGGCGACTCAGCGACGCTCGCGGCACCGTAGCCATGTTTCAGACCAACCGAGCTGCAAACGCCTACAACGAGGGCGACTTCGACCGTGCTCTCGCCTTGGCCGCCTCGCTTGCGGGAAACCTGCCAACAGGAGAGCTAACGCGCTACCAGCCGATTCTCGACAACGTTCGCAATGGCGTACGCGAGGCTCGTGCGCTGGAGCGGCTCAATCACCTGATCCATCTCGCGAACTCGGGCCGCTACCAGGAAACTCTGGACGAGCTCGATGCTTTGATCGAAGAAGGTGTGCTTTCTAACGACGCCACCCGTCATGCTCGTGACCTCAGAAGGCGTCTAGTCGAACAGCTCAACGGTTAGGCCCATGAACGCGCTCCTGTAGCCGGCCAAGATCCAGCCGAGACCGAGAGCAGACAGGTAGGGGTGCCTCTAGAACCGCCTATGCGAACCGCTGCGGAACAGTCACGCTGGCTACTGCAATACGTGAGGCAGTAGGTGAGGCAGGTAGGTGAGGCAGGTAGGTGAGGCAATACGTGAGATCATGATCTCAATGAGTCAACTGGAATCGCACTCAAAGGCCGCCTCGCGCTTGTGTGCGGCGTTCGTTCTCGCAGGGTCACTCCTCGGCGGCCCGGGATCTTCTCAGCAGCCTTCGAAGGCAGAGTCGGCAACGGGGTCGGTGGCGGAGCCCACTTCGAACACCCTGGAGGTTTCGAACACCACAAAGAGAGTGTCCCTCGGTCTCGACAGCACAGAGCCTGATACCGAGAGATGCGAGCGGCTCGAATCAGAGTTGGCGGCCAAGCCTCAGGAGCCACGCCTGATGGCTGAGCTGATGCGCGCCCTAGTTCACCTGGCCAACCTCGGCGACTTGAGCGATGAAGAGCGCAAATCCACCTACGACCGCGGGACTGAAGTTGCCGAACAGGCCATGAGGCTCGTCCATAGAGGCCAGCCCTTCGAATGGAAGTTCAGAGACGAACTCGCTGAGCAAGCTCGGCTGTTTGATTGGGGTGGAGCCCTTCACTACTGGGCGGCCATGATCTGGGGCGGATGGGGAGACGTGCACGGTGCTTGGCCGGCTCTTCGCGCTGGTGTTGCAGACCGGCTGCGCCTTCACGGCCACTTGGCCTTGAAGCTCGCGCCGGACTACGATTGGGCCGGGCCTTACCGGTTTCTTGGTCGAATGAACGCCGTTGCTCCGAAGGTGCCCATGTTCACCGGATGGGTCGACCGCAAAGTTGGGCAGGAACTCCTTGAGCTGGCCTATGAGCGGGCTCCAGAACATCCTCAAAACCAGCTCTTCCTTGCCGAATCATGGCTCGACCAGGAACCGAAGAACCGATCCGAGGACGCTGAGGCGCTACTCCAGCACCTGCTCCAATCACCGCCGCGCCCCGGCCACGAGACTCTCGACCGCCGAACTCTTGAGGAGGCCCGCGCAACAGCGGAGAAGCTCGAGGCCTCTCAGGGGAAGCCGCGAAAGAAACGGCGGCGAGGTGATGGCCAGCCTTGAGACTTTGTAGGCGTCAGCTGCGAGTGTGAAAGTCGGGGCGTGGCACGGCTAAGCGCACCCAATGTGTATCGCCGCGTTGGCTACTGCCTTCCCCTAGATGCTCGAGTTGCCTTGCACCTGTCGACTCTCGATTCAGCCGAGGTGGGCCCAGCTCGCAGACGATGGAGTTGCTGAGCAAACATCATCAACAAGGGTTCGAGAAGGCCCGGCGTCTCAGCACGCGGGTTCGAGGAATTCAGCCGACTTCACCCTGGTTCCACAGGTAAGCCCCAAGGGACAACTGCGTCCGCTTCATTCCAGTGTTTCAACTTAGGAGACCGTTGTGAGATCAAACACCTGGTTTGGGTTCGCTTGCGTGGTCCTGCTGCTTGCTGCCCCAGCCGCAGTCAGCGCTACGGACTTTTCAATCTTCGTGTCCTACTACGATACCGACGACTACAACGAGGCCGTTGGCTTTGGCGGGCGCGTTGCGTTCTTCGACAACGTCCAGCTCGAAATTGGCGCGTCTTACTACGAGGAATTCGGCCGCGATATCGAAATCGACCTGGCCGGTCGGACCATCATCGGCTTCGACGAGAGCTTGCTCGACCTTGAGGTGATTCCGATTGAGATTGGCGTGCGCTTCAACTTCGCCACCCTGTACGCGGGTGCGGGTGGTACCTACTACAGCTTGGATACCAAGACCGGTCCAGGGGTCGACGACGAGTTTGGTCTCTACGCCCGCTTGGGAGCTCAGTTTGGCCGGTTCTTTGCTGAAATCGGCTACCGGGACATCGACGGCACCATCAACGACCTACAGCCGCATTCAATCAACGTGATTGAGGTTGAAGCTGGATTCGCCGAATTCGACCTGACTGGCTACTACGTCAATGTCGGTTGGCGCTTCTAGGCTGAGTCGGTTTCGCCCCTGAAAGGGTGCTTAGGCACGCCGACAGCGATTAGCTGCCCCGCTCGTCTTGCCGGGCAGGCCTGCAGTCAATGTCACAATCACCACCATCCAAGCCAGCTAGGACTCCGGCTAAAAGGCCGTTCTACCAAAGACCCCATACCGGTAAGATCAGCCTCGCAACTACGCCCTCCGCTTCCATGTCGCGCAGCCATCCTTCCACCGAGCCCTCTAAACAGTCGTTTCGCAACGGGCTCCAACTCCTGCTTGCCGTCGCGGCTCTTTCGCTCGCCACCGTTCTTTGGTGCGCCGGGCGCTACACCGTTGTGTCGCCGGGCGCAGCGCGAACGCTTTTCTTCGCAGCTTTGGTCGGCGGACTGGTATCGCTGGTGGCTGCGCTCTGGTGGCGCTTGCGACCGCTTCCCATTCTTCTCGGCGGGCTTAGTGGGCTGGCTGCGGCGGTCGCGGCCGCCTTGTTTGCGATAGCGCTCAGCGCTCCTCCGGAACCACCCATAGAACGGTATGTTGCAGAGGCCCCAACTCCTCGCTTCGACACTGAAGCTGAAGCCGCCGCAGCAGCGGCAGATCGCCACCTACGCGTGCTGCAGTGGAACGTCGAGCAGGACGACGTCGGGCGCGACAGCGCCAAGGAGCGCACAGCAGCGCTTGTGAGCCTGCTACAACAGTCTGATGCGGACGTGTTTGTCCTGCAGGGACTGCCTTCACTGCACGGCCGCGAGCCGGTGGCAAAAACGCTCGCTATAACTCTCGGTTTCGACGCAGTGTCGACACGCGCCAGCGGCTCACGCCGACTGCTCGGGCTCGAGCAAGGCATCGCTGTTCTGAGCCGTTTCCCGATTCGCTCAACGGAACGTCTGACGTTGACGCCGAACGCTGGCGCTCTCGAACCACGGGTCGGGTTGCTGGTCGAGATTGGCGGACCACGCGGTGCGTTCTCTGTTCTCGGGCTCCAGCTCGACCCGCGCGAATCAGCGGTAGCTGAGGCACAGGCACGAACACTGCTCGAGGAACTCGAAGCACGCAGCAGCGAGCTTGCAAACGCGCCGACCAACATGCCGCTTTTGATCGCTGGCGATTTCAATCTCGAGGCCGGGAGCGACGCGCTCCATGCCTTCGAGCGTGCGGGTTACCTGCAACTCGCCGGTGCCGGTGGCAGTGGCGGCGGCAGTGTTGGTGTCGGTGTCGGCGACCATCTGTTGGTTCGAGAGGAGGCTGGCTGGCAGAAACTCTGGGGCGAGACGCGGCTCGCGGCAGGACCCTCCCAGGCCGTTCGAGGCTCTGATCGTCCTTTCCTCATCGCTGAACTGGAGCCGGTCGGGCCCCCTGTGACCAGCGGTTGGCGCGGAAGCTGGTCCGACAACTCGACACCGGCTCTCGAAATCGAACAACAAGGACTGGACCAGGAGCGGTTCGCGCACGCCCTCGCCCAAATCAGCGAGCTAGATGGCGTCGAGTGCATCCTGGTCGCCCGCGCCGGTCGCTTGTTGGCCGACGTCTACCTCCGAGGAACCCGCCCCGGTGCGCTGCGTAACGTCAAGTCGGCGTCCAAAAGTGTGCTCTCGGCGGTGGTCGGTAGTGCCGTCGAGAGGGATGAGCTTGAACTCGACGATCCGGTCTCTCGTTACCTGTCGGCAGCTCGAGAGCTCGACGACCCAGTCAAGCGCTCAATCACGGTACAAGATCTGCTCGGTATGCGCTCGGGTCTCGAGTCAACCAGTTTCGGCAACTACAGTTCCTGGGTGTCGACTCGCAACTGGGTCGCAAGTGCGCTCGCACGTCCGCTGGTCGATCAACCAGGCACTCGTCGGCGCTACAGCACAGGCGACACCCATCTGCTATCCGCAATGGTGACAGCGGCCACCGGCACAAGCACTCTCGCCTACGCCGAGCAGCACCTGTTTCGGCCGCTCGGGATCACGCGTCTTAGCTGGCAAAGAGATCCGCAGGGAGTGCATTTCGGTGGCAACAACTTGAGTCTGGCCGCTCGTGATCTAGCTCGCTTCGGTCAGCTCTACCTGGATCGCGGCCGCTTTGGCGATCAGCAGATCATTTCGCATGACTGGGTGAGGCGATCGACCCGCGCGCAGGGAACCACGCAATCCGGAGAGTGGGGGCGCTACGGATGGCTCTGGTGGCTTCGGCCACCGCACGAGCGGGGTGCATTTTCGGCCAATGGCTTCGGCGGCCAGTACCTCTACATTTCACCGGCACACGAACTGTTGGTGGTCATTGGCTCGACCGAGGTCTCGAAGGGCCGTGACTGGCGTCGAGATCTGTTCGAACAGATCGTCGACGGAATCGCAGGCAGCATGGAACAGGCCGAAGGCCCGCTCGCCGGGATACCACTCAGGTGAAGGGCGCGACGTAACACCAACAGCACCCAACAGCACAGGGTGGGTCCAGTCTTGGACTGAGAACAGAAGGGCTTGAGGCCGTCAGCGACTAGTTTGCAATCGGAGCGGCGAGCAGCTCTTCGGGTATCCCCCACGCCGCGACCAAGTGTTCCGCTTGCGGTCGCAGCTCTCCCAAGAGGCGATTGACTTCCTTGCGGATCGCCTTGCTTGCCCGCGGTTCGAGCGCGCCGTGCTCTAAGAACCAACCGCGCCCTTGCTCGAGGGTGCTCAGAGCAAACAACGCACGGACGAGCTCTAGGGTGGAGCGCGCGTCTTCGGGCGCGTCGTCGATCGCGGAGCAGAAGCTCTCGAAGACCACGCGGTCCGTGTGTGCCAGCGCTAGTTCGATCATGTGGTCCTGGACATCGAGGATGGCGCGGCTTGAATCGAGGCCACGGTCGATGCGATTCTTAAGCCGCAGAGCCAGGCTTTCGAGCAAGTGCTCTTCGCGATACTCAAAGAGGTCAGCTTCAAATTCGCGAGACCGCAGCACGGAAGCGTCTACCGAACGCGGCAGCGATGGTGCAAGCTCTTTGAGCTTGCCGCTCACTCGGGTGGCGGCGTAGCGCACCGCTCTACCGAAGTTCATATTGTGAAACTGCTTCTGGTACTCGCTCAACAAACCTTTGGCAACGAGCTGCAGCAGAACCGTGTTGTCGCCTTCGAAGGTTGTGAAGATGTCCGAGTCTGCTTTGAGCGCGGCGAATCGGTTTTCCTCGAGATAGCCCTGTCCACCGCATGCCTCTCGACAGGCCTGCACGGTATCGGTGCCGTGCCAGGTGGCAAACGCCTTCAGAGCAGCGGCACGGCTTTCGAGCTCGCGGCGATCGCTCGTGTCGTCGGCCATGGAAACTACATAAGCGCGCCCTAGATCGCGCAGAGCGAAGTGCGCGGCATAGGTCTTGGCCAACCGCGGCAGCAACCGTTCCTGGTGCGAGAGATAATCGAACAAGGTGAACTCGGATTCGCCCGGCGGCCCAAACTGGCGCCGGCGGTTCGCATAACGCACGGCAATGCTCAATGCAGACTTGGCCGCCATGTTGGAGGACGCGGCGACGCTGACGCGCCCGCCAACCAGCGTCCCGAGCATGGTGAAGAAGCGAGCGGATGGCGAGCTGATCGGACTGGTGTATTCGCCCTCCGCTGAGACTTGCGCAAATCGGTCCAACAGATTGGCCCGCGGCACCTCAACCCCTGAGAACGCCAAGCGGCCGTTGTCCACGCCGTTGAGGCCGAGCTTGGCCCCGTCATCTTCGATGCTCACACCTGGTAGGGGACGGCCGTCTTGATCCCTGATCGGCACCAAGATCGCGTGCACGCCGAACTCGTGCCCTGCGACCTCTAACTGCACGAACACAGTTGCCATCTGGCCGTGGCACGCAGCGTTGCCGATGTAGTTCTTCATCGCCCCTTGGTGGGGCGTATCAACAACGAAACTGTCCGACTCAGGCTTAAAGGTCGCTCGGGTTTCAATGTCCGCGACGTTCGAACCGTGACCAGTCTCGGTCATGGCGAAGCATCCGGGCAGTTCTACGGTGCCCGTCTTCGGCAGATACTCGCGATGGTGCCGCTCGGTACCGAGTTGGTGGATGCTGCTACCAAACAGGCCGAACTGCACTCCGAACTTGATCAACAAGCTCAGATCGCCCATAGCAAGAGTCTCGAACGCCGCCATGAATGCCGCAGTATCGCCCGCTCCGCCACAGTCCTCTGGATACGAGAGAGAGCCAAAGCCTTCTTCGCCAAGCAGCTTGAGCCAGACGTAGGTCTGGTCTCGATACTCAGCGCGTGTCGGCTCGTCGAGGTAACGGAACGCAGGCCTCTTGAGCACATCGCGCACGCGCTGGCGGGTGGCGGCTTCGGGTTGGTCGAGGAAGTCTGCCAAGCCCTCGTGATCAAACGCGGGCTCGCTACTGTAGCGCTCGGCCCCGGGGCGACCACTTGCGAGCAGCTGGCGAGCAGCCTCTGTACCGTCGACGCCGAGCGCCTCTTGCATGCGCATCAAGGCATCGCGCTCGACGGAGCTGACACCGTCGACGGATTCAGCCATGGCCAGCCCAAGCGCGGCCAGATCCAGCCGTTGATCGAGGTCTGTTGCGCTGCGCGCCACCGCCTCTTCGATGCCGTCGAGCAGCAGCGCGAGTTCAAAAGCGCTCGGGGGTTGTCGTGGATCCAGCCACCGCTGCAACAACAGCTGCACCGAGGGATCGCCCGATGCAGTGCTCGCGGCCTCCCGCACGGCACCGATCTCGTCGGCCGCGAGTTCGCCATCGGCCCATGCCACATAGATCAGAGGAAGAAACGGCGCTACCGATTCCAGCGATGCCTTACTCGCGATTTCGCTCACCAACTTCTCCTTTGATTTCTTGAGGTATCCCGCGGACGAAACCGCAGACCGCCTGCTCTTAGCCTACGGCAGTGCGCTGGTGTCGGGTTGGTACTCATCGAACGGCAGCGTGTCTGGCACCACGTTGATCCCCGACGTCACCTTCAGCTCGAATGAACCCACGGGGAACGTCAACTCAACAAAGAAGGCTTTCCAGCCTTCCTCCGTCGCCTTCACTTGGGCAATGTACCTGCCGGCTGTAGTTGGTACTAGCTCAGTACTGGTCCAAGACTTCTTGATGCGCACAATGCGGAAGTCGCGCGTCTTGGCATTCACCGCCTGCCAGAGTTTCACCACTTTGGGCGGGTTGGCTGGATCCACCGTGACTTCAATGGTGTCGCCCTTGATCGACCAATCGTAGTTCGGCCGCCCGCTGCCATCCAAGACCGTTTGATAGAACGCACCTAGGCTGCTCGCAGCATCGGTGCCGCCCAAAGAGTGCCCTGAGTTGGGCACGTAGCGCAGGTGCTTTTCACCCACCAGCTGGTCCCAATAGAACTGCCATGAGTCCGGCAAGAAGAACTGGTCGCCGCTGGCGTTGATCATCAACTTCGGAAGGTCTAGGCGCTCGCGGTAGCTATACGGCTCGGTGATCTCAAGCAGACGCTGATATTCCTCGCGCCCTTGCCACTCCATGATGCCCTGAGCCTTGTAGTCCCCCACGGCAGGCGACCAGAAACCGTACGCCTTCCAGTGGTGGCCAAACGAGGGGACCGTGTTGAGCATATCGATGACCAGTGGCACGATCGCCACCACTCGCTCATCCACCACGGCGGTGGTCCAAGTGGTCCAGCCACGCTTGGAACCACCCGCAACCACAAATTTACGCACGCGCTGGTTTTGACCGCCCAGCGTCGCTGTGACCGAACTGATGGTGTCCATTGCCCGGACCACAGACTTGGTCATCGGCAAGCGGGCAAGCCACAAGGCATCGTGATCGCGAGAGCCGCCACGCAAGAACTTGTCCCAGCCATAAGCGATCAACGCGTCTTCCTTGCGCGGGCCCTTATCGTCACCCACAAACGTCAGCGGCTGGTTGGGCACCATGCGCAGCTCGGCCACGACCGACTTCGTGGCGATGGCTACCGGCACCAGCAGAGACGTGGCAGCATCTGGCTGAGCATCTGAGTTGCTGCCGCCGCCGATATACAGCAAGCCGGTATCGCTCACCACTTCATCCGGTTCAACGATCACGAGCCAATGCCACCAAATCGGTTGATCGACTTCGGCTTCCGTCAACCAAGCCTGAGACGTCATCCGCACCACGTGGGTGCTGTAACCCTCTCCTTGCACTGTATCCACCACTTTGAACTCGTAGTGGGGGTCAGGTGAGGCAATGTAGTGATCGAGCGGCGTTGCCTGCTCTTGCAGCATCCGACCTTGAGCGAGACCGGTGGCTGCCACCAGCCAGCCGAAGGCGAGCACCGTTATCAAACGGGTTGTGGACATCTTTCGAGTTGGCATCGGTCTCCTTTCAGGAGATCTTCGAGTCGAGTTGAACTTGGATCAGCTGTTGCGCACCTTGAACAAAGCCACCGCAGCCATGATGGCCGCGAGCAGCAAGAGGCCCACTGTACCGGCCGCAGGGATAGCTAACGTATTGGATCCAACCCCAACGGCCAGCTCTTGCCGCGCAATCTCGATCTCGATCGGAAAGCCTCCCGGCGTAAGGTCCCAGCCCTTGGTGACTGCGGTCGCTCGATACGCGCGGCGATAGAGCAAGCGCGCTTCGAGCGCGACCTGCTCGCCAGGGACGGCATCGGGCGGCAGGGTGAACGTGAAGTTCTGAACGTCGGTTTCTCCAGAGGCGAGCCGCGTGTCACTAAAGACACCTTCAGCGTCAATGAACAACACCGGCCGAACAACCGGCCCGGCTCCATTGATCCGCCCTTCGAGAACGCGCGCGTAGCCTTTGCCTGCCATCCCTGCCAGATCGCCCGGCTGCTCGCCAGGCACGTCATCGCTCGCCCAGAACGGCAGCACCGCCCCGGATTGTTGCGGCAGCACGTCACCGCGGAAGCGAGCTTCGACTACCAGTAGGCCGTTGCGCAAAGAGACTCCGGTGGGAAACGAATGCCCGGCACCGACGTTCTCGACCTCGACGGTGACCACCACCGAGTCACCGCTGGCTTGGGCTGCCGCGTCAAGCCGGAAGGCAGACTGCAGCTGCGAAGGGGTCGAGCCCTCGAACAGATGGCTGCGGATCTGCTCTCCTGGACGGGTCACCGGATTCGTTGTGCAGGCGATGCCGTCAGCCGGCGAGGCCGGCTCATGGCAATCCTGGCAGGTGCGATAGTTCGGGCCCGGTTCAGCCCAAGGCGAGGCCAGCCATTCATCGTAGGTGCTCTGGCCCGGGGCGCCAGTATCAGGGTTGTTGTACTGGTGACACGAGGCACACAACCGAGGGCTCTTGAAGTGCTCGCCGGGTACCGCCGACATGATGTCCTCAGTGACATCGTCCAACGGCCCAAACACCCAAAACTCCGTCGAATCACCCATTGGGTCTAACGGAAATCGATATGTGGCACTGCCCAGGTGGTGCAGGGCGTCTGGGTCTCCTTCGACAGAATCGATCTGATGACAAGCAACGCAGCTCACGCCGTCTGCGGCAGGCCCTGTCACTTCATCCAGCATGACGTTGCCCGGATCGAACACATCGGCCATCGGTGCGTGGCAGGTGGCACAAAAACCTGTTTCGCCTGGATCGTGGGTGTCACGGTAGACATATCCAGCCGAGCCACCTGGGGTACCAGTGCCTGAGAACAGGTCGAGCACCCACTCATTCCTTGCCGCTCGGGAGTGTGAAGACGTGCTCCAGTCGTCCGCGATCGGGAAATGGCACAGCGCACAGAGCTGGGTATTTGGCGGGGTGTACAGCGGGTTGTCGGCCTCGGGCACCGGGACCAACTCGATGATCACGCCAACATCACCCGAGGCCGCTGAAACGCCTCCAGTGGTGTAGTTAAGCGTGCCTCCTCGCACATAGGGCACCGAGGCGGTGACCGTGACGAAGCCTGCAGCGCTGACCGGCAGAGTGAAACTGCCATCGGCGCCGCTCATGACAAAGGGCTCGGGCTCCGCTTGCAAATGCACCCGGGCGTTGGCGATGCCCACCGCCGGTGAATAGCGATCGCGGACAAACCCGCTGATGGCGCCGCCAACTCGCACATCCAAAGAAGTCGTCGCAGGCGTTGCAGCGGGCTCAGCGATCACCATCGTGCAGCAAAACGCAACGCCACTCAACCACAGGGCAACGCGGGGCAACTTCCGAAGTTTGGTTGCAATGAACAAAGACGTACGCATCGAGGACTCCAACGAAAATGTGAGAGAGGATCGGTGTCGCCATCCTAATACCGTCACGTCAAAGCTAGAGTGCAAATTCGATGAGCGATCTCAAGTCAATCCCCCCGCCGCCTTTGCCCCACAAGGCGAAGGTCCGTTGGAACAATGGCTGGCTGTGCTTTGAGGACGCTGTCGATTGGGTCGAGACCGCAGACCCCGCACGCGTCGGCGACTGCCTGGATCTAATCGAGCGACATTCACAGCAGGGCCGGTGTGCCGTGGGGTTCGTTGCGTTCGAGGCAGCCAGCGCGTTTGATCCAGCGCTACGCCCCATGTCTCCCGCCGACGGCTTGCCGTTGCTCGGTTTCGCCGTGTTTCGCAAACCCACCTTCGTCTCACCAGTGATCGATGAGTCGACAAACAACGAGAACGCAGGCTGGGTGGTTGAAGAAGGCGAAGGATGGACTGACCAGACCAGGTACCTCGACGCACTCAACCAGATCCACGCGAGCATCGCTGACGGCGCGGTGTATCAAGTCAACTACACCTTTCCGTTCACGGTTCAGGGCGCCTCGAACGACCCCAACGACCCCAACGACCCTGGCACCCCTGGCGCCCCTGGCACCCCTGGCACCCCTGGCACCCCTGGCACTGAAGGTGCGACCTTCGCAGACCAGCTGTTCCGCGGTCTTTGCGCTGCTCAGGGCGGACGCTTTGCGTGTTCGCTCGCAGCCGATCAACTTGAGGTCCTCTCGGCCTCGCCTGAACTCTTTTTTGAACTCGTGGGCTCTCAGATCACCACTCAGCCGATGAAGGGCACCGCCCCGCGAGGCCGTTTCAACGAAGAGGACCACTCCCTTGCCGTCGCCCTCGAACACAGCGAGAAGGACCGCGCCGAGAACCTGATGATCGTCGACATGATGCGCAACGACTTGGGTCGGATCGCACAGATCGACTCAGTCACTGTGCCCAAACTGTTTGAGGTCGAGCGCTTGCCAACGCTGCACCAAATGACCTCCACGGTCAGCGCGCTCACCCGTTGCAGCTTGCGCGAGATTTTCGGCGCGCTGTTTCCTTGCTCCTCAATCACCGGCGCTCCCAAGGTCACAGCCGTCGACGCGATTCGTCGTTTGGAGGCTGCCCCGCGCGGAATCTATACCGGCGCCCTGGGCATGGTGCTCCCGGCCTCGCCGGAACGCCTCCTCGCTGAGGACCCAGCCGCTGCGCCCTTCACACCGGCCGATCGGTACGCGCGCTTCAACGTCGCGATCCGTACCGCTTGGCGCACTGACCCTGAGCAGGCTTTCCACTATGGGGTCGGCAGCGGCGTGGTTTGGGATTCAGATCCCATCCAGGAACACCAGGAATGCCGGAGCAAAGCGCTCGCTCTCACCGAACAAACGCCTGTTTTCAGCTTGCTTGAGACCATGCTCGCCAGACCTGCCAACCGACACAGGCCGAGCCCTAGCGACCGGATCTGGCTACTCCGTCATCACCTCGAGCGATTGCGCGCCTCGGCTGAATACTTCGGCTTTCGCCTGTCACAAACCACGCTTCGAGACCTGCTCGCGCAAACACTCGAGAAGCACCCCGGACGGAGCCGGTTTCGTCTGCTGCTTGCCCGCGCCGGCGCGCTCTCGCTCGAAGTCCACAGCGAGCCGCGCCTGAAGACTCCACGCTCTACTCTCACAGTAGCGTTCGCTCAATCCCCCATCGACTCGACGAGCCCCTTCTTCTTCCACAAGACCACCCATCGGTCGGTCTACCAAGACACCCTCGCCCTGGCTCAGCAAAGGCACCCAGGCCTTGATGATGTGCTCCTCTGGAACGAGCGCGGGCACCTCACCGAATCTACTTTTGCCAACCTCATAGTGGCACCCGAGAATCCGGTCCATCCATGGTTGACTCCGCGACGCACGGCGGGCCTACTCGCGGGCACCCTGCGTCAGCACCTTCTTGAGCAGGGTCGGCTGATCGAGGCGGATCTAACCAGGGGCGATCTCTCAGCGGCTCCGAGCGCCTTGCTAATCAACAGCGTCCGCGGCTTCATCCCGTTCGAGATCGCGGGCTAGCCCCGAAGTGCGCCGCTGCTCATCCGACAATCTCGAGCGTCAGCGGTTGACCAAGCTCACCGCGAACGCCACCGCCCCCAGCAGTCCCTCCACATCGGCGATCCCTTGTCCCGCGATCGGATAGGCAGTTCCGTGATCGACACTTGTGCGGATCACCGAAATCCCCGCCGTCCAATTCACCGCGCCACCGAAACCAAGCGTCTTGACTGCGATCAACCCCTGGTCGTGGTAGAGCGCGAGCACCCAATCGAACTCTCCGCCGCTCGCTCTCAAGAACAGTGTGTCTGCACTCTCTGGGCCCTCAACGTCGATTCCTAGTGCGCGCGCTTGCGCCACTGCACCCTCAAGAATCTCAGCTTCCTCACTGCCCAGAAGTCCACCTTCGCCGGCATGTGGATTTAGACCCGCTAGCGCGATGCGCCGGCCATCAAGACCGCTCGCGCGCAGCGACCGATCAAGGCACCGCAGCCCGTCCAACACCCGATCCTTAGTCACCAACGCAATCGCGTTGACCAACGGCACATGGGTCGATAGCAGGGCTACATTCAGGTTGCCGCCCTTGAACGCCATCAAGTAGTCGCGCCCGTACACCGCTTCGGCACCACCGCTTCGAGTCGCACAGCGTGCAGCGATGGTGTCGGTGTGCCCGCGAAACTCCGGATCAACACAATCGGCGATCACCGCCTTGTTCACCGGTGCCGTGACCACCGCATCGGTGGCGCCGTCGAGGCATAGATCAACCCCACTGTTGATCGCGGCCATCGCACCGCGCGCATCCGCAACGCTGGGCCGACCGAACACCACCGGCGGCCGACCACCTGTGCTCAGTCCCTGTGGCGCGAGCGCGGGTACCAAGCCACGGGTCGCGACCTCGGTTGCAGCATCACGGACCTGATCAGAGTCGCAGTCCAAGAACTCCACGCCCGACACCGCTCGAGGCAGCAGAGCTTTGAGGCCCGCAAGGACACCAGGTTCCATCACCAGCAGCGGCACATAATCCGCATTGTTGGACGCGGTGCGCCATTCCTCCGCGCAGCGCACACAGATTTCAGGCCCGATGCCCGCCGGATCGCCCTGGGTGAGCGCAACCAAAAGCCGGTTTCGACGGTTCACGCTCTCGTGCTCGCTCTGTCGACGCACTCTGTTGACTCACGCTGTTGGCTCAAGCTCTGGACTCACGCTCTGGACTCACGCTGAGGCGTTCACTCTTCGCGGTCAGCAGCGGACTTCGCTCGCGCCGTCCGACGACTTCGCTTGCGCTCACTCTGCTTGTACAAGTAGCGAATGTTGTGCTTCAAGATCACCAGACCAGGCGCTTTGACGCGGTTGAGTTTGATCGCGTTCTTGTCGTACCACTCGATCTCGCCGATCAACTCCTCGTCGTTGACCAGCACGATCACCATCGGCGTTTTGGCGCCCATCTGCTTGAGGTAGTAGTACTCCTCGGCATTGGTCTGCTCTGGAGGAGCGTTCTTTCGACGCACTCCGCGCCCTCCCTCCACGGTCGGCTCCGTCTCTGGTCGAATCAGTTTTCGCGCAGCCACTTGAACTCTCCCCTCATACTGACAATACGTTGAGGCTCTTTGGCCCGTTTGCCTTGAGCACAGAGTTTTTAGGCTGTGCTGCGCGGAGCGCGGAAACGCGTCCAACTGTTTTTGGTCGGTTCGTTCTTAACCTGATCGGGTTCTTCGATGCCGCGCCTGCGGTGGACAGAGGCCTGCCGCCGGCGTTGGCGTTGGCGTTGGCGTTGGCGTTGGCGTTGGCGTTGGCGTTGGCGTTGGCAACAGGAACCGAAACCGTCTTTTCGCTCTCCGGCTCCGATCGATACTGATCGTCTTCAAACTTCAAACAGCACAACAGTCGCCCACACTGACCGGAGATTTTGGTGGGATTCAAGCTCAGCCCTTGACGCTTGGCCATCTGTACCGAGATCGACTTGAACTCGCCCATCCACGACGAGCAACACAAGGTCTTGCCACACACACCAACCCCACCAAGCAGCCGCGCTTCATCCCGCGAGCCGAGCTGGACCATGCGCACCCGAGCCTTGAACCTGCGAGCGAGATCACGCACCAGCTGACGAAAATCGATGCGCCCGTCGGCGGTGAAGTAGAACACCGCGTTGGTACCGTTGAGGTTGAAGTCGACCTGAGAGACCTTCATCCGCAGACCCAGCTGCTTGGAGTGCTCACGACAAAACAGACGCGCACGATGTTCGTTCGACTTGCGACGGTCGTCCCGCTCCAGATCCATCTTGCTCGCAAGCCGAAGCACCTGTGTCGCACTGCTCTTCTGGCAAGGCTTGAACACCGGCATGGGCGACTTCTCCACCCATCCCACCGCGGGTCCGCGCTCGGTCGCGACCACCACCTTGGCGTTCTTAGAGAGCAGCAGCCCCTTGGTGGCGCACAACGTAAGGTTCGTTTCCTCACCGAAACGAACACCCACATAGGTGTTCTCCATGGCTGTCGACTGACCGGCGAAGGAACAGCCGTCGCAACTCATGCCAGACGCACGCTCAGGGTCGTGGGGGTCAAAGGATTACAGATCATGCTTTGGAGTCATCCAGCTTCATCACCGGGAAGATTCCCGAGTGCGCGATCGATGTTGACTCGACCACCTGACGGCCAATGTCGCCGCGCAACTGCTGGCCGGAAAACTGGATGCCCTGCGTTGCATGGTAGGCCGAGCGCAACGCCTCACGCAGGCCAGCGCCAGTAGCGCAAACATTCAAGACCCGACCGCCACTGACCTCGAAGCCACCACTCGCGCTCGCTTTGGTTCCCGCATGGAATACCACCGCGTCTCCCGCAACGCTATCCAGTCCAACGATACTCGCACCTTTGCTCGGACTGCCTGGATAGCCGGCAGCAGCAAGGACCAAGCAAGCCGCTGCCTCTCGTTTGAAGCGCAATCGCTGCTGAGAGAAGTCCCCTGCGGCGCCAGCTGACAGCAGCGTCACCAGGTCGCTGTCCAGTCGTAGCAGCAGTGCCTGGGCCTCAGGGTCGCCAAGGCGGACGTTGAACTCAAGCGTCTTCGGTCCATCGTCAGTCAGCATGATGCCGCCGTAGAGGAATCCAACGAAGGGATTGCCCTCGGCAGCCATGCCGGAGATCGTGGGCAGCATCACGGTATCCAAGACTTCCCGCGCGACCTCAGCCGAGGCCACACCAGACGGGCTGTGGGCTCCCATGCCTCCGGTGTTGGGGCCTAAGTCCCCTTCGCCAATTCGCTTGTAGTCCTTGGCGGTTGCGAACGGCAAGAACCGTTCGCCATCGCTGACCCCAATGAAAGAGACCTCCGGTCCTTCGAGAAACTCCTCGACCAAGACCCGGTCTGAGGAAACCCCAAACACTCGATCCTCGAAGAACAGGCGGCAGGCCTCGTCGAGGTCGGCGTCTGTCTTTGCCAAGATTACACCCTTGCCCGCGGCCAATCCGTCAGCCTTGAGCGCTACTGGCAAACCGAACTTGCCGACTGCTGCGCGCAGCTCGCTCGGATCGTGCGCGATCTCGAAGTCAGCGGTCGGAATGTCATGCCGCCGCATGAACTCCTTCGCAAAGATCTTGCTGCTCTCGAGCTGTGCTGCCTCTAGTGTCGGCCCGAAGATCGCGAGGCCGCGCTTCTTGAACTCGTTGACAACACCGAGGGCCAACGGAATCTCCGGCCCAACGATGGTCAAGTCAATCTGCATTTCCTCAGCGAAGTCGGCAAGCTGTGGGGTCTCATCGACCGAGATGTTGACCACTTGAGCGTGCTGCGCGATACCCGCGCTGCCGGGCGCACAGTAGATGTCAGTCGCATTCGACCGGGTCGCCAGGTGCCAGCACAGGGCATGCTCGCGACCGCCGTTGCCAATTACCAAGACTTTCAAACCAGCACTACCTCAATAGAGGACCTGCGCCACTCATCGGGCGGCAGCATCCAAGACTCAGACGACTAAGGGACAGAGCGTCAATGCGACAACCCTACCTGCTTTCTGCACGCTATCTGGTCGAGCTGGCAATGCGCCACCGACAAATGCGACCACCGTAGAGTGCAAACAATGCCTAGTCGCGATCCAGGTACGCCTCGATACCACTCTCCACCCCTTGGCTGGTGAGCCCGAGCGCCTTGGCTCTGGCCAGCGCCTCGGAGCGCGGAACGCCGCCCTCCTCGACCAGCATCGCGTAGTAGAGACCGGCAACTCGGTTGCCTGAAGCGCAATGGACCAAGAGCGGCCCTTCTGCGTCTTTGTTGATGGCCGCACGGAAGGCAGCATGAACCGCGGGATCCATAAGAGCCGGACCATCAACCGGAACGTTCAGATACTCAAGGCCAAGTTCCTCGACCAGCGCGATCTCGTCGAAACCCCGGTTCTCTTGTGCTCCGCGTAAGTCAAGCACTCGACCCCCGGTAGCTTTCAGCGCCCGCAGCTCGTCGTCGGTAGGTTGGCCAGCAAAGATCAAACCAGGCTCGACTTCAACACCGTTTACCTTGGGTATCACGGAAGCGCTGGCAACGTCGACCGGCTCCTGGGCGCTGACCGTTTCTTCTTGTCCTGTCGCGCCCGTTCCGCCACCACAGGCCACCATCAAGCTCATCCATCCCAACACCCAGGCTGCCGAACGAACCCGCACTAGAACATCCCCAGTTCGAGCTTGGCGGCCTCGCTCATCATGTCCGGGTTCCATGGCGGATCCCACACCACGTCAACTGCAGCCGAACTCACTCCACTGACGCTCTCGACCTTGTGGCGGACCTCGCCAGGCAACGACTCAGCCACCGGACAATGCGGCGAGGTCAAGGTCATCTGGACATCGACATGACCGTTGTCCGCCGGCAGCACGGAATAGATCAAGCCGAGTTCGTAGATGTTGACCGGGATTTCTGGGTCGAAGATCGTTTGAATCGCCTCGACCACACGGCCCTCAAGATCGCCAGCGGCGGCGCCCTCGGTAGCCTCCGAGGCAGCAGCAAGCCCCGGCGCTTGGTCGGCCCCGGCATTCTCAGTGTCACTCACAGTCGGGTCACCAGTGGTCAGGCCGCCAGTGGTCGCGCCGCTGCTCACGTCGTCCGTCGAGCTTGCGCTCAGAGGAGTGAGCCCGGCGGGTTCGCTTGGATGATGTTCCATGACAGTTCTTCTTTCAGTTTACGGTGTTTGCTTGAGCGATTCACTCAGTGCTGACGGTGCTCAAAGCCTGATCTGCTTCGCCCGCTAGCTCCGCATCCATCGCCGCCGCCAGAGCGTGCCAAGCCAGCGTTGCACACTTGATCCGCACCGGATACTCGCGTACACCGGCTAGGACTTCGAGTTTGCCAAGGTCAGGGCCGTCTTGTGGTGCGTCTGCCTGATCACCGCTGCCGTCGGACGACGTCACCAAATCACGAAAGGTATGACTCAGCTCTTCGACCGCAGAGCGGGCAAGACCTGAGACCGCCTCGGTCATCAGTGACGCCGCAGCGGTCGAGATCGCGCAGCCATGGCCCTCGAAGGTAACTTGCTTGACCAGGTCTCCATCTAGATCAACGTAGACCTTGATCTGATCGCCACACAACGGGTTGCTGCCGTGCGCGATGCGAACTGGTTGGTCGAGCGCACCAAAGTTTCTGGGCTGCTTGTAGTGGTCGAGAATGACCTCTTGATAGAGGGCTCTTAGATCAGACATCGGTAGGTAGGTTCTCGGAACTTAGACGGCGAAGAAGGATTTGGCGGTACGGATCGCATCGATCAGCCGATCGATATCGCTCGCATCATTGTAGACCCCGAACGACGCACGCGAGGTTGACGCGACGCCATAGAACTCCATGATCGGTTGAGCACAGTGGTGACCCACTCGGACGGCAACCCCTTCTTGATCGAGTACCTGACCGACGTCGTGCGCATGAATACCGTCAATCAAGAACGACACCACGCTCGCCCGCTGCTTCGGATCGCCCAACACTTGGACGCTTGACTCCGCCAGGAGTGCGCTGCGCGCAGCCTCGAGCAGTTCGGCCTCCCGCGCAGCAATGGGCTCGAGCCCAATGGCCTCAAGAAAGTCGATGGCGGCCGCCATGCCGACCGCGCCAGTGATATTCGGAGTACCTGCTTCGAACTTGTAGGGCAGTTCGTTCCATTCGGTGCCTGAAAACGACACTGAGCGAATCATCGACCCCCCGCCCTGCCACGGCGGCATCGCCTCGAGCAGATCTTGCTTGCCCCACAGGGCGCCCATGCCGCTAGGGCCATAGAGCTTGTGCGCGGAAAACGCATAAAAGTCGCAACCCAAGGCTTCCACATCAACGCCGAGATGAGGCGCCGACTGAGCGCCATCCACCACCACGGTGGCTCCAACCGAGCGCGCACTTTGCGCCATTTCTTCGATTGGGTTCTTGGTGCCGAGTACGTTCGACACGTGTGAGATAGCCACGATCTTGGTGCGCTCGCTGAGCGCTTCGTGGTACACGTCAAGATCCAAATCGCCGCTCTCGGTCAACGGGATCTTCACCAGCTGGGCGCCGGTCTCGCTGCACAACATTTGCCAGGGCACGATGTTGGAATGATGCTCCATCTCAGAGACCATCACTTGATCGCCCTCACTCACAGCTTGGCGGCCGTGAGTTTGGGCCACCAAGTTGAGCGCCTCGGTGGTGCCCCGCACAAAGACAATTTCATTGGAGCTGGTCGCGCCGATGAAGCGCGCTACGGTCTCGCGTGCGTCTTCGAATGCCTGAGTAGCGCGTTGCGACAAGGTGTGCACGCCACGGTGCACGTTCGAGTAGCTGCTCTCTTCGAACGCATTCTGCGCGTCCAAGACCTGTTGGGGCCTGAGGGTGCTCGCAGCGTTGTCCAGGTAGACCAGCGGGTGGCCACCGATCTCTTGTCGCAACGCCGGTACGATCTCTCGCATGCGCAAGGCGTCAAAGGCAGTCTTCGCGTCGAGCGTCATCTTGGGGGTACCGATTGTCGAGACCTAAACGGCCTGACGAACGATCTCGCCACCCGGAAGTCGCGAGAACAAGAACTCCTGCAAGTCGTCCCGCAGAGCCTCAACCTCGACCAATTCGACGAACTCGCTGGCAAACGCATAGGTCAGCAGGCTGGTAGCCGCGTCAGCGTCAATGCCGCGCGAGCGCAGGTAAAACAACGCGTCCTCTTCTAGGTGGCCGGTGGTTGAGCCATGGGTGCAGCGCACGTCATCGGCAAAGATCTCGAGCTGCGGGTTCGAGTTGGCTACCGCCCGGTCCGACAACAGGAGGTTCCGATTGGTCTGCTTTGCATCCGTCTTCTGCGCACTACGGTGCACATAGATACGACCATTGAACACAGACTGCGCACGCTCGCTCAGAATCCCCTTGAACAACTCGTGGCTGGTGGCGTTGGGCGCCTCGTGCTCCACGTACATGTGGTTATCAACGATCTGATCGCCGGCGACCACATAGAGGCCGTTCAGCGTTGCGTCCGACCCGCTACCGCGCAGGGCGGCGCGCGAATCGTTGCGCACCAAGCCGCCGCCGTGAGAGATCGACTGCGACGAGAACTGCGCGTCGCGCTGGATCTCGACGTGCAACGTGGCCATATGAGCCGCGGACAACGACTCCTTTTGCACCTTGTAGTGACGCACCACGGCGCCCTCAGCACAGAAGGCCTCGGTCACCGGACAGGTCAATGTCGGCTCGTCATCAAGACTTGCGTAGGTTTCGATGATGGTCGCTTGCGACTGCGCCTCGGCGTTGATCAAGAGACGCGGGTAGCTAGCCTGTGGATCGGGCGAGGCATGCGCGCTCAGGTTCAAGACATGCAGCGGCATTTCGACCACTGCCTCTTTAGGCAGGTCGATGACCAGGCCATCGCGGAACAAAGCGGTGTTAAGCGCCACGAAAGGGTGGTTGTCGAACTTTGCGGCGGTCGCGATCCGCTCTTCCACCAGCGGCCGTAAGCTCGCATCAAGATAAGCAAGCGACGACACGCGTGCACCACCAGCTGAGGCCAACGAGTCGGATAGCTCGGGCGCGACTCGTCCGTTGACCACCACCAAGTTGTGGCAACCGCGATAGAGAAACGGCTCGATTTGGTCGCGCGTCAACGTGGTCGGCTGTTGGTGACCCTGATAGGCGGTCGAGCGCACCACTCCGATGTTGGTGTGTCGCCACTCTTCGTCCCGACGTCCGGGGAAACCTTGTTCCTCGAAGCGCGCGAAGGCTGCTCGACGCAGTTCTCCAGCGCGATCGCCCAGGGCATCGCGTTGTTCCTCTACTGAGGCATAGTCAGCGCGATAGGCTGCCAACAGGTCACCCTGTTGCCACTTCTGTCGCGCTTGTTCGGCTCTTGTTTGATCGCTCATGTTCTTCTCTCATTGCCACTCAGGCCGAAAGCCTTCAGGCAGCTCCTTCGAGAAAGCCGTAGCCCTTCTCTTCGAGTTCAAGCGCCAACTCCTTGCCGCCGGTGCGTACGATCTTGCCGTCGACCATCACGTGCACTACGTCGGGCACGATGTAGTCAAGCAACCGCTGGTAGTGCGTGATCAGGACAAACGCTCGCCCCTCGTTGCGCAGGCTATTGACGCCGCCGGCGACGGTTCGTAGAGCGTCGATGTCAAGACCCGAATCGGTCTCGTCGAGAATGGCGAGCTTTGGTTCTAGCACCGACATGTGGAAGATCTCGTTGCGCTTCTTCTCGCCACCGGAGAAGCCATGGTTCACCGGTCGCTTCATCAAGCTCTCGTCGAGATCAACCACCTTGACGCGCTCGCGCACGAGCTTCAAGAAGTCGATCGCGTCGAGCTGCTTCTCTCCACGCGCCTTGAGCACCGAGTTGAGCGCCGCCTTGAGAAAGTAGGTGTTCGACACACCGGGAATCTCGACCGGATACTGGAAGGCCAAGAAGACGCCCGCTTGCGCGCGCTCTTCGGCAGACAGTTCCAGGAGGTCGTCATCGAGGAAAGACACACTACCGCCGGTCACTTCGTAGTCCTCGCGTCCGGCAAGGACCTGCGCAAGGGTGCTCTTGCCCGAACCGTTAGGGCCCATGATGGCATGCACCTCGCCCGCCTTCACACTCAGGCTCAGACCCTTGAGGATCTCAGTGTCGTTGACCTTCACTTGGAGGTCTTTGATTTCTAGCATTTTGTTGTCGCTCCGCAGGTGCTGATTCAGTTGAAATCGATGGCGCCCTCAAGATCATTCGCTGTGATCACGGGGACGATTGAGATGGTGGAAGACGATGAGGGCTCGGGTTCTCGCGGCAAAGCGACCCACCCCTATTCCCTAAGCCGTAGGCCGTAGGCCGTAGGCCCCTATCCGACGCTGCCTTCGAGCGTGACCTCAAGGAGCTTTTGGGCCTCGACAGCAAACTCCATTGGTAGCTCTTGGAAGACCTCTTTACAAAAACCGTTGACGATCATGTTGACCGCGTCTTCGGTCTCGATCCCGCGCTGGTTGCAGTAGAAGATCTGGTCTTCACCGATCTTCGAGGTCGACGCCTCGTGCTCCATGTGAGCGCTGGGATTCTGAACGTCGATGTAAGGAAAGGTGTGGGCACCACATTGATCACCGATCAGCATCGAATCGCACTGTGAGAAATTGCGTGCGCCGTCAGCTGACTTGTTGATCTTGACCAGACCACGGTAGGTGTTCTGGCCACGACCAGCGGAGATGCCTTTGGAAACAATCGTGCTGCGCGTGTTTTTGCCGATGTGGATCATCTTGGTGCCGGTGTCCGCTTGCTGTTTGCGATTCGACACGGCGACCGAGTAGAACTCGCCCACCGACTCATCACCCTTGAGAATGCAACCGGGGTACTTCCAGGTAATCGACGATCCGGTTTCGACCTGGGTCCATGAAATCTTGGATGCGCGGCCTTCGCACAAGCCGCGCTTGGTGACGAAGTTGTAGATCCCGCCGCGGCCTTCGTCGTCGCCCGGGTACCAGTTCTGCACCGTTGAGTACTTGATGGTCGCGTTCTCGTGCGCCACCAACTCGACCACGGCTGCATGTAGTTGGTTTTCGTCGCGCATTGGCGCGGTACAGCCTTCGAGATAGCTGACGTAGCTGCCCTCTTCCGCGATGATCAAGGTGCGCTCGAATTGTCCGGTGTTGAGCGCGTTGATCCGGAAGTACGTGGACAGTTCCATTGGGCACCGTACGCCCTTGGGGATGTAGACGAACGAGCCGTCTGAGAACACCGCCGAGTTGAGCGCGGCGTAGTAGTTATCGGCACGCGGCACCACCGTGCCCAAGTACTGCTTGACCAAGTCCGGATAGTCTTTCGCTGCCTCTGAGAACGAACAGAAGATGATGCCCTCTTCAGCCAGCTTGCTACGGAATGTGGTCGCAACCGAGACACTGTCGAATACCGCGTCAACCGCGACCCCTGCAAGGATCGCGCGTTCCTTCAGGGGGATGCCGAGCTTCTCGTAGGTCGCTAAGAGCTCAGGGTCGACTTCGTCCAGGCTCTTCGGTCGATCATCATCGGACACGGGCGCTGCGAAGTAGCTGATCGACTGCAAATCAATGTGAGTGATATCGAGGTTGGCCCACTCAGGCACCGGCATCTTCTTGAATATCTCAAGCGCCTTCAAGCGCCACTCAAGCAACCACTCAGGCTCATCCTTGCGCGCGGAGATGAAGCGCACTGTGTCCTCATTCAAACCGGGCGGCAGTGTCTCCTGCTCAATGTCGGTGACCCAGCCGTGCTCGTACTCTTGTTCAGCGAACCGTTCGATTGTTTCTGTGGCAGTCGTCATAGCTAAGGCTGTCCTTGGTTCGGAGCGCGACCTTAAGAAGGTCTCACTGAATGGCGCCGGTAGGCACTTTGGGTTACTGGAGAAGCTAGCGGCCGAGGATGATGAGTGGGTCGTGAACCTTCACCGACTCGCCGTCGGCGAGGAGGTGTGAGGCATCGGCTGGCACCGCTTCCTCGACGCTTCTCGCCATTTCTTCAAGAGTCACCGACATCAACGCCTCTTTCAGGGCCGTGTTGATTCGCTGCCAGTGGCTTTTGACCCGACAGATGGCCTCGTAAGAGCATTCATCGCTGGTCTCGTCTGAGCATTCGGTCAAAGCGATTGGCCCGTCGAGCGCCGCGATAATGTCGACCACCGACACGTCTGACGCTCTTTTGTGCAACCGATAACCACCCGACGCCCCCCGTTTCGAATCGAGCAATCCCGCCCGCGCGAGGTGCTTGAGGATCTTGCTCACCATTGGTGACGGTAGATGCGTTTCGCTCGCCAAATCAGCAGAATTCCACCGACGATCCTGGTAAACGGCCAGGTGCGTCATCAGAACAATGCCGTAGTCGGTGAGTTTGGTCAGTCGGATCATGGTGCGCTCACAGCTGCACAGCCGCGGATTCGGACCACAATGGTACTCAATTGGTGCCACCACCGTCCACCTAAGACGGGTGCTATTCGCGACCTTTCGCCCCCCGGCTACTCACAGGCGGGCGGAGGCCTGACCGCCACCGGGTCGGCGAACTTGGCACTGCTTCCGCGCTCAAGCAGCACGGATAGCCAACCCAAGTCGCGCGAATTCTCAAGTGCCAGCTTGAGCACCATAGTGATCGGCACCGAGAGGATCATCCCTGCGGGGCCCCACACCCAGCCCCAAAAGACCAACGACAAGAAGACCACCAAGGGCGACAGTCCGAGCTGAGCGCCGACAATCTGCGGCTCGAGCATGTTGCCGATCACTACATTGACCACAAGAAACCCGATGGCCACCAAAAGCGCGGGCCCAAGGCCCAGTTGCAACGCCGCAAACAGGATCGCCGGCACCGCCGCGATAATCGAGCCCAGGTTGGGGATGTAGTTGAGCACAAACGCGACCAGACCCCACAGTACCGGCGAGTTGAGCCCGCAGATCGCAAGCCAGACGCCGATCAAGAGACCGGTTACTAGACCGATCGCGGTCTTGACCAGCAAGTATCTCTGCAATTCAGATGTGACACGCCTAAACCGATCCTCGACCTGGCGATTGTCGAATGCGTGCGCCAGCTTGCGCGGGAACGACGCGGCCTCAAGCAGGATGAAAGCGGTGATCAGCGCCACGATCAACGAGTTGGTCAGAATGCTGGCAACCCCCCTCACCGCCCGGTTCGCGGCACCAAAGATCGAATCGACATCAACGGCATCGATCCACCATGACGAACTACCGGCGCTGTCGAGAGCGGTGTCGCCAACTCCCAAGGCGCCTGTCGTTCCGAGGGACTCATCCGAGCCGTCAAGCGCAGAGCGATCATCGATCGAGATGCCTTCAAGCCATACCGGCGGCGTCACCCCGCGTTCCTTGAACCAAGCTACTGCAGACTTGCGTTGTTGCTCGACTTGCTCGGCATACTCGCCAATGCGCTGTTGGTAGTAGGCACGGTCGTCGACCAAGGCTGCCACCGAGCCAGAAACCAGGGCGCCCGCACCAGCCAACACTGCAACATCAGCCAGCAAGGTCACCGCCACCGCCACCAGCAGCGGCACGCGTCGCCGGCGCAGTAAACTCAGCAGCGGGTAGCTGAGAATCGATACGAATAGCGCAACCAGCAGCGGAATGATGATCGCTGACGCTGCCTTAAGACCCGCCACTACCACCACGAACCCCGCCAGAGTCATGATCCAGCGCGCTCCCCCGCCCGTGTGGCCGCCACGATCGCTCACGCTTTAGCCTCCTCGGACAGCCGACGCGCGATCTTGCGACCGCCCTCGATGTCGACGCGGGTCAGAAGAAAGCCTCCGATCACGAAGAAGGCGATCACCGACAGAATCGCGGTGCGTGTCGAGCCGGTCATGGCCGCAGTGAGCGCGAAGACCCCTGGGCCCAACACCGCGGCGAACCGTTCCGCGACGCCGAAGAACCCAAAGAACTCCGTCGCCTTCTGTTTGGGGATCATGCTGGCGAATAGCGAGCGTCCGAGTGCTTGCACGCCGCCTTGAACCATCGCCACCATGAAGGCCATGACAAAGAACTCGCCTTCGGTTTCGACCCCGTAGGCCATGATCGCGATGCCAACGTAGATCACTAGGCCCAAAAGGATGGCGCGCTTGGTTCCGATCCAGCCCGCCAAGGCACCGAACAGGAACGCAAACGGAATCGCAACAAACTGCACCATGACGATCGCGGTGATCAGCGAGGTCTGACTCAGACCGATCTCCCGACCATAGATGGTTGCCATGCGATAGGTGGTGGTGATGCCGTCGTTGTAGACCAGCACCGCGAGTAACAGCAAGAATGCCTGCTTGTAGGTGCGCAGTTCCTTGAATGTGAGCCGCAGCCGGCCGAAGGCAAGCTTGAGGCCTGAACCTGCACCGGACCGCTTGCTCTCAGCGCGCTCTTCAGCCGACAACAGCGCTGGAGGCTCCGGCACTTTGCGAAACAGTGGAATGGTGAACAGCAACCACCACACGGCGGTGAGCACAAATGTTGCGCGGGTGGCCTGTGCCGTGTCAGCGAAGCCAAAGGTCTCGGGCTTGAGGATCATGGCTAAGCACAACAGGAGCAACAGGCCTCCGCCAACATAGCCCAACGCATAACCCGCGGTGGAAACTCGGTCGATCTCTTTGGGCTCTGCGATGTGGACCAAGAGGGCGTCGTAAAAGACCAACGACAAGAGCACCGCCACGTTGCCCGCCGCGAACAAGACCAGCCCAAGCAGCCAGTCACCTTCGCCCACCCAAAAGAGACCCGCCGTGGAACTCACTCCCAAGAGTAGACAGCACGCCAGCAGACGCTTACGGATCGCGGTGGCGTCTGCCAGCGCACCAAAGATAGGAGAGAGCAACGCAACAAAGATCAGCGCGATCGAGGAACCCATCGCAAAGCGAGCCGTAGCGACATTGTCGGCCAAGCCCTGGGCCGCGACATCTTGGAAGTAGATGGGGAAGACTGCGGTAATGATGATGGTGATGTAGGCCGAGTTGCCCCAGTCATACATCGCCCACGCACGCAGTTGCGGGGTGTGCAGACCGAGCCGTTCGAGCAGGCCCTTCAAGACTTAGAACTTTCAAGGCTGCGACGGTGACCTTCGATCAGCCCGTCAACCACGGCCGGCTCAGCCAGCGTCGAGAGGTCGCCGAGCTGGTCGTACTCGGAAGCCGCGATTTTGCGCAAGATACGACGCATGATCTTCCCCGAACGCGTCTTCGGTAAGCCCGGCGTGACCTGGATGTGATCCGGCGTTGCGATCGGGCCGATCACCTCGCGCACTTTGGCTCGGAGTTCTTGGCTCATCTCACGACCCTCGAAGTCGGGGTTCAAGATGACATAGGCGTAGATGCCCTGGCCCTTGATCTCGTGCGGGCATCCGACCACGGCCGCCTCTGCTACCGCTGCGTGTTCGACCAAAGCGCTTTCCACCTCCGCGGTTCCCAATCGGTGGCCCGAGACATTGAGCACGTCGTCGACGCGACCGGTAATCCAGTAGTAGCCGTTGTCGTCGCGGCGACAACCATCACCGGTGAAGTAAAGGCCACGATAGGAGGTGAAGTATGTCTCTTTGAAGCGCTCATGGTCGCCATAGATGGTGCGCGCCTGGCCTGGCCACGATCGACGCAGGCAAAGGTTGCCCGACACGCCGTTGCCCTCGATCTCGTTGCCCTCGGCATCCACTAGGAGCGGTTCGACACCAAAGAAGGGCAAGGTCGCCGAACCGGGTTCCAGCGGGATGGCGCCAGGAAGTGGGGTGATCATGATGCCGCCCGTCTCGGTCTGCCACCAGGTATCGACCACCGCGCACTGGGACCGGCCGATGACGTCGTGGTACCAGGTCCACACTTCAGGATTGATCGGCTCGCCGACCGTCCCGAGGATCCGCAAGCTCGATCTGTTGGTCGCGGTGACGAAGTCGTCGCCTTCGCGGGCAACCGCGCGCAACGCGGTCGGCGCGGTGTAAAACTGGGTCACTTCAAGGTCGTCGATCATCCTCCAGTAGCGCCCTGCGTCGGGGTACATCGGAGTTGACTCGAACATCACCGTGGTTGCCCCGTTGCACAAGGGCCCGTACAGGATGTAGCTGTGACCCGTGATCCAACCGACATCGGCCGCGCAGCAATAGATGTCGTCTGGGTGCAGGTCGAACACCAGCTGGTGAGTCATCGCGGCATAGGTGAGGTAGCCACCAGTGGTGTGCAGTAGCCCCTTCGGCTTGCCGGTAGAGCCCGAGGTATAGAGCACAAACAGCGGATCCTCCGCGTTCATCCGCTCGGGCTCGCAGGCGTCGGGGACTGAGCTCATCGCTTCATCCAAGAAGACGTCGCGACCACCTTGCATGGGGACCTCAAGTTTGGTGCGTCTCACGACCAGCATCGTCTCGATTGGTGAATCACCCGCGCACGCGTCATCGGAGGTCGCCTTGAGCGGAATGGTGCGTCCTCCGCGCAGCCCTTCGTTGGCGGTGACCAACAGCTTGCACCCGGCATCGTCGATCCGCTGCTTCAGGCTTTCAGCCGAGAAGCCCGCGAAGACGATCGAGTGCACGGCGCCAATCCGTGCGCAGGCAAGGGTGATGTAGGCGAGTTCGGGCACCATCGGTAGGTACACACAAACGCGATCACCCTTCTTAACTCCGTGGGCTCGCAACACATTCGCCACTCGGCAAACGTTGCTCAGCAGTTCGCCGTAGGTGATGCGTTGGTACTCGCCCTCTTCGTCGCGCGCCCAGATGATCGCGACCCGCTCGGGATCGTGCGCCGCGTGCCGATCGACACAGTTGACAGAAGCATTGAGCTGGCCATCTTCGAACCACGCGAAGTCCACCGCGTCGTAGTCCCAACGGCCAGCCAGGGTCGGCTTCTTGAACCACTGAAGGCGCTCGCTTTGCTCAAGCCAGAATCCGTCGGGGTCACTCAGCGAGCGTTGGTGAAGCTCGTAGTACTGCTCGAGGCTTGAGACCTGAGCGTTCGCTGCAATGTGTTCTTTGACCGCTTTCATCAACGCCTTCTCCAAGAGAGGATTCGAGCGCCAACGCTATCCGATGCTTTGCCCCGGCGACGGGGAAGGATTCGCTATGGCCCAGCGTTGGATTGCCCAGTGCTGGATTGCGCAGTCTTGAACTGCGCAGCGCTGGGTCCAGCCGCGCGGACGGCGTCGTCCATCTCGAAGCCAGCGGCGTTGTCACGAAACATCTGGGCCAGTTCCGCCACCTGCTGATCGTAGGCAGCCGTGTCGGCCCAAGTGCCGCGCGGATCGAGCACGCTGCTGTCGACGCCGGAGATCGTCAGCGGCACCTCGAAACCGAAGACCGGATCGACCCGATACTCACCCGAACCGAGCGCGCCACTCAAGGCCGCGTTGATCATCCTGCGGGTGTACTTAAGCGCCATGCGCGATCCGGTGCCGTGCGCTCCGCCAGTCCAACCAGTGTTGACCAGCCACACCTGCGAGCCGTGGCGCTCCAGCTTCTCGCCCAAGAGCCGTGCGTAGACCGCCGGCGGCAACGGCAGAAACGGCGCACCAAAGCATGCAGAGAAGGTCGCCTGGGGTTCCTTCACGCCGCGCTCGGTGCCCGCGACTTTGGCGGTATAGCCAGAGAGAAAGTGGTACATCGCTTGTTCTGAATTGAGCCGCGCAATCGGGGGCAAGACGCCAAACGCATCGCAGGTGAGGAACACTACGTTCTTGGGATGGCCCGCCTGGCCCAAGAGGTCGACGTTCTCAAGATGAGACAACGGGTACGACGATCGTGTGTTCTCGGTCAGGCTGTCGTCATCGAGATCCAAGCACCGGGTCGCGGGGTCACACACCACGTTCTCGAGCACTGTGCCGAAACGCTTGGTAGTGGCAAAGATCTCGGGCTCGCCTGAAGGACTGAGCCGGATCACCTTGGCGTAGCAGCCGCCCTCGATGTTGAAGATCCCACTGTCGCTCCAACCATGCTCGTCGTCACCGATCAGGGTGCGTGCGACATCCGCAGAGAGTGTGGTCTTGCCGGTGCCAGATAAGCCGAAGAACAAGGCTGAGTCGTCCTTGGCCTCGCCGTAGTTAGCGCTGCAATGCATCGACAGAATGCCGGCTTGCGGTAAGTGGTGATTCATTACCGCGAAGACGCTCTTCTTGATCTCGCCCGCATACTCGGTGCCGCCAATCAGCGCCATGCGACGCTCGAGGTCCAGCAGCACAAACGTGCCGGATCGGGTGCCATGGCGATCAGGGTCAGCGCACAGTTCAGGAACGTCGACCACAGTGAAGTCCGCTTGGAAGTCGACGGTCTCTTCAGGCGACGCCGGCCGGATGAACATGTTCTGCGCGAACAACGAGTGCCATGCACGTTGGGTAACAACACGCACCCGGAGCTGCTGGCTGGGATCCGCTCCCGCATAGCCTTCGAAGACGTAGATGTCGCGATCAGCCATAAAGCTGTGGGCCTGCTGTAGCAGATCGTCAAACGCTGTGGGCGCGAACGGCTTGTTCACCGCGCCCCACCAGATGTGATCCGAGCCCGGATGCTGAACAACAAAGCGGTCGTGAGGAGTGCGGCCGGTATGCTCGCCGGTAACGGCAAGGAGTGGACCGCCAGCAGCTAGGACCGCTTCGCCGTGCTTGAGTGCTTGCTCGTAGAGACGAGCAGCAGAGAGGTTCCGGTGAACCGGCCCGGAGTGGTTCTCAAGATCGAATTCGACAGGCTCTATCGTGGCTGTGGTCATGACACCTTTGAGACAACAGGACCTCAGTCGCCGCGCCCTCGGCTCTCAGGCCCAATCGGGCGCAACCCCTTTGGGGGTAAAGAGTCCGGACGTAGCAGGACGACCGCTACCCAAGCGCAAACTAGGCCGGCCGATGTGAGGGCGTTGTCAACCTAAGTTGTGAACGAGATTTGGCTTTCGAGAAGCGATGGCCAGGGGAATGAGGGACGGCCAGGGGAAAGGGACGGCGAGCACGCGTACAGGCGGATGGCTCCTCGAGAGGGACTTGAACCCCCAACATTTCGGTTAACAGCCGAACGCTCTACCATTGAGCTACCGAGGAATAGATGTCTACCGCTTTCCAAAGGCGAAAGCGTGAGCCTGAGGCCAGGAGCCCGGCGATCCGCTGCGTGGCGGCAATAGCCGACGCAGGAAGGCGATGTTATTGAGCGCCAATCCCCATGTCAACGGGCGTTTGGAAGTGGTTTGGCCGGAGGGGCCAAGAGTCCACGATCGGCCAGGCTCGCGATCAGTCCAAGCTCCGCTAGTGGCGCTGCTGCAGACCACGCGTCGCCGCCGTCCGTTTCGAAACCCTCCTGAAGGAAAGCCCTTATGCGCTGCCCCCGAACACACCGCCGCTAGGTGATGGTGTGCTCAAAGAGCCGATACCGTTGAACCAGGACGCAGCAGTGCACATTCGCGACCTACCGCTGGCAAGCACCGCCGAGACCCCGTTACCCGTCAAGGGCTCGAACCATGCCGATCCAACACACTCGTTCGGACATTGCCGACGCAACGCGCTCAGTGCGGGCCGTGAAAGCCACGCAACCGGCCGGACCGCTCTGGGTGACGCAGCTTCCTGAGCGCCTTCGCTTCGATCTGTCGGATGCGTTCTCGCGTGACTTTGAACGAGCGACCAACCTCTTCGAGCGTATGCTCGCTGGCCTCGCCGAGACCAAAGCGCAAACGCAACACGAGCTCCTCGCGCGGCGTGAGCGAAGCGAGAATGCCATCGGTTTCTGAGCGCAGGTCCGAAGCAATCGCTTCCTCGATCGGGGACACTGCTCCTTCGTCCTCAAGGAACTCGCCCAAGCTCGAGCTCGCCTCGTCACCGACCGGTGTCTCAAGCGAAATCGGCTCGAGCGACATGCGTTGAACAGCTGTCACTTTCGCCGGCTCCATGTCCATCGCGGCGGCGATCTCCTGAGCCGTCGGTTCGCGGCCCAGTTCTTGAACCAGCGAGCGCATGGTTCGATTGAGCTTGTTGATGGTCTCGATCATGTGCACCGGCACTCGGATGGTGCGTGCCTGATCCGCGATGGCTCGGCTCACCGCTTGCCTGATCCACCACGTTGCATAGGTCGAGAACTTGTAACCGCGCCGATACTCGAACTTCTCCACCGCCTTCATCAGGCCGATGTTGCCTTCTTGGATCAGATCGAGGAACTGCAAGCCGCGGTTGGTGTACTTTTTCGCGATCGACACCACCAGGCGCAAGTTGGCGACGATCAGCTCCTCCTTAGCGCGCTCGACCCGGCCCTCAGTACATGACACCTGACGGATGGTTTTGCGCACCTGCGCAAAGGTCGTGCCGTATCGGTTCTCGAGTTCTTTCAAACTGAGTCGATACTTCTTGATGCGCCGCTTATGGAGCACCCGGAGCTCTTCGCTGTGTTCGTTCCCCAGCGCCTGCTGAGCACGCCGGATGTCGCGATCGTAGTGGGCCATCTCGCGATTGATCTCACGCAGATAGTCGATCAACCGGTTGCGAGCCCTGACCGACAGATCAATCGAGCGCAGCTCCTTGGAGACCTCGCCGTGCAAGCGATCCATCTCACGTTCGATCTCCGCGGTCGCCCCAGGAGACGACGCTTTAGCGCTGCTTGCCTTGGACAGCTTGAGCGACAGGACTTGCAATTTACGCGTGAGGTCCGCAATCGTCTCGAAACCCTTGAGGTTCGCCTGAATTCGCTTGCGCGCTTTGGTGTCGAGCTGTTCTTCCGTGAGATTGCCCTCACGCAGGATCTCACGCATGAGTCGGTGATCATCGTGCGCCAACTCGTTGATGCGCAGCAGCTCGCGCAGCACCACGGGATTGCCGCAAAGTGCCTGGAAGACTGCCCACTCACCTTCCTCGATCCGGCGAGAGATTTCGACTTCGCCATCGCGATCCAAGAGATCGACAGACCCCATCTCGCGCAAGTAGATGCGCACCGGATCGCTGGACTTGGTTTGATCCGACGTCGATACTCCAGCCTGTGGCCGATCAAAACTGACAACCGCTTCTTTCGGCTGAGTGTTGCTGAACACCGGCGGCTGCTCGATCACTTCAATACCGAGTTCACGAAAACGCAGCAGCATTTCGTCGAGCTCGTCGGCCACGATCACGAGCTCTTCGGGAAGGCGCTCGTACGCCTCTTCGAACAGAAGATAGCCCTTGCGCAACCCCTGCTCAGCCAGCGATCTCAACGCTGGGTAGCGGGCTTCGATGGGAGCTTTGGTTGTGGGTTGCATGCGCAGGGTGACGTTCTACGTTCGGTTCCGCACTATACCTGCCAAGCACAAGACCGCAAGCTCAACTTGTACACGTTGCTAGCCCTCAACCATGGAGGCGTTGGGACAACTTCATCTTCTGTTCGATCAGGCGCTCAACCAGCTCTTCCTCGCCGTTGCGCTGCGCCTCGTTCAGCGCATCTCGCAGCCGCCGGTTTTCGTGACGAACGTAGCGCTGCTCTAGGTTCAAAAGCAAGCCGTCGAGCTGCGCTAGATCGTCGTCCGACAAACCGCGCTCTTCATCATCCTCGCCCTCTTCGTTGACCGGATCAGAGCCCGAGGGCGTCAGCGTCAAGCGCGCGAGCAATTCAAGCGCCGCTGCTTCGCTGCCGGTGGCCAGATGCAGCACCGCGGTCTTGAGATCACGGTCATGTTCCTCGTCCAGCACTGCCGCCTGCCAGGCACTGAACAACAAGCGGCACGGAGCATCCCAGAAGGCTTCGGCAGGCAAAGGAAGCTCAGGGCGGGCGCCTGCGATCAGTAGTCGCAAGACCTGATGCTCCATCGATTCGGTTTCAGCGATACGCCGAGGTGCGCTCTCACGCTCGACGGTCTCCTCAGAGCGACCACGTCGAGTCTGAGGAGCTGGCGCTCGCAACAACAAATCGTCCGCGACTCCGAGCCTGCCCGCCGCGCGCTTGGCGTACTCGCGGCGCATCAACTCGTCCGGCACGCGCTGCAAGAGCGCTGCAATCGGCTCCGCCGCCGCCGCTGCTCGTCGTGGATCTTGGCTCGCATCCGGGGGAATGCGGTCGATCTCCAAGAGCACCGCATCGGGCGCTTCATCGATGGTCTGCCGGACCACGTCAGGCCCCTCCTCCAAGCGCAAGGAGTCGGGATCCTGGCCAGCGGGAAAGCGGGCGCGTCGGACGCCCACGCCGCCACCCAGCAAGATGGACACCGCCTTGCGGGCAGCTTCTTCGCCGGCGCGATCGCCGTCGTAACCTAAAATCACCTCGTCGGCGTAGCGGGTGAGCATGGTTGCTTGCTCAGTGGTCAGAGCAGTGCCCATCGACGCCACCGTCCACTCAACACCCGAGGCCACCGCACCCAGCACGTCGAAGTAGCCCTCGACCAGCAGCACCTTGCCTGCCTCTCGGATCTTGGTGCGAGCGACGTCCAGGCCATAGAGAATCTTGCCCTTGCGAAACGCCTCGGTCTCAGAGGTGTTGACGTACTTTGCGCGATCATCCCCGAGGGTGCGACCGCCGAAACCGACCAAGCGGCCGCTGGTAGAACGGATAGGGAACATCAGTCGATTGCGAAAACGGTCATAGAGGCGACCTGAATCCGATCGTCCGACCAAGCCAGCGGCTTCGAGTTCGGCGACCGGGAAGCGGGAGCCAAGGGCATCGTTGAGGTGTTGCCAGCCATCCGGAGCAAATCCAACCCCGAAGGCGTCACTGAGCTGCGGATCGATCCGTCTGCGATCCAAGTAGCGCGTTGCGAACGGAGACTGCTTCAATTGCTCAACGAAGAACTCAGCGGCAGCATCGAGCACGCCGTCTAGGTTGGGTCCGCTCGGCTTCATCCCTTGCTCTGGGATGGCGACGCCGAAGCGCCGCGCCATGGTCTCGAGCGTCAAGCGGAAATCATCGCCTGTGATTTGCATGTGGAAGCCCATTGCGTCGCCGCCCGCACCACAACCGAAGCAGTAGTAGAGGCCTTGATCCGGATCCACCGAGAACGACGGGGTCTTCTCCTTGTGGAACGGGCACAAGCCGAGCATCCTTTTTCCACGGCGAGCAAGGCGGGTTTGATCCGAAACCACGTCGACGATGTCGATGGCTTCTCTGACTTGTTGAGCGAAGTCGTCTCTGTTCATGGTGGACTGCATTATTGACCAAGCGTGGCCGCCGCTAGTCACTCTGCATGCAGAACCACCACGGTCGCACCACCGCCGCCCAGTTCACGCGGTGCAGCTTCGAACTTCCGAACCATCGGGTGACCGTGCAGATGGTCGCGCACTGCCTTCATCAACTGGCCGCTACCGAATCCATGTACCACCCTGATCTGATCAAGGTTGGCTACCACTGCTTGGTCCAAGTAGGCGTCCAAGAGATCGAGAGCTGGATCGACGCGCTGGCCCACCAGCATCAGCTCGGCACCGACGTTCGCCTTCGACGCACTAACCGTGACGGTCGGTTTCGGTGCTCCGAACCTGCGCTTTGTTTTGTTCTTCGCCGTAGAAGAGCCGTCGAACATGAGTTCCGCCAGCTCACATCGCATCCGCTTGCCGCGCACCAAGACATCGGCCTTCATCGAGCCTTTGACCTTGACTAGCTTGTCGATTCTGCCGCTCCAGCCGAGGGACCGATGGCGCACATCATCGCCGGCCGCAAGCGTCTTGCCGGTATCGACCACCGGCTCTAGGGAGTCCAGCTCCTCGGAGACCAGCTCCCCAATCGTCGTGCGATCGATCAACTCCGAAACCCGGCGAGCGGCCTCCTTCGAAGCCGTCTTCGTCGAAGCGGCGGTCACATCGGCCGCCTTCGACCGCGAACGGCGTAGCTCGACCGTCAATTCTTCGCGAGCCCGGCGCCGGAACCGCTCCAGTTCAGTGGCCACCTTCTTGCGCGCCGCCAGACGTTCTTCGCGAGCTGTGACAAGTTCCTCGTCTTGTCGTCGTTGGAGGGTCTGTTGATTCAGGGTCAGCGCCTGCAGCTCTTCCTCCATCGTTAGCGCCGCCTGGCGTGAACGCTCAGTCTCGGCGATGAGATGGCGCAGGGTCATTTGTTCCGCACCCAAGAGCTCTTCTGCGCGCGCGATCCACTCGTCGGCCAGGCCCAGCCGGCGCGCCAAATCGAGCGCATGGCTTGAACCCGGAGCGCCAGCGCGCACCTTGAAGGTTGGCGCTCCCGTGTCAGCGTCCAGCTCCATCGCAAGGGACGCACAACCTTCAAGATCTAGCGCGGCGTTCGCCACCTGAAGTAGATGAGTGGTCATGACGGAAAAGCAACCGCGTTCAAGCAATCGTTCTAGCAAGGCGATCGAGAGCGCCGCGCCCTCCTCAGGATTGGTGCCCGAGCCCACTTCGTCAAGCAGCACCAAGGTGCCCGCTTGCGCGGTTTCCCAAACCTCGCGAAGGCGTTCGAGCCGTGCGGAGAATGTCGACTGCTCGTTGAGCACATCCTGTTCATCGCCCACTACCGCGATCCACGACTGGAACAGCGGCATGCGCGATTGCGGTTCCTCGCTGATCGGGATCGGCCAACCACACGAGGCCAAGTAGGACAAGACTCCGAGGGTCTTGAGCGCCACCGTCTTGCCGCCCGCGTTGGGACCAGTGATCACCAGCACGCGATCCGCCTTGGAATCGACGTCGAGCGGCACCACATCGCCGCTGTGACCGCGGCTGCCAAGCTGGTGCTCACGCAAACCGGCCAAGCGCTGGTCGAGCAATGGGTGTCGCGCGCCATGAACTTCCCAGGTCTCGCCCGCGCTTTGCAGTTGGCAAAAGTGACCATCGACGTTTGAAGCAAACCGTACCGCCGCTTGCAGCCGGTCGAGCGTCGCCACGAACTGGCCCACGCGTCCAAGCAATGGGGCTTGCGCCTCGAACGCTGCAGCCAACTCAACCAGCAATCGTTCGCGCTCGGCCTGCTCGCGCGACTGCTGTTCTTGCAGCTGGTTGTTCTCTTCGACCAACTCCAACGGCTCGAAGTAGTAGCTCCTCTCGGTGCCCGACCGACCATGCACGATTCCATTGAGCCGACTCCGATGCCCAGCAGGCAACAACAGAGCGAGTCTCCCTTGAACGCGGGTCACAGTGTCATCGCCCAACACTTCGCCATTCTTCTTCGCGTACTGCTCGAAGTTGGAGTAGAGCGACTCCCGCGTTCGTCGTACCCCGCCGATCAGCGACGCGAGTTCAGGGCTAGCGTCTGAGCGCACCGAACCTTTCGAATCAAGGACCGTGCGTACGCGGCGGGCCAGCTGGGCTGCATCCGCCAGCGCCTCGCTCGCTTCACCATCGCTATCGCTATCGCTATCGCCATAATGTGACCCACTTGCTTCTAGCGTCTCTGTGAGAACTGCAAACAGGCCGGGCGTCGATTCTGAACCGAGTCGCTGGGTCGCGGAATCGAACGCTTCGAGCAGGGCAGCCAGGCTGAGCAGCTGGTCGGTGCCTATGCCACGCCCCCGTTGCAAGCGATCGAGAGCATCCGCAAAGCCGATATCGAACGAGGCAAGCAACGAACCCGCGTCCTCGAGCAAGCACGAGAGTTCGTTCAACAGTGAGTGCTCATGCTCGAGCTCACCCTCGGTCTCCAGCGGCACCATCGTATTGACCGCGCCAGCCCCAAGATCAGTCGCAGCAAACGCGCTGAGCAAGCGTAGCGTGGAGGTGATCTCGAGGGCCTGAGCGGTTTTTGGGCTCATGGCAGCTCGCTGAATTGAGCGGTCCTGCTGGGCTGGTCGCAATATCCACACCTAAATCTGTGTACCGTGATCCGTTCACAAAGACCCGTTCACAAGGATCCGTGCACATCGGGTAGGAGGGGAGCTTACGCTCCGGGTCCTCCCACACCACCGTGCGTACGGTTCCGTACACGGCGGTTCAAGTTTGGCATTGAAGTCGCCGATGCTCTTAGGAGAGGTTCGCGAATCCCACTATTGGGTTCTCGCGGCAAATCACCTCCTCCAGTCGCATCGGAGCCTTCCCGCATGCTCAATCCCCAAATGCCCAAATCGTTTGCTGCACGCGAGCTGCCATCGGCGATTCCGTCGCCTACTCTCACTCTGCGCTGAGACGAGATCCGCCTCACTTCTGCAACTCCACGAATCTCGAAAGTGAGGCGCTTGCAGCGCCATCCTCGTTTGGCCGTTCGAGGCGATTCGCCACTTCTACTATGACCGCGGCTGACTTCTGCTCTCCCATCGACACACCTCTCGACATGCCTAGCCCCTAAGGGCAGGAAACAGATCTCCCAGGGTAAGGCGCGTGACCTTCGCTCCACAAACCCGCCGCGTCTACCCCAACGGACTCCGGATGACTTGCGGGTTTCGGGTCTCGTTGCCCCCTCGCCCAATCGGATAAAGCCTTGTATGCGGTTCGTGTTCCTCGAGCCAGAGCTTTGCCTACAGCTTCCTTCAGGTTCCACCTCACGGTGCGCACCCTTGCTGTTCGGCTAGGAGTTCCCGTCATCTAGATCTCCAAGGGACTAACTCCAAAATCGAGCGCACCCTCAAGTCACTTCCCGGCTCGGTTTCCCTCACCGGTTGCAAATCAGCCATGATCAGCGCTCCGAAGAGCACCATCCATGGTGCTTCGCGCCATGCCTGGCGCACAAAGAAAAAGGGAGTGGCACACGCCACTCCCTTCGAGATCCGTCGACCACCCCTTTTGAGGAGCAGCCAGCGTCCGGCCTTAGATCAAGCCGGCACGGCGGTCATCCGACAGCTTCCGGGCGATCTTCTTCTTGGCCTGGACGGCCTTGCGCTTCCGCTTTACGGAGGGCTTCTCGAAGTGTTGGCGCTTCTTCAGCTCGGTCAAGATACCTTCCTTCTCACACTTCCTTTTGAAGCGGCGAAGGGCGTTCTCGAAGTTCTCTTCATCTCTAACTTGTACTACTGGCATTCTGCAAATCACCTCCGCTCAAGGACAGCCTTCAGGCTGCTGCGGGAAAGTCTGGTCTTAAAGGGTCGAAACGAGAAGCTGGATTCCTTAGGGCCTGGATTCCGTAGAGCAGAGCCTGGGCGAAGCTTTGAGTCGGCCGCAGCGTTGGGCTTGCGGCACAAATTGGCTTCCCCGCGCGCTTGACTGCGCGATCGTCGATGGCTCTCACCGACCGGGGATTCCACCGGCCGGTCAAAAGGAGGCGCACGCGTCGGGAGGCCGCCTTGGCGACACCTCGGACGCAACTCACCTAGGGAGTGGGCGCACGCCCTAGTTTAGAAGCTCAGGATGCCTTCGGTCAAGCCAGGCGGCTCGACCGACACTTGAAAACTGGACTGGGAGGGCGGCTAGTCGCCGCTCGCCTCGAGTGCATTGAAGTCGACTTTGTACACCGCCCAGCCTTCTCCTCGCTTGCGAAAGTACACCGCGGCAGCGTCGCGCTCAGGGCTCTTCAGGTAGTAGAAGGCTCTGCGCGTACCGCCCTCGAACTCGCGATCGTTGCCCCGAGAGGGCACACCAACGGCGGCCTTCACTTCCTCGATGTTCATATCGTTTTGGGCGTTGGCGAGACGTTCCTCGGTCATGTAGCGCATCGATTCGTAGTGAGCGAGGCGCTCCAGCACTTCTGGATTGGTCGGATCCGTGCGCTCTACTTCCTGCGCGATGGCGATCGCACGAGCCCAGTCGCCACCTCTGACCCCGTACTCATCCGCAATCAACAGGTCTTCGCTGGCCTTCATGCGCAGCGCCGCCACCTGTGATTCCGTGGGTTCGACACCTTGCTCGATGGGATCATCGTTGATGAAGTTCACCAACCGAGCGCCGAAGTCTTTTGTGGCGTTTTCTACCTCGACATCGAAGTTGGCCAACTGAGAGTCGAGTTCTGCGCTCGCTTCTTCAGTCAGTGGCTCTTCGCCTTCAGCCGGGGTCGCCGTCGTTTGAGCCCGCAATGACTCAAGGTCAACCCGCTGTTGTACAAGGTCGGCCTTCAAAGCTTGCAGGGCCGTCCACTCCTCGGCGCGAGCGGCTGCCGCCAGCACTTCTTCATCAGGGCCACAGGCCGTGATGAAGACCAGGGTTGACAGAATTAGCGTTGCCCAGACGGGCCTATAGGTTTTGCGTCCTACAAACATGACGATTGTTCTCCATGGACCCCGCTCAGGGTCAAAGCGATGTTGGCGAGTAGGTGAATATATACCACTCGGCAGCGCAGAGCCGGGCGACGGCCATCGAGCGATCTCTTCGGTGGCCTAATGGCGGGGGCGAGCCATCTTGCGATCGCTCGTGGCACTATACTCCGAGCTGTAGCGCACTCCCTAAGTCTCGTGTTTCCCAGAGTTATGGATTGTCGGCCGCGGTTTCGATTCGAGGGCCTCGGTGCTTGACTTGAGGCGTCTGCAAGGCGAAAATCGCAGTTTGGCTTCACAAACCTGAACACAAAGCAGAGCGTCGCCCGCCACCACTGCCCAATGACTGGTCGCTGCCGCTCGGAGACTGAATCAGATGGCCGATTCCGAGACAACAGTTACAGAGACAAGAGATGTGCCCGGCGTCGACGACGCCCAATCGCAGAGCGATCCTCCCCCGATCGGAACTACGCCGTCGGATGCCCTCGTCGACGAGATGCGCGACCATTTCGAGTCCGCGAGAGATCGACTCGCTGAGTCGGGCGCGTTCTTGGAGTGGATTCAAACCACCAAGAGTCGACTTGAGTCTGAACTCGAGGCGCAGCAGACCGCCACGCGTTCTGCTGTGAACGCGGCTGAAAGTGCCGCCGCAGAGGCCACAGAGGCGCGAGCCGCTCAGGCAGTGGCCGTTGAGGCACTGGCGGCTGCACAGGCACTCACCGCCCAGGAACTGGCCGAGAAGGCCGCGCCAACCGCGACCGCGCCCGCAGCTGTCTCGAGTTCGATGTTGCGCGACGCAGTCGCACAGCTGGACGGCGCAGACAGCCAAGCGGAACTGCTGTCAAGACTGCTCGAACAGTGCTGCCGTTTCGCGGGTCGCAGTGCGCTGCTGCTTGGCGGGGCGGGGACCGAGGCCGATTCAACCGCACCGGCGCAGCTCGAAGTCTGGAACGCTTCTGGCTTTGTTTCCGACGGAGACTCGGGCCTCAAGGGCCGTAGCCTGGACCGGCCAGCGGCTTGGGAAAGCGTGCTGGCGGCTAAGGAAACGGTCTTGTTTGCAGGTACGGACGCTGCAATGTTCGCGCAAGCGTTGGGTTGCGAATTGCCCACTTCGGCAGTTGCGATTCCGTTCATTCTGCGGGATTCGGCCTATGCCGTGCTGTACGCAGACAACTATTGCGCCACCGATGCCGCAGATGCGGACGCTGCCGACAAGAAGGCTGAGCGCGACGCCTTCGATATCGACGCGCTGCAGTTGGTCAGCTTCGTAGCAGCCCAGTCGATGGAATGCCTCAACCTCCGCTCGGTTCGGCCAGCAGCAACGATCGTGGCGCCGGCTCTGGTCGGTCGCGAGGGTGTTGACGTAGCAGACGACAGCCCCGATGCGGCCGGCACGACCGATACGCCAGATGAGGCCAGTGCCGAAACCGGCTCCGAAGCTCCTGGAGAAGCACCGGTACAGGAGGCCGAGGCCCGCCTGTTCGCGAACCAACTCTCGGCACCGGTTCAGTATCAGTCGGCGGCCACCGAGGGCGAGGCTGATGAGGCGACCACCGATACCGAGATCGACAGTGCAAAGCCGCTCGATCTCGACTACGCCCGAGAAGCTGAGGAACCGGCAGCCGACACATTCAACGCTGAACGGACTGCCTTTGTCGACTCACCACCATCGCCAGCTGCAGTGCCGGAGCAACCGGAAGCGAAGGATCAGCCGGGGACTGAATGGTCGTTGAGCCCAGAGCTCGACGAGCCCGACGCGGGGCACGACGCCCCTGCACCTGAGGGGCCCGGCCGAAACGTCGACGTCCTACCGCCCACGCCGGTGGTGGATGCGGCCAACACCCAGGATGCATCCGCATTCGCAGCGGCCATGAACGAAAAGGAGGCCTCACCTCCGACCTTTGTCTCCGTCGTCGAGGATGCGCAACCGGTGCAACCCCCGCCGCCGCCTGCGTCGCCGTTTGCCACTCAGGTCATCCACACGGGAACTCCAGAGTTGCCGCCCCTCGACCTCTCCGAAAGCGCGCCGCTCCACGAGGAGGAGCCCTCCGTGGATGCACCGACCGGACGTCAGTCGTTTCCGGATGTGCTGCCCCCAAGCGAACCGTCCGCATCGAGCTCGGGCGCTTTCGATCTGGCCGCCCCTCAAGTAGAGGTCACGCCGCCGCGTCCTCTCGCACTCGACACACTGGAAAGTGTGCCGGCGGCGCCCGCGCCCGCGCCCGCCGGAAGTGAAAGCGCTGGCTTCGCCGCAACCCCGTCGCCACCTCCGCTCGCTGTTTCGGCCGCACCCCCTCCAAGCGCGCCAGAGGTGCCCACGGAACCGCAAGCCCCCATTGCTCAAGCGGGCGCCATGAACACCCAGCCCGCTGGTTCAACGGTTGACAGCGTCGGTGCTGATCAGGCGGGCGCTGCTCGACCTGGAGTGGTCGCGCCGCCCGCAAGCCCGGAGGTCAGCGGATCCAGCACGGCCGAGGTCGCTGCACCGCAGGGCCCGTCAAAGACCGTCCCTGGTTCGGCCCAGGTCACGCCGCCATCGGATCTTGCCGGTCCAGGCGTTGCGTTCAATCGCCAGGTACCGGAGGGCGAGGACCCGCGACTTGACGAAGCACGACGGTTGGCACGGCTTCTGGTTTCCGAGCTTAAGCTTTACAACGAGGACGAGATCGCCCGCGGAAAGCGCCTTGGCAACATCTACCAAGGCCTTCGCGAGGATATCGATCGTTCTCGCCGGATTTATGACGAGCGGGTCGACCCACAGATTCGCCAAGCGGGAGATTTTCTTCATGAGGAACTCGTCCAGGGCCTTGCCAACGGCGATCCAGGCCTGCTCGGCATGTAGGCCCTCGGCCTGCTAAACTGCTGTCCGACGAACCATTTGGCGGCGGCTCTTCGTCGCGCTAGAGCATAAAGAGCAAGCCTTCCGCTGCGAGCAGTCGCTGCTCGCAGCCGCGGAACGCCGTCTTGGTCATCTCCGTTCGTCGGATGTCTGGCGGCCTTAGCAACGCGGGTCCATAGCTCAGTGGTTAGAGCATCCGGCTCATAACCGGTTGGTCCCTGGTTCAAATCCAGGTGGACCCACCAAACTCACCCGACTCAGATTGTCTGGGATGAAACCAACGCCGCCGAGCCTCCGCAGACCGTCTTCCGATTCAAGTTTTACGACAAACGGCGCCAGCCACACCCTTACTTCGATGCCGGCGCCTGGAGCAACACCCCTAAACAATGTCTCAACTTACCGACACAGTTCTAGAACTACACGGTGTTCTTACTCGCATCGAGGCACTCAACAAGCAGGTCAACGAGGTTCCGGCCTCGATGAAAGAGCTGCAACAAGAGCACGACTCCACCCAAGCCGAGATCGAGGCCCTGAGAGCCATCATCGACGAGACCGAGATTGAACGGCGGTCCGCCGAGGGCGAGGCCGTTGAGCTAACCACCAAGGCCGACGGATACCAAGCGCAGATCTCGGACGTGCAAACCCAACGTGAGTATGGTGCGTTGCTATCGGAAATCGATACCTCAAAGGGCCAGGCGAAAGAATCCGAAGAACGCGCGATCGCCGCTACCGAGCGACACGACGAGGCCGCCAAGACTCTCGAGGAGCTCACCGAGCGCTTCAAGGATCAAGACCAGGCGTACCAAGAGCAACTCGCCGAATGGGAGAGTCAACGGCCTGGCGTTAAGAAAGAGCTCAAGGCCAAGGATGCGGAGGCGGAGGCGCTCCGACAAGCGCTGCCAGCCCAGGCTCGGGCGATCTTTCAACGACTCTACGACATGCACGACGGTCAACCACTGGCCCGCATCGTCTCGGTCGACCGGGTTAACAAGAAGGCTAAGGCCATCTGGCGCTGCTCTGAATGCAACTACTCAATCCGCCCACAGTTGGTCGTCGAGGTCCGCACCAGCGAAGAGATTGTGCTGAGCGAATGCTGCCGACAGAAGATTTTGGTCATCGAAGATCCGATCACCGAGTAGGGCCCGCCGTCAGAGGCGTCGCTTCAAGACGTGACCACTCTCTCCTCCATTGAGCAGCGTATTCAGGCGGCTTGCGACCGGTCGAAACGACAGCGCAGCTCTGTGACGTTGATTGGCGCGAGCAAGCGCCAGCCGCTTGAGCGTGTCGAGAGTGCCTACGCGGAAGGCCTCCGGTGCTTCGGGGAGAACCGAGTGCAAGAGGCCGCAGAGAAGATCCCGCGGCTCGCACCAGACATCGACTGGCACCTGATTGGACCGCTCCAGTCCAACAAAGCTGCCCGCGCCGCGCGCCTCTTCTCGACGGTGCATTCGGTTGACCGATTGAAGATCGCGCGTGCACTCGACTTTCACGCCAACAGTGCCAACCGCACACTTCGTTGCTTTCTTCAAGTCAATCTCGGCGACGAGCCGAGCAAAGCCGGCTTCTCGGCAACGCAGATCCTTGAGCGGGCGACGCTCGAACCGCTACTCCAACTCGAACGACTCAACATCTTAGGACTAATGGCGATTCCTCCGTTGGCAAACGATGGGGCCACCGCCCGGCACTGGTTCCGTGAACTCGCGACCCTGAGTCGCAAGGTGCAACAAGAATTCGCTACAGGTCCAGGGCTGTCCATGGGCATGAGTTCGGATTTCGAGATCGCGATCGAAGAGGGCGCTACACATATCCGCTTGGGCTCGACCCTGTTCGGTGAGCGGCAGCCGATCTGAGGTTCACGGTACCGACGACTGCGTGCTATCTTGATCGTTCGCATTCCTTACCCAGCCCGGCTGCGACCGGTTACTAAGGCCTCTTAACTGCCCACTAAGGCCCCACACTTTTGAAGACTCTCTCTGACCTCGTATTTCGAATCCTCGACGTCTCGGGTGGCCGGGCCGACCTGCTCTCCACCAAACGCGGGCGGCGCATGGAGCACATTTCGACCAGCGCGTTCCTCGGATCCATTCATGCGTTGGCCCTGGCTCTCGACCATCGCGGCGTTCCCAAGGGAGCAAGGGTGGCCATCCTCTCCGAGAATCGACCCGAGTGGCACGTGGTCGATTTCGCCTGTCATCTCCTAGGCGTGATCGTAGTCCCGATCTACCCCACTTTGGCGGAGGACCAGATCGCCTACATCCTGCGCAACAGCGGCGCCGAATGGGTCTTCTATTCCAACGAGAAGAAGGCCGCGCAACTCGACGCTATCCGGCCCACCTTGAGCCGCAACGTAGAGCTCGTCGCTTTTGATGACAACGCGCACGTGCCAGGCCACATCACGCTCACGTCACTTGAGGCGGAGGGCGCCCCGAAGCGCAGTGCCGAACCACTGGAGCGCTTTCGCGATCGAGTCGAACCGAACGACCTGGCGAGCATCATCTACACCAGCGGCACAACCGGTGAGCCCAAGGGCGTGATGCTCGAGCACGCCGCCTTCGTCTCCAACGTGATCGCATGTAGCGACCTGTTCGAACTGAGCCCAGCAGACCAAGCGCTGTCGTTCTTGCCCTTGTCTCATGTATTCGAGCGCACGGTCGATTATCTGTTTTTCTCGCTCGGAGTTGCGATTCACTACGCGCCGTCGATCGAGCGCGTCCCGCCTCTACTCCTCGAGGTGAAGCCCACGGTCTTGTGCTCGGTGCCGCGCTTGTACGAACGCGCCTACTTGAAGGTGTCTTCAAACATTCTCAAGGAGTCGCCAGGCAAGCAGAAGATCTTTCGGTGGGCGATCCGCGTCGGTAAACGTTACGCCGTCGCCAGCCTCGATCGATTCATCGGGCCTTGGCTGGCGATCCAAAGACGGATCGCGGACCGCTTGGTCTACCAGAAGATCACCGAGCGCTTCGGCGGGCGGCTCCGGTTCGCCATCGCCGGCGGAGCGCCTCTTGGCGACGCGGTAGCCGAGTTCTTTGACGCGGTCGGCCTCGCGCTGTACCAGGGCTATGGCCTCACCGAGACGGCGCCAGTACTCGCGGTCAACTGCGCCGGCGCCAGCCGGCGCGGCTCGGTGGGCAAGTCGCCACCAGGAATCACTCTTGCAATTGCTGACGACGGAGAGATCCTGGCCAAGACACCCGGAATCATGCGTGGCTACTGGGAGAATCCCGAGGCCAGTGCCGAAGTGATCGACAACGACGGCTGGTTTCACACTGGAGACATTGGCGAGATCGATCAAGACGGCTTCGTCTATATTACTGACCGCAAGAAGGATCTGCTGATCACTAGCGGCGGCAAGAACGTGGCGCCACAGCCGATCGAGCAACACCTCACCTCGCAGCCGCTGATCTCGCAGGCGGTTGTCTTCGGTGATCGCTACCCCTATTTGACGGCTCTGATTGTTCCTCAGCTGGAGGATCTACCGGATTCGCTGGCTAAGCTTTCGCCAGCCGAGTTGGTCACCAACGAGACGCTGCTCGCGGACGTGCAGGAGGTCGTCAAAGGTGTCAACAGCCGACTGGCACCGCACGAGCACATCCGCAAGTTCAAACTGCTCGGGCGCGAATTCACGATCGAAGGTGGGGAGATTACTCCGACACTCAAGGTACGCCGAAAGATTGTTGCCGAAAAGCACGCGGAGCTGATCGCGTCGATGTATCTGAAGACTCAGCGAATCGCCGAGTGACCGAGGCTCCCGCGTCGGGACAGTCCAACCCAAACTCGAAAGGCCCGAATATGACTGCCTCGCCCCGGACTGCGTCGCCTCTGACTGCATCTCGAACCGCACGCACCGTGCAGTGGATCGTTGTGGCCCTGGTTCTCTGGGTCGCTACAGTCGGCGCATTCGCTGGTGCCGGCAAGACGCAGAGCCGACCTGCGGAACAGCCCACCCCCACTGAAGAGCCGTGGGTCGAAGGCAAGAAGGGCCTCAAGATCCGAGACTTGGTGGTCGGTACCGGCTCCGAGGCCAAGCGCGGCAAGCGCGCGTCGGTGCGCTACGCCGGCTGGCTTGAAGACGGCACTCTGTTCGACACCAATCGATCCAAGGATCTTTTGGTCTTCGAAGTCGGCGCCGGAAGGGTAGTCAAAGGCTGGGACCTTGGCGTGGTTGGCATGAAGGTTGGCGGCACCCGCCAACTGTTGATCCCAGCCAAGCTTGCCTACGGCAAGCGCGGCGTTCCCGGCCGCATTCCACCCGACGCGGCCTTGCTCTTCGAGATCAGTCTGCGCGGCGCGTCCTAGCCCAGTTAGGTCAGCCATCGGGGTGGCTCGGCGCCTCCACTCGACGCGGGACCGTGAACCCGGCGACGACGTCGCACAGCAACGCCCTCGTCCGGGCGGAGCCCTCTATGGCACAGTTGCCATACAGCTATGAAACTTGTACACTAGCCATGGCTCGCCAAACGGTAAGCCCGCAACCGCGCTTCAAGGAGCTCACCGCCATGGCGCTCGACAACGTTCTACTCGGCCTGCTCAAAGAGCCACAAAGTGGCTACAGCCTCAAGCAATCCTTCGACCTGGTCTTCAGCCACTTCTGGGCCGCCGAGATCAGCCAGATCTACCGGAACCTGAAAGGCCTGGAACAACGGGGGCTGCTCAAAAGCTGGGAAGAGGCGTCGAACCGGGGGCCTGTTCGTCGTATGTATCAGCGAACAAGCGCAGGCCTTGAACATCTTCGTGACTGGCTCAGAGCTGGGCCTGACTTCGCGAATCGACGTGTTCCTTATGTCGCGCAGACCTGCTTCCTCCACGAACTCAGCAGCGAGTCGGAGCTCCTCGCCTTCTTCGAGCGCGTCCGCGAGCACTTTGCTGCCCGCCTACAAATGCTACGGGACATCGACGCCGACGTGCGCGCCGAGCACGCGCGACACTTCCCAGACGGCCTGCCTCTGGACGAAATCTGCGCCCACCTGACCGTTAACCACGGCCTGTACCGCGCCAAAGCGCTGCTCGACTGGAGTGAAGAGACACTGGAAGTGCTCAAGGAGCGGCAGCGTTCGAGCCGCGACAGCGCGCTCAGCAAGCCGCTGCCACTTCCCTCCTTCTTGCGTGCCGAGCTAGATCTTGCAACCCCTGAGGGAGAACCGTCATGACCGAACCCGAGCTCTACCATCTTTTCCGCAACTGTCACATGGTGGCTGGAGCCGCTGCGCTCATCATGTTCTGGGCCCAGATCGCGAGACGCAAGGGAGGGAGCTCCCACATCCGGTGGGGCTGGGCCTACAACATCTCAATGATCGGGGTGTTGGCAACCGCTCTCCCAATGATCGTCATCACCTGGCGCAACGAGCAACCGCAGATCGCCCTCTTCCTTGGCTTCTTGAGCGTGATCACGCTAACAGCGGGAACCGAGGGGTTCTTGGCCTCCCGCAATCGGCAATCGGGAGCCTGGGTTTCGGGCCCGCTCATGACCAGCGTCACGATGCTGATCGCCGCTTATTCGGTCCTGCTCATCGTGCTGTTCTTTCAAACGGGAGCGTTCATCCTGCTGGTGATGGCGGGAGTTGGTTTGCACGCGACGTTCGACCACTTCCGCAAACTCCGTAGCGGCAAGCCCTACTCTTGGATCGGGTCGCATATCAACGGCATGCTCGGGACTGGCATCGCTGTTCACATCGCGTTTCTAGCCTTCGGGCTACGCAACATTGTTGAGGGCGGTGGCGCCTTCACCATCTTTGCGTTCGTCGCCCCGTTGATCGGCTTTCAGTTTCTCGGCGCGTACTTTCACCGCCGCTTTCCACGACGCAGCGAGACGACCTCGAGCGTCGCGCTCGAAGAAGTCGCCGGCTAGGACCGCTCGCTGAACGAGTCCCGCGGTTGCTCGCGCGGGACCTGTGGTTTCGGGCAAGGAGTCGCCGACGCGGGCAACGCCCCCAAGCGCACGGAGCGCACGGGAGCCACAGGCCCTAGCCGTCGATCAGTTCCGCCAACTGGTCGATCCGTTCTTCAGCGATGGCGAAGCCGCCTCGCCAAAAGTCACGATCGCTCATGTCGACACCCACTTCTTCCAGAATGCGGCGGGGCCGCTCGGAGCCGCCATGCGCGAGCAAGCGCAGATAGCCTGGCTTGAAGGAATCGCCCTCTTCTCTGAATCGCCGGTAGAGCGCCAAGACCAGGAGCTGACCAAAACTGTAGGCGTAGCAATAGAAGGGCATCGCGTAGATGTGCGGGATTGCCATCCACTCTTCAGCAAAGATTTCGGGTACATCTACCGCGTCGCCAAACTGCAGCGTCAGGTTCTCTCGGTATATCTTGGTCAAATCGGGGATCGACGCACCAGCTGCGACCGCGTCGTGAGCAGCTCTCTCAAAGCGAACAAAGAAGGCCTGGCGCATCACCGTTGCGTAGATATCGTCGATCGAAGACGCTAAGAGCTCCATGCGTGCTCGAGGCTCTTCGCACTCACCGATCAGTCGCTCGCTAACCAGGATCTCGCTGAAAACCGACGCCGTCTCGGCCAACGGCAAACACGGGTGCTGAGTGAGGATCGAGTGCTTCTCGGCCATCATGCTGTGCACCGCATGCCCGAGCTCGTGAGCGAGAGTGGCTACGTCGCGCAACTTGCCTGAATAGTTCAACAAGACCCAAGGCGTCTGACTGGGCAGCAGGGTGGCACAGAACGCACCGCCCTTCTTGCCGGGTCTCGGCAACGCGTCAATGTGGTCATCGGTGAATACCCGCAGTGCCTGCTGGCCGAAGCCCTCGTCGAATCTTGAAAAGGTCTGCAGGACGAGCTCAGCCGCGTCTGAGTACTCAACCCGATCGGCGACTACCGGCGGGCCTTCGCCCTGAGGAAGAATTGGTGCATATAGGTCATAGCGAGACAAGCGCTCCTGACCTAGTGCCTTGGCCTTCAGCCGGAAGTACCGATGAAAGACCCCTGCCTTCTCTGCAACCACGTCGAGTAAGGCGTCGACCGCGCCGTCTGGAACGTCGTTGGCCACGTTTCGAACGGAGATGGGCGATTCAAAGCCACGCAACTCAACGTTTTCGTTACTCCAATCGCGCAGTCGATGGACATACATCTGGCCAAGGACCTGAGAGTGCTCGTTGTATTTCAGCATCAGCGCGTCGTAGGCGCTGCGTCGATGAGAAGGATTGGGCGAGAAGGCGTACGCCATCAACTGGTCACGCGTCATCGTTGATGGTTCGACACCTTCGATGTCTGCGGTGTAGGTGAACCCATTCGTCAGAATCGAATAGAGGCCAACCACAGCGCCGACGCCGTCGGTGTCTTTGGTGTTGATCAGTTTCTCGGACTCTTCTGTCAGCCGGTAGCGCGCCTCGCGACGCCACTGGTGCAGTTGGAAGACATAGTCGGCAATGGAGTCGCCCTCGGTGGTCGCCACCTCGTTGAGCAACCCTTGAGCGCCGGCATCGTCGAGCTGTTGCCACCAGAGCTCGAAGAACAGCAACCGGTTCTGGCACCGCGACAACATTGCCTCGGCCTGGTTGCTCTGCGCAAGGGCTTCGGGGGACTGTGTGTCTGCAGAAAACTGTAGCGACACAAACCCACCAAGGCGGGTCGCTGCCTCAAGCAGTGCTTCATACTCGCTCAACAGCTCCACCAACTGGCAACCATCGCATTCGTCGAGCGCCGCGCGATGAGCAGAGAAGTCTTGGCTTGCTCGATCGAACGCTTTCAAGCCCCGCTCGAGAGAATCTTGAATGGGCTCCGAGATCAACTCGTTGAGCGACCATTCGCGGGCTTCGAAAAGCCGTTCAGGGGCCAGGCCCGTGGCTGGAATCAAGTCGGTTTTGTGGTCGGACACAGTCATCGGGCTAGTTCACTTCCCCGCTCGGATCCGGGGCTTCTTTGACCGGGCCGTGCGCGGCCTCGTAGCGCTGAAGGTTGACCTGCAAAGCCTGGACAATCCGTTTGACGTGACCCGGGCTGGTGACCACGCGTGACGTCACGATTCCCTGCGGCGGCGCCATGTTGATGAAGTCCAAAATGAACTCTTCGCTGGTGTGGGTGATGCGCAGCAGGTTTGCGTAGTTGCCGCGCAGCTCCTTATCCTCGATCTTGATGTTGACGCTCTGTGCGGTGTCCCCTGAAGGGTTGGCTCCAGAGTCAGAATGCTGTTCGTCGCTCATTGAAAAGTGTCCTCCCGAAAAATAGTGCGGCCTTAAGCCTATGCCTTGTCTCGCCATTCGACGTCGCCCTCAAACGTCCAAACGTGGTCCGGTCGATAGACCCCGACTCCACCTTCGTCCGATTGCACAACAAAGCTCAACACCCGTCTGCGGTAGTCGTACGCGACGCCATCGCGCGAATGGACCGCCAAGTCAACTTCGTACTCTCCAGCGGCGAGCCGGAGGTCGCGGCAGGCTATCCGCACCGTCGCTCGATTCCCTAGTCGCAGCGGCTCGAATCCAGCGATATCTGTGTTGGTTCCCCAACACTCGACTCCACGCGGCGTCGAGATGGCGACCCCAAATGCGAAGTCGTCGAGCGCTTCGGCAGTCTCGATCTCGAGTTCGATCTCGAGGTCGCCACCGCTCCTGAGCAAGTAGCTCTCAACGCCATCAACCAGCATGCGGGTGCGATGGATGTGCGCCAACCCAGAGCCCCAACGATCAGTGTTCTCTGTGGTCGCGTCGGCGCCGGCCACGGCTTCACCCGCAGGCTCCTGCTCAGCTGACGTGGCATTCTCTTCATTCTGTTGGTGCTGGTCGAGACGCTCTCGGGCCTCATCAGCGGCGACTGCTTGCCGGTAAGCATCGATCACCTTGCGAGGTTCGCCGAGGGCGCGCGGAACTCCGCGATCGAGCCACAGCACTCGATCGCACAGCTTTTCCACCAGATCCAGACTGTGGCTCACGAACAGCAACGTGCCACCGTCGTGCAAATGCTGCTCTATCCGGTGAATACACTTGTGCGCGAACGCTTCATCCCCTACCGCCAACACCTCATCAACCAGCAAGACCTGCGGGTCGGTGTGAACAGCCACCGCAAATCCAAGCCGCACGTACATCCCTGAAGAGTAATTCTTGACCGGCTCGTCGATGAACTCGTCGAGGCCCGAGAACGCCACGATGTTATCGAGCCTCGCTTCAATCTCGCGGCGCTTGAGACCCAGCACCGCACCGTTGATGAAGATGTTCTCGAGGCCGGAGATCTCGGGATGAAAGCCCGCGCCGAGTTCGATCAACGGAGCCACGCGTCCATTGACCTCGATCGACCCGCGCGTTGGCTTCATCAAACGAGCGATCAGCTTCAACAATGTGGACTTACCGGACCCGTTTCCACCGATTACGCCGAACGCTTCGCCGCGCTTGACTTCAAAACTCACATCTTGGACTGCCGGGATTAGATCCTCTGCACCAAGACCCTCGGTCAGCGAGCGCTGGAGTAACGCGCTCTTAAGTGTACGGAACTGAAAGCCAGCCCTGCTGCGTCGGTACTGCTTGAACACACGATCGACCCGGATCGCCACATTCAGCGCACCTTTGTCGTGCTCGCCTTGAAGCACGCTAATCGCCTCCGTCATGCTGCCTCCGCGAGGGTGTCCTCGAGGCGACGGAAAAGCCACAGCCCGATCACCATGGCTGCAATTGCGTAGGCCACCATTTGCGCGGTCACATGCCACGCCGGAAAGCGTGCTTCGAGCAGCAGGCTTTGATAGCCCAGCACGAACGGCGTCATTGGGTTGAGGCGGATCACCGCGCGCAAGGTGTCCCAAGCCGCGCCACTCTTGTCCTCGAACAGCCACAGCGGGTAAATGATCGGCGCCAAGAAGAACAAGAGCTGCAACACATTGGCCAGCAGGTCTCGAACATCCTTGAAATGCACGTTCAGCGCCGAGAGACCGAGTCCAAGCCCAACGCACATCAAGAGCTGAAGGCCGACGACCAACACTACGAAGATCGACTCCCAGCCGAGGACCGACTGGCCGTTGAAACGGCCGATTGCCATCGCGCCCACCAGGATCGGCAGTGCCAAAAGAAAGTGGGTGAAGTTTGACAGTGCGGTGACCGTTGGCAGAACGTTGGCTGGAAACACGGCCTTGCGCAACAGGCCGCCATTGACCGACAGGGCCATGGTCGACTCAAGCACCGAGGTTTGAAACCAAACCCAGGGGAACAAACCAGCCACTAGGTAGAGCGGGTAGGACACAGCGCTCTGGCCATCATCACCATCCGGCATGAAGCGCCCCCCGCCGTCCAGGACCCACCCAAACACCACCGAGTACACCGTCAACAGGAGCAGCGGGTTGATCAACGACCAGAAGAAGCCCAGAGCGCTGCCTCGATAGCGTGCTTTGAGCTCGCGGCTGACCAGCGAACCCAGCAGTTCACGAAAGCGCCAGAGGGTTGAAAGAGATGATTCCATGCGAGTGGCATCGTAGCGGATTGCCTACTGTTTCAACGCCTTAGCAGCGATCACCATTAGTATCTTGTTACGCCGCCGGTCGCGCGAAGCGCACCGAGACGACACTACGGCCGGCACGTGATTAGCCGCAAAGGGCCCCAAACAGATCCATGAGCAACAGCGAAGCAAAGACCCTGACCATCCGTTGTCCGGAGTGCCGGACCAACATGGTCATCGATGCCGCAACGGGAGCCGTGCTCCGCCACGAGGCCGCGGCGCGCAAGAGCGGCAAAGAAGCCGACTTCGACAGTTTGTTCGCAGCCGTCGAAACCGATCGCGAGCGCGCCGAGGCCGTCTTCGAACAAGAACAGGCGGCCTACGCCGATCGCGATCGCCTACTCGAGCGAAAGTTCGAGGACGCGCTTGAACGAGTGGACGCTGCCGACGACGGCAAGCCACCTCCGAGCCCTTTCGATCTTGACTGACGGAACCCCCCTTCGTCGAATGGCGCGTCGCCAACGCGATCACAACCTGAACAGCTGTACCTGGCCCTTGAGCCGCGCTCGAGAGCCGCTTGACGATTCGCTCCACTCGCCATCGAGGCCGCAGGTCTCGCGAGCCTCGCTCGGCAAGTCGACGGTCGACGGCCCTGGACTACTCCAGCCGGCGATCACCTCGCCGCCACCAGTGGCAAAGCGCAGCAACCACTGCCCCTCGCCGGCCGTGCCCACGGGACCCAAGTATTGGCTGCCGCTAAGTTCTCGAACCAGTGTTTGCAACGCAATGAACGACGGTCGCCGTCGCAGCTCCAAGTCTCCACTTGGGCCTTCCTGCCAATCCACCAGCCCGTAGCCCTTGGCAATCATTTGCCACCAATACACACGCTCGACCGCGCCCGAAGCGAGCACCGAAAGGTAGTACCGCGCGAGGTAGGCAGCCTGGTCCTCCTCACTGACAGCAACGTCGCGCCCGGCCGGCGAATGAGGCCCTTCCCACAATGGCCAGTTCACCTCCGTCACCCAGTTAAGCGGTTGAGACTCCCCAGGAGGGGTGTGCACGCAAGGCGCAGTGTCGGCAATGGCGCGCAGCGCAGCCCCCTTGCCGGCGGCGTCCAATCCCATCTGCGGATTCTCTGGCGCTCCGCGACGATCCACATATAGCAGGCTTGCCAGCCCATCGAACCGAGGCGCCGAGGGTGATCGATCGAAAACGTAGCCCATCGTCTGGTGGAACTCGAAGTCGATCACGGCAGGTCCGAGCAGCCTGATCTCCGGTCGGACTGCTCTAAGTTCCTCTGCCGCGATCTGAAACAGACGCTTGTACTCGCTCGGCCTCCACACACCCCACTTGCTGCGATTGACCGCCTGCCCAACTTGAAACGTCTGACCCAAAGGAGCGAACAGCTGAGCGAGCCCCGCGACCCGACGGCGCCAGAGTTCGGGATCTCGGACCAAGCTGCGATCTTGAGGCAAAGAGAAGGCCAAGTCTGCACCTGAAGCGACAAGAGCCTGAGCAAGTTCGAGTTCGTCGGTATGCTCTTCTTGCCAAGGGTGCAACCGCAACAACACATGGCGCACCCCGAGATCTTGCACTGCCGTGACCACGGCCCCTGGATCCTTCGGCCACGGCCGGACACCGACACCAAAACCATCCATCGGCACCTGCTGCGTGCCCAAGCGCTCTCGCGACCTAGCTTGGTACTGCCTCTTAACCTGGGGGTAGGCGCGCGCTGCGCGGAAAAGAAAACCCACATGCTCCGGCGCATCCACCAAGCGCACGCGCAACTTCTCCCACTTCGAGGCGTGCTGGTGCGGCTGGTCCGACAGCTGGTCCCAAACGATCTTCTCGCGCGCGCTCGATTCGCTCGTCGCTGGAATGTGGGCGTGCGGCTTGCGACGGGGCAGCACCATGTCAGCCAGCCGGCGACCGACACCGCGTACGCTACGTTTCGACCGATTGCGGAATAGAAACGCTGCGGCATACGCGTTGCGCAGGGCAGGACCCAGCGACCGAGAAGGCCCGTTCTCACCGCTCGCAAAGTAGCCACTCCACAGCGCCGGCAGCAACGACTTAGGCACCTCAAGGCGACACAGGTCACGCATACGCTCGGACAGCGTCAATCGCCTTCTCGTCCGTGCTCGGTTGAGATCAAGCAGCAACAAACCTTCATGGCTTGCAGCTTCGCGCTGCGCTCCGAGCTCAAACGCCAAGGGATCGATCAACAGATTCCCACAGGTGAGATCCCGATGCCAGATGCGCCCGTCATGCATTGAGCGCACCATCAAACCAAAAGCTAAGAACACCGCCTCGCAGTCGAGCGATGGATAGTCGTCGGCTTCAGTTCCAGCACTCAATGAGCGCAGCAGGTAGCGCGATTCCAAGAGTCCCGTCTTATGCTCGGACAAGAAGAATGACGGCCCGTCTGAGGCCACACTGTCGGCAAACAACACTGGTTCAGGCGTACCAACACCGAGCCCCTGAAGTTCTTGCGCTACACGAAACGACCGCGCAGCCTTAGTCCCGCGCATCTTGCGCCGCCATTGTGCCTTGAACCCCGCGTTGCGGAACTGCTTAACCACCACCGCCAGCCGTTCACCCTCGACGCCCACACTAGCTGGCACCTGCCAAGGTGCCGCGTACAAGTAGTTCCGTCCCCAATGGATTGACTCCGTCGCCGACCCTGGATCCGTCACATGCCGCAACAGCGCCTCATCAACCGGCGAAAAGCCCTCGCCAGCCTCACCCACCAGATCACCAAAGTCGAACGGCACGGGCGAGGGTTGGGCGGCGGTATTCGTTGTCTCTTTCATCGATGAGCTAAGGGGGGTTCTGCGCAGTCAACAAGCCGAGATCGCGAGCCGGAGGGCCGCCGCCTAAGCCGCGATAGCTCCAGCCTGTCAGTCACCTTAGATCCTAAGCCCGTTTCACCCAAGCCAGCCCATGAACTCTAGTCAGGAACGGGCGAATCGGCACGCCCATACCGACCTCGTCCTCCTTCTCCTCCCCACATCCAGCGAGCGGCTCTACATACCGAAGGCGCCTAGGGTCTCACGAGATGCAAGCCACCTGCCTCCATGTCAGGCCGAGATTTCCTTCTGAGCGATCGACCTCTCCTCCTCGCAACGTCCAACACAGCGGCCTTAGCAATTGGCGCCTTCTCCTCGCGACGGGCCGAAGGTGCTTGGAGTCCCACGGGATGCACGCTACGAGCATCAACACCGGCTGAGAGCCGTGATTTCATCACGGCTCTCACGCATCAGGGCCTTCAGACATCCGTCATGTCGAACCTCTCATGGTGGAGCTCTGAATCACTCTGCAGCAACAGCCTGATCCCCATCGACTCCAGCTCCTCCACGATCGCCCTCTCCGATCCCTGCAGTGCCCCGGCCACCTCTGGATGAACGCGCAGCAAAAGGTCTCGTTCCCCAGTTCGATCGTTCATCAGCGACAGCGCCGCTCGCCGTACATTCAGACAAATTGAGGTGATGTTCTTAATGCGGCCGCTCCCGTGGCAATAGGGGCAACGCGTGGTCAGGATTCGTTCAAGGTTGGCGTGGCTGCGCTTGCGGGTGAGTTCAACCAGCCCAAACTCCGAGATGTTCAGCAGCTTAGTCTTCGCGCGATCCTTCTCGAGTTCTCGCGCGAGCGCTAAGAACACCTCGTTGCGGTTCGACTCCTCATTCATGTCGATGAGATCGATGATGATGATGCCAGACAAGTCCCTTAGTCGGATCTGTCGCACGATCTCTCGCACCGCTTCCAAATTCGTCTTGCGCACCGTATCTTCGAGCGAGTGCTGCCCGACGTAGCGGCCAGTGTTGACGTCGATCGCCACCAGCGCTTCGGTCTGGTTGATCACTAGGTAGCCACCCGACTTGAGCCACACCTTGCTTTTGAGCGCGGCCTCGATCTCTTGTTCTATCTTGAACCGCTCGAACAGGCCGGAGCCGCGCTGATCGAGCTTCACTCTGCCCGCGAGGTTCGGCTGCACATGGCCTAGGAACTCAACCACTCGCTCAAAGAGCTCCGGCGAGTCGACCCACAAAACCGAGTACTCTTCGTTGAAGAAATCGCGAACGATGCGCAGGGCGAGATCTAGGTCTTGGTGAATCAACGTCGGTGCGCCAACTTTGGCCGCCGCTGATGTGATGCGTGCCCAAACTCCGCGCAGATAGAGCAGGTCGGGCGCCAATTGTTCTGCGACCAGACCCTCGCCAGCAGTGCGGACGATCAACCCATCCTGGCCACCACTCAATTCTTCAAGCACCGTCTTGAGGCGCTCGCGTTCGGTCTCATCCTCGATCCGGCGTGACACGCCCAGATGATCCACAGTCGGAAGCAGCACCACGTACCGGTTGGGTAGCGTGATGTTGGTGGTGACTCGAGCACCCTTGTTGCTGAGCGCGTCCTTGGTGACCTGCACCATGATCTCTTGTCCACGCTGGAGTAGGTCTTCGATTGATGCCTCTTCGGCGCCTTGAGCGCCCTGCGGCTCCAATTCGGCTTGCTCGTCTGGAGCGTCGCGGTCACCTTCCGGTAGCAGTTCCGCTACCGAGCGTAAAAGGCGACCGGTCTCAGCGAGAGCGGTCAGATCGGCCGGCACGACGTCGCTGACGTAGAGAAAGGCATCGCGCTCTAGGCCGATATCAACGAAGGCGGCCTGCATGCCCGGTAGCACCCGCGATACCCGGCCCTTGTACACATTGCCGACCGCGCCCTGTCGGCCGTGCCGCTCTACGAACGTCTCGGTGAGCCTGTCGTCTTCGAGGACTGCAATCCGCACCTGGTGAGGATCGCTCTCGATGAGCATCTTTCTAGCGGGCATCGTTCTCGCCTAAACAGGGGTTCGGATCACGTCACATCAACCATTCAAATCAGCAAACCGCGACCTTCGACGCTACCAGGAAATGCGCTCCGCAGCGCCCACGGCGGGGCTGGATTGGCGTCGAGTCTTCAGGCGAAGGCCGACTGGTTCACGTACCGCCGCGAGTCGATCCCCAGCAGCACGCCGGTGGCAAAGAAACAAAACAGCGTGAACGAGCCGCCGTAGCTCATGAAGGGGATCGGAATGCCTGTGACCGGCAAGAAGCCAATCACCATGGCAGTGTTATAGAGAATGTGCACCGCCAGCGCGGCGAGTAACCCGGCCGCGAGCAGCAACCCGCTCCGGTCCCGAGCTCGCAATGCGATACGGACCCCTCCTCCTAGGTAGAGCGCATAGAGCGCAAGGATCGACAGCACGCCGAGGAACCCCCATTCCTCGGCGAGCACTGCGAACACAAAGTCCGTGTGACGCGCCGGCAAGAAGCGCAACCGGCTCTGGGTGCCCTGGCGATAGCCGCGGCCGACCATGGCGCCAGACCCGACCGCAATCTTGCTCTGCCTCACCTGATAGCCAGAACCGAGCGGATCGCGCTCCGCGTCGACAAAATTGAGCACACGCTCTTTCTGGTAGTCCTTCATCGCAAAGGTCCACAAACCGGCGCCAACCACCAGCGCGATGACGGCGACCCCCAGAATCAATCGTGCTCGGACCCCGGCCACCCACAGCATGCCGCCGAGCAACGGCATGAACATGGCAGCACCGCCATAGTCGGGCTGCAAAGCGATCAGCACTACTGGGCCCATTGCGATCGCACAGGCCGCTGCGATGTGCCGTAGGCCCAAGAACTCATAGCGGACACCACCGAGGTAGCGTGCGAGCAAGAACGCCGTCGCCAGTTTCGCCACGTCCGATGGCTGACCGCCGAACCCGCCAATACCGATCCAGCTGCGCGCACCACCAGCCTCATGGCCAAAGAGCATGATGAACCCTAAAGCCACCAGGCTCAAGCCGTAGAGCCACACAGACATGCGCAGAAACACGTGGTAGTCGAGGAGAAAGCCGATCGCCATAGCGACCATCCCCAAGCCGATCCAGACCAGCTGGCGCGGCAGGTAGCGCACTGTCATCTCGCTTGAAGCGCTGTGGATGGTCAACACGCCCACCAGAGCCAGCATCATGGCGCTCATCGCCATGCCCATCGCGGCCGGCCGCAGGGTGCCACCAACCCGCCTGGGGTTAGGAATCCCGACGGCGTTCGCGAAAGTACTTTTCATAAATCCTTCGTGCGATCGGTGCGGCGTTGCCACCACCAGAGCCGCCATGTTCGAGAAACACCACCACCACCAGCTCGGGTTGCTCGTACGGCGCATACGAAGCGAACCAAGCATGATCTCGGTGCTTGAATGGTAGGTCGGCCGAGTCGGTCCAGGTGCGCTGTTCGATGACCTGTGAGGTGCCGGTCTTGCCGGCGATCTTCACTCCATTGACCGCTGCTGCAATGCCTGAACCATCCTCGACCACATTCAGTAGCGCTAGACGAACTCGCTCGAGGTCAGCGGGAATGATCTGCTGACGTTCAGCGACTGGTTCTTGCCCTAGGATCACATGCGGTACCACCACGCTGCCGCCGTTGGCCACCGCTGATAGCAATACCGCAGTCTGCAAAGGGCTGACTAGGAGGGGGCCCTGACCAATCGCGACCGAGATGGTCTCGCCCGCGTACCAGCGAACCCCTCGGGCCTCACGACTCCATTGCGGATCTGGAACCAAGCCTGCCTTCTCACCGCGCACACCAATGCCAGTCGCTCGACCGAGACCGAGTTTGCGTGCATAGTCAGCGATCGGTTGAATGCCGATCTCTTGTCCCTTGACGTAGAAGTAGATGTCACACGAGTGCGTGATCGCCTCGTGCAGATTGACCCAACCGTGCCCGGATGGCTTCCAGCACCGCTGATTACGATCGTAAATCCGCTTGCTACCACCGCAGTACACCTTGTCGCTCGGATCCATCGTGTTCTCTTCGAGACCGGCCAAGGCAACCACGATCTTGAACACCGACCCTGGCGGATAGGTCGCGCCTAAGGTCCGGTTCTGAAGAACGTTGTGAGGTCGGCCGATGATCGCCTGCCACGCCTCCTCCTCGAGACGACCAGCAAAGAGATTGGGGTCAAACGACGGCGCCGAGACCAGCGCGCGGACCGCGCCCGAACGCGGGTCCATTGCCACCACAGCGCCCACCGAGTCGCCCATCAACTCGACGATCTCTTGCTGCAAATCGAGGTCCACGGTCAAACGGACGGTTTTCCCTGGGCGGGTCGGATCACGCCTGATTTCGTCACGCACACGGTTACGGCTGTCGACAACCAACTCGCGCTCTCCATCTCGACCGCGCAACTCGCCGTCCATCGCCAGCTCGACGCCTTCCTTGCCGACCAAATCTCCACCCTGAATGCGCCCGGCCCCCCTTACAAGGTCCTCCTCAGACGCCTCGCCCAGGTAGCCCAATAGGTGCGCGGTCTGCTCTCCATGTCGATAGAGACGGCGCTGTTCGACTTCGATTTGAAACTCCGGGTGCTCCAGGACCACCGCCTCGAAGCGTGCGACCTGTGACAAGTCTAGGTCTTCGGCCAGCAAGACGCGGCGACTGCGACCCTGCGACCGGAGCGTTGCCTGGAGTTGCGCAAGTCCGACGTTCAGTACCGGCGCAGCGAATGCGAGGCTCCCGTCGATGTCATTGACCACGCTACGATCCAAAATGAGGCCGTAGCTCGGTACGTTCTCGACCAAAATGCGGCCGTAGCGATCTTCGATGATCCCTCGTGGTGCTTGAATCGCGACCTGGCGCAAGCGATTCTTGGCCGCCAGCGATTGGTAGTGATTGGCCTGCACTACCTGGAGGTACCAGTAGCCGCTGCCGATCCCAACCATCAACAACAGCACAAAGGCGGCCAGCCGATAAAGTCGCGTCGCCATGGTCTCGAGATAGACACCGGTAGGCTGGTCGTAGATGGTCACGCGCGCCGCCCCTGGAACCGAATCTTGGGTCGACGCACTCGGCGGTAGCGGCGCCACCGCGTCTCTACGCGCCTCAACCCAAGCACGAAGACCCCGCCCACCAACGCGGTCGAAACCGCGCTCAGAAGCGCCCACATCGGGTCCGGCGCGGGCGGGTCAGGAAACAAGAGCCGCATTAGGCTCGCGACCACGACCTCTTGAAAGACCACCGCTACAGCGAACATCGTGGTCAGCAACGCGGGTTGCCGAAAACTCACCTGCTGTGCGGCCCTCGCACAGACCGCGCCCGCAAGCGTGCCCGCAATCCCGTGCAGGCCGTAAAGAGAGCCCGCCAAAGCGTCGTTGGCCCAGCCCAGACTGCCGCCAAAAAGCGCCGCGCCCAACACCGAGGACTTGCGCGCGAAGAGCACCAAGACGATCGTCGGGAAATTGATCACCGAGCCCGTGCTTGGAAACAGCCTAACCAAGAGCATGTGAGCGCCATAGGCAAGCACCACCGCCAGTGCAAAACGCAGTAGCTTCATTGGCCTGCGCCGCCCTCGCGGTCGGTGGTTGAAGCAGTTGAGCCAGGGCCTTGGGTGATCTCCAACTCGCCGTCCATCAGCTCTTGCGGTGGAGCCTCGTTGCCCAATAGGAACACCTGATCCAGCCGCCCGAAATCCACTGCGGGAGCCACCACGACTTCATGGAATAGCTCAGGGCCGGCACGGACCGATATGACCGTGCCCACCGTCACCCCGCGCGGGTAAACACCATCGATACCCGCCGTGACGATGCGGTCGCCTTCGCGCACGTCGGCCTGCATCGGCAGGTAGTCGAGCAACAACGCATCGCCGGCCCCACGCAGCAGACCCTGCCGCCTGGTTCGCGCCACCATGACCCCTACGCTTGAGCTGCGATCGGTCACCAGCTGAACACGTGCGTTGGGGGGCAACCAGGTGATGACGCGACCAACCAAGCCATCTTCGGTCACCACCGCGGACCCCGGACTTCGCTTAGCAAACTCGGTATCCCCTTCGTCTAGCAAGCGCACCACCAACCGGCGCAGCAGCGCTCGATGGTTGGCAAACACCACTCGTGCAACGCGCACCTCTTGCTCCAAAGGAGGTTGATAGCCGAGCGACTCTTGCAAGCGGCTTAGTTCAACGAGCGCATCCTGGTGCTCAGCCGTCCGCTTTTGCAGCAGCTCGATCTGAGCGTGCAGCGCCTCGTTCTCGCGCTTGAGGCTCGCGCGATCGCGCAGCCCCAACAGCACTCCTTCGCCGGCGCGCACCGCTCCATCGATACCACTGGCCACTGGTGTCGTGAGGCCAATGGCCGCCCGGTCGAGCAGGGTGTCTTGGTTGTCCGGATCTTGGATCTGCGCGGCAAGGAAGATGAGCTGGCCCAGCAGTAGCGCGGCAACGAGGATCAGTTCGCCTCGATTCCCCATCTGGTCTCTTACCGGATCTGAACTTTGCGCAGCAGGTCGATGTCCTGCAGCAACTGGCCGGTTCCGAGCACCACCGAGGCGAGCGGATCTTCCGCCGGCACCACCGGCAGCCCCGTTTCTTCTCGAAGCCGCTGATCTAATCCGCGCAACAAGGCGCCACCGCCTGAAAGCACGATGCCCTTGTCCATGATGTCCGCGGAAAGCTCGGGCGGGGTGCGTTCGAGCGCCATGCGGACCACCTCGACGATAGTGGCCACTGGCTCAGCCAAGGCGTCGCGAATTTCTTCATCGGAGATCACCAGTTCGCGCGGCACACCTTCGACCAAATCGCGGCCCTTGATTTCGATTCGCATCTCTTCTTTGAGCGGAAAGGCCGAACCCAAGGCGATCTTAATCTGTTCGGCCGAGCGCTCACCGATGAGCAAGTTGTACTTGCGCTTGAGGTGCTGGATGATGGCGGAGTCCATCTCGTTGCCAGCGACCCTCACTGATTTGCTGTAGACCGTGCCCGACAGCGAGATCACCGCGACGTCGGTGGTGCCGCCACCGATATCCACGACCATGTTGCCTGACGGCTCGGTGATCGGAAGCCCCGCACCGATCGCCGCCATCATTGCCTGCTCCACCAAGAACACCTCTGAGGCGCCAGCCGACATCGCCGACTCCTTGACCGCTCGTTTCTCGACAGGAGTGATCTCAGAGGGCACCCCGATGACGATGCGCGGTCGTGCGGGAAACCTTCGACCACCGTGAGCCTGGCGGATGAAGTAGCTGAGCATCTGCTCGGTCACTTCGAAGTCGGCGATGACGCCGTCCTTCATGGGGCGCACGGAGATCACGTTGCCCGGGGTCCGGCCGAGCATTTCCTTGGCCTCGCGACCGACCGCTTCGATGCGATTGGTGAGCTTGTTGATCACCACCATGGACGGCTCGCGTACCACGATGCCGCCGTTGCGGGTGAACACTAGGGTGTTGGCCGTACCGAGGTCGATGGCCAGGTCATTTGAAAACCAGTTGAGAAAGCGGCGCATTCTGTCTTGAGTCTCTTTGAAAAGGAAGGCAGCCAGATGACCCTCGGCGCAGGCTACCGGCTCGGGTCTCCTAGCAGAGCTTGCGTGAGGTCGGAGTCTGCGGAGTGTGGGTCTTAGGGCAACTTAGGGTAAATACGTTGGAAGGCAATGGTTATCGCAATGAATGGGGCTGAAGCTAGGACTCGTCGATCCACACCTCGCGGCGCTCGGTGGCGGTGTTGCCTGACAAGTCGGTCGCTTCGAAAATGAGTGCCCGCTTTCCCGAACCGGAGACGACGTAGGTGGTCGAGAACGTGCCGTCGGCAAAGGTGGGAACGACCTCCCCGTTGAGGGTGAGAACTGCTCCAGGCTCGGTCTGCCCTTTCAGCATGGCAAAGGTGCCAGTCATACGCACCTCGATCTGGATCGACGGCGGATCCTCATCTGGCTCGATGGCCAGACTGCGATACGACTCGACTCGAAGCCGGCGCTCCTCGCTCCAAGCACCGCGACGACCGGCCATATCCACCGCCGCGACTCGCCAGCGGAAGCGGCCCTCTTCATCGAGCGCCAAGGTGGCGCTGGCTTGCGCGCGCTGCTGGTCGACCAGATTCTGAGAGAACAAACGGCCTCGGGTCACCTGCAGCGCATAACCCTTAGCGCCTCTCACGGCGTTCCAGTCGAGCCGAACCTGCCCGGTGGTATCTATGTTGACACTGGTGCCGTCGGCCGGACTCTCCAACACCGGTGCCTCTAGCAGCAACACGGTTTCGCCAAAGCTGCCGCCAGACTGGACCACCTCTTGGCGTTCCTCCAGATCGCGCGTCTCGCCTGAGGAGAGCGCTGTTGCCGTTGCGTGACCCTCTCGAACGCGCACCACTGAACGAATCGAGCCGCGTTCCACCGTCACCGACGCGCGGCTGTGCTGGCCCGCGACAACGTGGTTGAGTCCGGTGCTGATCCCGCTTGGTTCCGCGGCGGTGTCAAGAGCCACCCAACCGTACTCCATCTCACCCAATGTCTTGACTGCACCGGCTTGGCCGCGACTCAGCTTCATCAGTGAGTCCGGCGACAGGGTGAAGACGGTGTCCTCGTTTTGAAAATGAATCTCTGCTGTTGCATCCGCACCGGCCATCACGTAGTCGCCTTCGTGCAGTTCCGTGCGCGCGAACGCTCGGACAAAATCGCCGCTCTCGCCACGCCTAAAGCGAACGTCGCCACGAACACTCCGGAACCAGGCGATGCTCGATCCCAGCCGCACCTCGTCCAGCAGGCCCGCTAGAGCACCGTGCCCAGCCCGGGCCGACAGGACAGCGTCTGCGTAGCGTTCATCAGCAATCGCGGCCTTGGCGTCCACCACCAAACTCTTCGATCGGTCCATCACCGATCGAAACCCGGCGACCTTTGTAGCAGGTTGCGACTCGAGCTGCATGATCAACCCGTCGGCTCGTGAAACCCATTCGTAGGCACCCTGCTCATTCCAGTACGCCTGCCAGCCGCCGTAGCCGTGGAACAGAATAAGGCCGACAATCGAGAGAACGGCCAAGGCCGTCCAAAAACGCACCGTGTCTGTGGACACGCTGTACCAGTCGCCAATCCTGCTGCGACCGCCCTCGTTTTCTGTACCTTCATAGACCTGCGACGACACGATCTCGTTCTTCCTTCGAATGAGCTCAATCTGACCCTCAACGACCCGAGAAGGCCTCTACCACGCTGCGGCTGCTTGGATCCTCTAAGGGGCGGCTCCGTTTCCTTCCAGAACCGCGACCGACACCTTAGGACAGGCGGCGACCGAGGCTGTCAATCCGGCCCCTCAGATGGGCTCTACAACGAGCCCGCCGGGAGTGCTCTTCTTCACGTTGGTGAACGAGCTTTCCGTTCAGCGCCGATCCCGCCCCCACAGAACCCGGAATCTATCACGCAAACCCTTGGTTTTACGGGCGTTATCGGCCGCCCGCAGGATCCGCGCACCGCTCCCAGGGTTCGACCCCCAACCCCTCCCCCGGCGCCCGCCCATTACTGTTCGGTGGAAGCCTGCGCCCAATCCGTTTTCGCCGGGGCCCAAAAGCCAGCTACACCTTTTGCGCCTCGGGCCCCCACTGGTACACTCGCCCGTTCACCGGTGGCCTGATCCTGTGCCCGGCGGGCAAACATGCCAGAGTCCAACCGGAGCTGAAACCAGCCACCAACGCATCGGCGCCCTCAAACTACTCCAGGGCCGTCCATAGTCACGGCACCAGCCGCTGCGCTCTTCACAGGCGTCAACGCCCTCGAAGGCCGCCAAGGAAAATCACATGCTGAAAGTCTTTCGCGACAATCTAAGAAATCTCGCCCCTGTCCTCTGGGTCGTCATCGCCGTCTTCGTACTCTTGATGTTTGCCTATCCAGGAGACAGTGGCTCCGCCGGTTCGTCCGCAGCGGCAACGGTGAACGGCACCGACATCTCGTACGCCTCGTACCAACAGGCTTATCGCAATCTCGAAGATCGCTTCCGTCAGATCTACGGCGAGTCCTACACCCCCGATTTGGCGAAGCAAATCGGCCTGCCCATGCAAGCCATCAACTCGCTAGTAGCGCAAGAGATCCTTCTCGAAGAAGCTAAAGATTTGGGGCTTGCGGCCACCGACGAAGAGGTGCGCAAGACCATTCTTGAGTTTCCCGCATTCCAGAACGAACGCGGCAACTTCGACAACGAGCTCTATGCCCGCACCCTGCGTAGCAACAGGCTTACGGTGGACGGCTTCGAGAAAGACACCCGCCGTCAACTGCTCTTGCAGAAGTTCAACCGAGTGCTCGCCGATTCGGTCTGGATCTCGGACGCCGAAGCCGAACGATCGGCCCGAGAAGAGACTGAGTCGGCCCAGATTCGGTACGTCAAGCTGACCGCAGCCGACATCACCGAAGACCTGCCCGTCTCGCAGCCCGAACTCGAAACTTACTTCGCCGACCACCGTGACGAGTTCTCGATCGAAGAGCAGCGTGCACTGACCTACCTGAGCATCAACAACAACGTGGTGCGCGCTTCGCTTGAGATCTCAGACGAGGATCTGCAGGCCTACTACGACGCAAACCCTGACGAGTTCACTCGTGAAGAGCAGGTGCGAGCACGGCACATCCTTTTGTTCGTTTCCGAAGAACGCACCGCAGAACAAGCGACGTCTGAGCTCGAAGCGCTCAAGGCTCGTATCGAAGGCGGTGAAACGTTCGACGATCTGGCGCGGCAATACTCTGAGGACGAAGAGACCAAAGAGCGGGGCGGCAACCTCGGCTTTTTCGGTCGCAACCGCATGACGCCGCAGTTCGAGCAAGCCGCGTTCGCAGCAGACGCGGGCTCGCTGGTCGGCCCGGTAGAGAATCAACTTGGGCCGCGCACCGGATATCACCTGATCCAGGTCGAGAACAAGCGCGAGGGTGGCTTGCAACCCTTCGAAGAGGTTAAGAACCGCATTCGCGTGCGCCAACAGACCGACCAGGCGCGAGTGCGCACCGAGGCTGTCTCCAAGGAGATCCAAAGCGAGATCGGTGGTCGCATTTTCGGTTCGCTCGCAGAGCTCGAGGAGTACGCCAGCGGCAACGATTTGATCGGTGTTGAGTCCACCGCGCTGGTCACTCGCGACGCCAATATCCCCGGCATCGGGCGCAACGCGGCTTTCAACCAGGCAGCCTTTGCAACCACCGAAGGCATCCTCTCCGAGCCCGTTCGGATCGGCGCCGGTTGGGCGCTGGTGACCTCGTTCGAGATCCAACCGCCACGGCTCCCAGAGCTTACCGAGGTAGAAGCTGACGTCCGAGCTGCTTTGCAACAAGAGAAGAAAGACGCCGAGGCCAATCTGCGACTCGCCGAAGCCAGCCGCGCGGCCGGCCCCGACGCAACCATCGACGCCATTGCTGAAGCGCTCGGCAAAACAGTCACCGAATCACCGCTGATTCGGACCACCGGCGCGGTCGCTGGAATCAGTTCTGATAACTCTTTCAATCGCTCCGTTCTCGATCTCAACGAGGGCGACTTCGGTGGCCCGGTGGAGACCAACGACGGCGCCGTGCTCTATCAAGTTGCCATTCGCAATCGCTTTGATCTTGAGTCATTCGCCGCTGAGAAAGAGTCGACCCTGGAACGATTGCGCGAACAGCGCGCCACCGCGATGATGCAGTCCTTGATTGAGCAACGACGTGCTGAGATCAAGCTGTCCATCGACCCGCAGCTGCAGGAGAGCTTCGCACTCCCCACCGCTGGCACGGGCTAGCGCTTGATTGCCTCGCCGCCTCCTAGGGGTTGCGCGTGATTAGCTATCTGCGCGGGGCGCTGCATACCCTGGACGTTAGCGAAGTGGTGCTCGACGTCCAGGGCGTAGGCTACGGAGTCCGCGTGCCAGTCTCGACCTTCTACGAGTTGGAAGAGCATGGATCAGGAGCAACTGTCGAGCTCTTGATCCACACTCAAGTCCGCGAAGATGCGCTTGAACTTTACGGCTTTCTCACCGCCCAGGAGAAGGGGCTGTTCGAGCGGCTGATTAGCGTCTCGGGTATCGGGCCCAAACTGGCCTTGAGCATCCTTTCTGGGATGGCGCCTAACGATCTGGTGGGTGCGCTGGCATCAAAAGATGTCGGCAAGCTGGTGCGCATTCCTGGTGTCGGCAAGAAGACCGCGGAGCGCCTGGTGCTCGAACTCAAAGACCGTGCCCGCGAGATGGTCGACACTGCGGGCACCGATGTCGTCGTCGAACGCGGCTTGATGGAGGACCTGGCCGAGGCGTTGGTCGGGCTCGGCTATCGCGAGCGCGAAGCGGAGAAGGCGGCGCGCGAAGTGGTGCGCACCAGCGGCAGCGAGAACAGCGAGCTCGGTCTCGCCGAGGGTCTAAGACAAGCGCTACGGAAGCTGTCGCGAGCCTAAGCCTGGCTTTTTGACTAGTCGGCGAAGAGCTGCTGGTTCACGCCTCGCTGCATGATGCCAAGGTGCTCATACGCGCGACGCGTAGCAACCCGACCACGCCGCGTGCGCTGCAAAAAGCCTTCTTGAATGAGGTAGGGCTCGACCAAATCTTCAATGGTGCCTTCGTCCTCACCAACTGCGGCCGCTAGTGCCTTTACTCCAGCAGGGCCACCATCATAGTGCTCGATCAAAACCTTCAGTATCTTGCGGTCCAGCTCATCAAAACCGCGAGCATCGACCTCCAGTTGATCGAGAGCGCCTTCAGCGACCGGGCCATCGATCACTTCTGAACCGGCCACCTGTGCGAAATCACGCACCCGCCGAATCAGTCGGTTAGCGATACGCGGAGTTCCGCGACTGCGACGGGCGATCTCGTTAGCACCCTCAGTGTCGACCTTGATGTCGAGCAGTCGCGACGATCGATCGACAATCGTGGTGAGCGCGTCGACCGAGTAGAAATCGAGGCGGCTGGTGATGCCGAATCGCGCTCGCAACGGCGCGGTGATCAACCCCGCCCTCGTGGTCGCGCCTACCAGCGTGAAGCGCGGCAGATCGATCTTGACTGTTCGAGCGGCAGGTCCTTGCCCTAGGACCAAGTCGAGGTGATAGTCCTCAAGCGCGGGGTACAAGATCTCTTCGACCACCGCACTAAGCCGGTGAATCTCGTCGATAAAGAGAATCTCGCCCGGTTCGAGGTTGGTCAAGATCGCCGCAAGATCACCCGCACGCTCTAGAACCGGACCCGACGTCGTGCGCAGCGGCGCTCCCATCTCACGCGCGATGATGTGGGACATCGTGGTCTTGCCCAAGCCGGGTGGCCCAAACAGCAGAACGTGATCCAAAGCTTCGCCGCGCTCGAGGGCTGCGCGCACGAAAACCCGTAGGTTCTCCACCAACTTCTCTTGCCCGATGTACTCGTCGAACGAGTTCGGACGCAACGAGGGCTCGACGCCAAGATCGTCGAAGTCCGGTTCGGGAGAAAGAATGTCGCGATCAGGCATAGGAGACCCGCGGCTCTAAGGCGAAGGCTGGTTCAAGAAAGGAGCGTCGCTCAACACAGTCGCACCCTAGCCGACGGGGGCTTAAGGCGCGACGGCCATTCTCGGATTGTACGCGCCTTGCACGGTGATGAGCCGGGCGCCAACACCGGCTCGACGCCAGGGGCTCGGTTCCAGGGGGCGGATTGAGCGTGAGCAATCCGGCTCACTCCTTTTGTGTGCATGTAGTACTGTCCGCGCTCGCCGCACGGCCCGCAGAGCTTACGGCCAGCACCTTCGAATCGACCTCGCAACCCCGCGCCACCACCCGTTGTGAACAACGACCTTCCAACACCCGGTTCCGCACCGAACACGCCCGCCACCACCTGGCGCGTGCTCAAGTTCGGCGGTACCTCTGTGCGCGACCCTGGTCGCATGGCTACCGTTGCCGAAATCGTCAAAGGGGCACACGAGCGCGCGGATCGCATCGCGGTCGTGGTCTCCGCTCTCGGCGGCGCGACCGATCAGCTGGTTGAACTGGTCGAAAGTAGAGCTCGCGAGCACGCACTCAGCGAACTCGAACTGCGTCACCGTGCCGCCGCTCTAAGCTTGTCCGACCTCGCCGCTACGACTGCGGTTGAGGAGCTGCTCGCACAGCTTCAAGCCTTCGCGCATGCCCTGCCCGATGATCCTGCGGCCGTCACCTTGGAGCAACGCGATCTCGCCATGAGTTTCGGCGAACGACTGTCGGTCCCGCTCGTAGCAGCCGCGCTCAGGCGCCACGGGATCGATGCCGCCACCTGTGACACACGCGACTTAATCACCACCTCCGACCGGTTCGGCTCCGCCGAAGTGGATCACGACGCAAGCTTCAAGAAGATCTCCGAACGGTTTAACCAAAGCGCTGCTCTGTTGGTCACCACAGGATTTCTCGGCAGCACGGTCGACGGGCGCACCACCACCCTCGGGCGCGGCGGCTCGGACCTCACGGCGGCATTGTTGGGCGCCGCGCTCAACGCAGCTGAGATCGAGATTTGGACGGATGTCGACGGCGTCTTGAACGCAGATCCGCGAGTGGTCGACGATGCCTTCTCGATCCCAAATCTGTCCTATGAAGAAGTGATGGAGTTAGCGCACTTCGGCGCGGAGGTCCTCTATCCACCAACCGTCACTCCAGCGCGAGCGCGGAAGATTCCTATTCGGATTCTCAATACCCTGAACCCAAGCTTTGAGGGCACACTGATCTGTAGCGCATCGAGCCTGCGCGAGCCCGCTCAGGATTCCAGTTGTACGAGTCCGTTTGCTGGCATCACCGCAATCGCTGATGTGTCTCTTCTGACTCTTGGCGGGAGCGGCTTGCTCGGCGTTACCGGAACAGCACATCGGTTCTTCGGCGCACTAGCCAATGTCAACTGCAACGTGATCTTGATCTCGCAAGCATCCAGTGAACACTCGATTTGCTGTGCGGTACCACCCGAGCAGGCGCAGAGCGCCCGGGTAGCCGTCGATCTCGAATTTGCAGCTGAACGAGCCCGCGGCCGCGTGCAGGCCGTGCGCATCGAGCCGTCGTTGAGCGTGGTTGCTGCAGTGGGCGCGGGAATGCGCGAACGCCCTGGAATTGCCGGCTTAGTCTTTTCCATCCTTGGCGAGAACCGGATCAACGTGCGCGCGATCGCGCAAGGCTCGAGCGAACTCAACATCTCGGTTGTGGTGCGCGCGGGCGACCGTGAAGCCGCGGTGCGCGCTCTACATCGGGCAATGTTCGGAGCGCCACCCGCGCCCGCGACGATTCCACTCAACGTGGTCGTTGCCGGAGTCGGTGGCGTGGGCGCGGAGGTGCTCAAGATGGTGCAGGGCCAGCCTGAGCGACTGCGTCTCAGTGGCATCATCGCCTCGCAACATCAGCTGCTCGCTGACATCGATGCCGTCACCACAGCAACCGACGCACCTACCGATTCTGGCGGCTGGCGCGCGCTCATGAAGGAACAAGGTGAAGCCAACGACCCTGAAGGCCTAGTGGCCTGGTTCCACGAGCGTGCGAACAAGCCTGGCCGAACTGCGTGTGCGCTCGTCGACTGCACGGCGAGCTCGAGCGTCACTGAGCTTTACCCACAGCTCGTGGACGCGGGCATCGCGATCGTGGCCGCCAACAAGCTTGGGGTCGCCGCCGACCTAAGCGCTGACACCAGCCTTCAATGGAGGTCGACTGGCCGCGCGCACGAACCCGCAGGGCAGTTCGGCTTCGAGGCAACCGTCGGCGCCGGCCTGCCAGTGATCTCTACCCTGCGTTCCCTGCTTGAGAGCGGCGATCGCATCCTCGAGATCAGCGGTGTGTTCTCAGGCACCCTCGGATTTCTACTCGACCAAGTGCGCAGTGGCGCTTCGGCCAGCGAAGCGATCAAGACCGCATACGACAACGGCTTCACCGAACCGGATCCGCGTGACGATCTGTCGGGCACCGACGTCGCGCGCAAGCTCTTGATCTTGGCGCGTGTGTGCGGAGTCAGTGGCAGCATCGACGATGTCGCGGTCGAACCGCTCATCCCACTCGATGCCGCCGCCTCAATTGAGGACTTCTGGCAGACGCTCGACTCCGCCAACGAAGCCATCGACGCCCGCTTGCGCTCCGCGACTGATAGCGGAGACAGCCTGGCCTATCTCGCGCGAGCCCAGTTCGCTGAAGACGGCGAAGTGACCGCGGGCGTGGAACTTTCGGTCGGCCTGCGGCAGCTCCCATCGTCGCACCCAGCTTGCCAACTCCGCGGCAGCGACAACCTCTTTCTCTTCCGCACCGAACGCTATCGTGAGCAACCGTTGATCATTCGCGGCCCGGGCGCTGGCACCACCGTGACAGCAGCAGGCGTGATGACCGACCTACTGGCCATTGCCGCGCACGCGGGAGAAGGTTCATGAGCAGACTGCAGATTTTCGCACCCGCGTCGGTGTCCAACGTTGCTTGCGGCTTTGACACCTTGGGCTTTGCCGTCGGCGAGGATGAATCGCTCGGCGACCTGATCACGGTGTCTCTCAAAAACATCGGCGAGCAAACCCCTGGCAAACCGGGCCCGGGTGAACCGGCCGCAGGTGGACCGGTCGCAGGCGAAGCGAAGGGCAGCCGCATCACGCTTAGCGCAATCACCGGCGAGGGCGGTCGCTTGCCGAGGGACCCACGCCGCAACACCGCAACAGTGGCGGCCCAAGTGGTCCTCAACTTGTTTGCCCAAAAGGGCGGAACCGACATCGCCATCGACATGGCGATTGAAAAGCGCATGCCGCTATGCAGCGGATTGGGGTCGAGTGCCGCGAGCGCGGTTGCGGGTTCTGTCGCGGCCTATGAGATCTTGCGTCGGGAGTTTGGTTTCATCTTGAGCGAACCCGAACTCCTTGAGTGCGCCCTGGCCGGGGAACTGGTCGCTAGCGGTGGCCGGCACGCAGACAATGTGGCTCCGTGCATGCTGGGCGGCTTTGTCTTGGTGCGCTCCTTGGACGACCAACCGGACGTGGTGCAGCTGCCAGACTGTGACGACTGGCTTTGGTGTGCATTAGCACGACCATCGATCGCGATCGACACCCTGAGTTCGCGACAACGACTCGGCACCACCATCCCGCTCGCCACGGCAACGCGTCAGTGGGCCAACGTCGGCGCACTGGTGGCGGCGCTTTATGAGCGCGACGACGACCTCCTTGCCAGGGCTTTGTGCGACCACGTCGCTGAGCCTGCGCGCAAGAACGATGTCGCCGGATTCGATGACGCCGTGGCCGCTGCGATCGAGGCCGGCGCTTTAGGCGGCAGCCTCTCGGGTAGCGGGCCGACCTTGTTCGCGCTCGCAACATCGGCTGAACGGGCGTCGGACGCTGCGTCTGCGATGGCCGACGCTCTGCTCGCTGCAGGCCACCCCGGTTGCGACGCGCAGACCTCACCCGTGGGCACGCGCGGTGCGCGCGTCATCGAGCCGTGACCCTGATCTTGACGCAGATCGCTCCACCCGACTTCCGCCAGCGCTTCGGAAGCACACGAGCTCAAGCTGAACCGGTCAATCTCGCCACGGCCGTCTTGACCGGGCCTGCCACCGACGGAGGCCTTTGGGTCCCCGAGACCATCGTTCCCTTCACCAAGGACGAACTCGACTGGCTTGAGACGCTCCCTTTCGTAGAGCTCGCTGCGTTGGTCGCCCATCGACTTATTGGCAACGACCTGGATCACGCGGAACTCTCCGCACTGGTTCACGATGCCTTCGACTTCGAGATGCCGCTGCAATCATTCACCTCAGATAGCGGCACTGACCCAACATTCGATGTGCGCGCTTTGGAGTTGTTCCACGGGCCAACTCTTGCCTTTAAGGACGTCGGCGCGCGCTTCATGGCGCGCCTGCTGCGCTGGGCGCGGACACAACAACCAAGCACCGAAACCCAGCGCGACTTGACCATCTTGGCTGCGACCAGCGGTGACACGGGCAGCGCTGTCGCTCAGGCGTTCTTGGGCCTCGAAGGCTTCCGTGTCGCGGTCCTTTTCCCTCGCGGCCAGGTGAGCGAGGCTCAACGCAAGCTGTTCACAACACTCGGCCAGAACACCTGCTCGTTCTCCATTGACGGCTCGTTCGACGACTGTCAGCGCCTGGTCAAACAAGCTTTCGCCGACTCGGATCTGCGCCAACGACTGCCGTTGGGTTCCGCCAACTCGATCAACATCGCGCGCTTGTTGCCGCAGACCCTCTACTACTTTTGGATCCGCAATCAGCTGAGCCCCTCTGACCGGGCAAGGCCGCTGCGCATCTGCGTTCCCAGCGGCAACTTCGGCAATCTCACCGCTGGCTTGTTGGCTCGCAGACTCGGTCTCAGGGTTGACACCTTCATCGCCGCCACCAACGCCAATGACATTGTGCCGCAGTTTCTTAGCGGCAAGAAGTACTCACCCCGCCCGTCGGTATGCACGGTAGCCAACGCGATGGATGTCGGCGACCCGAGCAACTTTGAGAGAATCCAATGGCTCTTCGAGGGCCGAGACGACGCGATTCGCCAGGCCGTCACCGGCACCGCATACACCGACGCCGAGGTCGCAGCTGCGATGCGACAGGTGCACGAAACCCTTGGCCTGTTGCTCGACCCGCACTCAACCATCGGCTACCTCGGCGCGCGGGATCACCATCGTGCCAACCGTCGTCCGGATGCACCTGCTCCGATCTACGCCTTCCTCGCAACCGCGCACCCCGCCAAGTTCGCAGAGGTTGTGCACACAACCACCGATCGCGAGGTCGAAATTCCGCCCGCCCTGGTCAAAGCGCTCGCTGGGCGCGAGCAGGTCACCGATCTGGCCCCAGACTACGCGCAGTTTCGCGCGGCGTTAGAACACATCTAGGCGCGCCGCCCGAGCGCCATCCGTGCGCCCAGCTCCAATGCAATTCGCGCTACTGCTCGGTCCGGCACCGCCCGCGCGTGCAATGCCAGCAGCGAGTCGAACAAAGCCGGCTTGCGTTCAAGAGAACGCAAGAAGCGACGGCGCAAGCCGGGTCGTCGCGACAATACCAACGCACCTTCGACCAAGGCATTCGGTAATCGGCGGCGCGCCTGCGCGGTGCGGCGATAGCGAGTCAAGGCACTGGCGGCGTCCTGAGTCTCATCGGCCAACTCTCCCGCTAGTAGGGTCGCCTCCGCGAACGCGATGGCCATGCCTTCACCAGTGATCGCGTCGATGTAGCCACCGGCGTCGCCCACTAAGGCGACATTGCCCGCCGCTAGGGCGCGGGATGCCACCCGCAACGGACCCACTCCTCGCACCGACGTAGCAGGCTCTGCCTGAGCTACACGCTCGCGAAGCTCGGGGAACTTGCGTAGCTGCTGCTCAAAAGCAGTGCCTCGACTTGCTCCGCTCGCGACTGCAAACTGTCTCGCTGCTTTGGTTGGCGAAAACAGAAAAGCCAGGCCGAACATGCCGTTCGCGAGCGGGGTCAGATACCCCTCGACACCGTCGGCCCAAAAGACCTCAACGCGGTCGCGCGCAGGTTGTGTCTCCGTACCCCTGAAGTGGCGGCGAATGCCCACCCGCACAGGGCATCGTCGAGCACGGTGAGTCAGCGTTGGCTGATCGAGGCCCGCCAGCTTGCGCACCAGCGAGCGCGATCCATCGGCGCCAACGATCGCGCGCGGCCGCCACTCGCCGCTTTGACTCGTGGTCACAAACGACAGCGCGCCCGCCTGCTCAACGTCAACCAAGCCATCCCCCGTGCGCACCTCAACCCCAAGTTCAAGAGCACGCTCAAAGAGCGCCTTCGACAGTTCCGTACGCCGCACACCGAGACCACGCCGGCCTTCTGCGAACGAGCCGGACACGGTATGGCCATCGCCCTCATACCGAATGCCTGCGATCTCACCGCCTTCGGGGTCAACCCCGAGCTGCAAGAGCACCTCGACCGCATCTGGCATCAAGCCTTCGCCGCAGGCCTTGTCGATCGGCATCGTTGCGTGCCGCTCGAGGACCACGACCTTGAGCCCGCGAACGGCGCAGGCAACTGCGCAACACAGTCCCGCCGGCCCAGCACCAACAATGAGCACTTGAGGTGAACGACTCCCACTCACTCCTGCTCTTCCCCATCATCCTCGATTGCTGACCGTTGCTTGCTGCTCCTTTTGCGATGCGAGTGCAGTAGGGCAAGGCCCGCAGCTACAGCAGGACGCCGTTTCAGTCGTTCCTTTAGCCCGGCACTTCCCGCCGGCTTCAATCGTCCTGCTTCACCGAGTCCTCGAGCCGCTGCCCGGCGCAGCTTGCCGGACGAGGTACGAGGGATCTCTCCTGCTTCAACCAAGTCAAGCCGCGCCACCTTCAGGCCCAAGTTTGCGAGCACAGCGGCCTTGCAGGCTTCACCCAAAGCGCCGAGCTGTTCGCTTGCGACCCGAGTCTCGGCGATCACCCAAAGTCCCTCGCCGGTAGCGCGGCCTTTGTCGTGCACGGCGAGCGCGCTCACGGCGACGACGCATCCGGTGCGCACGCCAGCTACTCCTGAGACTAGTTCTTCAATCGGGATCGCCGACCAGTTGCGGCCTCGCAAGACCAGCGTGTCCTTCTTGCGGCCGGTCAAATAGAGAGCGCCGTCGTGAACAAAGCCGAGGTCGCCAGTGGCCAGCCAGCCACCGTTGAGCGTTCGATCGGTCAAGGCCGCGTGACCAAGGTACGCGGTCAACAACGAGGGGCCGCTGGTGAACACCTCGCCTTCCTCGTCTTGGTTGACCACGGCACCGCTTGGGTCTCGAACCTCGACCGCGAATCCAGGAACCGGTTGCCCGACCGAAACCAGTTCACTCGACGGAGGCGACCCGTCGGCGTTCGCTTGCCGGTCTCCCGAAGCAACGGCCCGACCCTCACTCAGCGCGTCCAGGTCAAACCAAGCCGACTGCGGTCGAGACTCAAGGTCTGAGAACGTCACCGCCAAAGCCGCCTCCGCCAACCCATACACCGGAGTCATCGCTTCGGGTCTGAAACCCACCGGCTGAAAGCGTTCGTTGAAGGCGCGAACGGTATCCATCGACACGGCTTCGGCACCGTTGAGTGCGGCACGCCACCGCGAGAGATCAACACCCTCGAGGTCGCGCTCGCGAACGCGATCCACACACAAGCTGTAGGCGAAGTTGGGTGCTGGAGAAATGGTCGCTCGCGTGCGCGACAGCGTTCGCAGCCAGATCGCGGGTCGCGCCAAGAACACCTCGGGTGGGATCAACCACAGGTTCGCTACGCGCAGCAGCGCGGGCAGCACACAGCCGATTAGCCCCATGTCGTGGTAAAGCGGCAACCAGGAGACGCCCGCTTGTTCCTGCTCGTCGGTGTCAGGCCAGTGGCCGGCCAGGATCGCCGCTTGGTGAAGTAAGGCGCGGTGCGACAAGGCGACCGGCTTAGGTGCCACTGTGGTTCCCGATGAAAACTGGACCAGCGCCAGATCTTCTGGACTCGCGCTGTAGTCCACGTCGGCAACGCAGACGACAGCGCTCTCTTGCCCCTTTTTCAATGATCGCAGCGATTCCAAGGTGTGCATTCCCAGCGGCGCGCGATACAGCGCTTCAACGCCTCCGAGCAAGCGAGCTACTCTCGGCTCCGCAACCACAATCCTCGCCGCGGCTGCTGCAAGCATTTCGGCGGTGCGCTGGTCATACTGGTCCATCTTTCCCAAGCGCACGGGTGGGTAAAGGGGGGTCGGCACCGCGCCGATCATCAAGGCGCCGAAGAAGCCATCGAAGAACTCAGGCGTGGTGCTGAACACCAAGGCCACTCGTTCGCCCGCGACCACCCCGGCTGCTCGCAGAACGCTGGCTGTCTCGCTGGCACGTTCGATGACCACCGCCCAAGGCACCAGGGTTTCCTTTTCGCGCAGATCCACGAACCGCAACCCTCGAGTCGCTGCGCGTGGCGACTCGGCCGCGCGGGCCAAAGCCTCGAGCACCGTCGGTGGCACCCCCGGCATCGCCACCGCCGGGGTCTCGAGCCGCGCCGGCTGAGCGCTGCTCATATCTACTCTCCTGTGCTCGACCATCAGGCCTTCTTGCGGCCGATCAACTCGACCAAGCTGCCGAGGGTTTCGATCGACAGGGGAGCAGCAGGGCCCTCGGCATCCTCGATTGGGGCACCCGGATCGAACTCATCGAGAACCACTTCGAAGTGGTTCTCTACTTCGACCGCAAGAGTGAGCAGCTGGATCGAATCCAGGCCGAGGTCCTCTACCAGACGCAGGTCCAAGAAGGCTCTCTGGTCGAGCTCTAGCAGGGTCGGGTCTGAGAGCTCTAGATGCTCGCGCGCCACACTAACGATGCCCGAGACGATCGCGTCTTGGCTACTCATGGTCAGTCCCATAGACGGCTTGCTCCTCGACTCGGATCCGGTGACGCAGCAACACAGCGTTGGCCACAGTCACGGCGACCGCCGTTCGCCACGCGCCGTGGATCAGGGGAAGTGCAAACAGCTCTACCACCACCGCAACGTAGTTCGGGTGGCGTAGCCATCGATAGGGGCCGCGCGCGACCGCCGGCCGGCCAGGTTCAGAAACCACTCGCGTATTCCATCTGTCACCCAGGCTGAGGATGGCCCAATAGCGCAGGCTCATCGACAACGCTACGGCACCCACCGACACCAACGTTAGCCAGCCCTGCGGCCAGGTGGGAAGCAGCCAGACCTCAAGCACCAGCGCAACGAAGAAGCCCGTATGCAGCAAAACCATCACCGGATAGTGGCCCGCGCCAACCTCACGGCCTCCGCGCGCGAGCACTCGCCGTGTGTTGCGTCGCGATAGCCACACCTCGAACAACCGCTCTAGGGCCACCGCCGCAACGATCATCAAGAACGCGGAGCGTGTGCTTTGCGACGCCGCCGCGATCGGTTGCAGAACATCCCCGAGATTCCCTACCGCCGCTGCTGTGCTCGTTGGCACTACCAACGCAACAGGACCAACTCGGAACAAAAGCCCGGACCCATCGCCAACATCAGTCCCAAGGATCCCGACGTCGGTCGACGCTCAGCCATGGTCTGTTCCAGCACCATTAACACTGAGGTTGAAGAGAGGTTGCCGACTTCGCGCAAGCTACGCCAAGTCAACTCAAGCGCCTCCTCCTCGAGATCGAGCGCTTGTTGCATGGCCATCAGAACCTTCGGTCCACCAGGATGGCAAACGAAGCTCTCGATGTCCTCGAGAGTCAGTCGTTGGTCTGCAAGAAAGGCGTCGGTATCGTGCCGTAGATGCTCTCGCACGACCTCAGGCACCGTTGCTGAAAGCACGATGCCAAAACCACGCTCGGTGATGTCCCACCCCATCACCCGCTCAGAATCTGGATAGGTCACCGACGCCGACGCCACCACCTCAGGGCCCGGTGCGCTGATCTCTTGAGCTAAGGTCTCGCCGCAAATCACCAAGGCGGCAGCTCCATCGCCAAACAGACCAGATGCGATCAAGTTCGGAATCGACAGGTCTTCGCGCTGCAAAGTGAGCGAGCACAACTCGACTGACAGCAGAATCGCCGCCTGGTCCGGATACGCCTTGACGTAGTCAGCTGCCCGCGCGGTGCCAGCGGCGCCCGCCACGCAGCCCAGCCCAAAGATCGGCACCCGCTTGATCGATCGCGGCAGGTCGATGCGGTTCATCAAGCGCGCGTCGATCGACGGCACTGCGAGGCCGGTCACCGACACCGTGAATAGCGCGCCGATCCGGTCACGCGGCACCCGGGCAGTTTCGATCGCGTCGTTGATCGCTTGGCCGCCCAGATCAAGCGCGGTCCCAATCCACGCATCATTGCTCTTGCCAAAACTGTCGAGCGACGCGTACTCCTCGATCGGCAGCGCGAGATGGCGCCCACCCACCAACACGTTCTCGTGCAACTTGCGTAGTCGAGCACTGTTGAAATGCCTGACCTTCCACTCCTCCTCAAGCCGCGCCACAAGCGTCTCTTGGTCGTAGAAGTGCGGCGGCAAAGCGGAGCGAACCGCGGCGATTTTCATGGAGTGTCCAAGTCGAGGTCGAGCCCATTCCGAGCGGGGAACCGAGCAGCGAAGCACGCGAAGTTGCGCGCGGAAAGCTCACTCAGTCTAGCCGCAGACTCAGACCTTCGGGCATCGGTTCGAGAGGCCGGTGACACGAACGTTCGGCATTTCTCAAGCCCGCGAGGGGACACCGGCATTCGACAAAGGATTTACCTCAGCGCAACCTGCGCGGCAACCGGCGGATCAGCGATCCTTTCGCACCGCTAGCTCGTATAGATTCTGGTTGAGTTCGACGCACCCCTCGCTCATCGCGGCGCCCCTCCAACGACCTCCAACGATTAGTCCCCCCGCTTATGACGACTCCTTCCGCGACGCCCTCGTTGCCCATCACCTACTCGCCCGCCGCGGGCCGAGCCCCAAAGGTCGAACTTCGTAGCCTCGACACGCTCTGGTTCCAGGTCGCGGGCACCGTGTGCAATCTCGCCTGCAACCACTGTTTCATCTCGTGCTCCCCCACCAACCACACCCATGAGTTCATGAGCCTTGTGGAGATCGAGCCCTACTTGAGCGAAGCAATCGGGCTGGGCGTCAAGGAGTACTACTTCACCGGTGGCGAGCCGTTCTTGAACCCGGAGATGGAGGAGATCCTCGAAGCCACCTTGCGCCAAGGGCCGGCGAGCGTTCTGACCAATGGCCTGTTGCTCGATCAAGAGCGTTGCGAGCGCTTAGCAGCGTTGTCCGGGAGCTCGTGTTATTCGCTCGACCTGCGTGTTTCACTCGACGGCTACGACGCCACAACCAACGATCCGATCCGGGGCGAAGGCACCTTCGAGCGAGCTTTTGACGGCATCCTCAGGCTAAACGGTGCAGGGCTCAACCCCGTGGTAACCGTAACCGAGGCCGACCCGGAGATGGGATCGGCGGGCGGACGGCAACGCTTCCTCGATCTCTTGCGCAGTAGCGGCATCGCTCATCCCAGGCTCAAGATCCTCCCAGTGTTCAACATCGGCGCTGAGGCCGAGCGCACTAGCTCGTATGAAAGCTGGCAGCGGCTGCGTGAAGAGGACGCGACGGTCGAAGGCCCCGAGGCCTGGGACCATCTGCAGTGCAGCGCCTGCCGCATGGTCACCGACCAAGGCGTGTGGGTGTGCCCGATCTTGGTCAACGAACCCACAGCACGAATGGGAGAGACCATCGCCGACACGCTCGCGCCTTTCAAGCTCGATCACCCTGCCTGTTGGACCTGTCACGTCTATGGGGTTAGCTGCCGCACCTAGCGTGTCGCAACGATTCAACCCCACGACCCATCATTCAATGCCCACAGATCACCCACCTCGCTCTGCAGAACTCTCAGCAGAAGCAGCCAAGAGCACCCTTAAGGAGGGCGACGCTAGCCGCGAGCTATCGGAGAAGGAGCGCCTGGTTCGCCACCGTGGCCTTGCCACCTGGGGGGAACGGCTGGTGCCGTTGGACCGCTTCCGCGACGCGGCGGCCCAACGCGGCACGGAACTCGACGCCACCCAACGCGCGGCTGCCGAACAAGCGTTCGTCGCAACACAAGACGACGGTGTAGTAGCCGAGGGGCCGTTTGAGCGCATCGTGGTCTTCGGCGGGATCTACAACAACCACATAGCACTGGATGCGCTGATCGACGACGCCAACGCTTGGGGCGCAGACGCGGTTTACTGCCTGGGCGATTTCGGCGGTTTCGGCCCCTCGCCCGACAAAGTCTGGCCTCTGTTAGAGCGCGGCGGCATTCGGTCGATCCAAGGCAACTACGAACAGTCTTTGTCCTCTGGCGCCGAAGACTGTAACTGCGGCTACGCCGACCCGCGCGATAACCACTTCGCCGAGTTGTCCTACCTCTACACCGCGCAGAACTCAAGCGACGCCTTCAAGCAAGCCATGGGCGAACTGCCCTTGCGCCGGAGAGTGAAGCTGAGCAACCCCAGCAACAGCAACTCGCCGTTCGAGTTGCTGTTGATTCACGGCTCGCCGCGCCGCATTAACGAGTTCCTCTTCGAATCGGCAACCCCAGACCCCTACCTCGAGGTTCTGCTCGATCAAGAACGGGCCGATGCGATCCTCTGCACTCACACCGGTCTTCAGTGGCAACGCCAGCTCGCCTCCGGCCGCAGCTTGATCAACGTCGGCGTAATCGGCAGACCCGCGAACGACGGCGCACGCAATGTCTGGAGCACTCGCATCGAAGTGCGCGAGGGCGCGTTGCACGCCGAGCACGTGCCGCTCCACTACGACAGCGAAGCCTTAGCCGCAGAGATGCGTCGAGAACAGCTTCCCGACGAGTTCGTTGACACCATCCTGAGTGGATGGTGGACCACCTGTCTCGAGATCTTGCCTGCCAAGGAACGTGCGGCTTCGCGCTTCTAGCGGGGGGCAGAGTTCTCCTGACATGACAACAGCTCCATCCTTGGCGAAGCTCTTGCCAGAACACACCGACGTCGCCATCTTGGGCGCGGGTCCGATCGGGCTGGACGCTGCCTTGGCGATGGCAGAGGCGGGCAGGCCGTTCGTCTTGCTTGAAAGCGGCGCTCGGCCCGCCGCAGGGATTAGGTCCTGGGGGGCGGTTCGTTTGTTCACGCCATGGTCGATGAACCTGTCGCAGCGCATGCGCGAGGCTCTTGACCACAAAGCGCCAGACACGGACGCCTGCCCCACCGGCGACGAACTGTGTGATCAAGCTCTCAACAGGATCGCTAGTTGCCCCGCGATCGCGCCGCGCTGCTTTACTGAAACAAGAGCGCTCGCGGTCGGTCGCGATGGTCTGCTCAAGCGCGAGGAGATCGGCACCGAGCGGCGAGCCGAGCGGCTCTTCCGCCTCCTGCTGCAAACACCAAACGGCGAACGTGTGCTCTACGCCACAACAGTTCTGGATTGCACCGGCTCGCATCACACCCCTAACTGGTTCGGCCATGGAGGTATCCCAGCAGCTGGCGAGCGCCTGCTTGCCGAGCAAGACGACGGCAGGCTCATTCGAACCATTGGTCAATTTCTCGAGGTCCGGGACTGGCAAGGCCAGCGCGTATTGCTGGTCGGTGCCGGCCATTCCGCTCAAACCGCCGCCGTGACACTCGCCGGTTCCGCTGACCGCGTTCACTGGGTCTTGCGTGGCAACGGCGAGAACCTCGCGGCGATCGAAGGCGACCCCCTCCCCGAACGCTCGGCCCTGCACCTGCGTGCGCGGCAGTTTCTCGACGGCGCTAACACCAATGTCACCGCTCACCGCAACACCTCCGTTGAAAGCCTGCACTCGAACAACGACGACGGCAGCATCACGGTCCGTCTGCGCTCATCAGCCGCGCGCCCGGCCAGTGCGCACAACGGGGGCGCGCACAGCGAGTACGCCCAAGAATGCACTGTCAACCGGATCGTCGCCTTGGTCGGTTCCATTGGCGATCAGCAGCTCTATCGCGAACTTCAAGTCCAAGAATGCTACGCCACCGGCGGCCCTATGCGCCTCGCCGCAGCCCTCCTGGGCGAGGGTGAGCGAACTGGCGGGGACCATGCGAGCAACACCGACTGCCTCGCTCAAGTGAGTCAAGGTCCCGAAACCTTGTTGACCCCAGAGCCTGGCTACTTCATCCTCGGCAATAAATCCTACGGTCGCAACAACGCCTTCCTGCTGCGCATCGGCTATCAACAGGTCGATGACGTGCTCACATTGATCTAACCTTTGATCCAATGGGCGACTGTCACCGCTTAGAGCCATCGAAAACGAGGACCCTCAATGCACCGTCTCCGCCATGTCCTGTCCGCATTCCCCGCGCGCCCCAACTCTCGCCCTCTATTGGCGCTTGCGCTCCTCGCGCTGGCTGCGCTGAGTGCTTGTACTGGCGAACCGTTCGGAATCCTCCCGCCCGACCGCACCGCACCCGTCGTCACCAACTCGGGCACGGTGGTTGGCGAGCACATTCCGGCGACTGAGAGCGCTCAAGCGATAGATGTCTTCCGTGGCGTTCCCTATGCCGCACCTCCGGTGGGCGACCTGCGCTGGCAAGCGCCGCAAGACCCAGCGTCTTGGGCCGAGACTCGCGAGATGGTCGACTTCGGTGCGCGGTGCCCGCAACCGGTGCGTACCGAAGAAGAGGGCGTTCACTACGACGAAGACTGTCTAACGCTCAACATCTGGACGAGGTCTGATCGCAGCGGCAAGCGGCCCAACCCGACCGTCGTCCGCGAGCAGCGCCCGGTCTTCGTCTGGATCCACGGCGGCGGCTTTCGCACCGGCTCAGGTTCTGCGGCCTATTCGAACGGGACACGCTTCGTCGAAGACGGGGCGGTGCTGGTATCGATCAACTATCGGCTCGGAGCACTCGGCTTTCTCGCTCATCCAACGTTGCTCGCCGAGCAGCCCAACGCGAACTTCGCACTGCTCGACATGCGCAAGGCGCTCGAGTGGGTGAATCGCAACATCAGCGAGTTCGGCGGCGACAACGGCAACGTCACGATCTTTGGCGAATCCGCCGGAGGCATGGCTGTACAACTGCTGATGTCCCAGCGCAAGGTGCGCTTTCAACAAGCGATCTCGATGAGCGGCTACGGCACCTGGCCACTGCCCCGCGTGCCTACGATGTTACCCAAGGGCAAACCGAGCGCTGGCGCCAACCCCTTCGGCAACCGCGCCGAAGCTCCTCTCTTGAGCGCAACCGCGATGGGCGAAGCGATCATTCAAAGCGCGCTCGAAGCGGCTTCAATGGAACCAGGCACCGACCCGCGAACGATCCCAGTCGATGCTTTGACCGGCGCTGTCGCCAGCCTGCACCTGCCGATCGTCGACGGAACAAGCCTGCCAGACGAACCTGCTCTCGTCTTTGCTCGCGGCGGCCAGGCTCCGGTGCCCTACATGGCGGGCGGCAATAGTTACGACGGCGCAGTCATGGCCATGGCCGGTCTTGATCCAGCAGACTTCATGGGCAGCTGGGGTGAGTGGCAAGACGAGCTACGCGCACTCTACGCGTCGGACTTCGCCGTCAGCGACGGCCTTGGCGCCTCGCGCTTGTTCGGCGACGGCCGCTACCTGCTCGCCGCTCGCCTGACCGCGCGCAGCATGCGCACCGTCAATCAACCCGGCTTCCTCTATTACTACGACTTCGTGCCGCAAGCCAATCGCGATCAATGGCCCGGAACCCCTCATGCCTCCGAGCTCGGCACGCTCTTTGACGCGCCGGTCTCAGGCGACGCAACGACAGCGACGGACCCGGGCGTCGAGGAAGCACGAGCCCTCGGCGCCTCGTTAAGGCGCGCGTTCATCGAGTTTGGTCGAACCCGCAAGCCCAAGGGCGACGACTGGCCGCCATACGACGAGATGTCGGACCAATGGTTCGTGATCGGCCGGGAGGGCGTGCTGGCTACCGAGGTCGGCGTGCTTAAGGACAAACTCGACTTCTTAGAGGATCACTACCAGCAGCGCATCGCGGCCCAAGGCGTCGGCGGCTAGCCTTCGAGGTTCAGCACACGCACCGAGGCGCCGCCGAGTGCGGCTTCCACCCGCGCGCTAGCCTCGGTCGCGCTCGTATCCGGCACGCTGGCCTCAGACGCGCAGGCCTCAGATGTGCGGGCCTCAGACCCTCTGGCTCCAGAGGTGCCGCGCACCACGATCACCGATCGTCGCTGCTCAACACGATGGCGAGCCAGGGCCTCGAACCGGTCGAGATCGGCCGAACCTTCTCGTCCAGCATCGTTGTTCTCTCCGCTGTGACCGCCACCGAAGCAGAGCGCCACCACATCGAACTGATCCAACTGCTCGAAGGTCTCTTGTGTCGTCTTGGTATCAACACCCTGCTCGAGCCAAGCAAACGAGCGACCGGCAGCGATCGTCGCGTGGCCCAGTTCAATCGCCAGCGACCGTCGCTCACTCGCTTCGAACCCGTCGAGCACCAGACTCTCGCCCTCTTGCAGCGGTCGGCCACGTCGATAGCTCTTGACCAGCTTGCGCAGTACAACCGGCAGTTGCGCCGTCGGAGTTGCTGGAGCCGGTAAACCGGAGCGTTTGCGCCAGCGTTCCTTGGTCGAGTCCCAGCGATAGCGCTTGATCCTGATCCAGCGTTCGTGAACCCAGAACCAAAGCTCTGGTCGTGCCCTGATCCGCTCCTCGACCACCGCGTTGTAGCGACGGGTCATCTCCCTCACAGCCTCGGGGCCCTTGCCCAGCTCGGGGTCAGGCTCAATCGGTTCGAGATAGCTGATTCGGTAGCGGTCCTTGCCCAACGGCTCAGCGAAGTGGGGCAACACCGGGACACCGGTACGGATCGACATCGCCGCCATCATCGGCGACGTCCACGCGGGCACCCCCAGAAACGGCAGCAGAATCCCGTTCTCGGGCTGAACCCGTTGATCGGCAATAAACCCTGCGCGATCGCCTCGCTTGAGAGTCTTGAAAATCTTCAACGTCGCACCGCCGCTGAGCACCTGGATGAAACCGCGCTGCTCCCGCCAGGCGTCGGCTTCGGCCTGCATCAACGGATTGGTGGTGCGCTTGGCAATCACTGTGACCGGCCGCAGGGCATCCTCATAGGGCATGAGGCCGGTCTCCCAAACACCATAGTGCGCTCCTAAGATGATGAAACCCTTGCCTGAGGCGAGCACGCCTTCGATGTGCTCGCGTCCCTCGATCTCGAAGCAGTCTTGATGACGACTGGTATCGCGTGTCGACCACACCGCCGATTCGAGCAACGTCGCCCCGGTCCGTCGGTAGGCCTTGCGCGCCAGCCGGTGCTTCTCGCGACGACTCAACTCCGGAAACACGAGACCAAGATTGCGCAAAGCGTAGTGTCTGCGACGTAAGAAGCTGTAGTAGCTGAGTACCCCGCTGAAAGCGCCAAGCTTGCGAGCGGTTCCGATCGACAGCCGGCGCACGCAGGCCCTGATCAAGACGAAGAACCACAGTTCGATGCGATGAGTATTGAAGCGCATATTGGTCGGATCTAGGAGCGTTAGAGCGCGGGGCCCAGGCTGACGATCTCACCCTCACTGGCGACCCTGAAACCGGCTGCCTCGAGCGTGCGACGCGCCTCGCTGTCTGGGCGCTGCGCGGGGTTGGTGTGGTTGAGGTGAATGAAGCGCACCCGCTCGCGCAGTGGCCGTGGCGCATCAGCTAAACGCTGCATGGTGTGAGAGATGAACGGGTGCGGGAAGCCTGACATGTCTCTACCGCCCACCTCACCGTCGGAGTAGAAGGTGGCGTCCACATAAGCAACATCGACACTGCCGAGCACCTGCTCTAAATCAACGCCCTGCGCTTCCCACTCATGCCATGAGTCGATGTCGGGCAAGAACAACACCGAGCGCGTAGGGCCTTCAATCCGGTAGCCGACCACTTCGCTGTACTCCTGGCGGTGCGGTACTACGAAGGGCACAACGCGCAAGGTTGGCGTGAGCGCAACCGGCTGGTCGGCAGTCAATTCTTGAAGCCGGATGTTTTCGTAACGCACCAACTGATCCCATGGGCCATTGGTCTCGAGATAGTTGCGAAAGCGAGGCATGGCAAAGACGTCGACTCCGTTAGCACCCATCACCTCGTGCCCTAAGAATGCCAATCCTGAATAGTGGCCGAGGTGGGCATGGGTCAAGAAGATTCCGGTCAAGCCACCGTTGGGTGCGGCGCTTGCATCAGGCGAGAGCTGTCGCAATACCGGCAACTGCGTGCGCAGATCGGGGGTGGCATCGAACAGCCATCGCTTGCCGCTCTCGGGATCGATCAGACCAAGTGAAGTCACTTTGCGTGCCTGCGACGCGTCCTGCCAGGCCGGATGATCCCACCCTCCGATCTGGGGAATGCCGCCATCCTGCGCGATCCCCAGCACCGCGATGTAGGGTGCCTGGTCGATTGTCACCGGGCCCGTCTCGCTCACCGACGCCTGCTCAACCTTCCCCCCTAGCTCAGAGGCTTCAGGCGACGCACACGCGGCGAACACCAGGGCCCCGGCAACAAGAAAACCGCGAAGCAACCATCTCGACATACCGTTCCTCAATCCTTCCGCTACGATGAACGTCTTGAGTGACGCACCCGTCCCCTTCGATACCGATTCTCTTGTTGGCCCTATGGAGAGCCCCTCGCACTCCGCTGAGCACAACCGCGCGGGCGCTGCTGCCGCCAGCGCCGATTCGAACGCCGCGGAACCCTCCGCAGCGAAGAAGATCTTCGTTCTAGACACGTCTGTCATTCTGTACGACGTTGGCGTTCTGGATCGATTGCAAGAGCACGATGTTGCCTTACCAATCACTGTGCTCGAAGAGCTCGATGGGTTCAAGAAGGGCAACAATGTGCTCTCGCACAACGCCCGCGAGTTCGTTCGCCGGCTCGACGTCATCTCCGGCAACCACGACCTGCGCGGTTGGTTGCCGCTTAACGGACCGGAGCGCGGCAGCCTGTGCGTGGTCTCGGACCACGGCGCATCCGAGCAGCAGCTGACCGGTCTCACTGCGCGCAGCAACGATCACCGAATCCTAGGTGCAGCACTCGGGCTCAGCGAGCGCTATCCCGAGCGCCCGGTGATTCTGATCACAAAAGACATCAACCTACGGGTCAAGGCTCGAGCGCTTGGCCTGAAGGCCGAGGACTACGAGAGCGTCCAGGTCAAGAATGTCGACAACCTTTACTCCGGCGTTTCCACGCGCAAGGTCAGCGAGGAGCTGCTCAGCCGGCTCTATGCTGACCACTCCTTCCCGCGCAATGCGCTGCCGCCCACCGAGGCCGACCCAGACGGCAGCGAGGCCGAGGAATTCCCAGCCAACCACTTCCTGATTCTCAAATCACGCTCGGGATCGGCGCTCGCTGCGTGCGGGCGCAACGGCCAGGTTGAGCTGCTGCACAAGCAACCGGCCTACGGCATCATGCCGCGCAACGCCGAGCAAGTGTTTGCACTTCAAGCCGTGCTCGACGACGCACTCCCGCTGGTTACCCTCACTGGCAGCGCAGGCACCGGCAAGACCCTGTTGGCCCTTGCAGGTGCTCTGGAGCGGCGCAGCACCTATCGGCAGATTCTTTTAGCCCGCCCAGTCGTGCCGCTGTCCAATCGCGACTTGGGCTACCTACCAGGAGACGTGGACTCCAAAATCTCGCCATACATGCAGCCACTGTGGGACAACCTTGGAGTGATTCGTGGCGCTTTCAAGGAGGACGCTCGCGAAGCTCGTCGCCTGGACGAGATGACCGAGCTCGGCAAACTCCTGATCACACCACTCGCCTACATCCGTGGTCGTTCATTGTCGCGATCGTTGTTCATCGTCGATGAAGCGCAGAACCTTACGCCTCACGAGATCAAGACCGTGATCACCCGCGCGGGCGAAGGCACCAAAGTGATTTTCACTGGCGACATCTTCCAGATCGACTCGCCCTACCTCGACGCACAGAGCAACGGACTGTCCTACCTGGTCGATCGCATGAAGGGCAACGCGCTCTATGCTCACGTCAATCTGACCAAAGGCGAGCGATCTGAACTGGCAAACCTCGCGAGCGATCTGCTCTAAGCTTTTCGGCTCGATTCAGTCGTTGGCACATTGCAGCGCAGGCAGGTTGAAGCTAGCCCCTGGCCCGTCGCGGATAAACTCCCAGCACTTAAGCCCTCGCGGGCTCCTTGTGGAGGACCTGCTTCACTGACACAACTCGAGAGACACCGCTATGCCTTCGTTCGATATCGCAATGGAAACCGACCTTCAAGAGGCGGACAACGCCATCAATCAAGCACGCAAGGAAATCGCCCAACGTTTCGACTTCCGCGGCAGCAAGTCAGAAATCGACTGGGACAAAAAGGAGTCCATCGGCCTCTTGAGTGAAGAGGACAAGCTCGACGCGCTATTCGATGTGGTCCAAAGCAAACTGATCAAGCGCGGCGTCTCCATTCGCAACTTGGAGGTGGGTACCAAGACGCCGGCCGCGGACGGCATGTTCCGCAAAGCGATCACGCTCAAGACCGGGATCCCCAAGGAAACCGCCAAGGAGATCGTCAAGGCAATCAAACAGGCCAAGCTCAAAGTGCAAGCTCAGATTCAAGAAGAGCAGGTGCGCGTGACCGGCAAGAAGCGTGACGACCTGCAACAGGTCATCACCTTGGTCAAAGGTGGCAAGTTCGACTACGACTTCAAGTACACCAACTTCCGCGACTAGGTCGACGGCCCTACGCTCTCGGTAGGTTTGGTGTCGGCTTGGTGGCTTTCGGCTGGGCGGTTTACGGCTGGGCGGTTACCACTGCCCGGCTTTCGGCAGGGCCACCCTCGGCTGGCAGCTCTCCGCGGAGTGCGGCCTCAGCCGACGCCACCCACTAGCGCGCAAGTACCGGGCACGCGACGCTCGGACCTTCCCTCCACAGACCTAGATCGCGCTCCTGAGCGCGCTCTTGCATGCGCTTGAGGTGTTCGAAGGTCATGCCTGGAGCAGGGCAGTAGCGCGCGAGGCCGCGCTTCACCAGTTCGACCCCGACCTGCGAGAACGCTCTGTGAAGTGGTCGCGCGGTATCCGGAAGCACGCCCTGAGACCCAGGCTTCCCCTCGCGCTTGTGCTCGCGACTGTGCTCGCGAAACGCGAACTGCACCTTGCGGCCTACCAAGGACCTCAGATAGCGGCGTGCGTTGGCCCCAACGATCGAGCCTTCACCCGGGATCGCCAGTGGCCAGAGTTCGATGGTGCGCTGGCCCTCTTCGGTCTCGACCAAGAGCGACGCATCTGCACCAACGTCAAGGATGTACCACGAGTACACCGTCTCGGCGATGTTGAGCGGCCCGAAGGCGAGATCGAGCGGACGATTGGTGCTCAGGTCGGTTGGCGACTGTCTATTCTGCTGAGCGTGTGCCAACGACGGCATCCAAAGCACGGCGGCCAACAGCATCGCCGCCAACAGCCTGGCGACCAACAGCAACGCCGTGTGCATGAGGCCTCGCTCGCGCTCAACGGAGGCAGCCATCAGAAGTCGTAGGGGCCAGCTTCAAGGATCGCCCGAGGCAACCAGGTCTCATGAATGTGCAGCCAACTGAGCGGTTCGGTGTCTTCGAACAGAACCGTTGCAACCCGGCCATTGTCAGGCGGCTCGGAGGCAAGAGCGTTGCGCTGCCATTCCTCATAAGTCGCGAGAATCACATCGGGACCTTGCCGTTGCTGCAAGATGCGTTGCACGTCGACGTTACGGATCGCCACCCTAAAAGAGGGATTGCTGTCATGCGCACCAAGAACCCCGCTGGTGAACGCCTCCTTGGTGAGGGTCGCGCCTGACGGCGGAATCAAGAGCGCGCCTGAATCGAATCGCTCCAAGAAATCCGGGCCAAACGCCGTCTGCTTGAGCGCCCCCGTGAACCACCCCACTAAGAACTCATGAAGCCGTTCGATCTCTGTACGCACCCTTGCGGTCGTGGCGTCGCTCACTGTTCCACCTTCGTGTTCGCCATCAGCTGCGCGACTCAAAAGAGGCTCGTGGCAATCTCTTCATCGGACGGCTCATAGGACTCCACCTCGCGTTCGCCGTCGGTCACTTTCAGTCGCGCCTCTTCGGCCGCGACTTTCTCTTCGTCGGTGCGAACTGCAAGAACACGCGCGGCCAAAGCACGTTCTTCCCGTTCGGCTTTCATCGCCCGCACTAGTTCTTCAGGACCACCCGCCCACAGGCCGCTAGTAGCTGGCGCGAGCGGTTTCTGGATTGTTCTACCGGTGTCTTGATCCAACAGGGAGGGCCTTTCGTTCTTTCAGTCAGTCTCTCACCAGGGTATCGCCCTTTGGGTTATGCGCAATACAGCAACACACGCGCGACACCGGTTGATGGTCGAGGTTTACCAAACAGTCTAGAAACTCTGCGCGGACGCGATCGAACTTGCTGCCTAGAAACTCCTGCAAAGAGGTCAAGCGCTCGAAGCGGCGGCGCCAGGCTCTCACTACACCTTCTCTAGCAGGTCCGGCAAACGAGAACTCGCCATCGTTCAGATCGAACTCGGCAAAGATGTCCAGACCCGCCGAGCGCGCGTGCCGCCCGAGTTTCCGGCCCATGCGAAAGTCATAGCGTCCGGCGGCGACTGCCTCTTCGATGTACCCATCCAGCAGCGCGATCGTCTCCACGCCAAGCGGACGATGGCCAAACAAGTCGTCCACCTCGACCAGCGCGAGCCAACCAGCGGGTGCGAGGCAAGCACGCCACGCGGCAAGTACGGGAGCAAGATCTGGAGCGTAGGCGGCGGAAAAACCCGACCAGACTCCATCCACCGACGCCCCTCCGTTGGTAGCGACCTCGATCACTCGGTCGAGATCGTCCCGATCACGGAAGTCTGCCGCCTGGAACGTTGCGCGCGGGATCCGTTTGGCGCGAGCAACCTCCAACAACTCCGTATTCGAGTCAACGCCTACCACCCTTGCGCCTCGGCGCGCCAGCTCTTCTGCAACATCACCAGCTCCGCATCCGAGGTCGAGCACGGTCGCGCCTTCCATCGAGGGCAGCGCATCCATCGCGGCGCTCCAGTCGCGCCATTGCACCTGTAGGCGATATTCCTCCGCAAGAGCAATCAACGCGACTTGAACCAAGCTACCAGCGCGAACGCCAGGCCCGCCAACTCCGCTGCATGAAGCATCAATCCAACGGTCGACGGCACGCCCGAGACAACGACGCTCACACAACGCGCGAACGCCAAACCGCCGTATAGAGCGATCGCTCCAACTAAGCCGATCCGAGCCAGATCCGGTCGCCACGCCGCGGCTACCAGCAACCCCCCGCACCCCAATTGAAGACCTCCGTACACCGCTCGAACATCAGCGAACGCGGTGGCGTCGGCGAGCGACAGGCCCACCAGTCCGGCCGAAGTTTCCGGCGCCACCATGAACGCAACGCCCACTCCTAGAAACGGAAGTGCCAGGATAACGAGAACCCAACGGCTCAAGGACCCCATTGCAGCGCCGCGTGTCCGTGCAGCCTTGCCACTCACAGCGCTAGCCGGTCTGCCAAAGGTTGAAGCGCACCCCGAACGGGTCCCCGACCACACACGCCCTGCCTGCACCCTCCCACAGAATGACTCCGCAAGCACGTTCCTCTAGATACACACGCGCCGCTTCAACGTCTTCGACCTCAAGCTCCAAGACAAGCCCTTCGCCCACCTTGCGCTCATCCACATACATCATCAACGGCGACGCATCGAGCCAACCCACACCGTCGCGCTTGATCTCGGCAAACCCCAGCACGTCTCGATAGAACGTCACCGCCTGCTTTCGGTCCGCTGACTGCACGGCGACCTGATGGCTTAGCTTGAAATGCATCGACGGGCTCCCACAAGCATGCTCGGTGGATCTACTGACAGGTGAACGACTCCGGATCGTTGGCATCTTGACCAGTGAAGACGGCGTTGGTCGGCCAAGCACACAAGCGGCGAGCGCGGTCCTTGGTGAACGACGCCTTCAACTGTACGGGGGCCTTGCCGGTGGTGTGCCACTGATCGAGCGCATCGAGCCAATCGACTTGGCTCGGCCCCTTACCGCCAGCGCAATGCAAGACCCCCGGCATCAAGAACAGTTGGACATCGTCCATCGCTTGTGGAGACCGCGCCTTCACTGCTTCGACGTAGTCGATGGTGGCGTTCGCGCTCAAGGCCGCATCTGACCAGCCGTGGTACATCAAAAGCTTGCCGCCTTGCGACCTGAACGCGTCAAGGTCCGGATTGTCAGCGTCGAGGATTGCACTGACGAAAGCTGAATCCTCGCGGTAGGTTGAGAAGTCGTAGTCGTTGTAGGACCAGTCGGCGTCGTGGTAGATGAAGTAGCGCATCATGCCGACGCCAAAGCCATAGGCCGCATTGGGCACGCCCTTACCCGCGCCATTCTCTCGGCCAACTAGCCACGAGCCCCACCCGTTCGAACCGATGTCTTCCGCACCAAACGGAAAACCCACGTAGAGCGGCTCTCCTGCAGCGTCAATCGGCCCACCGTAGATCGCCTGCACCGCCGACAGGTCGAACTTCGACAAGCAGCCTTCGGTCGCACCATCTCGGCACGCGAGCACTGCCGGGTCGAACTTGCAGCTCGGCGGATCATTCAAAATGCCATCAACGATCCCGTCTTCCGCGTCGCATTGCTCTTCGATTGCGGCACGCAACAACTTGCGATCGTCCATCGACAGCGCGGGCTGACGGAGGTCGTTCGAGTCTGGGTACATGCGCTGCGTGATGTAGGTGAAACTCGAGCCGATGCCGCCGAAACTCAAAGCGGGAGCGCCAGCAAGAATCGCGTCGAAGTCGTTTGGATAACGCTGCGCTTCTTGCAGAGCCTGGCGGCCTCCGTTCGAGCAGCCAGCAAAATAGTTCGCGTCTGCAGGTCGACCGTAGTGCTCCCGCACCAACGCCTTCGACACCACGGTGGTGCGGTGGATAGCGACGTGTGCGTAGTTGACAATCGCCTCTAGGTCATTCAGTGCCCAACTCCCGTCCAGGCCGTTGGCTTGGTGACCGGTGTCGGTCGCGGCGGTGGCGTACCCTTTCTGCAGCGCTCCGAGCGTCATCGCTTGGTTCGCGATCGCACCAGCGAAGCCTCCGCCCCCGCCCATTACGAACTTTCCGTTCCAAGCCTCGGGCAGCCACAAGCGGAAGTTGATGGTGCGGCCGATGAGGCCATCAACGACACAGTGCGCTGCGGGAGCAGTTGCGACCCGCGGATTCGACAGCACTACATCCGGCAGCTGGACCTTGCTCAGCGCAGCACACACATCGAGATCAGCGCTTGCTTTCTCACTGACAGCCGTCGCTACAGAAGAGAATGAAACCAACGCAAGTAGAGCGACCAGCCCGACCGACCTTCTCCATCTCACGGACCGCAGGTTCTTCGGCAGTTGACTGAGCATCCTCTATCTCCTCCAGAGCGTTGTTTGGTCCTATCGCGCGGGTTGTGCCTGCGCAATGCTGGACTTCATAGCCAATGCGGCCATGCCCACCGGGAGCAGTGAAATCAGGCCAAAAGCGAGCTGTCCCGAAGCAACCAACATCATCGCCGATCCGAGGAACAGTGTCGCCACCACCCCCGCTCCGACGATCCTTGTACGGCGTACCAGCAACAGGATACCTCCAAGGAGCTGCGCGAAGCCAAACACCACAACGGCCTTCTCGCCAAGACCAAGGTCAGCAAAGAACCCGACCTCCTGGGGTGTGCGCATGAGTTTCGGGATGCCAGCGGTAAGCCCGAGCAGGGCCACCAAGACGAAGTTGAGCGTTTGTAGCGTTTTCATTGCCGGTAAGAGTCCCTTCGATTCAAAATCCTCTTCTGTTGTACGGATGACGCGTCATCATCGTCGCTCGTTTCGATGCCGGAACCCAACACCGACGAAATCTCAGTAGCTCAGGAATCTGTGGCCAGCGGTTCCAAGCGCATCATCCTCCAAATGAGGGACCATCCGCCGTTGGTATCACCAGTGGTATCGACCGTTGGGCTCGCGACCTCCCTGGCGGTCTTGGGGTCCAGACGTTCATCCCGAGATACGAAAACTCTCCATGTCGTGAGCCAGCGCACCCTTAGCCCCAGCGCATCTCCTTCATGGGTCCGCGTCGCCGGGTTACGAGCCCGGCTCTCATGTTGAGAGAATGGTGTGGCCCATCACGACTCCTTGGACCCTGCACCCCGCGCGTGTCCGACCGGGCCTTTCGATATCGGTGACATAGGGTCCCTTTTGAGAACCCGGCTACCTTTGGTTCATGCCATCCCATCCCACAGGCGGTGCCGCCGTCTAGCAAACCGGAGATGACTGTTCGTGCCTGAAGCAGACCTCTACCAACCGATCAAGCGCTTCTTGGAGGCGCAGGGATATGCGGTGAAAGGCGAGATCGGCCACTGCGACATCGTTGCGGTCCGAGCCGCAGAAGAGCCGGTGATCGTCGAGCTCAAGCTGGATCTCAACTTCGCATTGGTGCTCCAAGCCGTTGATCGTCTTTCTGCTTCCGGCAAGGTCTATCTCGCCTTCCGCCTGGGCAAAGGCCGAAGCGCAACCTGGCGCAAAAAGCGCAAGCAAGTGACCAGCATGCTACGCCGCCTTGGCCTTGGCTTGCTTACGGTGTCGGCCACAGACGAGGTAGTCGCGGTCTTAGACCCTGCGCCCTACCGACCGCGACTAGGCAAGCACCGCCAGAACCGGCTGCTCAAGGAGTTCGCCGACCGGGTTGGCGACCCCGAAACCGGTGGATCTGCGTCGCGTCAACGCCTTACGGCCTACCGACAGGATGCGCTGAGATGCGGCCGCGAGCTGGCTCACGAGGGCGTTCTCAAAGCAGCTACTCTCAAGAAGCGAACCGGCGTCGAACGCGCCGGGCGCATCCTCATGGACAATCACTACGGTTGGTTTGAGCGGGTGAGCCTCGGCCACTACCAGCTCTCCCCTAAGGGCGAGCGCGAGCTCGCGCAGTGGGAACTTGACGGCGCGGCGGCGGGCGGACCCGACGCCTAGGGTTTCGTCGTCACCAGCCGAAGCGAGCGAGGTCGGGCGTCGCGCGCTTAGAGCTTGACTCACTCAGCAGCACCACCGGTCCTTGCTTGACGAGTACCAACGCGCGACCGGCATTCTCAACCACCACCGGGTCGTTGGACCGAAGCGCTACAGCACGCTTCAACAGCTTGGCTGCTTGAGACCAATCGTGCGCCGGCGGCAATGAGCGTTGAAACCGTTTCGACGCGAGGCCTCCGTTCCTACCCTTACCTCGTATTTGCTGGGGTCACTTCAGGCCGGCTCCGAAGGCGGTCGCAGTGCTCGTTGCGCACGAGCCACAGCCGGGCTGAGCAGCGAACAAGGAGGCTAGGCTTCCAAAAGAGAATGAAAAAGTTCTTGACTTGGCATGTCGCTCGCCGCTAACCTGCGCGACCCTTCGGGTTCGGGCGTTCTTAAACCGCTCGCCTTCAACTACCGACACCGAAAACCGACCAACACTTCTCTTGACCGATACCACCATGTTGTTCAACACCAACAGTCCGCGCAAGCCGCTAAGCAATCGGCACCAAGACCAGGCGTTTCTGCGTCAGATGACCTTGTGCGCGTCGCACCAATTCGCGCCGACAAACTTGCACAACCACACCTTTGGTCAAGACGACGGAAGATCACGTCGCAAAGCAACGGCGCCCTCGAACGCGATCGAGGAGTTCGGCAACCGGTAGTTAGCTCTCAAGAGTTCTCGTGGAATTCGAAAGAATCCCACACCTTCTCTTTGGCCTTCCGGTGACGTCTCGTCTCGGAAGGCCTTTTTTCGTTCTGGTGTCTTTTGTCGATCGAGCAATGTCTCATTCGAAGATTCACCGAAACTCAGAAACAAATTCACTACTTTCAACCCGCCGGGGCCAAGCGGCGCTCTTTGGAGCGTTCCGTTCTGGCATCGGACGAAGGTGAGTTGGAAACCACTGGCGTTTACCGCCCTCCACATTAATGGATAGCTCAACTGGTAGAGCACTGAACCAGGGATTCAGCTGTTGCGGGTTCGATTCCTGCTCCAACCGCGCCGCAAGGCGCACCAAAACCAAAACCGGCGGGGACCCCGCTCAACAACAATGTTCTCGCGTTCTTTGACTTCGCAAGATGGATGGCAAGACGCGTGGCGAGACAAGTAGTGCCTTGCAACGAGGCCTCCGCTTTTCGGCAGAGCTGCAAACGCAGTCTTGAAATCTCAATGTGCGCTACGGCGCTTGACGAGCCCTAGAGATTGCGGCGCAGCAACACCGCCCAGCGAACCTCTCGTTCCGTGCTCTTGCTCCGTAGCGTTTGAGTTGGACGGGCCCCCAACGGACTTGGCATCCATTCATTAGTTCCATCTCAACACCGTCGTTTCCCACGCGGATCATCAGCTCAGCGTCGCGGATTCCCTGCGACCTCAACCGCGGTTCCTCTTTGACTTCTTGCGCAGTGCAAGAAGTTCAGGGCACTGCTCTCACACCAGCACCAAAAGGAGGTGCACCATGCTTTCGATTTTCATGAGGCTGACCTACATCCAGACCGCCCAGCGCGCGGTCCTCTACCGCAACGGGGATGCCGTGCGCGTGTTGACCAAGGGCTGGCACTTGCTGCCGGCCTGGCCGTTGCCGTACCGCGTGGAGGTTTTCAACATCGACGCTCCGTGGCTTGATGGATGCACCGAGGGCTCAAACCTCGCTGCATCCGGTGAAGAGCTTGACCGCTTGCTGCGCCGTGGCGTCCTAGGTGGACACGCAGAGACCGTCGAAATCGGTGACGACGAGCGTGCTTTGGTTTGGGTGGACGGCCGCTACAGCCAAACACTCGGTCCCGGTCGGTATGCCTACTGGCTTGGTGCCACCGAGGTCCGAGTGGAGCGTTGTGAACTTTCCGCAGGGCGCATTGCGCACCGGCAGATCGCAATCGTTCTTGAAGTCGAGAGCGGCCGGCGAGGTCTCATTCAAGTGGCGGATGTTCCGTCCGAGAATCTGGCTTTGGTCTACCGTAACGGTGAACTGCTCGAGACCTTGACCGCTGGCCGTTATGGCTACTGGCTCGGTCTCGGCCGGCTCTCCGTTCGGTTGGTCGATCTGCGCGAGCAGGTGCTGGATATCGCAGGTCAGGAACTGATGACGGCCGACAAGGTCACTCTTCGGTTGAACGCAACGCTCGGCTACCGCGTCTCGAACGCGGAGCTTGCGCAGCAAGTCACCCAGGAACCCGACCAGGCTCTCTACCGTGAGGCGCAGCTCGCGCTGCGTGCGGTGGTCGGCTCCAAGGACCTCGAGACCCTGCTTGCTGACCGTGAATCGGTGGCCGAAGAGCTCGCCTCTTTGGTCGCTGATCGCGCTAACTCAATGGGCCTTACGGTCACCACCCTCGGCATCCGCGATGTCGTCCTTCCCGGAGAGATGAAGACCATCCTCAACCGGGTCATGGAGGCCAAGCGGGCCGCCGAAGCCAACCTGATTACCCGGCGTGAAGAAACTGCAGCCATGCGCTCGCAGGCGAACACGGCAAGGATGCTCGAGTCCAACCCCACGCTCATGCGTTTGCGTGAACTGGAAGTTCTCGAGAAGGTCGCCGACAAGGCCAACCTTCAGGTTGTGCTTTCAGAAGGCGGTCTCACCGACCGTCTGATGAAGTTGGTTTGATGCGCCGGGTCGTCACCCTCGCTGGTGGCGACCCGGTTGCTTCTTGGCTGCTATCACTGCAGCGTCAAGGCAATTGCCAAAGGCCCTGCTCAACCCCCCCAAGAAGAACGATCGCGATCGTGCCCCGGCCGGCGATCTCCATCGATTCGATCGCCACAGTCGCCCCTCTACCTGCGGCCTCCCTTACCGCACGGTCTAGGTCCGCGACCCGCAGGTACGGTCGAGTGGTTGGCGTTTCTTGATCATGCATGGGGGCACGGATACCGCACAACGAGCCATCCGGTAACGCCGCGACTCGCGCGTTGCCCAGCTCGGGCGCCTCGGCGTCGAAGTGCCAACCGTGGACGTTCGAGTAGTAGTCGGCTACGGCCTGCACCTCTTTGGTGATGATCTCTAGGTAGTAGATCGCGTTCTCAGCGACAGCCATATGTCTCCCTCCTGAGTCTGTGAATCGCGCCCTGTACTCTCGGCGCCACTCAGCGCGGAGACTGAACGGTCACGCCGCCTAGGACCGTGTTTCGAAAACACCTTGAGCGCCGAGTTCGAGGCAACTTGTTGATCCCGGGCCATTCTATCGACCCTGCCTGTGCGCCGTTGCCTCGCGCTGTGCCGCGCTGTGCCGTGCCGTGCCGTGCCGTGCCGAGCCGTGTTGTGCCGTGTTGTGCTGTGATGTGCTGTGCATGACGACCCAGCTATCGCCCTACCGTTTGAGAATGGAAAGGAGAGTGGCCCGTCAACAAGGATCGCCATCCTGAAGGCTTGTCGGTCATGGCAAGGGAGTGTCGGCCGAAACCCACTCGTGGTCGCCGTGGTCTCACATCTCCTCGGGAACTCGCGTTCGCAATCGGTATTCGGATCGCAGGCGGTTGCAGCAGGCGCCAACTCTCTTTGTCCTCTCGGCCGGCACCCGAACCGGAGAACTGCGGCGGCGACGATCAGAACTCTCGCGTGCGGCGGGCCCCTGCCGCGGTGGCTTCTATCCAGTTTCCGAACCGCTGCCGACCGCTCGCTCATCGTTGTTAATGCCGAGCCTTGGTTTCTAAGGCAGCGATATGCGCCTCACTAGAAATTGAAGGCCAATGACTAGAGATTGTTCCATCGATGTCTCCTCCAAGGATCCGGGCGTGCAACGTCTTGCGGGCTTGAGTCAAGCAACCGTCGCTAGCCCGTGGCGGCGGAAGCTCTGCCCGATTGGTAGCAGGCCAGAGGCTGCATAGCCGGACGTCTGCTGCACATGGTTCGGCATCTACCAAGGGAGGGCCCGCGCTCAACGGGACAGCCGGAGTCACGTTTCCTAGCGATCGGAGCCGGACGCCGCCGCCCGGAACGCGACAACCCGAAGCGCTCGAATATTTTCGTGAAACTCTTTGGCTGGCCAGCGGGATTTGGGGTGAGCTACTAAGCCCAAAGAGTCATCGTTGCGAGCACCACCATGCACCCGAGCGCACCCAAACAGCAGGGGGAGGCAACGAGCGAGCGCGCGACAAGCAACGCGTGCCCGGCGCTTGTGAAAGGCGCGTCAAACTCAGCGCCCAATAGGCCTGGTCTTGGCACAGGACTGATCGGTGAACAGGGAGTTGTTGCCGAGCTACTTGGTGTGCGTCAGCGCTCGCGAATGCCGCTTCCGATGCGATGAGGAGAGATGAAGGCACGCGCGAGAGCTGCCTGTAACAAGCAGTTTGGACCTTGGGCGTCGTCGCTCGCATGACTTCGCACGTAGACAGCCGAGCTCGCCTGCACTACTCTTAAATTGAGACGGTAAATTTCAGAAGGGCTACTTGAACGTTTTTGGGGCCCTGTGAAACTGCTGCGGCCTTGAGCAGCGGCTGAAACTGAGGCCCAAGACCTCGGACATCGAGGTCACCAAGTCCAGAAGGACGAACCCGGGGGAGCAGGTTATGAGAGAGGCAACGAGTCCAAATCTGAATGACGCCATCAGCGAGATCGCGCACGACCCCGTCTTTACTCAAGGTAGCTTCGAGGACGTCGTCAAGCTTATCGTTGAACACACCGGCCGCGCGCTCGGTTGTGCGCGGGTCAGCGCTTGGGAGTACCACCACGCAGACCACAAGCATATTCAGTGCATGACGCTTTGGGACGAGGAGAGCGGCGGTTATAGCGGCAACGGTGCGGTCTTGGATGAAGACGACGCTCACTCCTACTTGAATGCGTTACGGAAGGATACGGTGCTGGCGATGGACGACGTCAGTACGGATCCACGGTGCGCAGAGCTCATGAAGGAATACCTACCTGCGCACAAGATTCGGTCAATGCTGGATGCCCCTTTCCAATACGACGGAAAGTTGGCCGGCGTCATTTGCGCCGAGCACGTTGGAGCGAGAAGACGCTGGACCCGAAAGGAACAATCCTTTAGCGCCAACATAGCGAGCCTGCTTTCCATCGCAATGGAGAGAGATCAGCGGCATAAGGCTGAGCAGGCCCTCTTGCAGGAGAAGGAACGCTACCGGCAACTCGCTCACACGTCCCCCGCGGGCATTGTCATTACAGTGAATGGCGTTATCGAGTTTGCCAATCCGGCGCTAAACAAGATCGTCGCAGCAGAGGACACCGACGACCTCCGGGGCCTACGCTTCAGTCGTTTCTTTTCGCCGCCTGAAGCTGCACGAGCCCACGACCGTCAGCAACCCATCCTTGCTTCCAAATCGGCCCTGTCGCCCACAGAGTACAGAGTGCCGCAGAAGGACGGCTCGAGCCTCTACCTGGCCGTGTCCTCGAGCTTCATTCAATGGAATGGGCAGGACGCAATTCAATCCCATGTTCGGGATGTGACTGGGGCGGTCATCGATCGCCAGGGATTGGAGCGTTTTGCAGAACAGTTGCGCATTCTGTCCCACTCGTTTCCGGGCGGCTTCACCTATACCGACGGCGATCTGGTTTACCGAAATGTCAACAGCACATTTGCGAGGTGGTGCAACACCAGTAACGACTTGATCGTGGGGCAGAATGTCCGCGAGTTCCTTGGAGAAGATCTCTATGGTGAATTCATGCCAGACATTGAGACCCTCCTTGCCGGTCAAACCGTCACCTTCGAGTTCACTTTTCGCCACTCTGAGCAGGCGGCGCGCGAAGTCCGAATTTCCCATGTCCCTGACACGGATGTGGAGGGAAAGGTGCGGGGCTTCTTTACTCTGATCACCAACCTGACCGAAGCCAAGGAGACTGAAAGGGCGCTCCGACATGCTCAGAAGATGGAGGCGGTTGGTCAGCTCACGGGCGGACTGGCCCACGACTTCAACAATCTGTTGATGATTGTGATGGGCAGTCTGGAACTCATCCAGGATGAGCTACCCGAAACATTGAAGCCGAATCCGTTTCTGGAAAGTGCCCTGTCGGCATCGCAGCGCGGGGCAGACCTGACCCGCAAGCTGATGGCCTTCTCCAGGAAGAACCCCCTCCAGTCCGAGACGGTTAACATCAATAGCACTCTCAAGAAGCTACTTAGTTTGCTCAACAGGACACTCACTGCCTCGGTCCTAATAAGAATGGAACTTGAGCCCGAGCTGGCGACCGTCTACGTCAACGAAGGCGATCTGGAGAATGCCATTCTGAATCTTTCTCTCAACGCCCGCGATGCCATGCAAGGCGCCGGAACACTGACTATCACCACCCAGAATGTTGAGGTCGACGACCAGCACTATGCCCTCTTGTCGGTGCAAGATGACGGTGGCGGCATCGCCGAATCGATCAGGGACAGGGTCTTTGAGCCTTTCTACACGACCAAATCCGTCGACAAGGGCTCTGGGCTCGGCTTGAGCATGGTGTACGGGTTTGTTAAGCGCTCAAACGGCATGATCGATCTCGAGTCTGAAGAGGGCACGGGAACGACTTTCAACATCCACCTTCCCCGTTTCACCGCCGGGGCCAGGCCAACATCAGACCAACAGCGAGAGTGCGCTCCGCTACCCAGGGGCAGCGAAACCATCCTGGTGGTCGACGACGAGATCCAACTGTTGCAAACGGTGACTCGCATGCTGGGGGAACTTGGTTATCAGACCATTACTGCCGAGTCAGGAACGGCTGCCCTTGAGAAGCTCCGGACGCATCCCGGTATCCAGCTGGTCCTCACCGATGTCGTGTTGGGCGGCGATATGGACGGCTATGACCTTGCATTCCGAGCCTGTGAAGAGTTGCCCGGCGTCAAGATCCTGCTCTCGAGCGGCCACAGCAAGCTAGACCTGGCAAGTCTTGACAAGGCCTTGCCCGAGTACCGGCATTTGCCCAAGCCCTACAAAATGGCTGAGCTGGCCAAGTCGATTCGCAGCGTGCTGGAGGATAGCCTGGCGTGAGGCCGACACCCTTTCCGCCAAAGGTCATCTACCTTGCAAAGCGTCTAACGGACTCTAGTGCCGCGGCACGGCCGAACGGCGCGCGGCAACACTGGAAGCGTCGCAACAGCAACGGATCTCGTGGCCAGCTGCCCCGGAAAACGGCACCTCTCCGAACGGCCGGTCGCTGCCGAAGAGCCCAGATAGTTGGCCACTGGGAGATCGACACGGTGGTCGGTGCTGCTGCGTCAACAGAGAGTACAGAGGGCTCATAGGCGTAGTCCTTGTCCTACCGCAGGGGTCTACTAGTGAGCCTGTGCTGCATAACGGCTGGAATTCAGCGCCAATGCCGGCCGCGAAGCGGACGGTGGTTGTCCGCCGCAATGATTTGTTAGGCGGCGCACAATTCAACCCGTCATAGTGGGTTTTTGCAATACAGCACCGACAATATGCGCCACTGCGGCCACAGCCAGGAGAAGCTCACCCACGAAAGGTCCCACGAAGACGAGCAGCAATACGGCATCGGCCGCGACCACGGCGGATGACAATGCAAGCACGATTCTTGACAGGCGTGATGGCAACCATGCTGCTACCACCGCGACCACAGCTATGAACAGCCAGTGGAGGGAAGCGTACAGCCACAGTCCCTTGGCCGCAGATTGGAGGAACTCGGAAACACCCTCGGCTGAGGTGTCCCGGACGACGATGGCATACCCCGTCGCATGGAAGGCCGAGGTAGCTGCCAGGACCACCGAGCCGAACAAGACAGAGATTTGAGAGCGCTTCATCTACCACATACCATTGTGCGCGACGCCTAACGGACTTAGCTCAGCTGCGCCGCTGGTTGGCGTGCTTAGCTTGAAATAGCGTTTCCTCATCTCCGACACTATAGTGGATTGCGCAAGCGCGGGCGGTTTCTACTGGGGCGTGTAGATATGCAGTCGCTCACGAGGCACCCAGACTCCTAAGAGCCGGGAAAGCCAACCCGGCGACAACAATGACGCCGAAGACGAGACCCTTGACTGCAAGCGACCGCAGCGATGATCGCCAAACCTCGCCGTCATCGACCGGATTGCTCCAGCCCTCAGGCTCATCATCGTCGAGGGTGACGAGGCGTCCTATAAAGACCCAGCCCACGAGCCCAGCCATCTACCAGATGTAAGGTAAGGCCAGCAAAGCAAGACAACGCCACCCCGACAGCGATGACTCTTCCTACTGTCCAAGACGAGAGAGCCTCATCTTCGATCGCCGCTGTACAACGGACACTTAGCTCAGCTGACTGCGCCTTGGCGCCGGACTGCAGCAATTGGTTGTTGGGCTGCAAACACGCTACTTGCGATGAACAATCTTGTCGTATTGCCCGTGGGTTCCGATCCAGAACCATAGAAGGGTCTCGGAATCACGGACGGCCAACGAACCGGTAACGCATGCCCACGCGGACAGACCAGAATCGACGGACTCTTTCAAGTGCAGTGAGGGATGTCTTGGGTTGGCCTTGAGCAATTCGAAGTCTGCATCTGCGAGCGAGCGCACCGACTCGGGCAAACTGTCGTACGACGACCTGAACTCCGCGGTGGCCTGATGGTTCAAAGAGGTCGGGTATCGCCCCGGCGATGGGCCGCCAAAGCGGTATCGGCGAGCCCATCGAGCTTCCCTGCCACTACATCCCGCTCGAACCGCTCGTCCCACGCGAGCGCGTCGAATTCCTGAAACCAGTCGCGAAACCGCGAAAGTTCTCCAGGCCCCAGATTCTGCACAGCTTGGTCGATCTCTTCGATCCCACTCATGCCTCGATCAGACGAGATGACTGGCGCAGCAGCCCAACGTCTCGCGATTCTGCTGCGCCGCCCGCATGCCCGCATGCGTGTACCGACCACTTCTTCGACGTCAGTAGCAATCGTTTGTTGGATGGCACGGAGGCAACGCAAACCCAAGTGTTCTAACGGGGCCTGCATGGGATAATCCTGCACGTCTGGAGCAGCCGCCAGCCGCTCCGCCCAGAACGGGACGGCGGCTGGGTAGAGTGATAACGCCGCTTGCTATGGTTAGCACATGATATCGACGATTCGATCGACCTTGCGCAGCATCGGAGCCGTGCTGGCGGGTTTTGCTGTGATCGCACTGGGAACGGTCTTCACCTTCACGGTTCTGGTTGGCGACTTTGGCTACGCCACGTCCAGTCCAACCGAGCTGGTGATTGGAACTCTCGGCGCCCTGGCCTCCGGCCTCGCGGGCGGACTCGTTGCAGCCCGGCTCGCGGCAACACATCCGCTGAGGCACGCAGCCGCGCTAGTCGTGCCTATCGCGCTCGACACGGCCAGCATCGTCGCTTCGGCGGGCCAGGAATCCGATCCGTTGTGGTTTGACCTCGGCGGCAGCGCGATCCTGCTGCTCGGCGCCTTTGTCGGGGGCTACCTGGTTGTTAAGAGACACCGCGAGCCGGCGTCCTGAACTGACGCAAGGCCGGACTGGCGTACCCCACGATCTCAGTGAGGTCAGACCTGTTCAGCAACAGCTTGGTCGGCTGCTCTCGGCCAGTGGACAAGCCCGGTAATGCCATCTAACGGACTTAGCTCAGCAGCGCCGATGTCGGGCGCGCTGAAGTTGAAAGTGGATGGCACATCTTCAAGAGGATAGCTGAACGCGCGAGCACGAGCGGCGACTGCTGCCGTGAGTAGTTGGGCTGACGCCGAATCGGCGGGCACTCCAATACTGCGGCTTTTCGACTCTGCCTGGCGACCGCAACAACTTCCACTTGGCCTTGTCCGAGAAGGCGATACACCAAGGGGTATGGGTACTGGTTGGGAAACACAAACTCGTGACAGCCGGACGGTCCGCGACGGTATCTTCCCGGGTGCCTCGAAACCGACACCAGGCCGCGCTCTAAAGCCTGCAGGACACCGCGTGCAGCAGACAAACTGCGTTCCGCGTACCAGTCACGAGCATCCGTGGCCTCAGCAAGAGCGGCCGGATGCCAGCGCAACTCACTCGAAGCCATCAAACAGCGCCGACCTCACACCGCTGACACAAAGAGAATGTGACGGGCTTGCCAGTATCCTCAACGACCGACCGCGAAAGAGACTCGGATTTCGAACACCACGGGAGTGCTTTTATGGCTAGCTACCGATGTTGCGCTTCAAACTTGAAGTCAGACTGCAACTCAAACGAGAGCGACCGCATCGAACCCGGTTCCGACGACGTGAGAGCCACCGAAGAGAAGTGCCTTGGGTAGACACTCCTCCTTCTGGGTCGACACTGCGGCCGCAGATGCTGCTGGCTCTGCACTCAGCATCCTTGGCCGCATCTCGTGATCCAGGAGAACCTGGAAATACTTCTCGCAAACGCGCTTCGGCGCCGTCGCCAGTTGGCCGTGGCCGGCTTCAAGCAAGCTAACGATGGGCAAGCCTGTATTGACAAAACGACGAAAACGGAACCAACCTTTTGTAATGTCCTCATGCGCATTCAGGAGCCCTGCTACAACCGCGGCGGGGTCTGCCGGGGCCTGCGAAAAGTACAACGCCTTGGATGGTTCGGAGTACGGCCAGAGCAGTGGATGGGAGCTGACTAGAGAAATCCAGTCATCCCACGGACGCTCCACTGAGTAGCACAGGGCCTGCTCGCAGCTAACGCACCACATCTCATCCTGGTCGCCTCGATCTGGCCGTCTAACCATCAGCTTTAGCTCGAGCCCATCACCCTTCAAATCTAGGGAACGGAGCCGGATCCAGCCGTTGTCTTCAAACTCGTCTGACTCAACTACTGCGGCTAGATCGGAGAACGGCATCGTACGCAGCCCAACGGACTTTCATCACTGGCACAAACCGTAGCGAGCGCAGCGCGTGAGGGTTTGTGTCCAGTGCATGATGTTGTTAGGTGCCGCCGGCGCGGATCGCACCGTTAAGAAGAGTTCGACCGTCTTGGAACTCAACCAGCCCGAAGTCACGATAGAGATCGAGAGCTGGCACGTTACCTTCGCCGACCTCGACGTACAGGGACTTGCAGTTCCGTTGTTCGCACTCACGGACCACCTTCTCGACCAGGGAGCGTGCGATTCCTCGGCGCCGAGACTCCGGCCTGACGTATAGGTCGTCGATGTACCCACTGAGCGCTCCATGTTCCATCGTGTAGCGCACAGTAAGTACAGCATGCCCGGCAGGTACACCGTCTCGTTCGGCAATCCAAACGCAACCTAGCCCAGCGTCCTCCAACAACCTGACGAAGGAGGCCTTGGCCCATTCGGGGTCGAGCGCGAACTCCGATTCGGCATAGAAGTCGCGCATGAGGTCGACAAGAGCCGCGACGTCTGTACTCCCAGCTCTCCGAACAGCGAACTCGTTGACCGACATGTTCTTTCGCGAACTCACAAGGAACCTAACGGACTTAGCTCAGCTGCGCCGCTGACAGGCGCGCTGCGGCTGCAATTGAAAAGTGCATCTTCAAAAGGATAACCGAACGCGCGAGCACCAGCGGCAACTGCTGCGGCGGATTGTTATGCGGCGCGTCGATCAGAGCCAGCTCCAAACGAAGCCGAACGCGGTAACGCAACCGACAAGCGCGAGCACCACACTGAAACGTGCCACGGAACCCAACCTTCCCGAGAGCCCCTCGAACCCTGCGTCGCGGTGAACGAGAGGAACAACGATCGCGTTGGTGCTCAGTAGAGCGATGAGCGGCCAGATCGGAAGGAAGGTGAAGGTAGAAGGAGACAAAGGAAGAGGACCGTGGCTCACGGTGAAGCGGGACATGGCGCCGATCACCAGCGCAAGAGTCGTGAGAGACCAAATGAAGATCGGTATGCACCACGCCGATCTCGGCAGGCTGGTACCTCGCTGCCTGTAGCGCCGTAACGCCACGAAGACAACCACGGCCTCAGCCACCAGTGTGGGCCAAAAGAACTTGAGTCCCTCTAGGGAAAAACTCTCGTAAAAGGAGTCGACGATGACGCCGTACTGGTTCAACCCTCGCAACGCCGCATAACGGACTTAGCTCAGCTGCGCCGTTGACCGGCGCGCTGCGGATGAAACTGAGATCTTCATGTCCAACAGGTTAGCGGATTGCGCCAGCACGAGCGGTGTCTGCTGCTGCGAGTTGTTGGGCCGCCGGAGCAGGAACACTACACCCACGCCACAGCGAACGAGAACAGGCAGAACGAGGCGACGAACACGACTAGCCAAGCGTGATCGGCCGGCCGGAGCCTCTTCCGATAGAGCTCGTAGAGATAGAACGGGAAGCCGGAAAATCCGACCAGCAAGAAGAGAAGAAGCGGCACCACCAACCAGCCCCCGGGCCATATCGGAGCCAAGAACGGAGGCGCTTCCCTCCCGACCCTCAACGAGAAGCCGACGGCGGCCTCGACCCAGCATGCGATGGAGCCCCAGAAAAAGAAGAGCCAGGACAACGACTGATCTTCAAGGTGCTCTTCGCGGCCCAACGGACTTAGCTCAGCTGCGCCGCTGACAGGCGCGCTGAAGTTGCAATTGAGTTCTTCATCGACAAAAGACTAGCTGATTGCGCGAGCACCGGCGGCGACTGCTGGGGCGAGTTGTTGGGCAGCTTCTAGACATCGGCAAGCTCTTGCTTCCGAGGTGGGCGAATGTCTTTCAGGTTGCGCTCAGCACAGGCACCGACACGCCGATAGTTTGCCCTCGCGGTACTCAGGCTCAGTCCTCCGTTCGGACCACCTCGAACTACGTCGGCCTCGTGTTCATCCTGGCCATCGTCCTCCCAGAAGCAAACCGGACAGATCTCGTACGCCGCGCGCTCGTCCAGAGTACGGCACATGCAACAAGGGCACCGAAGGGGCAGATTGCGCGGCGTCTCCTCCAAGCTTGTCGCGTACGCCCTAAACCAATCTCTACGACGCGCCAGTTCAGCAGCATCCTTCGAATCGCCGCCACGGCTAACCATGAGCTTGCTGGTGACTGCCCAACTACTTACTCACTTGCAGGATAACGAACACTCCTGTTTTCGATCACTGCGCCTTTTCCGCAGCGATTACTTTCTCGGCCCGGCTACAAACCGCGCGTCCACCCTTTGGCAGTAGGGGTTATCGCGTTCTCCGGTATCTTGCCATACCGCACTACACTGCGTGAATCGCAGCGTAGTGTGAGGAGGAAGATCACGCAGTCCTTTCGTTTTCATTATTCGTCGAGTGGGCTCCGGATACCGGTGGCGCCCAGGCCGGCAACATGGGTGTAGACCATCGTTGAACGAAACCGCTGACGCGGTAGCTCCTGCTTCTCCTCCTTCTTCCTGACAGTTCCTCGAGCGCTGGCCATAGCGGTGGCGGCTACGGTGGGAGTTTGTCTCGCGCAATGGAGCGCGTTTCAAACGAGAGGAGTCCCA
>JAJCXN010000059.1 GCA_029263415.1 Acidobacteriota bacterium
ACCAAGCTCACGCAGGATGCCTCTTAGCCCGTTGATTCGAGCGGTTCGATCTTGGATCCACTGACTTCTCAATCGATGCAAAGCGGTAAGGGATTGTTGGTGAATGGTCTTCACTGGGACCGGATGGATGTTTGCGTTGCGATCGGTCTTGTCGCCTTGCCGATATGGAGTGACGACAAAGGGTGGCAAGAGCACCGGCTTGTGGCCGAGGTCTCGAAGCTTCCTTCCCCAGTGGTGTGCAGAGCCGCATGCTTCAAGAAGGATTGTGGCGGGCTTCTGCTGAGCGAAGAAGGGAAGCAGCTTCGCCCTGGTCAGCCGGTGCTCGCTGTCGATGGCGCCAGGCTTGTTTGAGATGGCGACTTGAAACACGTTCTTAGCAAGGTCGATGGCGATCGTCGTAGACTGCACGGTGGACTCCTCTCAATGTTGATATTCGACACATCACAGACTTTGGCACTTAGATGCCGTTGTAAGTCATGGGAGGAGTCCGTCCCATCACTGCAGCAGACCGGCGCCAAGCCGCCGGCAGCTGAGTAAGAGTCCGTTCTGCAGCCTTGGGAATAGCCCGTTGACTGAGTCAGTCAATGGCGTATACTGGTCAAGTGGAATTCGAGTGGGATGAGGGCAAGAGCCGTGCGAACCGAATCAAGCACGGCATCTCATTCGAGGAAGCGCGAGAGCTTTTCGAGTCAGGCGTTGACTATCTTGAAGTCTTCGATTCTGCGCACTCAGAGTATGAAGATCGGTTCATTGCGATAGGGCCGATCAGTCGAGGGGTCATTGCAGTCGTTTGGACGGAGATGCATGAAGAAGTCGTCAGAATCATCAGCGCCCGACCAGCAACCCACCGCGAAGTTCGGGCGTTTGAGATGCGGAGCAAGAGATGAGTGAGACCCCAGAACTAACCAAAGATCAGTTGTCGTCGTCCATGCTCGCCAGCCAGCGTCGACGCCTGATGAAGGGCAAGTTTGAAAGTGGCGAAGATGTCTCCGCACTGAGGCGCTTTGTGGGGCTTTCTCAGCCGCGCTTTGCGGAGGCTCTTGGGATCAGCGTTCATACGCTTCGCAACTGGGAACAGAATCGCCGTCAGCCAGAAGGGCCAGCTGTTGCTCTTCTTCGGATAGCCGCTCGCCATCCGCGCATCATCCGCGAGAATCTGGAGCGCGCGGCGTGAGGCTGTCTGGCTCCACAATCGAAGAGCGCAGACCGAAACATCTATGAGGAGTAGGAAATGAGCTCAACCATCGAGGATCTCAATAGACGAATCGCTAGTCTCGAACGCACGCTCAGATTCCTACTGCTAGCTCTTGGAGTTGGTGTCGCCGGTCTTGTTGTGGCAGCTGCCACGAAACCAAGCACATACCAGGCGAGTGCCTTTCAGCTCATATCGGAGGATGGAAGCATACGAGGCGAGTTGGCTGTTCAAGGCGGCCAACCAGTCCTCCAACTCAAGGACGAGAACGGCATCAATCGAGTGTCACTATTCCATGAGGCTGACGCGAGCGGAATCTATGTCAGGGACTCTGAGGGCGTGACAAGAGTTGGCGTGGCGCAATTCGCTCACGGCGGTGGCGGTGTGGCTCTGCATGGACCAGATTCAAAAGGCGCCGCCGTCTTGTATCTAAAGGGCGCGGGGAGTCTTCGGTTTATTGATGCCGAAGGTGCGGTAACCAATGAGGTGCTTGGCGTTCACGCAAATGGCTCGGGCAAATAGGACTCAGCCTCAAGTGAGAGTAGAGACAAGGAAAGTAGAGCGGGCCGGGGTCTTCTACTCCACGAGAAGAGAGCAGTCAGAGTCTCGAGACCGGCTGTCTGAAAGCTGGAGAAACGCACAACCACCTTTGATATGGATGGTGGGAGGCGGTCAGATGAAAAGCACAGGTCGATGCGGAGGCGACGGGGTTCGAATGAGAGGCAGGGTTCGAATGGACTGCAGGGTAAGAGTGCAAGGCACTTTCAGGGTGTTGTCCGGTGCCATCCTAGTTCTCGCGTTAGCGACAACTGTCATCGCCTGCTCTGAGGGCGATGGCGGTGCCAGCAGCAATGCCGCCACCGATCCTGCAGCGCCATCCGCCTCTGGGTGGTCGGCTCCCGTTTCTGGATATGGGCTTTCTGGAAATGGGGACGAGCGCGATGCCTACTTTGGGGACCTCCACGTTCACACCACTTACTCCATGGATGCTTTTCAATTCGGCACCCTGGCGACACCCGACGACGCCTACCGCTACGCCCAGGGTGAGGCCATCAAACATCCCGCTGGCTTTGACATACAGCTCGACCGACCGCTGGACTTCTACGCGGTCACGGATCACGGCTTCTATCTCGGAGTCATGCGCGAGGTAGCCGACACCTCCACCGAGATCTCAAAGTACCCGGCCTCGAAACCACTCCACAATCTCAATGCCCCTGAGAACCTCACTCTCGAGAGCTTACCCACCCGCAACTTTCGCGCTTTCATCGGAGGTCTTAGAACGGCCATAGCCGGCTCTAATCCGCTGAAAGAAGAGGTGCAGTCCATCATGCGCTCGACCTGGGAAGACGAAGTGCTTGCTGCCGAGCGTCACTACGAACCCGGCACGTTCACCACCTTCGCCGCTTACGAGTTTTCCTCAACCAAGGAGGACAGTGGCAGCATGCACCGGCACGTCATCTTTCGTGGCGCCGAGAACCCACCTGCGGTCCCTTCAATCGTCTGATGTCCCTTGATCCAGAAGACCTATGGAATTGGATGGACAACTTGAGGGAGGAGGGCGTTGAGAGCCTCTCAACACTTGGCTGGCACCTTTTCCGGCACCTTTTGACAATTGGACAAGCTGTTCGGACCGCGAACAATCTCACAGGCCAAGGGGACCATCGCAATGAGAACCGCTTGCAGCGAAGTGTCGACTGACCGTACGGGTCGGTTAAGAAGGTGGCTTTCAATAGCGGGTATGACGTTGATCGTGCCGCTCTTCTGGCTTCCTGCGTCGCTAGCACTGTCAACACCTTCAGCTGCCGCAGGCACAAATCCGGCTGGCGTCGAGAGCCGCGATTGTCGCGGCCCAGGACTCGTGCGTGCAGCCGCTTGAGAAAGCTGTATCATTGATCGAATTCTTTCAAGAAAGTCATCCAATGATCTGCTCCCAGCACCGCCAACCTTCAGTAACTTGAGTCGAGTGCGGCAGTACTGCCCCCACCCACCCGCCTACCGGGCCTTCAACACCCATAGCCAACACCGCTGGTGACACCCGCCGCTTCGCTCAAACACGGTTCTATCTCGAACCCGACATGAGGCGGTCTCTTGAAGTTGTATCGCTGCGCGACAGTCGGGCTCAAGATAAAACCCTTTTCGTTAGGTGCCCAAGATGTCCCCGAAGTCGAGTCAAACGCGTGAGGTCTCCGTATGTCGACTCACCGTCGACGGGCGGAGGCACTATCCATGGCACACATCCGATAGGCTCACTGTGAGGTTCTCCAAGACGGGAGGCCAGTGTACGCTCCCGGACGGCACTCTACTTAAGAAGATCAAGGGCGGAATTGGTTCGGGAAACTTTATGGGTGTTGAAAACGGAGACGTTTATCGGGTTTGGCGGTGAGCGCGAAGGGACTTCGAGATTGAGCGGCACCTAACAGTGCGCTGCAGCCGACCTCCTGGGCTAGCGGTTCTACGCCCCACCTACACATGCTTCGTACCACCCGACTGGTGCATTCACACCTTCACTGGTTTGCGGCCCAGGATGCGGCTGAGCTTTAACCGTTAAGCAGCATGGGCACGATCACTAACTCCAAGCCTTCCTGGAGTTTGGCGCTTCCATACATCAAGCTAAAGATCTGTGACGACGGCTCTGAAGCGCTCCAGCTTGCTCACGAGGAAACTCCGGTCGTCCTCGACCTTGCGAGCGACCTACTCGTCTTCTATCTCGTCGACGAGGGCAGCTACTTTTCCTATCTCAACAACGGGAACCTCTACCGGCAGGGAGTCTCGGCTGAAGACCTCCACGTTGTCGCGATAGAGAACCTGCTCGCACTAGCTCGGAGTTGAGTTTGAACTTGTTTTTGATGACGCACAAAAGCGAAGCATCTGGCTTAGTGATCGCTCGCACGACCTCCCAGAACAAGGCGAGCTTCTGCGTGCGGCACGACCGGGCTCAGCAGTCCCGGTAGCGAACGGTGATGGGACCCTGGTGTCGGCGCGAGTCGCGTTCTAACAGGTCTTCCCTACCACGCTCGCTTGCGCTGAACTCAGCTTCGACACTCAAGGTCCAGGGTCTAGTTGGGCCTCCGGCCGTGAGGAACGGCGGGGCTAACGATCATGCCCCACAGCACAGGGCATCTCAGTACCGAACCGGTGAAGGCACGCCGTCCGTCGACATGCATCCGCGTCGAGCTTCGCAACCGGAATCAGCATTGCTCTCTGCCTCGCACCGAGGCTCAGTCCGGGCACCACGTGGGCAACGACTACGGCGCCGGAGCCTTCTCCAAACGCGCCCAGACGAGCGAGAAGGCACGCACTTCCCTTGGCAACTTCTTGACAGTTGAGGCTTAGCCTCCAAAAAGAAGCGCCAGGTGAACTCTGAGCGCGCTCACATCAGTTCGCGAGAACAGAGGAGATTTCGATGCAACACAACCTCGACAAGAGGGCCTCCAGCGCCTGTTCCGGCCCTCGTCTTGATTCAACTGTTCGTCTGCGCATCATCGCGCTCGCGACTCTGATCTTGGCTCTGGCCGCTTCAACGGTGTCGGCCGGGCAACCTGGCAGGCAACAGAAGTTGGAGGGCCCTTTTCCGAGTGGGCACAAGGAGTGGCGCATTCCCGCATCACCGACCGGACAGCGCCTAGGGTCATTGCTCTCGGTTCTTCGCAGCAAGGATGCAGGGGCAGCGCGTGAGTACGTGGAGCAGGTTCTAGACCAAGGGTTCAGGGAAGAGCACGGCGTGGAGGGAATGGTCGATTTCTTGATGCAGACCGCGACAAAGTTGGATGGCTTTACTCTCGATGGACTCGAACGCCAACCGAATGGCGGCGCAAACGCCATTCTGGCGACGCCAGACGGTCTTGCGACCGTTCTCGAGATCGGTGTGAGCGAAGCATCGCCACACTTGGTTGAAGGCCTGATGTTCCGTCCCTACGATCGGCAGATCGAAGGGGTGCCGGAGATCAACACCGTGGCAGAGGCCAACTCCTACCTGGAAGAACTCGCAGCCGCCGGCAAGTACGGTGGAGTGCTTGCCGTGATGAAAGACAACGAGATCATCTTCACCGGCGGCTATGGATTAGCAGTGCGGGCAGGCGAAGGCGATGAAGAGCTTAGGGCTGATCCAACATTCCTCTACAACGTAGGATCGATTACCAAGGACTTCACCAGGACCGCCGTACTGCAGCTTGTAGCAACAGGAAAGCTCAAACTTTCAGACACTGTTGGCCAGCACCTCGAGAGGTTCCCGGAGGCGATTGCCGACCACGTGACGGTGGAACAGCTGCTCGCATTCACCTCCGGTCTAGGCAACTACCACGAGCATCCAGACTTTGCAGAGTCGGTCAAGGAACCAACCCGTCTGGAGCGGGTCATGGACATGGTGCGCGATAGCGAGCTGGCCTTCGAGCCCGGCACCGGAAACTTGTACAGCAATTCCGGCTTCGCGGTCCTAGGTGCGATGGTGCAATCGGCGAGTGGCATGGACTACTACGACTACATGCAACAGAACATTTTTGACCGCGCTCGCATGCACAATTCCCGCTTCCTCGAGCAGGCCGACCCACGAGCTGCGGTGGGCTACACCCGAACGGACGACGGAGCACTAACATCGAACCGGAGCCTCATTCCAATCAAAGGAACCCCAGCCGGCTCGTCCTACTCGACAGCTGGCGACCTGCTGAAGTTCCAGCAAGCCATGCGGGACGACGTGTTCGGAATTGGCAAAGACAAGGTTCGTTATGGTTGTTTTGCTGGCGGCGGACCCGGTGTTAGCGCCGTACGCTGCGCCTCAAAGGATGGCTTGGTGATTGCGGTTCTTTCGAACGTGGACGAGGGGTTGGCTGGCAAGGTGGCGATGGAGCTGTTCAAGGCCCTGCAACCCGAGTAAAGACCGCCGCGCAAGGATCGATGAGTTCAGGAAGAACAGATAGCGCACCGATGGTTCTGATCGTTGAAGACAACGATCAGACCAGCGCATTGCTGCGTCGTTACCTGGAGGCATCCGGGTTCCGCACACAGACCGTGAGCAACGGACTCGCTGCCATCGCACAGGCGTTCAAGCAGGTGCCCGATCTTGTTCTGCTCGACGTCATGCTGCCTGGACTCGATGGGTTCTCTGTCTGCAGACGACTGCGTGGAGAGCTTGGCGTTCCTGTGGTGCTGCTGACCGCTCGCACCAGCGAGGATGATCGTGTGCACGGTCTCGAGCTGGGAGCAGACGACTACGTAGTCAAGCCGTTCAGTCCACGCGAACTGGTGGCCCGTCTGCGGGCGGTGCTCAGGCGGGTCGGGCGGGGCCGTGAACCAGACCGTCGAGCGTTCTATGGCCTGCACGCTGACCGCGACGAAGTCCGAGTGTCGGTCAATAGCCAGCTCATCGATCTCACTCCCACCGAGTTCGACCTCCTTTGGCAGCTACTTTCGCAGCCAGGCCGCGTCTTTAGTCGGCAAGCGTTGAGTGAGTGCGTGACGTCGGAACGGGCGGCACCCTCACCACGAGCGATCGATACCCACGTAGCGAACCTTCGCCGCAAGCTCGAAGTGGGCGGTCTCGTGCAAGCAGAGATTGGCACCGTCTATGGTCTCGGCTACAAGCTCGAACCCACGAGCGCGACCAAAGGCGAGGGCGAGAGCAAAGGTGCCAGTCCAACGGCACTCCATAGATGAAGCGCGCACCTGACAAGGGCCCGCTGGCGTCGATTCGAAGTCGCTTGTTGGTCGCGATCGGTCTGATCGTTCTGCTTGCAACATCGTTGTCGTGGTTCTCTTCTCGGCAGATCACCCGAGCTGAGTTCGAACTCGACGGCGGGTTGGTGCAGCAGAACCCGGAAGCGCTGGTCCTTCGCACTCTGGCCGCCAAGTTGGTGAACTTCGAGCAACGAGGCAAAGGCTGGGACCGTGTGGCCGCCCTAGTAGACGAGCAGCTCGCTGCAACCGACTACAAAAGCTACGTGTTGCGCAATGTCGAGGGCCAGGAGATTGTGAGTTCGCAGTTGCCCGACGATGAGGTTGCTGCCCTCAAGCTCGAAGTCTTCGGAGCAACGGGACCAGTTGCCACTCTTCTCCTCTACGGCGAAAGCGGTGACACAACCGGCAACACAGAAGACACAGCAACCAAGGTTCTGGCCCTGCAGCACAAGGAAGACCGAAGCATTGTTCGTTCCGGTCGATTTAGTTTGGCCATCGCGATTACTCTGATCGCTTTGACCCTGGTAGTGCTGAGTCGGGTCATCAGTCGACTCATGCAGCCGCTAGCCAATCTCAGCGAAGGCGCTGAGCGTCTGGCAGCCGGCGACTACTCGGTGCGGATCGATGACAAAGCCGGGGACGAGATTGCCCACCTCGGGCACACCTTCAACTCAATGGCCGAACGCATCGAGCTGCATGGGCAGCGACGCCAAGATCTGTTCAACGATGTGGCACACGAGCTCAGAACCCCGTTGACCAACCTGAGGGCCAGGATCGAGAGCGTGGTCGATGGCGTCGCAGAGCCCGACACCAACGAGATGCAGCATCTGCTTGCCGAAACAATGCTGCTCGAACACCTAACCAACGATCTGCAAGTGTTGGCAACCGCCGAGGCGGGCGCACTACGGCTCCGTGTTGAGCGGTTGTCACTCGCTGCGGAGGTGGCCGCAGCGATCGCAACAGCGCGATCCGTCGCGCCGGAGGTGGTCTTTGAAACCTCGGTCGCCTCACATGCTGAGATCTCAGCCGACCAGCTTAGGCTGCGCCAGATCCTAACCAACCTACTCACCAACGCAAGCCGATTCTCCGCAGGCCGACCCGTCACTGTCGCAGCCTCGAACACAGAGGCGACCATGATCCTCTCCGTGCGTGATCGCGGCCCAGGGATCGATGGCGGAGACTTGGATTCTGTGTTCGATCGGTTCTATCGAGCCGAGTCCGAACGTAGTCGGGACACGGGCGGCTCGGGCTTGGGCCTTGCGATCGTGCAACGGCTAGTGCAGGCGCACGGCGGGCGGGTTTGGGCAGAGAGCGAAGTTGGACAGGGCACCGTGCTCTTTGTTGAGCTGCCAGATGCGTGAGCGCGCCCCTACTAGAGCGCCGCAAGATCAGTAGCGGGCCGCGGTCGACGAACAATGAATACGAAAGGACTGCGTGATCTTCCTCCTCACACTACGCTGCGAGTCACGCAGTGTCGTGCGATACGGCAAGATTACGGAAACTGCGGGAAACCCCCACTGCTCCCCACTGCCAAAGAGTTGACGAGCGGTGTGTGGTCGTGGTCGAGAAAGTAGTTGCTGCGGAAAGAGGCTCTTCAGGGTTTCGTGTGGGTCACACCGTTCTCGGGTATAGATCGACTCCCCCGAGATGGAAGTAGATGGCATTACGAAAAGCGGTCCCTGTTTCGGTATCCGCGGGCCGCTTGTTTGAGGTGCTGGATGAGCTAGGTCCGTCATGCGGCTTGAACAAACAGGTCGGATCTGACACAACTTTGACGTGGTCGCTCGGGAGAAACCGCTGGTATGGCTAGGAACGGAGCTAAAGACACCGCCACTAAGGGCCCGCGCACGTGTCGAGGCAGGCGTCTTGCTTCTGCGTCTTAGTTCGGCGAGAACATTGGCATGCCGCATTCTCGGCCGATGCCCACTGTAGGGGAGACGTTGTCACGAGCTCCGACTCAGAAGCGGTCACTCTACGTGGCGAATCTTGTATCGCCGTGACCCAAACGCGATCCTGATTCTGGCGGTCTTTGCGAAGAAGACTCAGAAGCCACCGCAAGAGGTGATCGCACTGTGCCAACCACGACTCCGATCGTACGAGGAACCCGCAGAATAGATTTCACTATGCAAAGAACCAAACAGAAAAAGCTACAGGCTGCCGGCTGGCGCGTAGGCTCGGCGGCGGATTTCCTGGAACTCACTGCAGAGGAAGCCGCCCTGGTCGAGATTCGCCTTCGACTGGCGCGCTCTCTTCGAAGCCTTCGAAAGAAACATCACATGACGCAGGAATCGATGGCCAAGCGCCTGGGCTCCAGCCAGTCACGAATCGCCAAGATGGGAAAGGCTGATCCGTCGGTAAGCCTTGAACTTATGGTTCGCTCGGCGGTAGCGCTGGGACCTTCGGCCAAGGATGTTGGACAGGCCATCTCCGGCGGCTCCATCTGACTTCAAGTTTGAAGCGCACCATCCGTAGTTAGCCACAAAGGCACTCCCGTGTCTCCGCTCACCCGGTGCTAACCCGGAGCCCATTCGCCACCGCCCGCCCTTAGCCTTCGCCAGCAAATCCACCATGAAACTCAAACCGCCCGACCGGCTCCGCGTCCCGCCACCGCTTCACCTGAAAGAATTCTTCCGGCATCCCCTCCGGCGCGTTCTTGCCCGCCACCTCAAAGCCGAAACGCCCATACAACTCTGGGTTGCCAAGGAGTATGCAGCCAAGCGCGCCTGCAGCTTTGATCTCCGACAGGCCGCGCTCAATCAGCGCTAACCCTAGGCCTCTGCGTTGATGCGTGGGCAGCACTGATACCGGTCCGAGTGCGAACCAGGGCTCGCTACCATCGCCTGCTGCGGCGGGAGAGAACGCAATGTGGCCAACGACCTTGTCACTTTCGACAAGAACCAGGGACAGTGTCAACGCGTCTGCGGCGCGCAATCGATCGATCACATCTTGCTCGTCTCCGTCGGAGTACTCCATGTCACTGAAGGCGATCTCAGTCAGGGATCGGATGGTGGCCTGATCGGACGGGCGTTCGGGTCGGATGTCGAAGTGCGTCACTTTGGAACTCCTCGCAGAGGGCTATCTGCGTCTAGCCGATGCTCTCATCGAAGCTTAGGTGTCGCCTGCCTCTAGGTACGCTTTTGCTTCGGTGACTCCCGGCAGGTTGCGCCCGTTCCAAAGGTCGAGCAACTTGCTATAGCTGGCCTCCGCTGCCGGCCGGTTGCCAGCTGCTTCGTGCGATCTCGCGAGCCCCAGCAAAGAAAGCGGGCGGTTGGGAGTGCGTTGGAGCGACGCTTGGAATTTGTCGACCGCGTCATCAGCTCGGCCTAATTCCAGCAGCACCTCTCCGTAAAGTTCGAAGACCGGCTTCACGGGGCTCGCCGAGCCGCGCGGTGGCCCCATCGATTTGGCCACGCCCACGCCTTTGCCGAGATGCTCGATCGCTCGCTCCGAGCTGCCTTGGAACAGCTCAATCAAGGCCATCACCTCGTGGTGAGACACCTTGGCTGGGCCGGTTCCACGCTGAAAGGTGGACCGATCATTGACCTCCTTGTTGCCCAGTTCTTCAAGTCTTGCGGCGGCGCGCCGAGCGAGCGCAAGATCGCCCGTCTTAACCGCGCTGATGCCGGTCGCGAGGGCAACGGGCGCAGACGTTTCGCTGTCTAGCTCGCGTGTTGCCCACTCCTCGGTCTCCACCACCTGGCGCGCCCACATCAATCCTTCGGTCGATACGGCGCGCTCAGCGCCGTCGCTCATCTCCACGATGCTCTCGATCGTCGTCCTGCGGGCGAGTGCCTTCTCGCGGTCGCCCCACTGCAGGTCACCGTAGTGCCCCCAGTCGACCGCGTGCACCATGTCGGCGACCCGGTCGCCTTTCTCCCAGAGGTCGACCGCAGCTTGATAGGCCGAATCGTTGGAGATGCTCACGCGATCCCACATGCCGCGCTGAATGAAGATGTGGGTCGGCATGTGACGCGCGTGCGAGACGGCTGCGGCGATCTCGTCGAACCGTTCGGCAGCAGGCAGCGCGATGGGCGCATGCACTGGATCATCAAAGGCGTGAATGATGTAGTGCGCCGCGCCTGGGTGGTCAGGATTGCGGCCGAATACATCGAGAGCGATCGCGCCAGCCTCCACCGCCAGGCGGTAAGTGTCGTCGTTCATCGGGCCGACGGCCGAGAGCAGTGAGAGAGCGTAGAAAGTAGCGACCTCGTCGTCGCCGGGGTAGGCCTCATGCATCGCCTGCATGGCCTCCATGTAGCGGATTCGACGTTCAGCGCTGGGTCCCTCTCCGAAGAGCGTTTCGGCGGCCGCTAGAAAGTCCTTTTCCTTTTGACTGGGCGCTTTGCTGGCGCGCTCTTGTGGAGTTGCTCCGAGTTTCGCCAGGACCTCGCTCGGCGACTCGCGATCGCGTTCAGGAAGCAACGGATGGTTGTAGCAAAACGCCTCACCCCAATACGCCAGAGCAAAATCGGGTTTGAGCTCTTGCGCCGCTTGAAACTCGCGGATCGCCTGCTTGTAGCCGAAGGAGTGCAAGAACCCAACACCGCGCAGAAAGTGTTCTTGTGCTGGTCCTGAGGCTTCCGTGGGGAACTCGAGAAACCCAACGTCCACGGACCACGCGCCCTGCTTGGCTTCGCCGCCCTCTGAGGCCGAGCTGTCGGCCGAAGGTGAACAACCGATGAGAAGAAGCAGCGGTAGAACGATGAGAACGCTGCACCAGTTGCGGCGGTAGCAGTGGGGTGTTTCGTGCATGACGAACCTCGAAGTCGTTGAGTGCCTGCCAAACGGCACGCGGGTCTGTATGTGTCCTGGGAGGTTGACGACTCTAGCCCATGGTGGTCGGCCTGGTAGCACCGACGTGGCCGCTAGGTCAGTTCGGAGGTGAGGCGGCGGCAGGCCTGTGGTCCACCGAAACGCGGTCCCAGTTGGGATGAAAGCCTGCTCAGGGAACTCGTGGAGGCTCTCGACGATTCCTTGCCGCAAAGCTCGGAGGCTGCCGAACAGCCGCTGCTTCCCTCTATTCCAACGTCATTGCGTCGAGTTCATCCTTGCGTTTTCGATCGGCTTCTCGCTGCTTGGGGCTCTTGAGCCGTTCTAGCAAGGCGTCGTTGATTTGGTCGTAGAAGCGAAAGGTGACGCTGCCAACCACCACCATCATGATCACGTAGAGCGACGTCATCCCGGTCAACGCTTCTCGCGTCGCCACTGGAATAAGAGCTGTCGAAGCGGCAAGTCCCGCGATCACCAGCGAGAACTCACCGCGTGGCAGCAACATGAGTCCATGCCCGATGCTTGCCCTCTGAGTGAGGCCGGTGAGCCTGCCTGAGAGGTATCCAGAACTGAGATTGACGACGATGGTTAGGCCAGCCAAAAGCAGAGCTGCTGGCAGCTGCGTCAAGGCGGTCGCAATTTCAGTATGAAGACCGAAGTCTAAGAAGAAGGCCGCGGCAGCGACGTTGTACCAAGGATCCAGTGTTGACTCTAGGCGGTGCTTAAACTGGGACTCTGCGGCGAGCATGCCAAACAGGAAGGCAGCAACCGCCTCAGGAAAGCCGAGCGACTTGGCACCCATCGAAAACAGCGTCACCAAGCCCAGCGCAATCAGGACCAGCGCCTCGCCCTCGCGGCCCCACAACCGTTCGAGTGCCGCACGCCCAAACTTTAGTATGAGCACGTAGAGCACCAGAAACACCGCCACACCTGCGAAGTCGATGAGCCGTCCACCAGACGTCGCTAACCCCAAACCACCGAGTACGACAACCATCGCCAGGTCTTCGTAGACCAAGACACCAAGAGTCCTCTCGGTTTCCGGATAAGCAATCAGATCTCGCTCACTAAGTAACTTGGCAATGACGCCAGAGCTCGAGATATAGGTGATGCTGCCCAGAAATACCGAGGCCAGAATGCCAAAGCCAAAAGCCATCCCAACGCCAGCGCCGACTACGAAGTTCAGCAGATCTATAGAGCCTGCAATGCTGATTTCACGCTTTCCTTCAAGGAAGCGACCCAGCGAGAACTCGAGACCCATGTAGAACAGGAGGAGCACCAAACCAAGCTCACCCAGGAGACTGGTCACCGGCGTGATTTCGAACACGGTCACCGGGCCGCCCGGCCCCAACAGCAAACCCAGGCTGATGTAGCCAAGAATGCTGCTCATGCCCGCCTTCTTGCTGATCCAGCCCGCCACGTACAACCCGAGCGCTATCAGTCCGAACTCTAAGAGCGGAGCCACTAGTGCCCTCTCACGGTGATCCTAGAATCAGCACCCGCGCCGCTCCGCACTGCTCGTGAGAACCGATGATGACGACAGTATCTGCTGGCTTGAAGACCTCTGATGGATTTGGGTTGGGAATGGCTAGCTCCCCGCGCATGATCGCAGCTACAGAAGCACCCGTAGCGCTGCGCAAGCGAACCTCGTCGAGAGATTTCCCGACTAGAGGCGATGCGTCATTGAGTTCCAGCCACTCGATCTCGAGTGCGCCCAACATGAGCGCCAATTTCTCTTGCTTGGGGGCTGTAACGACCAGCTGGCCTAGAAGATTGGCCACTTGTTGGGACTCATCCCGGTCAAGCTTTATGACGTCACATGGTCGGTCTTCCGCTTCTTGGAAGTGGTACATCTGACGCTGTCCGTCTGGCTTGATGACAAGCGCCAGATTGCCTCCAGACCGGAGACCAATGGTGTACTTCTTGCCGACACCAGGGAGGGTGGCTTCACTGACGTCTACAGACGATGCTTGCGGTTCGCTCATGTGTGGAGTCTAAGGGCCAACGGTTACGTGGCGCCAGCCCATGCCGGCAATGAGAGGTCGACAGGTGGTAGACAGCGGGGCACGTTGAGGCGTTGAGGGGGTCGGGGTCTTCTACTACACGAGGAGATGACAGTCAGAGTCGGCCCAACAATGCGATCCTGCCGCCTCACTCAGCCGCCTGCTTCCCTCCAACTAGTCGGGAACCGGGCGCAGCTCGGCCCTAATGAGGCTCACTCCGAGACTCCGACCATTCACTTCGCGGACTCGCGAGCGCAGGATCATTTCTGCCGTCGGACGCTTCAGCTGCACTCTCCGTTCGATGGAGAAGCCCCCTGATAGGTGTTCGAGAAGAGCATCGTCGCCGACGTCGATGGCCAGCTCCGTCTGGTGACCCTCTAGTGCGTAGCCCTGGACGACTAGAAGATATGAGCCGGGCCCCACCGTGGTCTCGAACACGAGCCGCGCTGAGGGCCCGGATGTCCATTGGTACGGCGTACCAGCGTCGTTGATCTCTAGATAGGACCACCCGCGGCCAACCTGGTTCGCAGGGTATGCCCAACCGCCTGTGTTGCCCTCCGGCCTCGATGCCGAGAAAGTGCTCTTGCAGCGCTCCCCGCCCACGGCGAGTTCGACTTGTTGCAGGCTGTAGTACTCAAGGCTAGGCGGAGCGGTCGTTTCGCTGAGGCTGCGAACATCCCCGCGCGCCAACATTGCGAGAGCCACGCGCTCGGGCCCCGTGTAGAGGTTGTGCCAGGAACTGAGCGTCAGCAACCAACCCGTGCCCGACTCACAGATTTCTCCAACGGGCCGGATTCGATGCCCGAGTTCGAACGATAGCGATCGGTGGTACGCGACGAGGGATCGCGGTATCGCGAAAATCGGTTCGTTCATGGTCTGCGATTCCAGCTGATCGACGAGGCTAGACGTTCGTGGCTCTAGCGCAACTTCCCTGCTGAAAAGCGTGGCTTGGCCGAGGAAACCGGTCAAGACAGCAACCCAGATCGTCATTCTGCCTAGGGTCGGCCGCTCAGAATTGAGAGCAAGTACTGCCAGGCATAGCACCAGAACGGGGCCGACGAGGAGCTGGTACCTGGTGCCCTGAAACACCGGCGCTATCTCGAATCGCGCTAGGCCCCAGGTCGCCACTATGAGTAGCAGCGAGGCGCCGATCAACATGAGAGCGGTCGAGCGCGGCGGGGACCTCTTCCAGCTGCGAATTCCAAGAAACCCCACTAGGCAAAGTAAAGCCAAGCTGCTCATCGCGCTGAGCGCATTTGCCTTAAGCCACGGGGAACCGAGCCTCGAGGAGACCTGCCAGAACCAGAGCGAGTTCAACAAGTTGGCTAGGTTCGCAGGCATCATCCATGATGTGTCGGCTCCCGCAAGTTGGCTCGTTTGAGACAGCAGGCGGGTCAGGCAAGGTGAGCCCACAAGGCAGGCCACTGCCAATGCTCCAGATGCCAGGGGGCGCCTCGTGCTGCGAAGCCGCCAATCAAGAACGGCCGCCACCGGGAACAGAAGACCGACGAAGATCCACGAGAAGTTGTGAAGCCAGACTGACGCGCTGGCAGCGGTGGCGAGCAGCATCACGCTGCTCAGGTTTCTTCCTTCACTCTCCCGGTAGACGAGCAGAGCGATGGTGGCCATGATGAAGCAGGCTGCAACCGGACCGTACGAGCGGAGGTCTTGCGTCATGCTTGCGAAGCTAGCCGAGGACGCCACTGCCAGTGCCAGGATGAAGCTACTTGGCGCCCCAACAAGCCGTCTACCGAACCAGGCTGTAGTGGCTACTGCAAGAACCCAAAACAGCAGGTTGAGACACCGAGCCCAAAGCAAGCTTGACTCTAGACCGATCAAGCTTCCCAGCGATAGCCACGCCTTGAGCAACAGATAGTACGTGGGGGGATGAAAGTCCGCCCTCGCGATGTCGACGATCTGCGAAATCGACAGCTGGACCACCTGCAGAGTGTAGGTCTCGTCGATCCAGAGGGTCGCCTCACTCCTGGCCCGTAGGAAACCTGCGATCAAGATCGCAAGCAGGATCGCAACAACAGCAAACTGCTCGGACTTATGCCTTGTCATTCAGCTTTCTGAAGGCCAGATGGTTGTGAGAACTCAGCGACCAGCGCTCCTGACCCTGCGCACCGAGCAGGACCTTGTCGGCAACCTTGAGTTTCGATACGGCCAATGCGATCGTGCCACAAGATCAGTAGCGGGCCGTGGTCGACGAATAATGAAAACGAAAAGACTGCGTGATCTTCCTCCTCACACTACGCTGCGATTCACGCAGTGTAGTGCGGTATGGCAAGATACCGAAGAACGCGATAAACCCACACTGCCAAAGGGTGGACGCGCGGTTTGTGGTCGGGGTCGAGAAAGTAATCGCTGCGGAAAAAGCGCAGTGATCGAGAACGGGAGTGTTCGTTATCCTGCAAGTGAGTAAGTAGTTGAACGAAACCGCTGACGCGGTAGCTCCTGCTTCTCCTCCTTCTTCCTGACAGTTCCTCGAGCGCTGGCCATAGCGGTGGCGGCTACG
>JAJCXN010000060.1 GCA_029263415.1 Acidobacteriota bacterium
GGAATCACCGCGTTGCCCAGCCAGCCATAACGAGGATGGTATTGGTAGCGCACGTAGTGTCCCAAGAAGCGAAGAGGCCGAGTCACCGGAGTGATCAGCGTCTTCTCTTTCGACAGCTCGAGACCGAGACTGTCTTTCAGCTCTATCTGAGAGTTTCTTAGTTACGGCGCCAAGCACGGCTAGGGGTTCATCGGCAAAGTCGGATTCATGCAACCGCCGCCAAACGACACCGAGCCGTCGGGCTCGCTGACCGTCCAACTCGAGTTGGCGGTCGACAACGCTCCCAAGCTGGCTTGGGTGATCTGCAGTACGGTTGAGCTGGCAGGGGAAGTGTCTTCGTCTAGGAGGATGGTCCCACTGCCTGGCACTGTGTGGCTCGCTATGTGAGCGCAGGCGTCGGCCTCGTCCTGCGTTTTGATCCGAATCTCCTCGGTTCCAACTCCGGTGAAGCTGTTGGACACGATCCGCAAGTTGTTGGTCGGCCCAGCGCTCGACGCTATGTCTTCGTCGGTGAAGAGACTGATGCCCCTGTTGATGGTGTTGTGCACGATGTTGTCTTCGATCGTCAGGTTCAGAGTGCCATCGTGATCGCGGGAGAAAAGTTCAATCGCGTCGTCCGCAAGGGCACTATGGCTGTCGCTAGGACTACCGCTGACGCCGATCGTGTTGTTCTGAACGAGAACGGTCCAGGTTATGTTCCCGTCCGGCGCCCCCGAGCCACCCATGTCGAGCCTGATCCCATCTCCGCCGTAGCCCGACACGGTGTTGCCGTCAGCCATGTTGGGGCCACCGATTCGGCCTTCCGCGTTGCCGTCACCGACGATCTGAATCGGGTCGCCAGACAACGTCATCGAAGCGTGGTCAACCGTGTTTCCTTGAATATCGAAGGTGATGTCAGCACCATTGATCATCTGGATCAAGAAATCGCCGCCCCCGATGTTCAGGCTATTAGTCGAGTTGTTGCCGAGAAAGTTGATGTCGTGGGTGCCACCGGAACCACCGACTCGAGCGCCTACGGCATCACCCTGCAAGTTGGTGAACGTGTTTCCAGTCACGTTCAGGCTAAAGAGAGCTGTACCCGTGGAGTCCACGGCGATGGCTTCGTTACCGAACGTTGTGTGGTTGATTTCGAAAGTCGAACCGGAAACCGTGACATTGACCGTGCCACTGCTGTTGAGGATGTCGATCCCCGTATCCTCAAAACTGGTGAACGCGACGTTGTCGACCAATACTGTCCCGGAGACGCTGGTTGCACCGGTAATGAAGTTGAAGGCGTTGTGGTCGTCGACGGCTGCAGGACCGACACCTGAGACGGTGGCATGCCGAAAACTGAAGCCACTCACCAAGGTACCGTCGACGGCGTGGATTCCAGCGTCGTCAATGTTCAGGTGATTGACGTCGACATTCGACGTGTTTGTGAGCAGAAGCGCACTGGAGGTGGTGTTCTGAATCGTGCCACCTGAGTTGTTTCTAGTGGTCGTGCCATCACCGGTCACGGTCAACCCGCCACTCGTTCCCGTGTTGTTCAACACGATGCCGTTGGCCGGACCGACAGCCATGGCGCCAGCCGAGATGCTTTGGAATGTAATCCCCCCAGCCCCAATCGTGGTGCCGGTCACGTTAAGCGCGGTCCCTGTTGTTGTGCTGATTGTGTTCGTGCCTGTAGCAGTGATCGTGCCGCCACTATCGGTACGGATCCCGCCACCTACGGTATTGGTGACACCAACATCGGCCAATAACAGAGTACCCACCGAACCATTGTCATCAATCCCAAACCCCGCAGCAGACGAGTTGCCCACGTTCACCCCACGGACGGTGTTTCCAGATGCTAGCCTGATGCCGTCACCGCCACTGTTACTGATCGTTGGCCTCGTACCGGACGTGCCTGGCAGCATCAGACTGTGAACAGGCGGAGTGACGCCGCAGGCCACCGGGATCGTCTGGAGTGCCCCTTTCCCTACAAGGGTCTGGCCGGTCTGCAGAACGATTCCGCCACCATACGAACCCGCCTCAAGGAAGATGCACTCTCCGTTGGCGTCGAGTCCGTTGCTGTTGTGCTGCCCAAGAGTATTGAACGGTGACGTCAGCGTTCCATTGCCGGCACCGCCTGAGCCATCGATGAACCAGATCATGCCTGTGATGTTGAAGGCAACCATGCCGGTGTCGGTCAACGCACCGTCGGACACCGTGTACATGAACGAATCGGCTCCAACCCCATCCACTCCGGGTGGAGGGGAGTAGCTGAACGTGCCGCTTGCCGCCATCGTGACCGTGCCGCCCATCGCCGTCATCGTAGGCACTCCTGGTGCGGGCACTGTCACGTTGAGCATTGCGCCTGCATCCGGATCGCTGTCGCCGTTCAGAACGCCAGCCATGCTTGTGGTCACCGCGAGACCAACATTGCCGGTCGAGGCATAGGTCTCGTTATCGGCTATCGGCGCCTCATTGACGTTCGTCAGCGTGACCGTAATCGTCTGAACATCCGTCAGCGGAGTCCCTGGCCCTGAATCGGTGACTGTTACTTCCACGACATACATGCCATCCATGTTCGAGTCATCAGGAAGCTCGAAGTTCTTCGCGGCATTGAACGTCAAGACACCCGTGGCTCCGACAATCGAGAAGTGGGTCATGTCGGCCCCACCGGTCAACGAGTAGGTCAGGCCCGAACCGTCACTATCGTTGTCGTCTGTTGTGTCCACGTCGGTCACTGCAGTCTGATTCTCAGCCGCCATCACCGCAGCCGTCGCCCCACCCGTGATCACCGGAGGATCATTCGCTGGCGTCACCACCACCGTTGCAGTGGCAGTCAGACTGTTGTCATCACCGTCATTGACCACAAACGTCACCACTCGGTCGGTGGTGTCTGGCACCGCCAACGCGTTCGCATAGGTGATGGTGTTGAGAGCCAAAAGATAGTTCGCGAGCGTGTCGCTGCCGGTGAGCGTCAGAGTCCCCGGCCCTGGGGTCGCAACGATGTTCGGATTCGTCGGAGCCACCGTCGCCGGCGCCACCGCGATCGTCTCTTGGCCCGCATCCAGCACGTTTGTCAGCGTAATTGTGACCAGCTCAACGTTGACGTCATCCACGTCTGTCAAGGTCTCGTTAGTCGCGTCCTGCAACAGAACCGCGCCACCGCCGCCGGTCGCCGCAGTCAGAAAGTCATTGCCCCCTACCGTCGCGTCGGTCGAGTCAAGATCCAGTGCTGGCGCATCATTGACGCAGGTCACCGTCATTTCCACCGTCGCTGAGGTACCGCCCGGACTCAGCGTATAGGTGAAGTCATCGGTGCTCGTACCCGAAGGGGCGTTACAGAAATTGGCGTCGGGTTCGTACGTCAAGCCCATGCCTCCACTGGTGATCTGCACATCGCCATTCGGCGGCTGGGTCACCATTGCAATGGAGATGGGCCCACCGTCGATATCGGTATCGTTGACAAAGACAAGGATCGCGGTGGGCATCGCGTCTTCGAGCACCGTCGCAGTATCCAAGACCGCCATTGGTGGATCATCAACCGCTGTCACGGCAACGGTGAACATTTGCGAGACCGTGTTCATGCCGCCATCGGCAGTGCCGCCGTCGTCCATCACCGTCACCGTGATGACCGCAGTGCCAGATTGATTCGCCACCGGTGTGTAGGCGATCGAGCCGGTGGCATTCGCAGAGGTGTAGGTCACTGTTGGGTCAGGTATCAGACCCGTGTCGCTACTGGTCGCCGTGACGCTGAGCACCTGCACTTCACCAGATCCGCCTGGGCCGATTCCGGTGAGGTTCAGACTCTGCTGCATGGCGTCTTCGAGAATCGCCGCGGGATCCATGATCGCATTGAGAGTCGGCGCATCGTTCACATCGGTCACCGTGACGGTGAACATCCGCGAGAACATATCCATACCGCCATCGGCAGTGCCGCCGTCGTCCATCACCGTCACCGTGATCACAGCAGTCCCTGACTGGTTCGGCACCGGCGTATACGCGATTGAGCCGGTCGCATTTGCTGAGGTGTAGGTCACCACGGGGTTAGGGATCAAGCCGGTGTTGTCGCTGGTAGCGGTCACCGTCAAGACTTGAGTTTCATTGGCAGCCCCGGCACCGACGCCGGCGAAGTTGACGGTCTGTTGACCTGATTCTTCAAGGATGGCTGCGGGATCTGCGATCGCATCCAAAGTCGGCGCATCGTTCACATCGGTCACCGTAACCGTGAACATCTGCGAGACCGTGTTCATGCCGCCATCGGCAGTACCGCCATCATCCATCACCGTGACCGTGATCACAGCGGTGCCCGATTGATCAGCCACCGGTGTGTAGGCGATCGAGCCAGTGGCATTCGCAGAGGTGTAGGTGACCGTGGGGTCAGGGATCAGCCCGGTGTTGTCACTGGTAGCGGTCACCGTCAAGACCTGCATTTCGCCAGATCCGCCTGGTCCGATGCCGGTGAGGTTCACCATCTGTTGCACGGCATCTTCGAGGATCGCAGCGGGATCAGCGATCGCATCTAGAGTTGGAGCGTCGTTCACATCGGTCACCGTGACGGTGAACATCTGCGAGAACGCATCCACGCCGCCATCGGCAACACCGCCATCATCCATCACCGTGACCGTGATCACAGCGGTGCCTGATTCATTAGCCACGGGGGTATACGCAAGCGAGCCGGTCGCATCTGCTGAGGTATAGGTCACGGTCGGATCAGGAATCAGGCCAGCGTTGTCACTGGTAGCGGTCACTGTGAAGCCTTGCGTTTCGTTGGCAGCCCCTGAGGTGATCCCTGCGAAGTTGACGGTCTGTTGACCTGATTCTTCGAGGATCGCGGCTGGATCTGCGATCGCATCTAGAGTCGGCGCATCGTTCACCGGGGTCACCGTCACGGTGAAGGAGGTCATCGCGGTATCAACGCCATCATCAATGACTAACGTGATCGTCACCGGGCCACCATTGCCATCAGCAACTGGCGCCACATCAATGGTGCGCGCGGTGCCAGCCCCACCCAACGTCAAGTTGGCGTCTGGGATCAACGCCTGGTCGCTCGAGGAGGCGGTCAAAAACAGCGTGTTGGGATCAACACCGATATCAGGATCGCTGACGGCCACCATCAACGCACCGGTGCTCATGTCCTCGTTGATGGTCTGATCGGCAGGCGCGGTGATGGTCGGAGGATTGTTGCCCGCAGTGCAGAGGGCACGAGTGCACAGCGTTACCGCAATCCGTGCATCGAGCACAGTGACAACGCCATCGCTATCAAGGTCCAAGGGATCGCCCGGGCCGGCGGGCAGGTTGCGCGACGCCAGAATGATCGAGATGTCATCAACGTCGATATCGGTATCGCCGTCAATATCGCCAGGGATGCCGGCGAAGGCGGCGTTTGCGGCCAGCAGTAGTGCTCCGACAGCGAAGAACGAAGCGAAGCGAGACAAGCGAGCGGTGGAGGAGGTGCTGACGGAGCGCAACATCAGCTGAGCCTCCCGATCCGGACCACGCCGATACTCAGTAGCAACAGCGTCAAGAGCCCGAGTGCCCAGGTGCCAAGAGTCGGAATAGAGAGGATGGTGCCTGCTGAGACCACCACCGGTGTCACGCCGTTCACTGGAATCGGCGCGCCGCCCTTATCGCCCAGTTGGCTGACCACCAGGTCGAAGGTCCCGTCTCCAGTCCCAACGGAAGTGAAGGTCGCACTAAAAAGAGGAAAGCTTGCGGGTTGTAGCGCGGTCAAATCAGCAATCGCGAGCAACGAGAGCTCCAGAATCTCGATCGTGCCTGCTCCAGGACTGATCGTGACAATCGCCTCGCCGAACATCTCGTCACCCAAGAAGAGATCAACCGCAGCCGTGCCTGGTTCCAGGTCAAAGATCGCAGGATCGTAGGTGAGCATCAAATCGAAGGTGCCTAGCGAGGGCGCAGCGAAGTCGCCAAGTCCCGCGATCTCAATGGAGATGTCGACCATCTCGCCGGGTAGCGTCTCGGGCTGGCTAGCGACTACCTCGAGGGTAGCGGACCAGGCTGGGCTGAGGAGTGCGCCTAGAAGGAGAGAGCCGGTGAGAAGTGAACCGACACGTCGGGCAAAGTGGCACCGAGTTTTTTGTTGCCGGTCCCGGCACTGATTGGGGGCATGAACAGTCATCAGGCGATCTCCATAGCGAGCAGAATTGATCGGTCACGATATCAGCGCGCAGCGCAGTGGTCCTTGCACCAAGATCGCTCGCCGAACCCCTGAGAGTCATGGCCGGTTGCGTCGCCTCAAAGCTGAACGACGGCAAAGGATCACCCGAGGGTCGTCACCAAGCCACGGTATCGCCGGATTCGAAGCCATCAGCGAAGATCAGCTCGGTGAAAACCTCGGCCTCGAAAATACCGCCGCCGAAGGTGGCTGCATGCCACAGCGGTCCGCTGGAGTGGTCGTTGTCGTGCTCGAGATCGTAGACCGAGAGGGCACTGAGCCCATCGTTGATGGGATTCCACTGCAGGCCGCCGTCGCGGGAGCGCCAGACGCCGCCACCCAAGGTCCCTGCGAGTAGATCGCCTGCGGCCATTTTCACGGTCGTCACCGGGTGCTCTGTGAGGCCTTGTGGCGTCCAACTGTCGCCGCTATTGATGGTGCGAAAGACGCCGCCGCTGTCGGTGCCGGCATAGAGGGTTTCAGGAGCCGCTGGATCGAACACGAGTGACCAAACAAAGTTCGACGCTAGACCAGTGCTCGCCGGCGTCCAACTGGTGCCACTGTTGACGCTTTTGAAGACACCCGACGCAAAGGTGCCAGCAAAGACGATCGCGGGGTTGGAAGGGTGAATGGCCACGGCGCGCACATCCTCAGCCGCGAGGCCTGTTGCAGACCAACTGCCGCCAGCATCGGTGGTCCGGTAGATGCCCGCGTTGGTGCCGGCATGGAGCCGATCCGGCAGCCCCGCAGGCGAGGCAAGCACTCGGACCAAATCAGGCAGGCCGTTGCTGCGAAGCTGCCAGCTGGCTCCATCGTTGCTGGAGCGCCACACGCCCTCGCCGCTGGTGGCGGCGTACACCAATTGCGCTGCTGAGTCGTCCACCAGTACGTCGCTGACCAAGAGGCTGCCGAGCCCCAGACTCGCGCTCTGCCAGGAACCATCGATATCGGCGACAAACACGCCCGCACCGTTGGTGCCAGCGAACAGATGAGCGTTGGTGTCAGAGGCGGTGGCGAGCGCACGAACTGAGGTGGCCAGCAGGCCCTGGTTGGCGATCTGCCAAACGGATTGCGGGAGCGCGCGCTTGGCGACTCCGCGTCCGGCGAGGCCAGCCATCACTGTGTCGGTGGCACCTCGGGCACTCGAAGAGACCGTCAAGCTACGCACGAACGTCGATAGGCCGCTACCCGACACGCTCCAGAAGGCACCGTTGTTGGTTGATGAAACAACTCCAGACTCGGTGCCCGCGAACAGCGTCGCTGCGCTGCTATCGAAGTGCAACGCGTTGACCGAGCTGGCCAGCAAGCCGCTGTTGACCTGCGTCCAGCTGGCGCCGCTGTTCAGGGAACGAAAAACACCTGCGCTCGGTGTACCAGCGAACACCGTTCCAGCGGTGCTCGGATGAGACGCGATCGCCTGGACGAAGGTGCTGGTTAACCCGTTGTTGCGTGCTGTCCAAGTGAGACCGCTATCGGAGCTCTTGAACAAGCCCGCTGATCCAGTTCCCGCATACACCACGCCCGCAGCGAGTGCATCGAACGTAACGTCCACAACAAAGCCGCTGGTGAGACCACTTGATGACCACGCCCAGACGTCGTCCATTCCCAGTCGGTAGACGCCTCCGCTCAGC